>CAVZJL010000008.1:0-133764 GCA_963775365.1 uncultured Acidobacteriaceae bacterium | reverse complement strand
ATGAAGTCGTGAACGTGGACATCACCGTGGAGGAACTACGTTCACGCCTCAAGCAAGGCAAGATCTACGCCCAGGAAAAGATTGAGCAGTCCCTGGCCAATTTTTTCCGCAAGGGCAACCTCAGTATGCTGCGCGAGCTTGCGTTGCGCACCACTGCGGCGGAGGTCGGCTCCCGCGCGGCGGAGTATCGCCGCAGCGAGGGCCTGGAACAAGCGCCGATTCCGGAGAAGGTGATGGTCTGCCTCTCCCCCCGGCCTGGAGCGGAACGCCTCTTGCGCGTGGGAGCGCGGATCGCCGGCCGCCTGGCCACGAATTGGTACGCGGTCCGGGTTGAATCCCCAGATGAAGACTCCGCGCCATGGGGATGCGGACGAGTATCAACGCATGGAAGAGTATCAGCGCATGGCGCGCGACCTGGGCGCGAAGGTGGTTGCGTTGAAAGACCGCAATGTCGCCGACGCGCTGATCGAGTTCGCGCAACAGGAGGGCATTTCCCACGTGGTCTTTGGCCAACCGGCGCGCTCACGGCTGGGATATTCTTCTACACGGCTCGGTGATCAACCGCTTCCTGTCCGAAATTCGCGACGTGACGGTGCAGGTGGTCCCCATCAGCAAGGGCAAACGTTAGTAACAAAGCCGTTAAAAGGCGGGAAATAAGTGCGCCTGTTAATCCCACCCCCCTTGTTCTAGGTTAGTGCGTCTGCGCACTGCGGGAGCGTTGTTGCGGTATAGCGGATTGCCGGGGTATTTGACCGCGAGCTCGTGCAACAAGCCACACCCTTGGGCGTCATTCTTGTCCCGCAGCGCGGCTACGGCCAGCAGCAGCTTGGCGCAAGGTTTCAAGAGGTTCCCATGAGCGGCGGTTTGCTCCAGCTCGCGAATGCCCTGCTCTTTGTCCGGCTTGATGCCGCCCAAGCGCAACATCCAGCGTACGGGCGCCGGCTTGATGCCGGTCATGTAATTTTCCACGCCGACCGCCAGGAAGGCGTCGTAGTCATCGGGCTTTTGCTGCAGAGCCGTTGGCAAGGATGCGCCCTTGCTTCATATAGCTCAGTGCAGCCAAATCCTCCTTGTCGATCATCGCTACATAGTCCGAGCGGAGCCCCATGGCCAGAACCTTGGCAAACAGCGCGTTGCTGTCATTGGCATGCAGCTTAAGAGCCGCGTCCGCGAGTTGGTCACCGCGATCTACGGCGGCGAAAAACTCCTCGCGTACCTTGGGATCTGGACGAAGCTTGGACCGGGCTTCAAATTCTTTGTCGTCAGTGAAGAGCTGGCTTTCCAGGATGTCGAGCCGGGCGAACTCCCGCAAACAGGAAGCCGGCCGCTTGCGAGACCGGTCCCATTGGGTCATCCGGGTGCATCTGCTCCCAGGTGGAAAAATCCTGATGCGCCTTTTGAAAATCCAGGTTGTACATACTCTGGAAGCCCTGTTCTATCTCGGTCGGCGCCAGAGCGTCCGCTGCGTGCGCGGATGCCAGGGCCAGGAGGAGCAAAAGCGCGGCAAACCAGTTCCGTGCAGACGTCGACCTTCGGTGACTGAATTTTGGGCGAACCGGCTTCATAACCCAAGGATAGATTGCACCGCAGGCGGAGTTGTCACAGAAAGGTCAGCCGACTCCCTTCATCTGATGCAGAGCCACTTATAGCTCGCTCCAGCGCATTCCCCGTTGCCCCACCGCGGCTGGCGCAGAGAAGCTGCGCAGCCAACCGGCCAGATGCATATAGTCTTCGGCCACCGCTGAACCAGGCGCGTAATCGATCACCGTCGTTCCTTCGGCCAGGGCCTCGCTCACCGCGGGGCTGCGGCGTAGCACCAGGGGCAGCAGGCGATCGCCCAGTTGCTGCTGCAACGTCTCGCGCACGTCCAGGTGCAGCGGCGATGAGGCATCGAACTGGTTCAACAAGTAAAAGGCAGATCCCGTTTCTATATCCCGGTTGAGCGGATTGGCCGGGTTGAACAGAAACGCCTCCAACGACCGAACGGTTGCTACCGAGCTCATGTCCGGAAGGATGGGCACCAGAATCGTTGGCCGCAGCAACAGCAGCCGCCTGGTCACCTGACGGCTCGCAGTGCCTATATCTACCAGGATGCGGCTGGCGTCGCGGCCGTCGCGCCCCAGCTCACCCAACAACGGGTCATGCTCATCCGCGCCGTCCCCGGGATAGCGCTCCGGCTCCAGGGTAAGAACCTGTACTGGTGCATCGCTCTCCCCGCCGGGAGGAGAAAAGGTCCGAACCACGCCGGGTTTAAACTCGCGCGAGCCGAAATAGAGCGGCAAGGGCCCATAGATAGCCGTATCGGCCAGCAGGACGTGTTCCCCGAGGGCAGCCAGAGCACGCCCCAGCGTGGCTACCAGGCAGGTCTTTCCTACTCCGCCGGCCAGGGAGAAAACGGCGACCATGGGTGGCCGGTCTTCCAGGCCCGGTGTTGATATCACCTCTGGAGGAGCGAAAATAGAGTGCAGCGCGAACCAGCGTTTGGCCGCTGAATCCATGGGCTGCGGCCCCGTCTGCCGCGCAGGCCCGGGAAGAGCCTGCATCTCGGTTGCCTCCAAGATGTCTTGGGCCGCCTCGTCCATTGCCTCCTCCCTCGACTGGTGAGATGGGCGCTGGGAAATGACCGTGGGCTCCGCAGCGCTGCCCGGTTCTCCTGGTTCGCGCGCGATCCGGTAGCGGAAGTGCCCCAGCACCTCCTTGCGCGACGCGGAAAAATCCCAGTACGTGCTACCCGGCGTGCGGGCGCGAGCGTAGAGAGCCGCAATATCCTCGGGCGGCGCGTTCTGCTCCGGGTCGGATGGTTTCTCTGTCATGCCACTCCCTCAATTCTCCCAAATCAGGGCCCAAATCGGCACAGAAGGATGGGCCGGGTCTTCGGCGAACGGGGGAGAGTCTTATTGTCGTCTTTCGACATATTACGGGGGAGCTTTAGTTTCCTTAACATACTCCGGATTCGTGTTAACGTGAGCGGCGCTGTCAAAATTTCATGAGCTCTCTCCCTCCACGGCTGGCGGAGGCAGGCTCAACCCATTGTGATACTTTGGAAATTAAGCAGTCATGAGCTCGTAGCTCAGTCGGTAGAGCAACGCACTTTTAATGCGTGGGTCGTGGGTTCGATTCCCACCGAGCTCACCACGTTTCGGAGCTACCGAGCAGCCGGTTGGCATGCCCCACGCCAGAAACGCTCCTTCCAATTAACGCCCATGGCCACCGATCCGCTTTGCGCACGCCTTCAACCCTTGCAGATCATTGCGTTGCAAGACCATTGCACTGCGCCTGGCATCGCGAGGTTCCCGCGGTAGCGGCCTCTCTGACCGGCTTCGAGCGCACCGTGGCCGAGCAGCACCTGGCCAACTTCGAACTCTGGCACGCGGAGGATGACGGCCCGCGCTCCCGACGCCAGTGATCACGACCTGGCCCGCATCAAGCGCTTTATCGATCGCGCCAATCAACGGCGCAACGATCTCGCCGAACAGTGCGACGTCTTTCTGCTTGAACTTTCTCAGCCAGCAAAATCTGCCCGCTCCGGGCGCCGAACTGCATTCCGAGTCTCCCGGGCTGATCCTCGACCGGCTGTCGATTCTCTCGCTTAAGCTGTTTCATACCCGGGAAGAGATCGACCGGCCCGAGGCCCCCCCGGGGCACGCCGAACGCAATCTGCAGCGTCTGCGCATCCTGGTTGAGCAACGGGACGATCTGGCCGGCGCTCTCGATCGGCTCTGGCAGCAAGTCCTCAACCGGGAGCGAAGATTCAAGCTCTACCGGCAGCTCAAGATGTATAACGACCCCGCGCTGAACCCGGCGGTCTATGCCCCGCAGTCCAAGCCGTAAGGCAGATCCACAGCCCTGAACAGCGCCCATATTTGGCTTCCGTGCTACAGTCTTGCCAAGGATGCGGATCGCCTGCCGGGTTGACGTACGCCTCTTCTGTGCGTATAAAAACGAATCTAATAGCCATTCGGCTCCGCATCAAGTTGTTTGATCGATGTCGACTCCTGTTCAAAAAGGAGAAAGAAGAGTGGGTTATGCAAAACACAGGTCAGGGTATCCCCGCTCGGCGTAATCCTCGCACTATCGAGGGCAAGGCGCGCCCTATGCCCAATGCTTCGACACCAGAAGGCCCTGAACGAGTACCAGACCGCGCTGCAGTGGATGCACGAAGGCAAGTATGAGAAAGCCCGGCTGGTCTTTGAGAAGCTTAGCCAGGACGGCCCGGTTGAGATTCTGGAGCGGGTGCGGGTTTATCTCGCCGCCTGCCAACGGCATGCGCAACAAAGCGGCCTCTCCTTCGACAATACCGAGGAGCAGTACGACTACGCCATCTCTCTGTTGAACACTGGGTTTTACGAAGAGGCTCGCGACCAGTTCCAGGGCATTCTCAAGACCAACCCAGCTGCCGATTACGCCTACTACGGCCTGGCCATTCTGGAAAGCATGACCGGGCTGGCTGAGCCCTGCCTCGAACACCTGGCCAAGGCGATCGAGTTGAGCCCGCGTAACCGCATCCAGGCGCGCAGCGATTCCGATTTTCAGGATATGGCCGATGATCCCCGGTTCACCGAATTACTCTACCCTGAAGTTCCGTAAGCAACTGGCTCCCGCTTTCAGGGAATCGCCGGAGTTCGCTTCCTGGCGTAGGTTAGTTTTGTGACGGCTTTATGGTGAAATCCCTGTCCTCCGACCCTGGCCAAGCCGAGGCCCGCGAAAGCCATTGCCTGCTCGACGGAGCACCGACCGCTCCAGCCTTCGCGCCGTGGCTATCGGCGGAGGCACCGGCCTTTCCACTCTGCTGCGCGGGCTACGGCGCTATGTCGCATCGCCTCACCAGTCTTCCGCGCGACTGCGAGGCTGCTCCATGCCTCATCTCCGATCTGGCTGCCGTGGTCACGGTGACCGATGATGGGGGCTCCAGCGGACGGCTGCGCCGCGGCTTTAACATGCTGCCACCGGGCGATCTGCGCAATTGCATGGTGGCTCTTTCTGAAGACGAACATCTGATCTCCCGGCTCTTCCGCCATCGCTTCACCGCCGGCGAGGGCCTGGAAGGCCACAGCTTTGGCAACCTGTTTGTCGCCGCGCTGGCTGGAAATGACCGGGGATTTCGCCCAGGCCATCAAACTTTCTTCCCAGGTGCTGGCCACCCGCGGCCACATCTACCCGGTAACCAATGCCAACGTATCCCTCGCCGCCCGCATGGATGACGGTTCCCTGGTAAACGGGGAAACCAACATCACCGCCAGCCGGCAACGCATTGTGGAACTTATGCTCGAGCCGGCGGACGCCGAACCGCTGCCCGAGACCCTGGAGGCGATTGAACGCGCCGACCTCATCACCATTGGCCCCGGTTCGCTTTTTACCAGCATCATTACCAATCTGCTGGTCAAAGGTGTTTCCGAAGCACTGGCTTCTTCGCGGGCGGTGCGGGTGTACATCTGCAACCTGATGACCCAGGCCAACGAGAGCCTGAACCTCACTGCATCGCAGCATATCGAGCGCATTTATGAGCACGCGCACGGCGCCATCTTCGACTATGCGCTGGTGAATACCGCGCCCGTCTCGCAGGTTTTGCTCGATCGCTACGCCGGAGAAGGGGCTTCGCCGATCGTCGCTGACATCGAGGCCATCGAAGCCTTGGGCGTGCGCTGTATCGCCGGCGATTTTGCCGCCGAAGGCGATGTAGTCCGCCACGCCGCGGATCGAGTGCGAAGCGGTACTGCGGCTGGTGTTACGGCGGCGGTAGAGTGGGAACGCATCAAGCCGGGCTGACGACTCTGTTGAGCAAGCAGGTCATGCCCCAGAATTGTCCGACCGAGCAACGCAGCCGGTTGAATTCTCCTTGACGACCGTTCGCTTGAGCTGGCCGCAGGCGGCGTAGATGTCTCTGCCCCGCGGCCGGCGCAGAAAGGCGGGAACGCCGCGCGCGATGAGCCTTTGCTGAAAGGCCGCTACCTGCTCCGGCGCCGGCATCGCGTAGCCAATCCCAGGACCGGGATTCCAGGCAATCAGGTTCACCTTCACCGGCATGGGCGCACTGCGCGCCAGCGCTACTAATTCGTCCGCATGCTCGCAAGCCGTCGTTGACGCCGCCCAACAGCACGTACTCGAAGGTGACCCGTTCCCGCGGCCGCAGAGGCAACTGGCCGGCCGCCTGAATCACCTCCTCGATCTTCCATTTGCGAGTGATGGGCATGATCGCTTCGCGGATCCCATCGTTGGGCGCATTCAGACTGATCGCCAGCCTGGGCCGCACCGTCTCCGCCGCCAGCCGCAGAATGCCGGGCACAATGCCGGAGGTGGAAACCGTCATCCTGGATTCCGCCAGCCCTGCCTCGTTCACCAGCAGACGCACGGCCGCCATGAACTCGTCGTAGTTCAGGAAGGGCTCGCCCATGCCCATGAAGACCAGGTTGATCCGGTCGCGCCCCACTTGCACTGCCTGCCGGTCCAGCACCGCGATCACCTGGCCGGCAATCTCTCCCGCCGACAGGTTTCTCTGCAGTCCCAATTTCGCCGTGAGGCAGAACTGGCAATTCACGGCGCAGCCGACCTGGCTGGAAACGCAGATGGTGGCTCGCCGGGAACTGGCGCTCGCCGTTCCTGCCCATCTGCCATCTCCCTGCTCTGCCCCGTCGCCGCCCGGCATCCAGACCGTCTCCACCGTCTGCCCGTCCTGGCCGGCAACCAGGTAGCGCTCGGTGCCGTCGATGGAGCGAAAAGTCTCGACAATCCTGCGGCCGGTCGATCGCCCAGCCCTCGCTCGGCCATTGCTTGCGCAGACTCGCGAGGCAGGGTACGTACCTGTTCCAGGGAGCCAGTCCGCTGCCGAAACATGGCCTCGAGCAGCTGGCCGGCCCGGTACGGCGGCTGCCGAAATCGCAGCATTAATTCGGTAAGTTGTTGACGGGAAAGGCCAAAAAGATTTCTACCGGGAGCCGGCTGCGGGGTCCGTCTAACAAGCGGACGAGATTTTCCCTTCCAGACATTGACCGGTGACCCAGGCTCTTTTCGCAGCATAGCACCCGGTTTTGGGCGCGGGAAATCCGCTTTAGCCCAGGGAAAGCCGCTACACTGAGATGGTGACAGAACGCAGCATTCGACGCACGGTCCTTCCCTCCGGCCTGACTATTCTGACCGAGCGCATGGAGCATATCCGGTCTGTTGCCATGGGTGTGTGGATCAGGGCCGGTTCGCGGCATGAGCTGCCGGAAGTGAACGGCATCTCTCACTTCGTCGAACACATGGTCTTCAAGGGAACGCAGTCACGTTCCGCCAAGCGCATTGCGCGCGAGGTGGATGCCATCGGCGGCAACCTGGACGCCTTCACCGGCAAAGAGACCATCTGCTTCAACCTCAAAGTTCTCGACGAGCATGTCCCCACGGCGCTCGATGTGCTCTCCGACCTGGTGTTGAATCCGGTCTTCAACAACGACGACATCATGCGCGAGCGCGGCGTAATCCTCGAAGAGATCAAGATGGACGAGGACAATCCCGACTACCTGGTGCACGAGATCTTCACCCAGAATTTCTGGAAGGACCATCCGCTCGGGAAACCCATCCTGGGCACCAAGGAGACGGTGCGCCGCTTCGAGCAGGACATGTTGTTCGATTACTACGGCAAGCGCTTCTCCGGCAACAACATGGTTTTCTCCGCCGCCGGCAATCTGGAGCACGATGCACTTCGTCGATCTGGTATCACGGCGCTTCGATCACATCGCAGCCCAGCAACGGCCGACTTGCGGAGACGGAGCCGCGCACCGTTTCGAAGATCGTGCTGCGCAACAAGAAGGCTCTGGAACAGGTGCAGCTCTGCCTGGGCGTGCCCTCTCCGCCCATCGCCCACGAGCTCCGTTACGTGACCCTGCTGCTCAACACCGTCCTGGGCGGCGGCATGAGTTCGCGGCTTTTCCAGACGGTGCGCGAAGAGCATGGTCTGGCCTACTCCATCTTCAGCGACCTCAACCCTTATCGCGACACCGGCTCGCTCTGCGTCTATGCAGGTACTTCGTCCGCGCACTGTCTGCAGGTGATTGAGTTGATCATGTGTGAGTTTCGCCGCCTGAAGTGCGAAGCGCTGCCGGAAGACGAGCTTCGCCGCTCCAAGGACCAGCTCAAAGGCAACATCATTCTCGGCCTGGAGAGCTCCATGTCGCGCATGTCGAACCTGGCCCGCCAGGAAATGTACTTCGAGCACTTCTTTGGCGTGGACGAAATCATGGAGAAGGTCGAGGCCGTCACCAGCGAAGCAGGTGATGGCGATGGCCAACTCCCTCTTCGATCCGGACAAGGTTGCGGTGACGCTGCTGGGCCGGCTCGATGGGCTCAAGATCAGCCGCGCCCAGCTGGCCTGCTAGGTTCGGTCGAGCGCTTTTGCTGGCGAGCTGCGTCTATATCATCTTGTAAAATGGGACCGTCATGACTCAGACCAGCAATACCGGGATTCTCCGCAGCAACCGCCAGCGCGGCTTCACCCTGATGGAACTGCTTATCGTCATGTCCATCATGATCATTCTGATGTTGATCGCCATTCCGAACTTCATCAGCATGAAGGCGCAGGCGGACGAAACCTCAGCCATCCAGTCGCTGCGCGCTATCTACCAGGCACAGATCCAGTACCAGACGAACTTTCCCGCCAACGGCTTCGCCTGTCGCTGCCTGCACTCGGCGGCAACGCCAGCGCCGGTCCACCCAGCGCCGCAGGCGGCGCAAGTTTTGCAGGGCGATCTGGCCACGGGACAGAAATCCGGCTACACCTTCGACATCGTCAACTGCAACAAGGTCACGGTTAACAACCAGGACATGTACACCTCCTACGAGGCGACCGCGGTTCCGCAGTCCATTGGGAAGTCGGGGCATCGTGGCTTCTGCATCGATTCAGCCGGGGATATCAAGGCTGACCCCGCGGGTGGCACGAATTGCTCGCAGCCGATTCAGTAAGCGCCCGCTTCTCTTTGTATTGTTTCTGTTGCGCCGGTTGCTTTGTTCGCCCAGGCCGGTACCCACGGCGCAACAGCTAGCGCAGCGAGTGGATAAGTACTACAACGGTCTCCATTCCCTGCGCACCTCCTTTACCGAGAGCTTTCAGGGAATGGGCATCGATCGCGAAGAGAGCGGGACTCTGCTGCTGCGTAAGCCGGGAAAGATGCACTGGAGCTACACCAATCCGCCGGGAAAGGTTTTTCTGCTCGATGGCAAATATGCCTGGTTCTATTCCCCGGGAGATGCGCAGGTCGAGCGTGTGTCCGCTTCGCAACTGGACGATCTCCGTTCGCCTCTGCGGTTTCTGCTGGGACACACCCAACTGCAGAAAGAACTCGACGGGTTGACGCTGTCCACCACAGACGCGGAGCTGCAGCTCTCCGGAGTGCCCAAGGGCATGCACAACCGGGTGGAGAAGATTGTCCTCGGGGTGAGCGCCGACGGGGTCATCCACTCCATGGTCATCGACGAAATCGATGGAGCGCGGACTTCTTTCACGTTTAAGGAAAGCCAGGCGAATGCTCCGGCGCCGGACGCGGATTTTGTTTTTCATCCGCCGCCGGGTGTTCCGGTGGTGGATGGTCTACCACCGGTGTAGGGTAGCCTGGTTGATCCTAACCGACAGGTCCCTCCACTACGCTCGTCTTTCCGGATCGGGATGACAACTCATGTTGTACGCGCAAGCGAGTTCAGACGAAACAAGAGTTTCCCCTTCGAAAGAATTGTCATCCCGCATCTCGGAAAGCGTAGCGTATGTGGAGAGCCTGTCCCTGGTTAGCGAAGTCGAATGCGGCACCTGCGGTTTCACCCTCGAGTACCGATCATGACCTTGCTCATCTCGATAGTTTCTTCTAACTGGCGTGCCTGTGCCCTTGCGGCGGGCGCACAAGCACTCGACTAGCGGTCCGTGGGAGCTCGAGGATAGCGGCTCCACTGCCGGGCTGCGGGGAATCCATGCCGTGGGCGGTGGCGTAGTTTGGGCCAGCGGCACCGGCGGCACCATGCTGCGCAGCGAGGACACTGGCTACCTCTGGCAACAGTGCGCCACGCCGCCCGGCGCAAACAAGCTGGACTTCCGCGCTGTCTGGGCCTGGGACGCACAAAGTGCTTTGGCTTTGTCGAGCGGACCCGGCGATCAATCTCGCCTCTATCGAGACAACCGATGGCTGTAACAGTTGGAAGCTGCTCTTCACCAACCCCGATGCGGCCGGCTTTTGGGATGGGCTTCTCTTCCTGGACCGGCAGCACGGTGTCATCTACGGTGATCCAGTGCAGGCGCCCGGACGTACTGATCATGTAAGGTTTGGTTTGCTGGTGACCCACGACGGAGGTAAAACGTGGAGGCCGGGGGCCGCCTGGAGCCGCTTCCGGGAGAGTCTGCTTTTCGCCGCCAGCAACAGCGCCATGGCGGCGAGCGGAAGTTGGATCTGGTTGGGAACCAGCAAGGCGAGGGTTTTGCGGACCAAGAACCTGGCCACGTGGCAGAGCGCACAAACCCCGCTGGCAAGCGGAAATGACTCTTCCGGCGTCTTTTCCTTAGCGTTTCGCGACCAAATGCACGGAATCGCTGTGGGTGGAGACTATCGCAAACCGGAGGAGGCAACCGGCACTGCGGCTTACACCTCGGACGGCGGAGAACACTGGAGCGTTCCCGCAAGCTGCCCCATGGTTACCGTTCTGCCGTGGCCTGGGACGCAAGAGACCAAGCCTGGATCACGGTGGGTAGCAATGGCTCCGATGTTTCCTATGACGATGGCAAGACGTGGCAATGGCTCGATAGTGGTAATTGGAACGCTCTCAGCCTGCCTTGGGTCGTCGGTCCCAAAGGTCAAATTGGCAAGCTGGGAACGCTTCCGGCCAAGCCGGACGCAGCGCGCCGGAGTATCCCGGTAAACTGGTAAGGGGCCCATGGCAGAGTACGTAGTCAAGCTGGCAGATGAGCGGGGACGCATTCAAGAGCAGGTGCAGGTCGCCGGCTCCGCCGGAAGAACTGCGCACCCGTTTCACGCAGGCCGGCTATTACGTCTACTCGGTGCGGGCGCGCGGCATGCGCGGCGGAGGCAGCCGCAAGAAAGCCAACCTGGAAGCCTTCATCATCTTCAACCAGCAGTTTCTTACCCTGATCAAGGCCGGCCTGCCCATCGTCGGCTCGCTCGACATGCTGGTCAAAGGCCAGAAGAACCCGACCTTCCGCGCACAACTGGAAAATGTAGCCGCGCGCGTGCGCACCGGCGAGTCACTCTCGGGAGCCTTTGAAGCCCAAGGCGGCTTTCCCCTGATCTACACCACCACCCTGCTGGCAGGTGAACGAAGCGGGCAGCTGGAAGATGTTCTGTCACGGTATCTTGCCTTCCAGCGCATTTCGCTCTCCTTCCGCAAGAAGCTGATGGCTTCCCTGCTCTACCCGTGCCTGCTGGTCACGATGGTGATCGCGTTGTTCATCTTCCTGATCAGTTTCGTGGTGCCACGTTTCGCCATGCTCTACGACCAGCTGGGCACCAACCTGCCGGCGGCGACCCGCATGCTGTTGGCGGTAGGCAATAATTTTCAGCATTACATTTTGTGGCTGCTGGCCGGCATCGCCATCATCGTCTACGCGCTCTTCCGTTATAGCCAGACCACGGCAGGCACCGCGCGCATCGATCGCATGCGCATCGGTATGCCGATATTCGGCAATATCTGGCGCAAGTACCAGGTCGCGCTTTTTGTGCGCACGCTTTCCAGCCTCCTGGTCGGCGGGCTGCCGCCCGTGCCCTCGCTTGAAACCGCGGCCCGCTCCATCTCCAGCGACACCATTGCGAAGGCTGTCATGGCCTCCGTAGGCACCGTGCGCGAAGGAAAAAGCCTGGCCCAGAGCCTGGAAAAAACTGGCGTCTTTCCCGACCTTGCGGTGGAAATGATCGACGTCGGTGAATCTACCGGAGCTTTGCCGCAGATGCTCAACTCGGTCGCCGAGTTTTTCGAAGAAGATGTACAGACGGCGCTGACCGCCGCGCTGGCTCTGATTGAGCCCGCTATCCTGATTGTGATGGGCTCAGTCGTAGTCGTGATTCTGATCGCCCTTTATCTGCCCATCTTCTCCCTGGGTCAAGCTAGCACCATGGGAGGCCACTGAGGAGGCGCTGCCTCCGCTTTGTCCATTTCTGCCGTTAGGAGTTTCATATGGCCGACAGCACCGCACTTCTCACTACTCTCGTTCCAGAGTCCGAAGAGAGCTCGCGCGCCCAGGCGCTGGCCCATCGTTACCGCTGCGAGTTCGTCGACCTGAAGAACTTTCGCATTCAGCACGAGCTCTTCCGCAGTGTGCCCGTGGACATGATGTTTCGCTACAACTTCGTGCCCCTGGAGCAGATGGAAGACCGGCTGGTGATCGCAGTCAGCGATCCCAGCCGGCTCATGATCCTGGACGAAATCAGCGGCTTGCTAGGACAGCGAATCACGACCCGGGTCGCGACCCTCTCCCAGATCACCGACCTGCTCAAAAAGACGGAGCAGTCGCAACGCGTGCTCGACGAAGCGTCCGAGGGGCTCACGTTCGACGTGATCTCTGCCGAAGACAATCCCGATGAGAACATCTCGATCGAGAAGCTTACCTCTGAAGAAGACATCAGCCCCATCATCCGGCTGGTGGATACAACTATCTTCACCGCGCTGGAGCGGCGGGCCTCCGACATTCACCTGGAAACCTACGATGACTCGCTGGTGGTCAAGTACCGCATCGACGGCGTACTGCAGGCAGCCATGGCGCCGATTGCGCGCGAGCATCACTCCACCATCCTTTCCCGCATCAAGGTCATGAGCGAACTGGACATCGCCGAGCGCCGGGTACCCCAGGACGGGCGCTTCCGCGTGCGCTACAAAGGGCGCCTGATCGACTTCCGCGTATCCATCATGCCCACCGTACACGGCGAAAATGCTGTGCTCCGCGTGCTCGACAAGGAGTCGATGAGCGAGAAGTTCCGCAAGCTCACGCTCGACGTGGTCGGTTTTGGCGAGGAAGATCTGCGCCGCTTCCGGCGCTATATCCGTGAGCCCTACGGCATGGTGCTGGTGACCGGACCCACCGGCTCAGGCAAGACGACGACCCTCTATGCCGCGCTCAACGAGATCAAGAGCGACGAGGACAAGATCATCACCATCGAAGACCCGGTGGAGTACCAGATTCGCGGCATCACGCAGATCCCGGTGAACGAGAAGAAGGGACTCACCTTCGCCCGCGGCTTGCGCTCCATCCTGCGCCATGATCCAGACAAGATTCTGGTGGGCGAAATCCGCGACCAGGAGACAGCGCAGATCGCCATCAACTCCGCGCTGACGGGCCACCTGGTGTTCACTACCGTCCACGCTAACAACGTCGTCGACGTGTTGGGCCGTTTTCTCAACATGGGTGTGGAAGCGTACAACTTTGTTTCCGCGCTCAATTGCATTCTTGCCCAGCGGCTGGTGCGTACGATTTGCGAATACTGCAAACGCCCGGTGCGCTACGACGATGAATTCCTGCGCAACAGCGGACTGGACCCTGAGCTGTGGCGCAGTTTTGACTTTTTTGAGGGTGCAGGCTGCATCGAGTGCGCGGGCACCGGTTATCGAGGCCGAACCGCCATTCACGAGCTGCTGGAACTGAACGATCCCATTCGAGAGATTATTTTGGAGAAGAAACCCTCCTCTGAGGTGCGCAAGCTGGCCCAGGAGCAGGGCATGCAGTTCCTGCGCGAATCGGCCGTGGACCGCGCCAGCCGCGGCTTGACGACACTTAAGGAAATCAACAAGGTCACATTTATCGAGGCCTTCCGCTAGACATGCTTTCCAACATTGCCAATCGTATCTTCCCCTCCGAAGCTGACGCGCTACGTCCGCGCCTGGCCTGTGAGATCACCAGCGCCGGCGTGGTTGCCGGCCGTCCTGGCGAGGGGGAACAGGAGATTGTTTCTTCGTTTGCTCCCTTGCGGCCGGGCGTGCTTGCCGCCGGCCTGAAACCACCCAACTTCAGCGATCGTGCCGCCGTCTCCGGCGCTTTGCGCCAGGCGCTGAACGAAATCAGCGTCAAAGACAGCCAGGTCACGGTCGTGATCCCCGACGCTGCGGTGCGCGTGCTGCTGCTGGATTTCGACCTGTTGCCCGCAAAGGCGGCCGAAGCTGTCCCTATCATTCGCTTTCGTCTGCGCAAGCTGGTCCCGTTTGAGGTGGAAGATGCGGCCGTCAGCTATCAGATCATGCCCGGCAAGCCCGGGTTGGTGCGGGTGATCGTCGCCGTTTCCCCGGCCGCGGTCCTGGCCGAATATGAAAGCGCGGTACGCGAAGCGGGATACGAGCCGGGCGTGGTCTTGCCCAGCACGCTGGCTGCATTGGCCGCCGTCGGTGGGGAGGAACCGTCGCTGGTGATCAACCGCAACGGCAGCTCGGTCACCACCGCGATTACGCGCAAGAATGAACTGCTGCTCCACCGGACGCTCGAGCTCACGGAGAAGGAATGGCTGCCCCAGGAAAACCAGTTCCATGCGGCGGAAGAGCTGCAGCAATCGGTAAGTGTTGCGGTGGCTTATTTTGAGGATACGCTGGAATCGCCACCGCGGCAGTTGCTATCCTGCGGTCTTGGCGGGCCGGAGGAGCTTATCCGCCTGCTGGGCGACGAGAGTATCCCGGTGCGTGATGTCGTGCCTACGCCCTACAAGAGCAAGGCGATGCCGGGCGGCATTCTGGCCGGGGTGGTAGGAGCGCTCGCCAACTGATGCGCATCCAACTCAATCTCGCTTCCCGTCCATTCGTCGAGCTCGGGCCGGTTTACCTGCGGCTGCGGATCCTGATCGCCCTGCTGGCGCTGATCGCGGCGCCGCTTTGGTTCTTGCTGGCCGCGGAAAAGCGAAAAGCTGCCGAAGCCCATGCGCGGCTGGCAGCGGTGG
This sequence comes from uncultured Acidobacteriaceae bacterium, assembly GCA_963775365.1. Classification (GTDB taxonomy): domain Bacteria; phylum Acidobacteriota; class Terriglobia; order Terriglobales; family Acidobacteriaceae; genus PALSA-350. Next base: position 118,888 of record CAVZJL010000008.1, on the reverse strand, counting down.
AACAGAAGATTCAGGCCATCGATTCTCAGCGGCAGGCTTTTCAGGTACAGATGCAGGAGCCGAAAAACGCCGCGGTCCTATCGCAATCGCAGTTTCTTAACCACGTCTTTGCCGAGAAAGCCTTCTCCTGGACGGCGGTCATGATGGATCTGGAAAACGTGCTGCCCAGCGGGGTGCAGGTAATGAACATCGAGCCGGTGATCACCCGCGAGGGCAAAGTCACCATTCGCCTGCGCGTGAGCGGCGCCCACGATCGCGGCGTCGACCTGGTCCGCAACCTGGAACACTCGCACCGTTTTCTTTCCCCCCGCGTGGCCCGGGAGACGGCGGAGAGCAACCAGAATGGGCGGCAGGTGGAACAGGTGAGCGCCACTTCCAATGTGAACTTCGATCTGCTGGCGGAATACAATCCGCTGCCCGAGATTGCCGAAAAGCCGGCTGCGGCGAAGCAAAAGGATAAGAGCCCAACAAGCGGAACCAAGCGGCCTAAGGCCCCCCGGGGTGCTGCTGGAAAATCCCCCCGTAAACCGGGGGCCGCCAAGGTGGCGACACCATGAAGAAATTCAGCGGCAACCTGTTCAGCTTACTCAACCTGCATATCGCCGGGGTGGCGCTGTTGTTGATCCTCAACCTGGTTCTTGGGGTGCGCTTTTTTCTTGCCTGGAATACCCTGCGCGCCGCCGGCCCCGAGCAGATGCAGCAGCGGCAGACCGCCTATCGTGCGCTCCAACTGGAGATGAGCCCGTTGCGCGGATTACCGCAAAAGGTCGACCTTTCGCGGACTCAGGCTGACGACTTCTATGCCGCGCGCTTTCCCGCTGCATACTCCACCATCTCCTCAACGATCCACGACCTGGAAACGAAAAATTCTGTCCGCCTTACCAACCTCGCCTACAGTCCGAGGCCCGCGATCCGGGGGGTGATTGAGCTCCGTCTGGATGCCAGCCTCACCGGAGAGTACGCACCGCTCATGCACTATATCAATGGGCTGGAGCGCAGCAAGACCTTCTTCCTGATCACCGGGCTCACGCTGACCGGGCAACAGGGCGGCCTGGTCAATCTGCGCCTGAAACTCAATACTTATCTTCGTGCCAGCGACCTGAAGGAGCTTCCTCCGCCCACCCAGGGAGACGAAGGCCCACCGGCCGGTGAGGAGGACGCCCGCTAATGGCCCTCAAAGTCGGCACGGAAGATAAAAAAAAGGTATACATCGCCAGCGGCCTCGGCTTGGTCATGCTGATCTTGTTGGTGCGTTTCCTGTGGCAGACCTTCGGCCCTTCGCCATCCCCCGAGCCGGCTCCCCCCACGGTTGTCACAGCGCCGCGTCCCGCAACCGCGCCTTCGGAGGGCGGGATGCCGCAAGAGAACACCACCGCGGGCGCTTACGCACACCCGGCGGCAAAGATCGGCGGCTTAGCCTCACTCGACCCTACGTTGCACCCGGAGATCATGCGTCAGGCCGAGTCGCTCGAGTACACAGGCAAAGGGAGAAACATCTTCTCCATGTTCTCGGCGCCGACGGAAATACCCAAACCGATCGCCCCCATCCGCAATGCACACGTCGATACCGGTCCTCCACCGCCCCCACCACCACCGCCTATCAATCTCGGGTTCTATGGCTATGCGGCGGAGAAGACGGGGCAAAAACAGGTCTTCCTGCTGCACGGCGACGATATCTTTATCGCCTCGGAAGGGGATGTTGTCGACCGGCGTTATCGGGTGGTGAAGATCGGCAGTGTCTCGGTCCAGGTTGAAGACATTCCCTACCACAACACACAAACTCTACCGCTACGCCAATGAAGACGCGACGCAACGCAACACAATCCGGCTCGGCGCACGACTTTCGAAACCAGGAAGGATTTCTGCTGCTGGGCGTGCTTTTCATGGTCCTGCTGATCACGATTGCGTTGGCCATAGCAGCGCCCAAGATAGCTGAATCCATCCGCCGCGACAAGGAAGAGGAAACCATCCACCGCGGAAAGCAGTATGCCCGGGCCATCCACATGTACTACGCAAAGTACAACCGATACCCCAACAGCATCGACCAGCTGATGAAGACGGACAATGTGCGTTTCCTGCGCAAGCGCTATAAGGACCCTATGACGGGAAAGGACGACTGGCGCATCATCCACCTGGGTGAGGCCACGGTTCCTGCGGTGGGCTTGTTTGGACAGCAAGTGCAGATGCAGCAAAACGGCATTACTCCTACGGGGATGACCAACGGCGCAGGCGGCGTTGCAAACAACTCTTTCGGTTCCTCCTCATCGTTTGGATCTAACGGGTCTTCGCCAGGGGGCAGTAATTCGGCTTTCGGGTCCTCGGGATCTTCCTTCGGTAACAATAACGGTTCGTCGTTTGGCTCTTCGTCTTCATCCTTCGGGAACTCAGGCTCAGCTTTCAGCAACAACGGCTCACCCACAGCCACCACCGGGGGCACTGACTCCAGCACAGGCAGTGGGACTGACTCTGGTAGCGGCACCAACTCCGGTAGTGGGTTCGGATCGAACTCTGGCAGTGGTTTCGGGTCTAGCACAGGGAGTGGGTTTGGTTCGAGCGGCGGCAGTGGGTTTGGTTCCTCCACGGGGGGTGGGCTTGGTTCCTCTCCTGGAATCGGTGGCACGGTCACGACTGGCGGCATGGGCTCCACAAATTCCAACGGAACTACAGGGGGCGGCAGCGCCTTCGGTACACCTGGAGCAACATTTGGTGGTGCGCCGATCATGGGGGTCGGCCTGCTCAGCAAGAAAGAATCGATCAAGGTCTTCAGGAAGCAGAACCACTACAACAAATGGGAATTTGTCTACGATTACACCCAGAGTGCTCTTGAGGCGACGGCCGGCGCCCCCACCAACATCAACGGCAGCATGAACGGCACAAGTGCGACCGGTACAACGGGAACAGGCTTCGGATCCAGCAACGGTACGGGTTTCGGGTCGAGTAATGGTTCAGGTTTCGGGTCGAGTAACGGATCCGGATTTGGTTCCAGTTCGGGTTCAGGATTTGGGTCGAGCAGTGGGTCCGGGTTTGGGTCGAGTTCTGGATTCGGCTCCAATAATGGCTCTGGCTCGAATAATGGTTCGGGGTTCGGCGGATCGCCAACCACCCCTGTGAGCCCTACGGCACCAGTCAACAACTCGCCTCAGTAGAGGCTCTGCTCCCTCAGCGGCTAAAGCCGGGCGTCTTGCGAGCACTTACGTACGAGCTGGAGCTCGTACCCTTCAAAAACGAGCGTTTTTCCGGAATCTGTTTTTGCCCTCAATGATTGTGAAATACATCGGGCGTTATCGCCTGCGTCAGAACTCCACCAACAGACACAGTCCCGCAGGAGTCTGTGAAGCCCTCATCAATCGCGTTTTTTTGCGGCCCGACTAAAGTTGTGCCCTGACACAAAACATGAGTTTTCCGCGGCCTGTGAACCCGTGCCCTTCATGAACGTTCAGCAGACTTCAAGGCGTGCTCTCATAGAGGGTTTTCCGCAGCATGTTGAACGTGCCCTTCGTACGCTCCTCTCACCGGTTCTCATACGGACTCGTCAGTCCTGGGTTCCCCCACTGAACCCAAAACACGGCTTGAATGGAGAACCCGGCATTCGCTGCTGCCGGCTCGCTTCTCCCCTAGCGTTTCTGAAAATCTGGAGAGCCCAGCAACAGCCCTGCCTCCACTGCGGCTTGCTTATCTGCGGGCGGCGGTATTGGTGTCGGCAGATCCATCACTTGCACGAATGCTGCCCGGACGGGGATCGCTCCCGCTTGCTTCGCGCCAGGTTTGGGTGGCTCTGACCCGGGCAGCGTGATCGGCCCTTGCGCAGCCAGTTGGTCAGCCTGCTGCAAGACCGTTTGCCGCGCCTGCGGATTCAACTGGCCATCGAGAAACAGGGACTCCAACTTGTTTTCCTTTTGCGCGGCAGTGGCGGCATCGGGCCCCTTGATCTTCATCAAGGCATCCAGATCGGTGGCCGTGCCCAGCTTATGGCTGGCAAGCGCCAGCGCGATGTTGATACGGGTCAGCAAATCACCGGAGTTCACCCACGCTCCTGCCGTCCAGGAATAGCCATTCGGGCGTCTGGCATCCGTAGAAGGGCATGCCCAACTGATTCATGGCGTTGAGCACGATGGCCGGGCGTTCTACTTCGCCTCCCGTCGCCCGCACCGCGGAAAGAACAAACTCTTCCGGAGTCTTGACCTTGGCACGATACGCCTCGCGGGACCAGAACTCCGGCGAGGTAAACATGGTGCGCAGCACCTGGCGGATGTCGCCATCGGTATGCAGATAGGTCTTCGCCATGCGATCCACCAGGGCCGGCGGCGGGGTGTCGCTCACAAAGCGCTCCGCCAACTGCTGCGATAGATGGTGCGCCGTCGCGGGACTGCTTGCCAACTGGTGCAGCACAGCAAGACCTTCCTGTTCGCCATTCTCCTGAATGGTGCGGCCCAGAACGTACTTGGGCCCGGGCTCGTGGCGCCGCTCATTGAAGGTAAACTCGCTGCCTTTGCGAGGCTCCTCGATGGTCCAACCGGTAAAGACCTTGGCTACTTCGGTAACGTCTTTTTGCGTGTACCCACCCTCGACGCCGAGAGTATGCAACTCCATCAGCTCGCGGGCATAGTTCTCGTTGAGGCCGAGGTCTTTGTTCTTGGCCGCGGGATTCACCTGGGCACGTTCCGCGGCCAACGAGTGCGGGCCGATGCTGGAATGGTTGTCGAGATAGAACAGCATCGCAGGGCTTTTCGCCGTGGCCACCAGCATGTCCTCGAACTTGCCCAATGGCATGCGGTGCAATCACATTTTGCTGGTAGTCCACCAGGTACCAGGGCGCAAACTGGCCCTTCTTCAGATAGACGTTGAAGTGGTTCAGCCAGAAATCCGTCATCACCGCCTGCAGCTGCCGCTGGCTGTAGATATCCGTGAGCAGGCGGGTTTGCAGGAGTTCGCCGGCTACCAGCAACGTAGGGTTAATCAGCGCAACCACTGTTTCTTTTTGCTGCGGCGTCATCCCGGCCGTCAGCTGGGCGCGCTCTTCGGGGGTCAGGCCCTTCATGAAACCGCGAAGCTGCCCCGGCTTCATACTCACCAGCCGATCCAATCGCTGGTCGGGAGATAAATTCACGATCTGGGTTGAGGCCAGGTCGGCATACAGCTTCTGCTCATGCACGGTGATCGAGGGGGAGCTGGCTACATCCTCGAGCGCCATCGCGTCGGCCATCACGCTTTCGCTTGCCGCCGCCTTCGCGTTCTCCTGACTACTCTCTGCCATGACTGGCGGCGCGGTCGCATTTGTCCCCGCTGCGGCAATGGGCGCAGGTTGCCGAGCCGCTTCCTGCGCCTGCTTCTGGCGCTTTTCTTCATAGGCAAAGACCTGGTTCTGGTAGATTGCGCGCTCCACCCGATCGGCGGGGCAGGGCGACCTTTCCGTCGGCCACGGCGCGAATCACCGCCGCCGGACGGAAACGCCTGCAACAGATCTTGTTGACTCAGGTGCATCGCGGGAAAGCTCTGCAAGCGTGCCTCGAGCAGGCTATCGTCGACCTGCTCCGGGTTGAGCTGCATCTCGACCCATTTCTTGACCCCGATGGCCTGTATTCGCTCCAAATCGCCGGGCCGCGGACCAAAGGTCAGCCGGTTCAGCGCCTGGGTTGCGCGTTCTTCTTCGGTAAGTGGCTGCACGGCGGAGTCCGCTTGCTATGCCAGCCAGGGCCGGCTGCAGCCAGCAACGTTGCCGGTTCCTGGACCAGAGAAAGGATCGAGGCAGCCAGCCAAGGCACGCGTAAACAGTGCCGGCGATAGAGCGCGAAGATGAGGGCATGGTCGAACGACTCCTCAAAACACGATCCAAAACACCGATCCAGGCGTTTCTAGGCATTCAGACCCCCGGAGGGAGCCGAAGTCGCGTCCCCAGCACCGGATTTCAGTCTGGGCTTGCCGCCAGGTCGCTTCGGTTCGTGGCGGGGAGACTTCCAAACGTCGGATTTTCTGTGCGTTAGCCGTTTCCGGACGAGTCTGGGCAGCAGCTCGCTCTTGGAGAGAAGGGAAGACCGCAGGCCCCTAACTCTATCAGCCGAGCCCTGCAACCCCTAGCCCGTATCCTGCACCCAAGCACACAGATCCATCTAAGGCTAACGATAAACAGCGTCAAGAACGAGGAGAAAGCAATGCCCACAGCCACCGTCCCCACCGAAAAATCCATCACCCGTGAAAAACTGGTCGCCCTGCTCAATGAAGATCTGGCCCGGGAATACCAGGCGATTATTGCTTATGTGAACTATTCCCAGGTGCTGAAGGGCGCTGCCTACATGAACATCGCGGCTGAGTTGGAGGTGCATGCCGGCGAAGAGCTACAGCACGCCATCATTCTTGCCAACCAAATCGACTACATGGGCGGAATGCCGGTGGTGGTTCCCAAGCCGGTAAAGACCTCGGAGAAGGCAGAAGAGATGCTGCGCTTCGACCTGGACAACGAAAATGAGACCATCCGCAATTACCGGCAGCGGATTCGCCAATGCGACCAGTTAGGCGAGTACGCGACCGCGGAGCACATCCGGACAATCCTGCTGCAGGAGCAGGATCACCAGATTTCCCTGGCCACTGCGCTGGGCATCGATGTTCCCAATCTAAGCGAGCCGTCTGCTCCCTCCCAGGAATAAGCCAGAAGGCTGGGGACACGCCCGTCCCCAGCCTCCCAGCCCCCGTCGGTTAGACTGTAAGTACCACCATGTTTGAAAACCTGTCCGACAAGCTGCAGCGGGCCTTCAAGAACCTGCGGGGCCAGGGCACCATCACCGAAGAGAATATCGGCGAGGCCCTGCGTGAGATTCGTGTTGCCCTGCTCGAAGCCGACGTCAACCTGAACGTGGTCAAGGAGCTCATCGACCACATCCGGGAGCAGGCGGTGGGCCAGCAGGTGATGACGGCTCTTTCGCCTACCGAGCAGGTGATCAAGATCGTCCGTGACGAGCTGGTCGCCCTGCTGGGCAAGGATACGGCTCGATTCAACTTCGCATCCCGCCCACCCACTGTGATCCTGATGGCAGGCCTGCAAGGTTCGGGCAAGACCACCACGTCGGGCAAGCTGGCGGCCTGGCTCAGGAAGGGCGGTCACCGGCCCCTACTGGTTTCGGTCGACGTCTACCGCCCTGCGGCCCGGGAGCAGCTGCGGGTGGTGGCCAACGCGATCAAGATCAACCTCTACGAGGGCGACACCAAAGGCGAGGCGCCGGGGATTGCGCTGGTCGAGCGCCTGGCGAAGGAGGCGCGCCGCGAAGCCATCAATTCCGGCTGCGACACGCTCATCGTCGATACGGCCGGCCGGCTGGCCCTGGACGAGGAGCTGATGGAGGAAATGCGGAGCCTGAAGAATCTGCTCAGCCCGCAGGAGATCCTCTTCGTTGCCGACGCGATGACCGGCCAGGACGCGGTCCACTCCGCGGGAGAATTTCATAAGCAGCTGGCGCTGACCGGCACGGTGCTCACCAAGATGGATGGCGATGCCCGCGGCGGCGCGGCGCTCTCCATCCGCCATGTCACCGGCCAGCCGGTCAAGTTCATTGGCACGGGCGAAAAACCGGACGCCTTTGAGCCCTTCCATCCCGACCGGATCGTGAGCAGGATCCTGGGCATGGGTGACATGATGACGCTCATCGAGCGGGCGGAAGAGACCCTGGACAAGAAGAAGCAGGAGGAATTTGCCCGCAAAGCCCTCTCCGGCGATGGCTTCTCGCTGGAGGACTTCCGCGACCAGCTGCGCCAGATCCGCAAACTGGGGTCCATGCAGAGCATTCTCAAGATGCTGCCCTCGATCGGCCCGTTTCAGGGCATCCAGCAGATGGCCGGGCAGGTGGATGAATCGCAATTTACGCGCATTGAGGCCATCATCAACTCGATGACCAAGCAAGAGCGCGACAAGCACGAAATCATCTCCGGCAGCCGCCGTAAGCGGATTGCGCGCGGCTCGGGAACCAGCGTGCAGGAAGTGAATCAGCTGCTGCGCCAGTATGTGCAGATGCGTAAGATGTTCAAAACTGTGGGCAAGGGCGGCGGCATGCAGCGGCGGATGATGGGCGCCTTGGGCGGCATGCGCGGCATGGGACGCTAGAAGCGTTTTCACTTCTACGCTGCACGGTCGAGTCCAGCGAAGTGCGGCTTTTCTTGAGGAAAAGCCACGTCGGGGGTCGCTGCTTTGGATGCACCAGAAGTGAAAACGCTAGACGCCGTAAGAAAAGCTCAACTTTACTGAAGCCGTTCCGGTACGGAGATCGTCAAACCGCTTGAGGGCAGCTCCTGAATAACTTTGGTATGCGATGCGACGGGCTTTGGGCCGTCCCACCGAGGGATTTTAGGGCTTTCCCCTTGAGAACGCCTTATGTCGAAACTGCAAGACCAACTCGATCAGATCACGGCCAACACGCGGAACCTTGTCCAGCCGGAGCGCCTCGAGATTAGCGAGCGCGCGGTTGCCGAGCTCTATGCAGCGGGAGTAGAGGATAGAATCCTGCAGGTTGGCTCCCAAGCCCCGGAGTTTGCCCTGCCCGACGCCGCGGGCCGCATCGTGCACAGCGCGGACCTGCTGGCCCTTGGGCCGCTGGTCATCAACTTCTTTCGTGGGCGCTGGTGCCCGTATTGCGTCACCGAGCTTGAGTCCTGGAGGGATCTATACACTGCCGTCCGCAAGCGCGGCGCGCTGCTCATTGGCATCTCGCCACAAACGGTGCGCCAGAACGACTTCACTGCGGTGCAACACGGGCTTCCCTTCCCGGTGCTCACCGATGCCGGATGCCGGCTGGCTGCCCAGTTCGGCCTGGCCTACGCGGTCGCGCCTTCCCAGCAGCAGTATTACCGTAGCATTCTGGTAAATATCCCCCTGGTAAATGGGGACGCGAGTTGGCGGCTGCCTCTACCGGCAACCTACATCGTTGGCAAAGACGGCACGATCCTGTTCGCCGGCGCGCACGCCGACTTCCGCGTCCGGCCCGAACCGCGGGAAGTGCTGGATGTACTGTCGCCGTAGATCCGGATGACCTGGGTTGAGAATGATGGTGCGAGGCCCTACGATCGCATTTGCTGAATCCAGCATACCGGGATTGCCGTGCAGGCAATCCGTTGATGGTATGGAAGCGCGTGGGCCTCACAGAGAATCGGGGCAGTTGGTTACTTGTCGGCATTTGCGTGCGGTTCAAGCTCACCCAGGACTGACGTCCTGGGGCATTCTCAGCCGTCCGCGACTGTTCCGATACACAGCTCAGAGCAGGTTCTATTTTCAACCGAGTGCTGTCCAATGCACTGATAGCTAATTTGCTTTCACCAGTGGCGTACGACGCGTACACCTATGCATTTTGGGCTTTCGCCGTAGAGACTGGCACTCGGTAGTCGCCGAAAGAAGCTGATCATAGGTAGCTGAGCCATACGCTGCTGCTGCGTTGCTTCAACCTCGCAAACCACGCACAAAGCGGGTAAAGGGCGATCACGACAAAAGCCCAGATCAAGTAGACCATCGGCAGGCCGAACCCCCATCCAGGCGGCGTCGTAATCGGATAGTCTCCCAGGCTGGATGACTCGAACATCCAGTGCACCTGCCCGTAACGGGCATAGCACACGACAACCGCAATCACATGGATCAGCACCAAATGCATTGCGTAATAAAACAAGGGCACGCGCCCCAGGATCAATGCTGGACGCATGAATCGCGGGAACCCGCTGTCGAACGCCCAGAGCAGAAGCATCGCCGGTCCGAGGGTCATCAACAGGAAGAGGAGCGATGGCGGATATTTGATCGTGTTCAGAAATGACAGAGCTGTGAAGACAGCGGACTTCTGTCGTGTCCAAGCGGCCGGATCACCGTAGACATTGGCGGCACGCAGAACGACGAAAGCGGCTGTCAAGCCGATGCCGAGGCGCAACAGAAATGTCTTACGGCGCTGCGGGAGGCCAGGCAAAAATCTGTCCGAGCCCAAATCCTGCCGCGGTGACTCCCACCCAGGGAATCAGCGGATAGGCCACGAAAACAAGGTGATGGGGATTGGCCACGACCAGACCCGGCGCGTGAAGAATGTTCCACAGCGGTGCGAGCCGCCCCAAGGACTCTGCTTGTATTGGGTCGAGCAAATTATGAGCTGCAATCATCACCACGTCCAAAACCGGTGACCACTGCATTCGGCAGATAAACAAGCGCGGACAGCAGGATCATGGCCCAACCAAGAGCCCAGATGACCACCAGCATTGTGAGGTGGTAATCAAAATTGAACTGCAAAGCAAAGCAGCGCAACACGACTACTTCCAGAAAGATGAGCCAAAGGCCGCGCGTGAAGAGGAATCGAGAAAGCTCGGGCCGCGAATATCGTCGCAGCGAAAGATAGGCGCCCGTGCCAGTGAGGAGGAAGAAAACGGGTGCGCAGATGTTGGTGATCCAGCGAGTGAAAAACAAAGAAATGGTGGCTTGCGCGAGATTCGTTGGACTGATTCCAGGCGTGCCCATAAAGTCGCGAACATGATCGAGCGCCATCAGGATCATGACGATCCCACGCAACAGGTCAACCGATTCGAGACGAGCGGTCTTAGGGCCGGAGAAATTCATCTGCCGGAAAAGTCTAGCAACCTGGAACTAGTTGGAACAAAAGCCACTTCCGGTAATGATTCGCAGCGTAAGAATCGGACTCCGCCGTAATCCTCCTTTTTCCGTGCGCTTCTAGTCCCTCAACGGGATGGCAATCGTTTGCCAGCGGCTTATGATCGATATCTGTCACGGTCCGCTCGTACACTGGCTGACCGCGACTTTGGCCTTCCGAAAAAGAGGAAAGAACAATGGTTTCATCCCCGTCCATTGCACCGGAAAAGAAACGAACCATCGATCCTGACAAGCTCAACGCCTTGCTGGGACAGGCAGTGCAGGACATGGGCGCGGCCATGCAGGCGCCGCTGATTGTTATCGGAGACAGGTTGGGGCTTTACCGCGCTATGGGAGATTGCGTCCCGGTGACCCCGGCGCAGCTTGCCGAGCGCACGGGCACAGCCGAGCGCTACATACGCGAGTGGTTGAACGCTAATGCGGCTGGAAATTTTGTAGAGTACAACGCTGCCAACGGCACCTACTTCATGACGCCGGAGCAAGCGATGGCGTTGGCGCAAGACGATACACCGATCCACCTCCCGGGCTTCTATCACATGCTGGCCTCACTGATGAAAGATGAGGAAAAGATCACGGAGATCTATCGCACGGGCAAAGGCATGGCTTGGCATGAGCATGAGAAGGGCTTATTCGAAGGCTGCGAGCGCTTCTTCCGGCCGACCTATCTGGCCAACCTAGTTTCGAGCTGGATTCCAGCGCTGGAGGGAGTGGAGAAAAAACTGAAAGCGGGAGCCCGGGTGGCTGACATTGGTTGTGGCCACGGCGCGTCGACAGTGCTGATGGCAAAAGCCTTCCCCAAGTCGCAGTTCGTCGGCTTTGACTATCATGCGCCGTCGATTGAAACTGCCCGCAAAAAGGCGAGGTCGGCCCATGTAAGCGATCGCGTTACCTTCCAGGTCGCGCCGTCGAAAGGTTTTCCCGGAACAGCTTACGATCTGGTGGCGTTCTTCGATTGCCTGCACGATATGGGTGACCCGGCGGGTGCGGCAAAGCATGTCCGCGAATCACTGGCGCCCGGGGGCACATGGATGATCGTAGAGCCGTTTGCACATGATGAGGTCGCTCAAAATCTAAATCCGATCGGCCGCATCATGTACTCAGCTTCGGCATCAGTGTGCGTGCCCTGTTCGCTTTCGCAGGAAGTGGCGCTTGGCCTGGGAGCCCAAGCTGGTCCAGCGAATATAGAGAAGGTGGTCCGCGTCGGCGGGTTCACGCACTTCCGCAAAGCGAGTGAAACGCCGTTCAATATGGTGTTTGAGGCGCGCGCGTAGTGTTCTTGTAATTTCCACGAGGTTGTTGCGTACTTGCTGGTAGCTGACGCCTTGGCCCGTCAGCAACACCGGTAAGTTACCCAACAGGCGGCGATTCTCCTCGCGGCCATTTCATCGTCTCTTTCGGGGAGGGAAGAGTCGATGAAAATGAGCGAGGAGAATCGCCGTTAATACTTTCGGCGTCGACCCGGCACGACGCTGCAATCCGCCGGAGTAGAGTTGTCACATGCGCACACGACTTTGGCCCGCGGTCGCCGTATCCTTTGGCGCTCTGCTGCTCTTCTCGACACTCTTCGCGTGGCTCGTCTCGCGGGAAGCGGCCAGAATCCATGAACGCACAAAGATTGCTCACCAGAGCTATCAGAGAGCGGACGACGCTATCTCCGATATCCAGGCGAACATCAACAAGGGCGCCCTCATTGAACAGAGCGGTTTAAACAGCCCTGATGTTATTGAAACCGAGAACCGGATCACTGAGCTGCAACAGAACACCGCAAACGACATCAGCACTCTCATGCAGCTCATCGGTGCAAACCAAAAGCCGCAAATCCTTGCCCTACAGGACGGCCTGGATCAGTACTGGAGCTCAATCCAACAAAGCCTTAGCACCTCGCGAACGCGTCAAGGGGAAGAGACCCTGTTCAGCGAATTGGAGAACCAGCCGGAAAGAGTTCTCGATCTGGCCGGACGCATCGATGCTATCAACCAGGCCAGCCTAGCCCGGGAGGAGCAGGAAAGCGAGTATCAACAGACCAAACTGCGGCAAATCGCAATCGCAGCCACGTTAATGCTTCTCCTGCTGGAGTGTGCGATTGCAATATTCAGTACGGCATACATGTATCGGCTCGACCAGGTCTCAGAGGCAGAGAGGAAGCGCGCCGAGAAGGCGGAGCAGGAACTGCGGCGGTTATCGAATCAATTGGTCCGGGTACAAGAGGAGGAGAGAAAAACGATCTCTCGAGAACTTCACGACGAGGTGGGCCAGCTACTGACAGGCTTGCGCATGGAATTGGGCACCTTGTCGCATTACGACCCGGATGACGAATTCAAGGAGCGACTCGAAAGCGTAAAGGGACTGGCGGAAGAAGCCCTTCGTTCGGTGCGGAATCTCGCCCTGTTGGTGCGGCCTTCCATGCTCGACGATCTGGGGCTGGAACCGGCGCTGCACTGGCAGGCAAAAGAGTTCTCCCGCAGATGCGGGATCCCGGTTTCCGTGAATATTGAGGGCAAGCTCGACAAACTGCCGGAAGCCCTTCGACTCTGCTTGTACCGTGCGATTCAAGAGGCCATGACCAACTGCGGGAAACATGCCGAGGCTAGCCGCGTCACGGTCATCGTAAAGCAGGACGAGGCTCGAGTGATTGCTTCTGTGCAGGATGATGGGCGGGGGTTCGACGCCCAGGTACAAACCCCTGGACTCGGACTGATGGGTATGACGGAGCGGGTGCGCGCCCTGCAAGGGCGTATGTCGGTAGCCTCGGAGCCCGGCCGGGGAACGATAATAAGCCTCGAATTGCCGGCCAGGCTCGATCCGAGTGCGTCCTAATATAGGCCAAGTTGTTCCATCCTGGGCCATCTCCTGTCATTTAGACTTCCCCATAGTGCCTCCAAGGGATTTGTTCCGGAGTTCCTTCGGCCTATCGTTGTTCTAGAAAGCAACTTGCTTCGCCGACGAGAAGGAACCGATGATAGACCTCTTGCCAAGCATCCAGGACCACCCGTCAACACCTCGAAGAACAGATGGCGTACAGAGAGCAAGAGAAACCATGAAATACACGGTGCTCATTGCGGACGACCACGGAGTGGTACGCAAGGGTTTGCGGCTCCTTCTTGAACAATATCCAGAGCTTGCGGTCATAGGGGAAGCGGCAAATGGCCGGGAGGCGGTGACGATGGCAGCGGCCCTCTCTCCACAAATCGTTGTCCTGGACGTCGCCATGCCGATCCTGAATGGCATTGAGGCAGCGGAACAGATATTAAAAGTGAATAGCAAAATGGGCATCATCATCCTCACCATGCACGCAGATGAGAGCTATCTGTTGAGGGCGCTGAATGTGGGCGTGAAAGGTTACCTATTGAAGGAGTCGGCCGAAGAAGACCTGCTGCTGGCAATAAGAGCCGTCGCGAACGGGAAACCATTCTTCAGCAGGGCAATCAACGAGACACTGCTTGAGGATTACATGCGGATGCTTAAACAACAGGGTCTCTCCGATACATTCGACCTGCTGACGGCCAGGGAAAAAGAAGTGTTGCAATTGCTCGCTGAAGGAAAGACGAATAAAGAAGTGGCCCATCTGCTGGACGTAAGCCCGTACACGGTTGAGAGTCACCGCACGAATCTAATGCAGAAACTCGGTATCCACAATACAGCTGAGATCGTTCTCTACGCGGTCCGAAAAAGGCTGGTTAGCTGAACTTGGTTCCTGATGACGTACTTGTGTCCATCTAACTGGGTGTGGCGAATCCAACCAGGTTGGGCACGAATCACACTACGGGGCGCGCAACCAAGCGCGCCCCGCTGGGGAAACTTTCATGTTCAAACGCGGCGATGTATTTGACAATCCGATCACGGGCGAACGCGCAACCATTCGCCTGGGCACGCGTGAAACGAGGGGCGACCGCCTGGTGGTCGACCTGGAATTGCGGGGAGCAGGTTTCGGTTTCCCTATGCATTCGCATCCCTCCATCCATGAGCGGGTGCGAGTGGTGAGTGGCACCGTCGGCGTAGCGATCGACGGGAGCGTTTCGATTGCCGATTTGGACAAGACAATTGAAATTCCTCCGGGTGTACCTCACCGGTTCTGGAATGCCGGAATCATCGAGGCGAAGCTGATCATGGATGTTCGGCCGGCAAATCGATTCGAAGCCTTTACGCGAAATATGATTGGTCTAGCCCAGGATGGGAAGACGAATCCAAAGGGCATGCCGAATCTCCTACAGCTTTCACTCATCGCCAGGGAATTCGATGATGTCATTGAGTTCTTCGATCCTCCGCGTTTGCTGCAAGGCGCGTTATTTCCCCTTCTTGCTCCCATCGCTCGGATGCGAGGCTACCGGGCGTCTTATAGCGAATACGTTTTTCGCTCGCCTTCGGAACGGGTCCAGAATGAAGCGAAGGCGCCGATGTTTGAGCATTCATAGAATCGCGGCCGAGATGCAATCAGCGAATGATCCCTTCCCGCCTGATTTCCTTTAACGCGCGTCGGTGGTCTACGCCGGATCACCAGGAGCCAGCTATGCCAACCCATGAGCACACAAGTTCTACCGGCAGCTTGCACGCCGGAACGCTGCTTTTTGTTACCAATCCCGCGAACGAGAGCCAACCCGTGCTTGAATTCGCATGCGCGTTGGCGCAGAGACACCGTGCCAATCTTGAGTTGGTGTACGTCGTCGATCCCGGACATATCTCATCGATGCCTGACGCGCAGATGGGTATTCAGTACAAGCTGGAATCGCTGGCTCGAAATTTGCGGAGTCTCAGCAGAAGCGCACGGGCGATTCTGCTCTTCGGAAAGCCCGAGCATGTGCTTAGAGAACGAGCTGAGGACATCAAAGCAATACTCATCGCGATTGCGTTGAATGGCTCCGCAACTGACCAGGCTCAGAAGAGACTGGCCGGATACTTAGCCCGGCAGTGCGATTGCCCGGTGATGACGGTTCCTCATGACGTTCGCGCCGCAGACTCGCAAGCGCTCTCAATTCCAAGCCACCCGGCGCGACGGTTGGTTAGCTGAACTAAATCGTGTGCTTTGGACCGGAAGGTCCATCGAGACTAGAACGATAGTCATGCCTACATTCAAAGTTAGCCGTAGCACGGGGTGTCTCATGTTTCTTGACGCCCGCGTTTTTATCTCGGCCCTGTTACTCGGACTGATGATTGGGATTTGCGGCTTTGGGCTGGATCGCCTGGTGCATCACTCGAGCAGGGTCTATGCGTCCGATCTGTATACGTGTATCGTTGCCTCCGTGCTTTCGTATTTAGTGCTGATTTACGAAAAGCGCCGACGAATGATTTTGGCGCGCAGGATGGAAATTGCCGCCGAAGTGAATCACCACATCCGAAATGCGCTGACCGCGATTGTGTTTTCGGCTTCGGTTGAAAACGATCCGTCGTTGCAGTCGATCCTCAAAGATGCGACCGAGCGTATTGACTGGGTACTGACGACAGTGTTACCCGACGGAGAGGAAGGGCTGAAGTGGCCGGTGCAGAGGCCGCAATGGCGCCCAGTTGCATGGCGCGCTCGATAGAATTTCAATTCTTCAAAACTTAGGCCTCGCTGTTCAGAAGGATGGGCATCTTGCGTCGCCAAGGACGGGTGCCCAGGCGAAATGTCTTGAAGACCACATTCCATCGGATCACGCTCTTCCTCTGGTTCGACAACAACGCGGAAGATGCGGTAAATTTTCCCCTCTCGGTATTCAAGAGTTCCCGCCGCCTCGAATCGCAACGAAATCGCTGAACTTGAACGCGCAGCAAAAGCATGACGTAAAGAGAGGATTAACCATGAGCACAGCAGCACAGCAGGCAGTGACCACACCGGTCAAAGCAGCCAAAGGCGACTTTGTCTGGCACGAGCTTAGAACCACAGACGCCAAGGGCGCCCAGGATTTCTATACCCACCTTGTCGGATGGCAAGCGAAACCCTCCGGCGATCCCGGCGGCATGCCGTACACGCTGCTCACGGTCGACGACCTTGGTACCGCCGGTCTGATGCAGCTATCCCCGGAAATGCTTGCATCCGGCATGAGAGCTGCATGGGTCGGTTTCATCGGCGTCGACGACGTGGATGACTATGCCAAGCGAGTGGAACAGGCGGGCGGCAAACTGCACTGTCCCCCCATGGACATCCCCAGCGTGGGCCGCTTTGTCTCGGCACAGGATCCGCAGGGCGCGGTCTTCCTCATGTTCAAGGGCACAATCGACTATGCACCGCCCCGCCCGCCAATGGGTACTCCAGGAGTGGTTGGCTGGAATGAACTCTCCGCCAACGACGGGGAAACTGCCTGGTCTTTCTACTCCGGCCTTTTCGGTTGGAAAGAAGACAGCACCATGGACATGGGACCGTTGGGCACTTATAGAATTTTCAATAACGGCGGCGCTGCGGTAGGCGCCATGATGACGCGGGATCCCAAAAATTCGCCTGCGCCGTTCTGGCTTTACTACTTCAACGTTGAGGATATTGACGCCGCGGCAACGCGCATCGAGGAGAAGAATGGCCAGGTGTTGATGGGTCCCCACCAGGTGCCCGGTGATCTTTGGATCATCCTCGGCATCGATCCACAGGGAGCCATGTTCTCGCTCGTTGGCCCCAAGAAGCAGTAGGCTTCCGGTTGGCTGCACCTCTGAGACCAGAGGTGCAGCCACACTTCTAATTAAGTTCCCTGACCCAGATATTGCGGAAGCTGATGGGCTCGCTCTTGTCGCCATGCGCCTGTAGCTTGATCGGAGCGCTGGTGTATGGCTTGTAGAACGGCTTGCCGATATACAACGTCTGGCCCTTCAACTCGAAGTGGTTCTCCACCAGAACTCCGTTGAATAAGACCGTGACATAGGCTGGAGTCTTCACCGAGCCGTCGCTATTGAAGGTCGGCGCTGTCCAAACGATGTCGTATGTCTGCCACTCGCCCGGCTTGCGCGTCGGATTCGCCAGCGGAATAGCTTGCTTGTAGATGCTGCCGGCCATGCCGTTCACGTAAGTCTTGTTCTTGTAGGAATCGAGAACCTGCAGCTCGTAACCGTCATCGCCAGGACCAGTGGAGGCCAGAAAGACACCGCTGTTGCCGCGGGCCTGGCCGCTGCCGGTGATGCTTGTGGGAACTTTCCACTCGAGGTGGAGCTGGTAGTTCTTGAAGCTGCGTTTGGTCTCAATATTTCCCTCGCCTTTGCTTACGGTCATCACATCGCCGGCGATGGTCCATTTGGCGGGAGTCTTGTCGCGATTCGAAACCCACTCGTCCAAATTCTTGCCATCGAAGAGCACGATCGCATCGGAGGGAGGGGCCCCGCAGGTGGCGCCGGGGGTCACGACCGCTGGGACCGGCTCCCAGATTTCCGTCTCCTCAGGCTTCGGTTTATCCGGGGATTGAGCGAAAAGGGGAACGGCTACGGCGAACACAGCCGCGGACGCGAGGAGTCTCGAAAACTGAATGCGCATCATGAGACGAAAATATACTGAAATTGGGCCGATTTGGCCAAGATGCCGCCAGGCTGCCCGGCCTCAGGGAGCCTTCTCTTCGACCTCGCCGAGCCGGGCCGCCTGGGTCAGGAGGTAATTCCGCTCCGGGATACTCGTCGTCCGTCCAGCAGCAATCCGGTAGTGCTTGATTGCGGTCTGATGATCGCCGGCCATTTCCAGCAGATGGGCACGCACGGCGTCGAGACGGTGGTGGCCGGCAAGTCGCGGATCCTCGTCGAGGATTCGCAGCAATTCCAGTCCTTTGGATGGGCCATGCACCATGGCCGCGGCGATGGCACGATTCAACATCACCATGGGATTGTCGGACATGCGTTGCAGCAGTTCATACAATGCCAGGATTTGCGGCCAGTCCGTATCCTCGGCCCGCGCAGCCTCGTCATGAACAGCGGCAACGGCGGCCTGTAGCTGATAGGGGCCAATCGCCCCTTTCGCCAGGGCCGCAGTAAGGAGCGCCACACCCTCAGAGATTTTCGACTGATCCCACAGGGTTCGGTCCTGTTTGGGGAGCGGGACGGTCTCGTCGTCAGCTCCCATGCGGGCTGCGCTGCGCGCATCGGTTAGCAACATAAGCGCCAACAGTCCGGCGACTTCCACGTCATCCGGGAGCAATGCGTGCACGCAACGGGTCAGGCGAATGGCCTCTCGGGATAGCTCCAGCCGCTGCAGACGCGGACCGACGCTGCTGCTATAGCCCTCGCTGAAGATCAGGTAGAGCACATGCAGCACGGCGCGGAGACGTTGCGCTCGCTCCGCGTGGGTAGGCAAGCGAAAGGGCACGCCCGAAGCCTTGATGCTGCTCTTGGCGCGGCTGATGCGCTGGGCCATGGTCGCCTCAGGAACCAGGAACGCCTTGGCGATCTCCGCCGTTGTGAGGCCGCCGACGGCCCGTAATGTGAGCGCAATGGCCGAAGACGAAGTCAAGGCGGGATGGCAGCACATAAAAAGCAGGATGAGCGTGTCGTCCTGATCGGTTTCACTCACAGCGTCAATTGGGGGTGCGAGTTGGTCCGTCTCCATAGCCACTACGGTCTCGCGCTGGCGGCGGGCCTGTTCGCTGCGCACGTGATCCGCCATGCGGCGAACGGCGACCTGGATCAGCCAGGCGCGTGGATTGCCCGGCACGCCTTCACTCGGCCATTGCACAGTGGCCGCGATCAGGGCCTCTTGCACAGCGTCTTCGGCGGCGGCAAAGTCGCGAAAACGACGCATCACCGCGCCGAGCACCTGCGGCGCAAGATCGCGCAGCAGATGCTCAGAAGCGGTATCCAGTAATTGGTCCGTCATGGCAGTTCTTCGGTCCTTCGGCTCATGATTTGCCGCACTTCGATCGCCATGCTCAACGGTACGCCGCCGGGTCCGGGGCCGGCCGACAATCGGGACGCTATCTCATAGGCCCGTTCCGGACTATCGACGTCGACCATCCAATAACCGAGAAGAAACTCCTTGGCCTCGGGGAAGACTCCATCGGTGACTGGGGTACCGTCCTTCGCAGCTCGCACGACCTTGGCCTGTTCCAGCGGCCCCAAGGCCTCATTGGCCACAAACTCTCCAGATTCACTCAGCTCCTGGTTAAGGCCCTTCAAATAGGCGAAGTGCGCCCCGATATCCTTCTCGGACCATGCCTTGTACGCATCGACGCCGGCTTTTGCGCCGGTCATCAGCAAAATGTATTTCATGACTTCCTGCTCCCTTCCAACTTCGAGTTGATTTCTGCGCTTTCACAGGGTAGTCGGAGCACGGCGCGCATTTTCGACATCCCGGACAACGAATTTTTAAACCCCTCGGAAAGGGTGTGTGCCCTGTTCCTCTTGACAGTCTAGAGGGTGCAAATCTATCCTTCTTATCTAGACCGTCTAGAGGAGATGGATTCGGACGGACGGCGCGAGGGGTAAATCGAATGGTGGGCCGATCAAGACGCTGCATCGCTCGCATTCTCGAAGCCAAAGCCGGAGCCTGATTTCCTTTCGGAGGCATCATGCATCAGCTCAGCAATTTGCTCCAAGGATTACGGTCTCTCTTCGACAGACGGCGCACCGACCGCGAAATCGACGAAGAGATCGACGGCTTCCTCGAAGCCTCTGTGGAACATAAGCAACGGTCTGGAGTGAGTCCGGAGCAGGCGCGCCGGGCCGCTCTGGTTGAACTCGGCAGCCGCAATACGGTCAAGCATCGAGTCTGGTCTTCGCGGTGGGAATCTGCGATTGACAACCTGCTTCAGGACACACGCGTAAGCCTGCGCTCATTGTGCAAACGGCCGGCCTTCACAGCGGTCGCTCTGCTCTCACTCGCATTGGGAATCGGCGCCAACACTGCCATCTTCACGCTGATTCAACAACTGCTGCTGCGCGATCTGCCGGTGCGGAATCCCGAACAACTCGTCACCTTGGGCGACGCGACCAACTCAGGAATTGCGGGCGGAATCGACATTGGGCAGTACGGAATGTTTCCCTGGTACGCGACGCGATCGTTGGAGGCAAATCCCGGCCCATTTCAGGGAATTGCCGCATTCGGCAGCTTCCTGCCGAAGGTTTCGGTGCGCATTCCTCACGAATCAGGATCGACCTCCGATTCCCGCCGCCCAGTTCGCATCCGCCAGTCTTGTTTCCGGCAACTATTTCAGTGTTCTCGGTGCTCATCGCGCTGATGGGCCGCACCATCACACCCGCCGATGATGCAACTCCCGGCACCGGCGCAGTCGCGGTGGCAAGCTTTCATTTCTGGCAGCATTCTCTTTCCTCCGATCCCGGAATTCTCGGGCAGGACGATCACCATCAATGGCACGCCGTTTGAGGTGATCGGAGTTATGCCACGAGGGTTCGAGGGACTGAAGCAAGGACTCGAGTTGGCCGACCTGTGGACGCCAACGACGATGCAGCCGGCCATTCTGCAGAAGCCCTCGATGCTCACGCCCGGCGTCGGGCCTGTACTTCATGAACGTGTTTGGACGCCTCACGCCGGAGGCGGCGGCCGACCCGCACGTTCGTGCGCGGGTTCAAGCCTGGATCAACCAGCAGATTCACGCCGCGATTCGCGCCAACGAAGGCACAGCGCTTGCTCCCGCGCGGCGAGCAGGAGATCGACCACGAAGATGTCCCGTTAATTCCTGCGGACGCACGGTGTCTCGTATCTGCAGGGCATGTACAGAGAATCCCTGTGGGTTCTCATGGCAGTGGTTGCGCTGGTGCTGTTGATTGCGTGCGCCAATCTCGCAAATTTCCTGTTGGCGCGGGCAGCCACGCGCCAACGGGAGATCGCCACCCGGCTGGCGCTTGGATCAAGCCGATCGCGCATCGCGCGGCAAAGCCTCATCGAAACCCTTCTGCTGTCGGTTGGCGGCGGCCTTCTGGGGCTGGCAATCGCTTTCGCGGCAACACGCGTCCTGATTGCATTTGTGAGCCAGGGCAGCGCTTGGATTGACTGTGAGCCCGGCGCCGAATGCCGCAGTTTTGATGTTTACCCTTGGCGTTTCTGTCATCACAGGAATTCTGTTCGGGCTCGCCCCCGCCATTGCCGCAGCACGCACTGCGGCTCATGATTCGCTGAGTTCCACTAAGCCGAACCTCGGGCGGTGGAAGAAGCCGTTCGTCGCGATGGTGGCCGAAGTCCCTGATCGTTGGCCAGGTGATGCTGTCGCTTCTGCTGCTTGTGGCGGCGGGGCTTTTCCTCCAGACCCTGCGCAACCTGCAACACCAGGACTACGGATTTGAGCGCACGTTCCTGTTAGTGGCCCAGTTCGATGCACAGCTTGCAGGTTACACACCGGTTCAAACAGCCGATCTGCACCAGCGTCTGCTCGACCGGCTTTCAGCCATTCCCGGAGTTCAATCTGCCGCACTGGCGGCTACTCCGCCGATCAGTTCCGGAAACTGGCGCTCAAATATCTCGATTGCGGGCTATACGCCCGCACCCAAAGAAAACATGAACTCGGTGCTGAACCGCGTTTCTGGCCGTTATTTTGAGACGGCAGGTATCACGATCATCGCGGGGCGTCCCATCTCGCCGTCAGACACGGCGACCAGGTCTCAAGGTCGCCGTTGTGAACCAGACCCTGGCTCGCCACTTCTTTCCCGAGGGCAACGCAATTGGGCACTCACTGACCATTGACATCGATTCAGTGAAGGGACCCTGGCAGATTGTGGGCATCGCACGGGACACAAGAGCAGGCAATCCACGGAGTCAGGATCCGGCGATGATGACGTACATTCCGCTGGCTCAGATCGAGCCGTTTGCTCCGGCTGCTGCAGGCGCAGGCTCGGCGTTCGGGAAGAAAATCAGGATCGCTTTGCTGGATTCATTCTGTTGCGCACGATTGGCGATCCTTCCGCCAGGATCGCAGACCTCCGCGCCGCTGTGGCATCGGTCGATCCGAACCTGCCCCTGCTCAGTGTCAGCACGATTGATGAGGAATCTCGCGGATGATGGGGAACGACGAGCTGAGCTCTTCGCTGACAGGCATCTTCGCCCTCCTGGCGCTTGTGCTTGCGGCCATTGGACTGTATGGCGTGATGAGTTACAACGTCGCTCAGCGTACGAACGAGATTGGCGTTCGGCTTGCTCTGGGCGCACAAAGACAAAACGTCCTTTCGATCATTCTTCGCGAAGCCTTGCTGCTATTGTCGGCCGGCGTGGCGCTAGGGCTGCCACTGAGTCTGGCATCCGCCAGGTTTGTCCGCCACCAACTCTTCGGGCTGAATGCGGACGATCCGTTGACCTACGCCGGCGCTCTCATCGCGGTCAGCAGCGTGGTTATACTTTCGACATGGCTGCCCGCGCGACGCGCAGCAGCGATCAATCCGGTGGACGCGCTTCGTTACGAATGACATTGGGGGCGTCACCATCGACTGCTTTGCTCTTCCCGGGCTGCGCCGTGGAAGAATGGAGAGCATGGCAGCGAAACCACAGGCCAATAAGCGCGAGGCCATTCTCAACGCAATGCTCGACGTGGTGGCGGAGCGAGGCTTCCACGAAGCCCCCATGTCCCTTGTTTCCGAGCGCTCAGGGGCCAGTGCGGGCGTGATCTACCACCACTTCGAGAACAAAGAAGCAATCATCCAGGCCCTCTATGAGCGGGTCCGCGAACTGAAACGCGCAAGCCTACTGGAAGGCTACTCGCCGGACATGGATGCCAAGGAGGCGTTCATCCTGGCATGGACGAACTGGTACAACTTCTACCGTAAGCATCCGCGAGAAATGCGCTTTCTGCACCAGTATGAAACCGCGGGCTTCGTCTGCGAGCCGGAGAAACATCCGCACCCCGACAAGAAAGCGATGGAGTTCCAGCGCCGCTTCGCAGCCAATCGAACGGCGGCGTTCTGAATAACTTGCCTCCCGAGGTCATTCAAGAGCTGACATTTGGGGTAGTGGAACGGCTGGCCCGGCAACCGCGCAAGCTGGCTCCAGCAACCTTGCGAACGGTGGCGGAAAAGGTTTGGGAGGCGGTAAAGGCCGACTAGAACGAACGTTCGGTCTAGTCGTGTAGAATGTTGCCATGAGCAACGAACTCGTTCTTGTCACCGGCGGCTCGGGGTTTATCGGCAGCCATTGCATCCTGCAGCTCCTGGCTGCCGGCTATAGAGTGCGCACGACCGTGCGCAGCCTGAAGCGCGAGGGCGACGTGCGCGCCATGCTGAAGCAAGGCGGCGCCGAACCGGGGGATCGGCTGTCCTTCGTCGCTGCCGACCTTGAAAAAGACGCGGGCTGGGCGGAGGCTGTTGACGGCTGCACCTATGTTCTGCACGTAGCGTCGCCGCTTCCCCCAAACCTTCCCAAACACGAAGACGAGCTGATCGTGCCGGCGCGCGAAGGCACACTCCGCGTGCTGCGTGCATCGCGAGACGCCGGGGTAAAGCGCGTGGTGCTGACTTCATCGTTCGTGGCCATCGGTTATGGGCATAAGCCGCGGACAAAGCCCTTCGATGAGACAGACTGGACCGACCCTAATAGCGAGGGCGTGGCCCCCTACGGGAAATCGAAGACCCTGGCAGAACGCGCTGCCTGGGATTTCATTGCCAGAGAAGGCGGGAAGCTGGAGCTTTCCGTCGTGAACCCAGTCGGCGTTTTCGGCCCGGTCCTGGGGCCTGACTATTCGGCTTCGATCCTCATGGTGCAGCGCCTGATGGATGGCGCCCTGCCCGGATGCCCCAAACTCTATTTTGGCACCGTGGATGTTCGCGACGTGGCCGATCTGCACCTCCGCGCCATGACTCATCCCGCTGCAAACGGCCAACGCTTTCTCGCCGTCGCGGGCGATTTTCTGTCGTTCCTCGATATCGCGAAAGTGCTGAAGAGACGCATGGGCGGCGCGGCGAGAAAAGTCCCCACCAGGCAGTTGCCCAACTGGATGGTCCGCCTCGCCTCGATGCGCGATCCGGCAGTAAAGCTTATCTTGCCCGAGCTGGGCAAGAAAAAGAACGGCACCAATGAAAAGGCCAAGCGTGTGTTGGGCTGGGCTCCGCGTTCCAACGAGGAGGCCATAGTCGCTACAGCCGAAAGCCTGGTGCGGCTTGGGCTGCTGAAGGACAGCCCTCAGGTACGTAACGCGGCCTGAATGGTTAGGGTAAATGCTGGTTCCGCACCAGTGACGGGTGTTGCGTTTGGGAAAGGCGCATTGGTCAGACTTGAATGGAATTTAGTGCGCGGCCGATGAACCGCCCCCGACCTTGAAGTATTTCGTCAAAAGAGCCAACGGGGCAGCTACTAACGTGATCACTCCGAGAATGAAGAAGCAATCCATAAAACCCAGAAGCCTGGTCTGAGCGATAAGCTGGTTGTAATAGTGGCTGTATGCGGCGGTCATGGCATCCGCGGGTGAATAGCCTCGTTGCTGCAAAAATGCAGCGGTCTGTTTCACCGCATTCTGCAGCGTCTCCGATGATGAGGTCAGGTTGTCTCCCACCCGTGTCTGGTGAAGGTCTTGCCGGCGCTCCGACATGGTCGTGACCAGAGAAACGCCGACGCTTCCTCCCCAGTTGCGGAAAAAGTTGGTCAGCGACGATGCCTTGTTATTCTGCTGCGGCGTCAGTTGCGAATAGGCGATCACGGTCAGCGGGACGAAGAAGAAAGCATACCCGAAACCCTGCAGCCCGCGAGCCAGGGCATAGTGGGTGTAATCCGTATCCAGGTTGAAGTGGCTGTAATGCAGGAAGGAAATACCCACCACCACGACAGCGCCGAAGAGCAGTATGCGCGGATGGATGATGCCGCGTTGCACCAGTTGGGCTCCCACCGGCGCCAGAAACGTGATCACCAGGGCGCCGGGCCCGAGCACCAGACCTGCGTCGATGGCTCGATAACCATAAAGCGACTGCAGTATCTGCGGAATCATGGTGGTCGAAGCAAACAGGCCCACGCCGAAGATGAAGTAGAAGACATTGGCGATAGCAAAGTTGCGAACTTTGAGCATCTTCAGATCAATCACAGGATCGGGATGTCGAAGCTCCCAGAAGACAGCTGTCGTGAGGCACGTTCCCGCGATCACAGCCGCCCAGACGATGAACTGTGAACCGAACCAGTCGTCAATCTGTCCGCGATCGAGCAGAAACTCGAGAGCGGCCGAGCCAAGCCCGACCAGGCTGATGCCAATTCCGTCAATCCTGAGTTTGCCGTCTGCCGATCGCGCACTCTTTCTTTCCTCTGCGAACGTAGGCGGGTCGTGAACGAATCGGTTGGTGAGAAAGAGTGACAGGGCGCCGATCGGAATATTGATAAAAAATATCCATCGCCAGTTGTAGTTGTCTGTGATCCACCCGCCCAGCACCGGCCCGATCGCAGGAGCAGTGACGATGGCAACCGTGTACAGCGCGAAGGCCAAGGCTCGCTTATTCGCGGGAAAAGTATCCACCAGGATCGCCTGTTCAACCGGGGCCAGCCCACCTCCGCCCACCCCTTGAAAGACCCTGGCAGCGAGCATGATGCCGAGGGTGGGAGCCAAACCGCAGCACAGCGAGGCGATGGTGAAGAGACCCACGCAAGCCATGTAGTAATTCTTGCGCCCGAAGACTCGGGATAGCCACGCCGACATGGGCAGCACCACGGCATTCGCCACCAGATACGTTGTGAGTATCCAGGTCACCTCGTCGAACGATCGGCCCAGGCCACCGCCAATGTAAGGCAACGAGACATTGGCAATCGACGTATCCAGCAACTCCATAAAGGTTGCAAGCGTCACCGTCAGAGCCACGACCCAGGGGTTGATCGCTGCTTGCCGTGGAGTTCGAGCCGGTGCGGCTACGCTGGTTGCCAAATCTTTCCCTCAAAAGCTCGTTGATCGAGAAACAGCCGACGCAAAGGGATTCCGCATAACGCCCGGCGATTGTCCTGTTAATTGATTCAGCAGAAAAGAGACCGATGCGTCTTTTTTTTGCTAATCTGTAGACGCCATGGGCAAAGGAGAGAAAACCAGGCAACGCATCATCGAGCAGGCCGCTCCGCTGTTTAACCAGGGCGGGATGGCCGGATGTTCCATGCAGGACATTCTGCATGCCACCGGCCTCAAAAAGGGTGGACTTTACCGGCATTTCTCCAGCAAAGAAGAGTTAGCTGCGGAATGCCTGAAGTATTCGCTTGCGCTTGTCTTTCAAGCCCGCTCCGGCAATGCAGAACACATTACCAACGCAATCGACAAACTTCGTTACCTGGTGGATCGATTTGTATCGACTCCGTCTCCAATGAAGGGTGGTTGTCCCCTCATGAACGCTGCTGTCGACTCGGATGATGGCGACCCTCAACTGCGGAGGATTTCTCTCGAAGGCCTGCGGGCATGGAAATCCAGGCTTCTTCAGATTCTGAAAGAAGGCATCGAACGGGGAGAGGTGGTGAGCGGAACCGACCCTGTCCGGGTGGTGAATACCGTGATAGCGATTCTGGAAGGGAGCCTGCTGATCAGCCGGATCGAGCGGACGTCGACCGCCATGGAGGATGCGAGAGTGCATCTCGACACCCTCTTTGATGGGCTCGTGCCCACAGGCCGGCAGGACTCTGGTAAAAGAAGAGCGGTTGTGTGAAGCCAGGTTCCCTAAACGTCCAACCTCAGTGCCATGATCGCGATCCAGTGGAGTATGGGATCACGCACGATCCCGGCGAAGAGCCTCCAGCATGACCGGGTGGTCAATGAAGAATTGTGTTTGCGTCACTAAACCATCCCGGACGAGCCAGACGTGAGCGATGGGAACGCGATAGGTCGCGCCCGTCGCATTCACCGTGCCCTGTGTCCACCCGATGGCCACGACGTAATCCCCGGCACTGATCAGTCGTTCTATATCCAGTGTGGAATTAATATGCGAGCCGAGCTTGCCAAAAAACTGCCGGGCTCCATCGTGGCCGCGATATAGGCCTCCCCACGGCAACTCTTCCGACTGCAAGATCTCGATATCGGGAGACAATAGACTGAAAACCTTGGGGAGGTCGCGGCGGCCAAACGCTCGTAAACCTCCTGGACGGTTTGCGTGGGAGTACTTTGCATGAGCGCCTCCATTTGGATCTGCTGAAAGGTCGAAAGCCTGATCAGAGCGCTTCGATGCAGGCCTTCAAGGCTTTTAGTTCATCGTCCATCAGCTTCATGCCGCCCTCGAATGCCTCCATGGCATAGCATCGGGCTTGGTGAGCGTGATCATGTAGACCGAGGTGGAATCTGCGATCGGAACAGCCCGGGCCGTGACCGACCAGAAACCTTCGCCTGCGTCGATGAAATCGTGATCGAGAATTCCGTTGGGCTTCTGGTAATGGGGAATAAGGTAAGCCGTGTCCCCCGTGGCGTGTCCATTTCCCAGCGCCCATCCCCCACTAGCTTGATGGACTTCACATTATGAATGGCCCACTTGGGCATAGTGGCCGGGTCGGCGAGAAAGGCATAGGCGTCGTCGACAGGCCGCTCTATCTGGATATATTTTGTAACCGAAACAGGCATGATTGTTCTTCCCCGTCAGGTTATTGGGATTTGCTTAAGTTTGTTGGCCGCAACCAGCTTCTTGAGTGTTGCGAGAAGCCGTCTCGTTCTCCCACAGGCAACTGTGAGAAGAATTCGTGGTCGTTCTGGTCGGCAAGGGCCGCGAGCTTGGGTACCAGCGTCCGGCCGGCGGAAGTCAGGCGAACGTCTTGAAACCGGCGATCGCCGGCAGCTTCGGCACGGCTCACAAGATCCTTCTGAACCAGCCGCTCAATCAGCTTGGAGATGGCGCCACGCGTCAATCCTGTCGCTGCGGCAAGCGCACTGGGAGACGTAGTACTCGCGTCAAACATCTCCCGAAGCACCACCCATTCGGCTACGGTCACGCCGCTTCCCACCAGCTTCCGGGCGAAACCATGGGAGACGTGATTGGAAACGAATCGCAGCCAGAAGCCAGTGTGACTTCTTAGATCGCTCACGCCCGCTTGAGAAGTCTCGTTCTCTCATGCTGAAATATTAGTTTCCATGGAAACAGTTGTCAAGGATTCTTTTATGACGAACTTCGGCCCCCGCACTTCTTGGGTCATTAGTGGAGATCAGTTCGCGCGTTCACTAAATGCTTTGCGCGACCGCAGGATGGCCTCACGATGCCGCTCGGCCCAGATCCATACGCCGCAGAAAGCCTCTCCCAGGCTCAGCCCAAGCTCGGTCAACTCGTACTCCACTCTGGGCGGGATGACGGGAAAAACGGTGCGCACCACAAGCCCGTCCGCTTCCATCTGGCGAAGCGTCTTGGTCAGCATCTTCTGGCTCACGCCTCCGATCAGTTCACCCAAGCGGGTGAAACGCAGCCGGCCGTGCTCGCTGAGCACCTCGAGGGCAAGCATCGTCCACTTATCGGCCACCCGTCCGATGATCTCGCGAACCAGCGCGTCCAACTCGGGATCATCCTGCTGCGGCGGCCCAGGGCGCGGCCCATGGTTGCGAGAGGCTGATTCGGGGTTTACGGTGGCGTTTCTCATGGTGACACTCTCCTTTAGGTAAGTATGGCGCTTTCAAGTGCCTACTTCCCAATGGTTCGTGTCCATCATACGATCGAAATCAGGAGAAGATCATGCAAATCACCGGCAATACAATTTTGATCACAGGCGGGGGCTCCGGCATTGGCCGCGCTCTTGCAGAAGCTTTCTCACGCTGAGGGGAACCAGGTTGTCATCGCAGGCCGCCGTAAAGAACTGCTCGACGAAACAACGGCGGCGAATCCAGGCATGAAGTCTGCCATCTTCGATATCGGAAACGGGAACGCGATCCCGAGCTTCGCCGACAAACTCAAGGTCGACTTCCCGACCCTGAACGTCGTCATCCACAATGCGGGCATCATGCGGCTTGGAGTCACTGCGGGATGGCGTCAGTTGGCGGATGCCGAGGCGACCGTTGCGACGAATCTGCTGGGGCCGATCCGCCTGACCGCGGCGCTGCTGCCGTTGCTCCAGAAACAGCCACAGAGCTACGATCATGACGGTTTCCTCCGGATTGGCGTTTGTACCGATGGCGACGACCCCAGCCTACTGCGCGACCAAGGCAGCGATTCATTCGTATACGCAATCGCTGCGCTACCAGCTCAGAGACACCTCCGTGCAAGTGCTGGAACTCATCCCTCCCTATGTGCAGACGGAACTGGCGGGACACGGCAGGCAAACGATCCCAATGCGATGCCGCTGAAAGACTTTATCGCCGAAACCATGAAGATCCTCAAAACCTCGCCCGGGGCAACCGAGATCTGCGTCGAGCGGGTGAAGCCGTTGCGCTTTGCCGAGGCCAATGGGGGCTATGATGCATTCTTCAAGAACTTCAACGATGCAGTAGCGGCTGCCATGGCAACACACTAAGGAGAGGCGATGAGAGAACGGAAACCGATCGATGCGGCACTGCGAAGCTTTCTGGATGCGCAGGCTGCGCGCTGCAGGCCCAGCGCCGACCTCGGATGAGAGTTGGTAAGCGCGCGGCGGATGCTCCTGGTGCGGGCGCTGGAGAGCCGCTCCGTCCATCCCCGGTCTGCCCAACAAGGTCGAGGCACGCGACGTCGCGATCTCCGGGGCGCTTACCGGGCGCCTGTACACGCCGGCGCCCGCCGCCAGAGACGTTGCCGGTCCTGGTGTATTTGCACGGCGGCGGCTGGGTGGCCGGCTCGGTTGCAACGCACGACCCGTTTTGCCGCCTCCTGAGCGAGGCGGCCGGCGTGATCATCGCCTCGGTCGAGTACCGGCTGGCGCCGGAGCATCCTCACCCCGCAGCGTTGGAGGACGCGCTCGCCGCCGTCCACTGGGCCGCCAATAACGCAGCGCAGTGGGGTGGGGACGCGGCGCGGCTGGCCCTGGGCGGCGACAGCGCAGGCGGCCACCTGGCCGCGGTGGCCGCCAACCGGCTTTGCGCCACGGCCGAGGCGCCCAGCGTTGCGGGCCCTGCTGCTGCTCTACCCGGTCACCGACCACCCCAGCGCGAACCATCTCTCCTACACCGAGAATGCGACTGGCTACGGGCTGGAAGCGAACCTCATGCGCTGGTTCTGGGAGCAATATGCGCGCGGTCGTTTCACCGGACGATCCCGATGTGTCACCGCTACGATTACATAAACTGCCTCCGCTTCCGCCGACCCTGGTGGCAACGGCAGAGTATGATGTGCTGCGCGATGACGGCATCGCCTATGCGGAGAAGCTCGGAGCGGCGGGCGTTGGTGTCACCCACATGCACGCGCCGGATATGCATCACAATTTCCCCGTACACCCGGCGACGGTGGCACGGTTCCCTCAGTCCGACGCCGCACTCACCCGGATCGCGGGCTGGCTGCGGGCAACGCTTGCTGCCGCCACGTAACTCCGTCAGGTATGGATAGCGGAATCGCGAGTCAGAGGGAAAGAGCACGTGGTATCCCACATCTCGCAAAAAACGAGCGAGATATGGGGTACCCGTCCTTGGTCTGGATACTATAGAGGCGGCAAGAAATCCCGGATTGGCGCGTTCGCCATGGTAGCCT
Organism: uncultured Acidobacteriaceae bacterium; assembly: GCA_963775365.1. Classification (GTDB taxonomy): domain Bacteria; phylum Acidobacteriota; class Terriglobia; order Terriglobales; family Acidobacteriaceae; genus PALSA-350. The sequence continues at coordinate 87,888 of CAVZJL010000008.1, read as the reverse complement.
ATTTATTGGTTGCGCTACGCCTGGCCGGCTTCGCCTTGCTTCCGTTGCCAGACCGCCCCTTGCCTTTCAACTGGATGTTGTGGGCATTGACGATGGCCTTAATCAGTCCCGGAAAGCGGCTTTCGATCTCTGCGCAACGAGAGGTGTTGTGCATCTCAACGCCTCGCCGTTCACTGCGGATCAAGCCTGCCTCTCTGAGCGCCTTGAAGTGCTGAGAGAGCGTCGATTTGGGTATCGTTTTGTTGCTGACGCTAAGAAAGGTCGAGCAATTTTGCGAACAGTCTGAGCCTACGATGTCGGCATAGATGGCCACACGCACGGGGTCAGAGAGTGCGTGAAGAATCGCTTCCACCGTAACGTCTTCAACCGAAGGGTGAAAGAGAGGCCTCATGGTTGTTCATCATATCTTCACATTGCCGACTTGTTCAATAGTTCGTATTTTCAGAACTATTGAATCCTTGCCGAACTGCTGCCCATCTTAACCTGCAGCAAGTGGTCCATTACGACACCTGCAATAGCAAAGGGAGACACATATGAGCAAACTCAAGGGTAAGGTAGCCGTGGTTACGGGCGCATCCAAAGGTATCGGAGCCGCCATCGCCAAGTCACTCGCCGCGGAAGGCGCATCGGTAGTGGTGAACTACGCGTCCAGTAAATCGGGCGCCAGAACCGTTGTCGACGCCATCACGGAAGCCGGTGGCAACGCTGTCGCCGTGAAGGGTGACGTTTCCAAGGCCTCCGAGGCCGCAAGGGATTATCGACGCAGCCATCAAAAACTACGGCCGGCTCGACATTCTGGTCAACAACTCCGGCGTCTACGAGTTCGCCCCGATTGAGGCGGTTACCGAAGAGAAGTTCCACCGGATCTTCAACATCAATGTGCTCGGCTTGCTGCTCACCACGCAGGCAGCCCTCAAGCACATCGGCGAGGGCGGCAGCATCATCAACATCGGCTCCGTTGTCAGCCGCATCACACCCGCAGCCTCCTCCATCTACACCGGAACCAAGGGCGCAGTCGACGCCATCACCGGCGTGTTGGCGCGCGAGCTTGGGCCCAAGAAGATCCGCGTGAACGCGATCAATCCCGGGATGGTCGAAACCGAAGGCACCCACGCCGCCGGCTTCCATCGGCTCGGACTTCGAGAAATCGATCGTCTCCCAGACCCCGCTCGGTCGCGTGGGTCAGCCCGGCGACATCGCCTCGGTAGCCGTCTTCCTCGCCTCCGACGACTCTGGTTGGCTTACGGGCGAACAGATCCTCGCCGGCGGCGGCCTCCGCTAACACGAACATGACTAACGAAAGGGAGTAGACGATGGGCAAACTGGACGGAAAAGTAGCAGTGATCACAGCAGCAACCTCAGGCATGGCACTCGCCACCGCCAAGCTATTCGTGGAAGAGGGCGCGTATGTCTTCATTACCGGGCGCCGCAAGGACAAGCTGGATGAGGCAGTGAAAGCAATCGGCCGTAATGTAACCGGCGTTCAAGGCGACGCGTCGAACCTGGACGATCTGGACCGGCTATACGAGACGGTCAAAAAGACGAAGGGAAAGATCGACGTCCTGTTCGCCAGCGCCGGCATGGGCGAGTTGGCGAAGCTGGGCGAGATTACCGCGGAACAATTCGACAATACCTTCAACCTGAATGTGCGGGGCACGCTGTTCACGGTGCAGAAAGCGCTGCCGCTGTTCAATGACGGAGGTTCGATCTTCATGAACGGATCGATCGCGACGCATCAAGGGCTTTCCGGCATTTAGCGTCTACAGCGCGAGCAAAGCCGCAGTGCGCTCCTTTGCGCGCACCTGGCTGGTCGACCTGAAGGAACGCAAAATAAGGGTGAATGTACTCAGCCCGGGAACGATCGATACGCCGATATTGGATCCGCTGGGGCCGGACGCAAAGAAGTACTTCGCATCGCTGATTCCGCGCGGGGAAATCGGACGCCCGGAGGAGATTGCGACCGCAGCGCTCTTCCTGGCTTCGAGCGATTCCAATTTCGTGAATGGCATCGAGCTGTTCGTGGATGGCGGTGTCGCCCAGATCTGAGCTTCCTTTATCGCCTAGGGCCTTTATTGGGCACGACCCCATCCTTGAACCCGTTCTTTGGGCTCAAGGATGGGGTTTTAAATTGCGCAGGAAGCGCTCCACGCTCCGATAGCTGCATAATGGTTGCTGCAATCAAGACACGGAGCGCCATGCATCGTCGTGAATTCGGCCAGCTGATGGTCGGGGCAACTTTGGGAGGGGTCCTCTCCCCGCGCGTATGCCCAGACCTTACCTCCCCAAAGTGGATCCCGTTTCTCCGTGATGCTATGGACACTGGAGAAGCAAGCGCCATTCGATCGCTGTCTCGAGATCGTTGCCGAAGCCGGCTACCAGGGCGTGGAGCTGACTGGTCAATTTCAGAAATGGTCGAGCGACGAGACGCGGCGGGTGATGGCAAAGATGCGTTCGCTGGGATTGACCTTCGATATGTTGAGCGGGGTCAAGGCCGGATTTGCTGACCCCAGCGGTGCGAGCCGAGTTCCTGGCCCAAGCCACGGCGCAGATGAAAGCAGCAAAAGAGCTGGAGAGCCCGCAGATTAATCTCAAATCAGGCAATCGTATCGACAACGTGTCGCGAAGCGTTCAGCACGCGGCATCGATTGAGAACCTTAAGCGTGCTGCTGACCTTGCCGCGGCAAACCAGGTGCAGATCGTGGTCGAACCGATCGATCCCCTGGAAAATCCAAATATGTATCTGACCTCGGTTAGCGAAGCATTCGAGATTATTCGCGCGGTCGATAGCCCGCAGGTGAGGGTGTTGTACGACTTCTACCACGAACAGCGCGCCTACGGTAATTTGATAGAAAAGCTGGAGCAAAACATCGATCTTGTTGGGTTGGTGCACATTGCGGATGTGCCCGGGCGCCACGAGCCTGGAACCGGGGAGATCGACTACGCGAATATCTATCGCAAGCTTGGCCAGCTGAAGTACGACAAGTTCATAACGATGGAGTTCTATCCGACACAAGACCCGGTAGCCACCCTGAAGAAGGCGCGGCTGGATGCCCAGCAGGCTATAAGTGCAGCGGCGACCACATCGTAGACTGGCCGCTACCCTCCGAACAGTAAGAATCGAATATCATGCAACTCGGTTTCGTAAGCGCCATTCTCCCCGACCAAACGCTTGAAGAAGTATTCGCTATCGGCAAAGAGACGGGGTATAGCTGTGTGGAGTTGATGTGCTGGCCGGTGGGCAAGGCCGATCGGCGCTACGCAGGCGTAACCCACATCGACGTCACCAACTTCAAACCAGCGGACGTCCCGCGGATTTTAGGCCTTGCCCAGGCTCACGGCATGGACATCAGTGGCCTGGGATACTATCCGAATCTACTTACGCCCGATCAGGAAGCAGGACGGGTGGCTACCTTGCACCTGAAACGTGTCATCAGCGCGGCAAAGATGCTCAACCTCACGGTCGTCAGTACGTTTGTCGGGCCGCGACTGGACCCGATCCGTAGAGGAGAACTGGCCTCGCTTCCTATCTGTCTGGAGGGATCTGATCGCTTATGCGGAAGACCAGGGAGTTCGTATCGCCATCGAGAACTGCCCCATGATTTTTACGGCCGACGAATGGCCCGGAGGGAAGAACCTTGCGTCCAGTCCCGCGATCTGGCGGCGCATGTTCGAGGAGATCCCCAGCCCGCATTTCGGACTCAATTACGACCCGTCGCATCAGGTCTGGCAGCAGATGGACTATATCGCCCCGCTTAAGGAATTTTCTTCGCGCATCTTCCGCGTTCATCTGAAGGACGTAGCCGTCGATCGGCAGCAGCTGAACCAGGTGGGCATCCTGGCTTATCCCCTGGAGTTTCATAGTCCGAAGCTGCCCGGGCGCGGGGACATCGACTGGGCGAAGTTTCTCCATGCGCTTAAAGATTCGGGTTATGACGGACCTGTCTGCGTGGAGGTCGAGGACCGGGAGTTCGAAGGCGATCTGGCGCATCGCAAACAGGCTCTCGCCCTCAGCTCAGAATACCTGCGGCCATTGATCAGTACATGATCCAGCCGCCGTCAACATTCAGCGTCTGGCCAGTCATCGCGTCGCTCAACTCTGTCGATAGAAACAAACACACGCGGGCCACGTCGAGCGGGCCGATGCGCCGCTTGAGACTTTGCAGGTCCATGAACTTGTCAGATTCCTTCGTGGACATCAGCTTTCTTTCCCCCTCGGTTTCGATGGCGCCTGGGGTGATGCAGTTGACGCGAACGTTATGGACCCCCATCTCTCTGGCCAAAGAACGGGTAAACCCAATGATCGCTCCTTTCGAGGCGACGTAATGGGTCAGGTTCTCGAGACCGGTAAAGAACGTGACGGAAGAGATATTTACGATCGCACCCGATCGTTGCTTAACCATGTGGGGCATAACAAGTTTTGTGCAGTGAAAGACGCTCTTCAGGTTGATGTCGTGCATTGCGTCCCAATGTTCTTCTGTCATTTCCAGGAAGGGCTGCCGGGGATAAATTCCGGCGTTATTGATCAGGATGTCGATGCGTCCAAAGCGGGAGATGGCATCCTCAACAACTTTTGCCATGTCGTGGCGCCTGCCGGCGTGGGCTTCAAAGCCGAACGCCGAGCCGCCTTTGTCGCTTTCAAATCCGCTGCGACCTTTTTGACCTGCGGCCCCATCCAGGTCGGCGAGAAATACATGGGCCCCATTCTCGGCAAATAGCCCGGCCACTCCGGCGCCGATGCCGGCGGCGGCCCCGGTCACAATGGCGACTTTATCCTTAATCAGCTCCATCAGCGCTCCTGCATCACAAGGGCTGATCTTATCAAACGTCCGTTCTCACAGACCGCCCCTATTCTGCCCGCCCCACCTCCAGGCCGAAGCGCGACAGATCGCGCTTCTGCAGCTTGTAGTCGATAAAAAAGCCAACCCCAATCGACAGCGGAATCAAGCCGAAGGCGCCCCCGGAGAGTACTTCGTGATCGTTCACAATCCACGCCAGCACGAGAAAAGAGAGCATGACCCCAACGCCACGTCGAGATCAGCACGATCGCGGTTCTGCGCGTGCTCGCAAGTCCCTGGAGGGGGTCTCTCGCCGCTCTTGCCTTCAGCGCTCAATACTTTTTCAATCTCGCCGGCACTCATTCCCCGCGCCAACATGGCCAAACGCTGTTCGGTCTTTAGCCTCTGCTTGTACGCTCCGCCGGCAATACCAGAAACAATGGCTACGATCCCAACCAAAAAGGCCCCTAACGGAACCATGAACGGACTCCAATGCCAATCCATAAGCCTTTACCTTCCCTTCCGACCGCCTTAGACTGCCGGCCTCGCTCGAGAGTTTCAGCCTGTAGCGTGAAACTTTCAGCTAGATTCTTAGTCTGACTCTCCTTGCATGCCGCCGACTCCAGCTTCGAGCAGATCGTCCGGGACCATCAGGCCATGGTCTTTGGCACCCTCATTCGCCTTACCGGCAGCCGCGAACATATCGACGACCTGGCGCAGGAGGTCTTTCTCCGCCTCTACCGGGCGCTTCCAGCCTTTCGCGGGGAATCCCTGCTCAGCACCTATCTCTATCGCATCGTTGCCAACGTGGCCCAGGATGAATGGAAGCGCCGCCGCCGGGAGGACCGTCCGCTGGTCTCCTTTTCTGAGGAGGAATCGGAGTGGGAGGATCGCCTCCCGCATCCCGGCCCCGATGCCGAGCAGCAATTTGCGGAGAGGCAGTTTCGGTATTCTGTAGAGCAGCAGTTACAGGAGCTCAGCCCGGTGGAGAGAACCGTGCTGGTGCTCTATCATCAAGAGGAGCGCAGTTACGAGCAGATTGCGCAGTCGCTCAAACTGCCCATTGGCACCGTGCGCACGCACCTGCATCGGGGCCGCAAGAAGCTTCGCGAAGGGATCGAACGGCAGCAGGCAGTGGAAAGGGGAACCACATGGCAGAAGACAAGATGAATCCTGCTTCGCATGCGCAGTCGCTCGATGCAAGAATCCTTCGCGCCCTGGAGACCGCTCCTCGGCTCGAGATCCCCTCTGACTTCGCCGCCAGGGTCGCCCGGCAACTCCCTCCGCGCCCAGTGGCGATCCTCTCCCCTGCGCGATATGGTTACCGTGCCGGCTGTGGCATGCCTGGTTGTGCTGCTTGCACTCATCCTTGCATTTGCCCGCCGGGCAACGGGCACATCTGTATTCTGGCTTTCGATCGAATCCATTTTCTGCGCCCAGTTCGCGCTTGTGGCCGTCTGGCTGGCGGTGCGGAACGCAGGCTATACTTTCGCTAGCCTTTTCTAGAATTCCAGTTCTTGTACCTCTGCCTGTAGCTGTCCGCAAAACTCCGCCATTTATGTCGAACTTCTATGTCGAACTCATCGATGGCCATCAAAATTACCCGCACCGATCCGCGCTACGCGATGTTGCGCCGAAGCCGCAATCTTCGCTGGGACGCCAACGAGGCCGAAGCGGCCGCCGAAATCGAACTGTGCGAAACCGCGGAGCAGGCGGCGGAAGCATTGCAGCGCATCGTCAACGCCGGCATGCGCCCCACCATCCGCAGCGGCGGTCACTGCTACGAAGACTTCGTGGTCAACAATCCAGGCGGAGCGATCCTGGATCTTAGCCTGCTGAAGAGCGTCAGCCTGCCAGGCGACGGAACGCGCTACCGCATAAGCCCGGGGATGGAGTTGGGCGAAGTCTACATCGACCTGTATAAGCGCCACGGGGTAACCATTCCCGGTGGCAGTTGCTACGAGGTGGGCGCCGGGGGCCACATCAGCGGAGGTGGCTATGGCGTGCTCTCGCGGCTGCACGGCCTCACCATCGACTAGCTTTCGGCGGTCGAGATTCTTACCGTCGACAGCAAAGGGCATGTAGCGCTCAGGCGGATCGACAAGGACCATGATCCCGATCTTTTCCGAGCCTGTCGCGGCGGGGGCGGAGGAAACTTCGGCGTGATTACCGGCTTTCTCTTCGACAAGTTACCGGTTGCGCCCTCTGAGGTAGTGAATGCCCACTTGTCCTTTGACTGGGCCACCATGACCGAGGACAACTTCGCCGCCATCCTGATGGCATTCGGAGACTACTGGGCCAAGCGGGGAAGCGAACCAGATACCTGGGGACTGTTTGCTGCGCTCGGCCTCACGCACGCCTCCTCGGGCCGATTTGGCCTCTCCTTGCAGTTTTGCAACCCCGATGGAAGCTGTGACGACCTGAAGCCGTTGAAGGAGTTCCTCGATCTCTTTCAGAGTTTCGGCCCGCTGGAGACGCGCGCACCCACCGCCGGCGAAAAACGCTTTGCCCAGCGGAGGCCGGCGGTAAACCAGACCCTGGGGCCATACGGCATCGATCGGCTGCTCTGGCTGGAAGCGACGATTGGCGACAGTGGCAGCGGCCACAGCGGACGCGCCGAATACAAATCCTGTTACATGAAGCAGAACTTTACGCGCGCGGAAGCGAAGTGCATTTTCAAGCAGCTGACGCGCACCGTTCCCGGTGTCGACCTGCGCGGATCGGTCATGGCCGTCGACTCGTACGGGGGAGCCGTCAATGCGAAAGATTTGGCCGACGTCACTTCGGTTTGGCAGCGCTCGTCCATCATGAAGGTCCAGTTTCAGCAATATTGGGACGACCCGGAGGAAGACGCAGGCCGCTTGCAGTGGATGCGCGAGTTCTACACCGACCTCTACTCGCAGGAGGTGGATCCAAAGTACGCCGGCACTCCCTACCCCAACGAATACTACGAAGGCTGCTACATCAACTATCCCGACTGCGACATGCTTGCGTACCCTTTCTGGCCCCAGCTCTACTACGGCACGCAAGATCTTTACCCGTTTCTGCAACAGGTGAAGCGGCGCTATGACTCGAACAACATCTTTCACCACAAGATGTCGATCCGCGCCTAGGAGGACCTATGCAGAGTGATGATCGACGATCGGCGGCAAGATGGACCCGCAGAGAGTTTGTGCGCGGCGCCGCGGGTGTGGTCGCGCTCCCTCATCTGCCGCATGCGGTAGCTGCTGCGACGGCCGCGCCACAGTTTGCCTACGTGGCCTCTGGGCTAGGCTCGCTCGATGTCTTCAGGTTGCAGGGCGAGCGCTGGACAAGAATACAAGCGGTCCCCAGCCGTGCACCTGCATTCGTTTTGCTTTCCACGGCACAGCGGACCCTATATGTGGCTAACGAGGTAGATGTCCACGAGGGGTTGCCGCGGGGCACCGTCGAATCTTTCCACATTGATCCTTTCGATGGCCGGCTGACTCTTTCGGGCCGCACGCCACTGTCTCTTTCCGCAACTCATCCGCGGCATATGGCCCTCTCACCGGATGGAAGATTCCTCGCCGTGGCTGCGTATGGCGGCGCAATTTACAACCTCTTTCCCCTCGCGGAGGACGGCAGCCTGCGGCAGGTGAGTGGCATTTTCAAACAGGCTGGTTGCGGACCCGATGCCCATTCGCAGGCATCCGCGCATCCCCATACGCTCGTGTTTGACGCGAGCGGTCGCCATCTGCTGTCCTCCGACTTCGGCAGCGACCGGCTGAGCATATTCGCAGTCGAAGACGGCAGACTCGAGCGGCGTTCGCATCGGGCCAGCGGTGAGGGGAGTGGTCCAGGCGCGTGCGCGCTTCATCCCGCGGGCTCTGTCTTCTACGCCTGGCATGAACTGGGAAGCACGCTCGCTTGTTACCGATACGATGGGGTCTGCGCAACCATGGGTGACGCGATCCAGCGGCTGTCATTGCCGATGGCGTCTCGGTATGCCCTTGCCCTGCACCCCAAAGGCCGCATGCTCTACACCGCCCAGGCCAACCCGAACGAGTTGAGGGCGTGGCACCTGGACGCGAAAGACGGTAGGCTCACGCAGGCGCAGATTGTCCCGCTGAAAGAGGCAACACCTAGCCAGATCACGGCCACGGCCGACGGAGAGAGCCTGTTCATTCTGGATGACCAAAGTGGCTCGGTCCACAAGATGACCGCAGACCGCGTAACCGGTGAGCTACACTGCAAGGCGGAAGTCGCGATGGTGAACAAACCGAAAAGCATTGCTCTGAAGACGATTTAGTGACCCGGTGGAATTACCTGAACGGGTTCGATCACGAATTCAACTGAGAAAGAAAAGGAGTCAGTCGATGGAAATGCAGTCCAGGAGAGGTCTTCTCAAGAACGCGGCCAAAGCCGCCGCAATCGCAACCGGTGGCGCCATGGTTGCCAGCAAATCGGAGGCGAAGGCATCGCCAAAAATGGAAAAGAAGGCCTATTCGTGTCAGCCCGTTGCGGACAATGCGCCCAGCGCTCCGCCTCTCTTCTCCTCCGCCGTTTCCTATGGCAATCTGCTCTTTCTGGCGGGCGTCGGCGCACACTTCAAAGGCACGATCGAAGAGCACACCAAGCACGTGCTCGACGAGTTGGAGAAGAACCTGCAATGTGCGGGCTCCTCGATGGACAAGGTGCTCAAGGTCAACGTCTACCTGAACGACATCAACGACTGGGCGAAAATGAACACCGTGTATACAGGCCGTTGGGGTAAGGTGCCACCGGTACGCACTACCATCGCGCCGGCCGGAGGCATTCCCGGCAACTCGCTGGTAGAAATCGATCTCATCGCCTACATCTAGCCCCATGTCACTACTACCTGAAGATGCGGCCGGCACGCCCGCAGGCCGCACCGCGATTACGCGCGAGGGCACCGAGCAGGACAACCTCTTCACCCGGATTGGAGTTCGTCCGATAGTGAATGGCCGCGGCACATTCACCATCGTGAGTGGATCGCGATCCCTACCCGAAGTGAAGCAGGCCATGTACGATGCCTCTTTCTACTTCGTGCATCTCGACGAGTTGATGGAAGCCGTCGGCCAGGAGCTGGGTCAACTCACCGGTGCGGAATGGGGCATCGCTACCACCGGATGCGAGGCGGCGATTGCGCTCGCGGTCGTTGCCTGCATCGCCGGGACCGACCCGGAAAAATCTCAGGCGCTGCCCTACGTCAAGGGACGGGATCAGGTCATCATCCCCAAACATTCCCGCAATCCCTATGACTTCGGAGTGCGCATGACTGGGGTCGAGGTGGTCGAAGTTGATTCCGCTGAGGAACTGCGTAGCCGGCTGACCGTCCGTACGGCGATGATTTACATCCTGTCCAGCCCGGCCGCAGAGACTGGCCCGCTCAGCATCCCCCAAATCTGCGCCATTGCCAAAGAGAAGGGTGTGCCCGTCTTTGTCGACGCTGCCGCCGAGGAGCCTCTTGTTCCCAACGTTCACCTTCAGCACGGCGCTACGTTGGTCGGCTATTCCGGTGGCAAGTGCTTGCGCGGGCCGCAGTCCTCGGGGCTGCTTATCGGACAAAAGGACCTATGCCACGCCGCCTATTTTCAATCTGCACCCAACCACAACTACGGCCGCGCTTTCAAATGCAGTAAAGAAGAGACGATGGGCCTGCTCGCCGCTGTGCGCCAGTGGTATAAGCGCGACCACGCGGCAGATCAGCGGGCGTGGCTTTCGTGGCTGCAACACATTGAGTCGCGCGTGCAAGGCCTGTCTTCCGTGACCACCGAGTATCTGCAGCCTGTAGACCTGTCCAACCGATCGCCTCGCCTGCGTATCCACTGGGATGCCCGCACGCTCGGGATCACCGGAACCGAACTTGCCGCAAGGCTCGATGCCGGAACACCGCGCATCGCCGTCCACGACAGCGGCGGGGTGCGCCCGTCGCAGATGGCCAGCTCGCTCATCATCATGCCGTACATGATGGAGGCAGGAGAAGAGCGCATCATCGCTGATGCCATCTACGAGGGACTCACTCAGCCCGGGCGTTACGAGGATCCGGTGCTCCCGTCGGGCTCGCCGGTAACTGTCGAGGGAACGTGGGCGGTTGCTATCCAGTACGTCCGGGGCGTAGGAGAACAGCAGTTCACACTGCAGCAGAAAGGCAACGAGCTCAGCGGGACGCAGCAGGGCGAACTATACAGCGCCGCTCTCAAGGGAGCGATCCACGGCGGACAAATCGAATTGAGCAGCACCATGGCGGTGCCGGGAAATTTTATTGAATTCCACTTTCAAGGCAACGCGCAGGCGAACACTATGACAGGTACGGTTGATTTGGGAGAGTATGGTAAGGCGGCCTGGGAGGCCATTAGAAATCATGATTAGGGAATACACGGGGATGAGGACCTTCCACGGTTGTATCGCGCTTGCACTTGCCACCGTCATCAGCGTCTTCGCGCAGCCGGCAGCGCCGTCGTACGATCTGCTGCTGCGCGGTGGACATGTGCTCGATGACAAGAACCACATCGATGGGGTCATGGATGTGGCCATCAAGGACGGAAAGATTGCCCGGGTGGCAACGCACATTCCCTCCGACGCAGCGCTCAAGACAATCGATGTGAAAGGTTTGTACGTCACCCCGGGGCTGATCGACATTCATGTTCACGTCTATGCCGGCACGGGGGAGCGCGAATTCCTATGCGGGCGACCTCAGCGTCCCTCCCGATGGCTTTACTTTCCGCGTTGGGGTCACCACCGTGGTCGATGCGGGCTGCTCCGGCTGGCGAAACTTTGAGGACTTCAAGGATCGCATTATCGATCGCTCGAAGACCCGCGTCTTCGCCATGCTCAACATCGTCGGCGCGGGCATGCGTGGCGGCAAGTACGAGCAGAACACCGCGGATATGGATGGAGAAGCCACCGCGGCCATGGCCCTCAAATATCCGCAAACGATCGTGGGCATCAAGACCGCGCACTTTGCCGGCCCGGAATGGACTCCGGTGGAGCAGGCCGTCATCGCGGGAACCAAGGCCAACATTCCGGTCATGGTCGATTTCGGCGCCGACCGCCCCACTCGGCCGCTCTATGACCTGTTGACCCAGAAGCTGCGGCCGGGCGACATCTACACCCATATGTACTCCGGGCTTCGTCATGAGCAGGATCCCGTCACGCTGGGCCCCAGCAAAGCCTTCATCGAAGGCCGCAAGCGTGGCATCTATTTCGACGTTGGACAGGGCGGCGGCAGCTTTAAGTGGTCGCTCGCGGTTCCGATGATCAAGGCTGGGTTCATTCCCGATTCCATCTCCACCGATCTGCATGTCACCAGCATGAACGGCGCCATGAAAGATGAGCTCAATGTCGCCGACAAGATCATGGCGGTGAATGTTCCGCTGAAGGAAGTGGTGGCCGAGATGACCTCGCACCCGGCACATGAGATTCGCCACGACGAACTGGGCAATCTCTCCGAGGGCGCGATCGCCGATGTTGCGGTGCTCCGCGTGGAAAACGGCAATTTTGGCTTCACCGACATGGTCAACAGACGCCTGGACGGCAAACAGAAGCTGATCTGCGAACTCACGATCAAAGACGGAAAGATCGTCTATGACCTGAATGGGATCAGTGCCGAGTTGTGGACAGCGAAACCTGGCCCGCATGATGCAGAAGCTTACCGCTGGACTACCTTCGCTCCGAGACCACCCTCGTCCACTCCAACGACCACAGAGATGCCCCACTAAGGGAGTGACCACCCAAGTTACACGCGGCCGTCCCGGTACAGCTTGTGCACTTGCGGGACAGAGAAAGGAATCGGACGAGTCCCTTTGGTTTCCTCACTAAGGACGGGTGCCGGAACCAGAGGAAACCACCGCGTAGTGAGTTTGTCCGTGGAGTTCTCACAGAGACTCGCGGCACACATTGTGTTACTCTTTTAGGGTGACCTCAGGTTTCCATCGCTGTCCATGCTGTTGCCGTGCCGCCTTGGCGCTGGCCAGCTGTTGTTGTTTGCGCTAACTCGCAACGGACACGAAATAGCTGCTCTCCTGGCAGCACTTTCTAAAAGCAACACTTCTATTGAGGAAATCTGCACGTGGGTATTGATCTCCATCTAACCAGACTTGCATCTGACGCCAGCGCCTCGCTGCGCCCCTCTTGTTCTTGTTGTAGCCGCTAGTACAGTCCTCCCTCGCTGTTTCCCAGCCGTGTGCGGCAAATTCTCCTGGAGTTTACTTATGCGTGACTTGCAGCTTCTACTTCGCTATTGCTTCTTCTCTACCGTGGTTGCAGCGGCATTTCTTACCCCTGGGATGAAGGCACAGATGGTGGGGGGCACGATCTCCGGTGATGTCGTTGATCCCGCGGGCGCTGCTGTGGCACAAGCCGAAGTGCTTATCCGCAACGATGAGACCGGCAGCGAACGCAAGTTCACGACAGCGGAAAGCGGCACATTCTCCGCGCCCTCGGTCGCTGTGGGCACTTACACCGTCTCTGTTTCGCGGGATGGCTTTGCACCACTCAGCCGCACAGGCATCGTGCTCACCGTGGGCCAGAATGTCCAACTGCACCTTGCGCTCACCGTTGGCAGCGTGCAACAGAGCGTTCGAGTGGTGGATACTCCCGCCGTGGTCGACACCTCAACCCTGCAAACGCAGGGACTGGTCGATGAGCGGCAGGTGAAAGAACTGCCGCTCAATGGCCGGAGCTTCGACCAGCTGATCCAGCTCAACCCTGCATCGGTCAGCTACACCACCCAGCGCTCGGGCGGCGTGGGCACATCGAACTCCTCGGTGGGCAACATGTACTCCGTCTCCGGACGGCGCCCGCAAGACAATCTCTTCCTGCTGAACGGAATCGAGTACACCGGGGCTTCGCTCATCAACGTAACCCCGGGCGGCACCAGCGGGCAGTTGCTGGGGGTGGACGCGGTGCGCGAATTCAACGTGGTCAGCGATACCTATGGCGCGAATTACGGCAAGCGCACCGGCGCGCAGATATCGATCATTACCGCCTCGGGCGGAAATCAGCTGCACGGTTCGGTGTACGAATTTCTGCGCAACAGCGCACTGGACGCGCGCAACTATTTCGACCAGGCGCAGATTCCGGAATTCCAGCGCAACGACTTCGGCGCGGCCCTGGGCGGCCCGATCCGCCACGACAAGCTATTTGGCTTTGGTAACTATGAAGGTTACCGCCAGCATCTCGGGCTTAGCGCAGTCAGCTTCGTTCCCGACAACACCTCGCGCGCCGCTGCCTCCGCCATCGTCCGGCCGCTGCTCGCGCTTTGGCCGGTAGCCAACGGTCCCGAGCTGCTCAACCCCAATGGCACGCCGAGCGGCATTGCCGAGGCCTTCGCCAACCCGCCACAGCACGTGCGCGAGGATTTCGGCACCACGCGGATCGATGCCAACCTGACCGCGAACGATCTGCTCTTCGGCGTCTATACCGTGGATGACAGTGACGCCAATACTCCCTCGCAAAACCCCTACTCGACTATCTACGAGCGGTTGCGCGAGCAGGTCCTGAGCGCGCAAGAGCAGCATGTCTTCTCTCCCAACCTGCTCAATACCTTCCGTTTCGGCTATTCGCGGGCAGCCTATTACTTTACCGGTCAGGCTCCGGAGTCAGTGCCTGGCTGGGTCGCCGGCGCGCCTGTCGGCGCCGTCGTGATCGCCGGCAGCACGGCGTCGAATGGCGCCTCCCAGGTAACGCTGGCGGGCGCAAACACCGGCAGCAACAACCAGGCTGTCCGCAACCTCTTCACCGTCGACGATCATGTTTTCTGGACCCGTGGACGGCACCAGGTGGAAGTGGGCGTATGGCTGCAGCGGCTGCAATCCAATGACAACCTGGCTCAAAACCAGTATGGACAAGCCTCCTTCTCCACCCTCAGCAGCTTTCTGAAAGGCAGCGTCGCAACATTTACGGTAGTGCCTGCACCGACGGAGCTTGGCTGGCGGTCACTCTTTGGAGCAGGTTTTATCGAAGATGCGTGGAAAGCGACGCCTCGCCTCGAGCTTCGCGCGGGCTTCCGTTCCGAGTCTACCAACGGCTGGAATGAGGCCCACAGCCGTGCCTCCAACTATGGTTTCACCAACGGTGTCATCAACACCAACCCCACCATCGGCGGCTCGGCTCTGTCGCAAAACCGCGCGACGTTTATGCCCGAGCCGCGCATCGGGGTGGCCTACGATGTGTTCGGGAACGGCAAGACGGCCCTGCGGGCAAACTTCGGCGTGCATCGCGCGCTGTTGGATACACTGGACTACCGGCTGGACCAGACTGCGCCGTTCAACACCACTCTGTCCTTCAGTAACACGACCGTAGACAAGCTCCCCGAGTTGGCCACTGGTACGAGCAACGGGAGCGGACAGATCTCTCCCAGCAATGTGCAGCCGGACATCTCTACCCCGACGGTGCTTGCCTGGACTTTCAAGATCGAGCAACAGATCGCCCCGGCCACTTCGCTCACCATCGGCTATGTGGGTTCGCACGGATACCATCAGATTCTCTCCGAAGATCAGAACACGCCGCCAACGGTGGTCTGCCCGGCTTCGCCCTGCCCTGCGGCGCTTGCGCCAGGAACTGTCTTCTACGCCAGCTCAACCAAGGCCAACCCGAACGTGGCCAACACCACCTCCTGGGTCTCGCAGGGAATCAGCAACTATAACGGTCTCGAGGTGGATGTGCGCCGCCAGTTGTCGCACGGGCTGCAGCTGCGCGGTGTTTATACCTTCGCCAGCAACCTGGACGATGGCTCGGCCTGGAATACCAGCGTCTCGGCCAACACTCCGGCGTTTGTCATGTATCCGGGAAACCCCGGGCTTGACTACGGACCGGCGGCTACCAATATCCGCCATGCCGCCGCGATCAATGGCACCTGGGAGTTGCCTTTCAGAGACGGACTGCTTGGCAACCCTTTGGCAAAAGGGGCGCTGGGCGGCTGGTCGGTTAGCGGCATCGCGACGCTACAGAGCGGTTTCCCACTCTCACCGCAGCTGGGCTACAACCCGACCGGCAACGGGGATACGCGCAACCCGGTGCGGCCGAACCTGGCTCCTGGTTTCCACGGCCCGCTCTATGCCAAGACAGTGGCACAGTGGTTCAATCCTGCTGCCTTCACCGCGCCCTACCCGGGTACCTTTGGCAACGTCGGCCGCGACACGCTCACCGGCCCCGGCCTTTCGGAACTGGATTTCGCCCTGGCCAAGAACACCACGATCCATGAGCGACTTCGCGCGCAATTCCGCGCGGAGTTCTTCAACGTGCTGAACCACTCCAACTTCACCACCCCGAACCCGGTTGTCTTCAGTTCCGGACCAACCCCAAAGACTCCGACGGCAGCAGTTGCGCCGTCGCCGACCGCAGGCGTGATCAGTGCAACAGCCACTACTTCGCGGCAGATCCAGTTTGGGTTGAAGTTTCTTTTCTAGTCGGGCTTGTCGCGCATAGATGGGAAGAGAAAGGGTGCGAGTGACTCTGCAAAGTAAGCCGCCTCGAACCGCGACCAAAATTGTTCTTCGCTCCGCTTTCTATTTAGGCTAATCTTTTCTCGGTCAGGAGGGATGAGCCGAATGAATCACTTGAAGCGACTAGCAATGCTTTGCGCACTGTTCTCCGCCGCCTTGTTGTGCAAGCGCAGATATCGTTGTTCTGCACGATGGCACCAGCTACTCCGGGCATTATACGCCGGCAGGCAATGGCACCCTCTCGTTCACCGATAACCAGGGCATCCACTATGACCTGCCCGTTGGCGACGTGCAGTCGCTGGTGTTCTCGAATGCCGCCGACCACCTCACCTTACACAATGGGAAAACCTACTCCGGCCAATTGAACGGAACCGAGATGATTCCCTTCGAAGGCAGCGGCGGCATCGACTATCAGTTCCCGTTCCGCGACGTCAGCTCCCTCGTCCTCACCGGATCGCCGGCTCCCGCTGCGGCGCACCACATCCCCACGGTGGTCATTCCTGAAGGCACAGACATCGTCGTCCGCACGGCGGACGCCATCGAGTCCGGACAGGAATCTTCAGGCCAGCTTTATCCCGCAACCATTCGAGCAGGATGTCTATGGCAGTTCCGGCAGCGTTGCGATTCCCGCGGCACACGCGCGCAAGTTGGTGGTGAGCAACGTCCGCAGCGGGGGAGCCGTGCATAGTCCGGAATTGGTGCTGGACCTTTACTCCGTCGACGTTCATGGCGAACAATACCGGGTCGATACCTCTTCGGTGACGGAAAGCAATAGGAGCGGTCTCGGAGCTAACCGCCGCACGGCCGAATATGACCGGCGGAGGCGCCGGCATCGGCGCGCTGATGGGCGCTGTTTTTGGCGGAGGAAAGGCGCCGGCATTGGCGCCCTGGCGGGAGCCGGCGGCGGTGCGCTGACCCAGCTCTTCACCCGGGGCAAAGAAATCAGCGTGCCGGCCGAGACGGCATGACCTTCCGCCTGGAACGAACCCTGGTGATGCACCCCTAGCGGTCAGCGCGCACCCACCACGCCGGCGTCTTTCAGAGCATGTTTCTCCGCGTCCAGCGAGGAGGTATGCAGTTGCACCACGCGCTGCATGGCCGCATCCGCCTCTTGCACATGGCCCTCGGAACGTAAGGCCCGGGCGAGCAGGTAAAACGATCCCGCGTCCTCAGGATTCATCTCTACGGCCTGGCGGAGCAGGCGCACAGCAGCCGCGGTATCGTGCTGCTGAAACTGCGCCTTTCCCATATAGAAATAAGTGGCCCACGAATCCGGGGTCATGCGTCTGCGCCTTTTCAAGATAGGACAGACCTTCCGCGATAACGCTGCGACTGGACCAGCAGCGCACCCAGAAAATACAAGGCGCTCGCATCCTGCGGGTCAGCCTCGATCGCCTGTTTCAACTGCTTTTCCGCATCGTCGTTTTTTTGCAGGCTGATGTATACCTTGCCCAGCTCGCGATGAGCCCCGGGAAACGAAGGGTCCGCCTGCAGCACTGCCTGGTAGGCCTGCTCCGCTTCGGGAAATTGCGCCCCGTCGTAATAGGCGTGGCCCAGCAGAAAATTGGCTTGCGCCGGAGTCGCGCTGTCGGCAAACAGCTTGGTGAATACATCCTGGGCCTGTTGCGCCTGCCCGGCGCGCGCATAGGCTACGCCCAGCAGATAGAGTGCCGCGGGGTCCGGATCCTCCGCCTCCGTCAACGGCTTCAACAAGCCCAGGCCTTGATCGGGATGCCCGCTGAAGGTGAGGCATGTAGCCAGAAGCATGGTGGCCTGATGGTCGGAAGGAGATCGCTCGTGCAACTGCCGGAAATATGGCAACGCATGGACGTAGTCTTCCTGCTTGAGATAGGCGAGCCCAAGATCGAGTTGAATCTCACGCAACTGAGGGCTGATGCGGAGAGCCCGTTGATATACCTCGATCGCCTTCCCGTAGCGATGGGTCTTGGCATACAAGACACCGAGGTTGGCAAGCGCGCTGACATTGCGCGGATCAAGTTCCAGCACTTTGATTGAAACCTGCCTCCGCCGCCGGGTAGTCCCCTGCGTTCAAAGCCTGGGTCGCAGACTCAAATGTTTGCCTGGCTGTATCCGCCCCCAGACCCCGCACAGCGATTGGAGAAAGAGCAAGACGATCGAAATAGCGGATACAAGAGGTTTCATGAAGAGGTCTGCTTCATCAGTTTAGATCACACTTGCAAGATGATGGCACCAGGATAAGTGTGCAATCCACCTCCCTTATGCCATGGGTAGCCGCCACCTTGGCAGGGTGCTGAGTGGAACTCTGAACACCTCAAAAAAACAGGCCGGACCCATGCTGTGGGTCCGGCCGTTTATCCCAGACAAGCTTAGAAGTAGAACTTACCCCCGAGTTGCAGCAGACGGGGATCACGCGCCGAGGTGATCTGGCCGGAGGAACCCGCATTCGCACCGGCGAAAGACGTTCCAGGCAGTCGGCGCTGACAAATCGTTGTTGATCGTTCCCCACTGCGTATGGTTGAAGACGTTGTACGCCTCGAACCGCAACTGAATCCGGGTGTTTTCGGTGAAGTTGAAGTTCTTGAACAGTGACATGTTCCAGTTGTCGATTCCCGGGCCGTAGATCGAGTTGCGGCGGAAGTTGCCGTAGCTGCCATTGGCGGGAACCGCAAAGGCCGCTGGGTTGATACCACATGGGAACTGACCCGCGGGCACGTTGTGGTTGTGGGGCGTTATGATCGGACCGCCCGTGTAGTCGGGCCGGATGTGGCCGAACCCTCCATTTCCCTAGAGTTGCCGCCGCCGGTGACAGCGAGGTCGCAGGCATCATTCGTAGTCGCGCCTGTAGCGCCGCCACTCAGGCAAGGAGTTCCACCCCAGAACTGGGTGACGCCCGACCACTCCCAGCCGCCGGCGGTAAGCTGCACCAACTTGTTGGAGCCTTTGAATTGGGGCAGGTTGTAAACGTATTGAAAGTTGAAGACATTCCGGCGGTCGAAGCCGGCAGGAGCATAAAACGGCTTGAGGTTGGTGTATTCCGGGAAGACGTTCTGATCGTTGTCGACGTCGTCCAGGTCGATCGCCTTGGCCCAGGTATAGTCCGCGTTGATGGTGAGCTTGCTACTGAATCGGCGAGACACCTTGACCTGCAGGGCGTTGTAGGCAGCTCTTAGCTCCGAAGACGTTGTACTGAATGGAGCTATAGCCTTTGTAAGGCAAGATCGCCGCCTGCACGTTGTTGACCGTAGAGAGGATATTCGTGCTCGTGGTGGTCCCTAGCGGTAACTGTTCCAGTTGCTGGTTGTACATCTGGTGCCGGCTGACGTTGCCGACGTAGCCGATGTCGAAGACCAGGTTGTACGGCAATTCACGCTGCAGGCCCAGGTTGTAACCGTAGGTCGTGGGAATCTGGCCCGGTCGATCGGTCCCCAGAACTCCGGAAGCTGGAGTGAGAGGAGCGCCGTTGACCAACGCGGGAGAAATATTCCCGATGTTACCGCCGTAGATGGTCGGCGTATAAACGGTGGGAGGATTGCTGACTCCTCCGAAGTTGAAGACATTCTGTTCATAGCGCTCATAGAAGATGCCAAAGCCACCGCGAAGCGCGGTCTTGCCATCGCCAAACACATCATAGGCAAAGCCGAGGCGAGGACCGAAGTTGTTCCAGCGGTAGTTCAGGCCGCCCTTGGGGAATCCAGCCGTACCCTCCTGCACCATGCCGTTGTACGGGTTTCCGGAACCGGTAATGATGGAGCCCTGCGTCGGCACCTGTCCAGGAATATTGGGTGCGATGTTGATCGCCACCGCATCGGCCGGATTGTAGGCGGGCGGACTGAAGTAATACGCGTGATAAGGTGCAACCGTATAGGTCGGACCGACGAATTCGTAACGAAGACCGTAGTCAAGCGTAAGTCTTGGGCTCACCTTCCAGGTGTCCTGCGCATAGCCCTCATATTGGAAAAAATGGAAGTGGCCGAAGGCGAAGATGTTCGATTGGCTGACGGTGGTGTAGTTGCCCAGCAGGGTGTTCCCGATGCCTGAGTTGCTATTGGCGGGGTTTTGATTGCTGGCGCCGAAGTTTATGTTGGGGTTTTCTGTCCAGGTTCCTTCCTGGCCATTCTCATTCAGATCGGCAAACAAACCGAACTTGATCACGTGGTTGCCCCAGATTTTAGTCACGTCATCCGTGGCCACCACCGTATTCCCGGTCGAAGTCCAACCGGAAGGAAATGGGCTGATATTGATGTAGCCATCTCCCGTATTGATGTTCGGGGCGAGGTTGTGGGTATTGGTTGCCGGATAGATATCCTCGAAGGTAAAGCCGAGATCCCCCTTGTTGTATAAGGCCGGTGACGTGCCCTGGACAATGTCCACCACCTGCGTCAAGTGGAGCCAACCGACTGTTGCTTCATTGGTCAGCGTCGGGGAGATCACGTTCACCAGGCTCCAGGCGTAGCTCTTGCCTGGCTTTTTGCGGTATTGCGGTAGAACGGGAAAGCTATTCCCGGAGAAGATGCCGTAACCGTCGCTCTCCTGCTGGCGGTCATCCACATAGCGGAAGAAGGCATTTGCCTTCGGCCCGATATTGAAGTCGACACGAGCGACATATTGGTTCTTGTAGAACTGGTAGGTGTCCTGAAAGTTAATTTGTTGCTCGTCGCCAAATCCGTTGTTGAAGGTGGGATGAACAAAAGTCCCACGGTAGCCCGGGGTAAAGTACTTGATCATCGCAGCGTACTGACTATTGAATTGCGAAGCGGGAATGATGTTCCCTGGGTATGGCGTACCCGTCGCCACCTCGCCGATATTGGTTGTACTTGATCGTGCCCGGAACAAACACCTGGCCGTTCTGCACTAGATTGCCATTGGTGTCATGAATATCCGTGCAGGTGTTAACGGTTCCATTGAAATCGCACATGATTGCCTGGGCGGTAGGCAGGGGAGAGATCGGCCTCGCCGTTTGGAGTGCCGATGCCGAGCATCGACGGCTGGGGCATGGTGTAGTAGGTAGACCCGTTGGGCCGGTCGGCACGTGTCCCCTCATAGTTGAAGAAAAAGAAGGCCCTCTTGTTGCTTCTCGGCGAGATTTTCGGGATCGGGATATAGCCGCCGATATTGCCGCCAAACTGGTTAAATTTCAAATTGGCCCGCGGCGAACCGTCATGGTTGCTGAACCAGTCGTTGGCGTTGTAGTCCGTGTTGCGGTTGAATTCGTATGCGGTTCCGTGGAAGCGCTGGCCGCCGCTCTTGGTATTCACCAGGATCATAACCCCTGGGCTGCGTCCATATTCGGCGTTGAAGTTCCCGGTGAGCGTCTTAAATTCGCCGACGGCATCAATGCTCAGATTCGTGTATTCGCCGTCATTGGCGCCCACATCGGTGTTGATCACGCCATCGAGGAAGAAGTTGTTGGCCGTGCCGCGCATGCCGTTGACGTAGAAAGTCATCGGTCTGGTTGAAGACCAGGCGAAATTGAGAATTATTGTTGGTGACTACGCCGGGCAAGGTCGTCATCAGCGACTCGAAGTCGCGGCCATTCAATGGCTGCTCGGTAACTTGGCGCTGGTCGATGACCTGCGAGTTGTTCGAGGTGGCCGTGTCAATCAAAGGAGTTTGCGTAGTTACAGTTACGGTCTGCGAGGCCTGCCCAAGGGTCAAGGCCAGCTGCCCTAAACCGAGACTCTGGTCCTGGTCAAGCACGACGCCATTACGATCGAGCTGCTCCATACCCGGGGCGCTCACCTTGATCCTGTAGGTGGCGGCAGGCACGTTCAGCGCACGGAATGTGCCGCTCGCATCGGCGATCGTATCGCGTGTAATGGCGCCTGTCGCCTGGTTGATGATCTGAACATGAGCCCCGGGAATCGCGGCCCCTGACGGATCAACCACGGTGCCTGTGATCAAGCCGGTCTGCGCGTGAAGCTTCGTTCCGGGAAAGAACACGGCGAGGAACGCCAGCAAAGCAAGCTGAAAGAAGAATCCTGGCTTCAGGAGAGAATTGGTGACGATTGATCTCTGCTTGTATTGGATTTCGGCAGGACAACTCGGGGAGAAGGCAGGGCTCTGCCACGACGTCTCGCAAGACATATTTCCTCCAAAAGGCGCACGAACGAATATTTACTGTCGTTACTGCCTCACACCGCACGCCGCGGGTTGGCAGGTCTTTCGGCGATCTGTCATTTTCAGAACTTGCGAGAAGAGGATGATCGACCGAGGGCGAGATTATCGAACGCAGCATACGGCTGTCAAGATCACGGTTTGCAGAAGAATCGTTTCTTTAAAGGGAATTTGGTGTCATCGAAGGCAGTGTGCTGGCGCCTTGCGTCTTTTGTTTTGCCTTCGACGTCACGCCGGTTTACACAAAACTACGACGGTGACACAAAGTGAAATCGAGGGTCGACATTGATTCCGCATAATGGTGACAGGAATAGGCACATATTAACGATGCCTACACTTGCCACTTACCATGATGGAGGTTGAATACGTTCGGGGCCTTCCGAGTGATCTATCGAAGTTGGGAATCCTCGCGGGCCATCGAATCCGGTCACACCAAGCCAGCTTCCAGGCGCGGAGACGGGAGTTTTCGATCGGTCCGCCTATCGCGAGCCCACCGCCGGTATGCTGTTCCGGTCCCCGGCGTGGCAGCCAACGGTGGAACAGAACGGATTCTGCTCCAGGAAGAAAGGTTTCCGCCGGCCGCCAAGAGGTTGCCAAGAGATTTATTTTCAGCTTGTTGGAACCAATCACCGGAGAGCCTCGTAACAGAGAGGGCAGGAGGGAGAAATGCAGACCGTTTTCGTTTTGACAACCTACGACCAACAATGCAACACTCCGTCTTGCCCTTGAAGAAAGCACCTGAAAAGGATGGACCGGTAACCCTACGCACCCTGGCGAGCCACCTCGGGCTCTCTTTGACGACCGTATCCGTCGTCGTGAGCGATGCACCGGCTGCGCAGGCGATTCCGCTCGCCACCAGGAAGCGAATCCTGGCTGCGGCTAGCGAGCTGCAATATCGACCCAATTATTTCGCCCGTTCATTGCGTAAGAAACGCAGTATGTCCGTCGGCGTCCTAGTCTCAGAGATGAGCGAGGGTTACTTCACGCTGGTAATGAACGGCGTAGAAGAGTACCTGATGGCCGCGAAATACTTCTATTTGATGGCTGCCCATTACTGGCAGCCGGAACTGCTCGAGGAATATCCGCGGATGTTGCTCGAACGGTCCGTGGACGGACTACTTCTTGTAAATACTCCGACTCCACCGCAGGTCTCTGTACCGATTGTCTCCATTTCCGGCCACCAGGATGTGGCCGGAGTAACGAATATCCAACTGAACCACAAACAGGCCGCTCATCTGGCCCTCAAACATCTTGCCGACCTGGGCCACCGCAGAATAGCGTTCATGAGAGGCCAGGAACAGACGGTCGATACGGACTATCGCTGGCGGGAGATCATGCAGACGGCCTGCGCCTTCGGGTTGGAGGTGCACCAAGATCTGCTGATAAAGCTGACGGAAAACAGTTGGTCGCCCTCTCTGGGGTATGGCCCGGTGAAGGCCCTGCTGTCGCGTACCAGGAATTTCACGGCGCTTTTCGCATTTAACGATATCGCTGCTTTCGGGGCCATTCGGGCCCTTCACGAAGCTGGGCTCAGCGTCCCGCAAGACGTCTCGGTGATCGGCTTCGACGACGTGCTCAGCGCCCCTTTCGGCATTCCCAGCCTAACCACCATTCGCCAGCCCCTCCGCGCTATGGGCCAGGCGGGCGCTGAATCACTGCTCAACCGGATCAATCACCCAAAGGCCCCGTATGCACCACAGGTGATCATGGAACCGGAACTGGTCATCCGGGAATCCACCGCGATGGCCTCGTGCCAGTCTTCTTCGCCTGGTAAAAAGCGGCACAAAGCGGCTTCGCTCGCTCGAGGGTGATTTGGCGGTGGTCTTTTCCCAGGAAAAGCTGGACTCGACCGCGCGGAAGTAGAAGTCGAAACCCTCTAAATTTCCTGCTGATTATCCGCGCGGACGCTTGCTAACGCGGTATGGCATTCCTGCTCAAGAAATGCCAGCAATTGATCCATATGTTCCGTGCGGGTGCGAAAGTTCACCGGGCTGAGGCGAAAGTACGCCTTCCCTTTCAGCTCCGTGGTCGAGAACCAGAATTTCCCGCTCTGTTCCACTCGCCTGGCAACCTTCGCATGCAGTTCCTTGGATAGCGCCTCATCCAGATCCGCGCCTCGAAAACGAATACAGATCGCCGACAGCGGCGGTTCACTTGCCGCCTCAAAGTCAGGATGTTTTTCTACCAGCGAGTAAAGATGCTTCGCCTGGCGTACATTGTTGTCGATCCATTCCCCGATCTGGCGTGCGCCGTAGCGCTTGAAACTCATCCATACCTTGAGCCCGCGAAAGCGTCTCGACTGCTCGAAGCTGTGAACGTAGTACTGGTAGCGCTCGTTCGCGCGATCGAACTCGTCGGTAAGATATGCGGGCTTGAGACCGAAAGACGCGGTCAATCGCCGGTCGTCCTTGACCAGGATCGCACCTACATCCAGCGGCGCGTAGAACCACTTGTGGGGATCAATGGTGACCGAATCTGCCAGTTCCAATCCCTGGTCGCGCATGGGCCATGCGTGGGAGAGCAACATGCCACCGCCATAAGCCGCATCGATATGCAGCCACATTCCTTCGCGATCCGCGATCGCCCGCAGCGCGCGTACTGGATCGATCGCCCCGGTGTTGGTGGTTCCGAAAATGCCCACGATGCACATGGGCCGTATGCCGGCTTTGTGGTCCTCCTCGATAGCAGCCTCAAGCGCATCCAGCCGTATGCGGAATTCCTGGTCGGTGGGCAGCGCACGCAGCGCCAGACGTCCCAGCCCCACCGCGTCCACCGCTTTATCCACCGAGACGTGCCGTTCTTCCGATGCGTAAACAGCCCATCGTTCCTGGACACCCTGCTGCTGAATCCGGTCACCCGAAATAGAGTCCCGCGCCAACTTGAGGCCGGTGAAATTCGCCATCATCCCGCCGCTCGTCAGGTTGCCACCCGCATCCTCACCGTAGCCGACCAGGTCAGTGAGCCAGCGGACGGTGCGTCGCTCCATGGCGACCGCAGCAGGTCCAAGGGTATAGGCCCCAATGTTCTGATTGAGAGCGGAGCAAATGAAGTCCGCGATGATTCCAATGGGGCTTGGCGAGGGCGTAATCAATCCCATATAGCCTGGATGTCCGACATGGGTACAGTTAGGCAGAAGCTTCTGTTCCAACTCACCCAAAACCGACTCCGCAGAACTGGGATCCTGAGGCAATGCCTCGGCGAAGAGGCCGGTTAAGGCCGCCGGCTGTGCGTCGGGAAACACTGGCCGCTCCTCAATGTTCTCCAGGTACTCAGCGAGCAGATCCACCACGCGATGCCCGACTTCGCGAAATTCGCCCGCGTTCATCACTCCTCCCGCCTTTGTCTACAGTCAATTCAAAAGGTAAAAGATAGTCCCCCGCCAATGCGCTCTTGGCGCATGGGTCCATCCAGCACAGGCCCGACGTAGGTCAGAGTCGCATTGTCCAACTCGATGCCGCTGAGAATGCTGGCCTTTGACTTGGTCCAGAAATCGGGCTGCGACACCAGCGTCTCGCGGTAGTCCAAGCGAAACATCCACCGAGGCGTCAGGCGATAGCGGATACCACCGCCGTAGTTGAATCCAACCTGAAAAATGCCGCCGCCTTCCAGAGGAGGTGTACTGCCAAAATTATAGGCGGCACTCAGGAGCCCGATGTTGCTAAGCCCCAGCCTAAAGTAGTTGGGCGCCTTCTTGATCGGGGCGTCGTCCAAATGCATAAGCTGCAGAGCAGGCCCGACCGCGAAATACGGCCTCAACCGCGATGTCTTTGGACGCATATTGATAAGCAGGTTATAGGACACCTGGGAAGTCCGGAGCCCGGTGTCTGCAAAGGCAAATGCGTTCTGCACAGTAGCGGTTGTGGAGTCGTTATCGACCACCGTCAATCCCATACGAAAGGTACTGAAACTGTAATTGTAGCTAAATTCCTGGGAGAGGTACTTTTGCGAGTCAAGGGTGACGGAGCCTCCAAGATTCCAGCCGTTGTGCATGGAATTGCCGAGCGCAATGACGATCTGATCCCCGGGAGGATCGATGGAGTCCAGGATGAACCCGATTGCACCGCCATTCCCGCCGCCGTAGACCAACCAGGATCCTCGAAAGCCGATCTCGACCGAGGGCGGTCTCCAACGGTCAGCTGCGTCCATCGTTTCCGGGGCGCCGTGCATGATCGATGAGGACGAGAATGTGTAATCGTTCTGGTGTCCATCGGGCCCATTGATGGTGTACTTATCCCCCTCGACATCCATGCTTCGCGGGGTTCGCGGAGTGTCCTTCTTCTTCATTTCCGAAACACCGGTGCGAATGCCGGAATAAGCCATCACAACTACGTTGTCGCGCATGACATTGTTCTTCAGCGTTAGCACGGTTTGCCGCGACACACGGTCGATGCGATTGCCATGGATCGGCAGCGCATCCCCGGCAGGCTCCGGCTTAGCCTGCGGCCCGAGGCACTCGTTCAACTGGAG
Source organism: uncultured Acidobacteriaceae bacterium (assembly GCA_963775365.1). GTDB lineage: Bacteria > Acidobacteriota > Terriglobia > Terriglobales > Acidobacteriaceae > PALSA-350. The sequence goes on along the minus strand of CAVZJL010000008.1, from coordinate 61,121 downwards.
CACCGCGATCCGTCCGTCGGTGATGAGATCTTCCCCAGTTCCATTCTTCGCGTCCTTGGGAATCCACGGCCGGGTAACCAATTGCACGTGCGAAACGCACCCGGTAAAAATCAGATCGTTGACGACTTTCGCCCGTTCGTTGTCGATGTGACTGTCGATCAGATGGATGAACGTCTTATTCTTCTTGGAAAAACCGATGCCCGTATCGTGCGTCGATGACGAGGTCCAGACGCTTTGGTTATACCAGTCGAGAGAGCTGCCCCATATGCGGAGATGGTGGCGTTTGGAAAAGGTATTCAACGTCTTGGCGTAGGCATAAGCAGGAGCCTGGTCGCCGAGCAACAAGGTCGACATGGGTGCGCTTTTGTAACCCTGATTCTCGGCGACTGAGCGTATGGTGGCATAGGTTGAGCCGGCTGTCAGCGAGTCCACTTGCACCCAGTCGCTGGCGGCGAACGCGCGCTCCACGGCGCCGGCGCTGCCGATGAAGATCAGGTTGGTTATGTCGGAAGGGATGTGATCCTTTTGGGTATATGTCCGAAACGGCAACTGCTCCACCAAATGGCTAAGCTCTTTCCTCATAGCATCCGTGGTCGCAATGGGTGGGACGACCGCTGCCTCCTCCTTGGGAAGGACAATCGGAGCGGTTAGCTCGGCAATTAACTCCGTGCCCACGGGTAAAGAAATCTCGGGCTCTGAGAATCTGAGGACGGAAGCGGAAGCGGCGGTAGTGAAGATGGCCGCGATTGGGTCGCCAAAGGCAAGGCTGCCGACAAAACCCGAAGCGCGATAGCTCAACGTGGCGGTGGAACGGATTCCTTGAATACGGCCCTCCTTGTCCACGGATTCCCGGGCATTCTCTACTTCGGTAATGCGGCATTGCAAGGGAAAGGTTTTTCCGTCGGAAAGAAGCACGCGATCGAACCGCAGTTGGATCCGGGCCGTCTCATGGGCAACCCCAATCCCTACCTTGCGCACCGATACAACGGAGCCTTCCACGGTAGTTCCGAGAGGGAGCAGCATGTCGCCTCCCTCGGTCACTGGGGCGATCAAAACGCCAGAGATTTTGGTTCCTTGCTTTGTGGCGTAGGAGCTGATCGGCTCCTTTAGGCGAATCTCCAACTTGGTCCCGGTTGAAACCGGGTCGGCAAGGGCGCGGAGTCCGGCGAGCGCCAGCACCGCGAGGCAGCATTCGATAAGCAGGATTGTGCCCCGCTTTGATCTTCCGGCCAAGCCGGCGGTACAGGCAGAAAAACCAGACTCCAGGCCATCTCTTGAACTGCTGATGGACAAAGTGCTCACCTCAGGAGACCTTCAGGCATAAATTCAGGTTGTGCTGACCGGGTGACGCCTTCCAGTCTGCATGTGCACACGCCGGCTTTAGCTTTTGGGGGTAACAATGACTTTACAGCCAGCCCAATACCATCGCCAACCTTTTTCACGCTCGGTTCCGGCCCGCGCCGTAGGGCCAGCCGGAGTCCCTTCGGACCGCTGATCCCAGAATTTCCGAGCGAGTGATGGTACTCTATATCCCCTACTGGCAGAAAAATCACATAGGCCCCGATGTATCCCTCGCGCGGAGATTACTGCGCGGGATAAAAAATGGAGGATCCGAGAAGATGATCTTTCCCGGTCGCTGGGGCTTTTTTTGCGCAGTTTTCCTGGCTGTTCTGCTGTGCCCTTACCGCATCTTCGCCGTAGATAAGCTGCTCATCGTCAACGGCACGAACCTGACCATGAAGCCCGGGCAGACAGAACCGTTCGTTGGCTACATCCTGGTCGGCAGCGACGGAAAGATCAAAGCAATCGGCAAGGGCAACCCTCCCTCAGGGATGCAAGCGCAGACCACCTATGACGCCAAAGGAAAGTTCGTTCTCCCTGGTTTTATCTCTGCGCACAGCCATCTGTCGGAGAGTGCCTTTCGCGGACTGGCTACGGACCAATATGTCTACCAGTACCCTGCCCTGACAGGCTGGGTGGAAGCACTGGAAACCCGGGAACTGGGGACCAGTCCGGAAGACTACTACTGGTTCACTCTGGAAGGCGCGCTCGATCACCTGGTTCATGGAATCACATCGGTTTACAACTTCGCCTATGCGCGCAAAGATAACGAGGCTTTCGAGGAATATCAGTGGCGGGCAGAGCTCGATTCCGGAATGCGCTTTATTCATTCCTACGAGCCATCAGGCAACTCAACCCCGCAGGTTCGCCGCGCCAACCTGGAGAAATTTCTAGCCTATGCCAGGAAAGATATGTCCCGCCCGACCGTCTTAAAGATGGCTTACTCGGGATGGATTACCACGCCCCAGGCCCTTCAGCTCGATGCTTCGTTTCTCCGCGATTACCATCTCTACTCGGAGATTCATTACCTGGAATCTCCAGTAAACCAGCAGGCGCAGCGCGACACTTTCAAATACATTACTGCGGCCAACATCCTGGGCCCGAACGTAAGCTTTGGGCACTTCATCCATCCCGATGATGCCATCTTGAAGACGGTGGCGGCCGCCGGCTCCGGAATGGTATGGAACCCCATGTCGAATGGCCGGCTGGCGTCGGGCATTGCCGACATTCCCAAATATCGAAAGATGGGCGTCAAGGTGGGCATGGGGGTCGATGGCGAAGGAAGTTCGGACCTTCCGGATCCATTCGAGAATATGCGCATGGGCCTCTATGTCATTCGCGCAAAATACGAAAGCGCGAAAATTCTGCAGCCGATTGACGTGCTGCGCTTCCACACCATGGGGAGCGCGGAGGTTCTCGGAGTCGCGGACAAAGTGGGCAGTCTCGAAGTAGGCAAGTTTGGCGACATCATCATTGTCGATCCCAAACTGGTGGAGCGCGGGCCTGTCGTCGATCCCTATGCCGCCGTGGTGCTGGCCTGCAATGCCATGAATCTGGCCAAAGTGTATGTCGGCGGAGACTTATTGGTAGACACCTACCATTTGCAGAAAAACGACATGAGTAAAGTATCCCGCGAAGTCAATCAACGCGTCGCGCGACTACACTAGATTTGCATTTCCAGCAGAGCCGCACGGCGAATCGTGCGCGAGGGGTCAATGGCCGGCAAGTATCGGATAGGGCGTCGGGATTTCTTCAAGCAGGCTGCGGGCGCTATCGGCGCTACCACGCAAATTCCCCACTGGTCTCCGTTTGCAGAGGCGGAGACCGCGACAGCCGCACCCACACCAAGCCGCGGAAAAGATCGCATTTCCGCGCGTCTTCACCGGCGATCAGCTCAAGATGCTTGCCTTCCCGCTGGGCGGCGTCGGCTCCGGAAGCCTCGCCCTGGGAGGGCGAGGTCAACTGCGCGATTGGGAGATTTTCAATCGGCCCAACAAAGGCTTTTCGCCGCCATACGCATTTCCCGCGATCTGGATCAAAGCCGGGGATGCGAAGCCCATCGCGCGCGTTCTGGAAGCACGCATTCTGCCGCCCGTATGAAGGCCAGGACGGCCTGGGCTCGAACAATTCACCCGGCCTAAGCCGCATTGCCACCGCCGAATTTACCGCGCAGTACCCGCTGGCGCATCTTCAATTCAAAGACCCCAGCCTGCCGGTCAAGATTGAGCTCGACGCTTTTTCGCCCTTCATCCCGCATGATCCTGACGCCTCGGGCCTGCCGGTTGCGATCTTGCGCTATCGCGTGAGCAACCCCGGCCGTTCAAGCGCAGCCGTCGCCATTTCGTTTTCCATCGACAACCCGGTTAAGGCCCCCACCAGAGCCGACCAGGCACGCGACCCCAAGGACCCGCGCGTGAATGAGCACCGCACGGCCGAGCCAGCTGGAAGGTCTCCTGATGACCAATCCAAGCGTGGCCGCCGGCGACCCGATGCAGGGCAGCTTTGCCCTTGCGGTACTTTCCGGTCAAGGTGCGCAGACCACCCATTGGCGCGGCTGGCCGCGAGGGCGTTGGTGGAATTCGCCCATGTTGTTTTGGGATGCCTTTTCGCAGGATGGGGAACTGCTGAACGAGCCCGCGTCGCTGAGCGCGGTCGGGGCACTTTGCCAGCAGAGATCGATCCCGGCCGGCGGGTCGGCGGAATTCACTTTCCTGTTAGCCTGGCACTTCCCCAACCGCACCCCGGAGTGGTGCGGATGGGACGCTCCCCAGGGCGAGGGCAACACCATCATCGGCAACTACTATGCCACGCGCTTCAAGGATGCGTGGGAGGCGGCCGAATATACCGCGACCAATCTCGAGTCGCTGGAATCCCGCACGCGCACCTTTGCCAATGCATTCGCCTGCCAGCACGCTGCCCGCAGCAGTCAAAGAAGCGGCGAGCGCTAACCTTTCCACGCTGGCAACGACCACCTGCTTTCGCACCGCGGATGGCGAATTCCATGGCTTCGAGGGCTCCGACGATCATTGAGGCTGCTGCTTCGGAAACTGCACCCATGTGTGGAATTACGAGACGGCAACCACGTTTCTCTTTCCCTCGTATGCGCGATCGCTGCGTGAGGCCGCCTTTGGGTACAGCATGGACGACCAGGGCGGCATGCGTTTTCGCCAACTGCTTCCCGACGGCAAGGAGAGATACCACATCGCGGCGGCAGACGGGCAGATGGGGCAGATCATCCACGCTTACCTGGATTGGAAGCTTTCCGGAGACGAGGCGTGGCTTAAGACCATGTGGCCGCGCGTAAAGAAGGCCATAGAGTTCGCCTGGATTCCCGGAGGCTGGGATGCGAACCGTGACGGTGTCCTGGATGGTGTTCAGCACAATACCTACGACGTGGAGTTCTACGGCCCGAATCCCCTGTGCGGTATCTACTACCTGGGGGCTTTGCGCGCGGCGGAAGAGATGGGGCGTGCCGCCGGCGATGACGCCTCGGCGAATGAGTATCGAAGACTGTTCGAGATGGGCAGTCGCTGGATCGACGCCAACCTATTTCGCAATGAGTTCTATATCCAGCAGATTCGAGGCTTCCGTCCGGACCAGATTTCACCCCAACTGCGCAGTGGCATGGGCAGCGAGAATACGGAACAGCCAGAGTATCAAGTTGGCGAGGGCTGCCTGATCGATCAGATGTTGGGACAATATCTCGCCGATATAGCCGGGCTGGGACCATTGGTTTCGCCAGAGCATGTGCGCACCGCGTTGGAATCGATTTATCGCTACAACTACAAACGCAGCCTGGTGGACCATGACACCGTACAGCGTACCTATGCGCTGAATAATGAAGCTGCCGTGGTGGTATGCGATTACGGAAAGGCGCCTCGGCCGCATATTCCGTTTCCCTACTACGCAGAGGCATGGACTGGCCTGGAGCATTCGACCGCGGCGCTGATGTTCTACTCCGGCATGATTCCGCAAGGGGTAGAGTACGTTGAGAATCTGCGCGCCCGCTACGACGGGGTCAAGCGCAACCCCTGGGATGAGGCGGAGTGCGGCCATCACTATGCCCGGGCTATGTCCTCGTGGTCGAGCGTGGTGGCCCTCAGCGGATTCCATTATGAAGGGGATCGCGCCCATGTGATGGCGCTGCCGCAGCTGCCGCACGAGAACTTCCATTGTTTCTGGGCAACGGGCACAGGCTGGGGAACCTATTCTCTCAAGCGCACGCAAGGCGGTGGAGTCAGCTTCACGATTCAGACGCTGGCCGGCACTTTGCCGTGCCGCTCCTGCACGCTGGCCGCACCGGCTCCAAAGCAACTGCGTCAGTCGACCGGCAAGAAAATAACCACGCGACTAGAGAAGAACAAGGAGCAGACCAGGGTTTATCTGGCCGACCCGATTCAACTCCATGAAGGCGAGCAATTGGAAATCGAGGTCATCTGCCTGGAAAGCGGGTGACGCAACGCGTACCTGGACAAAGAGCGCAGCCTGTAGATGTGCATGCTGTTGAGACGACCCATCTCGAGTCCGATCACTTGCGCTGACAGTCAACACGGTGGTATCCGATATCTGCCTACGAAGCCATACCGAGGCCGACGATATTGGCCGCCACAATGATGACCACCATCCCCGCCCACAGCAGGCGAACCGGCTTGTTACCCACACCAGCCCATTCGCCAAGCGCAAGCCCAACCATCCCACCAAACAAAACATAGCCGCTCATGTGCAGCATCCAGTTCACATAAGCGTAGCTCGCTGGAATGCTGGCTGCTCCCCACGCGTAGAAGAAGAACTGGAGATACCACATGATGCCGCCGGTGGCGGCGAGCGATCCGTTCTTGAGCAGCGTAGCGCCGGGCATAGCGAGGTCGGCCTTCAACGAAAGCTCCTTCTTGAAGAAGAGCCGGCTGAAACAGTAAGCAAAATTGACCAGACCTCCTCCACCCATGATGATGACGTAGCTGGGAAGCGCAGAGTACAGCGGCTTAACCCCGAGAAGAATCGCTGAGGCTTGAATAGGCCTGGCCGCATCCATAGCAAACGACATGCCGGAGGAAAAGATGCCGCACATGACAGCGAGCATCAGCCCCTTCTTCACATCAAACTCGCGAATTTCGGCACCCAGCGCGATCTCTTTGCGATGCCCCGCTACGGACACAATGACAATGCCGCAAAGTGCGACGGCAACACCTAATAGCGTGAGCAGGCCGCCGCGCGTACTGATAAGGTCGCCACCCTGGCCATGGATGAGCGGCGGAATCAGAGTTCCCACCACCAGGGTGACGCCGATGGCCACTCCGATACCAAGCGACATGCCAAGATAGCGCATGGTGAGACCGTAGCTCACGTTGCCGACTCCCCACATGCAGCCAAACAGGAAAGTCCTGAGAACGACGGCTGTGTCCAGCGATCCGTAGAAGGATCGCATATCGGGTAGCAGGACGGCGCTGACACAAATAGGCAACAAAACCCAGGAGAAAATGCCAGCCACAGCCCAGGTAGATTCCCATGTCCACCGCTTCACCTTGCTGATCGGCGCGTAAAACGATGCAGCCGATGCGGCGCCGACCATGTGCCATCCAATTCCCGTGATGATTCCCGTCACTCGAGTCTCCTTTGTCTGTCGAAGACAATACAGCAAGACTCGACAAATGCAGTCCTTCTAAGAAAGACAGCCGCAGACGAGTTCCCTTCTGGCGGATCCAGAGAGCGACGGTGGAGTGACGAAACTTCAGGATGACACCGTAACCGTCAATCTGAAGACCCGCACTCAGCTAGCCTCTAACGCATTTTTACTAATACTGTGATCCGGTCGGAACAGTTATGTGCGGCCATACTTTAGCGGAATGGCCGTCGAGTTCAGCTTTCTGGTCTGCACCATTAGCAAAAGGCTTTAGCGAGGCAGCTGGCCAATGGTGCGCTTGAGATCGGCCTGGGCGAGCGACAGCCCCAATGTTGCTTCCAGATAAGAAGCCTTCGCCGAGGCCGCCTTTGCGTGTGCCTCGGAGCGATTGGACGCCAACACCTCACTCTGTTCGAGCTGCCGATCGGATAACCGTGCAAGTTCCACCCTGACCTCCAAGGCCTCCTGCGCGACTCCAACCATGTTCTGCAGTTGCTCTACCTTGTCGTATGCCGTTTCCACCTGCACGGCAACTTCGTCTTTTACCTTGGCGAGATTAAGCTCGGCCTCGGAGAGGAGCGTACGCGAATCCTTGATCTCGGCAATGCGGCGGCCTCCATCAAACAGGTCATAACTGAGCGAAGCGCCGAAGGTGCCGAAGTTATGCACCAGGAACGGAATCCCGCTTTGATAGCTATACCGCGCCAGCCCGGTGATGTCGGGGATATAAGCATCTTTTGCTGCGGCAAGGCCGGCCTTAGCCTTCACCACCGCCTGCTCCGCGGAACGAATCTCCGGACTATGGTCCTGCGCGATACGAATACACTCTTCCCGAGTAGGACTCGATGACGACCCCATGGATGGATCGCTGTCGAGGTCCAGTTGTGTCTCCAACGGGAGACCGAGCAAATCGCTCAGCGTCAACGAGAGCGAGTGGATCTGCAGGGTTTGCGTAAGAGCCTGCTGCTTCGCGTCCAGAAGTCCCGCGCGTCCTTCAAGAGTGGATACATCGAGGGCGCTACCGTTCCGCACCGCATCCTGGGCTTCCTGCTCCTTTACCTGGCTTGAATTTACTTCCTCGTCCGCGGCCTGTTTTTTCAGTTGAGCAATCAAGAGCCCGTAGTACACCTGCCTTACTTTAAGTACTACGTCATCTTCTGCCTGATCGACCTGAATCTTTGCACTGTTGATATCGGCAGTGGCGGCGCGGTTGGATTCGCGAATCTTGAACATCTGTGTGAGGGGTTGAGCCAGCCCTGTGCCGCTGGTATACGTCGTAAGCAATCCCTGATCGAGGAACAGGGTCTCTCCCGGAATCGGCCCCGTGGACGCATGATTGCCAAAAGCTCCCTCCGGAATCTCCACGCCAGCCAGCTGGGTAATGTGCAGCACACTGGATTCGTTCTTGATGTGCGGAAAATAATCAGAGCGGGCTATTTGTTTCTTATGCTCACTGTCGGCAACGCCCAACCGCGCCAGCCTGAGGCTTCGATTCTGTTTGAGCGCCAGATCGATGGCCTGGGGCAGGGTAAGGTGCATGGCAGTCGTCTGCTGCGCTCGTGCAGCAGGAAAGATTGCCGCGAGCCACACGACGCACACCAGCATCCGCGGTAGTAATTGAGGTGAGCAGCGCTTTGTTATCTTTAGCCACATATCCGTATCCTTCAGGGCCCAGCTTGGCATCAAGCGGGTCCGGGGGCAGCCCGCATTACCTGGCGATATTGAGTGGGAACAGTTTCCATACAGGCCACGATGATCAAGCAGCAGATAGCGGCCCACGCGATCAGCCTGAAGCTGTCAGCGATGGCCAGCGTGAACGCCTGCTGCCTGATTTGCAGGCTCAAGATCTCGCCGGCTCGCCCGGCAGCGGTCGTCAAGCCCGGGGATTGGCTGGACACCCCTGCAGTCAGGCCGAAGAGCCGTTGATCCGTTGCCGTCTGGCCAAAGCCGACCCCGAGGCCGAGAATGTTGGAGTGGAACTGTTCCCGCGTGGGAATGAAATGCCCCATCAAGGAGCTGCCGGATTCGCCACCGAAGAGCCGGATCGTCTGGAAAAAACCGGCGAAGGTAAGAACGTCAACCGGACGTGTGAGCGCTCCTGTGTTGATGACTTCGAGAATGATCGATCCCACCATGCCATTGAATGCGAATGCCAGACCGACCGCCATGACGGCCTGCGATGGGCCAAAATTCTCACCCGACCAAACTGACGAAACCTGGGCATTCATGAGGCAAGCGGTGGCCACCAGCGCAAAACCCAAAGTCAGGATGAGCCGGGCATCGATGTACTTCAACAGGTAGATGGCGAGCAGCCCGAGCACGCATTGCGGCAGTGCAACCCACAACAAGACTGGACCTGTTTGCAGGGGACGATAACCCTGAATCGAGCCCAGATAGCTGGGGATGGCAACCACCGACGCCAGCATCACGAAACGAAAGAGGAAGAGAACTATGCTCAACAAAACGGTGTTCCGCCGGGCAAGAAACTTGAAGTTGATCAGCGGATTCGGGATGACGAAATGACGCACGGCCGATGCGCCGAGCAGGAAGACTCCAGAAGCCACCAGAGCGACGATGACGCCGGAGTTCATCCAATACAAACGCTGCCCCTGGTCGAACGCGATATACAGCAGCGATAATCCAAGGCTGGCGTAGAGGAAACCTCTCCAATTCGGTTTAGGTTGCCCCTCCTTGGGCTTAGGCAAGGGCTGCCATGGGATACCGAAATACACCAGGACCATCATGACCGGGGTGAGCACGGCGCTGTTCCAAAAGATCCAGCGCCAGGACAAGTGGTCTACGTAGAACGCTTCCAGCGAAGTAGCGAAGTTCGTAGTAAACAGAATGTCCACGGCATACATTGCGATGCCCAGCAGCACGTATTGCATGGGAAGATTGCGTAAAACGAAAGACAAAGTGAGAGGGTAAAAAGTTCCCGCTGTCAGGCCCGCGAGCACCAGCAAGACGAGCATAACCGGAAGGCTCGGAGCAAAGGGAAGCACTACGCTGACCAGGGTAAACAAAGCCGCGCAAGCCAACAGCACGCGCCGGGCGCCGAGCAGGCCGCCTAGATATACAGAAAAGGGCCCAATGAACATCAAGGATGCATTGAATGCCGTGTTGATCCATGAAGCCTCATCCACACCCAGATGCAAAGCTCCTCTCAGGTCAGCCAGGCCGACACTCATCAAGCGCCCGGTACAGGTCGCAACACTAGCGCCAAGCAACACACCGGCGACGCCAAGCAGTGGGTGCGTCGTAATCACCGATGGTGGAGTGGTTGGATTCGGAGACCCGGATGTGGGTGCAGGGGTGCTCAAGGCTGGGAGCCCTCCGCACGATTGTTATTGCCTGAGGCGTGCACGGTAACCACCGCGGAAAATCCAGGGCGAAGCACGTTCTGCAGCGGATGACCTGGGTCGAGCGCAATCTTCACCGGGATTCTCTGCACTACCTTGGTAAAGTTGCCGGTTGCGTTATCGGGAGGCAGCAGCGCAAATTGCGATCCGCTAGCCGGGGAGATCTGAACCACCTTCCCATGGAGAATGACTCCCGGAAAGGTATCGATCCTGATGTCCGCCCTGTCTCCTTGACGCATGTTGGTAAGCTGGGTCTCCTTATAGTTGGCCTCGATCCACACATCCCCCCGGACCAGGTCAATGACCTCCTGCCCGGGCGAGACCAACTGACCCTCCCGCACATGGCGTTCTCCGACTGCCCCCGCGGTCGGCGCAAGTATGCGGGTATAACCGAGGTTCACTTCAGCAACGATGATTGCCGCCTCCTTGGCCTGGATATCGGCCTTGTAAACGTCGTCTTTGGTATCGAGCGCTGTACGCTGCCGCTTCTCCGCTTCGAGCAGGGCATGGCTGCTGGCCAGCGCGGCTTCTGCGCTGGTCAAACCGGCCTGCTGACCGACAAGCGTTCCTGAAAGTTGGTCAGCAGCGGCGTTGGTCTGCTCCAACGTTTGTTGCGTGGTTGCTTTTGCAGCGATCAGAGCCTGCTGGCGCTTGCGTTCGAGTTCTGCCCGCTCGACCTCAGGTTGCACGGCAGTAATGGCCGCCCTGGCAGCGCTTACCGCTGCGGTTGCCTTCGCTACACCAGTCTCCGCATTCTGAATCTTGGCGTCCTGAATAAACTTCGCAGCCTGGTTGTCAGCCAGTTCTGCTTTGGCTCCCGCCAACGCTGCTTTCGCCTCCTCCAGCCTGGCTCGATAGTCTTGATCATCGAGCTGCACCATGAGTTGACCCAGCTTGACCTGTTGATAATCGTCAACGTCCATGCTGCGCACCGTGCCCGAAACGCGCGTACTGAGCGGCGTCATGTCCGCGCGCACGTAGGCATCATCCGTCTTCTGTTCCCCGGCCCGGCCCTCCCATGAATTCCAGCAGCCGTTGATGGTGAACAGGAGCAACGCTGCTACCCCCAGAGTGACCACCGGAACAATGATGTTTCGCTTTGACATTTTCTTGTGACTCCCCCACAATTTCGGGTTAGCAATACTGGTGTTCCTGTCTAGTGAACCCCGAGAACACTGCAGGGTGCTTCCTGTGCCAACTCAAAGACGGTGCTCCATAGCCGCGAAATGTAGAAATCGCGCTGGTGTAATCCGAGGACCAGGAGATCCGCCTTTTGGGCACGTAAGAAATCCACCACGGCCTCCGCTCCATGCCCCTCGACCAGGTAGGTGTGGAGCTCGACGCCGAGAGAGAGCGCGAGCGCACGGGCCTTTTGCTGTAAATGCTCGTAGAAGGCGGCGCGATCTTGTTTCAGCGCGTGCGGCAGGGAGGGATCTCCCACGCTGGCAAATGCAGTGTAAGCGGGAAGGTCCGCCATAACGGTGATGGCTTCCAATTCGCCGTTCATAATTTTTGTGAGCCTGATAGCTGAAATGAGTGCCCGCTCTGCTTCAGGAGACTCGTTGTAAGCCACTACCACTTTTTGAAACATCGCTGCCTTTCGCTCGCGATCAGACGATCACGAAGTTATTCATTGCCTGTCTCGTTCTGGCGGCGCTCCTCGAAGCTTGCGGCCGCCCTGATTACTGCTCCCTGGATCTCCCGGTCGGTGAACGGCTCCACGATGACGTCGTATCCCCCGGCTTCGAGCACTCCGGACCATAGCTGAAAGTTCGCCGTGTGGGCGTACACCAAAAGGGCCGGCCGTGGATTTAGTAAAGAAATGCTTCCCCAAAGTGCCCACCAGTCCGCGTCCGGCAGCGCCGCAGGCAAAAGCGCCACGTGGTAGGAGGCTTGACCACGAGTAATGTAAGAGAGCTCAGCTGCCCGTTCAATGAAGATCAGGGTCGCACCCAGGGGAGCTAATTGACGCCGCAGCTCTCTTTGCATTTCCGGCGACGCTAAAGCAAAGACCTGCACGGTCTCGCGTGTCTCTGTCACACCCCGCCTCTCGATCTATGGATTCGAGAATGACAGAATGGTCTTACGATTTTTGCGTGAGCAACGGTGAGATCACCGTGATGTCAAACGGCTGCCTGGAGTGCGAAGCGAATAAGATAAGTCCTGTCCCTTCGCTTGGTCATCTTTATCTGCGCGGTCGTGGGATATTTGGATCAGATGACCCTGGAGCCTTAGCCGAGTGAACGAAGCGAATGACATTGAGGTTTCCGAGCAGGCAGTCCGCGACGAGCTTGAGCGTCTTCTACAGAGCCCGATTTTTGCGCAATCCGACCGGTTGGGCCGCTTCCTGCGATTCACGGTCGAGCATGCCATCGGCGGCACCAAGGATCTCCTCAAGGAGTACTTGATCGGCGCCGAGGTCTATGACCGTAAGCCCCCGTACCACCCCAGCCAGGACTCTATCGTGCGGACCGAGGCTCGCCGCCTCAGAAGCAAGCTCAAGGAGTATTACGAGGGAGAGGGCAAGGGGGACCCTATCTTCATCTACTTTCGGCCTGGCAGTTACGTCCCCGTATTTCGCTGGAGAGGAAACCTCGATAGTCCTTCGCTAACACCTGCCGCCGGCGAAAACGGTCTCTTCATGCCAGGCAGTGGATCGCCCATAGCGGTCATTCCCTTTGTCGACATGTCGGGTAATCCTTTATCCGCTGCCTGTGCCCAGGGAATCACCGACGAGCTCATCCACATACTGATGCGCACCGATGGCTGCCGTGTCATCGCGGCAAGCTCGATGATGCAGCTGGGTTCGCTGGCCAATGACATCCCCGCCCTGGCGGATAAGCTGGGTGTTCAGTTCGTCTTTGAAGGAACGGTAAGGGAAGAAGGAAATCATATCCGCGTTACTTCGAGGCTGGTGAACGCGGATGGTTTCCAGCTATGGTCACAAAGGATTGAAGCCGAGCCCGACACGAACAGCTTATTCCGAATTGAAGAACAGATTGCGTCGGCGGTGGTAAGCCGGGTTGCGCCCCGGCAGTCCGTTGTTCGCAAACTTCAAGCTTCGGCAGCTCCGTCTCTGCTCAAGGTTTATCCGGCCATTCTCGCTGCCGAGGAACTGCTGGAACAGGGGAATGTGGCGGACCTGCCGGTGGCGCTCACTCGATTTCAAGCCGTGGCGCAGTCCGCACCGGAGTATGCCCGGGCGCACTGCGGCATTGCCCAATCCTACATTGGCATGGCACAACGGGGTGCTCCGGGGTCAGCCCAACTTGTTGCCCAAGCCAGAAAAGCCTCCCTGCATACGCTGGAGCTTGATCCGGAGATGATCGAAGCTTACTCGGCCATGGCTTGTGTCCTGGCGATGGAGTGGAATTGGAAGGAGGCCGAAACCAACTTCAAGCGTGCCCTGGAGCTGGGATCCCACCATGGGATCCTATCGTCAATTCGCAACTTTCCTGGCTGCCCTGGGACGATTTGATGAAGCCTGGAGCTATCTACAGATTGCCCAAGAGATCGATCCATTTTCTTACCGTCAGAAGGCATCCTACGCCCGGTTGCTCTTTTGGAGCCGCCGATATAAGGAAGCGGCCGAGCACTTCTCCAAGCCACTGATGTATGGGCCTCTTCCGCCGGAAGTGCTTATCTACCAGGCGCTGGTCCAGGTCCAGCTTGGGCAAGGCAACGAAGCGAAAAAGATAGCGCAAACCTTGCAGCGCGGTGCTGGGGCGCAATCCCTGTTCCAGACAGGTATCGCTGAAATATACGCTCTATCCGGAGACAGAGCCCTGGCGGCACGAATCGTAGAGGAGTTTGGACTGCTTGATCCCGCACATCCCTACAGCAAGTTCCGGAAGGCCGGGCTGTCACTGGCCCTGGGAGATGCCAACAAGGCAATCTCCCTTCTGAACGAATCATGGGAAGAGAGAGAAGCGGAATTGCCGTGGCTAGCTGTCGACGCTCGATTTGATCCTATCCGCGAGCGGCCTCGGGTGAGCAAGATTCTCAGGAGTGTCCGGTCCGGGGGGTCTTCAGCGACGAACGCCACTGCGGACGGTTAGTCTCAGTCGCTGCGATATGCTTGGAAAGCTTGCAAACGACGCAAATTCCCGGCGGGCCCCTCCCTCTTTCGGCGGCCACGATTTCCGCCCGGCTTGACCGGCTCCCGGCCACGCGAACGATGTGGAAGTTCGTCGTCTTGCTTAGCCTCGGATTTTTCTTTGAACTTTACGATCTGCTCTATTCCGGATATATCGCGCCCGGACTGGTGAAGAGCGGCATCCTGACGACTACCACCACCGGCTTCTTTGGCATGCATGGGGTGGCGGCCTTCATTGCGTCTCTCTTCTCGGGACTTTTCATAGGCACCATCTGTTGCGGGTTTCTCGCTGACCGTTTTGGCCGCCGTGCGATCTTCACATACTCGCTGCTTTTCTACACCGCCGCGAATCTTGTCATGGCATTCCAGGTCACAGCCGCCGGCTTGAACTTCTGGCGTTTTATGGCAGGGCTGGGCATTGGAGTGGAACTGGTAACCATCGGTACGTATATCTCCGAACTGGTGCCGAAACATATCCGCGGACGCGCTTTTGCCTGTGAGCAGGCGGTGGGCTTTATGGCCGTCCCTGTGGTGGCGTTCCTGTCGTACCTGTTGGTACCGAAGAAACCCTTCGGCCTCGATGGCTGGCGTTGGGTTGTGATCATCGGAGCGCATGGAGCTCTGTTCGTCTGGTTCATTCGTCGCGCACTGCCGGAAAGCCCGCGGTGGCTGGCGCAAAAGGGACGGCTCGCGGAAGCCGACCGTGTGGTGTCGAAGCTGGAGGAGATGGTCGCCAGAGAGTTCCGCACTTCCCGTCCCTGCTGCGATTCACCCTCAACCGGTAGACACAGGCCAGACGTTCTCCGACATGTGGAGGGCGCCGTATAGCAAGCGCGCAACGATGATGATCATTTTTAACGTATGCCAAACGGTCGGCTTCTACGGCTTCGCCAACTGGGTGCCGACGCTGCTCGTCAAGCAGGGCATCACGCTTACGACCAGTCTGCTGTACTCATCGATCATTGCTATTTCGGCGCCGATCGGGCCGCTGATTGGTCTATGGATCGCCGACAAATTTGAACGCAAGAGCGTGATCGTCGCGACCGCGGCAGCCATCGTGGTTTGCGGGCTGACATTCAGCCAGGTTTCGAGTGGGATGCTCCTGATCGCTATGGGCGTGGGGCTTACGCTCGCAAGCAACATTATGTCCTACAGTTTTCATGCCTACCAGACAGAGCTTTTCCCAACCAGCATCCGGTCGACCGCGGTAGGCTTCGTCTACTCCTGGAGCCGCTTTTCGGCAATCTTCACCTCGTTTGCCATTGCCGGCGTGCTTAAGAACTTCGGCACGACCGGCGTCTTCGTGTTCATTGCGGCAGCGATGCTGATTGTGATGGCGGTGATTGGCTTGATGGGCCCGCGCACGCGCAATCTCGCGCTGGAAGAGATTTCGCGGTAACGCGGATGGGCCCACAGTTTGCGGAAAAGATCTCCACTGGGCAGGAAAGCAATACCTCAGGGGCTAAAAGCCCTCATCAAGCCCATTATTTACGGCCCGACTAAAGTCGTGCCCTGACACAAAACAGGCGTTTTTCGCGAGATGTTTAGTTTGGGCTGTAAACGATGCTCCACGATGCGCGCTCAAATTTGTCATCCGACCGGAGCATACCCGGATAACCTGTCCGGCTTAGTGGTGTTGGCGAACTCCATTCGTTGTAAAGGTGACCTCGAAGAATTTTCTGCTTGTCACTCAGTCCGCAGATTTTTATACCTTCGGGCATTCCCGAAATTAGGAATTATTTTGTGCGGCGGGGAATAAAAGCCCGCGAGGTCAGTTTTCTGCTGCAGAGGTAGTAACGATGAAGCGGGAGATCGATATGAAAAACAGGACTCGGGAGACGAATGAACCGAAGGTTACGGGAGATGGCATCGACCGGCGCAACTTCCTGCAGTGCATGGCATGGGCAGGTACGGGGCTGGTTTGGTCGATGGTTGCGGGCGTACCGACCTCGAATCTGCTGGCGGATACGACAAATGCAGCAAAGAAAAAGAGAGTAGAAGACTTCTCGTTCGTACAGATCAGCGACAGCCATATCGGCTTCAATAAGGCGGCCAACCAGAACGTCACCGGCACGCTGAAGATCGCTATCGACAAGATCAATGCAGGACGCGCGGGAATGAAGCAACCAGATTTCATGATTCATACCGGCGATATCACGCAAAGCTCAAAGCCGGCGGAATTCGATACAGCCGAGCAGGTGATCAAGGGCGCAAAGACGGGTCAGGTATTTTATGTTCCCGGAGAGCATGATTTTTCGCTCGACGATGGCGAACAGTACAAGCAGCGCTTTGGCAAAGGGACGCTGGGCAATGGCTGGTACAGCCATGACTACAAGGGAGTTCACTTTGTGGGCCTGAACAATTGCGTGCAGGTGGATGCAATGGGCAACCTGGGCGCGGATCAACTGGCATGGCTGAAAGACGATTTGGGCGGGCTAAGTGCTTCGACGCCGGTGGTACTGTTCGCACACATCCCGCTGTGGATGGTCTATGAGAAGTGGGGCTGGGGCACGCAGGATGGAGCGACGGCGCTGAGCTATCTGAAGCGTTTTGGATCGGTCACTGTGTTGAATGGCCACATCCATCAGATAGTGCAGAAGGTTGAGGGCAACGTCAGCTTTCATACGGCGATGTCGACCGCATTCCCGCAGCCTGCACCGGGAGCTGCGCCGGGGCCGGGCCCCATGGCGGTTCCCGCCGGCAAGCTGGAGAGCGTGCTGGGGGTGACCAACGTCAACGTTGTTCGCGGACACAATCACCTTGCCGTTGTCGACTCCTCGCTGGCGGAGATGGTGTGAAGCGCGCTTGGATCGTGGCCCTGCTGGCCACAGCCTCGGTGACGGGGTTGGGATATGTGCATCCGTTCGGCAATCCGCGTGTCGAGACTGCGAGAGGGCTCGGCACGCTCCTTCAGGGCGCTAACCTGCCGCCGGACGCAAAATCGCTGCTGGTAGCCAAGTGCGCGGATTGCCACTCAAGCGAAACCCGTTGGCCAGTCTACGCCCGCGTTGCTCCGGGATCCTGGCTCATAGAACGGGACATCGTCGAGGCCCGCAAGCATATGAACCTCTCCCGCTGGGAGCTGTTGTCGATGGAGCAGCAGCAAGTTCTCCTGGCCAAGATTAGCCATGAGGCAAAGAGCGGGGATATGCCGCCGCTTCAGTACGTCGCACTGCACTGGGGAGCGAAGCTTTCACAGGCGGATGTGCACACGCTTACGATGTTGGGTAAGAATGCCGGGGGCAGTGAAGCAACAACCTCTGCTGGCACTGGTGATGCTGCGCGGGGCAAACTCGTATTCGAGAAACGCTGCACTGGTTGCCACGCGATGGAATACAACGGGGAAGGGCCCAAGCTCGCCGGAGTATACGGAAGAACGGCTGGGAGCGTCCCGGGTTTTGACTATTCCAAGGGATTGAAGAACTCGGGACTGACCTGGAACGATGCGACCCTGGAGAAATGGTTAAGCGGCCCGGACTCGGTAGTACCAGATGCCAAGATGGATTTCTATGTGCCTAAGGCCGGAGAGCGGCAGGATCTCATTGCCTATTTCAAGCGATGAATCGAATCGGCGCAGCCGCTTCCTTGACCTTCCCGGGCCAAACTCCTATTGTTCCTGAGTTAACTCAATCGGGAGGTAGCAGAACCCATGCCCGCATCGGCCTGTACGCGTTTCCTTCGTCAATCGCTTTTTCTCGCAGCCGACACTGAATTTCATTTTCCCCGCGCTCACCGCTCAGTCTGTGCCGCCGGCGCTAGTGTCTCCGGCTGCGGGGCCGCCTCAGACGGGTCCAAACGGCCAGAAGATCCCTGGGATGCCTAAGTTTCATGACCCCGCACCCTATGACATTGACGAGCATACCGGCTACAAGCAGATCTTCGACGGCAAGAGTTTCACCGGATGGGACGCCGACCCCAGCATCTGGCGCATCGAGAGACGGCGTCATGGTGGGAGAAACCCTTGAGGGCAAACCGAAAGGCAACAACTATATCGTTTATCGTGGCGATAAAACCCGCGACTTCGACCTGAAGCTGCAGATGAAGATAGAAAAAGGCGGTGGCGGCGGCATTCAGTATCGCAGCGTCACCGGCGTGCCGTGGACACGTCCTCAGCCGGATGGCCAGCCGCCGTATGACCTCAAGTTTATGATGACCGGCCCGCAGGCAGACTTCTGGTTCCCGGTCACTGCGCGCACTGCGTCGTACACCGGCCAGTGGTACTCGGAAAACACGATGCAGGGCATCCTCGCGTATCGCGGCCAGGTAACGCAGGCGCTGCCGGGCCAGACCAATCGCTTGGTTGCCAATATCGGCGACATACGGGCGCTCGGTGGCTATGTGAATGTCAACGACTGGAACGACTACGAGATCATCGCGCGCGGCGGCGTGATGATGCACATCATGAACGGCCAACTGATGGCAGTCTTCATCGATGACACGAAAGACTCCATCAATAACCAACCGGGACTCATCGGCTTTGAGATCGAAAGCCAGCCGTGCAAGATCTCTGTGCGCGATATCTGGCTGCGGAGTTTCGACTAGGTATCTGCTATAGGCTTTAGTATCGCCGCGCTGGTCGACATAGCCGCCTCGGAAGAAGCGGTGGCGCACCATCTGCTGGCCAAGCAGAAAAATCATGGCTATCAAGATGGCCAGCAAAAGGAACTTCACAATTCCAAGCCACGGGGACGGTCGCGCCGAAGGGTCGGGGGTGTTTGAAATAAGTGTCATCTGAACTGCGCCTCCCCGCCGGTAAGAAGGACCGGGCACGCCGGAGTTGTGCCGCTCTAAGACTCCCACTAACAGCGGCCTCGGCAACACATTTTTTAGAATGCTCCTGAAATGCTCAGGCGGCGCGTGCCGAGCCAACTCTTCATCGTGGTCGCGTCCACCAGGCCTGCTTGCTGGAACTGAAGGCTTCCGCGCGCAAATACCGCGAAGTTCGGAATACCTTGCACCTTGTACCGTGAGGCAAGCTCCGGGAACCGCTCCGTGTCCACCTTAAGTACGACGGCTTGGCCGGCGAGGTCTCGCGCAACTTGTGCAACATGCGGCGCCGCCATCCGGCAAGGGCCGCACCACGCCGCCCAGAAATCCACGAAGACGGGAACTTTGCTGTCGCGAATAATTTCGTCGAACTCCTCGGTGCTGACCTCGATGGGCTCAGCCATCGCGGGTAGCGGTGTTTTGCAGGCGCCGCATCTTCCTGTGTCGGCAAGGTGTTTTGCCGGAATTCGATTCGGCTTCCCGCAAGATGGGCAATTTCGGATGATGGCCATAGCGAACTCCTTGATTGAATCGCCGCTTCCCCAGTATCTCGCAGGCGAGGCGGTGACGCCAACCGCGCCCCAGTCCAGCGCTGAAATACAGGTCAGAGGGCCCCTCGCGGTAAGCAAACACACAAGCCGCAGAAGCCTGCATGCGCCTTACAGTCGCTTTTTGTGCCTTCCACCTTTTTTGGATTTGGGTGCTTTCCGTGTCGTTTGCATTCCTTCGGCAATGCTAAGCAATGCTTCGGTGAGGTCTCGAGCCGAAAGACCATGCTCCGGATCAATCAGCCATTGCATGATCAGGCCGGACAACAGCACATGATGAAATTTTCCGATCGTCTGTGTTGCTCGTTCGCTGATAGCGCTCTGCTGCTTATTCAGAAACAGCGATGCCAACTCTGAACGGGCCAGCTGAAGATTGTTTCCCAGGGCGCCACGGATCTCCGGCATACGTGGTATCTGGGAGAAGAGCTCCATGTTTGCCACCCATAAAGAACGATGGGTTTCAAATGTCTCGATCAGACGGGCCCAGGTGGACTCAAAGCGCTCCCTGGGACTGGCATCGGTGGGAACGCTGTCGTTCATCAGGCGGCGAAAGTCTTTGTCCCAATCGTCAAAGGCAAGTAACAACGCCTCGGTCAGCAGTGCTTCCTTGGAACTGAAGTGATAGCCGATGGCAGCCAGGCTGACGCCGGCGGCTGAGGCGATGTCGCGGGCGGTGGTCCGCGCATAGCCCTTCTCCAGCAGGCAACGCTTCGCGGCAATCAACAAGGCCTCTCGATTTCCCATGGAATCCAGTTTATTTCAAAAATTGCACAAATGTCTGATACGGAGGTATAGTACAGGCGTATGAGACGTTTGTACTAATTTCACTCATCCACGCCATCGCAAACGAAAGGAGAGGCATGAGGAACAAGAACATACTCATCTCGGGAGCAAGCGTCGCAGGGCCGGCTCTTGCCTACTGGTTAAGCCGATATGGTTTTAATCCCACCGTGGTGGAGCGTGCTCCGACTGTGCGGCCGGGCGGCTACGCGGTCGATTTTCGTGGAGCTGCGATGAAAGCTCTGGAGCGCATGGGCATTATCGGTGAGATACGAAAGTTTGAAACGCGTACAGGCGCAATTACGATCGTGGACAAAACAAACCGGAAAATCGCGAGTATGCCGGATGGCTTCACCAGCGGCGAACTGGAGATCATGCGCGGCGATCTGGCTGGAGTCCTTTATGCGGCCACTCACGACCGTGCAGAGTACATATTCGAAGACTCGATCCTTGGCATACGCGAAGATGAATATGGAGCCGAAGTAAGGTTCAGCCGCAGCGGGCCGAGGCGATTTGACCTGGTAGTGGGAGCAGACGGACTGCACTCGAATGTAAGAGCACTTGCATTTGGCGAGGAGTCCCGCTTTATCCATCATCTCGGCTACTACGTTGCGATCTTCACCACGCCCAACTTCATGAATCTCGACCATAGCGCACTTTACTACGGCACGCTCGGAAAGAAGGTGGGCATCTTCAGCGCAAGAGAGAATACGGAGGCAAAGGCCTCCTTCTTCTTCGCGTCAGATCCGTTGGAATATGACCGCCGCGATATCGTCCGCCAGAAGCAGTTTTTGGCTGACAAATTTGCAGGTGAACAGTGGCAGGTTCCGAGCCTTCTGCGGATGATGGAGGACGCCCCGGACTTTTACTTCGACTCCGTGAGTCAGATCAGAATGGAACGATGGTCGGCAGGGCGCTCCGTTCTGCTTGGTGATGCAGCCCACTGCGCCTCCCCCTTGTCCGGAATGGGCACCAGCATGGCCATCGTAGGCGCCTACATTCTCGCCGGCGAACTGAAGGAGTCGAACGGCGACTATACCGCTGCTTTTGCGCACTACGAAACGCACATGCGAGACTTTGTGGCGCAATGCCAGAAGCTTGTGGAAGGTGCCGACTGGTTCGTTCCCCGCACCCGTTTCAAACTATGGCTGAGTCAACAGATGTGGAAGATTCTGCCTTACACGCCCTGGAAGAACATGATGATCGAGGTTCCCTTAAAAATAGCAAACTCGATCACCCTCAAAGACTACTGACGGAGCGTCCTTCAACCGCGCCAGCTACCACCCGTGAGCTGCTTCATCACGTACAGGCTTGTTTTTTTCGCAGGAATCGACAATCCAGTATCGCGGCCCAGGACCAAGACGGGCCGCACGGTCGCCGGGATTAGCGAAACGGCAGTGCTCCAGTGATAGGCAACCACAGCCGATACACTTAATCAGTCCTCCCCTCATGCGCTCCAATTGCGCAATGCGCTCGTCGATCCGACTGGTCCACCCGCTGGAGAGCCTGGCCCAGTCCTCACCCTCGGGCGCGTGATCCTGCGGAAGCTTGGCCAACTCCTCCGCAATCTCGTCGAGCGTGAGACCGACGCGCTGGGCAAACACAAGGAATGCAATGCGGCGCAGCACCGCTCTCGGGTAGCGGCGATGTCCGGAACCGGCCCGCTCCGACCGGATCAGCCCCCGTTCCTCGTAGAAGCGCAACGCCGACGCCGCTACACCGCTGCGGCGAGCGACTTCGGTAATGGTGAGCAGATCTGCCATAGCAGAAGAAATATCACGCAAGGCAGCTTGACTTCAAGTTAACTTTAACTTGTATTTTGGAAACAAGGAACAGGAACTCTCGCCCAAGGTAAAAAGGAAGCCCCATGGCACACTCCGCTCGCAACCCCATCCTCGTTACCGGCGCCACCGGCAATGTTGGACGCAATGTCGTCTCTCTCCTAACCGGCAGGGGCGCTCGTGTTCGCGCCTTAACCCGCAGGCCGGCTACAGCAGGCTTGCCGGATTCAGTCGAAGTCGTACGCGGCGATTTGGCTGACCTCGCTACGCTGGACGCGTCGCTGGAGGGAGTCGATTCCGTATTTCTCATGGTGCGCGCATTTTCTATACAGATCGCTCCCATAGTTGAGCTCCTAAAGAAGCATGCCCGGCGTGTCGTCTTCCTCTCCTCGGCTGCCATTCAGGACGAGTTGCCGGTCCAGACCAACCCTATCGGCAAAGTCCATCTCGAGATCGAAGAGGCGATCCAGAAAACAGGACTTGAATGGGCCTTTCTGCGACCGGGCGCCTTCGCGGCCAATGCTCTCACGTGGTGGGCGCCTCAGCTTCGCGCAGGAGATCTGGTGCGCTGGCCCTATGGCGCGGCAGCCTGGGCGCCGATCCACGAGCGGGATATTGCCGCAGTTGCGCTGCGCGCGTTGACCGAGGAAGGGCACGCCGGGAAGAAATACTCCCTTACCGGCGGAGAGTTGCTCACTCAGGTTGAACAGCTTCAGATCATTGGCGAGGCGATTGGCCGTACGTTGCGCTATGAGGAACTCACGCCGAACGACGCCCGACAGCAGATGAGCGCGTTCGTACCACCATTTGTCGTCGATCGGCTGCTCGATCTGTGGGCGGGAATGGTCCAAAATCCGGCTCTGCCAAAAGGAACCGTAGAAGAGGTTACTGGCACTCCCCCGGCAACGTTCAAGCAATGGGCTCTGGATCATGCGCCGGACTTCCGGTCTGAAAGTGAGGCTGGCGATGATCGACGCTAAACATCTTCGTGTGGCAATTCTGATCGGCAGCACGAGGCACGGGCGTTATGCCCCTGTAATCGCCAACTGGTTCGCCAGTTACATCCAAACGCGGGAGGAGTTCCTTGCCGACACGATTGACCTGGCGGAGGCGGCTTTGCCGGATGTCATGAGTCGAAACCCGGAACCGGCAGTGGAGGCGCTCCGCTTGCGGCTAGCCGCCGCTGACGCGTTTGTCATCATCACGCCGGAGTACAACCACAGCTTCCCCGCGCCGCTCAAAACGGCAATCGACTGGTACTCGAAGGAGTGGCATGCCAGGCCAGTGGCCTTCGTCGCTTACGGTGGAAATGCGGGTGGACTGCGCGCGGTAGAACAGTTGCGACAGGTCTTCGCCGAGTTACACTCGGTAACCATTCGCAACGCGGTCGGTTTCAGCATGGCCTGGGAACACTTCGATGAAGCCGGCAGACTGCGCGATCCGGCGCGACATGAGAAGGCGACCGGCGTAATGCTCGATCAGTTGGCCTGGTGGGGAAATGCATTGAAAGAGGCCCGAAGCATTCGTCCTTATCCTGCTTGACGGGAAGACGCCAAGACATCGTTCTATTCGATTCGTAACGCCTGGATCGGATCGATCTGCGACGCCCTCCACGCCGGAACCAGGCAGGCCAACGCCGCCACCACTAGCAGAGTCGCAGCTACGCCCGCAAAGATCGCTGGCTCGAGCGGCCGCGTTCCATAGAGCATCGACTCGCTCCGTCCAGCCCCGCGGAGCTGGACGGAGCGGGCATTCCCCAAGCTGATCCACTTCAACAAGATGGCAAAAGGCGGCCACTTTGCAGCCTGGGAACAACCGCAGCTCCTTTCAGAAGAGGTGCGCGCAGGCTTCCGATCTCTACGTTAGGCGTGTCCTTCGGTAACGTAATCTAACTGACAGCAAATCGGTAGGAGAGCCTCGGGGTAGAAGCTCTCCTGCTTCCCGGCACTACCGTCTGATCGATTCCCTGCCGGTGAGTCCAAGACGAATCGCCTTCTCGACGAGCGAATAGGCACCATCGCTCCGTGTGACCTCGAGCGGCTCCCGTGGAAGAAGTGGTGGCTGCGCGAGGAAACGGGGAGCCACACCACGATGAGGTTGTGCAGAGTGCACTATGAATGGATGACACAAAAACACTGTCCCTGCAGTTCCCGTCGCGGCCACGTCCGGCATCCCCTCAGTGGCACGCGTGGCTGCAAGCGACAGGTCCATCATCGATAGACCGTCTTCTCCCGCCGGTGCCAGTAGCTGAGGAATCCGCAGATGGGACCCGAGCCGGATTCGTGTCGGCGCGTCGTTGTCGCCGACGTCCGAGAACAAAAACAGCATGAGCAACGCTCGGCCTTTCGATCTGAGATTGACGCGCCATTCGAAATATGACCCGGATGAGTCGACCGCTGGACCTGGCGGAAAGCTCGCGTCCACATGCCAGCCTGTGTCTCCCGGATCAGACGGGTGCGGAAACCGGATTGGAAATCCCCCCACGCTCTGTCTCGGAACCCATCGCCCCACGCCAACCAACTCGTCAAAGGCAGCATGCAAGGCGCGGGTATTTACCGCTTGGCAAAACGGTTCCTGCGCGAAGTCACCAAGTCGAACCACCGGCTGAGACCAGGTCTTTCTATCTTTGGGATCGCAGCCAACGGCGCGCCAGAGGATTGCGCGGGCGGCGGCCGCAATCTCTGACGAAAAGGCATTCTCCAACTTAACGAACCCGTCGCGAACGAACTGCTCTCTCTCGGGATCGCTCAATACGCGATTGGCCCTCTCATTGCCTGAATACATACGCCCATCTCCTCATTATTTTCGCGAAAACACAACCTGTCTTCGGCCGCAGGCGCGGCGCGGGAGCTTCTAGGCGCTCAACAGGAAGACGGAGGAGAAGGGAGTCCTTATCACGATGCCAGCATCTTACACAAATTTGTGCGACACCAGTAGCTTACGTTCGGCGCCAAAACGAATACCTACCTACGAGGATGCGCGGGAATTTGCAATTGAAAGTACACCTGGTCTATGACGAACATCGCGACCAAATGCCGTCAGTGTTGGGGATCCGGCGCAGATTTGTCAGTTGGTGATCGAGATTCCCTTCCCTCCTGCAAAGACATCACGCAAAGGTAGAACGACTTAGATCGATAGCCCCCACCCCGGCGGCCAAATGCTCCTTTTGGCATTTAGCTTGCACCAGTGAATGCGAACTCATCGGAGGTATGCAATGGGACTCTCCTGGCAACAAGGTCCGCTATCGCCCGGAGCAATCGGCCGGTTCCTCGTTCCCGAACCGCTGCCTAAGAGGCTCCTGTATGCCGAACCGCTGCGTCGACGCATGCGCGTGCGTTTCGGAGGAGTCTGGATCGCCGATAGCGAGCACGCGTTCTGCTCTTCGAGCCCGACCGCTATCCGGTCGCCTACTTTCCAGAGACCGATATCATTCCAGGCGCCCTACAGCTCAGCGAGCTTACCACCCGGCACCGCGATCTCGGGCCTACGCCTGGTATACGCGTCCGCGCGGGTGAACATAGCGCGGCCCGAGCGGCGTGGCGACACACCGACACTGCCCGCCTATGCGAGCGAGTTGCAGGCACGGGTCGCATTCGCCTGGCCGGCCATGGACGCCTTCTACGAAGAGGACGAACGGATCATGGGCCATGCCGCTGACTGCTACCACCGCATCGATATCCGCCAATCTTCACGCCACCTTGCGGTAAGCCATCATGACCGCGTCGTCGCCGATACCAAGCGGCCGATGGTCTTGTACGAGTCCGGCTTTGCGCCGCGCTGGTACGTTCCGCGCGCCGACATCGATGAGTCCGCGCTGACCCTCGTGGAACATCAAACTTTCTGCCCGTACAAAGGGCTCTGTAGCTACTACGACATCGGCGATGCACGTCTGGGGGCATGGTCGTATCGCGAGGCTTTTCCTGAGGTCGGCCGCGTCTCCGGTCTGGTGTCCTTCGAGCCGGATTTGGTTTCGGTACAGCTCGACGGCACGCAGCTGCATCTTGAGCCGGGTCAGACGGTCATTCCGCACGGCCCCGATCGGGAACTCACCGTTGCCGAGGCCCGCGCACGCCAATAACGTAGCAAGCGGAGAGCTTCGAGAAGTAACCGTGAAACCGCCAACGTTTTCAGTCGAAGTGATCACGCTGCCGGTAAACGATGTCGAGCGAGCGCTGCGATTTTATGTCGATCAGGCCGGCTTCACGCTCGACGTGGACTATTCACCGAACGCCGCATTTCGTGTGGTGCAGCTCACTCCGCCGGGCTCCAGTTGCTCTATCCAGTTCGGTAAGGGACTCACCGACGCGCCCGCCGGTTCGCTCCGCAATATCTATCTCGTCGTCACGGATCTCGAGGCCGCACGGAGCCGCCTGCTCGAACGTGGGATCGCGGTCGGCGAGATCCAGCACAAGACACCGATTGGAGCCTGGGACGGAGGTTTCGCACCCGGGCTCGACCCTGCGCGGGGAGACTATGCCAGCTTCGCCAGCTTCTCCGATCCGGATGGCAACAGCTGGCTGCTGCAAGAAAGGGCTACCGCAAGGTGTAACGCGCTGCGGGCTGCACCTTCCGTCATTCCAAGCAGAACAGAAAATTTCGAGAGGAGAAAGGCAACATGGAGAACACACAATTGGAGTCGGTCATCGACCGCCCCTCTTCGCACGACAAAAGAAGGCAACATGATCTCTGCGGCATTTCCGTATCAAAAGCAGCGGCGGCGGGTCCTCGGCAGCGAGATGGCGTACGTGGAGGTGGGAGAGGGCGACCCCATCGTGCTGCTGCACGGCAATCCCACCTCGTCGTACCTCTGGCGCAACGTGTTGCCGCACCTGCAGCCACGAGGCCGCTGCATCGCCCCCGACCTGATCGGCATGGGCGACTCCGACAAGCTGCCTGACAGCGGCCCCGGCTCGTATCGCTTCGTCGAGCACCGCCGCTACCTCGACGCCCTGCTCGAGGCCCTGGATGTGCGCGAGCGGGTCACCCTCGTCGTCCATGACTGGGGCTCGGCCCTCGGCTTCGACTGGGCCAACCGCCATCGCGAGGCCGTGAAGGGAATCGCGTTCATGGAGGCGATCGTGGCGCCGCAAGGCCGGGACCACTGGGACAAGATGGGAATGCGTCCAGCCTTGGAGGCGCTGCGTTCGGAGGCCGGCGAGGCGATGGTCCTGCAGAACAACTATTTCATTGAAGAGATCCTGCCGAACGCCATCCTGCGTAAGCTCTCCGACGAGGAGATGGCGGAGTATCGACGGCCGTTCGCCGAGCCTGGCGAGGGGCGACGGCCGACGCTGACGTGGCCCCGGCAAATCCCCATCGAGGGCGAGCCCGCCGATGTGCATGCGATCGCGACTGAATACGCGGACTGGCTGGGGACGAGCAATGTGCCCAAGCTGTTCCTGAAGGCTGAGCCAGGTGCGATCCTCACCAATGATAGCGCTGGTCAACCTCGTCCGCGGGTGGCCGGCGCTGACCGAGAAGACGGTGGCGGGGATCCATTTCGTTCAGGAAGATTCGCCCAACGAGATCGGGAGGGCCATCGCCGACTGGATGGGGGCGTTGCGCTGATGCGCCCCCGGTAATTCATACCTCTCGCATCCGAATCCCGCCGCACCCGGCGATTACTGCCAGCCCCCTCCCAGTGCACTATAGAGCTGGACCAGGCTGAGGGCTTCGCCCTGCTCCGCGGTGGCCAGGTTCAGCTGTGCCGAGAAGAGGTTCGTGTCGGTCGTGAGGACCTCGAGGTACGCCGTCGATCCACCCTCGTAGCGGAGGCGGGCTAGACGAGTGGCATCCTGGGCTGCCGCCACGAGCTTTTCCTGTTCCTCGCGGTACACGCGCTGTTTGTTCAGCGCGATCAATGCGTTCGATACGTCGCGAAACGCGCCGGCGATGGTTTTCTGGTAAGTAATTACCATCTCCTGATCAGCAGCTTTGGCCTGATTTAATTGGCCGCGCAACTTGCCGCCTTCAAAGAGCGGCTGCGCCAACGAACCGATTCCGTAAATGGTCCGAGCGTTGCTGTCGAAGATGTTGGAGAAATTGCTTCCACCTACGCCGGCCGAAGCACTGATCGACAGCTGGGGAAAGAATTGCGCACGCGCCACACCAATGTTGGCGTTAGCCGCCTTGAGCTGTGCCTCCGATTGCTGAATATCCGGCCGGCGTTCCAACAATTGCGAAGGGATGCCGGTGGGCAAATCCTGCGGCGGGGGCGTGAGCGCGTTTGGATCTGTGTGGGCAACCGGACCCGGATTCTCTCCCAGCAAGAGCCGGAGCGCGTTCTCCTGCTGCTGCACCTGCTGCTCCAACTGCGGCAGTTCCGAGGTGGCGGTGTAAAGCAGCTGCTCGGCCTGTCGGAGATCAGAGAGCGGGACAGACCCGCCACTCTCCAGCCGCGTCGTCAGCTCGACCGACTCCTGCCTGGCCTTCAGGGTTTGCCTGGTGACCTCCACCTGACGATCGAGTGCACGCAGTTGAATGTAGGTTGTCGCTACTTCCTGCACCAGCGTCAGGCGCACCGCGCGCTGGGCCCAGGTTTGGGCCAGGAGCGTAGCGCGGGCAGCTTCCGTCTGCTTGCGATAAAGGCCCCAGAAGTCCGGGTTCCACGCAGCGGAGAGACTAAAGGATCCAACGACGATCGGGCTGCTGATCGAATTGGCTCCTCCGCCCGTGTAGCTGCTGATCCCGGGAATGTCCACGCCCGCGCCGGTGCCGCCTACGCTGAGGGTAGGGAACTGCTGCGACCGGGTTATCTGTACCTGTGCCTGTTGCTCGAGGATGCGTTGAGCCGCGATGCGCAGATCGTAATTGTTGGCGAGCGCCTTACGAATCAGGTCCTGCAGTTCTGGCTCGCGGAACACCTGGGCCCATTGCTCATCGCCGAGAGACCCCTTGGCGTCGCTGATGACTGCGGCATCGTCCGCGCCACGGAACGCGGGCGGAGTGGGGTACGTCGGGCTGCTTATACTTCGGCCCAACCGTGCACCCGGCCGCCGCGGCTAACAAAACCGCAGCGAAGATGACGGTGTACGCACGCTTGAACCAAAGCGGAGAGTTGCTCATGCCTGACCTCCGCGGGATGAACGGCCGCCGGCGCGCTGCGCCCAGGGCCACGGGATCGAGATCACCCTTCGAGTCCATCGTTGTGCCTTTCCCGCCCCGCGCGTAGCGATGCGATAAGTACTCGACGACGGAGAAAGTCACAGGAATAAAGATGAGACCGATGGCGGTTGAAAGGAACATACCGCCGACGACCACCGTGCCGAGAATGCGACGGGAAGCGCCACCGGCGCCGGAGGCGACCCACAGCGGGAGGCAGCCAAAGATGAAGGCCAGCGCTGTCATTACGATGGGCCGGAAGCGCAATCGGGCAGCGGCGAGCGCGGCTTCCGCAATACTCTGCCCCGACTCGTAATTGGTCTTCGCGAATTCGACGATCAGGATGGCATTCTTGGCCGAGAGGCCGATCAACATGACCAGACCGATGGTGGCAAAGATGTCATTCTCGAACGAGCGAATGTGCAGGGCCAGGTATCCGCCGAGGATGGCGACCGGGGTGCTGAGCAGCACGCTGAATGGCAGCGTCCAGCTTTCATACAAAGCGGCCAGGATGAGGAAGACGAAGAGTAGCGACAGGCCAAAAACCGCCCACGATGGCACACCCTTCTCGGCCTGCTGTTCCTGGTAAGACATACCCGAATAGTCGAAGCCTGCACCAGGCGGCATAGTCTCTTTGAAAACCTCTTCCAGAGCGTGACGAACCTGGCCGGAACTGTAACCGGGACTGCCTGTGATGTTCAACTGCGCAGCGTTGTATTCGTTGAAGCGGTAGATGAATTCCGGGCCGGCGATTTGCGACTACCTTACCAGCGAGGAAAGCGGAACCTGGCCACCGTTCGCACTGCGAACATAGAACTGGCTGATGTTGGCGATGTTCTGGCGGGAGGTGCCTTCGGCTTCGACGTAGGTTTGCCACTGACGGCCGAAGCGATTGAAGTAGTTCACCAGGTATCCGCCCATGAAGGTCGACATGGTGGTGTAGATATCGGAGAGCTGTACCTGTTGTTGCAGCGCCTTTGCCTTATCGACATCGGCGTAGAGCTGGGGCACAGCGGGCTGATAGGAGGGGATGACAGCCGCGATCTCAGGCCGCTTGCTCGCCGCACCGAGGAAGGCAAAGACGTTTTTTGCAAGAACCATGGGGTCGTCCCCGCCGGAGCGATCTTCGAGGATCATGGTCACGCCGCCGGAAGTTCCGATACCGGGGATCGAGGGTGGCGGAAAAGCAAACGCGATGCCTGACGGATTCGCTGCCAGTTGCCTTTGCAGATGGCTCTGAATGTACTCCATTTGCTGCTGTTTGGTTTTGCGCTTATCCCACGGCTTGAGCGCGACGAAGAAAAAGCCGGCGTTGGTGCTTTGCACCTGGGTGAGCAGGGAGAAATCGTTGACGGCGATGACGCCCTGTACGCCATCGGTCTTGAGCAACGCGTCGGTGATCTTTTGCTCCGCAAGATCGGTACGTTGGGCAGATGCGGCATCCGGCAACTGCAGGGCGAGGAACATGTAACCCTGGTCTTCCGTGGGGATGAAGCCGCCGGGAAGACTCGTGCCCAGGAAGACCCCAAGCGCCGCAACCAGGGCGAGAGCGACCATGGCGATGGCGGACTTGTGGATGAGCACATCCGAAGTGTGAACAAAGCTGTCTGTGGTGCGGCCGAAGAATTTGTTGAACAGCCCGAAGCCTCTGCCCAGAAGGCCGGTCTTCCGTTCTTCGTCCTTGGGCTTGAGCAGCAGGGATGCGAGCGCCGGCGAAAGGGTCAGCGCGTTGAAGGCAGAGATCAGCACCGAGATCGCGATGGTGACGGCAAACTGTTGGTACATGCGCCCGGTGATGCCGGGAATGAATGCTGTTGGGATGAACACGGCGGCGAGGATGAGCGCGATGGCAACGACCGGACCGCCCACTTCTTCCATCGCCTTGATGGTCGCGGCGGTGGGATCCATGCCTTCGTCGATGTGATGCTCCACCGCTTCGACGACGATGATGGCGTCATCGACCACCAGGCCGATGGCAAGCACCAGGCCGAAGAGCGAAAGGGTATTGATGGAGAAGCCCAGCGCCGGAAAGATAATGAAGGTTCCGATGAGCGAGACGGGAACGGCCAGCAATGGAATCAGCGTGGCGCGCCATCCCTGGAGGAAGATGAAGACGACAATGACGACCAGGCCGAGAGCTTCGAGCAGCGTGAGCACGATCTCGTGGATACCGGCGGTAACCGCCTTGGTGGTGTCGAGCGGTACATCGTAGGTGATGCCGGCAGGAAAGGTCGCCGACAGCTCCTTCATCCGGGCGTTGACGGCGGCGGCGGTCTGCGACGGCATTGGAGCCGGGTAGCTGATAGATGGCCATCACGCCGGAGGGCGCCTGGTTGTAGCGGGCAGAGATGGCGTAGGCTTGTTGGCCCAACTCGACGCGGGCGATGTCGCGGAGGCGCACGATGGAGCCATCGGAGTTGGCGCGGATGACGATGGCGCCAAACTCCTCCGGCTTGACCAGGCGGCCCTGCGTCTGCACCGTGTAAGTAAACTGCTGGCCCTGCGGGATCGGCTCAGCGCCGATCTGGCCGGCGGGATTTACGTTGTTCTGGGTCTGGATAGCCTGGATGACTTCCGGCGCGGTGATGCCCAGCTTTGCCATCTGGTCGGGCTGCACCCAAACGCGCATGGCATACTGTCCGCCGAATACCTGCACGCGCGACACACCTTTGACGCGAGCCAGCTGGTCTTGCAGGTTGATGATGGCGTAGTTGGTCAGGAACTCCTGGCTCAGTTTACCGCCGGGCGAGTTGACGGCCACGAGCATCAGCGGCGAGGTGAGCGCCTTCTGCACGGTCAGGCCGGCGGTGGTGACCTGTGCCGGCAACTGTGACTGTGCCTGATCGACACGCAGCTGGGCCAGTACCTGGTCGATGTTGGGATCGGTCTTGACGTCGAAGTCCACGAAGAGCTGGACCACGCCGTTGTTGGCGCTGACCGAGTCCATGTAGATCATGTTGTCGACGCCGTTCATCTGCTGCTCGATGGGCGTCGATACCGCTTGCGAGACGGTCTTCGAGTCCGCGCCGGGGTAGGTGGCGGTCACCAGAATTTCCGGCGGAACGATGTCAGGATATTGCGAGGTAGGCAGGCTTACCAGCGACACCGTACCGAGGATCACGGTCACGATGGCGATAACGATGGCAACGATAGGGCGGCGAATAAAAAACTTCGACATCAGTTACCTCCCTGCCGCGTTGGGGGCCGAGGCGACGGTGGCCGGAGCCGGATGCGGATTGACGGGAGCGCCCTCGCGCAGTTTTTGCAGGTTGTCGACGATGACTTGCGCGCCCGGGTGCGACCCCTCCTTCGACCAGCCAGTTGGTGCCGACTTGTGGCCCGAGTTGGACGGTGGTGAGATGGGCCTTATTGTCGCTGCCCGCGACATAGATCTGTTGCAATCCCTGCAGTTCCTGCACCGCAACCTGTGGAACGAGCAAGGCATTGTGGCGCAGTTGCGTCTCGCCTCGCACACGGCCGTACTGGCCGGGGCGGAGAATGTTGTCGGGATTGGGGAATGCCGCAGCGATGCGGATGGCGCCCGTCTGCGCGTTCATCTGGCGATCGACAAATTCGATGTGGCCCTTCAGAGGGTAGACCTCGCCGTTGGCGAGCGTCAGCGTGAGGGGGATGGCGGTTTCGCTCTTAAGCAGGTCGCCGCCCGCGCCGCGAGCCCGTTGGATCAGGGCCAGATATTCTGCGTCGCTGATGGAAAAGTAGACCTTGATGGGGTTGAGCTGGGAGACAGCGGTCAGCACCGACTGGGTGTTGACCAGATTGCCGACCTGCGTGGTGGCCTGGCCGGCGACGCCGGTAATCAGCGACCGCACATGCGTGAAGCCAAGATTCAGCTGAGCGTTTTCGACCGCGGCTTGCGCCGCGGCCACAGAAGCCTTGGCGGACTCTACAGAGGCCTCGGTCTGCGCTTTCTGCTGAACATCATTGTCCAGCTGGCTCTGGGCGATCGCACGGGCTTGGGCCAGCGGGGTATCGCGCTTGACGTTGATCTCGGCCAAGCCGAGCTGCGCCTGGGCCTGCAGCACTTGCCCCTGTGCCTGGGCCAGCTGGCCTTTGGCCTGATCGAGCGCCGCCTGGAAAGGACGAGGGTCGATCTCGAACAGAATCTGGCCTTTGGCCACCTGGGCGCCTTCTCGATAATTCTGTTTGATCAGATAGCCGTTCGCCTGGGGCTGGATCTGCGCGTTGACATAGCCGTCGAGCGTGCCGACCCACTCATTGGAGACGGGCACGTTGGAGGGCTCGACCTGAACGACCGAGACGGGCAGGGCCTGCGGAGCCCCTTGCTGGCCGGGTGCTTTTCCACAGCCAGCGACGACAGCGCCAGCGAGTACCAGCATGCATGCCGCGGGAATACAATTCACTCGGTTGCGGCCAGTTGCTTCGGCCGCGAGTCTAAGCCACTGGATCATTGGGCGTTACCCTCCGACATTCAGAAATGCATGTGCAAAACATTCGTGCATGTATGTTCTATGATCTGACTCAGGGAAGCGTATGGCGGATGCAAAAAGAAGCCGTTAAACGTGAGAAAGGGCGAGTGCAGAGGCAGCGCCGCGGCATCGTCACACGCAGCCAACTTATTCGCTCCGCTAGACATATTTTTGCGCGAGACGGCTTCGAACATGCGCGCATCGAAGACATTGCTTTGCGCGCGCGGAAGACGCGTGGCGCCTTTTACGACAACTTCAAAGACAAAGAGGATGTATTTCTCGCCATCTTTGAAGAGGATATGGCTCGCGATTTGACCGAGCTCGGCCCGCTGTTGCTTGCTTTGCCGACGCTCAAGGAACGCATGGAAGCTCTGGCCCAGTACCTGGCGCGATTGAGCAAAGATCTTGAGCGCATGCTGTTGAACGTGGAATTCAAACTTTACGCGATACGGCATCCTCACAAGCGCAAGCGGCTGGCCGACTTGCTGCGGGACATGCGTCTACGCACATCGATCCCGGAGATCAGCCGATTGCTCCCGCAATTGGATGGGCGAACGGCCAGCGCAAAACTCACTGATTGCCTGGCGATTTGCGGTGTGATGGACGGACTGGCGTTGAGTCATTTATTTGATCCGGATGGTTTGGACAATCGGGCCCTGGGGCGCTATCTGCGGCTTTGCCTGCAGGAGACGATTCCCGAGGGTGCCTTTCCCTAGAAACTTATCCGTTCACCCGCTCAGCATCCCAGAGAAGAACACCACCGTTCAGCTCCTCCGTATCGGAAACGCATTCTTGCGGGGTGGGTTTGAAATCTTCACAGCCGGCTCCCTGCGCAAGCAGGGGTAGGGTGAAGCAAAACGTGGTTCCGGAAGAATCGCTGATTTGCGGCCAGAGCTGCCCATGATGCAATTCAATGATGGAACGACTGATGGACAGGCCCATGCCCATTCCGTGTTGCTTGGTGGTAAAAAAGGTTTCGAAGACGCGATCAGGGTTTTGCAAACCGATGCCGCTATCCCGCACTTCGACGCGGATGGCGATAGCATCATGCAGCCTGGTCCGCAGGGTCAGGGTTCGGCGGCGGTCGGCGACTGAATCCATGGCATCCATGCCGTTGATGCACAAATTGACCAGAACCTGCTGGATTTGCACCCGGTCTGCCAAGATTTCGGGCAGCCTCGCCCCTAAATCAATTTCGAGTTTGACGCGCCGCTTCCCCGCGTGGCTGCGAATGAGGCGGCATACTTCGTTGACCACTTCATTGATGTCGAGCGGGGCCTTTTTGAAGGGACCGCTCTTGAAAAGAGCGCGCATGCGTTGCACGACATCGGTCGCACGATAACCGGAGTCAAGGATGTCTTGAACCAGGCAGCGGGCCTCGTTCACATGGGTGGGGTGGTTGGAGAGCGACTCGAAACACATATGCGCGTTGGCGATGATCGCGGTGAGCGGCTGGTTGATCTCGTGAGCGATTGAGGCAGAGGCTTCTCCCAGAGTCGCAATCTGAGCCGCTCGCGCGAGTCTCTGCTCGATTTCCTGTAGGGCCTGCCGAGCGGCTTCACGATCCTCGATGGCTTCGCGGCGTGCGCGATCTGCCCGCTGTTTCGCGGCTATCGCCAGATTGATACACAATCCCGTGGCGATAAAAGCGGCAAAACGAGGATATCTGGAAAGCTCAGGCGAGAATCGAAAATGAGGAGAGAGAAAGAAGTAATCGAAACTAAGCGCTGATAGACCGATCGAAAGCAGGCCCGCGCCACGTTCCCCGTAGAGGCTACAGATGACAATCGCGAGATGAAAGCAGGACGAAGGGGCGCCTGAGACCCAGGACAGCAAAGTGGCAGCGAAACATACGGCTGCTGCAAAGCAAAAGCTCCGAAGTCTAAGGGTGACCGTCATCCAGAGATAATCGTCCTCTCGGTTGTTCTCGCAACAGCTCAGCATCGGTCATGCGTTATCAGATTCCGGCTCGCGGAGATGTGACTCATGAAAAATGTCTGCAGGGATGAATCAGGTGCTTCTTGAGATTTTGTGGGGGCCTCCCAATGGCGGAATCCTGGTGGCTGGACGATTGGACCGATCTTACGGACTTTCGGAATAGATCGTCGGCCAGCCGAAACTCATCTAGTGATACGTGGCGCAGATCGGGCGCGTATCTTGTGGAGACTTAAGGAGACATCACCATGCGTATCTTTGTGACCGGGGCACCGGGATTCATCGGTTCGGCGCTTGTTCCGGAGTTAATTCAGGCAGGGCATCAGGTGCTGGGGCTGACACGATCGGAGGCCGGCGCTGAGGCTTTGCGAGCAGTTGGGGCCGAGGTGAAGCATGGCAACATCGAGGACCTCGACAGCCTGCGCGACGGAGCGGCCAAGGCGGACGGCGTCATTCATCTGGCCTTCAACCATGACTTTTCGCAGTTTACAGAAGAATTGCGATGACGACCGCAAGGCCATCGAGGCGATGGGCGCGGTACTGCTGGGCTCGCACCGTCCGTTCGTTGTCACTTCAGGAACTGGGATTGCAGCCAATGTGGACGGCAAGCCCTCGACGGAGGACAGCCCGACTGCGTCGTGGAACCCGCGTGGGGCTTCAGAAGCAGCGGTGAAGGAATTGACGGCGCGTGGCGTCAACACTTCCGTGGTGCGGCTGCCGCAGGTTCACGACACTCGCAAGCAAGGCCTGGTCCCTTATGTGCACGCCGTCGCGCGGGAGAAGCGTGTGTCGGCCTACGTTGGCGATGGCGCTAATCGCTGGCCTGCGGCACATGTTTCCGATGTGGCGCGGCTGTACCGCCTGGCGGTTGAGAAGGCGGAGCCCGGCGCGATATACCATGCGGTCGACGAAGAGGGCGTGTCGATGAAGGCCATCGCCGAGGCGCTAGGCAGTGGGCTGAGGGTTCCGGTGGTCAGCATCAAGCCCGAGGAGGCTCAGGCACACTTCGGCTGGCTTGCCCACTTCGCCGGCCACGACATGCCCGCCTCCGGCGCGCTCACGCAACAGAAGCTGAACTGGAAGCCAACCGGGCCAGGCCTGATCGCCGACCTGAACAGACATGGACTACACGCATGTCTAGTGGTACGAAGGACGAGCTTGCCAAGACTGCTACGATATTCCTAAATCTTGAATTTTGTGATCCCAGAATCGGGTCCACTATATAAGGGGAGGGATCCTGGAAAATACGATAGATCCACAGAATCAAATCGTGCTCTATTGTGCTGAAGGCATGCAGAGAGAGCAGGAGGGTCGGCATGAGGAGGCATTGCGCCTCTTCATGCTTGCATGGGATCAGAGTAAGAATGCATTTGAGAGAAGCATTGCAGCTCATTATGTCGCCAGGCATCAGACCACGCCTGAACAGGTACTTCATTGGAATCAGGAATCCCTAACAAATGCCGACGCCGTTGGGGACGACCGCGTCCATGGATTTTATCCTTCACTGTATCTGAATATGGGAAAGTCTCATGAGGATCTCGGCAACCTGAAAGATGCCAGAAGATTCTATGCTTTGGCCGCCGATCGAATGGGCTGTCTCCCCGAGAGCCCTTATGGCGATCTTGTTCGCCGCGGTGTTGCAAATGGCATGCAACGAACATCTAGATGCGCAGAAGATGAATCGTAGGCTGGCGCCACGCGGCAAGTACTGTGGGCGGAATTCTGGTCTAGCTAAAGTTCAGCGGTTGGGCGGTGGCTTCGTCGTCGACTGACCCGCGCCGGGTACAACCTCAAACCCAGGAAGCATCCGGGCCTCCGACCCAAACTTGTGGTAATCCGTGTATACGATGTCATTCAACAGCGTCTCGTAGGGAGCGTAGATATCAAATGTCTGATCCCATAAATCCACCGTCCTTACGGTTCGGGCTCGCACAATGACGACGCTGCGCAGCGGACAGTCATACTTCTTTCCGCCGAGCCCGACCGGTCCATATTCGATCATCACCGCCACTTCACTCACGGGCAGCACCGGATTCAAGTTCGGTTCACGAATCCATACCGGTTGCGCCTCTAACGTCAGTCGAAGAATCGCACCTGTTCCCGGATCGATGGCCAATTCTCCGAAATATTTGGTCGACGTTCGAAAGGTCTGCCCATCCACCAGGCAGCAATGCACGACGTTGTAATGAGGGTTGTCACTCACGATGTAGCGAAAGACTGCTTGCCTTCCCTGTTCGCCTTGTATCCAACGGCTCCAAATCAGTTTGTTGTTGCTTTGCGTGGCATCTGCCAACACGGAGCCTAGAATCGGACCGAAAACGCCGATGAAGTTGAGGTCCTTTCTCTTGGCGCTGGAGCTGCCCTTCTTCTTCTTGGCATCCTGTTCCTCATGGCCATTCCGATAGCGGAGAGTTGCTTTCTCTGTTACCGCTTCGCGCAAGGACTGATCGGCTAGTGCGGTCTTCCAGGTATCTTCTCCTTTGGGAGACGGCTGCTCATACTCGGTGGTTGTACGTGTTGCGAAAAAATCGGGCAGTTTAGGGAGCGCATCCTGCAGATACTTCTGTGTTCGAGAAAGTATCTGGTGCTGCGTGTCAAGATCGGGCACGGGGCCGGAGAAAATCTCCGCAGCGGGAGGGTCCAAAAAGACTGCCTCATCGGCCAGGGCTACCAGCGCCGCCCACGAATTCTTGCCGCGCAAACGATCCTTCCAGAGTGCGAGCCGGCTGCTGCTCAGCCGCTCCGTCAGCTCCAGACCGGTCAGCTGTTTTGCCAACTCGCCGTCGTGCTCCCCGTTGGCTCCGTCCAGCATCTGCTGCAATTCGTAAATGGTGACTCGTTTGGCCGGAACACGGGGCTGATCGTAGAAAGCCGGCTGATTGTAATAGCCACTGTTTGTCCGCGCTGATAATCCGGCTACTCCGGTTTGAAGCCTGAGCTCGTGATACTCGTCCGGCTGAGCTGCATGCGGCGGATCAAAGGACACGGTGTAAAACGCGCTTGCGTCCTCTACACAGCGATCAATACCGCGCATGGTACCGTGCGATGCCTCCAAGACAAGGCCGCCGCTCTGTATTGCCAGCACAGGTAGCGCAAAATGTGGGGGAGTATCTTCTGGCTTTTTCAGATCCGACAGCGTGCGAACTCCGGCCAGATAATGCGCGTAGTCGAAGTCGGGCATCATCGGGTCAGTCCAGGCCGTGACCTGGGAGATGACCAGCCGCGCCTCTCGTATGCGCGTGGAAAGCTCCACTAGCGAAGTAAAAGGCGTGCTGCTGGAGACCAGCCAGGATCCTATGAACGGGGCGTTGTCCTTGCGTTCCAGTGGACCGCGAGCGGGCCACCCGAAGCCCATCCACACCAAAACCTTCCTACCCGGCTTGTTTCTCCGCTCGATGGCGATGCAGTAAATCGTTTGGAGGGCCCGGTCCCATTGTTTGTACCTCTCTGCTTCTGGGGTCACGTGTACGTCACGATGCGGCGGGAGCTGCCAGAGCACGCGGTGTGAGCGGTTGTGAGCAACATCCTCGGCTAAGGCGTTGCCATCGGTGCCAGGTTGCGCCGATGCGTACAGGCCGAAAGTTGTGAACCAATAAATGGATACAGGCTGAGCGAGATGTCCGCCATTCCGCCGCAGATACTTTATCGTTTCATCCTTGACAAGTTCAAACTGGACGGGCGACGGGTTGACCTCATCCAAAACCAGCACCGCTTCAGTAAGCCGCTCATTTTCATCCGTGGCTTGATTCGATGGTGCGAAGGAAACGATTTTCTGCGGCACGGCGTTGTCCAACAACGCAAAATCCTTCGCAGTAAGCCCCGAGAATTGCTTCCCCTCACGATCTGTTGCAGCGACATCGAGATGGATAAGGCCCGCCGGCGGAGCATTCGGCGGCATCATTGATGCCTCAGGCGATACGATGGCTTGCGTTGGAGACTGCGAGGTTCCGGCTTGACTATCAGCAAGAGGCACAGGAATGAAAGCCAGGAAGCAGAGGAGGAAACCCCGCAGAATAGCTCCCTCCGTTCTCAAAGCCACACCCCGGATTGGCCCCAGGTGGCCATGACCAAGGATACCTCGGCAGCACGAGACCGAGTTCTAAAGGATTTCTCAAGCAGAAATAGCCTGGGCATAATCTTGTACTACGCCCTGCCCACTGCAGGTTCGTCATGGGCTCGCAGAGGTAGGAATGCGCTTCGGAAAGGGTGATGAGACTTAAATGGTAAACGTGGATCGTAGAGCTTTTTTGCAGGGCGTTGCCGCTGCGGCGGTGACTGCCTCGATGCCGGCGGCAGCACAGGCTCAGCCTGCCGCGGCAAAAGAAAAGATGATCGGAATCCAGGTGGGAGCTGTTTCCTTTGTCGATGAGGGAGTGGACAAGGTGCTGGATGAATTTCAGCGCGACGCATCGATCAACACGCTTTTCCTGGCCACATTCACTTATGGACGGGGCATCGCCGGACGGCAGGTTCCTGGGCAGCCACTACCCGATCACGGCAAGCAGGAGTACGACACTGGCACATTTTATGGCGGCAACTATGCCACCATCCACCCGCAGTACTACAAGAACACGGTTTTTCAAGGCACGCGGGCGACCGACCTCGGCGACTATGATGTGCTGCAGGCCGTTCTGCCGGCAGCCAGGAAACGTGGCATCAAAACGATCTGCTGGTTCGAAGATGTCTTCCGCAAAGACCTGCCCAATATCGACCAGCTACAAGAAAAGGAACTGTCCGGCCAAAACGCGACGACGCTGTGCTTCAACAATCCCAATTACCGCAATTTTCTCTTAGGGATTGTCGACGATTGGTCCCACTCCTACGAGATCGATGGAGTGATGTGGGGCTCGGAGCGGCAGGGTCCATTTTCGAATGCGCTTGGCGCGAGTGCCGGCGGCCGGACCAACAACCCTCATAACGTGACTTGCTTCTGCCAATTTTGCGAGGCCAAGGCAAGGGAGCGCGGCATCAATCCT
Source organism: uncultured Acidobacteriaceae bacterium (assembly GCA_963775365.1). GTDB lineage: Bacteria > Acidobacteriota > Terriglobia > Terriglobales > Acidobacteriaceae > PALSA-350. Next base: position 20,369 of record CAVZJL010000008.1, on the reverse strand, counting down.
GAGCGGGCGCGGCAAGGTTTTCTCGAGCTGGCTAAATTCGTGGATGCCGGCCGCCAAGGCCAGAGGCCGGTGGATGGATACTACGTCGCCATCTGGCGCCTGATGTTGCGCTATCCGGAGCTCCTCGCGTGGGAGATGCTGTGGACCGACAGCCTCCGTGAAACCTACGCAGCCATCTACAAGCAGGTAAAAGACGTGAAACCATCCCTCGGCGTTGGCTGGCACATCTGGCACACGAACTCGTTCAATCCGATTTATCGCGCGGAGCAGGATCTTGCGGCAATTGCGCCGGTCTCCGACTTCCTGAAAATCGTTATTTATCACAATTGCGGTGGCGAACGGATGGCCGAGTACATCGAGAGCGTCCAGCAGACGCTCTATGGTGATGTGCCACAACAGGAATTGCTGGACTTCCACTACCGGGTGCTGGATTACCAGGAGAGGAACCTGGCCGAGATCCCCTTTAAAGGATGGTCGGCCGACTATGTATACCGCGAAACCAAACGCGCTCGCGCGGGACTCGAAGGCGCCAAGACTCAGTTGTGGCCGGGAATCGACATTGATATTCCGACGGCTCCCAATCACAGCAAGTGCACTCCGGAGGGGACGAGGGATGCCGTGCTTGCGGCATTCCACGGCGGGGCCGATGGCGTCATTCTGTCGCGAAAGTATTCTGAGATGAAACTGGCCAATCTGAGGGGCGCACGCCTGGCGCTCGAAGAACTTGGCCTGACCTAGATGCGCCGCCTGGAGAGCAGTCTGCCAGGATCAGATGCGGATTCTTACCAAGCGATCGGGCAGCCCCTCAAGAGTTCTGGGAGTAGCAGCGTTTACATTCGGCAGGCCGATGGTCAGTCCTCGGAAAGTGCTCGGGCGCGAGTGAGGTCAGCGGCAGGCACCATGAGCCATGCTTCGCTTGCTGCTGATTTCCACGGCCTATGGGCGCCGATCGCATGACGTATTTCGTTGGCGTCCAGTTGAAGGGTGACCCGCATTAGGCGGTCTGCGTCTCTGGCGATAAGCAACTGTTTCCAGCGAGTCGTTTTCATTCGTCAACTACCCCAAGTTATTTATCGGCTGCTCCTGGACAAGACTTTAGTGTGCGTCAATCCGATACATTGTCGATACGTGAGATGTTCGTGGCCGTAGTTTTTCCGACTCTCGGCGGCCCGGGAAAGTGGCATGAAATGCATGCCCACAGCGGCTAAAGCCGCGCCTTTTGCAACCATAAGGGTACATGCTGAAGCCCGTACCCTTCAAAAATCAGATCTGCAATCTGAAAAACGCAATTTCTCAGCAGTCGATAAGCTCCATCGTAGCGTGGCGCGGGCTGCCCTAAGCGAGCCCGCCGATGTTTCGAGAAGCGATCCCGATGGGGTTGAATAGGGAATCATTTCTTCTCGACCACAGGATTCCGATGGTTGCAGCAGGAACATCGCGCAAACGGTGACAGAACTCCTTAGTGAAGAGAGGACCGGAGTTCGTGTTATTGAACTCGAAGGCCCAGGCGCTGCTCGGCGAATGATAGTGCTGCCGGTTCGGCCCGCAGCTCTTGGACGTCCGGTGCGGGGGGACCCGGCTAATGCTCGGGCCAAGTCTAAAGCTACCCCAAGGAATGTTGGAGGTGGTGAATGGGATCTACTGGGGAGTTTGGGTTCCAGTGATTGGTTGCGGGGGCTGGATTTGAACCAGCGACCTTTGGGTTATGAGCCCAACGAGCTACCGGACTGCTCCACCCCGCTCTTTGATAGTAACAACCGCAGAGCACAGGGTCAAACCATGCGCACGCCGCCTTGGCTGCCTTCCAGCGAACGGAATCGCAAGGAATTTTCCTGGAGAGCGCATGGGTCGTGATTCGGCTGCGTAGCGCGTACAGTGGATAGGGCGAGTGCCGAGCAGTGGCACTCGATGAACGCCCCTCTCCGGATGCCTCACGCAAATCACAGTGCGGCGGTGACCCTTCGCAATCGTTTGCTGGAGCCCCTGCTCCACCTTGGAGTGGCTTCACTGGCGTCGGCACGGTGCTGCTGGGCTCGATTCTGCCCCAGCTTTCCGCGCAATGGCATCTGCGGGATAAGGACGCGGCCCTACTATTGCTGGTGCAGTTTACCGCCTCCGCTTCAGGAGCCCTGTTGGTCCGGCACAATCTCTGGAAGACTCTGGCCTGCGGCTTCGGTCTTTTTGGCGTAGGAGGGATCAGTATCTTTCTGCTGCAACAAAGATCCCTGCCGGTGTTTGCCGTATATGGTTTAGGCCTCGGATTGGCCATGACGTCGAATAACATGCTCGCCGGACGACGTCACCCGAACCGCATGGGATCAGCCCTCGCCATACAGAATTTCGCATGGAGCGCGGGCGCAGTGGCTTGCCCGATTCTGGTAGCACAGTTTCTGCGCCATGCCGCAGGCGCTTCCGCCTTCGGCCTGCTCGGAGTCCTGGTCATCCCATTCGCGTTTTTGCCTTTGCTTGCAGATCGGCGTGATTTTGCTGCGTCTACGGCATTCGGTCCGGCGCCGGCCGGAATCAAAGAGGCGGCCACCATCATCTACTTTGCGCTGCTGGCTTTTCTCTATGTGGGGATGGAAGCCTCAGTCGGGAACTGGATGAGCACGTACGCAACTCGGGCCACTGCCTGGAACTTCGCCGGCGGCAGCCTGGCTCTGGCCGTCTTTTGGGCGGCGCTGTTGCTGGGGCGGGCCACGACGCCGGTCGATGTTGCGCTTCCTGACGGAACTCCGTCTTTATCGAGCCTGTGTCATCGCGACCGTAGCGGGAATCTCGTTGCTGCTGGCGGCGCATAGCCCACCCGTACTGCTGGCCGGGTCGGCTCTTACCGGCCTTGCCCTGGCGCCGTTGTTCCCGCTTATCCTTTCGCTGTTTCTCGGGGAGATAGGAGGGTCGCGCAATGCAGGCTGGGTCTTTGCTACAGCCGGCCTGGGAGGAGCTGTCCTCTCCTGGTTGACGGGGACGGTTTCCAGCGCTACCGGATCCCTGCGCATCGGCCTGATGGTGCCAGGCGCCGCTGCCCTGCTGATGATGGCCCTGATCACGTGGCGCCGCAGCGAGCGGGGAGGGCGAGCCACAGGTACTCAACAGGAATCCATTCTTCAGCCAACCAGCACTGGAAAGAATTGAACTCGGGTAGAGTGGTACCAGATTCGGCCAGCCCCTCATCCCTGTGAGGACCCACAGTCGCTGATCCCGCAGTCTGAAGCCCAGGACTAACCGACCTGGGCTATTTTCAGTCAGACCTGTCCAAATTAGCGGAATGTTCGACCTTGTAGAGTCGATTTCGTTGAACAAGCGGGTGCGGCGACCGGTTATGCCGAAACCAGGTTGCGGGAGCGGAGCCAGTGCCGCGCCTACGGCGCTCACGGTCGCATGATTCATATCTCAGCCCTGCCGGGCTGGGCTGCCGTATAGCAGTCGGCCCCACCGGGCCTAGGGTGCTGATGGGGCTCTCTTTTTTGCGGCTATCTTACGCAGGGGTTCTTGAGGCTTTGGCATGGCCAGCGCTAAAGCGCGCACTCAGAGTCAAGACTCTCACCGAGCGCGAAAGGGTCGTTCCCCCGCATGAATGCGGGGGCTCCCACCAGTTTGCTGTTTCCAGACCACTGTCCCAAACAGGCCGGGAACTGCTGTTCTTGCGGTTTTCAGACACACCGTTTTTCCACAGGCTTGCAGGCTACCGTGGGCAGTCGGCCAGGCTCTTGCGTGTGAGCGCGGCGACCTCCTCGCGCTCCGGTCCTGTGAGTTCCAGCCGGGGAGGCCTCACACGCGCAGACAGGGCCGCCGCACTCTTCCTGAACCTGCTTGATCAGTTGCACAAACTTGGGCACGGTGTCCAGACGGAGCAAAGGCAGGAACCAGGCGTAGAGAGATGCCAGTTCCGGCGATGGACCGCGCTGCGCCAGCTTGAACAGACGCACGCGATTCTTCGGGAAAGGCATTCACCAGTCCGGCAATCCAGCCGGTCGCGCCCGCGGCTACACTCTCGACCACTACGTCGTCCATGCCCACGAAGATCTCCAACGAGTCACCGGCCAGATGCTTGAGCGAAGTAATGCGCCGGATCTCTCCGCTCGATTCCTTTACCGCGTGGAAGTTCTGATGTTGCGCACGCAGTTCGATGATCTGCTCCGGAAGGACGTCTGTTCCGTAGGCGACGGGGTTGTTATAGAGCATGGAGGAGAGCGGCGTCGCTTGAAAGACGGCGCTCAGGTGCGCCCGCGTTTCGCGCCAGTCACCCCGGTACACCAGCGGGGGTAAAACCATCAGGCCATCCGCACCGGCCCGATGTGCCTCTTTGGCAAGCCAAACCGCTTCGGCGGTATTGAGCGCGGAGACGCCCGCGATCACCGGCGCTTTGCCGTCCAAGGAGCGCCTGGCCTGTTTCAGAAGCTCAAGTTTTTCTTCCCTGGTCAGCGCCGGCGCTTCGCCGAGAGAGCCCAGTGCGACAATTCCGCTGCAGCCACACTCGACCAGCCAGCGAGCCTGGGCCCCAAATGTTTCGTAGTCGACCGATAAATCAGCCTGGAATGGGGTTGTGATGGCTGGAAATACTCCAGCCCAATCTTTCTGGTCCAATGTTCATTCTCCTACTTGCATCATAAGCGACCTCGCAGGATGAGTTTACTTCGGTGCCAGTCCCGCACCAGGCTCTCACTCCTCTCCGCAAGATCAGCAAACTCAAAGCAATTTCAATCAAGCTATCTCCCACTCCCCGAAGCTACTTTTGCTTAGGCCCCGAGTGCTTATTCCCAAATCTTCCCCCGAGGTTGCTTCTATGAGTGCATGCAGCGTGGTAAGTAGCAACATTGCCCATCGTCTTGAACCCAATGCGATGGGAGACGATCTGTTGGTTGAGGCGGCGCAAGCCGGCCAGGAGTGGGCTTTTGTCGAACTGTGCACACGTAACTCTAAACGTGTCTTTAACACCATCTATGGCGTGACAAAGAATCGCGAGGATGCGGAAGATGCGCTCCAGGATTCTATGATGAGAGCCTTTCTGCATTTGAAACAGTTTGACGGGAGATCCAGTTTCGCTACGTGGTTTACGCGTATCGGCATCAATTCGGCTCTCATGATTTTACGTAAGAGGCGTATTCGTCTGGAGACTTCGATGGATGCGACCGCTGAGGGGAGACGTGGCAGGCATGGCAAATTGCCGACTACTCCGCAAACCCCGAGCAACATTACGTGGGACATGAGAAGTCTGTGCGCCTGAAACGAGCCATCTGCCGGCTGCCAAGCACTCTGCGACTCGGTCGTCGAGTTGGGACAGATGGAAGGTCATTCGATGAAACAGATCGCTCGCAATATGGGGATTTCTGTTCCGGCGACCAAGTCTCGGCTGGCGCGCGCCAAAGTGGCTCTGCGGAAGTCGATGGTATAGGCGCCGGGGAAAAGTGTGCTGATCTACTCAGAAAGGGTGACGTAATGAATTGGCGAGATGAAGTCGCGAATGGATTTGTCGTCAAGCCCGGCGTCACCCATCCAGCCGAGGCGGACAAACAATTCGCAGACTTCTTTATCGGTGGGCTGCTCCTGCTGATTGCGCTTGGCGGATTGGCGATGTGACCCATGCTGCCGCCACGCGTGACGCCGTTTGACTGGATAGAGGGCACCCTGGATAAGAGCGCTACGATTCCTTCGGCCAGAGTGGGATGAGTGATCGTCATATCGCGTAAGACGGTGTATGGGATTCCCGCTCTCATGGCGAGCTGAATGCTGGTCATGGTTTCACCGGCACCCTCGCCAAAGCCCGTGAATCCCAGGATCTGGTCATCGGTCGCAGAGACCAGCACTTTAAGAAATCCCCTGGTCTCAGACATCGCCCGGGCTCTCAGTACGGCGGTCATAGGGATCTTGGCCAGACGATAGCGAATGCCTTGCTCCTTGGCCTGCGATTCATCAAGCCCTACGTGGGCCAGTTCAGGGTCGGTATAAAGGCAGGATGGTACCTGCCTTCCTGTCGTTGTACGGTGTGCGCCCTGCAAATTGTCGCGGACGATGCGAAAGTCGTCGAACGATATGTGGGTGAACAAGGGACTACCGGCGCAGTCGCCGAGCGCCCAAACCCCAGGAGCGCTGGTCTCCAGCCGTTCATTCACGTCGACATAACCTTGTTTCGTGGTTTTGACGCCGGCCAGGTCGAGTCCGATGCCCTCTGTGTTGGGTAGGCGTCCCGTCGCTACCAGCAGGTGGGAGCCTTCGACGATGATCTGAGACTGACGCCTGGAGCCGTACAGCCGCACCCCATGACCGGATTTTCCTTCCACGTGACCCAGGCTGGTATTTGCCACAGTGACGATGCCTTCATCCTGGAAGAGCTGCGTGATGGCCTCGGAAACATCCTGGTCTTCGCGGTGGAGCAGCCGGTCATTGCGCTCCATGATAGTTACGCGACTGCCTAGACGACGCATCGCCTGGGCGAATTCCAGACCGACATAGCCACCACCGAGAATCAGCAAATGTTCGGGGACGATGTCGAGCTCCAGCGCTTCGACATGAGTCAGGGGAGAGGCCTCGGCGAGACCGGGTATGTTACCAATTGCTGCCCTGGTCCCAGTGTTGATAAAGACCTGGTCGCCATGCAGAATGCGTTCTCCTCCCCCTTGCAGTGAGACCTTCAGGGTTTTGTCGCCGATGAAGCGGCCTTCGCCCATTACGATCTCCGCCTTGCTGCGGGCGAAGTTTTCCATGTGCATCTGGTGAAGGCCATCTACCATCTGCCTCTTGCGCGCCCGTGACGCCCGGCATGGAGACGGTCCACTTATCCGTCAACATGCCAAACTCCTGACCTCTCTGGAAATAAGAGGCAACTTTGGCTGACTGAATCTACGTTTTTGCTGGGAAGGCAGGCGACGTTGGGGCAGGCGCCTCCGATGAACTTGCGCTCAATGACCGCAGTACGTTTCCCGCTTGAACCCAAATGCCAGGCCATGTACTTTCCGGCTTCACCGGTACCCAGCACAACAGCATCGTAACGCTCAATCTCAGGCATACAGTTCTCCTGCTTCCTCACCCGAGCCTTGCCGGTGCAGCGATTTTCCCGTTCGCAAAGATTGCACTCTACCCATAGCAGGAACTTTTGCCATCTTGTTTCTGCTTGCTCATAATTTGCTCTTATTGCTGCCATGATGTGCCCTAACGGCGTGGCCAGGAGAGCAAAAAATTAAAGAACTTTTCGCTTTTGCATCCATGCAGCAGGTCACGGGCATCCTAAGGGAGAAGGAGACGATGATGGCAACTGCAGAAAAGGTTGAAACAAAAAACGAGAAAGCAACGGCGATCAAGAGCGTTGGACAGCTGGATCACACGGCGGTCGAAGAAATATCGGGCGAGCTCCGTCACCTGCTGGCTGATCTCTTCGCCCTCTACCTCAAGACAAAAAACTTCCATTGGCATATGACGGGCAAGCACTTCCGCGACTACCATTTGCTGCTTGATGAGCAGGCGGATCAAATTTTTGCGATGACCGACCCGGTGGCAGAACGGGCTCGGAAGCTGGGGGGGATTACCCTTCACTCCATTAGCGAGGTCGCCAGCAATCAACGGCTTAAGGACAATAACGGTCACCACCTTCCACCCAAGACCATGCTCAGCGAGCTTTACGCAGACAACCGGCAGCTCACAGCATCCCTGCGCTCCACACACGAGGTGTGCGATCGCCACAACGACGTAGCGACTGCCAGCTTGATTGAAGTCTGGATCGACGAGACAGAACGCAGGTCATGGTTCCTGGGTGAGATTATCGACAGCGTCGACTGATTCGTCTGGATCGTAGGATGATCATTACGGGATACGCGTGCCATGGCATGCGTATCCCTGGCGTTTTTGCGGATAGAAAAAGCGCAGGAGCTAAAGCCTTCGTAGTTAGCGGCCTGGTTCGGCCCGACTAAAGTCGTGCTTTTCGTGGAGGGTTTTTTCGGCAACCTGTTGAAAAGAGTGCCTCAGCGGCTAAAGCCGGCCCGGGTGTATATGGCTTATATGGCACGACTGAAGCCGTGCCCTTCGTTGAGATCTTTCCTACAACTTGTAGGGCCTTGGCCGAGAGAAGACACTCAGAACGCCGCCAAGGATTGCTCAGTCCGAAGATTTGATCTCTTCAGCCTTTCCAAAATGCAGGCGGGCTATTGCATGTGCATCCTGCGCCACTCGCCCGGGCGTGGTGTCGAGCAATTTCCGGAAGGCGCGGATGAAACATGCCTGATCCGCAAAGCCGCACTTGAGCGCGATCTCTACCATGGGCAGCCCGGAATGCAGAAGAAGCTCTTTGGCGGCGTCGATGCGCTGCTGCAGCAGCCAGCGATACGGCGGCTCCCCAATCGTCTGCTTAAAGGCGCGGACAAAGTGACTGACCGATAGCTTGCATTCGCGCGCGACCTGAGAGAGCGCGATCTGCCCATCGAGGTTGGCCTTCAGCATTTCGGTGGCGCGGTTCAACTGCCATGGGGCCAGCCCTCCACGCACAATCGATGGAGCTATTTTGATTCCACCGTAGGTGCGAGCTATGTACGCATGCGCGGCAAAGACCAGGTGGTCGACGTAGAGTTCGCTCGAGAGTTCCGGCCTCTCCAGCACGGGCAAGAGGCACAGTGCCAGACTCTTCAGTCTGGGATCGACCTTGCCAGAAGGCCAGCTGAGCGTCTCGCACCGGCTGCCGGCGTTCTCATCCGCGAACTCGTCGAGGGCGACGCGAGGCACATAAAACTGCACCATATCAAAGGCACTCCCCAGGTACATGGAGGGCTCCTGCTCCAGATGCATGATGCTGACGCTGCCTTCTTGCGCGGATTCGACCGAGACCGGCCGGCCGTGTAGCCAGAAGTTTGACCGGCGACACGGGCCGCAGATGCAATTGGACTGCGAAGGCCCGCTCGCAGGCGAATGGTGTGGTCCTGTCGACCAAGCCAGTTTCCGAACGCAGCCGGGTGACGGCAAGGTGCGCCTTGCGCCGGGTTTTCACGCTGATCATGGGTGCGGTCGCCATGTGCAGGTGCTTCGCCATGCGGTTTCCGTAGGTTCCGGCTTCGACCAGACTGAGTGTCGGGGGCGGGCAAGGAACAACTTTGCCAAGGGGCATCTTCCGTGAAACGACCCCCGGAAATAGGCTGACGGAATTGACTGCAAGGTTAGTATTCAGCATCGGCGGACCACCTTTCGAGCAAACTATGAAGGAAGCGTGCAACGATGATTCCAAGTTAAAGATCTGTGCGTCTCGACCGAAACCCTCATTCGGGCCGATCTCAACCAACCATTTGGGATTGAGCAACTTACCTACAGAATGACAACGAGAGCCGGTTCCAGCGGCAAAAAACGCATGAACACTGGTGAAACGATCGCCCCGGCGCCAAGGTGGCGACAAAAGCAGCAACAATTAAGTGCGAGAGACCGATCCTTTCGAGGGGGTCGACACCCCTTCGAAGAAGTATCTTGAGGACCGACCTGATTGTTAAGATTGGGCCGTCTGGTCCGAGGAACGGAAACGATGAGGATGGCGCGAGGGAGACGAAAGATGAACAAGACTCTACTTGCAGTACTTCTCTGCCTGCTTGCGGCCAGGCTGGTCGATGCGCAGGCTGCCAGTTCCTCGAGTCAGGCTGACCAGGCGCTCGATCCCGCCCTCGACATCTCCACACTACAGCTGTGGCCGAGCGGAGCACCGCAGGTAGAGGGCACCCCTACGGGCGATCTGCCTACACTCACTGTCTTCCTTCCGCAGAAAGGAAGGGGCACCGGATCGGCGGTGATCGTCGCCCCCGGCGGAGCGTACCTCGGCCTTGCCAGCAACCTGGAAGGCCGCCAGGTTGCCGATTGGTTCACCTCCCAGGGCATGACTGCTTTTGTGCTTAAGTACCGGCTGGGGGCGAAGTACCTTTATCCGATTCCGTTGCAGGATGCGCAGCGCGCAGTCCGGCTGGTGCGATCTTTGGCCGCGACCTACGGCTTTCTTCCCGATCGTATTGGCATCATCGGCTTCTCTGCGGGAGGCCATTTGGCAGCGGCCACGGGCACGCTCTTCGACGCAGGCAATCCGGAGTGCCGGCGACCCGCTGGAGCGGCTCAGCAGCCGGCCTGATTTTCTGGTGCTCGGCTACCCATGGCTAAACGCTATGCAGCCGAGCGGCAATTACATCACCTACTGCTCGGTGATCAAGACCATTCCGCCGGAAACCTGCAAGCTGGATGAGCAGAAATACACGCCGAGCCTGCACGTGACTGCGCAGACGCCAACTACCTTCATCTACAGCACTTCGGACGATCGCACCGTACCGATCAGCGCCAGTGTGGATTTCTATAACGCCCTGATTGCCGCCGGAGTACCCGCGGAGATGCATATCTTCCGCCAGGGAGAACACGGCAGCGGTATGGGAGCGGGCAGCGCAGCGCTGGATCAGTGGCCGGCCCTGCTCGCGGAATGGCTGCGGGATCAGGGTCTGCTTACCCCGATCGCCAAACCATAGCATTTTGCAACTTTGATGGGCTGAAAGAACTTCGCTGGCTGGTAGGAAGCAGCTAAACCCCAACCAGCTAAAACGCTGAATCCGCATCTATCGAACCGACACCAGTAAACATCAGAGGACTCACATCATCATGGCTACAACGATCGTGCCGGAAACGCTTACCGGCCCCCTTACCGAAGGCCTTCCCCACCCACGCGGCGCCTGCTGGGATGGGAAGGGCACCAACTTTGCGATTTTCTCCGCCCACGCAACCAAGGTAGAGGTATGCCTGTTCGACGAAAACGGCGAAAAAGAGCTGGAGCGGATTGAGCTGCCCGAGTACACCAATCAGATCTGGCACGGCTATCTGCCGGGCGTGAAGCCCCGAGCGGTCTATGGTTACCGGGTTCATGGGCCCTATGAGCCTGAGGCCGGGCACCGTTTCAACCCCAACAAGCTGCTGCTCGATCCCTATGCCGTGGCTCACATCGGCGAGCTCAAATGGGACCCGGCGATATTTGGATACAAGATGGAGTCGGGGGACGACACTACCTTCGACGAGCGGGACAGCGCTCCCTTCATGCCCAAGTGCGTAGTGGTCGATCCCAACTTCGATTGGCATGGTCAAAGTGTGCTGAGCGAGGTTCGCATACCGTTTGACGACACGATTATTTATGAGCTCCACGTCAAAGGCTTCACCAAGCGATTTCCAGGGCTGGACGAGCAGCTGCGCGGCACGTATGCAGGCCTGGGCGCTGAGCCGGTCATCAAGTACATCAAGGAGCTGGGCGTTACTTCGGTGGAGCTGTTGCCGGTCCATTTCTTCATCAATGACAGCAACCTACTGGAGAAGGGCCTGACGAATTACTGGGGCTACAACAGGATCGGATTTTTTGCGCCCGATGCGCGCTATGCCAACGACCGCCGCCATGCATTGCGCGAGTTCAAGGAGATGGTGGCGCGCTTCCACGATGCGGGGATTGAAGTCATTATGGACGTGGTTTACAACCACACGGCGGAAGGAAACGAACGCGGCCCCACTTTATCCTTCAAGGGAATCGACAACGCAAGTTACTATCGCCTGCTCCCCGACAAGCCGCGTTATTACATCAACGACACGGGCACCGGGAACACGCTGAACCTGAGTCACGCACGAGTCATCCAAATGGTGACCGATAGCCTGCGCTACTGGGCAGAACAGACGCGTGTCGATGGTTTCCGCTTTGACCTGGGAACCATCCTGGCGCGAGAGCCAAATGGATTTGACAACCAGAGCGGATTTCTCAAGGCCTGCAGCCAGGATCCGTGCCTGTCAAGGATCAAGCTCATCGCCGAACCCTGGGATTGCGGTCCGGGCGGATACCAGGTGGGCGCTTTCCCTCCCGGCTGGGCAGAGTGGAACGACAAATTCCGCGACACGACGCGCAAGTTCTGGCTTGGCAATGCGCCGGCAGCCGCGCTGACTGAGATCCTGTGTGCTTCCGCTTCCATCTTCAATCACCAGGGACGCAGACCCTGGGCATCGATCAACTTCGTTACCGCCCATGATGGCTTCACGCTGAATGATGTCTATAGCTACAACGAAAAGCATAACGAAGCGAACGGCGAAGATAACAAGGACGGAAGTTCTGACAATAATTCCTGGAATTGCGGCGTAGAGGGCCCGACGGACGATCCCGAACATCATTGCCCTGCGCAAGCGCATGATACGGAATGCGCTGGCCACCCTGCTTCTATCCCAGGGAACTCCCATGATGCTGGCCGGCGACGAGTTCGCCCGCACGCAGAATGGCAATAACAACGCTTATTGCCAGGATAACGAAATCAGCTGGCTCAATTGGGATCTGCAGGAGAAGGGCGAGTCGTTGATTGCTTTTACCCGCCGACTGACGAACCTGCGCCACAAATATCCTATTTTGCGCCGCAACCTCTTTCTCACCGGCAAGTACGACGAGGAGTTGGGGGTTAAGGATCTGACGTGGATCAATGCCAACGGATCGGAGATGCAGCAGGAGCACTGGGGTGATACCGGCATGCGCTGCTTTGGCATGCTGCTGGATGGGCGCGCACAGGTAACTGGAATAAAGCAACGCGGACGAGAAGCGACGATTTTGATCGTGATCAACGACCATCACGATCTGGTTGAATTCACTTTACCCGAGTGCCCGGGCGGGGATACATGGTGGCTGCTGATCGACACCAATATCACCGACAACAGCGAGCGAGGAAGCTTCAAGGTCGGCGAAACTTATGGGGTTACGGCACGCTCTTTGCTGGTCTTTGTATTGAAGGCGGAAAATCGGTAGCTGCTTTATGATGCCGGAAAAAAGTGCTGGTTCGAGGGGGAACTGCCCTTCAGCAGCTGCCTGGGAATCATTGCATTTATGCATAGCGTCTAGACCGTACCCTTCAACGGCCTAAGTCTGTACTCTTCACCGTTGTGGCTACGGGCCCATCCTTGAACCCGACCAGCGGGTTCAAGGATGAGGCGCCGGTTTATTTAGACACTTGCCAATCGCTACCGTTCATCACCAGCGAATCGTGAGCTGGCTGGCTTTGCGCAAGCGCGGCACCCAGGGAGGGGAATGCTGTTTTGACCTCCTCGGACTGTGCCCATGTTGGAACATCGGCCAAGCTGTAGTGATAATTCACCTCTGCCGTCTTCAAACCAGAACCGTTGACTCCGGCGGTGAAGCTATCAATCGAATCCACAGCACGGTGGCCATAACAGAAATTACCGTATCCGGGCTGGGCCGTATCCGGCGTCCAGGCGGAACGCCCTTGCGCTGACAAGTCGTAATTGTTCACCTGCTTGGAAGCGACGATGAAGACCTTCTTTTCAGCCGTGGTGCGGGCAAGTAGGCCGGCGTCGGTCAGGGCGTCAAAGCCTTCTGTCTTGGCGTCATCCGAGGTCGCGGCTTGCACGGGAAACTTCTTTGTGTCCTGCCAGAGGCAGAGGGGACGAGCCTTGTAGTAATTGTTGATCGCCGCTTGATAGTTCGCCTTGGAGTTGTCCTGCTTGTTACAACCTGCGAACAAAAGCGTAACACCGCAGATCAATGCCACCCTGTAATGATTATTTCTTGTCATGGAAATTCCTTTCTACCGCTTGTGCAGGCTTTCGGCCGAGCAGGCGATAGGATGCTTTCCCGAGCGTTGCTGTTGCAGGCCCCAATGAGAGGGCCTTGGGGCAACTTATGGCTTCATATGTGCAACTAATTAACAGCCGGTGCATGTACACGTCTTAGCAGGCCCGCTCTGATCGGGCGTAGTGCGGCGCATCCTTAGCCCGCCCCCACTTATACGTAACTATTAAAGTTATATAAGCCGAACTCAGCTGAGGACAGAGGATTCCGCCGGCGCCCGCGGATTTAATGGTCTTCGACCAGAGAGAACAGACGAAGATGCGCCCGTAGCCATACCTAGCCAGGTGGCGAAGCTGTTGGGTGAGGTGTAGGTAGATCCCGCGTTTACACTGAAAGCCATGATGTTGGTTTGGCACGGAATGGGGCTGACCATGCCGTTGGTGACAATTCCGTAGGAAGCGACAAAGTTGAGATAGCCGGCGACGGGAGCGGTCGCCGGTGGCCAGCCCAAGGTCAATTCCAATCGCGGCGCCTCAGTAGCTGCAGTAAAGCCCACCGGTCCCACGGCAACTACCCGGTTATCGTGCGTGGTGACGCTTCCTTGAACGTCTAAAGATCCGGATGGACTTGTCCTGCCATTGGCAAGACTAAAGCCGCCGCTACCACTGTACTTGATGAGCTTGCTGCCCTCAACCATGCTGTTCTTCGAGGTGAAAGCGGGGATAAAGCTAAAGCCAAGCGAAATCCTCAAGTCGAAAGGAACCGCGCCCACGAGGATGGGAACGTGATAAGCCGCTTTGGAGAGCAAGGCGCTCTTCACCAGCTCAGCTGGCCAGGAAGCAATTTTCGCCATGGCCCCCGCCTTCATGTCATCGGTCGCGACCGCGTACCACTTCAGCTCGACCTGGCCGGCAAAGTTGGAATTGGTGAAGTTCATGCTGGTTAGTTCGCCATCTTTGATCTGCATCTTGATGGTGGAAACAAAGTTGCTCAAGTAGCCGACCCCTTCATAAGCCAGTTTGCCCTGACCACCCCCAAATTTAATGGTCGCCTGCACGTTGATGCGATCGTTCCCGGGCGTGAATTTTACGTGGTAGTTGTAACCCGAGAAGTCCACATCGAACTCAACCACGCCCGACTCAACTGTTGTCTGATAACCGGCGGCATACACCGTACCGAAAGGAGAAAACCTGGACGGAAGCCACTCCTGCAAGGAGGAGGATCTTCTGGCCTGCATCCTGCTGAAGTCGATCTTATAGATACCCTCCAACCGGCCGTCTTTGATGGCATCGGTGATCAAGGCCGGTCCCGTCTTGAGCACGTAGCCGGCAGGGGTCTTCTGCACATCGACCACAGTCCGCAACGCAAGGCCGGAGAGCAACAGAATGCTCCCGCTTCTCAGCTTGGCGATTTGGCTGGCTGTGGAATCAAAGACGAAATTCCCATCTCGATCGATGTTGACCAGGTGACGCATCGTGTCGTCTCTGCTCAGCACCGTGACGCCATCCTGATAAGTCACGTTATAGACGGTGGTGCCATCTTCCATCGGGGACGAGCGGGGAATGTATATCGGCCCGGTGAAATGCTTGCCGTGATATCCGGCCGCGCTCACGTTCAATTCGGGATCCTGGGGCCCTGCTGGGCGCGCCGCCGGGGGCTCGCTGCGAGGCGCCGGCTTGCGGCAAGAGGACACCAGCGAAAGCAGAGTGAGCGAGGTGACCAATATGCTCTTGAGAACCAATTTCCGGTGTGCGGTTCGCATCTCTACCTCGACGGCCACTGCTGTACACGGAATGATTCGAATGGTACAGGCTGGGAGTGGAACGGGAAAGATGCCGAGAGAGGTTCTGTCGCGCAGGTTGACAGGCAGGCTTACAGTGAGACAGCTCATCTCCGAGCCATTCTTTTGAAACAATCGTCGACAGCATCCGCGCGCCGAGCTGTCTCCGCGCTCTTCGCCAGCAACAGCTTCGCCTTCCGCGGATCATGCAAACCGCTTAGGGACGGAATCCGAAACCCCGCGGCTGAAGCCGGAGGAGAATAGTCCTACACGAGCCGCTCGACTTGAAAGCCGAGCTCCCCGCATGAATGCGGGGGCTCCCACCAATGTGCATTTCCCAACAAATCGATACCGCGACACCGCCAGCGTCGCGATCTAATCGCTTTGAATTTGACTCTTAGCCGGCTTGCAACCGGGAAGGACGATGGGTTATCGTTGGGCTGCTTCATGATAGGCGGAGCAGCGATGGAAAGTCTGGCAATCCTCGGCGGTCACGCACTACGGACCACTCCATTCACACCTTGGCCGCTGTTCTCGGATAAAGAAGAAACGCGGATTCTCGACGTACTGCGCAGCCGTGCCTGGGGAGGACAGCCCTTTCCCGGGAAGTACTCTACTCAGTTCGCCGCCGGTTTTGCCAAGCTGCACGATACGACCTATGGTCAGTGCGTCAACACTGGCACAGTCGCGATCCAGGCCGCGCTGAAGGCGATCGACATCCGTCCGGGTGACGAGGTGCTGGTCCCTGCCTATACATGGGAAGGCACGGTGGGACCGGTATTGCTGGTAAATGCAGTGCCGGTGTTCGTCGATGTCGATCCGGACACCTACTGCATGGATGCCAGGGCCGCCGAAGCGGCCATCACGCCTAAAACGCGCGCCATTCTGCCGGTGCACCTGGGCATGCGTTTCGCCGATATGGATGCTCTGCCCGAAATCGCGCGCAAACATTCGCTAAAGATCGTGGAAGACTGCGCGCACGCGCACGGCGGCAAGTGGCGCGGCAAGGGCGCTGGCTCGATGGGCGACCTGGGCGCCTTCAGCTTTCAATCCAGCAAGCTCATCACCTCAGGTGAAGGGGGAGTGGTGTTGACCAATAACCTCGAGTACCACGAGCGCGTGCAAACTTACATCAACGCCGGCCGGGCCAGCGTGACAGATAAGTTCCACCATCGGACGATTGGTTTTAATTATCGGCTGGGCGAATTTCAGGCAGCAGTGCTGAGCGCGCAACTGGAGAGCCTGCCCGACCAGGCCGTGATTCGCATGGCGAATATGGCTTACTTCGAAGAGCAGCTGGCGAAGACTGCAGGCATCGGTTTTTTAAAGAAGGAACCGCGCATTACGACCCTGGCTCCTTATGGCTTTGTGTTGAAGTATTTTTCTGAACAAGTGAAGGATACTCCGCGCGCTGCATTTGTCGCGGCGCTGCAACTGGAGGGCATTCCTTGCGATGGCCTGTTCTATGAGCCGGTCTATCGCAGTTCGCTGTTCCCGCTCGATCCCGCCGACTTCCCCGCGTTGAGCTGGGACCGGCCGGAGCCGCTTAACCTGAAGACGATGTATACGTGCCCGGAATCGGAAAAGGCAGCGTACCGCGAGGCCATCTGGTTTCCGCACCAGATCTTCCTCGGTCCGCGGGCTGACATCGACGCCATCGTGGAGGCGATCCACAAGGTGCTCAAAAATATCGAGAGCCTGCGCGACCTGGATCACAAGGCAATCCGCAACCAGCGGTTGTCGCGCGCAGACCGCGAGAGCTGATGCCGCCGGTAGGGTTTGCCGTACTCGGCCTGGGCACTCTTGCACAGACAGCCATACTACCTGCCTTCCGAAATGTGCAGACAGCCAAACTTGTGGGACTGGTGAGCCGCGATGTGGAGAAGGCGCGGCGCCTGGCCAAGAGCAAACACGTATGTAGTCGAGTAGGTTACCAGGCCCGTATTGCTGAAGGTCGACAGCCAGCGCTCCGGTCCGCTGCGCTCATAGGCGAGTTCGCTGGTGACCTGGCCCCAGCCCGATCCGATAGCCCCGAGGACTCGCTGGTCGGGCACGAAAACTTCGTCCAGGTGGACCTCATTGAAGTGGTGCTGGCCTGTCATCGACAGGATGGAGAGATGCCGACGCCCGGCGCCGCCAGGTCGACGATCAGCTGGGACAGTCCGTCGTGACGGTGCGCCGGGTCCGCCGGGGCCGTGCGCACCAGGGCAATGAACGCATCAGCTCCGTGGGCGCCTGATGTCCACACCTTCGTGCCCGTCACCCGCCAGCCGCCGCTGACTTTCTCGGCCCGGGTCCGGACACTCGCCAGGTCCTTGATCCGGAGTCGGGTTCTGACATGCCGATCGCGAAGGCACACCGCCGCCGCGATCCCCGGGCAGGTAGGCCTGTTTCTGCTCCTCGGTCCCGAACCGCAGCAGGCTCGGGGCGACCTGGCGGTCGGCAAACCAGTGGAAAGCAACGGGCCGCCCGGCGGCGAGGAGTTCCTCGATCACGACGAACCGTTCGAGGAAGCCCGGCTGCGGCCGCCGTATTCGGCCGGGATGACCATGCCGACCCAGCCCCGTGCGGCGAGGCGTTTGCTGAAAGCCGGATCCCCACCCGGTCATCCAGGAATCTATGCCGGGCGCCCAGCGGCTGTGGGCTATCTCGTCATTGATGAACGCGCGGACTTCGCAGCGCAGCGCAGCAGTTCAGCCGTCTCAGGCGTGACGGGAGGCATCAGCGGCGGCACAGTTACTGCTTCGCGGTTAGCGTGGGCGGGCCGGGCAGCGTGCGGGGGCGCTGGTCGCAGCGGGAGCGCGCTGCATCGATCGGCGGGAGGCCCGCTCCTCGAGCTGGTGAGCGACCACCGGCCGACGACAAGCTCAGGGATTTCCGCGACGCGGCAGGCGGCGGCCGCGGGCCCGGCGGGGGTTTCAGCACTCGTGGTTACCTCCGGGGAACCGGTCACCGCAAAGTGCCTGCCTTGTCCCGCGGTCCGGTTTGCTGAGAATAGCAACTCCGGTTCTAAAAGCAGACTTCGTGAACGAGAACCAGATGATGTCGGTAGGGTTTGCCTGCCGCCGGGCCGCGCCCGCTGCGAACGGCGGAACGGCGCGTGCCTGGCGATCGTCAGGGCGCCCCGCGGGTGCCCCCGTCCGGGCACCCGGCGCGCTTGATCTGGGATCCCGGACTGTGTGCGCGGCGCGAAAGCCTATGCTAGGACCCGAAATATCCGGGGAACTTGGACGACGGGCGATTTGCGATGACTCAATGCTCTGCACCTCGCGGCGGTGTGCCGGGAGGCCGCGCGGCCAGTTCTGGGATGAGATCGTGAGTCCGCATGCCTGACAGTCCCGCCGGCGAGGTAGATTTCGCGGCCCTGCTCGCGCTAGAGGAACTTGGTGACGGGCGTTACCGCGGCTGGTGCCACCAGGGCGCGCCCATGCGAGCCTTCGGTGGTCATCTTGCTGCGCAGGCCTTTACCGCTGCGGCACGGACGGCACCACCGCACCAGACGCCAGCTTCGATGATTGCCTACTTCGCCCAGAGATCGGCAGTACCGAGGAGCCGGTTGAGTACGTGGTCAGCTCCATCAGAGACGGCGGCACCTTTAGCACCAGGTCCGTAACCGCGGTCCAGCGCGGCCGGACTGCGCTAGTCCTGCTGGCATCGTTCCAGCGGCCGGAGGAAGGTCCGCGACGGCAGCTGAAGCCGGGGGAGGCTGTTCTGCCTCCGGCTGGTGAGGCCGCCGGTCACCAGCCGGCCAGGGGTTCTTTCACGGAGCGTGCGATCGAGCACTCTGCTGGGCACCGGACTCAGGCAGCGATTCGGGCGCTGGTCATTACCGGCGGTGGATGCGGGCCCGGCTGCCTGTCGGCGACGATCGCGGCGTGCAGGCGGCTGCCATCTACATGGCCGACATGGTGCTGGCAAGGGCGGCTCTTCAGCCGCACGTTTCGCACTCGGAGGGAGCGGCCAGGGCTACCTCGCTCGACCACGCGGTCTGGTTCCACGGCGCAGTCCGCGCCGAGGAGTGGCTGCTGCTCGAAGCCGTGAGCCCGGTGCTGGCCGGATCGCGCGGCCTGTCGTTTGCGCACGTCTATGACCAGTCTGGCGAGATGGTTGCCTCGGCTGCTCAGGATGTTCTGGCCCGGCAGGCTCGGGGCTAGGCAAGACCGGAGGGCACTGATGCGGTACCAGCGAGCGGTAGCGAAGCTCCGGGAACTCGCAGACGCCTGCGACCGGGTGAAGGACTGGCCAGCGGGGGACCCGTTGCTGGCCGAGGCGCATGTCTTCGGCGAGCTGCTGGCCGGAGCTGATCCGCTGGACTACGTAGAGGTGGTCCTCGTCCTGAACCGCCCTCCTGGCGAGGTCATCTGGGGAACTACCCCGGACGGAACTTCCTGGCTCGCCGACGACCTGCGCTTGAGCAAGGGCGGGTTCGGCTACTGCTGGCGATCTCACCAGGATCCGGTCGCCAACCACTACATCCGCCAGCCAGTCCGGTTCTCGTCTCATGATGGTCCCGACGTGCACGTCTTGCAGCTCCTGGCGGAACGACGGCTCGGTGAACTTCCGAGACTCGCAAACTCGGGGCCTGATGAGGAGAGCACGTGAGCGGGCTCCGGGCATTGCTCGGGCACCTGCGCGCGGTCCACGGAGAGTACTGGGACCGCGACTGGCGCAGTGAGCACCGCGGGCTGGGGTGTTACCCCGAGAATGACCTCTGGGAGGCCGTTCAGGGTTATCTGGAGCTGTCCGACGCTGCGAGCAGCGCCGATTCGCGCGGGCCGGCAACCGGGAGCTCGCCCGCCTGAAGGCGCCCGGCGTGACCGGCCGCCGGCGACGGGCGGGCGAAGGGCAGGGAGCGCTGCCGTGATGATCCCGCGGTCCTGGCAGCTCAGTCGCCGCGACGGAGGAGGCTGGCCCTTGATTCGCGCGCCGGCACCGCCTCGGCAGCTTGCTGCCAGCAGCGGCCGGACCGGCCGCCGCGATAGCTGCCGGCGATGCGGTCGCCTGGCGCCAGCGCGGTGCTGCTCCGGTCGCGGTCGCGGGCTGGGTGAACGCGGA
>CAVZJL010000007.1:0-63153 GCA_963775365.1 uncultured Acidobacteriaceae bacterium | reverse complement strand
ACCTACGGTGACCGCTACGCCCAGTTCTACAAGGCCATCAAAGCCAAATATCCGGATCTGCAGCTGATCGCCACCATGCCGATCACCACCATGAAGCCCGACGTGGTCGACGATCACTATTATCGCCGCGCCCAGGAGTTCTATGACGACGTGCACCACTACGATCAAACCGATCGCAACGGCCCCAAGATCTTCGTAGGCGAGTGGGCCACCCGCGAGGGGCTCCCAACACCCAATTTCGGCTCAGCGCTCGGAGATGCGGCCTGGATGACCGGCATGGAAAGAAACAGCGACATCGTCATCATGGCCAGCTATGCGCCGCTGCTGGTCAACGTGAACCCGGGCGGCATGCAGTGGGAGTCAGACTTGATCGGCTACGACGCCATGAACAGCTACGGCTCGCCCAGCTACTACGCCCAGGTGATGTTCAGCAACCATATCGGCGATCAAATTTTGAATGCAAAGCTTGACGGTTCAGCGCCGAAGTTGTTCTATTCCGTCACTCGCAAATCAAGCGATGGAACCGTCTATCTGAAACTGGTAAACGCGAGCTCCACACCGCAGCCTTTGCACATCCAGTTCAACGGCGCGTCCACCACGATAAGACGGGAAAGCTCATCTCCCTATCCGCGAAAACCACCGCGGCTACCAATAGCATCACCCAGCCCACCGCGATCGTGCCCGTGGAGAGCGGGCTGCACGACGCAGCGGCGGATTTTGCCCACACTGTTCCCGGCTTCACCATTCAAGTTCTGGAGTTGAAAGCACAATGAGAACGCGCTGGTGTCTGACCCTGTTCCTGTTGCTGAGCTAGTGGCCCAGGGCGCAGGCAGACATCCAGTATTTCCCCGAGCGCAAAGTTTGGGTGCTGCAGGCCGGCGAAACCACCTACGCCTTCGGCGTCAACGAGCGTGGCGAGCTGCAGTCCATCTATTGGGGGCCGCGGGTCATGCGCGATGCGGATTTTCCTGCCCCGCACAGCCGCCGGAGGTCGCCTCGTTTGACCTCTCCACCACCACCACCCCGCAGGAGTATCCGGGCTGGGGCGCGGAGCTCTATAACGAACCGGCGCTCAAGGCGACCTATGCGGACGGTAATCGCGACGTGGTCCTGCACTTCGTCGACCAGCACATCGACGGCAACACGCTCGAGATCACCCTGAAAGATATTGCCTCCGGACCTCGAGGTCCACCTCTACTACCGGATCTATCCCGAGACCGGCATCCTCGAGCGATGGTCACGCATTGAAAACAAAACCGACCAGGCCATTACGCTGGAGAGCGCGCAATCGGCCGCCTGGACCTTGCCCCATGGCGAGGGTTACGGCTGGCACTATCTCACCGGCCACTGGGGAGCGGAGTGGCAGCTTCACTCCGAGCCGCTGCAAACCGGCGCGCACGTCATCGAAAGCCGCCGCGGCAGCACCTCGCACCAGGCCAACCCATGGTTTGCCATCGACCGCCCGGAGCAGACCACGGAGGAGAGCGGCCCGGTCTGGTTCGGCGCCCTGGGCTGGAGCGGCAGCTGGCGCATCACCGTGGAGCAGACCGCCATGCAGCAGGTGCGCGTCACCGGCGGATTCAATCCCTTCGATTTCGGCTATCGCCTGAAGCCCGGCGAGCAGCTGGAGACGCCGCCGTTCTACGGCGGATTCACCGAATGGCGGCATGGGCGAGGCCTCGCGCATTCTGCATCGCTTCGAGCGGCAATCCATTCTGCCCGGCGGAGAGAAGCGCCGCTTGCGCCCTGTCCTCTACAACTCCTGGGAAGCCACGGAATTCGATGTCAGCGAAGCCGGCCAGATCGCCCTGGCGGAAAAGGCCGCCAAGCTGGGCGTGGAGCGCTTCGTTATCGATGACGGATGGTTCGGCCAGCGCAAGGACGACCACGCCGGCCTGGGCGACTGGTATGTGAACAAGCAGAAATTTCCCCACGGCCTCAAGCCGGTGATCGATCGCGTGCACGCGCTGGGCATGGATTTCGGCATCTGGGTCGAACCCGAGATGGTCAACCCCGACAGCGATCTCTATCGCAAGCATCCGGATTGGGCGATGAATTTTCCCGGCCGCCCGCGCACCGAGGCGCGCAACCAACTGCTGCTCAACCTGGCGCGTGACGACGTGAAGGAATACGTCTTTAACTGGCTCGATCAGCTGGTCACCAACAACGACATCGCCTTTCTGAAGTGGGACTACAACCGCAACTGGTCAGAACCCGGCTGGGACGCGGTTGCCCGTCGAAGATCAGAAGAAGATCTATGTGGCCTATGTTCACAACCTCTATGACATTCTCGATCGGCTGCGCGCCAAGCATCCCAAGCTGGAAATCGAATCCTGCTCCGGCGGCGGCGGCCGCGTCGATCTCGGCATCCTGCGCCGCACCGAAGAAGTTTGGCCCTCGGACAACACCGATGCGCTGGACCGGCTCACGCTGCAGGATGGCTTCACCCAGGCCTACACCCCCGGCATCATGATGGCCTGGGTCACCGATGTTCCCAGCGGCATCGATGGCCGCATGGTCCCGCTCAAGTTCCGCTTTCTGGTGGCCATGAGCGGCTCGCTTGGGACTGGGAGGAAATCTGAACAAGTAGTCGCCCGAGGATATGCAGGCGGCGGCCCGGTTCGTTGCGTTCTACAAGCGAGTTCGCGCCACGGTGCAGAGGGGAGCGCTCTATCGCCTGATTGCGCCCGAGGGCAGCGAAGTTTCCGCCACCGAGTATGTTTCGCAGGATGGGCGCCAGGCGGTGCTCTTTGCCTTTCTGCATTCGCAGCAATTCGGCACGCCCTTCCCCACGGTCTTTCTGCGCGGCCTGGACGAGAACGCCATGTACAAAGTGGAGGCGATCGATCCCGGGCAACTGCAGCAACGGAGAGCGTAAGCGGCGCTTACCTGATGCACCACGGCATCGACCTCAATCTGCACGGCGACTACGACAGTACTTCGGTCATCCTCGAAAAGCAGCCCTAAACGGGAATAGGTTCGCATCTCTTTCCCGAAGAGCCATTGAATCACCATCTAGCTGATCTTTCGGCTCGCGAGCACCGATGGTGCTTCGATCTCATCTCAGAACTTAGCCAGCAGTCACGGGTTACGCATCGATGAAGGCGTTGCAGTCGGCTGAGCGACGGCAGAGGAACGAATGAAGACCCAGGGAAAACTGATTTCTTGTACCCGTGTTGTGTTGGCGATGTTGACGGCATGGCCGGTTGCCACAAGAACGATAGCGATCAAGTGGATGCGGCAGCGAATGGAAACCTTGCGCCGGTCAGTGACAACGGCGGAGCTGCTCCAGTGAACGAGAGTCAGGCCGCGCCAAGTGCCCCGGCCTACGCGGCTCCGGCGCAGCAGCCAACCGCGCTCCTGCTTATCCTGCGCAGAGCGCGCAACAGTATGCCAGCAAGCAGCAACAGCCGCAGTATCAGCAACCGCAAGATCAGGTCAGTACCAGCAGCCGCAGTATCAGGATCAGCAGACCAGGGCTACGACCAAGGCTACGATCAGGGATACCAGGAGGCAGGTTGCGGAATACGCTCCTGAGCCTCCTCCGCCGTTGCCGGAATATCAACAGCCGCCATGCCCTGAACCAAACTACATGTGGACGCCTGGCTACTGGTCTTATGCGCAGGCCGGCTATTACTGGGTGCCGGGAGTTTGGGCCGCCGCTCCCTACATCGGGGCGCTATGGACTCCGGGATACTGGGGCTACGATTCGGGCCGCTATGGATGGCATCGTGGTTATTGGGGCCGCTACATCGGCTACTACGGCGGCGTGAATTACGGAAACGGCTATGTGGGCCGCGGCTACTACGGCGGATATTGGAACAACAACCAATTCAACTACAACCGCCAGGTCACGAACGTGAACAACACCGTCATTCACAATACCTACATTCGCAACGTGACCAATATCACGACCTACAACCGCGTGAGCTACAGCGGTGGTCGTGGGGGCGTGAATCTTCCGCCGAGCCGCGCCGGAATTGGCCGCTCTGCGGCAGCCGCGCCTGGCGCCGTTAGCCGTTCAGCAGCAAAACAGGATTGAGGCCAGCACAAACCGCGCCCAGTTTGCTGCCGTAAACCGCGGCCAGCCGCAGACGGTCGTAGCTGCCAAGCCGCTTCCCGTGGAGCGGCATCAACCAGCTCTGGCTCCCTGTGCAGCAGCGCCAACAGCCCAAGCCCCCCATCCAGCCGGCTCAGGAGGAACGGCCGGTGCAGCAAGCAGCACCGGCTCAGCAATGCGGCCAGCGCCGCAGGAGCGGCCGGTGCAGCCGGTAAGGCAAGCTCCGGAGGAACGCCCCGCTCCACAGGTACGTCCGGCCCCCACAAGTAGCGACCGGTCCGCAAGATACACCCGGCTCCGCAGGAACGCCCGGCCCCGCAGGTAAGACCTGCTCCGGAGCAAAGGCCAGCCCGAAGTAAGGCCACACCCGAGCACAGCCACAGCCGCGAGGCCACCGCAAGGGCCGAGGCTACCGCAGGAGGCACAGGCCAGCCGCCGGAGGCGAGGCCACCGCAAGAGCCGAGGCCACAGCAAGAGGCGAGGCCACCGCAGAAGCGAGGCCACAGCAAGAAGAGCGGCCACCGCAAGAGCGAGGCCGCAACAGGAACCGAAGCCAAGGGAAGAGAACCCTCATCCCGAGCAACCTGCGGTAGGGAACTGGAGCTCAGGGCTGGCTGCGCATCGTGGCGGTGCCCCACGTTCGCACCGGCAGACGTGGGCGAACACCGATGGGCGCAGCTCAACGAGGATACTCGGTCGCTCAGTTCTACTTCGAGCGTTTCCTGGCCTCGATCAACGACTGATACAGTTCAATCGTCTGCTCCCCAATGCGGGTCCAACTGAACTTCTCTTCCGCGCGCTTTCCGGCCGGCTTCTCCGAATCGTCTGCACTTCGCCGGGTCAGCCAAGCAGATCGCTCAGCTTCGCACGCCAGATCCCGGCAAAGCGATCCGGATCCAGCGGGAAACCGGTGACCGGGTCCTGATCAAAGGGCACCAGATACCCGGTCTCCCCGTCCACCACGACCTCTTTGATACCGCCCACAGCGCTGGCCACGACCGCCGCCCGGCAAGCCATGGCTTCCAGGTTGATGATGCCGAACGGCTCATACACCGACGGGCAGCAAAACACAGTCGCGTGGCTGTAGAACTGGATCGTCTCCGCCTTGCTGACCATCTTCTCGATCCAGATCACTCGCGGGTTGAAGGCGCGCGCCTCCTCCACTTTTCGCTGCAGCTCCGCGGCAATTTCCGGAGTATCGGGAGCACCCGCGCAGAGAACCACCTGGGTCCCAGCAGGCAGGTAGCGAATCGCGTCCACCAGGTGGGTCACGCCCTTCTGGCGTGTGATGCGCCCCACAAAAAGCACGTAGGGGACGGCCGGATCGACGCCGTAGGCCGTCAACGCCGAAGTCTCCGCAGTCCGCTGGTATTGCTCCAGGTCGATTCCGTTGTAGATCACGTGGATCCGCTCGGGAGCCACTGGGTAGGCGCGAAGAATATCGTCTTTCGTGCCGTTGGAAACGGCGATGACCGCGTCCGCGTCCAGGATCGCGGTTCTCTCCATCCACGAACTCATGGCGTAGCCGCTACCCAACTGCTCCGCCTTCCATGCGCGCAGCGGTTCCAGGCTATGGGTCGTAAGCACAAACGGAATGTCGTACAGCTTCTTCGCCAGAAAGCCGGCCATGGATACATACCAGGTGTGGGTATGCGCAATGTCGATTCCGGCCAGTGCTTTGATCTGGGTCAGGTTCAGGGACAACGCTTCCAGGGCTCCCTTGAATTTTTCCTGCGTTCCCTGGCTGATTTCTTTCCACGGTTCCTGGCCGCGCACATGCAGGTTGCCTTGATCGGAATACTGCTGGCCCCAGCAGTGCACTTCCACTTGAACCTTGCGCGCCAGTTCGCGGCTCAGATACTCCACGTGAACGCCCGCCCCGCCATAGACGTGCGGCGGGTATTCCCGAGTAAAGAGTCCGACTCGCAATGCTTTCTCCTCCGCTCAACTGTTGCCACTACGGTCGCACTTAAAAGATTAAGAATCGGCTGCAACGATTACATAACTAAGGGCGCTTTCACGAGGCGACAGCCTGCGGCGATTACGGCGAATCCTCGTCCTCACCGACGACTTACAGTAGTATGACGGGGATGGAAAACACAAGCCGCCGCTCCTTCCTGGCGAAAATCTCAGCCCTGGCCCTTTCAGCACCCGTCCGGGGATGGGCCGCCCCACCGGCAGGTCTCATTTTTGCCGGCACCTACACAGACAAAGGCACACCAGCCGGGGCATCTACGGGTTTCGTTGGGATGCTGACGCGGGAATCATGACGCCACTCGGGCTGGCGGCAGCGACTGTCAATCCCAGCTTCCTGGCGCTTTCGCCCGATCGCCGCCATCTCTACGCTGTCAACGAGGTGGACAACTTCCACGGAGAAAAAAGCGGTTCCGTCTCCTCTTTTGCGGTTACCGGGGACAAGTTGCGCTTCATCAATGCTGTTGCTTCCAACGGGAGCGGACCGTGCAATGTTGCCGTCGACTACACCGGGAAAGCCGTCTTTGTCGCTAACTACGGCGGTGGCAGCGCCGCATCCTTCCGCGTGCTCTCCGGAGGAGGACTCACAAGGCGGTCTCCAGCTTTCAATACACGGGTCACGGCGCCGATCCAGAACGCCAGGCCGCTCCTCACACACATTGCACCACCGTTTCCCGCTGACAATCGCTACGTACTGGTCAATGACCTGGGGCTCGATCGCGTCTCCGTCTACCACCTGGACCCGCAGCACGGCGCAGCTCACTGCGAATACTCCTCCCTGTTACGAGGCGCTTCCCGGCTCCGGCCCCCGCAGTTTTGCCTTTCATCCCAGTGGACGATGGGCATACTCTCTCAACGAGATTGCCAGCACACTCGACGCCTTGGCTTGGGATAGTGGAGCGAGGCACTCTGACCCGAATCCAGAACATCTCAACCCTCTCTGAAGGCTTTAAGAGTCCAAATACTGCGGCCACCGTCGCGGTCGATTCCGAGGGCAGATTCGTGTACGCCTCGAACCGCGGCGAAAACAGCATCGCGGTTTTCTCTATCGATGACCGCCAAGGTACGCTCAAATCAATCCAGCATGTGGAGTGTGGAGGCAAGAGCCCCCGCCATTTCGCCCTCGATCCCGGCAATCAGTGGCTGCTGGTGGCTAACCAGGACTCTTCCAATATCGTCGTCTTTGCACGCAATGCGCGAACTGGACTTCTGAGTCCAACCGGCAATCAATATCCGCTGAGCTCCCCCGTGTGCCTCATCTTCCGCTGAGGGAGAAGAACGCCTCTGGCACTTCTGGTACACGGATAGGAATAAATCCCGGCTGCCCCTTCGCGTGAGTAAAATGCCTCGTGGAGCCGTTTCCTGGTCAATGCAACGGGCTCGAAAGGTATTAACGAAGACCATGCGACCCAACTCCTTTTCCTACCGGAAGTACGTATTCTACGTGGCTTTGTTTCTGGTATCCCTTGGCGCGGCCAATTCCATGACGGCGCAGGAAGCGGTGCGCCTGACCCAGCCGGTGGATAACCACGCCCGCGTTGCTCTGGCCGGTACGGTCCACCCGCTGGCCAATGCCCGCAACGACCGCGGCGCTGCTTCGCCCGATCTGCAACTTGATCGGTTGCAGATAATTTTGAAGCGCAGCCCGCAACAGGAGGCGGCCCTGCAGCAATTGCTGCGGGACATGCACACACCGGGCAGCGCCAACTTTCACAAATGGCTGACCCCCGAACAGTTCGGACAGCAGTTCGGACCCAGTGACCAGGATGTGCAGACCATCGAGGACTGGCTTCAAACCCAGGGCTTCCAGGTATTAAAGGTGAATCCGGGCAAGCAGACCCTGGATATTTCAGGTACGGTAGGCGCCTTGCAGCAGGCATTCCATACTTCGATTCACAAATACGAGGTCAATGGTGAGCAGCACTACGCCAATGCGGTTGCCTCGGAAATTCCCGTCGCGCTCGCGCCGGTGTTGGGCGGTTTTGTTTCGCTGAATAACTTTCACCTTCACCACTACAGCCACCTTCTGGGAAGCGCGCGATACGATCCCAAGGCGCATCGCGCAACACCGCAGTGGACCCTGCCCGGGGGGACCCTGGGCAGCACTTATGCTGTCGCGCCGGAAGACTTCGCGACCCAGTACGACGTGACCCCTCTGTACAGCGCTGCCAAGCCGCTCAATGGCACCGGCCAGACCATCGCGATCATCAACGAATCGAATATCAACATAAACTTCGTCAACAATTTTCGTACGCTCTTCGGCCTGCCGGCATCGACCGCCCAGGTGATCATCGATGGTAACGATCCGGGGATCGACGGAGCGAATAACCCGGATGGGCTCAACGGCGCCTCCGCGGAAGCTTACCTGGACGTGGAGTGGGCCGGGGCCGTGGCGCCAGGCGCCACCATCGACCTGGTGATCGCCGGAGATACCAGCATGGAACAAGGCTTGTATCTGGCCGCGGAGCGGGCGGTGTATTCGAACATCGCACCTGTCATCAGCATCAGTTTTGGCGAATGCGAATACTCGCCTGGGTGTGAATAATTCCTTCATCACTGGACTGTGGGAAGAAGCAGCAGCCCAGGGAATTACCGTCATGGTTTCGACGGGTGACAACGGGTCGGCAGGGTGTGACAATCCCAACACCGAGACCGTGGCAACGCAAGGCCTGGCCGTGAATGGCTTTGCCTCCACGCCTTTCAACGTGGCAGTCGGCGGCACGGATTTTCACTACGCCAACGAAGCTGCGCTCGCGAATTACTGGAACAGCACGAATAACAGCAACAACGGGTCACTGAAAACCCCTATACCAGAGCAGGCTTGGAATGACAGCCAGTATGGGCTGAACCTCCTGGTGTTAACCGGCGGCTCCATCTCCGGCGGAAGTGGTGGACCGAGCACGTGTGGCAACCCGACACTGGACTCCAGCAACACCACGGTGACCACTTGCGCGCCTACTCCGAAACCTTCCTGGCAGGTTGGCGCCGGGGTACCCACGGATAGCGCCCGTGACCTGCCAGACGTTTCGCTTTTCGCCGCCAACGGGTTGAACGGGAGCTATTATCCCGTCTGCGCCGCGGATGGCGACTGC
This sequence comes from uncultured Acidobacteriaceae bacterium, assembly GCA_963775365.1. Taxonomy (GTDB): domain Bacteria; phylum Acidobacteriota; class Terriglobia; order Terriglobales; family Acidobacteriaceae; genus PALSA-350. The sequence continues at coordinate 54,027 of CAVZJL010000007.1, read as the reverse complement.
CAAAGCGGCACTAGCCCGCAGATCAGCGGTTTCGGCGGAACGTCGGTCGCTTCCCCGGCCTTTGCCGGCATCATGGCGATCGTCAACCAGGCTTACGGACCGCAGGGACAGGCGGATTACGAGCTTTACCCCCTGGCTGCAAAGGAGCCCAGCGCATTTCGTGACGTCACGCTGGGCACCAACCAGGTGCCTTGCCAGGCAGGCTCGCCCAATTGCACCAATGGTGAGCTGACCGGCTACTCCGCGGGTCCCGGCTACGATCTGGCCACGGGCCTGGGCTCGATCGACGCCAATGTACTGGTCACCAACTGGAACAGCCGCAGCAACGGAACAGCGACCACTACGAGCCTTAGCACCTCTTCCGCCTCCTTCGCCCACGGCACGGCAGTCACCCTCAAGACCAGCGTGACCGGCAGTGGGGGCACTCCCACCGGCGATGTCGCTGTGATGACGGACAGTCCCCTCATCTCAGTCCAGGGAATAGGCCTTTTCAATCTGACCAGCGGTGCCGCTTCGGCTACTGTGACCACGCTACCCGGAGGCAGCTATAACATCTGGGGAAGCTACTCCGGCGATGGAACCTTTGCCCCAAGCACCTCTGGCAAGACCGCAATTACGGTGACACCCGAGGCCAGCACGCTTTCTCTTCAGGTAACCTACAACGCCGGCGGGCAGTCCACGAATCTGAGCGGACAACAAGTGCCTTATGGCACGTCCGCCATCCTTAACGGGTATCCCGTCCCAACCAGTTATTACAACTGTTCCTCCAATTGCAATGCCTACACGTATGCCACCGGTACGGTGACGTTTACCGACAACGGCAATACGTTGAACACGGTCGTGGTGAATTCGGAAGGCGATGCGGAGTTTACCTTTGGGGCTCTCCCACCCGGCGCCCATTCGATCGCCGCCTCCTACTCAGGCGACGCCAGCTATAACAAATCTTCGAGTACACCCGGGTCTGTGGCGTTCACGGTCACCAAAGCCTCGACCGCGGTGTCGGTGAGCGCCGCGGTTTCGACCATCGCCCAGGGACAGACAACCACGCTGACTGCGCTGGTGCAAACACTCGGAGCCGGCCTCGCTCCGACTGGTTCGGTGACCTTCATGGCGGGGTCGACAACGCTTGGAACGGGAACCGTGAGCGCTTTCGAACACGGCTATGGAGTCGCAAGCTATACCCTCACCGGCGCGCAGAGCACGGCGCTTCCGGTGGGTTCAGTGGCCTTGACCGGGACTTACTCGGGAGATAGCAATTACTTTACGGGCAATTCATCTTCGCCCGGGACGCTGACCATCACCGGACCGAGTGCGCTGCTCGCCTCGAGCACGACAGCCACGGCGAGCAATGCTACGGCCTCACCCTCCGCGCGCATCAACCTATCGATCACGGTCACGGGGAAGACCGGCTCCGCGGCGCCCACGGGCACAGTCGATCTTCAGTCAGCGGGATTTGACCTGACCCCCGCGGGTATCAAGCTCACCCCCGCGGCCTCCGGCGACGCGTCGACGGCGACCTACTATTTTGACAACGTAAATGCGGCCCTCCCGCAAGGCAACAACACTGTAACGATTACGTATTCCGGGGATACAGCCTACGCTCCATCGCAAGCCAGCCTGTCGCTTGCCAATCCGTTAGCTGATTTTTCCATGGTGGCGCAAGCGCCGGTCGTCACTCTCGCCGCCGGCGCGACCGGGACCGCGACGCTCAACCTCGGCTCGATTAACGGCTTCAACTCTTCGGTGGCTCTTGCGTGCACCGGGCCTACGGGATTGACCTGCACGCTGAATCCCACGTCGGTCATGGTGAATGGAAACTCCATTGCGACGCTTACCATCGTTGCCTCGACCCCTGCCAGCAGCGCTATCAAGGTTGCTGCCGGCCTCCCCCCCCGGCGTATCGGCTGGTTCGCTGCCGGCGGGAGTGTCACGCTAGCTTGCCTGTTCCTATGGGGCATCCCCGCACGGCGGCGGAAATGGCATGCCCTGCTGAGCCTGGTTGTGCTCGCCGTCCTGACCTCTGGAATCGGCTGCGGCGGTGGCGGCAGTTCGCCTACTCCGACACCGACGCCAACCCCTACTCCGACGCCCACTCCCAGTCCGACTCCAACCGCGGTCGGCACCTACACCGTCGTAGTGACGGGCACGCAAGGTACGACCATCTCACACGCGATACCGATCACGGTGATCGTGACAGCAGCCTCCTAAGGCTTGTATCAGGACCTGATTCGAAAACGGACCGTTGCTATACCGGCAACAAACGCTGGGTGCCCCATTTGCCCCGATTCCCTGCGGAGGCTTGTGGCGTTGATGCAGTTCATGCGCCTTTCCTTAACGAAAGGCGCACACGCGGACATCCCTAGCACAGCGTGACAGGAAATCGGGGTCAAGCCGTCCTTTTGCTTGAGTGGGAGAACCGGCCCTGATGTGCCACTTCCCGTTTGCCGCGCCCGCCCAAGAGACGCAGGACCGTTTCTAATTCTTACCGGCTAACCCCTGCCCGGATCGTACTGCAGCAAAAATTTCCCCACGGAAAAACCACGACTGAGTGCGATGTGATGCGCCTGGTTCACATCCAGCCGTTCGAAACCGCTCCTGGGCCAGTTCTCGATCAACGAACGCATGCGCGCCAGGTCAAGCATGCGGCTCGCCAAAGGAGAGCTCTGCAGCCGCTCCACCTCCGCCGCCATACGACCGCGGACCGCTCCCATATTTACGTACCAGTCAGCTGATTGACGGCCGCGCTGCGTCCTGCGTAACGTGCTGGGCGGAAGACGCCCCTCCATCGCACGCCGGGCGAGGGAACGCAGCTGACCTCCACGGAGAAACTCTTCCAGCGGTACGGTGAGACAGAACTCGACGATGCGCCGGTCGTAAGTAGGATCGCGAAAATCCAGCTGCCATCCTCCTTGCGCTGCCACTGGAGTGTCGCTGATGTCGCCATACTCCAGCAACGTGCGCAGCATGGTGCGCCCGTCGGGAGAGTTCTGATTCAAATCGTGAAAGGCAGCACGTTCCAGATCCAGACGCTTCGCGATCTCAGGCTGCAGAATGCTGTAGTCGAGGGAGAAGCCGCGCATGTGCGGATCGGTTATGCTACGCAGCCAGAAGGGAAGCGACGGCCACAGTGCATGGCGAACAATCGACCGTAACGACGTAGTGCGCGTGCGGCTGAATTGCCCCGCCACCCGCGCCAGCGTTCCCCATTGGCCGGAGCGAAACCATGCTGAAAAGGCGGACATGCCGTCATAGCTGAGCGTCGAGTTGCCACAGTTGCCATTCAGTAACACGCTAATTCCGCTTGCGCGCGCGCGGTCCAGGATGGCGTTTGACCAAACCTCGTTACTGGGCCCGAAGCATGGGTGGTCATAGAGATTGTTATTGAGGTCCAGGACGTCGAGAAACGAAGTCCCGCTCGAGTCCACCAGCTCATGGCGCATATTGGGGTAGAGGGCGGCCACTTCGGAGGCAGGACCGCCCTCATCGTAAAAGTGAGTCTCGCTGCTTATGCCTGCAAAGCCGGGGCGAGGCACGGCCGTGAAGCATGTCAGCTCGCGGCCTTCCGCACCGAGCAGGCCCGCGGCGGTTGCTGCCACCGCCCCGCTATCCAGGCCGCCGCTCAGTTGCGCGCCAATGCCGCCTGTTGTGCGCAACCGCGCTCGTACTCCTTGGTCGAATCTTTCGCGGAAGTAGCCCAGGTACTCCTCCGGCGAGCGCAGGCGAAGATCCTGCAATTGGTCCGTGCGCCAGTGACGCCAGAGCTTCGTCTTCTCACGGCGCACGCTCAGCGCGCAGCCGGATGGCAGGCGACGCATATGGCGAAAGATGGTTTGTTCAATCGGAATGTTGGCCAGCGTGAGGTAGCGCGCCACGTAATCCTCGTTCACCTCCGCTGCTACGAACGGCAGTCGATGGAGGCCCTTGGGCATCGATGCAAAGGCGAAGCTGTTCGCCGTTGACGTATAGAAGAGAGGACGTTCTCCGGTGTGGTCGCGCGCCAGGAAGAGATACTGTTCCTGCTCGTTCCACACCGCGAAGCTGAACGCTCCGCAAAGATGATCCATACACTGCTCGCGCCAACGCTGCCAAGCCGCCAGCAGCATATCGCTGTCGGCCATCACCGAGGTCTGTTGCACGGAGAGCCCTAACTCCGCCCCAAGCTCGGCGCGATTATCGAGACGTATATCCGCCACCAGGGCGGTGACGCCGGATGCCAAGAGCGGTTGGTGGTCGAACTGATCTTCGGGGAGAAGGCGGAGAAGACAACGGCCTAAGGCAACTGACGAACCGTTGTATTGCGAGCGGTCATCCATGCCATACACGCTGAGCGCCTGAAGCATGTCATGGCAAGCCGAGGAGACGGGAACTCCACCGTCAAAGGACCAGATTCCCGCAATTGCACTCATACGAGGAAGCGGTGTACTTAACCGTCAATCTTGAAATTTTAATCGGCTGTAATCTTTCTCGAACGAGAAATCGGAAGAAGACACAACTGTGGGGAGGTAATGATCTAGGATCGAGGACGATTGAAATGGCCGCCGGCCCCGTCAGCGTGCGAAGGCTTGGTACCACCCTCAGCACTCTTAAGAGCGATTATCTCGAGCGACGGAGTGACCCACGGCTTTTTCGCCTGGCCTGCAACCCGGTCAGATGCGCCGTGATCTTTAGCGTCGTAGCTCTTCATTGAAAGCTCCCTGGACCCCGTAAATTTGAAACTAACGCCCTGCCACACGGTACAGCTAGAGCGTAACGCAGGAGGTAACCAGCGTCAATGCGTTCCTCCGCGTGTTAGTTACTAGAGTAGATACTAAACCCTTGAGTGTGGGTTTTCTACCATCTAAAGGTTAACTGGCAATGGACGCGGCTGACACTTTTTGGGGATAGTAGGGATAGTCAATGATAAAGGTTGCCGGGGTATATCTGCTGGGCGAGATCACTCTTTTCTCTGAAATTGTGCTCCCGGAATTACCCCTCATACAACACGACAGGGCAACCCCGCATCCGGTCACCATTCGACTGGGAAATGTTCCCAATCATTTGCCTGGCGCCGTTGAGATCGATCCCGATTGCTTCGCCACCCCATCGAGATACTTCCTGCGCATTCGTGGAATTGGCCGCTACCTGGTTACCAATGGGCAGAAGGTCGTTGTAGACCCGGATAGGGGGGCACTGCCCCTCGATGTGCGCGCCTACTTGCTCGGGACCATCTTCACTGTGCTCTGCCAACAGCGAGGCCTGCTTCCCCTGCATGCCAGTGCAGTCAGCAGCAACCCGGTCGACAGACGCCATGGGGCGGCGGCCTTTCTGGGCCGCTCTGGCCAGGGAAAGTCATCGTTAGCCGCGCATCTGGCGCGACGAGGTTTTCGCGTGCTGGCCGACGACGTCTGTCTCGTCGATCCCACTGTGCCAAATAAAGCGATGGTGATCCCAACCGCTCCATGGTTGAAGTTGTGGCGCGACTCTTTGCACCATCTCGGAGAGCAAGCGGATGACCTGCAACGCGTGTTCAGCGAGGACGACAAATATCGCTTTCCCGTGGCTGCTGGTCTTGCCCCCGAGCCGATTCGAAAGCTGGTCTTTCTGGAGAACACTGAAGACCCTTCCACTATCCCGAGGATCGAAGATGTATCCGCCATTGAGGCGATTCCGTCATTGATGAATCTGACACATCAGGCTTACCTGTCGGAAGCAACGGGTCAGCGCCAGAAAAGTTTCTTGCTCTGCAGCCGTGTTTCCTCGCAAGCCAAGGCATATCGTCTGATCCGTCCCTGGGGCCTCACTCACCTCAAGTCGACGCTGGACACGCTGGAGAGATTTTTGCTCGACGACTAGACAGTTCCTGGGCTCAACGACTTCACGGGAAGGTGGTGAGGACCGTGAAGCGCGACTCAAGGTCCCCGCCGACCACTGTACGATCTCCGACTTTGACCCACGTGTGCGCCTTGAGCTGATCCGCATCGCGCGTGACCCCATAGAAGAGCTTGCTTGCGATGTGGCGGCGGCGAAGCATGAAATAGGCGGCCAGGCATTGAGGAAAGCACACGAAGGTGACGGGAAGGTGACGAACCACTGCGTCAATGGACCACTCAATGCGGCGCAGCGTCTGTGCCGGCTCCCTTTGGGCAAGTGAGGATTGTTGGGCTTTGCCCATCCAGGCAGTGAGCCTTTGCACGGGAAGAAAATTAAGAGCAATGCGGAAAAAGGTGAGCATGCACGCGGCTTCGAAAGCGAGCGCGATGTCCGCAGCGGGCAGTTCCATCATGCGGCGGAAGAGCACGCGGAATGGAGCACGCTGGGCAGCGTGCGTGGGGAGAACCGGCCGAGAGCGTTCGACCGATGCCAGGCGATGGCTGAGGTGGAAGCCTAACGACTCGAAGGGACTCAGCAGCGCATAGAGAGGGAAGAGCAGGTCGGGTAGATCCAACGTGCACCACATCCGCGGACGAAAGAGCGATCGCTCAATCAGGTTCCATCGATAACGCCAAGAGCTGTGCAGGCGAAATTCATTGAGAAACCATTGCCGGGATCCTATTCGCTCTCGTATCGGCCGGTATTCGTTTGAGGTCAGTAGCTGTTTCCCAAAACGCAAAATATGCGCGACTCGGCGATCATTTCGGCCGAGACACCCCACCGGTAGAGATTCCGGGTCGTAGCCAAGCAGGTCATGACAAAGGAGAAGAGCAGCGCTGAATTGCGGTAGCGCTTGCTGCGCGGCTGCGGCCGCGACGGCTGCATTGAGTTGTTCCCCCGTCATGGTATGCAGCAGGGCGAGGATATCGGCCAGCCATTTCAGGCGCAGCCATCCGTCGAGTGCTCCATGCACGCAGAGATAGAGCAACAGCGGCAGAGCGGGCAAGGTTGGAATGCGCTCGGAACCAAGGTTGACCCAATCCTCACTAACCTCATCGATGCGGGCGTTGGCGGGCAGGAACGAGTTCCGAAAGAGCCGCCAATGCAGGTCGATGACCGTGCCGGTCACAGGGTGTTCATAAGAGAAGTCCTTTTGGTGTGCGAGGTAGGAGCGCAGCCGTCGCGGGGTCAGCCGCGCCTGCGGCTCAAAACGCGCGTAGCCTTGGCCTTGCAGAACCTCGCCGGCTTTGAAAATGTCGTTCTCCGCTACCAGCAGATCGATGTCGCCTGCATCGCGCAGCGCTGGATCTTGAAAGGCTGCGATGGCCAGCGGAATGCCCTTGAAAATTCGATGATCGATCTCTTGTTCGCGAAACAGCCGATGCAGGGTGACAAGTTCCGCGGTACGCAGCAGGCAGGTGTGCGCATTGGCCACACTATTGGCGCGTAGCACGGCAGCTTGTTCGTCCGGCATGTATCCGGGGGCGAAGGTAGCGAGGTTGCGAGAGAAGAGGGGGACCACTTTATGATGGTCGACAATCTCCAGCAGGTGAGGCCAACGGATTGGCTGCTGCGCAAGCGACCGGATGCGTTCGCCGTCGACTGTTTCCTGCGGCCAGCGAAGGCAAGCCAGCACAAGATCAAATTCAGGTGAGTAGACGCTCCCGCCGGGCTTCATTTGCTCTACTCTTTTCTCTACTACGCTTCCCATCAGTATGTTGGAACCACCAACACGGGACAAGTCATAGGAATGATTCCCTTAATCCAACGAGCACAGGTCGCACGGCTTAATCTTCTGGTGAGAACGTGATAGCTCAGTCCCCGCGGGAGTCTATGTCATAGGCTGAGCGCAAGAGAATCGCAGATCTTTCCCTTTCGTCAAGGCCCCGGAGGTCCGCAACCAAACGTGAGCCCAGCCCGTGAGGGCTGGGGGTATCCATGATGATGACGACAAACACCGTAGGCGCGGCACTCCTACATCAGCGCAACCCCTCTGGGAACGTGAACGGCGGACAATATCTCAGGACTTAATCCTCACCTTTCGCTTCAGAAGGTAAATTGTTGTAAACATGTCCACTTAGGCCGACATTTCTCTCGGCTATTTCCCAGGCCCGGGCAACGCCCTTGGCACATCGGCCCTTAGCGGGGGCCACAGCAAGCCTAGCTGTTTCTGGCTCACCACGACCGTAGCCGGCGCCGACTGCGACCCATAGTAGGTTGCGGTCCTTCGCCGGCAACTCTGCGTACCGCCCGCAAACGAGGCAAATATGGTGGGATAGCTACCGGCTCCTCCCAGGGTTGTGCCGCTCACCTGGAACCCAAACATACCGCGCAGCGAGCATTGGTTGGTGACTGAACCGAGAACCGTGTTCCCCGAGTAGAAGGTAACCGTCCCCCCCAGCACCGGTAGCCGTCCCTGGTCGGTCACGGTAGCCAGCAAGGTTACGCTCTGCCCTGCGGAGAGGGTCGTCTGGCTGAGCGTCAGCGTGACATTGGTTGCCAGGCCACCGCCCGACCACTGCGGGGCGTTGACCAGGCTGTACACATTGGGGCTCCCCAGGCCGGTGGCCAGATCGTAGCCCGGGGCGGCCGCGAAGGCCGGAGCATTATCCGCTGTACTCAACTCTCCATAGTAGTCAGGCGTATTGGTCAAAGAGCCGCCATTGGAGGTAACGGTGATTTGGTATCCATAGCAGTTCTCATTGTTGGAAGCCGGATCAGTACTGCTGTCGGTGAATGTCCCAGCGCTGGTGGCCGTGCCGGTACAGGGCACCGCCGTATTCCCGGTGATAAATGGCGTAGACGGGGAGGTCCCCGTATTCGGCGTGGCGCTGATGTCGTGGAAGTAGCACCCGCTCAGCACCTGCGGACCGAGGTACGCTGCACAATTGGCCAGGCTCGGCTGGCTGGAGCTTCCATAGCTGACATACTGTTCCGCCGCCAGCGGATAGAGGACATAGTTGGCCTGCCCCTGCCGATCGCCGCTCTTTTGGTTGATCAAGGCCATAATCCCGGCAAAGGCCGGGGCAACGAACGAGGTTCCGCCTCCATAGTTTGCAAATACGTCATTGGCGTTTGTGTAATCACAAGCGGTCCCCGCCGGCATCCCCGCCAGCCCCGAGTCGCAAAGAATCAACGTCTGTGACCAGGTGTAGCCTCCAGAGGCGAACATGGAGATATCCGGAATCGCTCTTCCGCCTTGCGGTGGAATCCCCGGGACGCCGGTCTGCCAGGCCGGCCGGGCCGACACCGTGCTCAGGCCCCCGCTACCCGCCCAGGCATTTGCGTATGGGGAGAACCCCGTATTGGGGTCCACCGGCTGTTGCGCCGCCCAGGTACAAAATCCATTGGGCCCCGAGCTGCTAGTGAATCCTTGGCCAAAATACTGGAGTACCAGGGGACTGGCGCAGCTCTCGTTCCACGTCATCTCTGGAATATACGATTGAGCGCTCTCGAAGTTGGGGCCATTGACCGCGGACCAATAGGTGGTGGTGGTCCCGCTGAAGACATCGCTGAAGTCGGTGCCCCCGGCGGCGATGTTGTACGGCGTGGAGGCTTCGTTCACCAGCGAGAGGCCGTCGGTCGCGTAAGCGCCGACATCCTGGCAACCATCGCCGCCGGTATCCCCGGTTGCGACCACCACCGTAATCCCTTCCACCGCCGCCTGCTGCCATAGCGCGACGTAGAACTGGTTGGCTTCGCTCTGCGGTTGGGCTTCGCAATCGCCGTAGCTGGTGCTGAGGACGGAAATCCGTTGTACGTGCGCCGGATCCTGAATGATGTAGGCGGCAGCCAAATCGGCGCCGGAGGTGACCCCCTGGCGTCCGCAGGCTACATAGTCCACCGTGGCGTCCGGAGCCATTGCGCCGGACCACTCCGCATCGAGGTAGCCCTCGGGTTCGTTGTCCGATGGGTCGGGCGCCGCGCACACGCTGGTAGGGGGATTCTCCATCTGAACCGAGCCGTTAGGGCCTAGTGCGGTGATCCCGAACGTATCTCTAAAACTCTGGATGTCGGCACTCTCCAGGTTCGTCTCGCCCACAACCGCAATGGTCTGCCCGGTGCCAACGATCGGGGGCGCCCACGATCTTGCATCCACCTTCTCCTGCCAAACCTTATCGACCCCATAGATCTTGGCGTAGTCCTGGGGACCGGTGATGTAAAGGGCGTTTGACGCCGCAGTCAGGTGCGCGCTCGAGCGCGACCACTTTCCCGTGGTCCGATCCAAATGGGCCACGCCGAGACGGCCCACCATGGGGTGGGGATGGAAGTCGTTCAAGGCGCGAAAGCCCGAGACCATCGGTGCCAGAGCCGTAGGAATATATGGATCGCTGGCGTTCGCGTAGTGATCTTGTCCATGGATGCGATAGTGATGGATCTCGGTGTGGAATGCCTGTGCCACCTGGCCCGCGGTGCCGCTGAAGTCTACAAACAGGCCTCCGGCGGGCACTCGGTTCAGCCGGAATCCATGCTGCGTGAGCCACTGGGTGACCTTACGGATGTTTTCGTTTGAGGGCCCGAACTCCGCGCCGAACTGTTGCGGTGTAAGCCAGCGGTGAAAGTCAGGCGACTGCGGATCGTATTGCCGGCTGATGAATTGCTCCAGAGCCTGCTGCTGCGGCTCACTGCGCCGCAACATCATAAGGATGTGTTCCTGGGGCAGGCTATCGGGCGCGCGGCCCTGGTCAAACTCGCGCCGCGCATGGCTGCTGGTGTTACCGGCGAGCCTGCTCAGGCTGTTGTTATCTCCCTGCGCAATAATCCGGTCCGCGGCCCACGCACCGGGGCAACACAAAGCCGCCAGCACAGCCACTCCAACCCAATTGGCGAGGGCCTGCACAAGGCTCTTTTGCTCCATGCTTGGAATGGTTCCCACGCCTTATGAAGTCTAGTGGAACCATGGCTGCGGGGAATCCACCTTTGGTTACGGGTAACGGTGAAGATAACCCTTGACCTCGAATTTCCTGTCGTGTTGGTTGGCGTTGGTAAAGTTCATGGGGCCTTCCTTGACGAAGGCCCCACACGCGGTGGCGTCCTGTGCAGCGTACAGGAAATTCAGGTGTCCTGTGCCTGCTATCCTGCCCATATGTTCGACCCGGCGGCAGGCAACACCTCGGCGCTTCTCATCACCGAGCAGGTGTTGGTCTTTGCCGTGTTCGTCGGCTCGGTAGCCGCCTTGCCGGCGTTCATCGAGTTCATTACCGAGGTGCGCAAGCGCAAGGAGCGCATCGATCTGAGCCTGGAAGACGAATTGGTGAGCACGCTTCGGCCGCGGATCGCCGGCATGGACGATCTGCTCACCAGCATTGCCGACCTGATCGATCGTGCGCGCAATCCCGCTGCTTATCAGGACCTGAAGATCGGCAATGAGGTGCTGATTATCGGCCCCAACCAGACAGGCAAGAAGAGCCTGGCGCAGAAGATCGCGCAGTTGGCTGGAATGGATCGGGTGGTCACCGTCTTTAATCCTCGCGACAGCGACGCGCTGGCCAAGGCCAAGAGCCTGGTGCGCGGCTACAAATGGCAAAAGGTGATGCTGCTGTTACCCCGCATCGACCTTGCCTACCAGCAGGGTGATCCGGAGGTTCTCACTGAGCTTGACGCGCTGATTGAGACTACCTCCGAGCGGCAGAACGTTCTGGTGGCTGCTACCACGGTGTCTTTCGAGGCCAACAGCGATCTGGATAATATCTTCGGCATCAAGCTGGTGCTTCCGGGAGCCAAAGTAGGCAAGGCGCATCGCGAAGAGATCCCCGAAGATGCCCAGCGAATGCTCGCCGAAGTGACGACCTTTTACCTGAGCGAAGCCAAGCGTCGCGGTTTTGTTTTGCAGGGTCTGGACGAGCACCTTTTTGCGAGCGCATTCTGGAAAACGTGATCAACCCGGCTGAAGTGGAAGACATTGTGGCCCTCTGCGAGACCACCGCCCTTTACCGCAAGCGAAGCAAGCAAACAACCGGACCTCGTCTTTACGCCCGAAATCCTGGATCTAGCAATGGCCCGCGTCGTCGTCGGCTGAGCCCGCCATTGGGCTTGAATGGGCAGTTGCGTTGAGGTACAAGGCGCAGCCGGGGGACCTGCGGTGCGCCCTTCTCTAACGCAGAGTGACCATGGATCTGACCCGACAGAGTTCACCGCAACAGCCATTCATTTCACCGCCCACTAATACCCGCCAAAAAACCCTGCTCGGCGCAGGGTAGTGAACAATGACCGTCTGAATCTCAAAAGGCGTGACCGGCACAGTGACCTGTGTCCCCCTGACAACGGCAGCGGGCGACCCTTCCGGCTTCTCCATCAGATTGGCCAAGCGTCGCGGAGACAATACCCGGCGGCAGCGTCAACGTGACATTTCCGCCCTTGCCCGCCCACTCGTAGAAGCGCACCAGCAGCCCATCCCCGTCCTCGGTCTTCTTCATCGCCGTCACGACCACGTTGTCCGGCTCCACTTTAAGGAAATGAAAGCTGCCGGGCAATTTGCCGGCGTGCGGCGAGACCTGCATAGCCGCTGAGGTGATAGTTGAAGTCATAGCCTTGGCGGACGGTGAGCGCCTGCTTCCAGCTTCCGGCATGGGGATAGAGCGCGTAAGAAAAATGCTGGTGGCCCTGGTCGGCTTCAGGGTCAGGCCAGGTCGGCGAGCGCAACAGGGAGAGTCGCAGCACATTCCCTTTGGCGTCGTATCCATACTTCGATTCATTGATCAGGCTGAAACCATTTTTCTGGTCGCCCAGATCCGCCCAGCGCAAGCGCCGGCACCTCAAACTTGGCGTCTTCGACGCTGTTGTTGCGCGTGGTCGGCCGCTCGATGGAGCCATAGGGAATCTCATACGTAGCCTGCGGGCTGCTGGCAGCAAGAGGGAAGGCGGCCTTGAGCAGTTTGTGCCGCTCGTGCCAGTCGATATCCGTGACGACATCCACCCGGGGCAGCCCGTTGTAGAGCGTGATGTCCTGCACGAATGTGGATGCCTGCCAATGCCGCGTCACGCGCATCACCGCGCGCAGCGCATCATGCTCGATCAGCTGTACGGAATCGACCATGTCCAGATTGGTGAAGACCTTATCGAAGTCAGCGTCGATGTTCCAAGCGTCGTATTCCTTAGGCGTGTCCACGAATGCCTGCAGCAGGTTGCCGCAGCCGCCGGCGGCGATGGCGTCGAAATTGGTCTTCTTGTTCACCAGGCTGGTGATGCAACCGGTCTTCGGGTCGACCGTAACCCGCAGGAACTGGTTCTCCAGCGTGTGCCCGTCCGCGCTCACCTGCACGCCCGGGGCCGTTGCGGCTTGAGCCGTCGGCAGGCCGGGCGATAGACCAGCTTATAGCCCAGGCGGGAACATCCGGCACCAGGGCCCGGACGGAGAAGGTGTGGGTCGCAGCATTTGTGAGCGAGCTCTCGGCAGCGAGAACCTTGCCCACCCGCATCCACCATCTCAATCGCGGAAGCCGCCGCCGGCATCTGCACCGTGAAGTCGACCACGTCGGTGCGCTCCCAGGCCAGCGGATTGAACACCAGCACCGGCACACCCTTGCTGCCGCTTTGCGTATCGATGTAGCTGGCGATGGTGCTGCGAAGCCCGGTGCGTGGCCGCGTCCGCGGTAAAGCGGACCATGTCGTAATCCTTCTGCGCATCCTTATAGATGACGCCGATGCCCGACCCCGCCGCGAGATCGTGGAACTGGTTGAAGAGCACTTTCTTCCATGCCTCATTGAGCTGCGGCGCAGGGTAAGGAGTTCCGCTGAGCCATGCGAGCGAAGACCACTTCTCCGCGTTCAGCATCTCTTCTTCGCTCTCCCGCATGTTGCGCTTGTGGTTGGCCTGGCTGGTGATCACGCCGCGGTGATACTCAAAATAGAGTTCATCGTTCCATACCGGCAGGCTCCACAGCCCGGCCGGTGGCTGGGGCAATTTGGTATCGCCGGCGGCCAGGGTCTTGTAATTCCAGACCGGGGCGTGCGCCGTGTCCAGCTGTTTCTCCACTGCGGAAAAGAAGCTGCCGCGCATCGCCGAAATTGAGCTGCGCGTAGGCCTTGTCGGGCTCCAGCCAGCGGTCGCCGGCGTCCAGCATGGCGCGCGTGGGGCCGCCCCCGTGATCGCCGATGCCGTAAAGGTGCATCATCTCCGTGGTCCCGGGATTGTCCTGGCGCGCGTGGGCAAACGCTGTGGCCATGTCGATGGGCTCGATCTCATTGACATAATCGTGGGGAAAGTAAGTGAGCACCCGGCTGCCATCCGGAGACTGCCACCAGAAGAGCTTGAGCGGAAGCTGGTTGGTGTCGTTCCACGCCATCTTCTGGGTAACGAAGTAGTCCACCCCGGAGCGCTTGTAGATCTGCGGCAGCTGCCAGTTGTATCCAAAGGAATCGGGGTTCCAGCCGATGCGCACATCGACCCCGAAACGCGATTGGAAGTAGCGCTTGCCGATCAGCAATTGCCGCACCTGGGATTCGCCGTCCGGCATATTGAGGTCCGGCTCTACCCACATGCCGCCCACCATCTCCCAACGGCCTTCTTTCACTCGCTGTTGGATCTCGTCGAACTCGGGCGGATATTTCTGCTCCATCCATTCGTCGTAGGCCGCCGCCGACTGGGTGTAGGTATATTTCGGATACTCATCCATCAGCTGCAGGGCGGTGCCGAAGGTTTGCCGCACCACCTCGACCGTCTCCGTCCACGGCCACAGCCACGCAGCGTCGATGTGAGCGTTTCCGGTGAGGTGGATGTCGGCCTGCTGCAGCAACGGCCGCAGCGTCATGAGGCCCTTTTGCGCCTGGCGCAGCGAGTCGTCAAAAGCAGCCTGGTTGGCGGCACTTAGGGCGGTTAAGCTCACTTCTGGATGAAGGATTGCAGCTTCTGCGCCGTGTCGCTTCCACCCTCTCCCAGGGCGGGAAGCAGCAGGGAAGCGGAGACCGCCTCCTGGCGAAAATCCTCCGGGTTGGGACGGTTGGCGGCAAACTGGATTGTCTGGTCCGAGCCGCGAAATCTTCTTTTGATCTTCGCTGTGCAGCAGCTTTACCGCCACCAGCACCTTGTCTCCCGGGTGGGCATCGGCGAAGAGCACGATCGGCTCGAGGTCGGTTCCCATGGCCACGCGGCGTCCGTTGAAGTAGACGATCTGGGTGACTGGCCCATTGGCTTCGATCCGCACGCGGAAGGAAATCTGCGTGCCGGTCAGATCGTATCCGTTAAGGTTCTTGGGCACTTCGATGGTGGCCCGCATCCACACTGCCTCGGCGGGCAACGTCGCGGGCGCGGTTACGGCTTGCCAGCCGGCATCGTCCAGCGACGGCGACTCGCCGTGCGGCAGGTCGCCGGCGTGATAGCGCCAGTCGGGCGTGGGCAAGGCCGATAAGCTGGCCAGCTTGTCCAGCACGTTTTGCGATTCCGGGGTGAGTAAGGAGGGCAGCGGCGCCTCCCGTAGGTCCTGGGCAGGCAGCGCAGGCAGCGCAACCAGCCAGGCAGAGGAGACAAAGAGACCGTGTAAACGCTTGGCAGAAAACATGACCGGGATTCCTCGCAGGCGGAAGTACAAATGGCCACAAGCTTAACATTGACCGGAGCAAAGAACCCACCTGCGCATTCCTTCCCGCAGCTGCGCTGTGTTAACTTTGGGCGTGAAACCAGCTTAGCTGGTTGGCATCCAAACCTATGCTGATCCGCCCGGGTTCGAGACGGACCACAGAAACCGGCGGAGCTACTTCATGGTTCAAGCAGCCGTAACCAAGACATCAGCCAGCAGCGACCACCCCAGCAACTACCGCGCCATGGCGATGGTGACCACCCTGTTCTTCATGTGGGGTTTTCTCACCGCGCTGAACGACATTCTCGTTCCCCACCTGAAGTCGATTTTCGACCTGAAGTATGCCCGGGTCATGTTGATCCAATCAGCATTCTTCGGTGCCTACTTTGTCTTTGCCATTCCTTCCGGCATGGTGATCGAGAAGATCGGGTACAAGAAGACCATGGTGGCCGGGTTGCTGATCATGGCGGTCGGGGCCGTGCTGTTTGTGCCCGCGGCAAACGTGCCCTCCTTCGGACTCTTCCTGGCGGCGCTCATCGTGCTGGCCGCGGGCGTGACCGCACTCCAAGTGGCAGCCAACCCTTATGTCACCGTGCTTGGCCCGTCGCGTACGGCTTCCAGCCGTCTCAACCTCACCCAGGCATTTAATTCGCTGGGAACCACCATTGCTCCGTACGTCGGGGGAATTCTCATTTTGGCCGGGGCCCCGTTGGCGTCGAGTCAGCTGGAGCAGCTCTCCGGGCCGGCATTGCTGGCTTACCGTCAGCACGAAGCCTCTTCCGTGAAGATTCCCTATATCGGAATAGCTCTGGCGCTCACCGCCCTGGCACTCGCGATTGCGATGTTCAACCTACCCAAGATCGAGACCACTCGCGAATTCCGCCCTATGGGAGACGTCGATACGGCGGCCAGAGATTTGTGGAAGCAGCGGCAGTTGGTGTTGGGCGCTATAGGGATTTTTCTCTATGTGGGCGCTGAGGTGTCGATCGGAAGTTTTCTCATCAATTACTTTACTCAGCCTGAGATCGGCAACATGAGTGTCAAAACCGCCGCCGGTTTGGTTTCACTCTATTGGTTGGGGGCCATGATTGGCCGCTTCATTGGCGCGGCTGGGTTGCAGAAGCTATCCCCACGAACGGTGCTGGGCACGGTCGCCGTGGTGGCCTGCATCCTGGTGGTGACATCGATGCTCAGCACCGGCTGGCTGGCGATGGGCAGCATCATTTGCGTAGGACTCTTCAACTCTGTGATGTTCCCCAGCATCTTTGCCTTGGGTGTAGATGGCTTGGGGCCACTGACGGCAAAGGGATCCGGCCTCCTGGTGCAAGCGATTGTCGGTGGAGCGATCATTCCCTTGGCAGAAGGTGCATTGGCGGACCGCATCGGCATTCACCACGCCTTCATTCTGCCCGCTCTCTGCTACGTATACATCGCCTATTACGGCTACAGAGGCTCTCTGCACAAAGAGTCGCCCACGGCCCTACCCGCAACCTAGTCAGGGCCGGGTGCTCTACGAGTGCTTTGTGTCAGGGCACGACTAAAGAGGTTGCGGAAAAAGTCGTTGAACCTCGAAGAAATCATCCCTCAGCGGCTGAAGCCGGACCTGTTCTTAATCACTTACGTACGAGCTGAAGCTCGTACCCTTCAAAGACCAGAGTTTTTCCGCAAGCTTTGTGTCGGGGCGTAAACGATTAGGAATAGGAAGGGCTTTAGCCCCTGAGGCATTGCTTAACTGGTCGAAGCGGATTTTCCGCAACCTAAAATCCCTCACAGTGTGCCGGCTTCAAGGTAAGGCAGCATCGCCGCCCCCAGCAACCCAGCGTCCGGCCCAGTGGCCGCTGGAACAACATAGGTCTTACCAGTGGTAAAGCCCTGATCGGCGGCTGGCTCAGTAAGCCCGTAGATGTAGCTCAGACGGCGCAATTCTTCGAACATCCGCGGGGCAAACAAATCCCAACCGCTGACCACTCCGCCGCCGATGACATACAACGGCAGGTTGAAGACATTCACCAGCATGGCTAAGCCCATTCCCAAATACTTGCCCGCTTCGGCAAAGATCTGCCGCGATGGCTCGTCCCCTTCGCGAGCCAGGTCGGCCAGATCGCGCGAGGTAAATTCACCATGGCCTTCGATGCGGCGCGCGATCAATTTTGCGATACGATCGGCACCGCCGCGGGCCGCAGCTCGGGTCGCGGCCCGGCAAATAGCGGTTGCGGAGGCATATTGTTCCAAGCACCCCCGGCCACCACATCCGCAAGGGAAGCCATCCTCAACCAACGGAATGTGTCCCCCCTCACCACCCATGCCATTCATGCCGTGCCAGATTTTTCTATCCAAGACAATGCCCGCCCCCACGCCAGTCCCCAACGTCAGCATGCACATGGAATCGCCCGGCATCTCCTTGCCCACCCCGCTCTTCCACTCTGCCAAGGCCGCCGCGTTAGCATCGCATTCGGCGATGACCTGCGTTTGCAGTTTCGACTCCATCGCATCCTTAAGATGGAAACCATCAAAGCCAGGCAGGTTAGGAGGCCGGTGAAATCTACCCGAAGGCAATTCCAGCGGGCCGGGAGCACCGATACCGACACCCATCAACTCCTGGTTCGGTCCGCACTCCTCCAGCACGCGCTGGATCGCATCGCACATGTCGGCCACCACCATGTCCGGGCCTTCGCTCACACGAGTGGGTAGGTTGATATAGGCCAGACGGTTCCATGCGGAGTCGAAAGCCGCGATGCGCAGATTCGTCCCACCCAAGTCGACCCCGACGGTGAGACGGCCCTTCTTGTCGCTCGATGTGCCGAGCGGGCTGGTTGGTGATGGAATCTCCTGCCTGTTCAAAACTTAACGCCCCTTGGTCGCCCTAATGGCTCGCATTTCGCCTTCATAAAGTTAACAAGCCGACCCGGCTTCCTGCCACGCCACGCTGGGTATGGCAGCGTGCGCTTCTTTCCGTAAAGAAAGGCCGCCAACCTCGACAGGAAATCCGGGGAAGCGGCGCAGTTTAATTTGGAGGCAAAAGAGGGTCGGCGAGCCCGGTGGAAGTGGATGCTCCCCATTCCGCCGAGCTCCCGGTCTAGCGTTTAGGCGTTGCTGCCGAAAATCTTGGACGCCAAGCCGGCCAAGCCACCGGTCTGGGCGGTTTGGCCCCCGCCGCCAGAGAAATGGGAGACGACTAGCGGAAGCACCACAGCAATGATTGAACTCGCGACTGCGGGAGAGATGCCCGCTCGCTGCGCAATATTATCAATGGTCGAAGTGCCCAGGCCCTGCTGCACCTGATCGGGGCTGACCGCTTTATTTTCTCCAGGCGAAACCCAGGACTGCACCTGATCGGCGAGTCCGTTTTGCTTTAGCTGGTTAAGGATGCCGTCCATTCCACCCGGATGCTCCTGCATCACTTGGCTGAGTGCGTCGGCTACACCGTGGTGTTCCGGGGAAGCTCCGCCGGCGATGGATGTCAAGGCGTCGAGTAAGCCCATATTTGCTCCTTTGTTGTGCAGTGAGGTTCGCGCCAATAATACGCCGTTCGTGTTGTCGTTTGTGAATTTAACTCCAGTTCGCTTTGACCCGATGGTCAGAAACCCTCCATCCGAATCACCAATACCCAAGGTCCGCCAACCATTTAAAGTTAAACCTTGTCATCCCGGAGGAAGCCGAGGGACCTGTAGAGCGCCTCTCCCTCACGCAACTCCGTGAGCAGACCTCACACTTCGGGCCGTGTTACCATCGTTCCAGTTGGGCGGTTAGCTCAGTTGGTTAGAGCGCCTGCCTTACAAGCAGGATGTCGGGGGTTCGAGTCCCTCACCGCCCACCAACTCCTCCCTGATCGGCCCCCGTTTAGACGAATAATCTATCCGCCGCGAAGCACACTCGCCCCTTTGGTGCATCAACAACTTGAGGAAATGACACTTGACCTCCAATAGACTGCGTTCAATCTATGAGATCAACACCTGGGTGTGGCTGTCTGATCTGAGCCGGAAATGGAAGACCGCGATCGATCTCGCTTCCGTCCCCGCAACCGAGTGGGACACCATAGCAGACTATGGCTTCGACGCGGTATGGCTCATGGGCGTTTGGGAACGCAGCCCGGCGGGCATCGCGATTGCCAATCACAACGACAACCTTCTCGACGAATTTCGCCATACTCTGCCTGACTTCGCACTCGAAGATAACGTCGGCTCGGCTTACTGCATACGACGCTACGTAGTGGATGGACACCTCGGAGGCCCGGCAGCCCTCTCCATTGCCCGGAACGAACTCGCCAAACGCGGCATCAAGCTAATCCTGGATTTCGTGGCCAACCATGTGGCGCCGGACTCCCCATGGGGCACAGACCATCCGGAATACTTCATTGCAGGAACCGAGCAGGACCTGACGAACGATCCTGGGTCGTACGTGAGAGCAGGCGGACGAATTCTCGCCGCCGGGCGTGATCCTAACTTTCCCGCGTGGCCAGATGTATTACAGCTGAACGCTTTTCACCGTGGCCTTCGCGCGGCGATGGTGGAGACTCTCCTCAGTATTGCGAGCCAGTGCGATGGGGTTCGCTGCGATATGGCAGAGCTCCTGCTCAACGAGGTATTTGCGCGCACCTGGCAAGGGCGTGTAGGGCCGCCGCCTGAAATGGACTATTGGCGTGCGGTCATCTCGCCGGTCCGCGATGCTTATCCAACCCTCCTTTGTCTGGCCGAAGCTTACTGGGGCAACGAGCAGAAACTGCAGGAGCAGGGCTTCGACTTGTGCTACGACAAGCGTTTATACGACGAGTTCCGCAGTGCGGATGTAGCCGGCGTCCGGCGTCAGCTCTCGGCGTCGGCTGATTACCAGGAAAAGCTCGTGCGCTTCCTCGAGAACCATGATGAGCCCCGATCCGCCGGCGTATTCGGCCCCGCTAAGCTACGAGCAGGGGCAACGGCAATTGCCACCCTGCCGGGAGTGGCGCTTTTCCACGAAGGACAATTTGAAGGCCGAAGAGTCAGAGTCCCTGTCTTCCTGCGGCGCCGACCGGAGGAGCCGGTTGACCCCTCATTGCAAACCTTCTACGACGATCTGCTGCGGGCCGTCAAAGAGCCAATATTCCGTCATGGCGCATGGCTGCTTTGCGAAATAACGGGATGGCCGGATAACCACAGTGCGGACAACCTCGTAGCCTGGCGCTGGGTGAGAGGAGACGATCGACGCCTGATTGTGATTAACCTGAGCCAGGGAGAGGCCGTGGGCCGCGTCCATGCGCGGTGGGAAGGCCTGGGCACCGGTCAATGCCGGCTGGTGGGAGTCTTTCCTGGGACCAACTATTTGCGCGATATAGACGAGATGGAATCCGCAGGCCTCTTCGTAAAACTCGGTCCTTGGGGATTCCACTTTTTCGAGGTGCATTCGCCTTCCGCGGCAGTGCAGCCAACACCATCCGCTCCGCAGAAGACTTCATAGTTATGGCGTTTCATGCAAGTCTCTAGCTCGCATTCTTCGCTTTTGCCGCTTGGATGAGAGCGGCCTTGCCCTGTGCCCAAAGTTCATCGACATTCTTTACTGGTTTTCCGGCCAGGAGCTGGTGATAAGACTCCCATAAACGCTCCAGCGCAGTCGCCAGGTCATCATTGCTCTGCACCAGACCCCGAATCCGTCCCTCAGTTTGTTCCTGTGGTCCAGCCACTGATGGCACGTCGGCGGGCCCCACAAGTGTCGGTCCGATCAGCGAATTCTCCGCAACGATGACAGCGCATTCAACGAGATCTTCGAGAATCTGACTGGAGATATGTTCATAGCGCAGACCATTAATCAAGACAGACCAGTCTCCGGCCTCGTCATTACGCCAGATTTGCAGATGCAGTTCCTTCATCTGCAGGAACCTTAGTCCGCTGCGATCTAAGCAAGAAGCGAAAAGGCCGCAGGGAATAACACCCCAGTAATTAACTAAAGGTGACTCCAGCCGCCTCCCGTAACATCATTTCAATGGATTCGTCATGGAGAGATTAGGACTTAGGAAGAGGATTCGCCCAATCGCGCAGGAAATCCGGATACGTTTTGCGAAAAAGATTTTTCTGAGGTTTTCAGCAGATCGGTAAGAGAGCCCCAACGCGGCTTCGGGCTTATCACGGAGAAAGGTTGCTGAGGCACAGATAGAAACTCAAACCGTGTCGCTCGTCAAGGCCCGGAGAGCCGGCACGTTCCCCATGACGAGCGCCATAGGCGCGGCACCCTCCCCACACCCCTGCTAGCCGCGATAAGCATGGACCCGGTCGCAAACCAGGCGCAGCCTATCCTCAAGATTGCCGGAAGCCGTCTTGAACGCGTCGGCGTCGATGGTAAGGGGAGCCCCTAGCACCACGAGCGGAGCGCCGAATTCAGGAGTGCGGATTGCGTCTTCAATAGAAAGACCGCCAACCGCCTGCACCGGCACCCGGACCGCCGCAACGACCTCGCGCAATTGATCGAGCGGGCTGGGATATGGTTTTCCCATCGCCGCCAGGCCGCGGCGTTCATCATAGCCAACGTGATGAATCACAAAATCGCAGCCAAAATCCTCTAGCCTTCTTGCCGCCGCAACCATGTCTTCGGCCGCAAGATTGTCCCCCATGACCTTGATGCCAAAATCCTTCCCCGCCTTCACCACCACTTTGATCGTCTCCGGGTGAGCACGCTCCATCACCACCACATGCGTCGCCCCGGCTTTGGCCATCATCTCGGCCTCCAGCCAACCGCCGTCCATCGTCTTTAGGTCGGCGACGATGGGAACGCCAGGGAACTCGGCGCGCAGGGCACGAACGCCGTTCATTCCCTCGGCGATGATTAGGGGAGTCCCCGCCTCCAGCCAATCAACCCCGGCACGGAGCGCGAGCCGTGCGGTTTCGAGTGCCTCGGGGATCGAGGTAATGTCCAACGAGATTTGTACGATGGTTTCCATGCTTAGTCTTTGAAGTGGCTATCTATCTTGGCGCGCAGAAAGCGCACCGATTCCCGCAACTCTTCCATCCCATCCAAACCATCTTCGATGGAAACCCAGGAGTGAAACCCAACCGAATGAAGTATGGAAAAAATCTTGTCGTAGTCGTTCATGCCTTTACCGATCACTCCATGGGAGAGCCGGCTGGCGTAACCTACTGAATTCTCTTCTTTGCGCAAATCTTCAATCGTTCCACTCTTGAGATAGCGGTCGCTGGCATGCATCGTGACGACGCGATGCTTTACCCGTTCCAGCAGCACCAGGGGATCCTCGCCCGCCAGGATAGTGTTCGAAGGATCGTAGTTCACGCCGAACCATGGCGAATCGATCTGGTCCACAATCTCGACGAAGACGTCCATCTTCTGAGCAAATTCCGGGTACTGCCAGTAGTTGTCTTTGTAGTGGTTCTCCATGGTCATGACGACGCCATGCTCCTGGGCAAAAGGCATCAGGCCCTTGATCACCCGGACAACCTGGGCAACGCCCTTTTCCCGCGTGAGTTCGGGCCGGCGCTGACCCGAGAGAACGCGGCAAAACCGCCCACCAAAAAAAGCAGTGATCTCGATCATTCGCTTTTCGCGCTCGATCTCTGCCTGCAGCAGAACGGGATCGGGCTGAGTGAAGTCGGGAGAGCAGCAGAGCATCGGCATGGCAAGCTTGTGCTTCTCGAGCGCGGCCTTGACTTCGTTGAGAAAGGCCTCATTGTCCTCCACAAAGCCCGCATAGAATTCGAGTCCATCGACGCCCAGCGTTGCGGCCAGCTCGATCCATTCGAACACAGTCATAGTGCGATCGACGCACAGCTCATCCATGTAGCACTTCGGAAATGCGGCTAGCTTGGGCTTCATGAAAGGGTTCCGTCAGCGCTTTCCTTCACAGGATTCCGGCCAACGACAGGGTATTGCTCCACATCGAGAATCGCGCCGTTGATCAATGCAGCCTCGTCCGACAGAAAGTAAACCGCGGCCCACGCGATGTCCTCCGGCGAGAGTAACCGCCCTGAGGGAGCAAATGTTCTGGATACCCGGCTGGGCCAATCTTCGGGTAAGCCTTCTTTCATTTTCAGCGCGAACTCATTGGGAGTCAGTGTCCAGCCGACGTTCAACTGGTTCACCCGGATGCCTTCGGTTCCATGAGCGTCCGCGAGGTTGCGCGTCATGGTCATCAAGCCGCCCTTGCAGATGGAGTAGATAAATTGATTACGCTCCCCACAATACGCATTAATCGACCCGATATTCAGCACCCGGCCTGTGCCCTGTTTGCGGAAGTAGGGAAGCGCGGCTTGAATGAGAAGAAATGGCGCTTTGAGGTCGACAGCGACCGTCCGGTCGAATAATTCCGAATCGGTCTTCTCGATATTTCCCCGTACGATCGCGGCGGCATTATTGACCAGGCCATCGATTCTTCCAAAATGATCGACCGTTTCCGCGATCAGCCGCGCAGGCACCTGCGCATCGTCAAGCGCCCCAATGCAGAAGAACGCTGCTTCTCCCAGTTCAGCAGCCAATTTTTGCGCAGCGTCTTTCCGCCTTCCATGGATCATGACCTTCGCGCCTTCACGCGCAAAGACCCTCACCATGCCCTCGCCGATGCCGGTGGTCGAGCCAGTCACCAGGATCACTTTGTCTTTCAGGCGCTGGCTCATGGCCGCAGCACTCCTTTGACGATTACGCCGGAATGCATCTCCTCAAAAGCCTCGTGCCATTCGTTGAGAGGGGAGATGCGATTGAGTATCAGATCGAGATCGATCTTGCCGCTTGCCAGCAACGAAATGACTTTCTCCCAGATGGGCCAGTTGTGAGAGAAGCTGCCCTGGAGCGTGACCGCTTTCTGTACCAGTGGATCGAGCGAAAAATTGAGCGGCTGGGGTCCCCATCCAACTTTGGTGATTTGCCCCGCGGGACGCACAATATCCAGCGCCAGCTTAAGCGATGCGGAAACACCGGCAGCATCGATGACCAGGTCGAGACCATAGCCGTCTCCAAAATTCCTGACCCATTCCGCAATGTCTTCGCCTTGAGCGCCTAGAATCGTATCTGCCCCGATGCGCTTGGCGACCTCCAGACGCTTGGCGTCCGCGGGAATACCGATCACGATCAGATGTCCGGCGCCGGAGAGCTTCGCCATCATCGCGCAAAGCAGTCCGATGGGTCCGGGTCCAATCACTGCAACTGTATCCCCGGGTCGCAGATGCGAATTGACGCACACCGCGTTGTAGGCGACGCAGCATGGCTCAGTGAGCGACGCCTTTTCCAACGCCAACGATCCAGGAACCCGGTGCAGACAGCGCGCAGGCACTCTGACAAAAGGAGCCATTGCCCCATCGACCCCATACCCGAAACCGAGCCGCTTCGGATCCAGGTTGTAGAGTCCTTGTCGGATGAACGCCGAGTCGGGCGGCAGCAAAGCAGCGGTTTCGCTCACCACGCGGTCACCCTCTTTGAATTCGGTTACGCGCTTTCCCGCTTTCGCAACGTGACCAGCAAATTCATGCCCCAGGACGACGGGGTAATTGACCGGCCAACTCTGCTTGCCGGCGTATTGATGCAGATCGCTGCCGCAAATGCCCACGGCCTCTACCTTGAATAGAACGTCATCTTCACCAATCCCGGGAATGGGCAGTTCACGAAGCTCAACCGAGTGCGGGTCCTTTGCGTAATTCACCAAACCGATCATAGTGAACCATTTTCCGTAATCGGCAAGGCACAAAGCAACTGGACAAGCAAGATTTCCTTGTTCCTCGTAACTATTCTTCAAATTTCAAAGGTCGAGATGGTCGGCCTTCTTCTGCTATATCCAGCTGCTGAAAAACTCTTTGAACGAGGCGCACGCCTTGGCCGTGCCGTAAATGCCATATTTGCTGGGCGGTTCAACAGGTTGCGAAAACCTACCGTTTTGTGTCAGGGCACGACTAAACAGCTGCGGAAAAAGTCGTTGATCTCGAAGAAATCATCCCTCAGCGGCTAAAGCCGGACCTGGTCTTAATCACTTACGTACGAGCTGAAGCTCGTACCCTTCAAAGGCCAGAGTTTTTCCGCAAGCTGTAAAGTCGTGCCCTGACAGAAAGCATGAGTTTCTCCGCAAGCTGTTGAACCGTGCCCCTTCGTGCGGTTCCTTTCACCAGTTCTCGCATAGACTCTTTAGCGCCTGAGGTGTTGCTTTCCTGCCCAGTCCAGAGTTTTTGCGCGGCCTCTGTAGCCACCCATGTAGCGTGAGTACGCAGCCACTCCAAGGTTTCCGTACAAGGGAATCTGGTAGGCCAGCGCGGTGCTGTGGAGGAACTCGGCGAGCAAGCCCATCAGGGGAGTCAGCACGGCCCCGCCAACGATCGCCATTACCAGGAAGGAGCCAGCGATGTTGGTGTTGGGGCCGAGGTCCTTCAACCCCATGGCGAAGATGGTGGGAAACATCAGGGACATAAAGAAACTGGTTAGGAGAATCCCCATGAGCCCCAGCCATCCCGGTAAGAGAACTCCCGCCAGCAGCAGAACAGCATTGACCAGGCCGTACGTTGTCATAATCTTGCCCGGTGAAAAGCGGCGCATCAGGGCCGTTGCTACGAAGCGTCCAATGCCGAAGAGACCGATGCTGCACGCCAACAGAATTCCGCCGATGCGGTCGGTCGTATGGGCATATTCTTTCGCGTATTGAATGAAGTAACTCCAGGTGCAGACCGAAGCGCCCACGTACAAAAACTGCGCCAGAACGGCGAAGAGGAAGTGGGGCCTGTGCAATAACTCGCGCCAATCCCCGCTTACCTCCGCCTGGTGAGACCTCGCCTCGAGGAAAGCGGGGAATCGCGTGACACCGATCATGATCGCCCACAGCAACGCCAGCCCGCCCAAAGCGAAATACGGCGCAACCACGCGCATGGTCTCTTTATGCAGATAGGCGGTATATGTTCCGGCGGCTTGCATTGCCGCAACCTGTGTGTGAGAAAGCTCCACTCCCGAAAAAATAAAGGCGGTTCCCACCAGGATGCCGGTGATGCATCCTAGGGGATTGAACGCTTGCGCCAGGTTCAGCCTGTGCTCTGAGCTTGCCGTAGGGCCGAGTTGCGCAACGAAAGGGTTGGAAGCTGTTTCAAGAAAAGCAAGCCCGCTCGCCATCACAAACAGCGCCGCCAGAAAAAAGCCATATCGTCCGGAGTTTGCCGCGGGAAGGAACAGAAAGCATCCCGTCGCAAACAGGCAAAGGCCAGTCAGAAACCCCGGTTTATAGCCGTGGCGTTTCATGAGCAGGCCCGCGGGCAGCGCGAGCAAAAAATAGCCCAGGTAGAAGGCCGACTGCACCAATCCAGCCTGAAACCGGCTGAGCTCCAGAGACTTCATAAACTGCCGGATGAGCACGTCGTTCAAGTTGTTGGGGATGCCCCAGAGAAAGAAGAGCCCGCAGATGAGCACGAACGGACGCATAACGCCCGGCGGAAGCCACGCCGCGGACGATGCGGCTCCTGCGTCGGGAGGCCGTTCATCGACTTGGGTCGGTACAGGCATTGAGTCTCCGGCGGCCAACGTTATGGCCGGTATCGATGCTACTCCGCAAAGCGCGGTCCAGTACACTATTGCCGCTAAGGAAGGACTGAAATGAAGCGCCTGGAAATACTCAAGATTGCCTCCCTCTGTGCGTTAATGATCTTCGCCCTCAACCTAAGCAGTGCATTTGGGCAGGACAACAGCTACTTCACTAACTGGCCGGCCGGTCTCTCTCCCCAGGAAGTCGGCAAACGGGTGGCCGAGCACTTCGTCACCAGCCCGCACCAGTACGGCGCGACCATCCACTACTCCGAAGTCGGTACCTGGTACGGCGGCCTTACCTTCGCTTCGCTGACCCATGATGACGCTCTCCGCACAGAGCTGATTCATCGCTTTGAACCACTGATGCCGGGTGGGGCAGAGGCGGCGCGTATCCCGGTACGCCACCATGTGGATGACTCCATCTTTGGCGTTGTGCCGCTGGAGATCGCCATAGAGACCAAGGATGCGAAATACCTCGCGACTGGGATAGCCTGGGCCGACCGGCAATGGGAAAATCCACGGCCGGATGGATTATCGGCCGAGACCCGCTTCTGGATTGACGACATGTACATGCTGACGATCCTGCAGTTGGAGGCCTATCGCGCGACTGGAGACAAAAAATATCTGGATCGCGATGCAGTCGAGATGGTTGCCTATCTCGACCAGCTGCAACAGCCCAACGGACTTTTCTATCACGCTCCCGACGTTCCCTTCTACTGGGGCCGCGGAGACGGCTGGGTAGCCGCCGGCATGGCGGAGATGCTGCGTGAGCTCCCCCAGGATCATCCCCAGCGCGCGCGAATTCTCAAAAGCTACCTGGCGATGATGACTGCGCTGGTCAAGTATCAAGGGAAAGATGGGATGTGGCGTCAACTGATTGATCACGATGAGGCGTGGCCTGAGAGTTCAAGTTCCGCGATGTTTACCTTCGCCCTCATCACGGGCGTCAAAAACGGCTGGCTTGACGCCAAAACCTACGGCCCAGCCGCTCGGAATGCCTGGATAGCCGTAGCTGGTTACATCGATCAGAATCAAAACATAACCAGCGTCTGCGAAGGCACCGGCAAAAAGAACAACTACGATTACTACATGCAAAGAAAGCGCATAACCGGCGACTTCCACGGACAGGCTCCCGTCCTATGGGCCGCCTCCGCCCTGCTTCGCTAACGTGAGGATGAGTCCGTTTCCAGCAGAACCCAAACGAGCGAGCGAAGCCCTATCGATCCCTTGATAACATCTGCTGAGGTGAGCGCCGTCCCGTTGTCATCCCGAGCGCAGCCGAGGGACCCGTTTCACTCCTGGTACATCCAGCCGGGGGACGGTACAACCCGCTTTTCAGGCGGCCGGATGAAGAAAATTCGGGCGAATCGCGTGTTCTGAATCAGAAAATTCGCATTTCAGGTCCTTTTTTCCAAAAAATGAGCGCCAAAAGCGCCATATGCGCCATAAGCCCCCCCTCCCCCGCCAGTTGGTTGTCATCCGTTTTCACCTCGAGCAGGCGGGGTCTCCGGCGTGCAGGGAGAGTGGGCGCGCGAGAGGGGTCTATGCCGAAACTTAGATTGCAGGGCATGATTCGACACTATTACAGTTCCTTAATTCGCGTAAGAGGGCTTGAGCATTTTTCGGGAACTCAATAGTCACTGCGCTAAAAGTGACCAAAGAGGTAGCACACGATTTATCTTTTGGTCATCCAGGCTTCGAAGCCAACGGGCGAAGAATCGATCCGTGGTTCGGTCCAGCCGGCTTCGATGGCCATGCGCCAAATCTCTTCCAGCCGATAAGCGCGTCTGATCAGCATGCCGCGGAAGACTGCCATCATGAACAAGCGGTTCAGCAGATTTACACCCAGCCCATTCACATACCGCTTCAGTTCCTCGACCTTAACGTCCCGCCGCATATCGATTAGCAGGGCCGTTCCACCAGGACGCAGAACACGCCGCATCTCCGAGAGTGCCCTCACCGGCTCGCTGAAGTTCTTGAACGCCGCCCGGCACACCACGAAGTCCACGCTCGCATCCTCTAGCGGAAGAGCTGAGGCATTGCCCAGCTCGAAGTGCGCATGCACACCGTCTGCGACTGCGTTGTGGTTTGCGATCTGAACGAAGGTCTTGCTGATGTCGACGCCCCGCACCTGCAATCCACGTTTGGCCAGTTCGATCGAAAGAAAGCCCGGGCCGGGGGCTACCTCGAGTACAGCGCCGCCGGCTGGGACCGCCGCGGCGATGCGCAATGCCAATGCCTTGAACTCCGGCATGTCTTTGCGCGTGGTGCGGTCATACCACCGCGCCGTGCTACCTTCCATGCTCATTCCCTTGTAAGCTTTGACTGTTGCCGTCATTTTGTTTCTCCTCCATATATCTTATAAAATAAGATATATGGATAATAAGGCATAAGAGAGTTGCATGTCTATACCCACTTCCCGGAAATCCCGCCGCGCTGCGAATGCCAAAGCCGACCTCAGCAAGGTGCCCCCGCCAGTCACAACCGCCGATCGCGTCGTACTCGAAATCCGCAAGTTCATCGCCGCGGGTATCTTCTTCAATGCCCAAGCGGCGGAAAAGGCTGGTCTTGGCTTAACCGACATGCAGCTCCTGCATATGCTGCAGCTCTATGGGCCGTCCACGCCCAGCCGCCTGGCGGCGTGGACCCGCCTGAGCAGCGGAGGCGTCACGGTTGCGCTCGATCGCCTGGAGAAAGCGGGCTACCTCCGCCGCGAGGCCAATCCTGCGGACCGGCGCAGCCTGCTGATCACGCTTATACCCACGCGTTTACGAAAACTTGCCACCATGTATGAAGGAGTTGAAAGCGAGACCCGCCGCCTGTTGGCCACGCTGCCGCAGGCCGATCTTGAAGCGGTGGTCCGCTTCTTCGAGGCAATGCACTCCGTCAGGACAGAGAACGAGGAAGTGGCGCAACCTTGACCAGCATGGGAGTCGTTTTTCCAGAGGCTGATGGCGGATGCTTACCGACGGCGCTTGGTTTCGGTGACCGCAGCATCCAAGCGCGCTGCGATCGCGGGGAAGTCAGGTGTGGGTCCGGTCCATCGCAGTTGGTCCACATCGTTGAGGAGTGGGATGTCGGTGCGCAGGGTGGCCAGGGTTCGAAAGAGCTGAGCGTGGTCCCACTCGCGCGCGAGCGTGCTGGCGAGAGTACTCGCACTCGCCGCGTTCACGCGCCACTCGCGATAGTCCTTGGGGATGGATTCCAAGTGAATATACTTGGCGAGGACCGCGGCCGAGGACTTCGCACCCCAGCCCGGCAAGCCTGGATAGCCATCCGCCGCGTCGCCCACCAGTGCGAGGTAGTCGGGGATCGACTCCGGGGTGACTCCAAATTTTTGTGTCACACCAGCCTCGTCGAAGGTTACGCGTGTTCTGCGATTCAACTGGACAACACGCGTGCCGCGGACACATTGAGCCAGATCTTTGTCCGGGGTGCAGATGATGACGCGCTCGACTCGCGTATCCTGAGCGGCCAGGGATGCGGCGGCGGCCAGGGCGTCATCTGCCTCGAACTCGACCATGGGCCAGACGACGATTCCCGCGGCGGATAGGACCTCTTCGAGGGGATGGAATTGCGATAGCAGGTCGGGCTCGACGCCTTCGCCGGTTTTATAGCCTGGCCAGAGTCCGTTGCGAAAGGATTCGATCACGTGATCGGTTGCTACAGCGACGTGGGTGGCGCCCTCTTTCATCAGGCCCAGGACAGACGCCAGCACGCCGCGGACGGCTCCAACTTCGCGGCCCTCGGCGTCACGTGCGGAGGGTACGGCGTAGTAATGCCGGAATAGCTCGTAGGTGCCGTCGATCAGATGGATGTTCAAGGGGGGAGCTCCAGAATCACCCTATAGGAGGGGTGGGTGTGGGATCAATGGCTTGGTTTTTAGAGGCTGCCGTTTCCGCTCGAGTGCGCAACGAATCTCTCATGAATCCACTGCCGCGACGAAACAAGCCGGCCAACGCAACCTTAGATTGCATGCAATACCCGCGACCAAACCTGTCATATTAATTTCTATGGAGCACGTGCCGGCCGCGCCTCAATGGAGTCGAAGGAGCTTCCTACGCCGCGGCGCCGCGCTGGCCGTCTCGCTGCCTTGGCTTAGTTCCTGCAAATCGTTGAGCCGCCGCGACCTCATTTTAGCCCTGGGCTGGGTGCCCAACGTGGAGTACGCCGACCTGTGGGTGGCCCTCGAAATGGGATACTTCACCCAGGAAAAGCTTGCGCTAAAGGTGTGGCCCGGCGGACCGAATGCACCACAGCCGGTGATCGAAGTGGCCGCGCGCCAGGCGCATGTCGGAGAAGCGGAGTGGCTGCCACTGCTCGACGCGTGCCTCCGCGGCAATGACTTCGTCATCATCGCTTCCATCTTTCCCGTGCACCCCGCAGCCTTGATGTCTTTGCCGCGGCGACCAGTCCGTAGGCCTGAGGACCTCCCTCATGCTCGCTTTCTCGTGCAAGGGCCGAGCGAGCGGACCGCCATCGAAGCCATGTTCAAGCTGAATCATCTCCCGCCCGACTATCAACTAATCCCCGTCGGCTTCTCCCCTGAAGCGTTACTCAATGGCGCGGGCGACGCGTACTACTGCTTCATTACCAACCAACCGCTGATGCTGGAGAACATGGGCATGCGTCCCGGCGTGGATTTCATCGTGACCAGGCTCGACCAATTCGGCTACAAGGTCCCATCGACATTGCTCTTTGTCGACCGGCAAACGCTGCACGCGCGACGAGCCGAACTGGTCGGCTTGCTCAAGGCCCGGCTCCGCGGCAGAGCAGAGAATGAGCTAGACCCCGCCTATGCAGCGCGGCTCGCCGTGGACAAATTCGGAGTCGACCTCGGGCTCACGTACCAGCATGAGCTGCGCACCAACCAATTGCAGTTGCCGCTATACCAGGTGCCCGGGTCACCGGGTCCATTCTGGATATCAGAGCAGGACCTGGTCAACAACATGTATCGCGCCGCAAGCGCCGCTGGTCGAACCAACCTGCCCGATCCGGCGCGGCTGATGGACATGTCATTGCTCCAGGAGGCCTATCAGAGCCTGGCAATGGAGAGGAAAGAAGCATGACTGAGGTGAGAGAGGCGGACCTGCTGATTCATCACGCCAGCATCGTCGCCTTCGATGACGCCGGCACGGAACCAGGCGATGCGTCCATTGCCATCGTGGGCAACAGCATCGCCTGGATGGGTCCCACGGCTGAAAGCGCGAAACATGTTCGCGCGCGGGAAACCATCGATGCTACCGGGTTGATCGCCATGCCCGGCTTTGTCGACGCGCACGTTCACACCGCGCAGCAGTTTCTGCACGGCAAGATCGCTGCCCTTCGCCGCAGGGGCGAGTTGAAGAGCCCCATGTGGTCCCGTTACCTGATCCCGTTCGAGGGCGGACTGGAACCTGAGGATGTGTACTGCAGCGGGCTCGCGGCCTACGCCTCGATGATCAGCAGCGGCACCACTTGCTTTCTCGAAGCAGGCGGACCTTTCCCCGATGAGATGGGAAGGG
The DNA here is from genome assembly GCA_963775365.1 of uncultured Acidobacteriaceae bacterium. GTDB lineage: Bacteria > Acidobacteriota > Terriglobia > Terriglobales > Acidobacteriaceae > PALSA-350. Next base: position 21,695 of record CAVZJL010000007.1, on the reverse strand, counting down.
CCGCAGACGAGATCGGCATCCGTGGCCGCATCGCTCTCTCCACCATGGACATGGACGAGAGCATCCCCGTAGGCTCGCGCTTCACGACCGAAGAAGCTCTAAAAGGAAATGAGGAGCTGGTCAAGCGCTGGCAACATCACCCGCGCGTGAATGCCTGGCTTTCTCTGCGCCAGATCATGGTCAACACAACGGAGTTGACGCGCGGCATGAGCGCGTTGGCCAAGCAGCTCGATACGCCCATCCACACCCACTTGGCCGAGGGAACCTATGAAGTCGACTATGCCATCAGCAAATGGGGTCTGCGGCCGGCCGAGTATCTGGAGAGCATCGAGGCCCTCGACAAGCATGTTCATGCGGCCCACTCTGTGCTGTTGAGTCTTCACGAGCTCGACCTCTACCAGGCGCACGATGTTTCGGCTTGTCACTGTGCCTTCAACAACTACACCATGGGCGCGCCGCGAGTGCTGGAGATGCTGCAGCGCAAGATTCGCCTGGGCCTGGGGACCGATGGCGCGGCGACTCGCGGCAGCCTGGATATGTTCGAGGTGGTGCATGCTGCGACCGTCGGCCAGCAGGCAGTGGGAGGAACCCCTTACCACATCGATCCGCCCATCACCCATGAGCAGATGCTGCGTGCCGCCATAAACGGAGGGGCGCGTGCGGCGCGGCTGGAGCGGCACATTGGATCGCTGGAAGTCGGCAAGCTGGCCGACCTGATCCTGGTCGAATCCACTGGCCACGCGCAGTTTCCGAATTACGATCCCATGATTACGCTGGCGGAGAGCACGGTCGGCCCCAACGTCAGGACCGTCATCATCGATGGCCGGGTGGTGATGAAGGACCGCGTCTTGCTCACGGTCGATCTGGCGGCCATGAAGGAACGGCTACGACGGCAGTATGGCATTCTGATGGACCGCTTCGAGAGGGCCATCGCCTGAGCTATGGCCAAGGTAGAGATCCATGGCGTCAGCAAATCGTATGCTCTCGATCGACGCGACTCCGTGCTCGCCCTGCAAGGACGTGAACCTTACCATCGAAGATGGCGAGTTCGTCGCACTGCTTGGCCCCTCCGGCTGCGGAAAAAGCACTCTGCTGCACCTGGTTGCCGCGCTGGAGGAAGTCTCGACAGGGTCCATCCTGGTCGACGGCGAATCACCGGCGCTGCTGCGCGACCAGCATCGGCTGGGTATTGCGTTCCAGGATCATGCACTGCTGCCCTGGCTCTCGGTCAAGGCCAACGTAGCGCTGCCCTTCAAGATCGCCGGCCGGCCCGTCGACCATGCCCGGGTGCGGCATCTGATCGATCTGGCCGGTTTGCAGGGCTTCGAAGAGGCACGGCCCAGCCAGCTCTCCGGAGGCATGCGCCAGCGCGCCGCCATCGCCCGTTCGCTCAGTCTCGAACCCACGCTGCTGCTGCTCGATGAGCCCTTTGGCGCGCTCGACGCCGTCACCCGGCGGCGCATGAATCTCGAGCTGCAACAAATCTGGCTGGAGAGAACCCTGACCACGCTGATGGTCACGCACTCGGTAGACGAGGCGCTGTTCCTGGCCGATCGCGTGATGGTGATGAGCGGCCGTCCGGGGGTGATCGTGGAAGCCATTCGCAGTTCCTTTTCCCCGGCCGCGCCGCATCGACTGCATGCGCTCGGAGCAGTTTCACCAGCTGACCGATCACCTGACGTTGCTTCTGGAGCACTGACGTGAAGAGCGCAAGCCGTCGTCTATGTCAGTCCTGGCGCAGCTCGTGCATCCTGGCCGCCTGGCAGTTGTTGGCCCATTCAGGCGCAGCCGGGCTCACCGTTCCCACCCCGGCCAGCGTGCTGCGGGTTTATCTGCAGCCAAGATTCGCCGCGTTGCTCTACCGCTCCGCGCATCGCCACACTAAGCTCGGCGGCGGTTGGCTTTGCTGCCGGCGCTCTGCTGGGAACGGTAACCGCGCTGGTTGCGTATCTGCTGCCGCCGCTGCGGCCCGGGACTCGATCGCCTGGCGGTGACCGTCAACGCCATTCCCGCGATTGTGCTGGGACCGATCTTCATCCTGCTGGTCAGCCGGGAACTGACGCCGGCATTGCTGGCGGCCATCTCTGTCTTCTTTCTCATCTACGTTGCCGTCGCCTCCGGCCTGCGCACTGCATCCGCCGGCCTGAGCGCGATGATGACCACCTTCGGGGCCGGCAGGTGGCAGCGTCTGCGCTACCTCGATCTGCCTTCCGCCCTGCCCTTCCTTCCTCAGCGGAGTGAAAGTCTCGGTCACCGCTGCGATGATCGGCGCCGATTGTCGGGGAGTGGTTTGGGGCACCGACCGGGCTGGGCATCGTGATTCTGAACACCATGCAGAACTTTGAGATACCGCTGATGTGGGCGGCGGTGTTGCTGGTGGCGGTGATCTCGCTCGCCGGTTATGGAGCGGCCCATGTTGCGGAGCGCTTTGTGGCGCGGAGATTTCTATGATGCGCCGCGTCCTCTCGGCCCAGAGTTGGGGCCTGCTGCTGATCTTTGCCGTCTGGCAGCTGTGGGTCATGTCGTCCCACTACAACAGCATCGTGGCTGTCTCTCCTGTCGCCGTGGTGCGCGACATCGTACTGCATCCGGTGGTCTATCTGCTGCCGGCTTTGTGGACGCTTGGCTTTGCCGCTCAGCGGGCTTGCTGCGGGTTGTTCCTGGGCCTGCTGCTCGCCATCGCCGCCTGGAGATCGCAGATGCTCTCGGCCACCATCAGCCCCGCTGCGCTGCTGCTCAGCTCCACGCCGGTAGTCTGCCTGATCCCTTTGCTGGCGCGCATCTTCGGCTACCAGAGTCGAACCGAGTTCGTCACCGTCGCCATCATGACTTTTTTCCCCGGCTTTGTTTTTGCCGGCAAAGGATTGAGGACCCTGCCGCCTGGCTCGAGTGAATTCTTCGCGGTGCTGGCGGCCACCCGGGGCCAGCGGCTGCGTTGGCTGGCTCTGCCCGCGGCCGTGCCAGGCATGGCGGTTGCCCTGCGCATCGGGGCGGCTTACAGCGTGATGGTGACCATGATCTCGGAATACCTGATGCAGACCGGAGGCCTGGGCAATATGTTCGCCCTCAGCAGCCAGGCCTTTGAAACGGAGCGTGCCTGGGGAGCCAGCCTGGTGGCCATGGCTCTCTCGGTTGCGCTCTACTCCGCTGCCGGCGCGGTGGAGACGCGCGTGCGAGACCGCTACCGTACTCGCGAATCAGCCTCTATCTCAGATCCTTTTTCCCCATGTAGAGATCGTCCAGATACTTACCCCACGGAGTTTGCGTCGGGTCGAGCCTGTTCTCGAGTTTTGCGCCCTCGGTCCACCAGTGGACGATATCGCGTCCCATCGCCGCGCCCCGGCGGGTATGCATGTCCACCTGGAAGTCCTGCACCTCGACGCGGCGCTCGCCGCGGGCGACGACCAATTGAGCCCAGGAAGCGAGCTCCATCGTGGTGTTGTCTTTCTTCGCGGTCGCGAGCAGGCGCACGGCGTGCACGGAGTACATCCAGCGATCGCCGCGATCGGCCATGCGCAGGCGCTGGGCGTTCAGAGCCTCGAGGATGGCGGGCGCCTCGATCAAGTCCAAAGCCGACATCTTCGGTGGCGATGATCTCCAGCCTGCGCCACAGCACCTCCTCGGCCTCGGGGCCGCTCGAGAAAAACTCATAAGCAGCGAGCACCGCCTCCTCGACCCAACCCCGGCGTATCGACTTCTGCAGAACGGAGCGGAGCTCGTCGAAAGCATAACCGTTGACCGAGGTTGCCCGGCTCCATAAATCCTGACTCTGATAGTTCTGCGACATACGCTCCTTAATTGCGAGGATTGCAGTCGATTAAAGCGCACCCCCTGCAAGTTCGGCGGTTTACACGCAGGCCGAGGTCCAATAGAGTGAGATTGACTAGTTAGGGAGGTCAAACTTGAAGTGTCTGCTATCGTTCCTGCTGCTTAACCTTTCCGTCTTCGCGCAACAAGCTTCCGTGCCGGTGATCGAATACACTTCGGTCCCGAATTTTCTCAAGCTTCCGCCTGACATGTATCTGGGAGAGATGGCCGGCGTGGCCGTCAACTCCAAGGGACACGTCTTTGTCTGCTCGCGCGGCAATACGACCGGTCCTGCCTATGGGGCGGCCGCCACGCAGCTTCTCGAGTTCGGCCCTGACGGCAAGTTCATCCGCGAGATCGGCCACAACTTGTACGCGTGGTCGTTCGGCCATGCGGTAAAGATCGATCCGGAAGACAATATCTGGGTGGCGGACAAGGGTTCGGACATGGTGATCAAGTTCGACCCGCAGGGCCGCGTGGTGATGGTCTTCGGCCGCAAGCAGGAAGCCTCGGACGAGGGCACCGAACCGCTGAAGCATCCCAAACCGCCGCTGCCTCCGGTGGACGGTATGTTTCGCCAGGTGACCGACATGGCGTGGGATAAGGCCGGCAACACCTACATCAGCGATGGCTACATCAACTCGCGGGTGGCGAAGGTGGATAAGAACGGCAACTGGCTTAAGTCGTGGGGCGAGCCCGGGGACAAACCTGGTCAATTCAGTGTGCCTCATAGCATTGCAGTCGATGCCAAGGGAAATATCTATGTAGCGGATCGCGGCAACCGCCGGATTCAGGTCTTTGATGGCGGAAGGCAATTTTCTTCGCCAGATCACCATCGATGTTCCTTTCGATCCCAACGCTCGTCCGGCGATCGGGCCCAAGCCGAGCCAGGCCACTTCCGCGCAACGGCACCATGAAGGCCGGATCTCCCTGGGCTCTTCTGCATCACGCCCGGGCCCCACCAGGTATTGTTCAGCTCAGATGCCTATCCCGGCCGGATCTACAAGCTGAGTCTGGACGGGAAGGTGCTCGGCTACCTGGGCGAGTCGGGCAAGCAACTCAAGCAATTCGGATGGATCCACGAGATTGCCTGCCCATCAGAAAATGAGCTCTACGTGGCCGAACTGCTGAATTGGCGGGTGCAAAAGCTGATCTTAAAACCCACTCGCTAACGTTTCACGCCGGAGGCAGGATTCCCATAGACACCAAGGCTTACCCCATGTGCAAAGGCCTGGTCCATTTCCTGGCTCTGGTTCTGCTTGCCGCCGGAAGCTGCTCCTTTGGTGCGGACCAGGTCCTGGTGCCCCAGATTGATGGCGACTTTTGGCAGGTTGCCGGCGATCCGGATCTGGGCAAGTACACTTCGCCGAAACAGCAGCCCGTTGACTTCGCCATCTGGCAGGCTGCGGATGGTACCTGGCAGCTCTGGTCCTGTATACGGTCCACTCTGGCTCCAGGTGAGACCAGGCTTTTCTATCGTTGGCAGGCTGACAAATTAACCGACAGTCATTGGACGCCAATGGGAATCGCCATGATGGCCGATCCCAATTTCGGCGAAACCGAAGGCGGACTGCAAGCGCCCTATGTGCTCAAAGAAGGTTCCAATTACTACATGTTTTATGGGGACTGGGAGCACATCGCCATGGCTAAGAGCCAGGACGGTAAAACCTTTGCGCGTCAGTTGACTGCGGATGGGAAGTCGGGAATGTTCGGCGAGGGCGTGGGAACGAACACGCGCGATCCGATGGTTATCAAGATTGGAAAGCTCTATCAGATCTACTACACTGCGTATCCGAACAAACACGGTTTCGATTTTGCCCGGACATCCAGGGATCTGCTGCACTGGAGCGAGCCCACCAAAGTAGCGTATGGAGGGTCGGCGGGCGACACGGCCTATTCTGCTGAATGTCCATTCGTCTACTACCATCGCGCGTCCGGCTACTACTACCTGTTTCGCAATCAGTTTTACGGGCAAAAGGCGAAGTTTTCCGTCTACCGCTCCAAGGATCCCATGGACTTCGGGCGCGACAACGATCGCAATCTGGTTGAGGCTCTGCCGTTCGCGGCGCCCGAGATTATCGATTTTGAAGGGCAGACCTATATTGCAGTTCTACTGCCGACGCTCAAGGGGATCCAGATAGCGAAATTGAAGTGGGTGTCGAGGTAGGTGATGGCGAAGGGATGGCTGCTCTCTGTCCCTATCTTGTTGGGCTCGGTGGTCGCGTCGGCAGCGCAACCGCCGAATGCCGCTCCGATCCCGGTCGGGCTCGATGCCTACACGGCGTGGGACCAATGGCCGCAGCAGCGCATTGGAATGCGGGCTTATATGCGCAGCACCTACGATCGACGGGGTGGTAATGAAGGCGCCGATGCTTCACATTTCCTCTACCAACTCGCAGATGACTTTAACGTCACGCTCGACATAGAGGGCCCCGGAATTCTCCTCTTCAGCCGTTACAACCACTGGCACGGAAGCCCATGGCACTACGTGGTCGATGGCACCGACCATATTGTTCAGGAGAGCAGCACCAAAGACCCGTTGCACCCGGTTTCCGATTCCACCTTCCTTCCCCTGGCGCCATTCCCGAGCCCGCTGAATGAGACCTGGGCCGTTACCAGAGGAGCGGACCTCGTATGGAGTCCCGTTTCCTTTGAGCACAGCTTCCAAATGGCTTATACCCGCACCCACTACGGAACGGGATATTACATCTACGACCAGTTTGTGCGGGGGACCGCTTTAACTCACCCCATCCATAGCTGGAATGAGAGCGTCGTTCCTGGTCAGGATGTGCTCGATTTGATAGCGAAATCGGGCACGGACATCTCTCCGCCGGACGCCAGAGAGTCAAGCGGGAAGGTGAACGTTCCCGCATCCGGCGCTGTCACGACGGTGGAGTTGAAGGGCAAAGGTACGATTCGTCTTCTGAGCTTCTCTATCCCTCGTGAACAGGCGGCGGCCTTCAAGGACGTCCGTCTACAGGTCACCTGGGATGGAAGACCGCAGCCGTCCATCGATGCTCCCATTGCTCTCTTCTATGGAGCCGGCACGCTTTATAACCGCGACAACCGCGAGTACCTGGTCAAGGCCTTTCCATCCAGCATTCGCTTTACCCAGGATCGAATCTACCTGGCCTGTTATTTCCCCATGCCGTTCTTTCGGTCTGCGCGGATACAACTGGTTGGTGGAGGTCAGCCGATCGATGGAGTCGAATGGCAAGTGCGATCCACGGCGTTGCAGCGGCCGGCAAATCAGCTGGCTTACTTTCATGCGACGTACCGCGACTTTCCGACCCCTACTCCTGGAAAAGACCTGGTGCTTCTCGACACCGGCGACATGGAAGGAGCAAAGGAGTGGTCCGGAAGCTTTGTGGGCACGTCGTTCATCTTTTCTCACCGGGCAAACCTGGAAACTCTTGAAGGCGATCCACGGTTCTTCTTCGATGACAGCCTAACGCCGCAGGCGCAAGGAACCGGAACCGAGGAGTGGGGCGGCGGTGGGGACTACTGGGGCGGTTTGAACATGACCTTGCCCTTTGTCGGCCATCCGGTGGGCGCGCGGAGCGCACAATTTGCGGTGAGCGAAGAAGACAAGATCGAGTCCGCCTACCGTTTTTTGCTCGCCGACCTGATGCCATTCGGAAAGAATGCAGTCATTCATCTGGAACATGGCGGGAAAAACGAATCAACGGAACACTACGAGACGGTGGCGTATTGGTATGGCCTACCGACGCCCTCGGTGGTGGAAACCGACCGTCTGCAGATTGGCGATGCCGCGGCTGAGCACGCGCACGATTATTCCTCGCCGCAAGCGTCCGCACCTTATACCATCTCCTCTCGCTACGAGTGGGGCGTCGATACGTTGGATGGTAAGGTCATCTATCCCGAGGAGCAGGACACAGGCCGCACGACCAAGGGCACCTCGGTGTTTCGCCTTCGTCTTCGCCCTGACAATCTGGGAGTGTTGCTTCGCCGCAAGCTGGATTACTCCTTTCCCGATCAGCGGGCTGAAGTGTACATAGCAGACAATGCCAAGTCGGAAGGGAAGCTGGCCGGCATCTGGTATCTAGCTGGGTCGAACACTGTTGTCTACTCAAATCCGAAAGAGGAAATGGGGGCCACGGAGCACAACGTGGAAACGTCCAATCGCCGATTTCGCGACGACGAATTTCTCGTCTCGCGCGACCTCACACAAGGAAAAAAGGCGATTTGGGTCCGCATCCGATTTACGCCGGTCAACCGGCCACTCTTTCCTGGCTACGCCGCTGGCGATCGGGCGTGGAGTGAAATCCGCTACACCGCTTACTGTTTCATCAATCCCAGGAGCCGCTGGTAGACCGCCGGACAGTCTGTAGTCCAGCGGAGACGCCGAATGAGGCATAGATGCCGGCTGCTGAGGCTGCGGAAAAGCGTACCTCAGCGGCTAAAGAGGCTGCGTGAGATTTAGCTTCAGTGAGACCCAGGATTGCATCCTGGGTAATTCTCAGCCGTCCCTACGGGACTAATGTGGAGAGGTAGTTCTCACGCAGGGGCTAAAGCCTACAGTGCGTATACGGCATTTGCGGCCAGACTAAACAGCTTGCGGAAACAAGTCATTGACCTCGAAAAAATCATCCCTCAGCGGCTAAAGCCTGACCTTTTCTTGATCACTCACGTACGAGCTGAAGCTCGTACCCTTCAAAGACCAGAGTTTTTCCGCAAGCTGTAAAGCCGTGCCCTTCGTTTAGAGGCTTTCCATGTTCAGTGCTGTACGATTTCGGTGATCTCTACTGCGCGATGGGAAGACATACTCGCGTAGGCTGCTTCGACGACAGCAAAAGTGTTCTCCAGGTAGTCGCGGGCTTCGGTTTCAAATGGGCGGCCGGTTTCCAGGCAGTCGATGAAGTGAGCCTGCGTGGCGTAGACACTGTCGCCGCGGTATCCGACTCCGGAATCTCGCCAAACTCGCTCCTCCCCGGACCAGATTTCGCCCAGGCGGTTGACGCGAATCGATCCAGCATCTCCCTCGAAGGTAGCCTCATCCATTGTTGACTTGCTGTCGTCTCTGAGAAAGCTGTGACCCTCGACCCACCCCATCGCACCCTTGAGGTGGCGCAGCGTCAGGATCACGTGGTCCTCGGCGAGGATGTGAGGGTTTTGTCGCGCTCCCTCGGCGTAGATGGAAGCAATGTCTCCGAAGAGGAAACGTGCGGTGTCGATGTGATGCACCAGGACCTCATCGATCATGAAACGCTGGAGCTGCCGAAAGTAAGCCTGCTTCGGATAGGGCTCCTCGCCTGTTCCTTGGCTGATCCTGGTGCGGAATCCATATGCCAGGGGCGTTCCAATATCGCCGCGGGCGATCATCGCGCCAGCCTCGCGGTACCAGGACTGCCATCTCCAGTTGTCGTGAATCATGACCCGCACACCATGGCTCTCAGAAACCTCGACCATGCGGCGAGCCGTTTGCCAATTGCGCGCCATGGGTTTTTGACAAATGATGGCCAGCCCTCGTTCCGCCGCTAGTGAGATGAGCTCCAAATGCGTGGTGGAACGAGTAGCGATATCGACGAAGTCCAGTTCTTCAGCCTTCAGCATCTCTTCCGCCGAGGTATAAGCTCGCGGGGCCGCGGCCCGGGCTCGTTCGATCGAGAGATCGCAGGCAGCTACGATTTCGGCACCTGGTATGCGGGACCAAGCCGCCTGGTGATGCTGGGAGAAGAAGCCGCATCCGATCAGGCCACCCTTGAATACCATCAAGGTCGCTTCTCGGAAGCCAGCAGGTGGGCTGGGTTGTCACACATCATCTGTCGAATGTGATCCACGGAAAAGCCCGAACTACGCAACCGCTCCGCGTAGAGCCGAAAGCCTTCCGCCGGCGGAGGTGTCTGCGGCTGGCCGAGGTCGGTGGAGAGTATGGTTGTGTTCACGCCGGCTTCGATAATCGCTTGTTCGATTACCGGGAAGGGCACGTTTCCGCAAAGGTGGGTGGTAGAAACAAAACAGCGCTCGAACCACACGTTGCCCAGCGCGGCCAGCTCCTTTTGTTGTTCAAAAGGATAGAAGGTTGGAGCCCATTCCGGATGGGTCACCAGCACCTTTCGCACCCCGCACTGCCCCGCCTGATGAATCAGAACGAGCGCCTCGCGGGGACTCAAGTGCCCGGTACTCAGAATGCAATCCGTCTGCGCCACCGCTTCGAGGATGGCTTGTGCCGCCGGAACGAGTGCGCCGTTCGCATCGAGAACGGTAATGCCCCCAGACTCACCGTGAAACAAACGGTGGTTCAGCGCAGACCGGGTGGGCATCCAGATTTCCTTCGCGCCCATGGCCAGCGCGAGCTTCACGGCCGCAACATTCAGCCCTCCCACCGTATCGTTCAGAACCAGCCCACCGAAGACCTGGATGCCCGTAACTACCTTCGACACCAGCCAGGCGCGCTCCACCGTGGAATTCTGATGAGACTTGATAAGAATGGCGCCCATGCCGGCACGCTCCGCTTCGCGGGCGAGATCCAGGTCGTTGAATCGCCGCACGTCCACATCTGGCGCACTGTGCACGTGCAGGTCGATTGCATCTTCAAGGAAGTCGGGCAAAGCATTCATCTGGTGCTCAGCTCTCGAAGAGGAATGTCTCCTCCACGTGTCCATCGCGCAGGCCGTACATGTGGCGATGGAGATTGACGGTGGCATCGCTGTAGTGAACCCAAATTTCCAACTGATCGCCTACCTGCGCGGGAAAAATGGGATCGACGATATCGACGATGGCATGCTCGGCGTTGAGCCTTTTGAGCCGTGCGCCGTCGGCATTCTTGAGCACAGGGAGCCCGCGTTCGCCGCTGATTTCTTTCAGGCCGATATCGAGAATCAGCCGCTCGTTGCCGCTCCTGCTAATGACGGTTCCGAGTAGGCTGATCGCCGGGTCGAAGTCCGGACATACGGTTTGGTAGTCGGTATCCATCAACAGGTACGATCCTCCCTGGATCTCCGTGACCCCGGGAAACCTGCCGGAGATGGAATAGGTTCCGGTTCCTCCGGCGCTGACAATTTCCAACGCGAGACCGTTCGCGCGGATCAGATTCGCTGAATCGACCAGTCTGCCCATCGCCTCATGGACAGCCTTGACCTTATCCGGCCCGGGCGCCAGGCGGACGCAATGCCCTTCATAGCCGATCACCCCGCGCAAGCGCAGACCCTGGGCCACGACAAGCTGGGCCAGAGCGAGTGCCGGCTCTCCTGGAAGCACTCCACAACGGCCCATCCCCGTGTTTACATCGACTACTACACTGAGGGGCACCTTGGCGCGGGACGACGCCGCAGAGAGCGCCGCGACGGTCCGCTCATTGTCCACGCCCACCATGATGTCGGTGACCCGGGCAATCTGCACCAGGCGTTCGATCGCGGTTGCGCCCGCGATCTCATTGGCCAGCAGGATGCCGCCGATCCCGTTTCTGGCCAGCGCTTCGGCTTCGCCGAGCGTGGCGCAGGTAATTCCGATCGCGCCCGCGGCCAATTGGCGCCGGGCAAGGGCCACGCATTTGTGGTTCTTATAGTGGGGGCGCAACCGGCTCGTACCCTGGGCAAAAAAAGCAGCCATCTTTTTGATGTTGGCTTCCATTGCGTTCAGGTCGACGACAAGAGCCGGTGTTTTGATCTGCGATTTCAACAAAGGAATTGCCCTGCTTTCTGGGAGGGATGAAGGTTTATCTTAGCTTGCATGCCCGGCCGTATCCACCAGGTAGAGCACCGCGTCGCCGCTGAACGGCGCGGTGAACGGCTGGGTGGAGGAGCCGGAGTGAATCTGATTTTCAACCATCGTCGCGCCGGTCGCCGGGTTGAACCACTCCACCTTCAAGCTCCTCGACCGCGGCATCGCGGATAGATCGACCGTAAACGATCCGCCGGAAGGAGCGTACACGAGGTATTCCGCGCCGGCTGGCGGGGTTTGCGCTAAACAATAGCCGGTCGAAGTGAGAGCTGGATGTGGGGTCACGTTCACCAGGTTCAACTTGCGGGAATACTTCACCGTATAGCCGAGATTATCTCGGAAGTTGTCATAGCGTTTGTCGGGTGCGTTACAAATCCCCCTGGTAGCCCCGGCACACAGGTTCCTGTTCTCGCGCGGGTAGTAGAGCAGGTAAGGATCCATGAACAGCACCTGACTACCGTTGGCGAAGTTTTTCCATACGTAGTTGCGATTCTGTTGTGGCGTGTCCTTCCACGCTGCGCCGAAGTAGGAATGGTCGCTGTCGTTGACGTTCACCTTACAGGTTGGAGTGCCGCTGCCGCAGGAGGTAATTGGGGAAATCGTGCTATTGGGCGCTATCCAGTCCGCGTTGGAGTTGTAGAGAGTCGCATCGGTGGCTGCATTCGAGGGTAAAAGCCCGGCCAACCCGATCGGATGTTGGTGCGGCTTTTGCGCCTCGTATTTTCGAATGTGCGCGATCTGGTAGTAGTTAAACCACGCCGTATCGCTCGGAGCTTCTTCAGAAACGATCCACAGCACGTTCGGCAAATCGTTCAGTGTGTCGATTACTTTCTCCACGAAGGCATCCTGATAGCGGGTGATGTCGTTGGGCGCCGTCATGGTCATGGACGCCATCCCTTTAGGCCCGCTGGTGTACCCGTCGTCGATGCCATTGATGTTGTTGGCGCCGGTAAAAGGATAGCCGTCGCTGGCGCAGCGGAAGATGTTGATGAACTCCCCGGTAAAGAGGTAGATACCGGCATAGATGCCGGCGTTGTTCAGAGCCAGCGTCCTGGTCCGCAGGCGATCGAAGTAGCCCTGGTCGAACTTGGTAAGGTCGAATTTCAAGCCGCCGTCGGTCGCATTGCCGGGCCCTGTTCTCTGCCATGGTTGCGGGCTCACCGTAAAATCCGGCGGCGCGCTGCTGGTGGAGGGCAGGGAGCAGAATTTCGGCATTTCCACCCGCCACAGCAGGGTGAAGTTCTGTCCATGCGCGGTGAGGAACTTGACGAAGGCAGGGAAGTCCAAAGCCTGGGCGGACCCACCGCTGCCCCAATCCTGCAGTGTGTTCCAGGTCTGTGAGCCGGCCAGGATGAGAGCCGTGCCATTGGCATCTTTAAAGTAGTGAGGGTTGTTGGAGACCGCCAGCGGTCCGGCGATCCTGACAGTCTCTTGCGGATGCGCGCAAGGCAGAAGGGCCAAAAGTAGAAAAGGGAAGAGACCAAGCTTCAAACGGTCAGAGAGCATAGCTTTCCTCTCGCAACTTCCACTAGCAATCCCTGCGGTTTCTCTTCCGGCCCTTAACCGCGCCCGACATAGGGCATGGCGGTCGCCATTACGGTCATGAACTGAACATTCGCTTCTAGAGGCAGGCTGGCCATATAAACAACAGCTTCACCAATGTGCTTGGCATCGATTCTCGGTTCTACCAACATCTGTCCATTCGGTTGCAGCGAGGCGGTTCCCGGCTCGCCGTTCATTCCCTTGCCTGCATTGCCAATATCGATTTGACCGCAGGCAATGTTGAACGGGCGGCCGTCGAGGGAGATGGATCTGGTGAGCCCGGTGATGGCGTGTTTGGTAGACGAGTAGGGTGCAGAGTTCGGCCGGGGCATATACGCCGAAAGTGAGCCGTTATTGATAATGCGCCCCCCTTGCGGCTGCTGTGCCTTCATCATGCGGAACGCTTGCTGAGCGCAGAGAAAGGAACCGGTCAGATTCACGTTCACTACCTCGCACCATTGCTCGTAAGTCAAATCCTCAAAGGGCGTTCCGGTGTTCACGCCCGCGTTGTTAAACAGAACATCCAGCCGGCCGAATTTCTCCCGGGTGCCGGCAAACAAGGCACGGACTGAATCGGGTTGACGCACATCCGTGGGGATAACGTGCATATGGCCGCCGGCCGCCATGGCCGCTGTTTTTTCCAGTTCCGCCACGCGCCGCCCCGCCAGCGTCAGCGAAAATCCGGCAGAAGCCATCTCCAGGGCAACCGCCCGGCCTATACCGCTGCCGGCTCCGGTAATGATCGCTACCTTGCCCTGGCCACTGCTCTTTCCTGCAAGCTCCGTGCTCAATTGCGTCTCCTCTTGAGGCTCATGTACTCGATGTATCCGCAGTTATTTCGCATAAAAACGATAGCGGATATTCCAATGTGCGGTTTGTCCCGGCGCAATCGACAGATGAATATATGCCTCGGGACATAGGGTAGTGCGGATGGACCAGAAATTGAAACGGGACATGGCGACATCCGCAGTTTGCTCGACTCCGACCCCCGTCTTTTGATTCTCGACAGTCATGTCGTAATCCGAGGGGCTGCTGGAATAGCCGGTCAGATAACTTTCCACGTACTGCTCCCCTTGCAGTTCCTGGCGATAGACGATGTCCTTCCCGTCGATCCCTGCCAGCGGCTCCATCGATTTCTCCGGCTTGGGGGTAAAGGGAAACCGGACCACCATATCCGGTCCGCTAGGAGTGCCGTCCAGCATAAAGAAATCATGGTCGTAGACCTCGGTGTCGATGGTCTTGGTCCCGGTATTTTTCAGGCGGTGCTCAAGGATGAGAACGGGGTCGTGTGGGTCGAGCTTTACCGTTTTCTCGTAGTCATAGGCAATGCCAATGGGTGATTGGAGTTGTTGCCGGAAGGATACTTCGCTCGGCTTGGCGTGAACCGTCCACTTGCCACCGTCGACCAGCGGATAGGTGTGCATGTATTGGTAGGGGGAGTCGTCTTCCTTTCGCAACACGCCGACTCCGAGTTTTACGAACAACTCACCGGCTTTTGCCTGGCCGTAGTCCAGGGCGCCGTCGCTCGACCTGAATTCTTCCACGGGACCGGCAATGGCATCAGCCAGCAATGGATCGTAGTGCGGAAACCAGATGCCAAAGTAGGTGTGGCCTTTATAGGCTAAGCACGGAATGACCCCTGACCAGTCAAACCTTGTCGCGCGGTAGTACCCGTTTTTCGCATCCGGCAGGTAGAGAACAGCCTGAACCGGTCCGTTTGAGATGGATGCTTTTGGGTAGTTTGCCTGCTGTAGCGAGGAGCACCCGGAGGAGGAACTCTCCGCCATGGCAAATAGAGGGCATAAAGCCAAAAGAAATCCTGTACTAAGGAGTGCTTTCAACGCAGTCGTCCGCCTTCCTTTATCGCCGACTGCGTCCTCAACCCCGGAGCATGTCAGCACGTATTTTAGTATCGCCCTGTCTTTAGGGCACAAGCTGAGGGCTCCCGTACATCCAAAAAGGCGGAGATTGAATCTTCATAAGTGTTTTGGTGGTACAAAATCGGGCTGCATTGCAAACGGTGATTAGGTGTCCCGCGTGCAGTAAGCCTTCAACGCAACGCGGTTATTACGAGGTGGAACGCGGATCCCTCGCCGCGAAGGAGAAAGTATGCTGCTCATTCTCATCATATTGCTGCTAGTTTTCGGGTTTGGTGGATATCGCCTTGGACCGGGGCTCGGCTACTACGGTGGCGGCGGCATCAGTTTGATCATTCTCATCGTGATCATTCTGCTGCTTTTGAAAGTCATTTGACGATCTGACGATCAATGCGCGGCGGTATTCTCCGGATGGATACCGCCTGAGGAATTCACGCCGATGAATGGGCGAGGCGCTCAGGCGGGAATATGCAAACGGTGATTTTCTCAAAATTGCCGCCTGGGGCCCTCCCCCGAGGAACCAGAACAACGATTTGCGGAAAATCACCGTTTGGGCAAACAATACAGGGTTTCCCTGTGCATGGATTTACCCAGTGGTAACAACTTCGTAACCGTTTTTTTTTCCCGCAGCCAACAGTCTAATTCCCGACACCTTTCGGCTTCACACCTACTCAAACAGGACGAGTGCTCCCCGTCTCTGGTGAGGGGGTGTGTTCCATCCGAAGAAGGCGGTACATTAGTCACATGGAGCAACCATATTCCGACGCTGTGGTTTTTTTTGGCGCTACCGGCGACCTTGCTTACAAACAGATTTTTCCCTCACTGCAAAAGCTGGCGAAGCGAGGTAAGCTGACCGGGCCAGTCATTGGCGTCGCCAAGGCGGGCTGGAACCTCGAACAGTTCAAGGCGCGAGCCAAGGATAGTGTGGAAAAACACGGCGGAGCCGATCCGGTCGGTTTTCCCATCCTGCTGGGCAAACTGCGCTACGTCGACGGGGATTACAAAGATGCGGAGACTTTTGCCAATGTCCGCAAAGAACTCGGTAGCGCCAAAAATCCCATCCACTATCTAGCCATTCCGCCCTTCCTCTTCCCTCAGGTTCTCACGCAGTTGAAGGCGTCGGGTTCGTCGCAGGGCGCTCGGGTAGTGATTGAAAAGCCTTTCGGGAACGACTTGGCTTCTGCTGTAGCGCTCAACAAGACGGTTCATGAAGTATTTGCCGAAGAGGATGTCTTTCGTATCGATCATTACCTGGGCAAGAACACGGTCCAGAACGTGATCTTCTTTCGCTTCGCCAACTCCTTTCTGGAGCCGATCTGGAACAACCTCTACGTGGAAAGCGTTCAGATCACCATGGCTGAGCAGTTCGACGTTTTGGATCGAGGAAGCTTTTACGACGCGGTAGGCACCGTGCGCGATGTGGTGCAGAACCATTTGCTGCAGATACTTTCGAACATTGCCATGGAGCCTCCACCGACCCTGAGCATCGAGAGTTTGCGCGACGAGCGGGTGAAGGTGCTGAAGAGTGTCGAGGCGTTGACTGCTGACCATGTGGTTCGCGGTCAATACGAAGGTTACCTCGATACACCGGGAGTCAAGAAAGGCTCGACGACCGAGACCTATGTGGCGCTGCAGCTGGCCATTAACTCCTGGCGCTGGAGAGGCGTGCCCTTCTTTGTCCGGGCGGGCAAGTGTCTGCCCAAGTCGGAGACCGAGGTGGTGGCGAAATTGCGGCCGCCGTGCGCTATTTTTTCCGCAGAACCTCCGCCGGCCAATTACGTGCGCTTCCGCATTAGCGGGGATCCGGTCATCGCCATTGGTGCCTCGATCAAAACCGCGGGCGACCAATTGCGCGGTTGCCCGATCGAGCTCATTGCCGACCAGGAATGCGGCGAAGATGTCATGCTGCCTTATGAGGAGCTGTTGGGCGACGCCATGGCTGGCAACCAGACCTGGTTTGCGCGCGAGGATTATGTCGAAGAGGCATGGCGCATTGTGGACCCGATCCTGGACGACTCCAAGGTGATCCCGTATAAGCCCGGCACTTGGGGGCCGACTGAGGCCGACAAGCTGACTGCCTCGGTTGGCGGCTGGAGCGATCCTAAATAATTGCGATTTTGCTCAGGCCAGCGCATCCTGCAGCCGGAAGAGCGAGCCAACGCGATGGGAGGGCCTGCTGCTCAGGCTCTCCCAATCGCCTAATTCGGCTACGCTTCCGTTGTCTATCACGTAAATCATCTCCGCGCGTTGAATGGCGGAAACCCGATGGGCGATCAACAAAACGGTTGTTCGGCCTTGCAGGTGTTCGATCGCGTCCAGGATTCGTTTCTCATTGTCGAGGTCGAGACTGCTGGTCGCCTCGTCGAGAATGAGCAACCCAGGTTTGCGCAGCAGCGCGCGAGCTAACGCAATGCGCTGTCGTTGCCCGTGGGACAGGAGCATTCCACGGTCCCCCACCGTGGTATCCAGACCCTGGGGTAATTGAAAGACGAACTCGGCTGCGGCGAGGCCGAGACTCTCTCTCATCTCCTGTTCCGACGCGTCGGGCTTGGCCCAGCGCAGGTTAGCCCGCACCGTATCGTGAAAGAGCACCGTATCCTGGGCGACGTAGCCAACGTGGCGCCGCCAGGCGCGTGCGCTTTGCGGGGTAAGCTCGCCGCCGTCGACTAGAACCCGCCCAGTGAGAGGGGAAAGCAGGCCGTTGACCAGGTCGGCCACGGTGCTTTTTCCCGCGCCGGAGGAGCCCACGATGGCGGTGACCTTACCCGCTGCGATGGTCAGCGATAAATCCTGCAGCACCATGGGCCGCTGCGTCTCGTAGCGGAAGGTGACCCGCTCCAGGCGGATTTCGTGGGCCAGGGAAGGCCCGGGGCCAGAGGCGCCAGGAACTTCGGCGTTGGCCACGCATTCCCGGTAGATCGTCATCAGGTTTTCGAAGGCCGGGAGTTCGCTGAGAAAGGCCTGTAACTGGTTTTGGCCGGCAGCCAGCCGGGGGATAAGGCGGGTAAAGACCGCCAGCAAGAGAAGAATGGAGGCTGGAGCTACATTCAGAATCTGTAGCGAAGCGAAGACGATGCCGCCCAGCAACATGAGCGATCCAGCTTCGAACCAGAAGGCCGCAGCTGCCTGGCTCCTGGTGCTCTGCAGGCTCTGCTGAAGGGCCGAGGATTGGAGCGAGGAAAACATCTCCAGGTCGCTGTTTTGGGCGTCGTAGAACTTCATCGCTTTGAGATTTTGCAGGTGCTCCGTGGCAGATGCGTAGACTTCGCTCACGCTCTCTGAGACCGCGGTCCCGCTGGCATGAACGGCTCGCATCCAGCGGCGCGAGACCAGCAGCAGAATCGCGCCGGTGGCCAGCACCAGCGAAGTCATCCCCGCGGAGAGCTTGAGCGCGATGGCGATATAAACCGCGGCGAGAATGGCATTGGACACAGCGCCGATGAGCAGGTAGGTGCAGGTCGCAACCCGGGTCAATTCGGCAGTAAGCGCATGTGTAAAGTCGGAGGAGCGGCGGCGCACGAGGAAGAGCCAATCGGCGTTGATGATCGCCTGGTAAAGGCGCCGGCTGAGGGTGAGCTCATAAGTGAGCACGGTGCGAAAGGTAAGCACCGCCTGCACCCGGCTGAACAACGACCGCAGAGCCATCAGCAGCATGAAGATCAGCAGCAAGGTGGCTAGCCACAGTGACGGAGATAATCCGCTTTGTACCAGTAGGGCGCGTACCTCTCCGGTGTAGTGGCCGACATGGCCTTGGTTGGCCAGATTGAAACCGGCTACCTGCAGGATGGGGAAGAGCAGGGCTACGCCCAGGCCTTCTGTCAGGGAAGTAAACGTCATGATGAGCACGGCGGCTAACAACTGCCAACGCGCAGTGCGGATCAGGCTGGAAACATATTCCCGAATGGGGCGCCTGGAGGCGTCCAACTGATCCGCAGAGAGCGCGGCGAGAGTCCTCTGCCCAAGAGGAGTGGCAGGGGAATCGCTGCGGGGGGCCGGCATGCCTCAAACGATAGCAGAGGCAGGCGGTCGTGCAGATTGTCAACGAGGGAACCGGGGTGGGCCGGGTCTGGCGGGTACCAAGGGGTAGGACGCGGTTCGGATGTGGGTTGAGAGAACCGCAGGGCATTCCGTGTTGCGTATCCCACTCAAGTCCAAAGACGGGGCTTGACCCCGATTTCCTGCCACGCTGTGCTAGAAGGTCCGCGTGTGCGCCTTTCATTAAGGAAAGGCGCATGAAGTGTATCAACGCCACCGGCCTCCGCAGGAAATCGGGGCAAATGGGGCACGCCAACCTTTGTTGCCGGTGCAAAATCGCCATGGATGCGAGGCCCGGAGGGCCGACCACCAAACGTGAGCCCAGCCCTGGAGGCCTGGGTATCTATGGTGCGTCTTTCCGGACCCAAGACCTGTCATGGAAATGTTTTTCGACGGAGTTTAAGCGGGCGCGAGCAACCCTGCGTCGGCCCGACCTTCGCCGGATTACTGTCTCAAAAGTCCTATACTCGCTCCTGCGATCTGGAGGCGAAAACGCGGTGCGCAGCTTCTACCGATTGACTCTGTCCGGACTCGGTTTTCTGCTAATCCTAGCGGCTGCTTTGGGACAACGTTCAGTCGCATCTACGGATAAGCCGGCTGCAATTGGCACGGGAAATCTTGAGCTTGGACAACGAAAGGAGCTTCCGAGTGAAGCGGTCAGCGCCGAAGGGCTCATCCGTCTCGACGCAACTGTAACGGACCAAGCAGGTAAGCCAGTGGCCGGACTTCAGCGTACTGATTTCAGACTGCTCGACAATAGCCAGCCGCAGAGGATCATTGCTTTCCATGCGTCAAAAGATCCTTCCGCCAGCGCGGAGGATTCGCTTACGGTCATTATTCTCCTGGATACCTTGGATTTGCCCTCGTACCTTGCGGCCCTCGAGCGGCAACAGGTGGCGCAGTTCCTGCGTTACAAATCCGGAAAGCTGGCGCAGCCAGTGACCATTTACTCGCTGGAAGATTCGGGATTTTTCCTTACTGCGAAGTCGTCGACGGACGGAGAAGCACTTGCCACCGATGTCACTTCCGAAACTAAAGTTGAAGCATACTTTCTAGCTCCCAAAGTACATTCGCCGTTGAAAGCAGTCGTCGAGCCTTCGTTTGACACCATCCCCGCTTTAACGGGACTAAGGGCGCTATGGACCATAGCCGCTGCAGAGGCTAGCCGCCCTGGTAGAAAATTGCTCTTCTGGATTGGGCCTGGCTTGGGTAATCGCGGAACTGGAGCTTTTGCTTCCGATGGCACAGGCCTTTTAGGACATTTCCCTCCAGGCACGCTTTTGATTACACTTCTGGTAAGAAGGGTGAAGAAGTAAAGCGCGATCTCTTTCAAAAAATTCGCTGGTTCTCCCTACTCCTGCGCCAGGCTCGTGTCACGCTCGACTGTTTTTCGATAGGTGAAAACGAGCCCACGGCGGACACCTGGAGCAGGTTTCTCACTGCTGTTCCTTCGGCTGGGCAAGCAAGCTGGATGAACCTGTTCAAGAACGTTCTGGCAGTCCAAAGCGGCGGTCGAGTCCTGCCTTCATCCAACGGCTTGGCCGGACCGATGAACGACAGCATCGAGAACGCCCGGATCTTTTACTCCTTCACCTTCGACCCGCCTCTCGCGGCGCACGTGGACGAATATCACTCCATGAAAGTGGAGTTGAGTCAGCCGACTCTGACTGCTGACACATCCAAGGGTTACTACAATCAACCGTTTTATAACGACCCATCCGATCCCAGGATCCAGCGCGTGACGGTATCACAGCTTGAGCAGATTCTGCAGGCGATCCACGGTGGCGCCTCCGCTGCGCGGCAGCTTTCAGGTATTGTGCTGACTGAGCGGCTCAGCCAAGTAAAGCTACAATCACTCCTGGCAGAGTTGCATGACAAGAAGCTCCGCGAGTCACTTGAGCTGATCGCCGATGAATCCACATTTCTTGATCCTCCGTCCGCGGAGCTCTCCGCTGATCCGCCGCCGGATCAGGCTGAGCAACAGCGAATACTGAAGGCTGCCGCCGATTATTTGGACCGCGTCATTCCAAGGCTGCCCAATTTCTTCGCGACCCGTACGGCGGTCTACTATCGTGAGGTCGCTTCTTATCCAGGACTCGCCACAACAGATGTGTCGGAGCCTCTTCATGCCGAGCAGCAATTGAAAGAGACCGTACTCTATCGCAAAGGCGAAGAGATCGTAAGCAGTACGTCACCGCACACCGGGACCGAGGTGCTGCCTTTGCAAACATACGGCACCTTTGGCCCGATTCTTAGTTTGCTGCAATTCGTATCCAAGTCGCCGGGCGATGTCACCTGGGATTCGTGGGAGCAGAGCATCAACGGGCGCCGCGCTGTATTTCGTTATCGGCTAGCCGATGCTCCAACGTTGACTCTCAGTGGATGCTGCTACCCGAATGGTAGTAAGAGCGCTCGGGTCGGATTTGCAACTGATTCGCATGGAGAATTTGTCGTCGATCCTGAGACTGGCGCGATACTCCGCGTTCAGATCGAATATGATCTGCCCGGGTTCATTCCGACGAAACGATCGGACGTGATGGTCAGCTACGGTCCTCTGGAGATCGGCGGCAAGATGTACGTCGTCCCGCTTCGCAGCGTCGCTATTTGGAGAAGTCGCTCAGTTGCGGCGGTTCTTCAGTGGAATGTCGGTTACTTCACTTGGGGACCCTACGAAACGCAGATGAATGTTTTCACCTTTGACCAGTACCATTTGTTCCGTGGGGCAGCCCGAATCCTGCCCGGTTTCGAACA
>CAVZJL010000006.1:0-47904 GCA_963775365.1 uncultured Acidobacteriaceae bacterium | reverse complement strand
AGCCGACAAGCTCGCGAGCAGATCTTTTAGCGGCTGCCAGGGAGGGGAATTAAGATCATCCAGAGAAGTCTCGGTGGGAACGGTGCCGATCGCAGAAAGTATTTCCACTGCCTGCATTTTGAGTTCTCGCTCATCGATCAAGTCACGTCTGCGAATGCCGCTCTTGATTCCTTTCAACCACTCTTCCAGAAGCGCATCCTGATTTTTCTGGATAGCCTCTAATATGTTTGCCACGAGCACCCCATCGATTCCGGTCAGGTATCCCACGTCAAACTGTCTGATTCTACAGGGAACTGCGGGGTTGGTCGAAGATGGGAGCCGGGCAAACAGTCTTTAGTTCTGCAGGCGAAGACACGGTTCGGTTTCTGTCGCAGTTCGGGGAATCGGAGTGCTTTTTATTCTCTGATGTCGTTACATGGCGCATGCACCTTCTTGACTTTTGGCGCTGTGCTTTCCAATAAATCCAAAGTAATCTCCGAAACGATAACCGTCGATTGGAGAAAACAATCTTTGCGTCTGGAACCGATTCTGCAACGCGCCGTACCGTGTAAGCAGATGATTCGGCACAGGTTGCGGCTCTCGCGTACCTCTCGCTGGTCGGCAGTTGTCGGTAGTTTCGGCCTAAAGCGAGCGAAGGACAGTTTACCGCTGTCCGGTGTCACACCCGATCCCTGTCCAAAAAAAGCAATCCAAGGGCCCCAGCCAGTCCGCCATCGCCAACCCGTCGAGCCCGTCGGAAGCACCGCCGCTAGCCCCGAATGTCCCCGAGTTCGTTTTCGTTCCCGACCTGCGAGTTCCTTTCTCTATCAAAAAGAACCCCTTTGCCCCTCGCCGCCGCTAAGTCAAAATCCTCAAAAAGGACAACAAAAATATCAAATTTTAAAAATCTCACCGCCACCGGGCGTCTGTCAGAACTTTCGACTCTGTCCATCCACATCCACCCATGCCGCCACCGCTCTCCACTTTGTCAACCGAAGCGGACTCGGATTTCCGACATAGCGGTACTGCCCCAGGCGGCGTATGCGGCTCTCTGTACAGAGAGCCGCACGAAGTGTGCCAACGCCAATAAGCTGTACAGGAAATTCGAGGTCGCGTAGGGGAGGGACCTGCAGTTTCACTCGGACCACCTGCAAATGCCTATAAGTGACCCAGCTTGTTTCTCTTTGCTAACTTGCACAAGATTGGTTGAGAATTGCGTGTGCAACTTGATTTAACAAGGCACGTCTGGGCTAAAGTGCGGTCACCAAAACCAACCTCAGGTTGCCGCCGCAACACTTCCGAATTCAGCCGCGTTGGCTCTGAAGAAGTCTTCCAGGGTTTGCGCATCGCCTCCTGTGACGATGCGAATGGTATCGGTAACGCTGCGAGGCCTGTCTCCACTCCCTTTTTCAGTCGATCGAAAATATCGCCAAAGATGCGACAGGTGATCGAGCGCGTGAGGATTAATTGCACCTCTCATGGCCGCTGCCCACTGCTCATCCGTGATGCCGGCATACTGTATCGGACGCTCAAGCGCGGCGCTTAGTGTGTCCACGATCTCCTTCACGGTAGGTGTTGCGGCGATCAAATCATACGCACCTGCTGGGAACTTCTCTGGATCACCCAGCAGCGTCGCCGCCACACTAGACACATCTTCCGCGCCTACCAAGGGGATGATGGCGCTTCCGTCGCCCCATGGCAGTAACACTGTGTTCTGTTCAGCGACACTCCTTCTTACGAGCGCCCGCACGTTTTCATAGTAAGGAGGCGCGTGCAGATGAACCGCTCCTACCTCCGCCCAATCGAAGATGCGATCCGCCAGTCCATGTTGCATATTGCGAAAGCTCGGTGCTTTACGCGCGCCCTGCAGTTGCGAATTGTTGACGACAAGCTCGGTCTCCGCTTCGCGCGCGGCCATAGCAAAGATCGTCGTAGCTTCCAGCAGTCCATCGGTTACGGGGTAAGTAAAGTAAGCGCGTTTTATTCCTTTGAAAGAAGCGCGGACTGAGTCTGCATCCAGCAGATCTCCTTGTACAACGTCCGCACCGACTTCCCGGAGAGCGTCGGATCTTGCATCCAACTTGTGGACGAAGGCACGAACCGGAATATCTTTTTCCCTCAGGAGGACTGCGATTCGGCGTCCTGTGGAGCCTTGGGATCCGCCGGACGCACCTGTGACGAGTATAGGTTCAGACATGGATCTTCTCCTTCACGAAATTTCCTTCGAAAGCCGCCTTGGGCTGCGGACGCACCAGCCAATAGAGCGCCAGCATGTGGGTGATCATCAGCGCTGGCACATAAATAATGGGGATCACATAGGCCGCCCCCAACTGTCCCGCCACCGCAGGGAGACCGCCCCTGACGGCGTGGTAATAAGCCAGGATGAGGTCCACCATTCCCACGAGATTGAAGGCGACGACAAGCGACCAAAAGAGAGGACGTACCCTCACCGTGAGAAGCGCCAGGATGGCAAGAATTCCGGTTGCAAAGTCACCGTAGGCAGCGAAGGTGGCGAAGGTGGCCGGCAGATTGGGGCCAACCACGCCGGGAAGAATGAAGACGAGCCCAAAGAAGCGGAAGCTGTGCACAGTAGCGATGACGCGTTGCGCTTCCATCCGCTCCATCGACTTGAGTTTGGGTAAGGCATACGTGCTGAAGCAAAGCAGGCACGCGACATAACCTAAAGCGAGATGCACCGGGAAGATAATTTGTGGCGACATTGGGTCCTCCTGCCCCATAGGATTACGGACATAATCCTATAGATTCAGATTTTCTTCGGCCGGATCGAGAGGGCGACCAATTGCGGCCTGAGATGATTGCCGACATCCTATAATTGCCCATGCGCTACCGGCCCGAACACAAAGCAGAGATCCATCAGAAGATTGTGAAAGACGCCTCCCGGCGCATTCGCAGCGAAGGCATTACTGGCGCAGCTGTTTCAGCCGTTATGCAGGACGCCGGCTTGACCCACGGAGGCTTTTACAAGCATTTCGGAAGTAAAGATGAGTTACTCATGGAGTCGCTGAGCGAGGCTTTCCAGGACATAGCCGACCGCCTTGTTCACGCCGCCGGGCAGTCCCCGCCCGAGACCGCGTGGAAGACGATCGTGAAGACCTACCTGAGCCTGGAATTTTGCGACCACGTCGAGTACGGATGTCCCTTACCGGCTCTTGCGCCCGAGTTAGCCAGGACCGATCAGGCGATGAAACCCCGGATCTTTGAAGAACTTAAGAAATATAGGAGTCGCATGCTTCCTTTTATGCCTGGCCGGCGAACCGCCGACAAGGAGCGCGCCTTCTTTTCCATCTTTTCAACCATGGTTGGGGCAATTGAAATCGCCCGAATGCTGCCCGAGCCCGTGATGCGAGAGAAAGTGCTGGCCAGCGCAAGAGACCTTCTGTTGCGGAGCTTCTGATTTTCGGGTCGACTTGGCATTGTGGGGGGCCCAAATTTGTCGCCCGCCTTACACTGAGGGCGTACCATCTGTTGGGCACCAGCTAAGTTCAATGCCAAGAGACTCGGGTCACCACAAAACGGCAAGCAATGCGGAAGGTCCGATACACGGCAGCAGCCGAATGGCCGAGTTAATCCGGACGCGCGACTGGACTTTGACTCCGCTTGGACCGCTCGAAGGTTGGTCCGAAGCCCTCCTCTTATGCGCAAATCTCATGCTTTCGTGCGCCTTTCCCTCCCTGGTTTTCTGGGGTAAGGAATCGGTGCAGCTCTATAACGATGCTTTTGTCCCTCT
The DNA here is from genome assembly GCA_963775365.1 of uncultured Acidobacteriaceae bacterium. Lineage (GTDB taxonomy): Bacteria > Acidobacteriota > Terriglobia > Terriglobales > Acidobacteriaceae > PALSA-350. Next base: position 44,177 of record CAVZJL010000006.1, on the reverse strand, counting down.
TCTGGCCGAGCGCCACCCTTCAGGCTTGGGACAGACAGCCCGGGAGTGCTGGTGGGACGCCTGGGAAACGGTCGGCCCGAACCTCGAACGGGTCATGAACAATGGGGAGACAGTATTTCACCAAAACGCCCTCGTTCCGATCGTCCGCGATGGGAGGCTGCAGAATATCTGGTGGACCTACAGCTATAGTCCGATCTTCGGGGCAGGCAGCGAAGCGCTGGGTGCGTTTGTAGTCTGCCAGGATATTACAAAGGAAGTAACTGCTGCCCAGGAACTTCGGCAAGAGAGAAGCAGTGACGGGGGAGAGTAGAAAACGGCTTGGTGAACTCGCAGCCATTGTCGCATCCTCCGACGACGTGATTTTGAGCAAGGACTTGAGCGGCACCATCACCAGCTGGAACGATGCTGCGACACGGATCTTCGGCTACTCCCCGGAAGAGATGGTCGGCGCTTCGATCCTCAAGCTGATTCCGGAGCACCTTCACTCCGACGAGAAGACAATCCTGGAAAGCATCCGTGCTGGACGGCGAATCGAGCACTTCGAGACGGTCCGCCGCGCGAAGGACGGAAGGCTCATCGAGGTCTCGCTTACCGTCTCCCCAATTAAGGACGAGGACGGACGTGTGATTGGAGCATCCAAGATCCTTCGTGATGTCTCGAGCCGCAAGCGAATAGAGCAGTCTTTGCTGCAAGCGGAGAAGATCGCGGCGACCGGTCGCATGGCTGCAACCATTGCACATGAAATCAATAATCCGCTTGCCGCGGTGATGAACCTGCTCTATCTGCTGCGGGACAAGATCTCAGACGAGGAAGGCCGCGGTTTTCTGGCGAAGGCCGAGGATGAGCTCGGACGGGTCTCCCATATCGCCAAGCAAACATTGGGGTATTATCGCGAGCACGCCGCGGCTAGCCTCGCGTCTCTGAGTGATCTCGCAGAACATGCACTCACCATCTACGAACCGCGATGTACGGCTGCCGGCATCACCATCAGGAAATCAATCAACTCTACGACAAAGGTTGTCCTTCGCCGGGGCGAGATGATGCAAGTGATCTCTAACCTCATCGTGAACTCCATATACGCCATGCCTGATGGTGGAATTCTCTCCATTTCCGTTTGCAACGCCTCAAGTGAGAAAAATGGCGTTGTCCTCACAGTGGAAGACGATGGAGTCGGAATTGGATCGAAGGATCTGCCGAGGGTTTTTGAAGCCTTCTTCACGACCAGGGCCACGGTCGGCACAGGAATTGGATTATTTGTCGCAAAGCAATTCGTCGAGGGACATGGGGGCAAGATCAGCATTGAAAGTGATAGCGAGTCGAAGAGGCCCGGCACCACCGTCCGCATCTTCCTGCCACTGCATACAGCCTACGAGCAATCTGGAAATTAGCTCTGCCGAAGCCAGCCCGGCACCCCCGTTGAAGGGCGGCGGGGATTTGCGTACAGGCAACGGCGTAAGCATGTTTCCCCTTGGCGCGCAAGCGCTCCCAGCGGTATACGCTGGAGACAAAAAAATCGGAGAAAGACATGTCCCTTCATTCTGGAAAAGGCAGTGGGCGTAACCGCGGAATCGCTCTGGACCTCATCCTCGGTGCACTCCTCTTCGCTACCGCTCCATTCGTCTCCGCGCAGTCCCCGCTGCATCTCATTCCCGTCCCGAGGGAAGTCCACGCAATCGCGGCCTCACCCCTGCCCAATGGCGTCAAGATACTCTGCTCAAGCTGCGCAGGCGACGAAGAAGACCGTTTTGCAGAGGGCGACCTCGCTGCGGCTTTCCAATCCCGCAACATCCCCACCACGGTGGCCGGTGGTTTCCGTATCGAGCTCGCACGCCTGGCGAACCATCCCGTCGCTGAATTCACCGAAGAGATGAAGCCCGAGGGCTACGTCATTACTTCCGCGCCCGGCGTCACTCATCGTCGTCGGCGCAACTGCGCAAGGGCTCTTCTACGGAGTGCAGACGATCAAGCAACTCATCGATGGTGAAGGCACCGCCGCCACGCTCCATACCGCCGACATTCGCGACTGGCCGGCGATGCGCTATCGCGGAATCAGCGACGACTTCGCCCGCGGTCCGCTTCCCACCGTTGAGTATCAGAAAAAACAAATCCGCATCATGGCTGCGTACAAGCTAAACATCTACTCGCTCTACTTCCAACACGCCATGGAGTACAAAGCAATCCCGCTCATGGGTCCGCCCGGCGGCGGCACGTTCACTCAGGCCCAGGCACGCGAGCTCGTTGCCTATGCCGCTCGGTATCACATCACCGTCATACCCGAGCAGGAATCATTCGGTCATCTGCACTATCTGCTCGACTGGGAACAGTACTCTCCTCTCGCCGAAACCCCGCACGGTGACGTACTCGCCCCCGGTCAGCCGAGCGCTCTGCAGCTTACCCATCAGATGTTTGCCGAGATGGCCGGCATCTATCCCGGCCCCTTTCTTCACATAGGAGCGGACGAAACCTCCGACCTTGGGCGGGGCCGGACCAAAGCTCAAGTGGACGCCCGCGGCGCCGGAGCCGTCTATCTCGACTATCTGCAACAGATCGTGACCGACCTGGAGCCGCTCAAGCGCAAGCTGCTCTTCTGGGGAGACATTGCCATGCACGATCCTGCCCTCTTAAAGCAGGTCCCCGATAATTTCAAAAAGAACACCATCGCGGTTGCCTGGGAGTACGAACCGCATCCTGAAGGATTCGGTCCGTTCATCACTCCATTTACCGACGCTCATATCGAGACTTGGGTCTCCCCCGGTATCAATAACTGGTCGCGCGTTTATCCCAACTACAGCAAGGGCCTTACGAATATCCAACAATTTACTGCACAGGGGCAGCAACTCGGCGCCACCGGCCAGCTCAACACCATCTGGGATGACGATGGTGAAACACTCGCCAACAACAACTGGTACGGCATCCTCTTTGGCGCGGAAGCCGCGTGGCACAAAGGCGAGGCCTCTATCCCCGCCTTCCAGTCCTCATACGGCGAAAGCTTCCATGGCGACCTGACGGGAAAGATCGATCGGGCCCAGCAGGAAATCATGACCGCGGTTCAGATTCTTGGCGGCGCGCTCGTTCACGCGGATGAGTCGGACTATGTTTTCTGGAGTGATCCATGGTCTGTCGAAGGCCGGCGTAAAGCGGCACAGATCCGCCCCGTCGTCTCCGAGCTCCGTCTCCATGCCGAGCGCGCCATTGTCCTCGTCGCCGAGGCCCGCAACGCCAATCCCGCTCTGCGCGAAACCGATGCTCTCGACGCTCTCGAACTCGGTGCCCGTTGCCTGGACCTCATCGGCCTGAAATTTCAGGTCTCTGATGAGATAGCTGGCCGCTACGCCGCGGCTTGGGCGCTCCGCGACTCGACCAGGAAGGAAGACCGCGCAGAGGCATCCCGGCAATTAGGCGAAATCCAATGGAGAATGCAAGACATCAGCCAGACCTATTCGCTGCTGCGTGATCTTTATAAGGAAGCGTGGCTCAAGAGCAACCGGCCCTACTACCTTAGCTATAACCTTGCGCGCTACGACCTCGCCACCCAACTCTGGCTCCAGCGCATCGATCAACTGGCAGCGGCGGAACTGGAGTGGAATAACTCCCATACCATGCCTGCCGCCGGCACCATAGGTATCCCGCCCGCAAACGCCAGCGACTAACTGTAAGTTCCCACACAATGGACGGGTGCCCCACATCTCGCTGGTTTTTCGCGAGATGTGGGATACCGCGGTTCTTTCCTTCTGACTCTCGATTCATCCGACACTCTTATTGATTGACAGATGTGGGGCACCCATCCATTGGGTGGGAATCAGGAGCAGAAGGCTGACAATCCTCAAAATTCCTTTTGTTGAATCACCCTGACAGATAAGGCAAGCAGAAGACCGGCTAAGAAAACATAGATAGCTGCCTGGAGCCAGGGTACTGGCAGCACAAGAAGGTTCGTTTGCCTATTCAAGTATGCCGACCCGTTCATGAACTCCCAGGGATTGTAGCGACGCAAGGTGGCGCTGCTCAGTGCGACCGCGGTAACGATGACCGCACCGAAACTAACGACAGGGGCGGTGTACTCACCACTTATCAGGGAAGAGATCAGGACCGCCATCGCGAAAAACACTAGCCCGCCCCCGAGCAATAACAGCAGATAAAAGGCGGCTTGAGAGGCTGAATGCGTTTTGCCAAAAATGTCACCAATCATAAACATAGCGACCCATGGGACAATCGCCAGCACGACGGCTTGCGCGAGACCCATGCCGATACGAACCAGCATGAAGCGGGCCCTGCTCACCGGGAGCGCCAGGGTGAACGCGGAGGATCCAGTCGCCCTCTCACGAAGGAGGCCGCCCATCATGATCAGCGTTACAGCTAGTGCCCACATCATCACCAGTATCTGGTGGCCCGCAAAGAACACGTAGTTGTAGTAATCCGGTGAAACCTCGTCGATGACATTGCGGTCTCCATGAAGAACAAAAACCGAGCAAAGAGCAACCATTCCAACCAAAGAGATCAGGAACCGCGATCGAGTCTCCAACCACGCCTTATACCAAAGCATTGCTCAACTCTCCTTTACCTTCTCCAGAAAGATTTCGCGCAATCCTACGGGCGTTACGTCGATCGAAGTGGCTTGGAAATCGTGTGCCCGGGCTACAACACCCTCCGTGTTCCGGCTGGCCAGCACTCTCATTTGATAGCCGCGGGTTCTCACGTCTTCCACACCCGTAATGCGAAAGGCACGTTCTTCTGGAGCGGACGGAAAGACGAGATCGATCTGCCGGTACGACTGGCGCAAGTCATCCAGCGAGGAATCCAGCACCAGGCGCCCCGCATGGAGAACGCAAACCTGGTCGGCAACGCGTTCTACTTCGGCGATCTGATGTGATGAAAAGAACACCGTGGTCCCCTCACTGCACCGCGTTACCAGCGCCTCCAGGAGTTCCTCAATCCCCACTGGATCCAGTCCCTCGCTCGGCTCATCAAGTATTAATAACTGCGGCCGCCGTGCGAACGCCAACAATAGTCCGAGCTTGGTTCGCATGCCTTTGGATAGGGATTTAACTTTCCGGTCGAGAGGCAGCTTATATTGACGCAGAAGCTTCTGCTCCTCGTCCGGACGCCAATCCGGGTAAAACCCTCTCGTGAAGCGGATCATCTGCTCCACGGTCATGAAATTGTAGAGCTGTTTATTCTCGCTTACGTAGGCGATCTGGGAACGGATACGAACACTCTTGATCGGGTCGCTGATCCGCTCGCCCAAGATCGTGCCATCTCCGCCGCTTGGCCGAATCATGCCCAGCAGCATCTTGATCGTACTGCTCTTACCTGCGCCGTTCAGTCCGAGAAACGCTGTAATGCTGTGCGGCCTGACCGATAGATTGATGTCCTTGACCGCTTCCACTGTTCCGTAGGACTTGGCAAGTTGCTCCGTTTGAATGACGAATCCCTGGGTCATCTTTTCCTCACTGTCTCCGGCTGATGAAGCAAAGCCGCTTCGAACATCCTGCGAATCTCTTCATCGCGAAGATCTCGTTCGCGGAGCTCTTCGACCAGGTCGATCACTTTCCGGCTGGCCGCTTGAATGTGATTCGATAACGAGCGAGCACGGTGGTTCACAGAGATGAATGCTCCCGAGCCCTGCCGCAGTTCCAGGAGCCCATCATGTTCAAGTTCCGAGTATGCTTTTGCGATCGTGTTGGGGCTGACGACCAGCTCCTGCGCTAATGTCCGGATACCGGGTAACTGGTCTCCATCCTGGAGCGCGCCACTCTCGACGGCGTGCCGTATCTGCTGCACCAGTTGCAGGTAGAGAGACAGCCCCGAAGTGGGTGTCAATTTGAAAAACATAAGAGATCCACTGTATCAGTGTAAGGGTACACCGGTACAGAGTTCAGGCAAAAATAATTCATTCCTGCGCGGCTGGTACCCACCACCCGCCGTGCGCTCAAGTTGGAAGATTAGCCCTTATGTGTCACCGTACCTGTACGGAGGCTGTGGAATCGTGCTTAGTCGCTCTCTCCTGGTGATCTTTGTTTTAGCTCTTAACGTCATTGCCCAGCCGGCGCCGGCCCAAGATGCGGATCGTGCAGCGGCGATCGATCAGCGCGTTCAGGCTGCGATCCGAGGCTTTCCAGGCAGCGTCAGTCTCTATGCCAGGAACCTCGACACCGGCGTCAGTTACGGGCTCCGCGCGGACGCACCCGTTCCCACCGCTAGCACCATCAAGCTCCCGATTATGGTCGAACTCTTTGCTGAAGCGGAGGAGGGAAGACTCGACTGGAATCAGAAGCTCCTGCTGACGGATCAGGACAAAGTTTCGGGTAGCGGCGTGCTCACGGAGTTCTCTTCAGGAGACGCCTTCCCTATTCGCGACCTTATGCACCTGATGATTGTCGTCAGCGACAACACGGCGACCAACCTGATCCTCGACCGCATCGGTGGAAATGCGGTGAATGCTCGCATGGCTCAGTTGGGGCTCAAACAAACCGTCGTCATGCGCAAAATCATGCAATCGAAGCTTTTTCCCGATCCCCACGCAACAACTCAGCCGGAGGGCATGACGCAAGAGGGCAAGAAGCCGGGAAATGATCGCTGGGGAACGGGCAGAAGCTGTCCCCGCGACATGGTCCTTCTTCTTGAAAAACTTTACCGAGGCGAACTGGTGAGTAAAGCCGCTTCCCAGGAAATGACCGCCGTGCTCAAACGCCAGCATGATCATAGCGGCGTGGGAAGAGATATGAATAACACCGTCATCGCCAGCAAATCGGGCGCGTTGGACCACCTTAGAAGCGATGTGGCGATCGTCTATTCCCCACACGGACCGGTGGCTATGGCGATCACTGTAAACAATATTGCGGAAGTCGACTACGGCGTAGACAATCCGGGCAATCTCCTTATATCTAAGCTCTCCGGGATTCTTGTCGAAGAGTTGGCGCCTGCCAGGTAGGTATGCACGAAAGGCTGTAGAAGACAAACGATTGTTATACTGAACACCTCTTAGGAGATGGCACCAGAAAAAACGCAGCCATTCGAGAGAATCACCCTTGCATTGTTGTCAGGGTATGGTTATATTCAAAGACTGACCTTCATAAGGTTCGATTAGAAAGCAAGACCTGGAAGAGTTGGGATTGTTGTATTTGTAGGGCCCTTGTAGATCTTTGGAGGCGAGTATGAAACGATTTACCTTATGGGGCGTAGCCCTCGTAATGGTCCTGGGGCTTTGTAGCGCCAGCCAACCCCTGTCAGCTCAGCAAACCACGGCCAGCATTACCGGCACAGTCGAAGATTCGTCTGGAGCGGCTCTTACCGACGCTACCATCACGGCGCGCGACACCGAGCGTGGCACGTCCTCCACTGCCAAGACCACGCAGGGTGGCGTATTCACCTTTTCCAATCTTCCCATTGGCACCTACGAAGTAAGGGCAGAGGCAGCGGGTTTTGACACGGCTGTCGAGCCGCCCATCACCCTGGTGCTCAACCAGGTCGCGCGTCTCGACTTCAAGATGAAAGTAGGGGCCGTTACCAATACCGTGCAGGTGAGCTCCGAGGCTCCGCAACTACAGGCCGATACCACCCAGGTCAGTACTCTGATCGATTCCAAGACCATCACCGGTATTCCGCTGGCGACCCGCAACTATGTTGAGCTGACGCTGTTGTCGCCCGGCAGCGTCACCGTGGATAACTCCACCTTCAACAACGGTGACAACATCAACGACAGCGGCCGTCCGTACATCAATGGACACCGTGAGCAGTCTAACAACTTCATCCTGGACGGTATGGACAACAACCAGACCTCCGAAAATGACCTGGCCATCCAGCCATCGCCAGACGCCATCCAGGAGTTCAACATCATCACCGCCAACGCCCCGGCGGAGTTCGGCAACTACTCCGGAGGTATCATCAATGCCTCTATCAAGTCCGGCACCAATCAGTTCCATGGCGACGCCTGGGAGTTTTTCCGCAACGACGTCCTTAATGCCAACCAATGGGAAAACAAATTCCTTGGACCTGGCAACGAACTGAAACGGGAAGCTCTGCGCTGGAACATGTTCGGGGGAACCGTGGGCGGTCCGATCCTCAAGGACAGGCTATTCTTCTTCTTCGACTATCAAGGGCAGCGCTTCGATCATCCCACGACCAGCGCGAACATGACGGTGTTCACCGACGCCGAGCGGGCCGGCAATTTCTCCCAGCTCCTTCCGGCGACTCAGCTGAAGGATCCGAAAACTGGCGCACCGTACGCGGGCAATCAAATTCCCCTCAGCGCGATAAACCCGGTTGCCGCAGCTCTCTTCGCTTCCAGCTTCTATCCCAAGCCAATCAATGGCAACCTTACCAACAACGCAATCAACCAAACCACCCAGATCTTCAATTCCGACCAGGGCGATGCCAAGGTTGATTGGAACATCACGCAAAGAGATCGTCTCTCCGCCCGTTACTCGCAGGCATACCAGAACGACCCCACGACCAACTCGCAGCTAATCCTCGGCGATACCTATAACAAGGTTCCGCTTCACAATACCGTCGGAACCTGGACCCACACCTTAAGCCCCAACATATTGAACGAAGCTCGTGTTGGCGCATCCTGGATTACGATCCTCACCGGAGCCACCTTCGCCCCCAGTATCGGCGATTTGGGCACCGAACTGGGGATTGCCAACGCCAATACAGTTGGACCTGGCCTGCTGTTGCTCGGCTTCGACGGCGGTACGGCTCCCCAGCCCGGTAGCTCTGGCACACTCACCAACGTCGGCAATGCAATTGGCATTCAGAATTTCGCCGACACCGTGATCCAGTTTGACGACGGGGTGGTCGTTACCCATGGCAAGCACGTCTTCAAGGCGGGCTTCCAGATGTGGCGTTTTCGCATCAACACCTTCTACAGCGGCAACAGTGGTGAGTATGGCTCCATCTTGTTCGCCGGCAATTTCACCGGTGATCCGGCAGGCGACTTTTTCACCGGCTATCCCGAAGCAACCGGCAAGGGTGTCAGCACCGGTGGCACCTGGCACCAGTTTGCCTGGAGATTTGGCGGCTACGGTCAGGATGACTGGCGTATTACCCCCACGCTGACTCTGAATCTTGGGTTGCGCTACGAAGCGACTACCCCTTGGGTGGAACTCCATAATCTCCAGACAAATCTGGATCTGACCACCGGAGCCCTCGAGTACGCAGGTGTGGACGGCAACAGCCGCTCCCTCTATAACTCTGTTTACGGAATGCCGGCTTTCGGCCCCCGCGTCGGCTTCGCATGGTCCCCGGCCGCTTGGCAAGGCAAGACGGTCCTCCGCGGCGCTTACACCATCTCTTCTTACCTGGAGGGAACCGGCACCAACCTGCGCCTTCCGCGCAATCCACCGTTCACCCCAGCTGAAGTCACCGCTACGTATCTCACCCCCACTTACCAGACCCAGGAAGGTCCTGGTGGCGCCGTCGCCGGCGATCCCTTCAAGGGAGCTGTCATGTATGTTTGGGACAAGAAGGTTCAACCGGCCATGGATCAGCAGTGGAACCTGACCGTGCAAACCGAAGCCAGCCGCAACTTAACCTTTCAGGTCGGTTACGTTGGTAGCCACGATACGCACTTGATGGTTCCCACACCCTACTTGCAGGGAACACTCAATAACGGCGTGGTCGGGCCTAGTCTCTACTTCCGGGACAATCCCACGTTGATCAATGATCTTTCTCAGGTATCCGGAACCGCTTCCACAGGTTTCACCACTTACAACGCTCTCCAGACTGTCCTATCAAAGCGCATTTCCAATGGCCTTGAGGCGCAGGTTGCTTATACCTGGTCCCATTGTCTGACCAACAACAGCGGATACTATGGAACTTGGGGCGCAGCGACGCAGGGGTCGCCTGCATCGCCGTACTACCAGAATCTCTACAATCCTCACGGCGACTACGCCAGCTGCTACTCTGATGCCAACAGCGTTGTCGCGGCCTACGCCACCTACGATCTGCCGGTTGGCCACGGTAGGGCATTCGGCAACAACCTGAATCCTGTTGTCAATGCCGTGGTCGGCGGCTGGACGGCTTCCACGATCGTCTCCCTGCACACCGGTTTTCCTCTGGCGGTTTCCGCCGGGAGCGACACCTCAGGAACCAACGGACGCGGCCCGCGACCCAATTGCGGAATGACACACACCCTCGGTCGTCAACCCAGCATTATCGGCGGAGCATTTCAAGGCTATCAATGGGAGGATCCGAGTGGGTACTCAACACCGGCGACTGGAACGTTTGGCACTTGTCCGGCACAAGGTCCCGATAGAGGGCCCGGGTACACCGATACTGACATCGGGCTGGTGAAAGCCTTCCACTTGACCGAAGCCAAGTACTTCGAATTCCGGGGCGACTTCTTGAATGCCTTCAACAATGTGCAATTGGGGGCTCCCGCAGTCAGCTTCCCCAGTTCAACCTTCGGCCTGACATCACACTCGCAGCCCGCAAGGAACGTCCAATTCGCGCTGAAGTTCTACTTCTAGCGGCAGCACCGGATCAAGCTGTTGTTTGAAGGGGAAGGCCTTCGAGCCGTCCAAAAATCCGTAGAGCGAGTCGGCTTTAGCCCGCTGAGGGAGCTTTACTGGATGCCTGATAAACTCGGGGGTAGACGCTGTTCACCAGCGTCTGCCCCTTTCTGTTGGAAGGTGAATGTCGCCTACATTGTTTAAGTTGGGTCAGTCGATTTGCCTGGTATTCGCAGTCGGCCTCTCCGCCACAGCGCAGGTTTCGAGCAAGACGGCCGCCATCACGCCCGCGTCGGCCGAGCATGCCGCGTCGCTGGCTGAGAGTGGCCATTGTGCCGAGGCGTTGCCCTTGTTACTGAAGTCAGCCCACGTCGCCGACAAAGAGCTGCAGAAGAGGATTGGACTCGATGGCGTGCGCTGTGCCACCGTCCTGCAGCAGCAAGATGCTTTATTTGAGTTCCTGCGCAACTTGAGCCGGCAGTTTCCCCATGATCCCGAAGTGTTGTATGTTTTGACCCACGCTTTTTCCGATCTATCCACTCATGCCGCGCGAGAGCTGGCAACCACCGCTCCAAATTCGGTTCCTGCCCTCGAAATGGATGCGGATGCGAGCGAAATGCAGGGTAAGTGGGACCAGGCCGAAAAGGACTATCGCAAGATACTGGAAGAAAATCCCCGCTATCCCGGTATTCACTTCCGCTTGGCTCGCCTTTTGCTATCCAAGCCCAATCCAACGCCGGATTTCGCGGCGGAGGCAAAGAAAGAACTGCAAGCGGAACTCGCCATCGACCCCGCGAACGCCGGTGCGGAATACGTCCTCGGGGAACTCGCGCGCCAAGGCCAGGACCTTTCCGCTGCGGAACAGCATTTCTCCAAGGCCACGCAGCTCGAGCCCAACTTCGCCGATGCCTATCTTGGATTGGGCATGACGCTCGTAGCCGAGAAAAAGTACGCCGAGGCCGTGGCCCCTTTGGAAAAGGCGGTCAAGCTGCAGCCCGGCAATCCAGCCGCGCACTATAGCCTGGCAACCGCCTACTCCCGTACCGGACGCAAAGAAGATGCGGATCGCGAATTCGCTCTGCAGCAGCAAGCTACCGACCACGCGGGCGGACAGGGAGCCCAGAATCCGCAGTGACCGGCAATTGCCTCGAGCTATCTCGCCGGCGTTTTCTTAGGGCCCTGGCAGGCGTCACCGGATCCCTCGCACTCAGCCGCTTTGCTTTAGCGTCCACGCCGTATCCCTTCGAAGAAGTGCCGTCCTCCAGCAGCCACATCAACTGGGTCCACACCGCCGGCAAGTCTCCTGAGAAGTATCTTCCCGAAACTACTGGCGCGGGCTGCGCCTTTCTCGATTACGACAATGACGGATGGATGGACATCTATCTCGTCAACAGCGGCAAGTGTGACTTCTACGACCCGAACCCGCCCTTGCGCAACGCGCTCTATCGTAACAATCGAGATGGCACTTTCACCGACGTCACTGAGAAGGCGGGCGTCGCCGCCGGCGGTTATGGGCAAGGCGTCGCCGTCGGCGACTACAACGGCGACGGCTTGCCCGATCTGTATGTGACCCAGTACGGGAGAAGCATTCTGTATCACAACAACGGAGACGGGACGTTTACGGATGTTACGGAAAAGGCTGGTGTCGCCGCACCCGGATGGGCTTCGAGCGCGGTATGGTTCGACTACGACAACGACGGACGCCTGGACCTGTTTGTCTGCAACTTCGTAGAATTCAGCAAGTCGAAAAACCTTCCTTGCACGGCCTACAACAAGCCTGGATACTGCGTTCCCAAGCTTTACAAGCCGTCGCCCAGCTGGCTCTTCCACAACAATGGAGATGGCACCTTCACCGACGTCAGCCAGTCGTCGGGCATTGCCAGGCACTTGGGCAAGGCTTGGGGCGTTGTCGCCACCGACCTCAACAACAACGGCAAAATGGATCTCTTCGTCGCCAACGATACGATGGCGAACTTTCTTTTCATGAACCGGGGCAATGGCAAGTTCGAAGAGATTGGCGCCATGGCAGGCGTGGGATTCAGCGAAACAGGCAAAGCCCGTTCGGGCATGGGTTTGGATTCGGCAGATGTTAACCAGGACGGCTGGATGGATCTCTTTGTGGCCAACCTCGACCACGAGAGGTTTTCTCTCTATCAGAACAATCACGATGAAACATTTGACGATCAGGCCGACAAGACCTCAATCGGCGCGGCGACTCGCTTGATGAGCGGTTGGGGGTTGAAGATTTTCGACTACGACAACGATGGCAATCTCGATCTCTTTCTTGCCAACGGCAATCCTGACGATCTGATCGAGACCATGCAAAAGGATGTAACCTACCGTGAGCCGCTGATGCTCTTTCATAACGACGGGAAAACACTGCAGAATGTGAGCGCGGACAGCGGGCCGATCTTCGCCAGAAATCTCTCTGCCCGAGGCCTTGCCATCGGCGACTTCGATAACGATGGCGCGGTTGACGTCCTCATCTCCGTGAACGACGACGCTCCGTTGCTGTTGCGCAACACCGCTGCTAAAGGCAACCATTGGCTGGGAATCAAACTGGTGGGCAGGAAGTCGAACCGCGACGCCATCGGCGCGCGCATTACTTACCAGGCGGGAGACCTCAAACGCAGCAGAACCAAGGTGGGCGGCGGAAGTTATTTGTCGTCGCATGATCCGCGCGTAGTCCTCGGCCTCGGTGACCGGACAAAGATCGACTGGCTCGAAGTGAAGTGGCCCGAGCCCAGCGGCAAGACAGAACGGTTCACCGACCTGCCGATCGACAAATACATAACCATCACTGAAGGCGAGGGCCTGAAGCAGACCTGAAGAGTTGTCATCCCGCCTACTCCGGCTTGACCTGGGACCGGAGTGGAGGGACTATCCCCGCCTCACCCGGTGGGTGTTTACACTACACGCAAGCCCACTTTTCTTACCTGAGGATTCATGCCCCACCGGCTGAGCTCTGTCGACCTATCTCTGGTAGCCATCTACCTGGCGGGTATTACCCTCTTTGGGCTGCAATTTCGCAGCAAGGATCGGTCCTTAAAGAACTACTTTCTTGCCGACCGCAAAATTCCCTGGTGGGCCATCGCCCTTTCCATAGTCGCCGCGGAAACCAGCACGCTGACCATCATCAGCGTGCCCGGCCTCGCTTACACCGGCGATTGGGGCTTCCTCGAGATTGTTCTCGGATACCTGCTGGGCAGGATCGTGGTATGCATCATCTTCCTTCCGCGCTATTTTCGCGGCGAACTGCTCACCGCATACGAAGTAATTGGGGAGCGTTTTGGCCCGAGGCTGCACAAGCTCACCGCATTTCTTTTTCTCTTTCTGCGTGCGGCAGCGGAGGGCGTCCGCGTTTTCGCCGTCTCCATTGTGGTGGGCATGGCGATCGGCACGCGGGATGTGGTGTCGATTGCCATCATCTGCGCTCTGACCCTGGTCTACACGCTCGAAGGAGGAATGGCCGCCGTCATTTGGACTGACGTAGTCCAGATGGCACTCTATGTCGCGGGCACACTCGTCGCTGTTGTCCTGCTCGGAGATCGCATTCCCGGCGGCTGGCACGCCATCCATGGGATGGCCTCTGCTGCCGGCAAACTCACCATCTTCCATTTTGCTTTCAGCCTGAGCCAAACCTATACCTTCTGGGCGGGTCTGATCGGCGGGTGTTTCCTGACCATGGCCAGTCATGGCACCGATCAGCTCATGGTGCAGCGCCTGCTGGCAGCGAAGAACCTGCGCGAATCGCGCATCGCCTTGCTGACCAGCGGCGGAGTTATCCTGGTTCAGTTCGCGCTCTTTCTCGCTATCGGGACTGGGCTCTACTATTTCTACGGTAATGTGAGCAAAGGTATGCCCCCCGGGAGTCCCGACCGTGTCTTCCCGGCCTTCATCGTGGCGGAGATGCCGCATGGTGTGGCTGGACTGATGGTTGCGGCGATTTTAGCTGCCGCCATGTCGAATCTGAGCGCAGCAGTGAACTCGCTGAGCTCCAGCAGCATGGTGGATTTCTACCTGGCGTGGAAGCCGGATGCCGATGAACGTCAGCGCGCTCGCCTATCGCGTCGTCATGACGCTTTTCTGGGCAGCGCTGCTTTTTGTGCTCGCACTGATGTCGCGCGGGGGCGGTCATGTGGTGGAAGTTGGCCTGTCGATCGCGTCCGTCGCCTACGGAGCTCTGTTGGGGGTCTTCCTGCTCGGCACCCTTACCAGGAGCGCAACCGAAACCGGCGCCATGATCGGCATGATCGGCGGTTTGCTAGCCAATATACTGCTCTGGAAGCAGCCTCACGCGTTGCCCTTTACCTTTGGTAACGTGCAGTTACTGTTTCCTAAAATTGCCTGGACGTGGTTCGTGCTGATCGGATCTCTGCTTACGTTTGTTCTAGGATGGGCAATGAGCAGAATCCTGCCCCATAAGAAGCGTGCTCAGAAGATCGCGGTTCTGCTTCTAGTCCTGCTTGCCGGGACCGCACCATTGAAAGCGGCGAACGAGCCCGGGTTTCAACAAATCGACAGGATTATTGAACTCGGGATCGCCACCAAAAAATTCCCCGGTGCGGTGGTGATCGCCGGCCATAACGGCCGCATCGTCTTTGAAAAGGCCTACGGACACCGCTCGCTTATCCCTGTGCCCGAAGTCATGACCGAGGACACCATCTTCGATCTCGCATCGTTGACCAAGGTCTTGGCGACCGCGCCCGCGGTCATGCAGCTTTACGAGCAGGGACGCTTCCGGCTGAATGATCCGGTAGCGAATTATCTGCCTGAGTTCGGCGTCAACGGCAAACAGGACATTACTATTCGCCAGTTGCTCACCCACTACTCCGGCCTGCCTGCGGATGTTTCACTGCGAAGATCCGTGGCTGGGTAAGCAGGAGGGATTGCGCCGCGCATTCGCATCCACGCCCGTTACCGCTCCTGGAGTGCAATTTCGCTACAGCGACATCAACTTCATCGTGCTCGGCGCGTTGGTGGAGAAGCTCTCAGGTCTCACCCTCGATCAATACCAGCAGCGCTACCTGGCCCAACCGCTGGGCGTGGAGCACATGCGATTTCTGCCTCCCGAAGCCTGGCGCAACCGCATTGCGCCCACACAGTACGACCACGGCGTAATGCTCCGCGGAGTGGTGCACGATCCCACCTCGCGTCGCATGGGCGGCGTTGCCGGGCATGCCGGCCTCTTCAGCACCGCCGGCGATGTCGCCATCTACGCACAAAACCTGCTTGATCGCCTGGCCGGCAGGCCGAGCACCTTTCCTCTGCAGCAGCTGACGCTGGAAAAGATGACCACGCCCGGTCAGCCCGCCACCGGCACCGCGCTTCGCGGACTCGGTTGGGACATCGAGTCGCCGTTTTCCAGCAACCGGGGCGAGTTGTTCCCCGTCGGCTCATTCGGTCATACCGGGTTCACTGGAACCTCCATCTGGATGGACCCAACCAGCGATACCTATGTCGTCTTCATGTCGAACTCCGTTTATCCCAACGGGCCCACCGGGATCAACGCCATCCGCGGAGCGGTCGCAAATGTGGTGGCCGCGTGGGTGAAGCTCCGTCCAGATAACGGAAGTCTGGCTGCCAAGCTCACCGGTTACAACGAATCCATCGCCGGTGAACGCCTTTGGCATGACCGCAACGGAGACGGTCACGACCGGCATCGATATGCTTGAAGATGACAACTTCGCGGAACTTGCCGCTCTCGCTGCCAAGCATGGAGGCACGTTGCGTGTCGGGCTGCTGACCAATCAGACAGGTCTCGACGCGCATGGCCGCAGAACCATCGACGTTCTGGCGCAAGACGCGCAACAAGCCGTTCCCGGGCTCAAGCTCAAGCTTCTCTTCAGTCCGGAACACGGCATTAACGGCGCACTCGATAAAGAAGGCATTCAGGATTCGACAGACCCGTCGACCGGCCTGCCGGTAATCAGTCTTTATGGCACCGCGGCGCAGCGTCGTCCCTCGCAGGAGACGCTGCGCTCGCTCGATGCCGTCCTCATCGACATCGCGGATGCGGGCGTTCGCTTCTATACCTACGAAACGGTACTCCGCTATTTTCTCGAGGCAGCTGAGAAGACCGGCACCGAGATCGTGGTCCTGGACCGTCCCGATCCACTCGGAGGCGCTTTGGTGCAGGGTCCCATCTCCGACGCCGGCAGCGAGAGCTACGTCAACGTGGCGCCGATTCCTGTGCGCCACGGCATGACGCTGGGTGAGCTTGCTCGTTATTTCAACGGAGAATACAAATTGCGCGCGCCGCTGAGTGTCATCGCCATGAACGGCTGGCAGCGCGGCGACTGGTTCGACGCCACCGGTCTCACTTGGACCAATCCTTCTCCCAATCTCCGCAGCCTGCGGGAAGCAATCCTATATCCCGCCCTGGGCCTCATTGAGGGGACGAATGTTTCCGTCGGCCGCGGAACGGACACTCCTTTCGCCTATGTAGGCGCGCCCTGGATCGATGGTCCGGCGTTAGCGCGCGCGCTGAATGCCAGATTCTTACCCGGAGTGCGCTTTGTCCCGGTGGATTTTACCCCCCGCTCTCCTTATCCGTATGCCGATCAGCTCTGTCATGGAATCGAGCTGATCGTAACCGACCGCAACGTGATCGACTCGCCGGAACTAGGCCTGGAAATCGCGACTGCGCTGCACAAGCTCTACGCAGACAAATTTGAACTCAACAAGATCGACACCCTGCTAGCCAATCGGAGTGTGCTCGAAGCGCTTCAGGCCGGCCGTGATCCTCAGCGCATCGCCGAGGACTGGCAACAGCAACTACAGGATTTCGACACCAAGCGAAAGCCCTATCTACTCTACTAACCTAAAAACCTGAGCCCACTCGTCAGACCGTATGCAGGTACAGTTCACAGACGTGTAGGGCATACTTTAAACGTGGGCCGCCCCGTCTAATCCATGCTCTTACATTTTCGCTCTTATCCCTGAGCAGCCTAGCCGTCCCCAGGCTCCCGCGTCAGTAAGCGGATACGTGGCGATGACGAGCGTGTCCGCGCCTGCCACGCACGCCCAGGTCGATTCCTTTCACCAAACAGCCCACTTTCTTACCTCCAGCCACGCCCACCAACAACTCCATCCTGGGCAAATTCACCCCCGGCGACAACATCCTCAAGACCGTAAATCCAATCTTTACTTTCAGATGGGAGCGAAGCAAGGCGGCTTCTTCCAAACCGCAGTAGCGGGCTACCGATCCGCGCACGGAACGCTTCGCGGTGGTGGTCGGCTCCGGCGAAAAGGGCCAAACCTACTTGTTCTGGGACGAAGACCAGCTCTTTCAGCTGCCAGTCTCGTATTGGAAAGATCTGGGCTGGGTGAACAGCCCAGGCTATCGCGACGGTTTTGCGGATTTCGACCGCCCCATCATTCCCCGCTGCCTGGAGTGTCACGCGACCTACTTTCAGGCGCTTCCGCCGCCCTCCAACCGCTACAACACCACCGGCTTTTCCCTAGGCATCCAATGCGAAAAATGTCACGGCCCGGGAAGAGAACATGTCGATCAAGAGAAATCCAAGCCGCGTCTTCCGCGACCGCCATCCTGAACCCGGCGCGCTTCTCGCGCGACCGGCAAATGGATCTCTGCGCCTGGTGCCACGCCGGACACGGCCAGCCTCTTCTGCCCTCGTTTTCTTACCTTCCCGGCAATCCCTGGACAAATACATTCACTTTCCGCCGGCCGATCCCAATACGCCGCTGGATGTCCATGGCAACCAGGTCGACATGCTGAAGCAGAGCCGTTGCTTCCGGGAATCGAACATGACCTGCCTCACCTGCCACAATGTTCATGCGCCGCAGCACAATCTGGCGGAGTTCTCCCAACGCTGCCTGACCTGCCACAAACCAGACTCCGCGACCTTTGCAAAAGCCGATCACCCAGTCACCAAGAACTGCATTGATTGCCACATGCCCAGGCAGGAAACCAACCTGATCGTGTTCGATTTTGCCGGCAAGAAAGTGCGGCCGCAGATGAGGAACCATTGGATCAAGGTGTATTGAACCTATTTCCAACACAGATACCCCTGAGATTCCCTGAAATTGCGCCAAGCAATCGCCGGGAAACCACGCTATAGTTTGGATGGCAAATCTCACGACCTGACTCGGGCGTGGTAAAAATCGACTCACATGCAAGCCGTGTAGCGGTGTACGCGGGTGATGAACCGGATGAACTGATGGGACAGTTCTATCGTCCTACAGCCCCATCGCCGACGCGCGCCAAAAATACGCAGGAGAGCGCATCCGAGCGGAGCGCACGCGCAAGCCGGCCGAGCAGGCCAGCGGCGATGGCGAAGACCGCGAAGAAGATGCCTTTCTGCGCGCACGGCGCCGAGTTCCGGTTCGTCGCGGGCTCATCCCCGCCAGCCGTGCTGGTCGTATTGGCGCCGCGGCAGCAGTCGTCCTCGCGATCGGCGTACTGCTGTTGCTGGCGATCGGGATACGCAACTTTTTCCGTGACGATCCCCGCTTCCGCATTGCCACCTCTTCTTCCATCCAGATCATGGGCAACAGCCAGGTAACGCGCCCCGAGCTCCTCTCCGTTTTCGGATCCGACCTGGGCCGCAATATCTTCTTCATCCCCTTGGCTGCGCGCCGCGCGTCCCTGGAAGAGCTGCCCTGGGTGGAGCATGCAACCGTAATGCGGCTGCATGCCCGATCAGTTGCGTGTCGCCATCGTCGAACGCACGCCGATCGCATTTATCCGCCAGGGCAACACCATCGAATTGGTGGACGTCCACGGAGTTCTCCTCCATCTGCCTCCTGCGGCCATGGCCGCCAAGCACTACTCCTTCCCGGTAGTCACCGGGATCTCCGTCAAAGATCCGCTGCCGGTCCGCGCCGCGCGCATGCATCTGTACCAGCAATTCATCAACGACTTGACTCCGGCGGAACGAAAGTTTCCACCCAGCTCAGCGAAGTGGATCTCTCCGATCCGGAAGATCTCTGGGCCCTGCTGCCCGCCCAGGGCTCGGACATCCAGGTACACTTTGGCGATTCCGATTTCCTGGCCCGCTACCGCAGCTACCAGCAGCATCTGCCGGAGTGGCGGCAACAGTATCCTCATCTGGCCTCGGTCGACATGCGCTATGAGAACCAGGTAGTGCTCGATATGGCCCATGAGGACTCCGGGCAGGATGGAGCGGCCGTCAGTCCACACCAGTCCGAGCCGCAGCAACCAAACACGCCGGCCACGCCGCGGTAAAGCCGGCCGCAAAATCGCTCAAAGCGGGAAGAGCGAAGGGCTAATGCAAAAGGACGAAGAACTACTTACGGTATTGGATGCAGGCAGCTCCAAGATTCGCGTCCTGGTAGCAGAGTTGCACGAGGGAGCACTGCGCTATCGGGCGCACAGTGTGGTCAACGCGGAAGGGATGCGGAAAGGGCTCATCAGCGATCTCCAGCCGGCCAGCAGAGCCTTCAACCACGCTGCGACTGAGGCCGAGCAGATGGCCAACGCGGTCATCGCCAATTGTGTTGTCGGGCTAGGCGGTCCCCACGTGCGCGGCGTCAACAGCCAGGGCGGCATCAGCCTGGGAAACCGTCTGCGCGAGATTACGCGTGAGGATGTACGCGCCGCCGTGGACCGCGCTCGCTCTGTCTCCCTGCCCGCCGATCGCGAGATTATTCACTTGTTGCCGCAGCAATTCATTCTCGACGAGCAGCCTGGGATCCATGACCCGGTGGGTATGGTCGGCAACCGGCTGGAAGTGAATCTGCATATCTCCACCTGTTCCGCCAGCGCGTCACAAAGCGTGATCACTTGCGCCAATAAGGCTGGCCTGGAAGTGACGGACACCGTTTTTGAGGCCATCGCGGCCGCGGAAGCCACCGTCTCGGCGGACGAGCGCGAACTCGGCGCCTGCCTGCTCGATATCGGCGCAGCCTCCACCGAACTGGTCGTTTTCTTTGAGGGCGCGGTAGCCCACACCGCCGTGGTGCCCATCGGCGGCGACCACTTCACCAACGATCTCGCCGTGGGCCTGCATGTCTCCGTGCAGGAAGCCGAAGCAATCAAGTTGGACTACGGACATTGCGTAGTAACCTCGGTTCCTTCCGTCCAGCGAACTGGAGCTGATTGCCGGCGGCAGCCAGGAGATCCGCACCATCAAGCAACGCTACCTGAGCGAGATTCTTGAGCCCCGCGCCCGCGAGCTATTCCACATGGTGCGGGAAAATCTGCGCCAGGGCGGAGTGCTGGGTGCGCTCGGCGCGGGCTGCGTGCTCACCGGCGGCGGCGCCCGTCTGGCCGGCTTGCTCGAAGTGGCCGAAAGCCTGTTGCGTGTTCCCGCCCGCCTGGGTTATCCTGTGCCGCTCTCCAGAATGCCGGACGAATTGGTCCAGCCGGAGTTTTCTACCGCCATCGGCATGCTGCTTTACACCCACCGCACCAGCGTGCTGCGGGCGGCGGAAGATCAGGGCCTGCGGGCCAAGTTGCGCGCTATTTTCGCAGGAAGTTTGTAGTCCTGGTTTCCAGGACGGCCGGATCTGATTACGATACGAAGAATGGAGCTAAACCCGATGAGTCTTTCCGACGAAATACGCATTCACTACAACGATGAAATTGCTCGCGGAGCGAAGATCAAGGTCATAGGCGTGGGCGGCGGCGGCGGAAATGCCGTGAACCGCATGATTGCGGCCAAGTTGGAAGGTGTCGAGTTTATCGTGGCCAATACCGATGTGCAGGCGCTGCAACTCTCGCAGGCCCCAGTCAAGCTGCAGTTGGGCGTCAAGCTGACCAGCGGACTGGGTGCGGGCGCCAATCCTGACGTGGGCAGGCGCGCCGCCCTGGAAGACTCGGAAAAGATTATTGAAGCCCTGGAAGGCGCCGACATGGTCTTTGTGACCGCCGGCTTGGGCGGTGGTACGGGCACCGGCGCGGCTCCCGTCATCGCCTCGCTTGCCAGCGAAATGGGCGCACTCACTGTCGCCGTAGTGACCCGGCCCTTCAGCTTTGAAGGCAAGCGGCGCATGCAACAGGCCGAGCGCGGCATGGAAGAGCTGCTCGAGGGCGTTGACACCATGATTGTCATTCCCAACGAGAAGCTCCTTGCCGTGGCCAAGGATGCCGGCTTCTTCGAGTCGTTCCGCGTTGCAGATGACGTTCTGCTCCAGGGAGTGCAAGGCATTTCCGACATCATCACCATCCCGGGCATCATCAATCGCGACTTTGCCGACGTTAAAACCACCATGGCCGGCATGGGCTACGCAGTCATGGGGACCGCCGTACGCAGCGGTGACAACCGCGCGATTGCCGCTGCCCAGGCAGCGATGGCCTCTCCGCTGTTAGAGGCCGGCGCGATCGACGGCGCCAGGGGCATCCTTATCAACATCAGCGGATCGAGCTCATTGAAATTGAGCGAGGTGAACGTTGCCTCTACCTTGATTCAGAATGCGGCCCACGAAGACGCCAACATCATCTTTGGCGCGGTTTTGGACGAATCGATGGGCGACGAAGTCAAAATCACTGTAATTGCCACGGGCTTCCGCCAGGATCATCTTGGCCGTCGCCATCGCGTGGCCAGCGATGCGGTGCCCCGCGTTTCGACCCAGGGCATGCCGCGCTTTGCCAGCGAGGAGCTTGCCGATGAGGAAGTTACTCCCCTCTTCGAGTCGCGCAAAACAGCGGAGCCGGCCCCGGCCCCTGAGAAGCATCCAGTGAAGGCAGCCCCGGAACCAGCGCCCTTCGCCCTGGAGCCTCAGCCGGTCCTGATCGAAGAGGCGCCCGCGCCCCCGCGTCCCGCCGCTGCAGCGAAGCCCTCTGCCCCTGCAAACCCAGTGCCGGTCACACCTCTCCACATCAATTTCGATGAGCCGTTTGAAGAGGAGTACGCCCGCTTGATCCCCAGCAAGCCAGAAGAACGCGCTAGCGTATCCGGGGATGCTGCCGGCCACGAAAGCGCCAATCGTACCGAAGGTGAACAGCATCTGGACAACCTGGATATCCCAGCATTTCTGCGTCGGCCAGTGAACTGAACCGTTCATGCCCCGGGCCTCGATTTTTTCGCTCTAGCGTTACGCGCGTGTACCCAATTGTGGTACGGACACGCCGAAGACTTTCTTGGAATATGGAAAAGCGGACAGACTTTATGTCAAAGTAGGGTTAAATAAAGTTAGGTTCGCGGCGGCAGGGAATCGAGTCCTTTAAGGAACTCGACTCTCTAATGATGGTGGGATTACCAGAGTACCCGGCCTTTGCGGCACGTATCATATGAATGCCAAGGTTTCGAGAGGACAAATCGCGGTGAACCGACAACTTCTACAACGCATCACTTATTTTCTGATTTTGGGCCTGGCGTCGGTTGCTTTCGCGAAACCTGCCTCTGCGCGTCCCACCCACCCTACTACTCATCGCAGCCACGTTGCCCGTGTTC
The DNA here is from genome assembly GCA_963775365.1 of uncultured Acidobacteriaceae bacterium. GTDB lineage: Bacteria > Acidobacteriota > Terriglobia > Terriglobales > Acidobacteriaceae > PALSA-350. The sequence goes on along the minus strand of CAVZJL010000006.1, from coordinate 21,349 downwards.
AGGAAAACTCCCACGCTCGCCGGCACATGGCGCAATTGCGCCACACCCATCCGGTGGCCACTGAGCGGACGGTGGTCACGGTCCGCACTCGTTCCGGGCATCTCCGTCGCACCGTGCTGGTGCGCCATCGTTCTTATGAACACTTCTCCGCCAGCTCCTTCACTGATTCCGACCTCACCCAGGGTGATGTGACTACGGGTGAAGATCCGGTCGTACGGCAGGCGGCGATCGACGCGTTGGGCAACATGTATGGCACGGTCGTAGCCATCGATCCCAGCAATGGCCGCATCCTGGCCATGGTGAACCAGAAGCTTGCTCTTTCCAGCGGTGCTGAGCCTTGTTCGACCATTAAGGTGTCGGTTGCCCTGGCTGCCCTGCAGGAGGGCATCGTCACCAAGGACACCCCGGTAAATCTGGGCGGCAACTACCGCGTGAACATGACCGAGGCCCTGGCAAAGTCCAACAACCTTTATTTTGAGACACTTGGCCGTCGCCTCGGCTTCGAGCGGGTGCGCCACTACGCGAATTCCTTCGGCCTGGGCGAACTGGCTGGCTGGAACATTCCCGGCGAGCAGCTGGGCATCTATCCTGAGCAAGTACTGCCCGAAAAGGAAGGCGGCGTCGGCCGCATGTGCTCCTTCGGTCAGGGTATCTCGATGACTCCGTTGCAGTTGGGAGCGCTGGTAGCCTCGATCGCCAACGGTGGAACCCTTTACTACTTGCAGCACCCGACCTCCACGGAAGAGGTTTCAAACTTCCAGCCCCGCGTGAAGCGGACCCTGGACATCGCCAACCTTATCCCGGACGTTACCGTGGGCATGGAAGGAGCCGTCGATTACGGCACTGCCCGTTCGCTGCGCGCCAGCTTTAGTCAGCTTCCCATTCTGGGCAAGACCGGCACCTGCTCCAACAACGGCACGCGTTACGGCTGGTTTGCTTCCTTCGCCAACACCTCTCACGGCCGCATCGTCACCGTCTTCTTCCTGGAGGGAGGCCGTCCGACCTTCGGTCCCAAGGCAGCAGCGCTGACCGGTGTCTTCTACCGCAATCTATGGGATCACAGCTACTTCGCCGACAAGGCGACGGCTGAGCCGGAAACCAACACCGCCACCGTTCAAACCGTAAGCCAATAACAGCAATTCGGTTGCATTAAGAAGGGCCTCCCGTTAAGGGAGGCCCTTCTTGCTGGTCCTCGCAAGTTAGGGAGCAATGACCCTGCCTCCTGCACCGCGACGAAGGTTGGGGTGCCCATTCAAGCCCCGTCTTTGGGCTTGAGTGGGATACGCAGCACTCAATGCCCAAGTCTCCGGTTGTTCCTTAGGAGCGAACTCCGAGTTTCCTATTGCGCAGCACTCATCAGCGGCGACGTATGCGGCTTTCTTTGAGGAAAGCCGCACGATGTCTATCAACAAAATCAAGCTCGACAGGAAATCCGGAGGCTGCAGTTCTCTCCATCAGCAACCAATGCACGTCCAAAGCATCTACCGCAATGCTGTCACGCTTCCTGGGAATGCTCTACGATTATCTGAATGAAGATCCTGACCGCTGACGAGATGCGGGTCGCCGATCGGGTCACTACGGACCGCTTCGGGGTCTCTGCGCTGGAACTGATGGAGCACGCCGGGCGCGCCACGGCCCGCTTCGTTTTGCACGAATTACCCCAATGCCGGCGCATCGTCGTACTCTGTGGCAGGGGCAATAACGGCGGCGACGGCCTGGTGGCGGCGCGGTATCTGGCGGAAGCAGGCTGTGTTGTCTCCGTCCTGATCTTGGGAGATCCCACAGCCGCGCATGGTGAAGTAAAGGTCAATCTGGATCGGCTGCCCGTCGTCCCGACCGTCATTGGCGAAGAAGCCGACTTAAACCGTGACGCCTGCAAAGGCCTCCTGGACCGTGCTCAGCTTTTTGTCGATGCGGTCCTGGGCACCGGTTTTCATCCCCCTATGCGGGGGCTGGCGGTCGCCGGTCGCAACCTGCTGGAACGCTATCCTCAGACCCCCGTGGTTGCGGTGGATCTGCCCTCAGGCTGGGATGCGGACTCGCGTGCGTTCTACGCACCCGACGCCTATCGAGCCGATGCCGTGGTGACCTTCACCGCACCCAAGCTGGCCCATGTCTCCGGAATGCTCACCCGCGGCGCCAGCCTTCCCGGCAATCACCAGCAAGGACCCATCGTGGTGGCGCCCATCGGCTCCCCGGCAGAGGCAGTTGAGTCCGCGACCGGCCTGACGTGGGCGGGCGGTTCCAAAACGATTGCGGACCGTCCTCGCGCTGCCGACTCCAACAAGGGCCGTTTCGGCCATGTGCTGGTCGTCGGTGGGGCTAGGGGCAAGTCCGGAGCCCCCTCGATGAGCTCTGTGGCTGCGTTACGCGCCGGCGCCGGGCTGGTCACAGCGGCCATCGCGCAATCGATCTTGCCCTCGGTCGCGGCGGTTACACCGGAGCTGATGACGCTTGCCTTGCTGGAAGGCGATAAGGGCGAAATCTCCAGCCGGAACCTCGAAGCTGCGCTCCTGGATCCGGTTCTGGAAAAGAAGTCGGTCATCGCTGTGGGTCCAGGCATGGGTCAGGAGGAGGAAGCGGTTAAGTTTTTCCTCGGGCTGCTCGAGCGAAGCAAGGTGCCCATGGTTATTGACGCGGACGCTCTCAACGCACTGGCCGCGCATCCGGACCATTTGAACGGCCGTGGACGATTGATGGTGCTCACCCCGCATCCAGGCGAGATGGCTCGTCTTGCCGGCATGACCATCCCCGAGGTGGAGGCGGACAGGGAGGGCATCGCCCGGCAGTTCGCGACCAGCCACGCGGTCACCCTGGTGCTGAAAGGATGGCGAACGCTCATCGCCCATCCGGATGGACGCATCGCCATCAACACCACCGGCAACCCGGGTATGGCGAAGGGAGGAAGCGGTGACATCTTGACCGGAATCGTCGCCGCCATGGTTGGCCAATATCCTGAGCAGCCGGCCGAAGCCGTGGAAGCTGCGATATATCTTCACGGACTGGCAGCCGATTTTGCGCTACGTTGGCAAGACCAACATACTCTGCTTGCCATGGACACGGTATCGCATCTCCATGAGGCATTCCGCTTCCGGGCGGAAGACCCGGCAGGATATGTTTGGTTGCAGGGCATCCCAGGCATGTTGAAGGAGAGGGAATGAGCGTTCGGCGATTCGTTAGCAACGGGCCCCGGGAAACCATCGAGATTGGCGGCGAGATAGCCCGCGGTCTTACCCCGCCCACCCTGCTCTTTCTGCGCGGAGATCTCGGCGCAGGGAAGACCACTCTGGTGAAGGGAATTGCCCAGGCCCTCGATGCCGCCGATCCGGATGAAGTGACCAGCCCTACCTTTACCCTGGTTCACGAATACGATGGAAGGCGCAGGGTGGATGGCAAGGAGCACGAGTTCAAGCTGTACCACATAGACCTCTACCGCATTGAAGACGAGCGCCAGTTAGAGACCATAGGCTTTGATGAGCTAGCCGCGCAGGACGCCATCCTGCTGGTGGAGTGGGGCGAAAAATTTCCCAACGTAGTGAAGCGAAGCGACGGAGAAATCCTGATCGAGCACGCCGGCGGGGACACCCGCAACATCACCCTCACCTTCAAGGAAAAAGCACCGCCCGCTTGATCGAATTGCTACGCCGGCAGTAAATGCACGGTGCCCGATGGGGGCTTGATCAGTCCCGAAGGGACGGCTGAAACTCAGACTTGTCCGCGGTGGGAGCCCCCGCATTTATGCGGGGGTAGGAGCGCTTTAGCGCTCCCGGAAATAGTCTCTAGACCTCTACCGCATTGAAGACGAGCTTCCAGTTAGAGACCATAGGCTTTGATGAGCTAGCCGCGCAGGACGCCATCCTGCTGGTGGAGTGGGGCGAAAAATTTCCCAACGTAGTGAAGCGAAGCGACGGAGAAATCCTGATCGAGCACGCCGGTGGGGACACCCGCAACATCACCCTCACCTTCAAGGAAAAAGCACCGCCCGCTTGATCGAATTGCTACGCCGGCAGCAAATGCACGGTGCCCGATGGGGGCTTGATCAGTCCCGAAGGGACGGCTGAAACTCAGACTTGTCCGCGGTGGGAGCCCCCGCATTTATGCGGGGGAAGGAGCGCTTTAGCGCTCCCGGAAATAGTCTCGACTCTTATCTGGCGCTTTAGCGCTGGCAATGCCAAATCTCAGCTGTCCCCGGCGGGACTGGTCTTGGTTTCATTGTCTACCCAGGACTGACGACCTGTGCTATTTTCAGTCGGCCTCCGGGAGACTGATGCTTGAGACTACCTACCTCAGACAATTACCAGAATCACTACACCCAACACAAAGAAAAAGGCCGGAGTTGGCAATCCAACTCCGGCCACAGTGGTTGTTGCTAATTAAAACTTGAACAAGCCCATGAGGTCGTCGATAGCCGGACTATTCGTAGGCACGTAGGGGTTGGATGATGTGGCAGTCGGGTTGGGGTAGTTGTCGCGGCTGCGTTTCGAAACCGGACCGACCTTCCAGTTGGCCTCGATGAACTTCAAAATAGAAACGTGGTCAGCGTAGTTGTGGTTGATGTGACCTCCCGTTGCATAAGGAGACACAACGATAAGCGGGATACGGGTGCCGTCGCCGAAGAAGTCCAACGGTTGCACGTATCCTGAGTCGTAGTAACCGCCGCCCTCATCCTCGGTGATGAAGATTGCGGTGTCCTTCCACAGGCTGGGATTCTTCTTTACTTCATCAATGATCTTCTTGGTGAAGCCTTCGAACAGATCCAGCTTTGACGAGGATGGGTGACCATCGACCAGCCCACTCGGCTTGACGACGGAGACGGCCGGAAGTGTTCCTGCCTTGATGTCGCTGTAAAGATCCGCCGTGTCCTTGATATGGGCCGTGCGGACGCTGGCATTGGCCATGATGGAAGTGTCGTACTGGAATGGGTTGCAAATATTGCAGTACTCGTCCGTATCCTTGCCAATGGCGTTGTAGTTGAGCTGATAAGGATCGGGCACATAGGCGTTCCACTGATCGCCATAATACTTCCAGGAAACGTTATTTTTTATCAGGTCGTCGCCAATGCTCGGCACCGAAGACGGAGGAATGGTAAAGACCGTGTTGTTGGCGTTGGTGTCGGTGTAAGCATTATTGCCATTGCCGAAGTATCCAGGGTTGTAGTTGTTGAGCAGGTAGTAGTGGCCCGCTACACAATTAGGTTTAATCGGTGTGTTTAGCGATTTCAGGTATTTGACAATCGGAGCCACACCTGGCTGGGTGGTGTCCGCGCAATCGCTGTAAGAGCCGCCGCCGTACGATGCTGCACCAAAGGAGCCGCCACCGTAACCGTCTTCCGTGTACCAGTTGTTGGTAGAAGCAGCAGGATTGGGGTTCTCAATCTCATCCACAATGCCGGCATTTTTCGTGCCCGAGGCAACTTCCTCATTGTGAGGAGGAACCGCCGCATTGCCCTTGCCATCGCTGAAGTAGATCATGTCGCCATGGCCGAACATGATGTGGTTGGCGCCCGTTCCACCGTTCACTGACTGGTGGAAGTTGTCGCTCATGGAATAGGTGTCCGCCAAATACTTGAAGTATGGAGCGTCACCGTTTTGCACGTTATAGAAGCCCATGGCAGTCGAACCTTCGCCAGTGGTTGTGGCATTGGGCGAGTAGTCGGTGCTGAAAGTCGCCGGTTGCTTCAGGCCATTTGTGCCCGCGCCAACCGTTGTTTCCACCCAGGGAAATAGTGCCGAGTCGCAACCCGAAGGGTTAGCGGCCGTCGCGTGCGCGACACTGCAATCCAGCTGCTGCCACATTTGGTAGAAGCGGTGTACTGGGCTGGCCGCGTAGTCGTTGTATGTAAACGTATCTCCATTCGTCAACTGAAATGGTCCTGGAGGAAGTGCAGTCACATTCTTGATGCGTGTGTCGGGAACCTTGCCCGTCAGGCCCGTACCGCCCGTTACCAGGTAGGCGTAATAATCTGCGGGAAGGCCGTTTTCTGATTGCCGCGCCAATTTCAGATCGTCGTTCTTGACGTAGGAGTCGGTAGGACCACCATTGATTGGGGCCGGAAGAACATTTCCGGCGAACGAGGTGGTGACGTCGGGGCTCAACATAAATGCGTCCGGCGCTACATCGTACGCAGCTTTTTGTTCCGCTACTGGAAAGTTCGGACCCGGTGTGCCATCGGCCTTCACAATTCCCTCAGAAAGAAGGTTCCAGACTGACTCGCCCTTTTTCGGTACGTAGGTGGCGAAAATATGATCGAAGGTGCGGTTTTCGCCAATGATGACGATCACGTGTTTGATTGGAGTGGCGGTCTCGTTGTCGCGTGAGGACGTTGAGGCGACGCTCTGAGCGTTCGCGAATGGGCTCCCAATAGCGAGCTGAAATACCACGGTGGATAAGAGTCCCGTACGTACAGCCCGCATGGCTGTGGATGCGACGTGCTTTGCAGTCATACTTCCTCCCGAGTCAGAGCTCTTAAGCGGTTCACACTGCTGGTGCCACACCAGGATCGCGAGGTGTGTGGTCCTGCGCGGACCACGTAGAATTTTTCGCTTTGATGTAAACCGGCAGTGGGCCGCTATATGCCCAACCCGTTCGAGAAATAGGCTTCGAAAATTAACAGCGCGTCTTTACCAGGTAAACACAAAGTGAATTCACCCGGATGTTCCAAAAAATACATTGTGGAAATTAACGTGAGACAGCAATATGTTCAGCGCCAGTGGACGCGGGCTTCACTTCTATCGACCCCATCATTCCTTTGTCTTCGTGCTCCAGGAGATGACAATGGTAGACAAACGTGCCCACTATATTCGGATCGCGAAAATCCATACGCAGGCGAACGCTGGGATAAGCAAGCGAGCGCCCATCGTAGTAAGGCACATTCACCGTGTCTCGCAAAAAGTCTTCATTCACTTGTCTTCCCGAATAGTCGAGCAACAGAAAGTGCAGCTGATGAATGTGAAAGGCGTGTAGTTCTCGCGAACGATTTTCTATGATCCAATCTTCCACCGTGCCCTGTTGTGCGATGATGTTCGGAATCGCTGAACTCATGTCGAACATCTTGGGTTCTTCTCCGTCCACGGTGAGATAAAACTCCACTGCACTGGTCGGGTCGTTGGGATCGATTAATTTTTCGGAAAAATATAAATGGCGTACACGCACGGGTAACACAGATCCGAGCCATGCCTCGCTTGCTGGAGCAAGAGGTTCTGGCGAACTCTGTAATTTCGATCGCGCTTCCGGTGCATCCGACGAAGCGGAAATCTTCGCCAGCATGCGGTTGGGATCGTTTTCTCCACCGGGGCCGGTGTCTACAGTTCTCGTGACCAGCAAGCCGCTCTGGCCTTCGGGCGGACCAGTCACGATGAACTCCGCGCGCGCGCCTGGTGGCAGGCCGATATGCGTCTGCGGGTCTACGGAATCCTTCTCCGCATCGTTCATGTTCATCGGGACTCCATCCAACGCGACCAGGCCGAGTGTTTGCGGCACGCGATTAAACAAGACCGCGAGGTTGAGGTAAGTGATGGCCGAAGCATTCAACACGCGCCATAGCTGCCGTTCTCCTGGCTTCATCTCGATGGTTGCCGGAGGGTAGTCGGGGTAGGGAACCGGTATGTAATTAATCGAGAGATCTTTTGCCGGCTTGCCGAAGCCGGTGCCGTTGTTGGCTGCGTCTCCATCGCGGTCAATCATGAACTTTGGCACTACTGGTTCCGATTTGGCCGGCGGCGCATTGGGGTTTATGAGGTCCAGATCGCGGATGATGAACACCCGCTCGGGCAAGCCCGCTGTAGCTTTCTTGGCGCGCTCAATCCCTTCCACAATCAGCGCACCGGAGGCTCCGCCGAGAAGTTGTTCTTTGCTGAAACCGTGGATATGCGGGTGGTACCAGTAGAGCCCCGGCGCTTCATCGTCAGGAATACGAAAGCGATACTCAAAGGGCGCGTCGCCTGGCTGCACAGACGTCTTCAGAACGTCATCCTGATGACAGACGGGAGGAATCGTTAGGCCGTGAAAGTGAAGGTTCGTCGACACCGGGCTCATGATTCCACTGGTGCAGGGGTTTCCTGACGTATGAGCATGTGCCTGCATTGGCGCGACACTATTTCCGTGGCTCAGGTCGGTCAGCGCATTGGTCAGACGCAGAACAACCAGGTCGCCAGGGTGCACACGCAAATTCGGTGACTCGTGACCGGCTGCATCTGTGTAGCAATAACGAATGGAGCCGTTTACATCGGACGCATCGTTCGCAGTCAACCGCACTTCGAGAACGCCATTCTGGCTACGCAGGTCTTGCGGTTCTTCTACTACGCTCCCCGGCTCCGGGCGTGGACATTTACTTTCGGCCCGTACCAACCCGTGTGTGAAGCACAAAACGACAACAGTAAACCATAAGAATGTTTTCATTCGCCGACATCTAGTTTTAGACAGCAACGTTAACCTGCGGTGAATTGAAGCGAGCTCCGTTGAATTTGTAAGCGCCTTTCGATGCTGCATCCATCCTTCGGTGGGAAGAAAGTAAACTCCGGGGCTAAAGCCCTCATCAGCAGAGTTTGGAACCGTCCGGCTAAACAGTCTGCGGAAAAACCCTGGCCTTTGAAGGGTACGAGCTTCAGTTCGTACGTAAGTGATTAAGAGCAGGTCCGGCTTTAGCCGCTGAGGGATGATTTCTTCGAGGTTCAACGACTTTGCATGTTGCGGAAAAACTCATGCTTTGTGTGAGGCACGACTTTACACGTTGCGGAAAAACTTATGTTTTGTGTCAGGGCACGACTTTGCATGTGCAGAAAAACTCATGCCCTGCGTCAGGGCACGACTTCCCATGGTGCAGAAAAACTCATGCTTTGTGTCAGGGCACGACTTCCCATGGTGCGGAAAAACTCATGCTTTGTGTCAGGGCACGACTTTAGTCGGGCCGTAAACGATCGAGAGTATGACGGGCTTTAGCCCCTGAGGGTACGGGTTTAAGTCTCTTGTCGTTCATTGGCATTATCAATCGCACGCGCCATAAATCACAAAACGGAACAACTGCATATATTTGACCATCTATTCCATTTATTGACTTCAACATTCCACCTTCTTATAATCCCCGCCAGTTGCGTTTTCGAAAGGATTCCAAAATGGCAGTACCAGAGATGTTCAGTCTAGCGGGAAGAACTGCCATCATTACCGGAGCCGCCACCGGCATCGGCGAAGCGATCGCCACTCGTTTGGCCGAAGCGGGAGCGACCGTGGCCGTGGTCGACCTGAATTTAGCTGGAGCGCAGAAAGTGGCTGCGCTTCTGCCCAATGGCTCCTTCGCCGTCGAAGCAGACGTTGCCGATTCGGCCTCGGTGGGCCGCGCCGTAGACCAGGTTCTCAAACAAACCGGCCAGATCGACATCCTGGTAAACAACGCAGGAATTGCCGGGCCCGCGGCGTTTATCTGGGAGCAGACGGATGAAATCTGGCAGCGCGTGATCGCCGTCAACTTAACCGGAGTATTCAATTTCTGCCGCGCGGTCGTTCCCCACATGCGCAGCCGGTCCTATGGGCGTATCGTCAATATCGCTTCCATCGCGGGCAAGGAAGGGAATCCGCGCATGATCCCGTACTCAGCGACCAAGGCCGGCGTCATCGGCCTGACCAAATCCCTGGGAAAAGAATTGGCCACCGACGGCATTTGCGTGAACGCCGTCTCACCCGCGGTGGTTCAAACGCAAATACTGGATCAGCTTACTTCCGAGCAGGTAGCCTATATGACCGATCGCATTCCCATGCGGCGCACTGGTAAGCCGGAAGAGATTGCTTACGTAGTTCATTTCCTGGCCAGCACAGAGTGTTCATTCGTCACCGCGCAATGCTACGACGCTAGCGGCGGCCGCGCGACGTACTAGCTAGCTCAGGGGCCTGGGCGGCGCGGAAGTCGGCGGAAATCTTGTCCGCCGTCGCGCGCAGCGCAGCAACAATTGCTTTCTCATGTTCCTGGTCCCGCACCCGCATCTTGGGCAGCGATGCGCTCAACGCCACATTCACTTCACCCGCCACGTTAAAGACCGGAGCCCCAAAGCAAATCCCATCGGGCACACACTCTTCGCGGTCGGTGGCGAACTTGTCGGCGCGCACCCGGTTGAACTCCTGTTGTAGTTGCAGTGCGTCGGTGATGCTTCGCTCGGTAAAGCGCCAAAATCCATAACTGCGCAGCAGTTTCTCTTTCTGCTCCTGGCTTTGAAACGCCGTAATCACCTTTCCCAGGGAACTGGCGTTGGGAGGGACGATGTGGCCGACCACGTTGCTCATCCGGATGGTCTGCGGGCTTTCGATCACCGCCACCACTTCGATCCGGTTATCGAAGAGCGCCGCCATGCTTACGGTTTCCCGCAAGTTGGCGTTCAGTTCCTGCATGCGAACCGTTGCCACGCGCAGTAGACGGGCAAGCCAAAGCGTGGGCACAACGGAATAAATTCCCGGGGCCAGACGGTATTCGCCCGCGCCTGCGGCTATCACGCAGTCGGCGGCCTCAAGCGTCCGTAGTAGGCGAAAGGTGGAAGTCTTTGAAAGCTGAATGCGCTTGGCAATCTCGTGAAGCGCTATCGGTGATCGAGCCGATTGCAAAAGTTCCAGCACTTTAAGACTCTTGCTCACTGCGCGTGAGAGGTACTGATTGCCGGCGCTGCTCTTTGCGGATTCCGTCGCTTTCCGGGGAGGGGCGTCGGTTTTCGGCATGAAAGCAGCATAGCATGGGCAAATTCAGTATGATTTCAAAAAACGCAAGAGCGTTTCAAATACGAAAAGAGCCCGCTGAGCTTAGTATGCTATCCGTGGCGAGAGTCATCATCCCATTCAGCTCTGGAGCACTCCATGAATCGCAGGCAGTTCTTAGGTACTACAGCGGCGGCGCTGGCTTCCGCTCCGCTATCTATGCCGGCAGCAGCGCAGTCAACTTCGCAGGAGAAGCCGGCCGCTTCCAAAAAGAGCCTGCCTATCGGTGTTTTTGACCCTCCGTTCAACAAACTCTCCTTGGACGAGATGCTGGACAAGTTTGTCAGCTTGGGCATTGAGGCGGTCGAGGTTGGCGCGGCTGGTCCGAATGGGTCGCCGCACTGTCCTCGTCCGGAGCTTGTGGCGGACCCGGCCAAGGCGCGCGCCTGGAAGAAGAAGTTTGACGACCGCGGCATTCCTGTCATGACCTTGAGCTGCCACAACAACGCGCTTTATCCGGATGCGGCCAAGGCCAGGCAGGCAACGGAAGATTTTCGTCAGACTCTGCAGCTCGCCGGCATGCTGGGAATTCCCACCGTAGTGGGCTTCTCCGGTTGCCCTGGGGGCTCGCCGACCGACACTGTGCCTAATTGGGTGGTTTATGACTGGCCGCCGGAGCACGGCGAGGCGCTCGCCTGGCAGTGGAAAGAGCGTGTCATTCCTTATTGGAGCGAGACGGTGAAGTTTGCCCGCCAGCAGGGTGTTCACCGCATTGCGCTGGAGATGCACCCCAACTTCGTAGTCTTCAACCCGCGGTCATTGTTGCGCCTGCGCGAGGCGGTGGGCGAGGAGATCGGCGCGAACTGCGACTTGAGCCATCTCTTCTGGCAGCAATGCAATGCGGTTGAGGTCATCCGCTTTCTGGGCAAGCAGGGAGCCATCTATCACGCGCACATGAAAGACACCGCCTTTTTCCCTCACAACGTAGACCGTTTTGGCGTGTTGAACTTCGGCACGAAAGACGACCACGAAGCATCGGAATTCTTCCGCGCGGTCGGCTACGGCCACGGCGCAAGCGCCTGGAAGGACATCATCGCCGCCTACATGGAAGTGGGCTACAACGGAATGCTCAGCATCGAAAACGAAGACCCAATCCTGAGCGGAGAAATCGGAGTCCAGCGATCGCTGGCAGTTCTCAAAAACGTCCGCGAAGAAATCCTGACCGACCAGCCAAACCCCGGCTAGCGATTTGAAGAAACCGCAGGTCCAAGGGCTCTCTTGTTCCCTCACGAAGGGACGGGTGCCCCACATCTCGCTCGTTTTTCGCGAGATGTGGGATGCCATTGCTCTTTCCCTCTGACTCTCGATTCGTCCGATGCACTGAGTGGTCAATCTCGGTGGAATCCCACATCTCGCGAAAAATCGAGCGAGATGTGGGACCCGTCCCTTCGTGAGGGAACAGAGGCAGCCCCCTACATCCCCTCCTCCAAAGTAGCGGCCGCACGCACTAACGCCGCTGTAACATTTGCCATTTGTGCCTGTGCGAGAGCCGGATCGTGGGCATCGATTGCCTCATTTACCCCTGGGACAACAACCGCGGCATAACCCGTGTACTCTCCTGGGGCAAAAATTGTGTGCCGGAACCACGACCGGCCAGGCAGCCCATCCGTCGCAAGCAGATCTCCCTCCACTGCTCGCAACGAAGCATTCAGCGCATTCGGGTTCCCTGTTGCCGAGAGTTGTTTGGAGTACATCACCGTAGCAGCAGCCGTAAATCGCGTAGCTGCGCCGAGTGCATCGCTGAAGTCAACGCTCGCCATCCCTGCGTCCTTGGCTCGCGCCTGCGCGGCAAATAAGTAAGCTTGTATCTGCCTGGCATAGGTGATGTAGTCATACGGCAGCACATCAGCATCCGCCATATGCAGTGCCTCGAGTCCGAAAACGCGGGCCATTTGCTGCTCGTAGACGAAGGTCGGGTCAGCGTTCATGACGAACCAGGCGTAGTTGTCAAACGCAGAATGATAAACGCCATAGGGGCCGGTGGAACCGATATCCGTTGACGGCACGCCGAGATGCTGGATAAAGGGCGTGTAATCTGAACCGCTGCCCAGATCGCCCACCCGCACCTCACCGCTCGCCGGTGCGGCGATCGAAGCGTCGTTGAAAACGTTGTGGCGCCGCCCAGCGACATCCCCTTGATCCTTTCTCCACTCGTCGAAGACGGAACCGCCCTTGGGGCTTGCGACCTCCATCGTGACTTCGCGGATGAACTGTTTGAGCGAGGGTACTGCGGCGGCTTCAAAGTGAGGGCCGGAAACGCTGGCGTCGGTATTGATGTAAACGACGGCGTGAGCCAGTTGCTTGGCGTGATCCTCAGCCCACTCCGTCGAGCCGATCAGCCCTTCCTCCTCGGCATCCCAGCTGCAAAAGAACATGGTGCGGCGGGGCTTCCATCCTTGCGCCAGCAGGGAGCCCACGCCATGGACCGCTTCCAGCATGGCGGTGGTCCCGCTACTCGGATCCACGGCCCCGAAAACCCACGCATCGCGGTGATTGCCGGCGACTACCCACTCATCGGGGAGCTCGGCGCCGGGTATTTTCCCAATCACATCCCATATTGTGCGTTCGGCATAGTCCATCTTGAGCCGCAAGTGGACCTTGATTAAACCCGCTCCGCCCACGTGGTAGCTGAAGGGCAGCGCGCCCTGCCAATCCCGCGGCGCGACCGGGCCCCCCATGTTTTCCAACATGGGCGATGCATCGTGATAAGAGAGCGGCATCGAGGGAATGGTGGGCAGACTGGTGATTTGAGAGAGCGGCAGACGCCGCGCGGCTGCCAGACCTGGCGTCGAAGCCACATCAGGCGTGGTGGCGTCGCCTGGATATTTGAACATGTACTGTACCGAGCCGCGCTGCACGCCAGTATCCGGCCGCCAGGGGCCGTGGGGATATTTGTCTCCTTGGAAGTAGCCATCGTCGGCGGGATCGGAATAGATGATGACGCCGGCGGCGCCACGCTGCTGTGCCAGGTAGACCTTCACTCCGCGGAAGTTCATCCCGTAGCGGGCAAGAACGATCTTCCCTGCAACATTGATGTGCATCTCTTCCAGCTTCTTGAAGTCCTCCGGGCGCGCGTAGTTCACATACACTGCGTCGGCAGTGATGTCACAGGACGGAGAGGAGCCGTTGAAGGCGGGCAGCACGCGCGGGTCATCCTGGTAGGGGTCGCCGTCGACGTGTTCCCGGGTGGGCCCGCTCATGAGGATTTTTCCCTCGGCGTTCACGGCCTGCAGAAACACTTCCTGGGGCAGATTCAGCCAGGCCTTGTAGGGAACGATCTGCGTATCGAGGCCAGCAGCCTTGAACTTGCCCGCCACGTAGACGGCGGTGTCGTAGTCCTCTTTGCTGGCTGCGACATGCGGAGCAGCGGTCAGCGTCTTCAGCTCTTCCTGCGCCAATTTGGGATCGGGGACTGCCAGGAAATCCTGATCGATCTTGGCCTGCCGGCTGAAGTCGCGATAACCGAGGACCCGGTCAGGAAAGGGAGAAACCTGGGCCAACAAGTGGGCTTGCAAAATGACAAGCAGGGAACAGATGACAAATCTTTTTGCCAATGAACTTACTCTCCGGTAGGAAAGGGGACTGCTGCCGGTTGGGCCAGCGGCAGGCCCCTGATGTTTAAGCCACCAGTTGGGCGCAATGCGAGCAGCGCTTGGCGGCAACCGGGATATCGCTCAGGCACTCCGGGCAAGGCTTGGTGGTCGGAGCCTCGACTACCTTGGGCTTGAACTTGGCCATCAAGGTATTGACTGGCAGCACCACCATAAAGTAAACCGTGGTGGCGATGATCAGAAAAGAGATCGCGGCGTTGAGGAAGTCGCCGTACTTGATAGCGCCGCCGTGAACATGCAACACCAGGAAGGAGAAGTCCGGCTTGCTGACGATCGCTGAAATCAGCGGATTGATGATGTCGGCTACCAGGGCGTTGACGATCGCCGTGAACGCGGCGCCGATAACAACGGCTATGGCAAGATCGACCACATTGCCGCGCAGAATGAAATCGCGAAATCCTTTGAGCATTTTTTTCTCCTGTGGGGAGGGAATTTTGTTTGGCCGGTCTGCCCGAAGATTCTACTTCAGCACGACCAGATGCTCACCGCCTAATGTTATTTGCGCTTGCACCCGGTGAAACAGACCTATGAGGCCTCAAGAAGCCAGCGGCCGTAGGGATACAGCAGCAGGAAGAGAATCATGCAGAGGGCCAAAATGTCGGTGTAGATCAGCACCACCACTGCGCCGTGATACAGGCTCCAGCGATGCTGCAGGCAGCGTAAGGTGTCAAAGGTCCCCAACAGGGCCAGGAGAGTGGGAATCAGTAGCTTGAGCGAAGCCCGGTCCTCGGGAAAGCCGGATAGCGGGAAAGCAAGCATCAGGCTGCCGAGAACCAGCACTGTGCCTCGCGGCAGCGAGCGATTGCGCGGGTTCAGAGCGCTGAAAACCATTGCGTGAGCCGTCATACCGTCGCCTTTACCTTACCGAAGACGTCGGCTGGGTTGGGGAGCCGGATGAGATGAGATGGAAAAAATCCGGCAGATTGTTTGAGCTGAAGCATGTTCGCCTCTGCTGTACAGCAGAAGCGAACCCGCTAGCGAGCGGAAGCTGTTGCTGCTTCCAGGCCTTGCAATGCCTCTCCGTAAGGCTGCCGCAAAATGCCGCGCTCGGTAATGATGGCGGTGACATACCGGGCCGGGGTAACGTCGAAGGCCGGGTTTTCGATCCCGACTCCGTTCGGTGTAAGTTGCTTGCCGCCATGGTGCGTAACTTCTACTGCGGCACGTTGTTCGATGGGGATGGCATCGCCATTCGGGGTTGCCAGGTCGATAGTGGACCACGGGCAGGCGACATAAAACGGGATGCCGTGTTCCTTGGCCAGGATAGCTACGCCATAGGTGCCAATCTTGTTGGCGACGTCGCCGTTGGCGGCGACCCGGTCGGAGCCTACGATTACCGCCTGGATCTTGCCCTGACGCATGAGGCTGGCGGCCATGTTGTCGCACAACACCGTGGTCGGGATACCGTCATGCATCATCTCCCAGGCGGTGAGGCGTGCGCCTTGCAGGAACGGCCGCGTCTCGTCGGCGTAGACATGCAATTGGTGGCCTTGCTCGACGGCAGACCGAATCACGCCCAACGCCATGCCATACCCGCAGGATGCAAGGGCGCCGGCGTTGCAATGGGTGAGCACTCCGCCCGAGGCCGGCATCAGCGGTGCGCCATAAGCGCCCATCGTCCGGCAGGCGGCAATGTCCTCGTCGTACATGATGCGGGCTTCCTCAACCAGGCCGGCCTTAATCGCGTCGAGGCTCACGCCGGGCTGGGCGGCAAGCGCGAAGAAACGGCGCCGCATGCGTTCGATCGCCCAAAACAGATTGACCGCGGTAGGGCGCGTGGCTGCCAGTGTTTTGGCGATGCCTTCCATTTCGCCCGTGAGCGCCGCAATTGTGGTGGCCGAGCTGTTCTTGACCCCTAATGCGAAGCCCATGGCAGCGGCGACGCCAATCGCCGGCGCCCCGCGAACCACCATAGTAGTGATTACATTAGCCACCTGGTCGCTGGTAGTGGCAAGCACGTAGGTCTCTTCAAGCGGCAACCGAGTCTGATCGAGAAAGCGGACGCCATCGGCGGTCCATTCAAGCGTAGGTATCATGCTTCCTACAGTCTAAACCTCCCGAGCACAAACCCTCGGACGTTGTGCGGTGGACGAGGGCCTGCAGTTCTTTCAGCCGCTAGCGAATTTCTCATGGAAGCGCCACCCCACCCTTGTCATCGCGAAGAGCCGACTTGCCTGTGGCCAGTTGAGGGAGCAATGACCGTGCCCCCTGCACCGGCAACGAAGGTTGGGGTGCCCCATTCAAGCCCTGTCTTTGGGCTTGAGTGGGATACGCAGCAATCAATGGCCAGTCTGCCGGTTGTTCATTAGGAACGAAGGACTGAAAAACGTACCCAGGGGCTTTCAGCCGGTCGTATTCTTAATCGTTTACAGCCAGACTAAGATCGTGGTTGCCGAGGCGCAAGTCATTGAGCATACGTCTAGCCTTAACCCGCGCTGCGACCTGTGACCAGGGAGTTCTCAACCCTCCAACGCCTCCGCCATACTCAGTAACTTATTGACCGTATTCCAGTTCCTCCCCGTGCACGGCGTTGCCAGCAACTTCTCAATCCGCGCCATGGGAATCTTTGGGCGAGCCATCCCATCGGGATAGTAGGCGTACAACTCGCGGCCCTTGATGTGCATTTCCTCCGGCTCGCAGGGCATGGCAAGAATCTGCTCTCGTGCCTGCCGTGCCGGCGCGCTCGCCATAAACACGGCGAGAAGCCGGTTAGGCGCGACTTCCGGGCGTCCCGCGAAGGGATTGTTGGCGATCACCTTCCGCAGCTCTGCGGTCGTGCGAACGATCACATCCGGCCGAAAGCCATGTTTGCGGTGGATTCCATCCTCAATCTTCCGCGCCAGGGCCTCCGCATCGCCGATATCTTCACGGAATACCAGGTTCCCGCTCTGGATGTAAGTCTGCACGTCGAGCAGCCCGAGCCCTCCACACAGTGTTCTCAGCCCCTCCATGTTGAGTTTCTGATAGCCAGCAACGTTGACGGCGCGCAGCATCGCAATGACCACGGACATGGCGACCATACTATCGGATATGGTGGACAGATCGATGCAGGAGGCTGAGATGCAAGACCCTGTCTGGATAAAGTCCTTGTTAGGAGTGCACATCGCCGCCGGGGCGACGGCCTTTGTCATGGCTCCCCTCGCCTTGATCGCGGCCAAGGGTGGCAAAGCTCATCGGCGTTGGGGCAAGGTCTATTTCTGGGCCATGGCTGTCGTCGCGTCGACAGCGTTAGTGCTCGCCCTGTATCGCCCAATTCTCTTTTTGGCGTTGGTGGCCGTGTTTAGCTTCTATGCCGCCTTCTCCGCCTACCGGATCCTGTTTCTCAAGAATCTACCGCGCGGAGAAAAAGTGACCTGGCCCGACTGGGCCGCCGCCGTCTTTACCTTTGCTTCCAGCCTGGCGCTGGCTTTGTTGGGTGTGTTCAGGCCGGCCTTGGTGCGGAACCTGGGTATTCCGGCGATCGTCTTTGGCATCATAGGCATGTGGTTGGCGGGCAAGTCCATATGGCTATTCCTGCATCCACCTGAGGAGAAGATGTTCTGGTGGTATACGCACCTTGGTAACATGCTGGCCAGCTACATCGCTGCCTGGACGGCCTTCAGCGTAACGACGATTGGCCGCTTTTTCCATGGCAGCTGGGTCATTTGGGTGCTGCCCACCGCCATTGGTGTGCCTGGGATTGCTCTAACCACCGCGTACTACAAGAGAAAATTCGCTCCGCGCAATAAGCTGGGTGCGACCACGTGATGCCCAACGAAATTGTCTTCCGTGCTGCGGCTCCAGCCGATGCCTATGCCCTGGCAGAGCTGGCGATCGTGGCTGGCGACGGCATGTATGAATTCTTGCTGGAGGAAATGGCGCCCAAGGAGATGCTCGCCGGCCTGATGGCGCGCAGCCTGAAACAGGATTCAGGTGGCTTCTCGTGGCGCCACTGTTTTGTCGCCGACGGCAAGGGCGTGGTAGGAATGATTAACGCCTTTCCCGCCGCGTGGCTGCGGGAGGAGGAGCGCGACATCCTTCCTCAAGACCGGGTCCAGATCCTCGATCCGATCGACCAGGCTCAGGACTGGGACAGCTTTTTAGTGAATAGCGTCGCTGTTCGATCGCAACACCGGCGGCAGGGCATCGGCACGAGGCTTATGGAGATGGCCATCGAGCAGGCGGAGGCGGGAGGTTTTGCCCGTCTCACCGCGAACGTGTGGACCGACAATGTTGCAGCCCGTTCTCTCTTCGAGAGCCGGGGTTTTGCCGTGCAGAGGCAGGTGGAAGTACCGCCGCACCCCGGCTTGGCGCATGTCGGCGGAAGCTTGTTGATGGCACGGCAGACCCGGATTTCTGTAGGGTCGGTAGCGTTGGCGAACTACATGTGGCTTTCCTTTATAAAAGCCGCACTCGTGGACAATGGTTGGAGCAGCGTACAGGAAATCCGGGCCTGGAGGCTCTTTGATCCACATTTGTGGGACGGCAAGCGACACATAAGTAAGAACGTTTTTTGGGTGGATCCACATTACCGACACGGAAGGGGCATTGCAGGATTTTCTATGGCCGATAAGCTCAGCACATGACTCTCCCACACCGTGCCATTCGGAGTCCACGATCCTTCCAGATTGCTTTGTTGGCGCTCGGCGTCCTGGTATCAAGCAGTGGTTACTCCTGCCTGGCGCAGGCCTCCGCTGCTGCCTCCAGCTCTGCTCCGGCAACGCCGGCGCTGCCCAGCGGACTTGCTCCGACGAGCCTGCTGGTGGTGCAGCGTTCGCAGTTGGCATTAGATAGCAATGGCAGCTCTTTTTCGTTCAGACGACCAGGGAAAGCATTGGCATCAGGTCCGCCAGCAGTGGGACGGCAAAGCTGTGGAACTCCTGGGCATACCGCCCTTGACCGCCGCGCCAGGAAGCGGTCAGGCCCCAAAGTCCGATTCTGATCAGGAAACCTATGCAGCCGTGTTGTTGCGGAGTACAACCCAATTGCATTGGGTAAGCGTCGATCGGGGCAAAACCTGGACGCCGTCTACCCTCGACGACGTTCGCCGCAACGACGTGAAGTGGTCCGGAAACTAACCAATCCGGCGAAGAAGCTGCAAAGTCCACCAGTCGACTCCAAACGTGGTTTTTTCAGGTGGACTCTTCACCCTGACGCACAAACCGTGCCCGCAACGGCGTCCAGATGAGCCGGTAACCCATGCTCTTGCGCACATTGGCAACAACGCTGGGGCGAAAACAGGCAACACAGGTACCACCTTCGCGCCGGACACTCGGATATATAACGCCCAGCGACCCAAGCTCTATCAGTTCCACCGCCAATTGCTGCGACCGCACATAGCTGGTGGGGCTCAGGGCCTCGTCCGCCACACCTCGTAGATCGTGGAAGGCCGCGGTGAAATCGGCCAGATAGTCGTCATAACTAATCTCCTCGCGCTCCTTCCAATCGATCTCCGCGAACTCGATGCTCTTGTGAAAGATCACCTCGGCCTTGGACGTCGCCAGTTCAAAAGCGGCATACCAGGCGCCGCGCTCCGGCGTGGAGAAGCGTGCTCCTAGCGGGTGGGAGTGGGTGAAAGCGGCGTTGATCACGCGATAGTTCGGGACGTGAAAAACGAGCTCGCGTTGGCTGATGCCCGGGCTCCGGTTTTCTTCCGCCAGCAGCCGCGCATTGGTCGCATTGTCGAGCTCGAAGATTCGTTGCAGATCCTCATCGTTATCGGCGATGCGAGTAAGCACCGAGTCGTAATTGGGAGAATACTTCGACGGCAAGAGGCGGTGCGTATCGAAGCGGCGCAAATCGGTTAGCGGAAGGGCAACCATGACCGAATGTTCTCTAGCGGCCGCCGCGCCGCGCATCAAGCAGTCGCCGCACCACGTCCATGGCCGGCATGCCTCCGCGCAGGATGTAGTCAAGCGGGGTGCGGCCGGCAAAGATGGGGTTGGTGTTGGGTAGTTGAATCCACTGGTCGGCGAGCCGTTGGCTGTAAAGGATATTGAGCGACTTGAAGATCCCGATCAGATAGGAAATACGCACCAGCCTGTCCTGGTCCAGGGTTTTGCCCGAGGCGCGTGCGTTTTGCTTGAGCAGATAATAGGCTCCGTTGGAGATGCCGCCGAGAAGCTGGCGTGCATCCTCATCGCGGATTTGCCAGCGTTTAACGATATTGAACAGCGTCTTCAAGGCGGCAGAGGAGAGCCGGCGACGCTCCTCGGGACGGGAAAGGTCGGGCAGGTCGGGGCGGAGTACCGGGTCTCAGGATAGGCGAGGGCTCCGGGCGGTCTGGACATATACCTCTCCAACTATGGAGTAGTATAACTCCATTCCTAGTCCTTAACTAGAAAGTAAACCAGGCCGGTGATGGCTGCTGTGAGGAAGACCCAGGCAAACTGATACCAGTAGAAGAAAGGGAAGCCAAAGAGCGTGGGCGTCTCCCGCGCGTAGATAGCTGGGAAAAGCAGGCCGCAAGCAGGAAGGATGAGCAGCCAGTTCCAGTAGGCGTTGCGCTTCTTGTCGCCGAATTCGGCCATGGGAAGCATTATAGTGCGGTCCGAGAGCGAGCCTTAGTTCGCATAGTTCGCATAGTTCGCATAGTTCGCATAGTTCGCATAGTTCGCTTAGTTCCTTAGTTCGCTTAGTTCGCTTTGTTCGCCTAATTCTGCATAGTTCGCCTGGTTCGCATGATTCTGCTCTTTGATTTGAGGAACCGGTCAACCGGTAGACTGAAAGCATGAAGCGGCGGCTCATTGAGCACTACGAGGTGACTCGCAAGTTGGGCGCGGGCGGTAGTGGAGTGGTCTACCTGGCCAACGACACGCTGCTGATGCGGCCGGTCGTGCTGAAGATATTGAAGCGCGGTCGCGCTGACCATCGAGCAGATGCGCAAGCACGGTGCTGCGCGAAGCACGCCTGGCCTTTGGCCATCGAACACCCGAACGTCTGCGCTATCTACGAAGTGGGCGGTATCAAGTATGAAGCCTACATCGTTATGCAGTACGTGCCGGGCGAGTCGCTGGACAAGATCATCT
>CAVZJL010000005.1:0-145165 GCA_963775365.1 uncultured Acidobacteriaceae bacterium | reverse complement strand
ACTGTGAGCGTCAAGGACGCGGCTGGCTTTTTGTCTGAGGTTTTTTCCAATGAGAACGACTCTGTCCCCGCGAATGCCGATATCCACTTGTTTGGCTGGGGAGCCGGAGCCATCGAGGACAGAGCCGTTTGAATCAGAAGATCGAGGTTCTGCGCCCACGAGAGGGGCTGGCTAAGACAAGAAGGAGTAGTGCTGACAGGATTTTGGGAATCGTCGCGGTCTCCGGAAGGGCAGCGAGGTGCTTGTGGGCCCGGAGGAGTCTTGCCGGATACTTCTGCAACATTTTGTTTCCCCTGGAGCCACGGCAAATGGGAAGGAGCACATCAAGAGCCATTATCCCACTCAAGCCAAAAGACGGCTTGCATGGGGCACCCTGCGTCTGTTGCCGGTATGCACTCAACATTTGTTGCCGGCATGGCAGATGGCAGCAGACATCAGAAATTCACCTTGAGCGCTAGTTGAAGGATGCGTGGGGCCACAGCGGAGGTTTGGAGGGCTCCGAAGGTGGCGGTGAGGGACGGGCCGTCCTTGACAGGATCCGCGATTAGCATCACAATGTAATTCTAATCATGCTTGGCGAATTTGAATACCTGATGATCACTGCGGCGGCCGGACTTGGAGACAAGGCCTATGGAGCTGCCATTCGCGAAGAGATTGAGCAGACTACCGGCCGCAAGTGCTCGATCGGTGCGCTCTATACGACGATTGAGCGTCTGGAAAAGAAAGGCCTGCTTAAAACCTGGATGGGCGAGGCGACGGCGGAACGAGGCGGCCGCGCCAAGCGGATGGTTCGGGTCACGCCTAAAGGCGTGAAGGCGGCAAAGGACTTCTACGATGTGGTGATTCGGGTAAGCCGCGGCGCCTCGTGGGTGGCGAACCGCACAGGGAGTGCCTCATGACAGATATCAGCTGGTCATTCGTGGAGGCTGCTGCCCGACTGCTGGAAGGTGACGAACGCGAGGCCGTGCTGGGCGATTTGCTGGAAGCTGGCGAGAGTGGCCTGCGCGGAGTGCTGGATGTATTCGGCCTGGCGGTCCGGCGGCACCTGGCGCTTTGGAAAGACTGGCGGCCGTGGCTTGCATCGCTCGGAATGGCATTGCCCGGCAGCCTGCTCCTGATGGGGTTCTCCCTCTCTGTCAGCCAGACGTATCAACGGCTGATCCACCCAACCATCTTCAAGGCGACTGGACTGACGGTGGGCCCAGGTTTTACGTTGCTGTTGTGCAATGTCTTTCTCTTGATCGCCTGGTCCTGGACCGGTGGATTTGTCATGGGATCGATATCGCGGCGAACTGTGCGGGTGAGTGCCGTTTTATCTTTTGCTGCCCTGCGTGTTTTGCCTGGCAAGGTTCCGCGTGGAGTCGCTATCGCGGTTCTGCCTGCTTCTCTTTTTGCTGCCTGCGATCTGGGGAGTTTGCCGCGGACTGCAAATTGCGCAGATCCAATTGAGATCGGCACTTATCCTGGCGGCCAGCATCACGCTGCTCACCATTCCCACATGGATGAGCAAAGGCTCGTGGATTCCCAATTGGGCATTGAGTTGGCCGGCATGGTACCTGGTTGCGATGGCATGGCGGGGCGAGGCCATGAAGGAGCGGGAAAGATGGCGGACAAACTAGCGTTATCTGTTAACGGAGCTCAGCACCTGGTCTCCGCTTCGCCAGAAACTCCCTTGCTGTATGTGCTGCGCAATGAACTGAAATTATCCGGGCCGCGCATGGGCTGCGGGATGGCGCAGTGTGGCGCATGCGCCGTCCTGGTCGATGGAGCAGAGGTCCGCTCGTGCATCGCGCCTCTTTCCTCCGCGGTCGGCAAGCAGGTTACGACGATCGAGGGGCTGGCTCAGGTGTGGGCAGAGAAGAAGGGCTTGAGCGAGACCGACGCGGCCAAGACGTTACATCCCGTCCAGCAGGCATGGATTGACGAACAAGTGCCGCAATGCGGCTACTGCCAGAGTGGAATGATCATCGCCGCGGTGGAACTGCTGGAGAAGAATCCCAATCCTACCGTGGTGCAGATCAAAGATGCCTTTACCAATAAGCCCCCATCCCCGCATCTCTGCCGCTGCGGCACCTACGCGGCCATCATCGACGCCGTGCAGCTGGCTGCGAAAACCATGACTGCCTGAAGGAAGGGCCCGCCATGCTGTGAAGACGGATCACTCCGCCGACTCCAGCGTTACCCCGAGGCTTACCCGGCGCGGATTCGTCAAGATGGGCGGCGCTCTCATGGTGTCGTTCACATTCCCCGGGCTCTCCGCGCATCGCCGCGGAGGTTAAGCCTGCTGCCGAAACCAGGCAACTTAGCATCGTGGCTTGAGATCCGGCAAGACAACACCATTCTTGTGCGCACCGGCCGCACCGAGATCGGCACCGGCATGAGCGCTTATTATGCGCAGGTCATCGCCGAAGAATTGAGCGTCCAGGCAGAAGCCATCACGCTCATTATGGGCGACACGGATAAGACGCCGGACGGCGGTTACTCCGCCGGCTTTCTTTACGGAGCAGTGAACCTGCGCAAAGTGGGCGCCTATACCTACCAGGCGCTGCTCGGGCTAGCCGCAGAAAAGCTCCGCGTTCCTGTCGCTACTCTTACGGTTACAGATGGCATCGTCTCCGGCGGCGGAAAGAGTATCCGCTACGGAGAGCTTGTTCAGGACCAGCAGTTCGATCTGAAGATTCCAGTCTCGGGCGCGCCGGCAAAGGTCGACCCAACGTCGTGGAATGGGATAGCAGGATTGGACGGTCTGACGGTGCTGGGCGACCCGCCGACGAAGCCTATAAGCCAGTACAAAGTGGTGGGCAAGTCTCACCCTATGCCGGGCATTCCCGGCAAGGTTACGGGCAAAACGCAGTGGAGCTGCGATGTCACTTTGCCCGGGATGCTTCATGCGCGCATGGTCCGGCCCGCCGACGCTGGGCTCGACGTTGATCTCCGTCGGCGCGGTGGACAAGACACGCTTCCCCAACGCGCAGGTGATCACCAAAAAGAACCTGGTCGCTGTGCTCTCCCCCAATGAATGGGAGGCAGTGAGCGCCGCCCGATCGGTTGCCTCCAGTACCAAGTGGACCGAATGGTCCGGTCTGCCGGGCAGCGAACATCTGACGCAGGCACTGCGCGACTACAAGTGGGGCGCTCCGTCGGAAAGCAAGGGGAATGCAGCCGATGTGACTGCGGCTCTGGCGCATGCGCCCAAGACGATTTCGGCAACCTATGAGCAGCCTTACGTTAAACATGCTCCCATTGGTCCCTTTGTCGCGGTGGCCGATGTGCGGAGCGATGGCACGGCCACGGTGTGGACGCATTCTGCAAACTCGCAAGGCCTGCGGGCACAGATTGCTAATACGCTGAGCATACCGGTCGAAAAAGTAGTCGTCCGCTGGCTGGACCACGCCGGCCAGTTTGGGCGGACAACCTTCGGAGGCGATGGCGCCGAAGGGGATGCCGCCATCCTCTCGCAGTTAAGCGGTAGGCCGGTGCGTGTGCAGTGGACTTTGCAGGAGGACCTGGCATGGTCGGCATCCTCGCCGGGCTGGGTGGAGGATATCACCTGCGGTCTTGACGACCATGGCTGCGTGACCGCGTTGCGCAGCGCCTTCTACTCGCCGCAATCGAATGACGCGCGCATTGTTGGCGCTATTCTTGCCGGCATGCCTTGCAGCCAGCCCAAACCGGGCTACTGGATTGCCACAGAGTGGCCGTACGACAAGATCCAATGCCGGCAGGAGCAAGTGTATGGGATGCCGAACCTGGGAGCGGATTCGCAAGGCGCCCGGATTGCGCGGGCTCATCATGCGCACGCCCGGACAGCGGCAGCAGAACTTCGCGCTCGAGTCGCTGATGAATGAGGCGGCATCGTCCGCAGGGATCGATCCAATTCAGTTCCGGCTCTTGCACACCACGGACCAGCGGCTCATCGACATCATCCATGCCACGGCCAAGGCAGCCGCATGGGAGCCACGTCCTTCGCCGCACCCGGGCGCACGCAGTACTGGAACTGAGCCCGTCAGCGGCCGCGGAGTATCCATCATGGTCCGCCAGAACTCGTACTGGATGGGGATCGCCGAAGTCGCGGTGACTCCGGATACGGGCGCGATCCAAGTGACAAAGTTCACCATTGGTGTCGACTGCGGCAAAGTCATCAACCCGCGGCAACTGGAACGCTGCATGAAGAGCGGCGTTGTCATGGGCATCAGTGAAGCGCTCAAAGAAGAGGTCACCTTCGACACGGGAAAAATAACCAGCACCAGTTGGAGCCGCTACAAGATCCTGACCATGGCAGAGATGCCAGAGATCAAGGTGGTGCAGATTTCGCGTGACGACAAAGGATTCGGCGGAGGCTCGGAAGCTGCCAATGCGGTGTGTACGCCGGCAGTCGCCGCTGCCTTTTTCGATGCAACCGGAGTGCACCCGCGCAGAATCCCGCTGACTCCGGCGTATGTGACAACGCTGCTGAAAGCCTAGAATCCCTGCGGATCGGCCTTTACTCGGCTAACTGGAAGATGCGAATCTGAACCAGTTTGCTGATGGTCAGGTTGTTCAGACCCCTGGCCTGCATGCGATGGATGAAATCCGGCGTGACCTTGAAAATGCGCATCTGGATCAGCTCATCGAGCGTTGGCTGGTAGCCCAGGGCACGAATCTGTTTTACTTCTTCCGGATTGACGTGCTGCACGCGCAAGGCGATCAACTTGCCCGCCTCCGGAGTTGGGTAACCGAGCGCATTCAGGCTGCGGATATAGTCTAAATCTACGTGGAAGATACGCAGCGCGATCAGGTTGGCGGAATCAAGGCCGCTTACGCCCGCGGTCTGCAACGAGTGCACCCAGGCAACCCCAATGTCAAAGAGCGTGTAGGCCTGCAGTTTCTCCGCTTCAAGATCGCGAAATCCCAGGTGCAGCATGCGGTCGACAAAGGCCGGATCGGGTACGAATGTAAAATCACCGCTCATCCTGCCATCATGTACGGCGCCGGAGCAGGTGAGGGTGCCGGCTTCGGCACGGATCCTCGCGTCCAAATGAGCGCCTTCACGCTGTAAGTCGGCGAGGGCAAAGCCGGAGAACGCGCTCAACGGCTCCTGGGTTTGGTCGGAAGAACAGTCTCTGTTGCCGTCGCACCCACTGCGTTCCAAGCGAAGATCCGCCTGAGTCTCATTGGATGTGGCAGTGATGCTGCACGAGCCGGTGAGTGTTCGAAGCTGCTCCTCCGCCTGCAAAAGTAAGCAGGCGAAGGCTGCCAGGGAGATAGAAACTATCCAACCTGTCTTCGTCATTTTGCTGCCCCGTCGGAATCACCGAGTACGCCAGAAATGCGCAGTTTCACCAGCTTGTCGATGGAGAGTGAATCGAAGCCATGACGTTTGGCATCGGCGATAAATGCATCGTCAATGTGGAAGATGCGAAGCTGAATCAGCTGATCGAGGGTGGCGTTCGGATATTGTTGTTTCACCGTCCTGGCATATTCGGGAGTCACATTATGAACCCGCAGTGCCACCAGCTGTTGGGGCGGAATCGCGTCGAAACCGGCGGCCTTCATCGCGGAGACAAACTCCGGCGTAACCTTGAAGATGCGATAAGAGACCAGATCGTTGAAGCTGCTTGGTTGCAGCCCCGCGGTGCGGAGCTGCGCTACGTAATCCGGCGTCACGCCCTGGACCTTCATTGCGATCAGCTCATCCGCGGTGGGTTTACCGAAGCCGACCTTCGCCATCGCCTGCGCATACTCGGGAGTAATGCCCTGCACCTTCATGGCGACATATTTGTTGATATCTGTGTCGTAGCCCGCGGTGCGCAGTTGCGATACGTAGTCCGGAGTAACGGCCTGGACCTTCATTGCGATCAGCTCATCCGCGGTGGGTTTACCAAAGCCCATCTTGGCCATCGACTGTGCGTATTCGGGAGTAATGCCCTGGACCTTCATGGCGACGTACTTGTCGATATCTACGTCGTAGCCGGCAGCGCGCATTGCGTCGATATAGTCGGCCTTGTGTGCGGGGGCTTCAACGGGTGCGGCTTGCTCCGCATTCCCGCCGGAGCTTCCTGAACCAGCCCCAGCGCCAGCGCCGTTTCCCGCACCTTCTCCCGTGCCCGTACCGGTCGTTCGGGGATCTTCAGTTGCAGTGGCAGGGCCATCGTTTGCGACAGCCTCGCGTACGATGCTCGACACCATAGGGGCAGGAAGGTCTACGGCTGCCGGTGCGGGAGCAAGCACAGGCGGTGCAGAGATCGCGGGCGGCGCAATTTGAGCCTGCACATTCTTGCGTAATCCCGCGAAGAGTTGCGGCATGGGCAAAAGCACGAGCAGGAACGCAGCGCAGATGGCAGCCAGCGGTATGGGGACTAGCTCACGGGGGCTTTTTTCACTCTTTGTTTCGCCGAGAATGCGCGCGATGCGCATGCCAAGACCTGACCATGGTTTGTGCCCATCCAGAGCCATCGCGAGGTTAAGCCGCTGGGTGCGACGCTCCTCCAAGCGCAGCAGCGCGGTCGCATACACCAGAGGGTCGGCACACGATTGGACGGCCACATCGTCGCAGCAAAGCTCGCGTTGCTCACGCAACCTGCGTCCAACCCACCATACGGCGGGGTGAAAGAAGAGTAGGGTTTCGACCATGGTCTGAATCAGGTTCCAGAGATAATCGGCACGACGCACGTGCGCGAGCTCATGGGCAAGCACCGCCTCCAGCTGCTCCGGACTGAGAGCCATTAGCGCAGACGCAGGCAGTATTACCAGGGATCGCACGATTCCAATTGCGAGCGGCCCTTGAATGTGGTGGGAAATACAGAGACTAACCTGTTGGGTGATGCCCAGCCTTTGAGCCAACCGGACAAAGTTCGTGTACGCGGCTTCAGGAGCCTCCACCAACGCGCTCCGGCGCAGCCGCTGAACCAGCCGCCACCCGGCGATGGTTCGCGTCGAAAGACACGCCACGCCCAGCAACCAGGCGACGTCGAGCCAGGGCAAGAATCGGGACAGATATTGGGGCGCGGGCTGGGCTGTAGAGGCGGCTGTCTTCAGTCCGGCCAAGGGCGCGAGATCACTTGCGATGCCCGATCCGATCGCCGCCATTCCGGCGGACGAGAATGCGCCCGGCGAAGACGATAGACCGAAGTCTCCCCGGGTCTCCTCATAGGCAAAGGTTGCCAGCGCGGCGCCCAGCATCAGGAGCATGGTTCCCAGCGCTAATACGTAGCGGGTCTGACTGCGCGCCTTCGATAGCACAGCATCGACAAGCCAATAGACGAGCGCGATCCCTGCCGCCTGCCAGCAGAAATGCAACAGCGTCCAGCCTAGAGACTCCAAGTGAGGATTCATCGTTTCTCCTGCTTCCGCTCAATTAGCTTGCGAATTTCCTTTAACTCGTCGCTGGTTGCGGGCTCCATGGTCAACGCGTGCATAGCGAGCTGAGTGGCAGAGCCGGAAAACAATCGCTCACTCAGATCTCTTAAGAGCTGGCTTTGTGTCTCTTCCTGGCTTGCCGTGGCGCGGTAGACGTGTGCCCTACCCACCTCGGTTCGCTGCACCAGGCCCTTCTCGGTCATGATCTGCAACAGCTTCAGAACAGTGGTGTATCCCAGCGCACGTTCCTGACTTACCGCGTCATGAAGTTCGCGGACGGTCGCCGAGCCCTTGACCCACAGCGCCCGAAGTAACTCCAGTTCCCCTTCGGTCGGCTTGGGTAAATTGCTTTGCCTCATCTTCATGAAAAAACCATATACGAAGTCCTTCGTAGCTGTCAACGAAGATCTTCGTAGATAAATTTACCGTGCCGGACCGTTAGGCACCCCGCAGGATGAGATGGGATCACATGATCCGTCAATATAGCTATAATGAGCTGCAAGGAGCAACGCATGATCCGGCCGGAAGAAATTGCGGATGTCATGGGTGGAACGGCCATCCTGGGCCGTCGTATCCGGTCCGTAGGTGACCTGGAACAGGTGATTTCTCACGGCCTCCCGAAGCGAGCATTACGACTGACCGCGGAGCGGATCTCGACCTCTGCAGGGGACGCCCGCCGGGTAATGTTCCGCGTGGTACCGGAGGCGACTTTCAAGCGGCGCACGCGCCTCTCGGCGGCAGAGAGTGAACGCACGGAACGCCTGGCACGGGTGATCGCCGCAGCGGAGTACGTGTGGGACGATCGTCAAGACGCGCGCGAATGGCTGACCAAACCACACCCGGAGCTTAGTAAGCGGACTCCTTTCGAATCAGCGATGACCGAATTGGGAGCTCGTCGGGTCGAAGACCTGCTTGATCGGCTCTTCTATGGCATCCCTGCCTGATGCGAGCGTTCCGCATCGCCGACCAACGCTTCCCTGTTTTCGATGGCACAGGCCCCAAGCTGGTTGGAGGCCGATGGAACTCCCCTGGCCGGTCAGTGATCTATGCCGCACAGACTTTTGCCGGCGCCGTGTTGGAAGTCCTGGTCCACAGCAACCTGGGCCGGGTACCCAAAACACACGCAGTGATTGAAATCACAGTCCCTGATGGACTCCACATCGAAGCGGTCTCAGCCCGCGCTCTGCGGGGCTGGGACGCCGAAGATCAAATGGTAAGCCGTTCGTATGGGGACCAATGGTTAGAAGAGAGGCGGACCGCCGTTCTGCTGGCGCCGAGTGTTGTCACGCGTGGCCGCGAATACAATGTTGTGCTCAACACGGAGCATTCTGATTTTGCAAAGATAACGGCTTCCAGACCGCAGCAGGTAGATTGGGACGAGCGGTTGTTCCAACGCGTTAAGTGATGATTCGCCAAGCTCGCGTTGTGACCACATCTGCTGTTACCGCACCGAAGGAACCTTACCACTCTCACCACGCGATATTCATTCACCGGTATACTTCCGACATCCATCGCCAAGCGAGGTTCCAACCAATGAAAAGACTGGCTTTCCTTTTGCTGCTTGCTATACCGCTTGCGGGTTCGGCTCAAGACAAGAAGCCGCCCACCACCCTCCGCGGTGTACTGCTGGAGCAGCTACACACCACTCACAATGAGGAGGATTGGTTCGTCCCAGCAAACGTCGCGGTCGCGGGCCTCACCGCCGAACAGGCCAAGTGGAGCCCAGGCAAGGGCAACCACTCTGTGGGCCAGCTGGCCTACCATCTGTGGTATTGGGATGACCGCGCGCTGAGCCGCTTTAAAGGTGAGAAGGAGGCTCCGTTCGATGGAAACAACAACGAGACTTTCGACAATTTCACTGCTGCTCAATGGGACGATCTGGTGAAAAAGCTTAACCAGGTGATGAGCGACTGGGAGAAGGCCGTGGAAACAGCGGATGACAAGAAGCTGGCCGAAAATGCCTCCCTCGTCGCGCACGTTGGAGCACACAACGCGTACCACATTGGCCAGATTCTTTACGTGCGCAAGCTGCAAGGAGTTTGGGATCCCAGCAAGGGCGTGAAATAGGCCAAGGCGAGATGGAGAGACGGAAGACCTTGACGCCGCTCATTCATTGCGGAGGGCAGTCACCGGATTGACGCGGGAGGCGCGGCGAGCGGGAACAAGACAGGCGAGAGCTGCCACTAACAAAAGGATAAGCGATACAGCAGCGACCGTTGGCAGATAGTCAGGGCGGAAACCATAGAGTAGGGCGCTCATCGAACGCGTTGCGATTGCCGCCAGGAGTAACCCAATCGCGAGGCCAGCAAGGGTCAACGCTACACCGCGTCTGCCGAACAAGAGCAATATCTGATTGGAGGTCGCACCCAGGGCCATGCGTACGCCGATCTCGTTGGTGCGCTGGGTCACGGAGTAGGAGAGCACACCGTAGATCCCTAGCGACGCGAGTAGCAGTGCAAGCAGAGCAAATGCATTCAAGAGCTCCGCGCTTTGCGAGGACGTAGAGAGCTGGCGATCGACGATCTCTTCCATTGTTCGAATGTGGGCAACAGGCTGGTCCTTGTCGAGCGACCAGATGGCGTGACGGACGGTTGAGATGATGGCCTCGGGCTCGGCGGCGGTTCGAACCACAATGCCTGCGTCCTGGTCGCCCATTTCGTCGCATTGTTCGTTCACGCGATAGACTGCCGGCTTCTGCTCATCCAGCACGCCGCTCTCGCGGATCTGCTTCACAACGCCGACTATCGTGTACCAATGGCCATCCTCGTCGAACTGAAACTTCCTGCCCAGCGGTGAGGCGCCGGGAAAATGGCGATTCGCAAACGCCTCGTTGACAATCGCCACCGGGGAATTGGACTTTCGATCCGAGGCGGTGAAGAAGCGGCCCTCGCGCAGATGCGCCTCGACGGTGGGAAAGTAATCGCGGCTCACGCTTCGAATCAGCGTGACCTGTCCGGAAAAACTGCTCGTGGGCTGACCAGCGAGCCGGTAAAACGTTGCGTGGGCGAAGTTAGTGAAGGGGATGAGGTTGATCGATCCCGCGCTGATCACTCCGGGAATCGCACGTACTTGCTCGATCTCCGCATTGATGAATGCCACACGCTTATCGAAGTCCTTGTACCGGAACAGTGGGGTCTCGAAAGTCAGCAGTTTCTGTCTGCGGATTCCGAGGTCAAGATTCTGCAGATGCTGAAAGGTCTGCAGAAGCAGGCCACCACAGGTCAAGAGCACCACAGCGAGCGCTGTCTCGACGATGATGAGCGCGTGTTGAAACCAATGGTTGCGTGCGCCGGCTGTGCCGCGTCTACCATCGCGAAGTCCTTCCTGCGGGGCCACGCGCAAGGTTCGGAGGGCCGGCGCGAGTCCGAAAGTCAACGCGGCGGCCAAAGCGATGGCCGCTGAGAATGCCAGCACACGCCAATTGAGCGTGAGGTGTGCCGCGCCCATGGCCTCGGGTATGAGCCTTTCAAGAAATCGCATGGCCGGGAGCGCAAGGACGAGTCCGGCAAACACACCGCAGGCGGCTAGCACCAGGCTTTCGGTGAGCAATTGTGCAATCAGTCTTCCTGGTCCCGCGCCCAGGGCCGCGCGCACCGCGACCTCGCGTCCACGCGCTGCGCTACGCGAAAGCAGAAGATTTGCCAGGTTGACACACGCAATCAGGAGCAGCGCGGCAGAGGCGCACATGAGTAAGATCAGCGCCGTGTGTGTCTTGCCCAGGATCTCTTCCCGGAGGCTCACGACAAAGACCGAATGGGGACCCCGGAAATCTTTCGCCGTCACCTGCAGGCTCAATGCCTGCATGGACTGTCTTGCCTGCTCCAGGGTTACTCCGGGCTTGAGCCGCGCTACGATGTGAGCATCGTGCCAGGTGAAATTTCTTCGCATCCACTCAGGGAATGAAGCGGGCATCCAGATGTCGATGTCATGCGAAGGCATGAAGTAGAAGTTGCGCGGCATCACACCGATCACCTCGTAAGGCGCATCGTTGAGCGAGATCTTGCGGCCGATGATATCGGAGGCGCCCCCAAAACGGCGCTGCCAGAGTCCATAGCTGATCACGATGACCTGGACGCTCTTGTTGTCTTCATCTTCGGTGAAGACGCGTCCCAGCATGGGCTGGACATGAAGCACGTTCCAGAACGTCCACGATACTTTGCGCGCCGGAAGCTGTTCGGGTTCTCCGTCACCGGATAGGGTAGCGTCGCCCGGCTGGCTGGTTGCGAGGTCGGTGAACACGGTGTTGAGACGCCGCCACTCAATCCACTCCGCCGGCGTCGAGTTGTGTTTCGCCGTGACATCGTTCTTGCTCATGTTGTCCCAGATCATGACGAGGCGGTCTGCGTCAGCGTAAGGAAGGGGGCGAATCAACACCGTATAGACGGCGCTGAACATTGCAGTAATGCCCCCGATGCCGAGGGCCAGTGTCGCGATGGCGACGGCAGAAAAGGCCGGGTTACGGTGGATCTGACGCAGCCCGTAGCCGGCATCACGGGCGAATTGTTCCAATCGAGACCAACCCCATTCGGCGCGCGTGGTTTCCTGGATCACAGTGACATTCCCAAACTCACGGCGTGCCGCTCTCCTCGCCTCGTTTTCTTCCAGTCCTTGCTCCTGACGTTCTTCCATTTCCTCTTCGAGGTGGAATCGGAGTTCCTCGCGTAAGTCGGCTTCCCTGCCCCGCCGTTGCGATAACCAACCTAACTTGCGAAAGAAGGAGTTCATGGTGCCTCCTGGTCGACTGGATTCAGGATCAGTGCCATGGCGCGCGCGAAGGTTTCCCACTTCGACCTTTCCGCCGCAAGGTGTTTGCGTCCCGGAGATGTAAGGCGATAGAACCTGGCCCGCTTGCCTTTATCGGAGAGCGCCCAGGAGGCAGCAATCCAGCCCCTGGCTTCCAGACGATGGAGGGCGGGATATAAGGAGCCGGTCTCGACTTGAAGTAGCTCTTCCGAGGTGCGCTGGATGTGCTTCGCAATCGCGTGGCCGTGGGCCGGCCCGGTAAGCAGGGTGCGAAGGATAAGCAGGTCGAGTGTTCCTTGCAGCAGTTCGACCTGGGAAGGTGCAACACGGCGGACCATTGTGTAGACATTCTACGCTTATTGAGTAGAATGTCTACTCAATGTCCTGGAGACATACGATCCCGGTGTTCGCTCGACATAAAGTACGGAGGTCCAGGAAATTAAATCGGTGTGTTTGCGCTGAAGCCAATGTTTAGGAGAGCCGGCCCTCGGGCATTGCATGTGCAGGACTCGCTGAGGTCTTCGTTTGCCCGACGTGAGCGACCCGTTATCCGGTGACGTCCAAAGCTAGAACTATTACGCCGCAAAGGAAAATGAGCGACGCTGTGATCATCGCTCGGGTACGGCATCTTTGAGACTCGGCAGCCACGAGGCTCGCTGCTTGCCAATAGCACCACGCACCCAGAACTACGAGAAAGAGTTCCACTAAGGCTGAGGCTGTGCGGAACTGCCACATGCCGAAGCCGAGCTTGGGAAGATTGCCAAGATTGCCGGGTAGGATGGGCATGTCGTGACGATGGACGACCAGATCAAGCAGCCAATGAGAAAAGGAGATGAAGGCGAGCACGATGGCGCAGCGTTTGCCCCATCGGACACCAAAAACGAGACCAAATACCAGTGAAAGCAGCAATGCTCCAAGTAAGGAGTGCGTGTAATCGGCATGGATGATGTTTTCCCCATACCCACCGTGAAGGCCGGGAACGGGCTCCAAGGTCTCAATTTTCATCAGAAACAACGGGACGAATACGATATCGAGCCACACGGTCGCCAACATCAAGGACCAGAGGGGGACACGGGGTTCGCGTGACTTGGCAAAAGCGGCAAAGCCGAAATGTCCTGCGATCATTGCCTGGCACCATTGGATGCACAACGCGGCCAGGGCAAGCCTGCGTCGATCGCTCCGATGACGACAACGAAAAGAATGACTCCAAGAATGAATTGCATGCTTTGCTTAACTCCCGACCGACCATTGGTTGCGCGCCATGAGTATAGTCTCATGGGCACCGAACACCGCCTGCGATGATGCCTTCCTGATCGTTGCAGCACGCTTAATTGGCTGAAGAAGGCAACGTTTCTTAAACAGCGCGCACCTAACTTTTCGGAGTACGGGCCTGCCAGATCTTTTCCCCAAATGCCGGAGCCACCCGATGAGGCCACTTCCCCGATGGCTTGCGGGTAGTTGATCGGATCTCAGACCCGAAGACAATCGAACGTTAGAAAGAGGCGAACTATGTTTCTAGGACTAGGATTCGTTTTGCTGCTGCTGTGGCTCGGAGGCTTTTTCGTGTTCCACGTAACCGCATTTTTCATTCACATTTTGCTGATATTGGCGGTTGTTTCCATCATCTTTCACTTCATGCGAGGCGCTGCGTCCGCGGTTTGACGCTTGCCCGTGGGGGATCCCGTGAGGGATCCCCCTATCGCGTTGACGGCTCGTGTAGGCAGTAGTTTTTGGAACGCGCAACCTGCTCATAGGTTTGAGAACTTAAGCGTCACCCACCCACCCTTCAGTGGAACACCATAGAACCGGGCTCTGCATTCGGTGTCGATTCGCCCACGACAGATTCGCTGATAGCCGAAAGTGAAACTGCAGGTCCCTCCCCTGCGCTCCGCCGGATTTCCGGTACAGCTTGGTAGCATTGGCAAACCTCGTGCGTCTTTCTTTACGGAAAGCCGCATACGTGGCCTCGTGGCGACCGCGATGTAGGAAATCGGATCCGCTCCGGTCGGCATGACAAGTTGAAGGCGGCGGCAAACCTTGGCATGGTAGCGATGGATGGACAGAGTCATGCAAGGGCGCCCCTGCTCGATTTACAGCAATAGATCACGGCTTCAGGATGAGGTGCCGAGTGAAGAGACCAAATCCCTGCGTTGCCAGCATGTAGAGAGCCCAGACAAAGAGGATCGTCATCAGTACGAGCTCCCGCCAGGCCCGCGCGGGATTTGCCTGAACGGAATAAGAGAGCATCTTGAGGGCTGTGATGGGCGGCTGGGGTGATTTTTCCGGGGGCAAGGGCTCGGAAAAGCGATGGAAGTAGACCTGAATGATGGTCATGCCGACAAGCAAGCCGGTAGTGAAGCTCACGTACTCCACCCCTCCCCAGAACAGCAGACCTAGAAGAACGAGCATGAAGGCCAGCATTGCGTTGTCAAAGATTTTGACGACCGCACCGCCGCCTTTTACGTAGACGGTATCCAGGCCTTTCCTCTTTCGCTTCTTCACCCCTGAAGAAGAACTCGAAGAACTTCAGGAGGGCGTAGAGGATATATACGGTCAGCAAGATCTTCAGTGTTAACGAATTCACATCAGGCTCCTTTCCACTGTGTCCATGAGAGCGTCGGCTATCAGAATGAGGACAAAACCAAACACCGCCGCAGCAGTACGAACGTTGTTGAATACCGTCCAGCGATGCAGTGCCTCCAGGTAGTTTGCAGGCGGCGGCGCGGTGAGCCATTTTCTGACAAGCTGGTTGATGGGTACATTTCCGAAGCGAGTGACCAGCACCGCCGTCACATTCATGATGGCGGCAGCCGCGGCGCAAATACACGCGGCGGGCACGGCGCGGATAGTCCATGCCCACCACAGCGGGGCCAGGATGCCAATCAGCATGATGCTCTGCATGACCACTGCATTATGCCGCATGAGCGCGACACGATAGGTGAAGTGTACCGCGCGCGGTACTTCGTTCCATGCCGGAATGATGGCCAGCAACGCGTAGGTAAATACTCCGGCCAGGAACCCGGTAGAGATGAGGGAAAGCAGTTTCGCCACTCGATACATGGACACTCCTTCGCAGGAACTTCTCTCATGCTTCGACTAGCGTCACCATGAGAATGATTCATGCTATGAATCATATTCAACATGTATCATATTTTGATACAGGAGCGCTATGCCAATCGAGAAACAAAAGGGCACGGAGAATCCGGTACCCGGCCGGCGGCCGCTCGGGCTGCTGTTGTCGCAGCTTGGAACTCACGCAGCGCTCTCCTTTGGCCGCAAGATCGCAAGCTTCGGCATTTCACCGCCCCATTTCGGCATCCTGCGGTGGATCCATGCCAATGAAGGGCGGAATCAACGCGAACTCGCCTCACACCTCGGAGTCGTACCCAGCCGTTTGGTTGTGCTGCTCGATGAGCTTGAGACCAAAGGCCTGGTTGCGCGGGAGCGCAGCACTGAGGACCGTCGAAGCCAGCAACTGCAGTTGACGCGAAAGGGAGCTCGCCTTCTGGGAGAGGTGGAGCGAATCGCCACGGCACACGATGCCGACCTCGGCTCTTCCCTGACGGTGCCGGAGCGGGAAACCCTGATCGAGTTATGCGCGAAACTTGCTGCCCATCGCGGACTGATTCCGGATGGACACCCAGGCTACGGCAAACGGCCCATCGCAAGGCATTCAGACCGAAAGCAAAGCAAATCGCCCAGGCCGGAATGAGGGGGATTCATTGGTCCCAGCGTTGCCGGGCTCTGCTGCAGAATGCTAGACTTTTCGCGTCGGGGTAGAGTCCATGCTCAGCCTCAGGATTCGCCTTGCCCCATCTCTTGCGATCGCAGCGACGCTGTTCGCGATCTCTGTATTTCCTGTTAAGCCGGCAAGAGCCCAGGCCCAGACAAACACCACCGCGAGCAACCTACCCACAACCCGGTTAAAGGTAACCAGTAACCTGGTGGTGGTGCGGGTAGTCGTGCGTGACGCGCAGGGTAAGCCGGTTAAAGGCCTTCGGAAGGAGGACTTCAAGCTCTTCGATTCCGGCAAGGAGCAGCCGATCGCGCAATTTGAGGTGGAGTCTGCGGTTGAGCCACCTTCGGCTCCGGTGGTAGCTCATAAGCCAGACACAAGCGGTCGCAGCGCTTTCCTCCGCATTGCCAGGACGGTTTCTGGCTCTCTACTTTGACGACCAGTACACCTCCGATAACGACATGGTCCAGGTACGCCAGGCTGCCGATGACTACCTTGCTGCCAATCTCCAACCGGCGGATCGTGTAGCCATCTTTACTTCCGGGGCAATGCTTTCCGACTTTACCTCTGACCCGAAGCAGATCCATGAAGCCCTGTCCAGGCTCCGGGCCAGTGGACGCGCTCCCGCTCCCGGGCATGATTGCCCGGACCTTTCCGACTATCAGGCGCTGGAAATGACGAAAACCAGGGCGCAGACTCGATCTTCAACAATCCCTTGGAACACTGCAGATGCCTGGGGATTGGCCTACAGAGGCCACAACGCGATTGCTTGCCATCGTTGTCCAACCCTTGCTCAAATAAGAATTACCTTCTGGGTAAAGCGTACACGGTTGCGGGCCAAGCTGAAATACTTACCCGCTCCAACCTGCGGGAACTTGAGGAAGTGGTGAAGTACACGGCACAGATGCCCGGTCAGCGAATCGTCATTTTTGGTTCCCCTGGCTTCCTGTTGCAGGACGACAACCAGTTTCAATTGGAGCGGATCATCGACCAGGCGTTGCGTTTACAGGTGGTCATCAGTTCGCTCGACCCAAGAGGGCTGCCGGTCGTCGCGCGCCAGGTGGATCGCATCCCGGATGTACATGCCGGGGGCCACCGGAATGTCAAGTGGAGCTGATGCATCGCATGGACCAAAACAGGGAAGTGCTCGCAACGGATGTTTTGGCACAGGTTGCGGAAGGCACCGGCGGCGAATACTTTCACAACAACAACGATCTGAGGGCCGGATTTGGGCGGTTGGCAGGATCTCCCGGCGCCTATATCCTGGCCTTCGCTCCCAAGGACCTTAAACCGGACGGTAAACTTCACCAGTTGAAGGTCACGCTGGCCGAGAAGGTGACGGGATATAGCATCCAGGCTCGGCGGAGCTATTTCGCGCCCAGGAATGAAGCTGAGGCAAAGGCGGAGGCCAACGAAGTAGAAGCTTCCAGTGCCGCCGATCAAGAGCAGGAGCAGATTCGGGAAGCGCTTCTTTCGAAAACTGAAATCGCGCAGTTTCCGGTTGTTCTGGACGCTAAAGTCTCAGAGGGGCAGGGAGAAACACACGAGCTGTCGTTGTTGTCCCACGTGGACCCCAAATCACTCCATCTTCAAAAGGAAGGCGACCATAACCTCGATACGTTGACCTTTGTTTTTGGTGTCTTCGATCAAAAAGAGAATCTGCTGATTGCCCAGCAGAGGCACGCAACCGTAGATGTTGCTGATGGACAGTTGCCGGAGTTTCTCAAGGCTGGGATAAGTGTTGACATGGACTTTCAACTGAAGCCTGGCAGCTATCGGATACGCGAAGTGGTGACCGATTCTGAGCAGCACCTGACCACCTTGTCGCGCAACGTAGTATCCCCGGATATCCCGAAGATCATTCCTGCGACGCCGGCAACCTCCGACCGCCGCCTCCGCATCTCAGCCCCGCAAGCCGTCCGCAGCCAGGCGAGTTCCCTTCCGCCCTCCGTGCCAGCGCAAACTCTCGCCGGCTTCACCAGACTTACCCCGTCCAGCAACCGGTCACGTCCCCAGCTTCCGACCCGGCCACCGACAAGCTTCTGCTCCGCGTGTGGGACAACTTTGCTCCAATCCCTATCCTCCCTCCCCAACGTCTTCGCCGATGAGCATGTGGTCTCCAGCGTAACCAGCCCTTATACCCTCCCTCGAAGAGGGTGTCCACGACAGCGAGTTGGAGTCCACGGTCGAGTCCACCATCGACTCTATCTTTCGACTCAAACGTTTCAGTGCCGATGGAAAAACCGCCGACCTGGTCGAGTCCCGCGAAATCAAATATGTCGACCATCAACCCGCCGCCAAAGGCCAGTCCCTGGCCGGGCCCGCCATTCTGGTCGGGGCGTTTAGCCGGGCTCCCAATGTTTTCTCGCCACAGTTCAAAGACTGCTACGAGTACCGCCTGCTCCCCAACATGCGCCACAAGCCTGGCGACGCCATCTTATTTCTCCACGCGGACGTCCTCGTTCTTGAATTTGCCCTC
Source organism: uncultured Acidobacteriaceae bacterium (assembly GCA_963775365.1). Classification (GTDB taxonomy): domain Bacteria; phylum Acidobacteriota; class Terriglobia; order Terriglobales; family Acidobacteriaceae; genus PALSA-350. Next base: position 126,869 of record CAVZJL010000005.1, on the reverse strand, counting down.
AAGTCACCTCTCCCCGCGGGTATCCAATGTCCCGTGCGTGAACAGACCACCGGCCGTGCCTTCATCGATCCATCTTCGATGCAGATTGTCCGTCTCGAGCAACGGCGCCCCGCCACAATGAAGGTTCAAAGTTCCCGGTCTCCTGGTCCTGGTCCATCGACTACGCGCGCGTCATGATGGACGGCAAGCCTTTCTGGCTGCCCAGAACCATCTCCTCCAAGGCATCGTCCCTCGATGGGGGGCGCTTCAAGTGGAGCTTCCTCGCGACGTATGGCAACTACCACCTGATGAACGTCACCTCGACCATCCTCCCCGCCGCGAACAGCTTGCGGTAATAGCAGGTTAGGCCGGCTGGTCCTTTATTTCCTACATGCTAGGGTTGAGCTTATCGATGGACGACGTGCAAAGCAGGAAACTCCCCGCCGCATGTTCTGCGGCGGTCGGGGACGATTTGAGCATCTTGCGCTCTGGTCGGGAGTGATAATCGATCATGGTCTTGATTTCCGACATCGGTGGTGCATATACCCGGATGGTGGGCTAATGGCCAGTGGCGCCGGCATACAGGCCGCGCTCGCAGTATTCCTGCTGCTGCTCGTGTTTGTGGCGATGTTTGCCGGACTTGCCCGGCGGCTGAAAGTACCCTATCCGATCCTGTTGGTGATTGCTGGACTGCTGGTGAGTTTTCTTCCGGGGATGCCGCGGATTGGGCTCGATCCGAATCTAGTATTTCTGGTATTTTTGCCTCCGCTCCTGTATTCAGCAGCGTGGACCCTATCGTGGAGAGAATTTCAACGGACCTTTGTGAGCATCGCGATGCTTGCGGTGGGGCTCGTGCTGTTCACGGTGGTTGGATTGGCGATGACGGCGGGGTCGTTGCTGCCGGGCTTCGATTGGAAATCCGCAGTGCTGCTGGGGGCGGTCGTGGCAGCGACGGACGCAATCGCAGCCACGTCGATTGCGCGAAGGGTAGGACTGCCGCAATCGCATCGTGCATATTCTGGAGGCCGAGAGCCTGGTCAACGATGGCACGGGGTTGCTGGCACTACAGTTTGGACTGGCTATCCTGATGACGGGCCGAACTCCATCGATTGTGGAAGGGGTTGGGCAAGCTGGTGTTCTTGATCGGCGGCGGCGTATTTGTTGGACTGGCGATCGGTGGTGTGATCGCCTTGTTTGAAAAGTGGGTGGATGACGGGCCGATTGAGATCGTGATCAGCATATTGGTTCCCTATGCGGCTTACCTCATAAGCTATCGGGCGCACGCCTCGGGCGTAATCGCGGTGATTGCTTGCGGCATGTATATGAGCCGGAAGAGTCCGGAGTACATGTCACCGCAAGTCCGGTTGCAGATGACAGCAGTATGGGACGCACTGACCTTTGTGCTGAACGGAATCGTGTTTGTGGTGATTGGGCTGCAGCTTCCGTATGTGATGGCACAGATTGGCGGGCTGAGTCGCCTGGTACTGCTGGAGTACGGAGTCGGTTTTAGCGCAGTCATCATCGCGCTGCGGATGGCATGGGTATATGGAGAGACCTATATCGCATACGCGGTGCGGCGGTGGGTGCAGAAGGTCGAGGTGGAAGAACCGGAGCCACGAGGACTGTTTGTGATCGGGTGGGGTGGCATGCGTGGGGTACTCTCGCTGGCAGCGGCGGTCTCTCTGCCGTATGCGCTGCCGGGTGGAGGAATGTTTCCGCAGAGAAGCATGATTATCTACCTCGCGTTTTGCCTGATTGTGGCGACCCTGGTCTTGCAGGGTCTGACGCTGCCATGGCTGATTCGACGTCTTGGGCTTTCAGCCTCGGGGAGCATAAACGATGAGGAGCAGGAAGCGCGGCGTGTCATGCTGCGAGAAGCGCTGGTGCATCTGGACCGAAAGCGCTCAAAAAATCGTGATCAATCCGCGATGTTTGGAGAGTTGATCGCTAGTTATCAACGAAGGCTGGATGCGCTGCCTGCGGAACGGCGAGGAGCCAGCGCAAGGAGTGGTCGATCAGGCTCGCAGGAGTGATGCGATTCTGGCAGCACTGGAGGTGGAACGAGAGGCATTGATCCGGCTGCGGAATGAGAGGCGAATTGACGATGAAGTGTTGCGGATGCTGCAGAGAGAGCTCGATTTTGCGGAGAGCCGTGTACATACAGGCTCGATGATGCCGTAGCGCCGGTCTTCGGTGGGTATGCTCGCGTTCTAATGACTTCGACGGGGACGAGAGACAGACTCCTGCGAGAGGAAAAGCATATGTATACCAAATATGACCGCCATGGTGTCTATTAGGGTCATCTCCTCTGGGAGACTGTCCAGCAGATATGACTATTAGGCAAATTGAGGGAAAATTTACGAGCGAATCATTGCTGCAACAGTTATACTGCGCGTGCATTCCGTTTGATGAATTGAATAAACTTCCCTTGGTGTACTATGCCCCGGTTTCAAGGCCCATCAGTTCTCTGTGTGTATTTTCTTCTTTGTTCTATCGCCGTTGCGCAAACAACCGCCGCTGTCATAAAAGTGACAGGCCCTCCCGGTTCCGCTCCGTCTGGAAGTGCGGTGACGATCACGGCGGGGAGCGCGCAAAGCTTCGATTCATTGGGTACTTTGGCTGCTGCGCCTGCGGGCCCGGCTTTCAACACGACAGCTTTCGGCACATACTTTGGCGGACCCATTGATCCATCTTTCACCAACCTGCAGGGCCAGGTGACAGGAGACCTGAATGGTGATGGTGCTCCAGACCTATTGGTCTATGGACTAGTTGACAATGGCACGAGCTCGAGCCCGGTCAGGGTTCAGAGCTTTATCTCCAATGGGAAAGGTGGCTACACCGCTGTTGCCCCTCAGCAGTTAACACTGCCGACGGCGGCTTCGGCGAACGTTACGGTCACATCCACGCCGCCTGCGATCGATGTGAATGGCGACGGCAAGCTTGACCTGCTGATCGGCACAGCAGTGGCATACGGCAATGGCGATGGCACCTTTCAGCAGCCGGTGACACCCGCATTTCTCTCCACAGGATTTGGGGGAACGTACGCGGCCGATGTGACAGGAGATGGCAAACCGGACATCATCGCGGTAAATGCGATTCCCCCAGATCCCTCGGCCAGAACCCGAATATTCCATTACAGGTGACGGTGTTTGCCAACCAGGGTGGCGGCAACTTTCAGTCGCTCGGGGCGTTCACGCTGGGGACAGGACAAGACTCGGCATCCATCACACTTGCTTCCCTCGGCTTTGTCGATTTGAATGGCGACGGAAAACTGGACCTGGTGGCCCAGATGTACTTCCTGGGATATGGCAATGCAGAGGTACCGGCCACGATTGCAACCCTGTTGAACAACGGGACCGGCACCTTTGCGACTGCCGTGCCGGTGAGTTATACGACACAACAGAACGGCGGTTCGATCGAGTTGCTCGGCGTGCAGGCAGCTGATTTCAATGGGGACGGAAAAGTGGATCTCGTGCTCGTTTATCCTCCGCCTATGCAAACAAGCTTGACTTACGCTTCGCAAATTATTTTTCTGCCGGGCAATGGGAATGGCACGTTTGGAGCAGAGATCAATTCGACCATCAGCACCACCGTGCAAGCGGGCACCACGAGCGGACAGCCTCCGGCGGGCAATGCCATTGTTACAGATGCTAATTTTGATGGCACACCCGATCTGGTGTTCGGCAGTGGAGCGGTGTTACTGGCAGATGGCAAGGGTGGGTTTTCCGCCGGCACACCGGTGGTGCAAGTTGCTATTCCCGCTGTTCCTACGGCGTTCAACTACTTCAATACTGCTTCCCTGGGACTCCTTCAACCTGCTGGTAGTACTTATCCGGATTTAGTCTTCGCTGCAACTCCGGTTACTGGTTCGGCGCCGTTTCCGCTGGTAGCGATTCCTAACGCCGCGGCCTTTGCTGTACAGAGCGGCGGCGGAAGCCCAGCTGTGACTGTGACCTCGGGACAGAGTGCGAGTCTTCCGCTCAGCGTGACGGGGGCGGCGAGTTATGCCGGCAGCGTTACCTTGACGTGCGCGGGATTGCCGGCGGGTGCTTCGTGCAGCTTCGACCCAGCCACACTCACGTTGGCAGGAGGAACGCCGCAGTCGTCGACGTTGACGGTTTCCACGGCGGCCGGCAAGACGGCAAACGGTCAACCCTTTCTGGGGCCCGGCATGACAACGTTGAGCTGCGGCATGTTTGCCGGCGGTCTGCTACTGGTCTGGCCTAAGCGCCGGCGGCCTTATTGGATGATCCTTGCGCTCGCCTTGTTCACTTTGTTGCCGTTGGGTTGTGGCGGTTCTTCTTCGACCTCAAAGTCAAATAACACGCCTCCTGGTACCTATACGTTCCAGGTGGTTGCGACGGCGGGGACGACACAAAGCACTACCAGCTGCTCCCTTGTCGTGCAGTAGGACGGAAAGTCGCCCTTTATGAGGAGGGGGATTTCTCCGCGTTGCGGATCTTTTCGATAAGATCGCGGATCTCATCCGCGAGGTACCACGCTTTTGCCGCGTCCAGGCGGCTGGCTGCCCTTTGCAAAATGGAGAGCGTCTCAGTATGGAGCTGCGTCTCATCGACGATGGTTCTGGCGATCTCCAGCAGGTCGGCCCTTTGCAGGTTTCTAATGCCGGCGCGCCTCTTCATTCGAGCGACCATTACTTCTGGCGCGACGTAGACGTTGCGGTGTTTCATCCGCGCTTTACTATGTTGGATCACATTCAGACAGCACCTGCGGTGGCCGAACAGACCAAGCGTGGAATCAGGAAAGAGCATGGCGCCTCACCGAATTGGATCGAGTTTATCAGGGCCGCACTGTGACTTGCGATGGGCTAAGAACAGAAGTCGACGTCATGAGCGACGGGCATTGGCTTGGGGTTGAGTGGAACCGCAGGTCCCTCGGCTTCGCGCGGGATGACAAAGGGGGGAGCGGCGCTTCCAAGAGGAATTGGCTAGTGGAGGAAAGAGTCCTGACCTCTGCATTGGCTTGGGGTTAAGTGGAACTGCAGGTCCCTCGGCTTCGCTCGGGATGACAAGGGGGGAGCGGCGCTTCCAGGAGGAATCAGCTAGTGGAGGAAAGAGTCCTGACCTCTGCATTGGCTTGGGGTTGAGTGGAACTTCAGGTCCCTCGGCTTCGCTCGGGATGACAAGGGAGAGCGGCGCTTCCAGGAGGATTCGTAGTGGAGGAAAGAGTGCTGACCTCTGCATTGGCTTGGGGGCATGACAAGGGTAGAGACCTTCCATGAGGAATTAGCTGAATCGATCTTTCAACCGGGAATCGGTTGTAGGTGCGGTCCTCTCTCCGCGTGCCGCGCGATGCAGGCGACCGCCCGGTCACATGAAGGATACCCCCTTCGCAGGAGGTCGAAACGACTCTGAACGTTTGGGAGATTTCGTCAGTGCTGATAGGCATGAACCTTCTCGCAAATCAGACGGAGCTGGTCTTCGAGATCGCTGGCCTCGCTACCAATGAGGGGAGCGCCGAGAACAACCAGGCGCGCTCCTAGTTCGGGAGTGCGGATCGCCTGTTCGACGGAGAGACCGCCTACCGCCTGGACTGGCACTTTCACCGCCGCAACCACCTCTGGCAATTGATCGAGCGGGCTGGGATAGGGTTTTCCCATCGCGGCGAGGCCGCGGCGTTCATCGTAGCCGATGTGGTGAATAACGAAATCACAGCCAAGATCCTCCAGCCTTTTTGCGGCTGCGACCCTGTCTTCGGCACCGAGATTGTCACCCATGACCTTCACACCGAGATCTTTTGCGGCGTGCACCATGGCTTTGATGGTCTCGGGGTGAGCGCGCTCCATGACCACGACGTGGGTTGCTCCTGCGCTTGCTGCCAGCTGAGCCTCGAACCCGCCGCCATCCATGGCTTTGAGATCGGCCACGATGGGAACGCCTGGAAACTCAGCACGCAGAGTACGAATGCTGTTCATTCCTTCGGAGATGATGAGAGGAGTGCCTGCCTCCAGCCAATCGACTCCTGCCCGAACGGCAAGCCGTGCGGTTTCGAGAGCTTTCTGGATGGAGGTGAAGTCGAGCGAGATTTGTACGATGGTTTTCATCATGGTTTGTGTGGAAGCATGTGAGTCCCGTAGGCGCACACGTTTCTCGAGGGGCAATTCTAATCCACCAGAAATTCAACCGCCTGAAACGGAAGGGATCTTCGCTTTTAGGGAATGTTCATAGAAGACCGAGTCCTTTTCGGTCAATATTTCCAAATCCCGGTGGCTATCCCGCGCATCTTTTCTGGGTGGGTAGTTAGCTTGCGCGAACGGACGTCGCAGCATTCGGACAGCCGATATGGCGATAAATCAATGGTTTGTGACCGCATCTCTGGGGCTGGCCCTGCTTTTTGGAGAGCCGATGGCAAGGGCGACAGATACCGCGCCAACCTTGCCGGATGCCCAGCCAGCGGGTGCGCAAACTTCGCCCGCTCCCAACAAAGCGCCACCTCTCACGCCGGAGGAGCAGCGGAAAAAAGCGCAGGAGCAGTTGGAGCAGGAGGAGCACCAGCGGGTTTGGGCGGTGGTGGCCACGTTCAATACGACCGCCAATCGAGAGGCAGTGCCTCTGAGCAAAGAGCAGAAGTTTCAGCTCTTCTTCAAGAGTGCGTTCGATCCATGGCCTTTTCTGCTGGCAGCGGTTCTTGCCGGCACGAACCAGGCTCAGAATAGCTTTCCGGAATGGGGCCAGGGCGTACAGGGATACGCCAAGCGATTTGGCGCGTCCTATGGGGACTATTTCATAGGCAACTTCCTGGGTAATGCGGTGCTGGCCAGCGCTCTGCACGAAGATCCGCGCTACTACCAGAAGGGCACGGGCAGTTTCACGCGGCGTGCTCTTTGGGCGGCAACCGGCACCGTGTGGTGCAAGCGGGATAGCGGGACGTGGGGACCGAACTACGCAAACTTCGTGGGCAATCTGATGGGCGCTTCGGTATCCAACGTTTACTATCCGGAATCCGATCGAACGGTAGGCGGCACGATCACGCGGGGACTGTCGGTGACTGCCCAGGGAATCATCGGCTCGGAAGTCATCGAATTCTGGCCGGACATCGTGCGCCACCACCAGCGAAAAGAAGCCGAGAAGCTGGCGCGAAAAAACGGCCTGCCCAGCCCGTCTCAGCCTACTGCGCAACCGTCCTCTCCATCGACGCACCCGCCGCAATCCTGAGGACTTGCCTATTTGCCGGCGGTAGAGGGGAAAGTCTTCTGAAGAAACTCGATGTAGATCTTCCAGTCTGAAGCCACCATGCCGTGGCCGCCTTCGTGCATGTAGTAGCTGAGGTCATGAAAGATGGGCTGGCCGGCAGCGGGCCACGCGGTGGTGCCCAAGTCTTCTTTGCCGAGTAGCTTATAGACCTCGCCGGCTGCGACCGCGGCGAGGAATTCACCTTTGGGATCGGACCAGTTGTCGGTGCTGCCGGTTTGCAGCAACAACGGACGAGGGGCAATGAGCGCGATGAGGAGATTAGCGTCCATGGGGGCCTTGTCAGGAAAGCCCGCGTAGTTCGCATAGTTGGCGGCGAACTGATACGGAAACCGCGTAGGCGCAGTGAGGTGGGCGATGGTTTCACCGTAGTCGCGATGACTCAGCGCGGCTCCGCCCTCTCCAGAACAGCTTGCGATGACCGCAGCGAAGCGCTGGTCATGCGCTCCGGCCCACATCACGGTTTTGCCCAGACGAGAGACTCCGTGGATCACTACGCGCTTGGAATCGATGCTCTTGTCAGTTTCGAAGTAGTCTTCAACGCGGCTCATGCCCCACGCCCATGCGGCAATCGAGCCCCAGTCATCCGGTGCTCGATCGGTCTTTCCGGGCTTGCGGTAACGCGCACGAATGCCATTGGCAAACCCGCCAGGATAGTCGGGATCGATGTCACCGTAATAGTAAGTGGCGACGCCAAAGCCGGCATCGAGCAGGGCGGCAGCATCGATGCGTCCGAAATTGCGGCCCGCCGGTGGGCTAGTTCGAGTGTTGGTCTTGGGGTCCCAGACGGTCTCGGGCTTGATTCCGGGATCCTCGACCGCGTTCTGCACAGCGCCGAAATTGATACTGAAAAACATCGGCACGGGTTTGCTGGCTGCAGCGGGTAGATAAATGAGGAGATGGATTGCAGGATCGGTCTTCTCTTTGTTGAGATAGATGATGATCTGCTTGCGAATCGCTTTGCCGTTGAGCGCTGGTGTTCCCGGGTCGACGACTTCGAAGCTCTCATCCGCGGGCCTGCCTGGGGCTCGACCATATTGCTGAGTCTCGAACATGGCAAGGATCTCCGGGCGCCGTTTGGCATACCAGGTTCGCGCGTTGCGCACGGGTTTTCCATGGTTGAGTTTTAGAGCATCGGGCAACGTGTAGCTGCCGACCTTGGCCTCGTCGTAGTTGACGGGAATACCGGCCACAATGCTGGGGGAGGGATTCGGCGTCGGGGGCGGCGTCTGCGCGCGCAGTATCAGTGTGGGTCCAATGAGAATGACGGCCACGAGCGATGCTTTGAGGGTCATGGGAAATTGCCTTTGTAAAATCCAATGTTCACTGGGGCCGGACTTCCAGCAGCAGATGTCCCGCGAAATCAACCGGCAGATGGGCGCTGTGGCCTGCAACCGTGCCCAGGTTTTTTCCTGTGACGTAGTCGACGACAGTGTAATTGCGATCCTGGAGGCCGCGCAGTTCGACTGTTCCCTTCCACTGCTTGGCGAAAAAGGCGTAGTACATGACCTGGTCCTTGCGGATGACATGCGTCTCGGGCGCATCGAAGCCGATGTCATAGAGCTGACCGAGATATTGTCCTCTGGACAACATCTTCTCGCGATAGATGGCAAGCCACTTTTCGAAGTCCTTCTCCCGCTCAGGGGTCAGAACGGATTTGCTCTTCTTTTGAACTTCAGAGGGAAGAACGAACTGCGTTCCCACCACTCCGCCCACGCCGATCGTGGACGCAAAGTCATTGCCACCATCGCTGAGTTCGACGTGATCGCCAAAGAAGGGGACGTTGTCTCCCATCAGCGCTTTCAAGGTTTTCGCCTTGGAACGAACCTGGAAGGAGCTTTCCGGATCGGAGGCCACCGACATGTTGAAGTGGGGCATGGTGAAGAAGGAATATCCGGTGCCGCAGGGGCAGAACTCCACCAGTGCCCCGGGTTTTACCGATTGCGCGGTGTCGTAAATGGCGCGGAAGAAATCGGGCAGAGCTTCGACCGAGTCCTCCGGCTGCGCGTGATGATGAGCGGGGTTATAACAGGCGGGAACTCCGTTCATATTCTGGCCATCGAGCTTTAGCCCGTCGAATCCCCAATCCACCAGAATTTTCCTCACCAATGCCTTGTGGTACTCGACAACGCGGCGGTCCGCAGGGCACAGATAGTACGAGTTCCACCAGGAGACTTTTCTTTTGGAGCCATCACGGTTCAGCAACTCGTAGTCGGGATGATCGCGAAGCAGTTGCGAGTTGGGCACGGCGCTCATCGGTGACCACCAAAGTTGGGCCTTGAATCCTTCCTGGTGAATGCGGTCCACCAGGGCTTTCATGTCAGCGTCTCCGTTAGGGAACTTTTTAGGATCAAGGGCCCAATCGCCCACGTTGTTCTGCCAACCGTCGTCGAGAGTGACCCACTTGAATCCCAATCGCTTTGCTGTCGGAAGAGTGTCATATACCTGCTTGGGCTGCACCGTTCGGCCATATCCCCATGCGCACCAGATTGCCCCGAAACCGTCGGTGGGAGCGGTGGCCATTTGAAAGCCTTGCTTCATCATGAAGCGGCGGTAGTCGGTGAGCGCGCGAAAGTAATCTCCCTGGTGGACGGCGACGAAGGTGCGAAAAGTATGAAAGCTTTCACCGGGGCTCAAAGAAATTTCTTTGGCAAAGAGTACAGAGATCCTGGCGTGCGCGGGATCGGGCATGGATACGGGGAGGGAGACCAGCTTCGGCCGCGTCTCGACATGTCCTACGGCCATGCCAACGTCCCGCCGCCAGACATCGACGATCGGCGTACCGCCGCCGTAGTCGCTGGCATTCATGCCCTGATAATTCTCCTGCTGAAAATTCGCGTGCAGCGGTAAGACCCAGTTGGGACGTTTCTCGTAAGAGCCACTCTGATAAGACCAGAAAGGGGGCTGCCCCTGACCGGCTTGCGCATTGATTGTGTACGCGTTGTTTGTCCAACTCTTGACCGCGAGCGCGGTGGTTCCGGTGTTGGTGTACTGGACATCGAAGAACGCCATCGCGGGGAAGTTGTCGTATACGGTGACGGAGACGGACTTTTTGAGTGCACCCGCCTTTCCTTCGATGGTGAGCCGCTTCCCTTCTCCGAAGGCGTCTTTTATGGGCGCTTGTTTCTGCGAGGTGAGGACGAATTCGGTCCAGACTTTGCCGGTGGTGGTCACCGTCTCAGAGGCGGTGAACGGGCCCAATACCGTCTCCTTATTGTCGAAGCGGGCGACTACCCGGCTGCGCAGGCGGTTATCAAATTCAATGCGAAGATTGGCGCCCTGAATCTGAGGCCTGGCGGTGGGTGCAGCTGCTGGGAGCGAATAAGACGTCAATAGGGCGACGAGAACAGTCCAGGACTGTTGTGGTGGGCAGCGATCGAAGGATGTTACGGTCAAGTCGCAAAGTGTTTTTCCTGGTTGGAAACATAGCAGGCTGCGGAAAACCTCATGTTTTGTATCAGGGCACGACTTTAGAGCTTGCGGAAAACCTCATGTTTTGAAATATCAGGGCACGACTTTAGTCGGGCCGTAAATGATCGAGAATAAGTCGGGCTTTAGCCCCTGAGGTACTGCTTTCCGCCCGTTTGACCGCAAGCATTCGTAATACAAGGAAAGATTTTGAAAGTCAAATGATTTTGCAGGGCTTGCCCGGGAAAATCAGCCGATTTTCAGGCCTTACCGCGCTCTCATGTCAGCGAGGCCGCATCATCTGCCGGTTCAGTGCTCGAATTTCATTTTCCAAGAGAAATACCGCCATCTTGTGCTAAAAAACGAAATGAAACGATATAAATGGTAAACGCTTCGATGGTCCGCTTTACTCCGCGAACAGAGAGAGTCTGCCTAAACCCCGTGGCGCCAGATCGCAATTTGCCCTGATCCCTGAGTCCCAGCCAACCCCAATTGAAGGTTGACGAGGAGATCATTCCGATGCAGCGTAGAGATTTTCTAAAAAGTACTGTCGCTGTTGCCGTTGCTACGGAACTTGGAATTGGTAAGGCGCAGGGGAAAGTCGCCGCCCACAACTGGACAAACTACGACTTCGGTTCAGGTCCGGTGGTGAACGATCGCCTTAATCAGGGTCCCTTCCCTCAATACCCACCGGATGCCCTGATTCCCACGGACGATGTGGTGATGACGACCACTCCTTCAGAAGAGGTCGTGCCGAATTACGGCAAGGGCCTGGTTACCTACATCACCGCAGACAGCGGCACGGAGGAAATCAAGTCGGACAATATTCCCCAGGCGATCGAAGAGCTGGTTCAATTTCCGCTGGGCGAGCAGCTTTATATCCGCCCGACCTGGCGGGAAGTACAGCCGCGGCCTGGCCGGCTGGAGCTGCCCGATTATGTGAAGCAGGTTTTTGCGTTGGCGAAGACCCACAACAAGCGGGTCGGATTCCGCGTGCAGATGTGCGCTCCAGACTATACACACGCAGCGGCCCTGCCGGATTTTGTCCTGGATAAAGTGCCGAAAGTCGACCTGGTGCTTAGCGATCAGGAAAACGCCGCTGAGGCGAAGAGATACTTGCAAAATCCCCATGCGCGTTATCAGCCGCGGTATGACGATCCGTTTTTTCAGCAGGCCTTCAAGGAACTGGTTGGCCAATTGGGAGCGGAATTTGATGGCAATCCGCAGATCGAGTTTATGGACACCTTCATGTACGGCTTTTGGGGCGAAGGCCACACCTGGCCATTTGGCAACAATCCCTTTCCGGATTACCTGACTGCGGAGCGCACGTGGAGCCATATGCTCGAGGTCCAGCTGGAGCATTTTTCGAAGACTCCTCTACTTACCAATACGCAACCGGACTTTAGCCGGGTGGGTAATTCAGAGCTGTTAGACCGCACCGTGCGCAGCAACAATTGGATTCGCAGCGATACCATCTTTATTGAGAACGAGCAGATTGAAGCACTTAATAATCGGCCACCCTGGATCGCAGCATTGCTGGAGCAGGGGATTCCGGGGAAACCTCCCGATCCTCAGGCGGCGTTTGAAGGGATCTCGCCGGCGGAGAACATGATCGCCCATGTGATAGATGTGGGGGCGAATTACTGGTCGCTTTGGAACTTTCACCAGATCAACGCGAAGAATCTGATGACCTACTACCAGGCTTATCCGGCAGCGTTCGACCGGATCAGCCGGCGCATTGGCTATCGGGTGAGGCCGTCTTTCATCTGGAGCTATAAGCAAGATAGCTACGTGGGGCTGATTATTGGTTTTGCAAATGACGGTATCGCGGGCGTGCCGGGTGTATTGAGGGTGACGGTGGAGAACCAGGACGGAAAGGTATTGAAGAGCGGTTGCCTGGATGCTGGTTACCCGTTGCCGGGCAAGATTCGGCAGGCACAGTTCGTGCTTTCAGACGTCACCGATTGGAAAGGATTGAAGCTGAGAGCTGAGATTGAGGTGAAAGGAATGCGCTATCCCATGCGCTGGGCTTGTCACCAGAAGCTGAACGATGATGGCTCGCTCACCCTGCGCGCCAACCTGCGGCAGGAGGTCTAAAACAGAAGTTCCTGGACCTGTGGTTCCGCAAGTCGCAGGTCCGAAAGGACATGGATACAGCGAAGGCTGCTAAATTAAGAGTAAGACCATGTTCTATCCCACAGATGATCTTCGTATTCAATCCACCAAAGTCGTCCTTCCTCCCGTTTTTCTTGAAGAAGAGTTGCCGGCGACTGAGCGGGCTTCCTCGACCGTTTTTCAAGCAAGGAATGAGATTGTCAACATTCTGAAAGGCAGCGATTCCCGCCTGCTGGTTGTCGTCGGCCCCTGCTCCATTCACGACACCAAGGCGGCGCGAGAATATGCGGGCCTGCTGAAGAGCGCCGTTGCCGAGTTCTCAAAAGAGCTTCGCATTGTCATGCGCGTCTATTTTGAGAAGCCGCGCACCACGCTCGGCTGGAAGGGGCTGATCAACGATCCGCATCTCGACGGGACGTTCCGCATCAACGAGGGGTTGCGGCTGGCGCGACACCTGCTGCTGGATCTCGCGGAGATGGGCGTTCCCGCCGGGACCGAGTTCCTCGACATGATTTCACCGCAATATGTCGCCTCGCTGGTGAGTTGGGGAGCGATTGGCGCGCGCACGACGGAGAGCCAGGTGCATCGGCAGCTCTCGTCAGGGCTTTCGTGCCCGGTCGGCTTCAAGAACGGAACCTCGGGCAACGTGCAAATTGCGATTGAAGCGATTGTCTCCGCGGGCCATCCGCATACCTTCCTCGGGCACTCGAAGACGGGGCAGTCGGCGATTCTGTTTACGGCGGGCAATCCGGACTGTCACATCATCCTGCGCGGCGGCAGGCAGACGACGAATTACGACGCTGCCGCCGTGGCCCAGACCGCGGAGCAGATGGAAAAAGCCGGCGTCGCGCCGCGTATCATGATCGATTGCAGCCACGCCAACAGCAACAAGGACCACACCCGTCAAGGCCTGGTGTGCCGCAATGTCGCGGCACAAATTGCCGCGGGGGACCGCCGCATCCTGGGCGTGATGCTCGAGAGCAACCTGGTGGCGGGCGCGCAGACGTTGGTGCCAGGCAAGCCACTGGTGTATGGGCAGAGCATCACCGATGCCTGCATCGATTGGAACGAAACGCATGGCCTGCTCACAGAGCTGGCCGCGGCCGTTCGCTCGGCCCGGGCGTGAAGGGTTGCGCCAGAGAGGGCCCGGGGACATGCTTGTCGTATACTCCGATGAGCACGGGGAATGAGATGGGCGGGTCGCCGGCCCTTCGAGAGCTCTAACTTTTAGAGCCGAAACAGCAGTTTTGTCCATCCTGAAATGCAATGAAGCAATTTGGCTGCTTTCAACTAGACACCAGGAACGAATGCCTGTGGCAAAACGGCACGCGGGTCGGCCTGACTCCGAAGCCGTTTGCCGTCTTGCGTTATCTGGTTGAGAACCCGCAGAGGTTGGTTACCTACGATGAATTGCTGGAGAAACTGTGGCCTGAGACTTATGTGCAGCCACAGGTGTTGCGTACCTACGTGCTCGAACTGCGCAAGGTACTGGGAGAGACGGTAGAGAGCCCGCAGTTTATCCGAACTGTTCCTGGGCGCGGCTACTGGTTCCTGGCGCAGGTGGAAGATGAACTTGGGTACAAAACCGACAATCGTCGCCCACAATCCGCCCCGCAGGCTGGACACATTGTGGGGCGAGAGCAGGAGCTGGAGCGGCTCACAGGGCTGCTAGGGCATGCCACCCAGGGCAATCGGCAGGTGATCTTCGTCACCGGGGAAACCGGCATTGGAAAGACCGCGTTGATCGACCTGTTTTGCCGTCAACGGTGTAGTGAAGACCAGGTGTGCATTGCGCGGGGTCAGTGTGTGGAGGGGTTCGCCGGCAAGGAAGCTTATTATCCGGTGATCGAAGCCCTGGGACAGCTTTGCTCGCCCAACGAGGGCAAGAAATACGCGCACGTGATGCAGCAGAAGGCCCCCAGCTGGTATACGCAGTTGGCTGCGCTGCATAACGATCCTCTCGGCGCCGTTGGCCGCTCCGATGCGGGGTGAGCGGATGTTGAACGAGATATGCGATGCCATCGACGTCATGGCTTCGGAGAAAACGCTGATCTTCATCTTCGAGGACTTGCACTGGGCCGACCTCTCGACGCTGGACTTGATCTCGGCACTGGCGCGGCGCCGCCAGTCGGCCCGGTTGTGCCTGTTGGGGTCTTACCGGCCGGCAGAGGTGAGTGCGGGCCAGCATCCGCTGAAGCGGCTAAAGCAGGATCTGGTTACGCACAAGCTGTGCACGGATGTGCCGCTGGGTCCGCTGGAAAGGGACCATGTACGGGAGTACCTGCTTCTGGAATTGAACGTCCAGGAATTGAACACCCGGAAATCGAACCAGGAGATGCTCCCCAAGGGGCTGGCCAGCTTTGTTCACCAGCATTGTGAGGGCAATCCCCTGTTCATGATTGCCATGCTTGAGCACCTCATCGCGCAGGGTTTTATACGGCAGGAAGGCGGCGCGTGGCAGTTGCGTTCGGCGCTGTCGGAAATTGACATGGGGGTGCCCACGGCACTTTCCGAGATGATCGAGATGCAGATTGACCGGCTGGACTCAGCGGACCAGCGTCTGCTGGAAGCTGCGAGCCTGATCGGTGTTATTTTCCCCGCATGGGCAGCTGCGGCTGCGTTGGACGGCGACCTGGAGGAGATCGAAGATCAGTATGAGAAGCTGACGCGCCGGCTGCACTTCATCCATCCGGCGGGGCACGACGAATTGCCGGACGGGACGCGATCCGCCTTCTATGTGTTTGCGCATGGGTTGTATCGCGAAGTGCTGCGGGCCAGGCAATCTCCGGCACGCAGGGCCAAGCGGCATTTACGAGTCGCGGAGAAATTGGAGAAGCTGTTTGCGGGGCGTGAAATGGATGTCTCCAGTGAACTGGCCCTGCACTTCGAGGCGGCAGCCGAGTGGGCGCGAGCGGCGCACGCGCTCTGTACGGCAGCGGGGACTGCCGTGCGGCGGGGGGCGCGTGACGAAGGCGTGAAACTGACGGAACGTGCTCTGCAGCTGTTGGAAAATTTGAGCGAACCCGAGCGACAGGCGGCAGAGAGAAAGACTCGCCAACAGATTGCGGGAGTGATGAAGCACTGACGGTGCTTCACGCTTGATTGCCTTACACAACATCCCACATAGATGAGAGATGCGCGAATTCTCTATAGAAACGCTCTCCCGCAAACGTTACGAGCGCCCCTTATCCTGTTCTAAAACGATACGAGGTGCTGCAGCATACCGCACACTATTTACCATGACGCGGAGGTTGCGGCGACCCGGCGGGGTATGAAGGATGACCTTTGGAGCCTGCGCATGCCAGTTCGTAAGAAATCGAACCTCCAGGGTTCGCTTGTCCGCTGTCAGGCGAAAGCGTAAGCTGACCGTCCCGTACAAGGTACGCATGTTTTCAAAGGCAGTCTCCTGTTCAGATGTGATCCAGGATTGCGGGCATAGCCGCAGTAGATGCAGTTCCCCTTCGGCAATCTCGTCATCGATCACCGCCAGCCGTGCACAATAGAAGGCCAGGTAGGTAGAAGATTGCAGACTTTGGATCCCATGGCGGTGTTCGCAAGCGCTATAGGTCTGCTTGGAAATGCTTCCAGCGAAAAGGCTGTACATGCCTTCCAGAAAATAATGCCGATCACCCAATCGCCAGGAATGGAAGATGTTCCAGCTATAACACGGCTCGCAACTGGAAATCTCATGGATCAGTACCGGGCGATTCAATGGGTTGGGCCGGTAACCATATAACTTGACGTCAGGACCGTCGCGGAAAAAGAGGACAGAAGACCGCATGAGTTCATCTTCGGCCTCCATAAGACCCGCCCAAACAAGCACCATCGGACCGCTATCCAGATAGAAGGCTGCCGAGAAGGAGTGGTAAGGCATCTCCTGTTCGGAGAGGGTCGTAGGTAACTTTGGGTGCCGCTTTCCGGTCGAATCTGTCCACTCTGGCCCGGAAGCGGCACGTTCACGAAATGCCTTTACGAACGTAACCTTATACTCATTTGCGAAAACATCCATCTCCGTAGCGCGAGCGTGGTGGATCCGTTTGAGAAGCTTTACCGCGGTCGTCAGGCCCTTATAGTTCCATGCCAAACTATAGACCGCCTGGGTCGGAATGAGATCGTCCGTAGCGACAGCCGGTGGGAGCAGCCCGGCAACCCCGCCTGGGCTAGGTTGCGCGCAGGAGTCCTTAATGAAGTCACAGGCTCTTACAATCGCTTCAATCCAGGTGGAAATAAATTTGGGATCGTTGGAAAGCAAAGCATGCGTGCTTACCTGGTGCAGGATCGCCCCATGATCGGTCAACCAATTGAACGCGGTCAGCGTGGCAGGAGTGCTGAAATAACCGGGGTGCAGGCTGTACGACGGACCCGGGGGCTTGACGCTACCTTGATGTTTACGGAATAGCTCAATGTGCTGTTCGACACACTGGCTGTATCCGAGCGGGTCGAGAAACATATGGCTTGTCATGGAGGTGGGGGTGCTCCACAGATTGTCGTAGCCCCACGACCCGGTCAAAAAGGTGTAGTCGCCGTTGATATAGTCTTTTTCCGCGATGACCTGAGCAAGCTTGATGCCCTGGGCAACGACGCGATTGATATAGTCTTCGGGAACGTGGAGAGTTGCGACGCCGGCTGGATTGCCGGCCCAAAATACGTCGCTCTGGGCAAGCGCGCCGTGATATCCCAGTGCCTGCTCAGCATCGATGTTCGCTTTGCCCTCTGACAAAAAGGGCAGCAGCAGATCGACATACTCGCCCACTTTTCCCACTAACTCGATATTCAATCCATAGACATTGTTGACTGGGGTTGCCTGGAAGGAAACCTTGTTCGAGCCGGCCGCCAGGGCAATGAGGCGGATTTTTCCATCTGGCTCGAATAGTCTTAGACCCGCGTTGCTGTTTTCTTGAAATTTCTCGGCTCGCAATTCCGTGTGATAGGGAGCGTTCCTGGCCTCAACGTTAATCGTGATTCCGTCTTCCCACTGATAGCGTTCGACGTGGCGGTAGTAAACCTTGCTGAGTTGGACGGCAAAGTGCACGGACGTAGCTGCGCGTATCTCATCTACGTGGGTCACCGAGAGCCGAATCCACGCATAGTGGGACTCGATGCCGGTTACGACTGGTCCCGCACCCGGGATATGAGAGAAAATCTCCTGCCGGACCACCAAACCATTTTGAAGCCGCCACTCTGTCCAAAGCAGAGGGGTGGCATGGTTGTTGTTCCATCCTTGGATGCCAACGCCTCCATCAGTCCGCCAGAGCTGAGTAACTTCAGCCAGCAAAGGAGCAGGCTCCTCGGCGTCCGGAATGAAATTGAGTTGAAGACTCTTCCCTTCCCAACGCAAAGCGTGCGGGCGCACGGGCGCGAACCGCGGACAGGGCTCGCAAATAATCGTGCCGTTGTAAAGGACATTGAAACGGAAATAGTGATCCTTCCAGCCGATGGGTGTCCATACATTGCGCTGCTCCGGCCACCATAAATCTGCGCCTGCAAAACTTGGCTCCGCGTTTAGGCGGTCTGCGTCGTCAGCTTCTGCAAGCCAGTCTTCGGTCGACGTTACCGCATGGTTTTGTTGAGCCGGAGTGATTGCCCCTATCTGACATGCTGCCGCTGTACCGAGCTTGATGAGATTGCGCCGGGAAATTGGAGTCATCACGAGACCAGTAAATCCGCACCAGCGGGGTGCGTCTTAACTGGTGTAGGCGTCGCGGTTTGTGCGGGTCAAGCGCGATCGGGAAAACGTCCAGGATGGTGGATTTTAGTTTGGCCGACGGCGCCTTGCTGCCGGCCCTTATCGGATGCTAGCCGATTGCTCAAGCTCTCGATTGCGTGCAGGTTGGACATGTCTTTGGCTGATCGGCATCAGTCCTTGCTACACAGCACGGCAGGTCCAGCCGAAGGCTCTCCAGATGCGAATGACAAGTTGTGGGAACCCTGCAGTCCTGTTGTCCCTATTGGAAGCGACCGCCAAACAAGAGTTGGACAAAAACTCGACAGCAATTTGACACCAGAGGAGATGGTGCGGAGTTAGCGTGGTTCTCGGAGGAAAATCTCATGATAATGCGCTTCAGGAATTTGGTTCTTCTATCCGCCGCCCTTTGCACCACCGCAGCTTTCGCAGCCGAACAGAAAACGGTGGACGTGCCTTTCAGCTTTGTGGCCAAAAACCATGTCTATGAAGCGGGATCCTATTCAGTGGCAGCCGACTGGACACGGTCGATGGTGACGCTGCGCAAAATTGGGAAGCCAAGCCAATCGATGACGTGGATCCTGATGCCTGCAGCCAATGACAGTCATCCTAGAGTCGGCCTGACCTTTGATGTGGTCGGAGCGCACCACGTGCTGCGAACGATCCAGTATGAGACGTTTGCGACACCGAACCTGGATAAGCAGCCAAAGCATAAGGTCGACGAAACCAGTACGATCGGCGAGTAGCTTAGACCCCAAGACGTTCAAGGTCGATGGGCCCCTTTGGCAATACTCGCAAAGGGGCTCTCTCCTTTTATGGGCAAGACGAACCTGCCGGAGATGATAAGGAAAGAGGGGCACGTCGTGCGCGGGAACGGGGCAGTGGAAAATGGAGAAGAGGAGGGTTCTCTCTTGGATCATCAGGCGATCACCAGCGACGAGTCGGGCCGGGCTGCCTACCTGGAGAGGGAAAATGCGCGGCTGCAGCGATTAGTGGCAGAGCTGCTGGTCAGGAATGAGCAGTTGCGGCAGCAGTATTTGGCAATTTTGACAGTAGCCGATTAGTGGTCAGGATGGTAGAGGTGTAAGGAATGGCATCAGGTAGGTAGCTGTTCGGCTTGCTGAGGTGGCAGCTATTTCCGCAGGGGTTCCGGAAGCGACGACTTGTCCGCCTTCGTCCCCCGCGTTCGGACCGATATCCATAACCCAGTCGCTCCCGGCAACAACGCGCATGTCATGCTCAACGACAATGACCGTGTTCCCCGCCGCCACCAGCGCATCGAGTTGCGCCATCAGCTTGTCTACATCGGCGGCGTGCAGTCCAGTTGTTGGCTCATCAAGAACGTAAAGAGTAGCTCCTCGCTGGACTCGCTGTAGCTCGGTCGCCAGTTTGATTCGCTGCGCCTCTCCGCCAGAAAGCTCGGTGGCGGGCTGCCCCAGTCGCAGATAGCCGAGGCCGACTTCCCGGAGTACTTGGATAGAACGACGCAACTGCTGCTCGCCGGCGAAAAACTCCCAGGCAGCGTCGACTGTGAGCGCCAGGACCTCGGCGATATTTTTCCCACGAAACTGTATCTCGAGTGTTTTGGGATTGTAGCGGGTTCCCTGACAGGTCTGGCATGGCGCATAGACACTGGGCAAGAATAGGAGCTCGACGCATACGAAACCTTCGCCCTTGCAGGTTGGGCATCGACCTTTGGCGACGTTAAAGGAAAATCGGCCGGCGTCATAGTGTCGCGCACGCGCCATCTTGGTTGCGGCGAAGAGTGCGCGTACATGGTCGAACAAGCCTGTATACGTAGCCAGATTGGAGCGCGGCGTCCGTCCGATTGGCGTCTGGTCGACTCGTACCAACCGCTTGATGTCCTGCATTCCGCTTACGATCTTTCCCCCTGTGACCGTCAAGGGCTCTGCCTCAAGGCTTTCCACTTCTTCTTCCTCGAGGAGAAGCGGATCACCGAGATGCTGCGCCACCAGTTCGACCAGCGCCTGGCTTACCAGGCTGGACTTGCCCGAACCCGAAACGCCTGTGACCGTGGTGAAGACGCCCAAAGGAAACGCAACATCCACGTGGTTGAGATTATTGCGGGTAACGCTTTTCAGTTTTAGCCAGCCCCTGGGGGTGCGCGGCGCCCTGCGGTTGGCAGCCTGATGCCCGAAAAGATAACGCCGGGTCTCTGAAGCCTTTACCTGTTCCAGACCCTGTGGGGGGCCGCTATAGAGTATTTGGCCGCCGTCTTCCCCGGCAGCCGGACCAACATCGACAATCCAATCTGCGTGACGGATCACGTCGAGATCGTGCTCCACCACGAAAAGCGAATTGCCTGCCGCGCGCAGCCGCTCAAACGCCACCAGCAGTGCTTCAGTATCTGCCGGATGCAAGCCCGCGGAGGGTTCATCGAGCACATAGACCACTCCAAATAAATTTGAGTGGACCTGGGTAGCGAGGCGCAAGCGCTGCAGTTCCCCGGGCGAAAGGGTGGGCGTACTGCGCTCCATTGTGAGATAGCCCAATCCCAGATCCAACAGGACTCTCAAGCGGGCAACCAGGTCGGCGGCGATGCGCTGCACCACGATCAGCTTCTCAGGATGTTCTGCTCTTAACCTGGCCGAGCTGCCTGCAGTTTTGCCGGCGAACGGAAGCAGAATGGCCGCTAGCTGTTTCAATGGCAGGCGGGAGATGTCGGCTATATCGAAGTCTGCGAATTTTACCGACAGCGACTCCGGCCGCAAGCGCTTGCCTTGGCAGACGGGGCACTCCGTGCTCAGCATGTATTGCGAGACGCGCTTCTTCATCAGCGGGCTCTGGGTTGTCGCGAAGGTGTGCAGCACGTGGCGCCGGGCGCTAGTAAACGTACCCTGGTAGCTCGGCTCCGTCTTACGCCGAAGGGCCGCCCGCGTTTCCGCTGGTGTGAACCCGGCGTATACGGGGACCACGGGTTGCTCGTCGGTAAACAGAATCCAGTCGCGATCTTTCTTGGGGAGCTCACGCCACGGGCGATCGACATCGTAGCCGAGTGAGGTTAGAATGTCGCGCTGATTCTGCCCCTGCCACGCGGTCGGCCAGGCAGCAATGGCCCGCTCCCGAATGGTGAGGGAGTCGTCGGGGACCATGGATTGCTCTGTTACCTCGTAGATTCGCCCCAGGCCATGACACTTGGGGCAAGCTCCTTCGGGCGTATTCGGCGAAAAGGATTCGGCATACAAGATGGTTTGGCGCGGCGGATAATCGCCCGCGCGAGAGTACAGCATTCGTATCAGGTTGGATAGGGTGGTAACGCTACCGACCGAAGATCGAGTGGTAGGCGAACCACGTTGTTGCTGGAGTGCCACCGCCGGCGGTAAACCGTCGATGGAATCTACTTCGGGCACCGCCATCTGGTGAAATAGACGTCTTGCATAGGGCGAGACGGATTCAAGATACCGTCGTTGCGCCTCGGCATAGAGAGTACCGAAGGCTAACGAAGACTTGCCGGAACCGGAGACCCCCGTGAAAACCACCAGAGCGTCGCGTGGAATTTCGAGGTCGACGTTCTTAAGGTTGTGCTCGCGCGCGCCTCGCACGCGGACGAAGCCAGTACTACGCCTTATTGCCTCGCTCACTGCGGGAGCCGTGGAGATTGCCATGCGACGATTCTTTCATGCCCTACTGGACCCCGCCCAATCACCCATAGGAGCCCTCAGGGTTCCCTTCCTTAGCCGGAAGAGACCCCACTGTCTCGGTCCGTTTACCTGGCATCTTGAAACTCTTTTTCCGCTTGGGCTCGCTTTTCCTTCGATTCGGCTTCTGCCGCGCTCCCAGGCTCTTGCTTTGCCTGATTCGCCAGCTCGTCT
Organism: uncultured Acidobacteriaceae bacterium; assembly: GCA_963775365.1. Classification (GTDB taxonomy): domain Bacteria; phylum Acidobacteriota; class Terriglobia; order Terriglobales; family Acidobacteriaceae; genus PALSA-350. The sequence continues at coordinate 104,640 of CAVZJL010000005.1, read as the reverse complement.
GTAACATGCTGTTCCGCTTCTCGGCGCTTTTTGTCCTGATCTGTCATCTGAGCCACCTTCCTGGTGCATTCACGTGCTGGAGGTATGATGCGCACTCCGGGAGTGGCGAACGAGCCTGGCCGCTGCGAAAATGCTGGGGCACCGCTCGCTGTGCCGTTTGACGGAATCGAAAGGAAGATGAAAACCTGCTCCGATTTGGCCGCTTGGTCGCCGCTCCCAGGCGGATTGAATGGCTTTGCGAGACGGCCGCGCATGCTATGCGGTGCAAGCGATTTCCAGACGACAGCTCATCGTTTCACCTAGATCTGCATCACAGGTGAATAGTACGTAACTTCCAAAGAGGTAAATGTTATGGCGAACGGACTGGCGCTGGTTACCGGGGCGTCGAGTGGTATTGGGTTTTCACTGGCGGCCGATCTGGCCAAACGCGGATATGATCTGATCGTCTGTTCGGCAGGCGATCGTATACAAACTACAGCTCAACAGCTTAGAAGTCCGCAGGTTGAGGTAATTGCGGTGCAGGCGGACCTCGCAACCAGCGAAGGAATCGAAAGCTTATGGGACGAGGTGACAGGACAGGAAAGAAAGTTAGACATTGCGTGTATCAATGCAGGCGTTGGGGTTGGTGGACTGTTTGCCGAAACCGACCTCGAGGCTGAAATGAACATGATAAGGCTGAATTGTGGCGGTACTGTGCACCTGGCGAAATATGTGATCCAGCACATGGTTCGTCAGGGTGAGGGAAAGATACTCTTCACCGCCTCGATCGCAGGCGAAATGGTGGCGCCGCGAGAAGCAGTTTACGCCGCCAGTAAAGCGTTTGTGCTTTCCTTTGCCCACAGCGTGCGCTACGAACTGCGCGACTCGGGAATTACCGTCACTGCGTTGCAACCGGGCCCAACAAATACCGAATTTTTCCATAGAGCCGGTATGGACGATACCGAGGTCGGCTCCAAAGGAAAATCGGAAAGCCAACCGGACGATGTTGCTCGCCAAGGTATCGAGGCGCTGCTGGCCGGCGATGACCACGTGTATGCGGCCTCGATGAAAACTAAGCTGGAAGGCAAGTTGGCCAATGTGGTGCCCGGCGCGATGAAAGGCGCCATGCACGAGAAGATGGCGAAACCTTTGGAAGAAAGGGCACGGTAGTTGCGGCGAGTAACTCGGCCACTTCGCCCACCGCGAACCAGGGAGCGTACCTGCTTGGCAATATGGAAAAGAGGAACTAGATGAGGAGAGATCCATGGCTCTGTTGAACGAAGCACATGTCAAGGGTGAAGCTACCCAGGGTGCTAGCGTCATTCAAAACGGGCGCTACCTGCCGCCACCCGAAGATAAGGACGGCAAGGTGTGGGTGCGCACCAGCGCAATCATCCAGGCGGCGCCCGACAAGCTCTATGCACTCTGGCGCGATATTGAGTCGGCGCCTCATTGGCAGGAGCAACTGAAGCAAGTTGTTAAGACGGGAGAAAAAACATCCCACTGGATAATGTACCGCGGTGACAAGACTATCGAATGGGATTCGGAATTGCTCGCCGATGAACCTGGCCAACGCCTCGCTTGGCGCTCCATAGGCGGTGACCTCGACACCGCGGGCGAGGTCGTATTCGAAGCAGCACCCACATGCCGCGGAACGATGGTTACCCTGCTGCAGGAGTTCAAACTGGGCAAGCTCGCCAACCTATGGGAAACGCTGACCGGGAGAAATCCAAAGCAAGGGGTCATTGAGAATCTTCGCCACTTCAAAGCGCTGGCGGAAACAGGCGAGATACCGCGAACCCAAGGACAGCCACACGGTCCTCGAGGCATGATGGGCAGCGGCAAAGCCTTGCCTACGGTGAAAACGTCACTGTTCCCGACGGCACCCAACAGGCGAGCTAGTTATTACGAGAATGGAGATGCAATGAAAGCTGTTTGCTGGATGGGAAAGAACAAGCTTGAAACCCTTACCGTGCCGGATCCGACGATACTGAATCCGCACGATGCCATCATTAAAGTGACACGCACAGCAATTTGCGGATCGGATCTGCACCTCTTCGACGGATTTATCCCTACGATGGAGTCGGGAGATATACTTGGGCCACGAGTTCATGGGGCTGGTAGAGGAAGTTGGGCCGGAGGTCACCAACTTGAAGCGCGGTGACCGCGTCGTGGTACCTTTCACCATTGCATGCGGCAGTTGCGAATTCTGCAAGAAGAAGATCTGGGCCGCTTGCGACAACACCAATCCCAATGCTCACCTGATGGAAGCCGCGTATGGATATTCCGGTTCCGGCCTCTTTGGCTATTCGCACATGATGGGCGGATATGCGGGCGGCCAGGCGCAGTACGTTCGTGTACCTTTTGCAAATGTTGGGCCGCTTAAAGCTGGAGAGGATCTGGAAGACGAAAAAGTTCTGTTTCTCTCTGACATCTTCCCCACGGGTTATATGGCGGCAGAAAACGCGCAAATTCAGGATGGCGACACGGTGGCCGTATGGGGTTGTGGACCTGTCGGCCAATTCGCCATCGCCAGCGCGTTCATGCTGGGTGCTGGACGAGTCATCGCGATCGATAGAATCCCGGAGAGGTTGGAGATGGCGCGGTCAGTTGGGGCGGTCACCGTCGACTACTCTCACGAAGGGTGTCAGTGTGCTAACGGCGCTCAGAGACCTGACCGGCGGCATCGGTCCCGATGCCTGTATCGACGCTGTGGGCTTGGAATCGCACACGGGCGATTTACAAGGGGCATACGACACGGTGAAGAACGCGCTTTTGCTGGAAACCGACCGTCCGGCTGTTTTGCGCCAAGCGATTCAGGCGGTTCGCAAAGGCGGAACGCTTTCTATTCCCGGAGTCTACGGAGGAATGCTGGACAAAGTGCCGTTTGGCGCCGCCTTTGGCAAGGGCATCACCATGAAGATGGGGCAGACCAACATGCACAACTACATGAAGCCATTGCTCGAGCGTATCGAAAAGGGCCAAATCGATCCGAGCTACATTATTTCGCACCGCATTTCGCTCGACGAGGCACCGGACATGTACAAGGTATGGCGGGACAAAAAAGATCGTGTAACCAAGATTGTCATCGACCCATGGTCAGAACGCGGAGCCGCGTGAACGGTGGCTCCTGAAGTCTGGCACTGCGCTCGGAGCTTATTGCCTTACGTTGTTCGATTTCAGTTCGATGATTCCGGGAGCCTCAGCTAAGTTGGCTAGTTTGATCAGCAGGTTCACCCGGATCATTGCAACCGACGCTGCCAAAGTCACTGACAGAGTCGCAGGCCAGCGGGATGGCCGGTGTTGCTTCGCTCCATTCCCAGCGCAGACACGGCCAGCACGGTGAGCAGGAGACGCAAAGCAATCGCTTACCAATGAATACGCTCAACCATTGATGATTGATTCATCGGTGCAATCGCGGGATGTATCGACGCCTGCAATGGCCAGAGTGTCCAAATTGGCAAGTAGATTAGTGTCGATCGCTCTCTGCATTTGTGTGCGGTCGGAGTGAAACTGCAGGTTCCTCCCCTACGCTGCCCCGGATTTCCTGTTCAGGAAATCCGGATGTTCTCCGGTCGGAATGACAAAGTTGAGGGCGATGGCCAACCTTTGCATGAGTGGAAGTGGATGGACAGAGTAAAAAATGCGATGGACAAGTCTGATATCGAGCGACGGGTATTCGCGTTCCCTAAGGCTACCCCGGTCCGGAATGACAAAGTTGAGGGCGGTGGCACTTATGCCCCAAGTTAGCCCCCCTCTCGTCACTGGCCTGTCGTGTTTCGACCACGGATCGGCGACGTGTCTATGAGACAGCTAGTTGGCTTGAGCGGTCCACGAGTTTTGCCTTTTGGAATTCCCTGCCCTCCTAGCTCAAAGGAAACATCTGAGCCATCTTCATGAACTGCTTTGAGCTCTTTAAGACCTTGGAAGGCAGTAAAAGTAAGACCATCGACTGATCTCAGTGGACCGGCGAGGTCTTTGGGATGTACCGAGAACAGGCGCTCGCCTCCACCATTCAAGTTGCGAATTGAGACAAGCCACGGGGAGATGAGAGTGAGCCGGTAGGTTCCCGTTGGGTAGGCCTGGTTGTTCACGCAAAAGGGGAATGGCATGGTTGCGGTAATTGATTGAGCTAAGGCTGAGGGTGCGCCCAACTCCGCGAGGCTCCCAATCATGCCTAGGGCAAGGGTCGATGAAACGATGAGGTCAAGCAGATTTCTGAGATTCATAGAGGCTCCTCGACGCGCAGCGAAATCGATAGGCCAATCAACAAAGGCCTAGTTGCTTGCGCGATGATTCGATTTCAGCGCGGAGCCGTAGTAAGTGCGGTAAAGATTGGTAAAGCTAAGTCAAGTTTTGTAAAGGTCCACCTGGCGACGCCGGGGCGTCAAGCAGCAGGATCCAGGGTGATTCGGAGCTAAGCCTTACATAGGGGTAAGGAGCCGTGTTTACAAGTGCAGTCGATACAGTTGTGCGTGGCGCAGGTTCCGCACACGGCCGTCAATTTCTTCGCAACTGCTTTTCTGGCGCGGTGAAGCCGGACGGACGCATTATTAGGAGTCATGCTCCGGGTCCTGGCAAAAGACTCCACGGATTCTCCGGCCAGATCAACTTGCTCGATCGCAGCACGGTACTCGGGCTTCAAGTCGCGGAGAACTTCCTGAATGCATGCACAGGTCTCAGCCTCCAGTTCCAGCTCATAGTCTTCTTTCCAGGTGGCAAGCCACTGATCCATAGCTTTGGAGTGGGCCGCATTGTGCCGATAGTAGTCGGTGAGCGCGTTTCTCAAGATTCGGTAAAACCATGCAACCGCGCTCTCCGCGTCCCGGAGCTCTCCTCCGTGCTGAATGGCTTTCACATAAGCCGCCTGCAGAATGTCTTCGGCCGTAGCCTGATCATCCACCCTGCGGCGCAGGAACAGCAGGAACCTGGCGTGCATCTTGGCCAGGTCAGCCGTCGTTTCTTGCGCGCTGGTCAATTTTGACGAGCTCATTGATCGCGATTTGCTCCTGGATCAAGAGGTCTGGCAGCGCGTCGCGCACGCTGCCAAAGCATTTGGTTTCAACGTTATTTTAGCAATTGCATTCAGAGGGACAGGTGCAATGGACACAAATGCAGGATGGCCCACACCCACACGCACCTTCTCCGCAAGCACATGCAAGCGGGGCACAAGCACACCCTGCGCGGTAACTCTTTGTCTCGTTCTTCTCTACCATCATCGTTTCTCCTTTTGAGCGATTGGCCCGCTCGTCTATTAACGCTGACGCGCCAGAGTGAGCAATCTTACAGTTGGGGGCCAAATCGACTACGATGCCCTGACCACAAGGGGCTACCGGGCTCCGAGGTGGTACTAAAAGCCCTTAAGGAGCATGACTACGAACTGTCCCGAAAATGAGATCGACTGCGGCACAAGCCAACCGCTCGAGCTCAGCATCTGATTCATGCGTACCGACCCCTGCCAAACGCCGGTAGAGAATATCTCCCGTTAAAGAGTCGTGAAGGATCACCGCGATCTGGTCAATTGGAATCGTTGTCTGCCGCAGCTCTTCGCGACGAGCCTCCAACAGCGCGCGTATGAAGGAGGCTGTTTTAGCGGGACCGTGTGTGTACCATACCTCGCCGACTTCAGGACAGTTCAGAGCCTCTCCAATAGAGAGACGGTGAAGCTCCACGGAACGTTTCGCGGTGATGAGCTTCAGGATCTGAAAAGAGAGTTTCTTCAGGCTCGCTTCGAGGTTCAATCCGGTGTAGTCAATCTTGGCGAGCGGTTTATTGGCCTCGCGGCACAGGTTTTCGATGCTTCGGATGAACAGCCCACACTTTCCCCCGAATTCGCTATAGACCGTGCTCTTCGAACCACCAGCCAGCTCGACGATCTTGTCGATGGTGACACCCTCGTAGCCGCGTTTCAGAAACAAATCCGCCGCGACTTTTTGAAGCTTGCTGTTTCGAGCCTCCGCGCGCGACCGCTTGTTAGGCATTCATCTCTCTTTCCGTCCTGAATGCAGGTGAAGTGTTTTATGCAACCCGGGGCTGACTCCCTTTCCGAGTTGTCAGCAGGCGGCCTCATGCTGTACTGTACTGTACAGTACAGATTTTAGCCAGCGGAAGCATCCGGAGAATGCATTTGCCGCCATCAAATCCCAGTTTCATTGAAGACCATCGTTGCCCAAAGCCGGGCGAAGAATGCTTTATGTAAACACCACGAACTTCCGACTAAAGTTTTCCAGATGCAAGGAGACTCTATGGATCGTCGCAATTTTCTTTCTGGCTCTCTCGCCGCTTCTGCCCTCTCGCTTGCTACTGCAGCTGATTTACCAGCCCAGGTAAATTCCACTGCCGACAAATCTGAACCACAGTACATGGATCTACGCCGGTACCATCTGGCGAATGGGCCGGGCGTGAAGCTCACAACTGCTTTTTTCGCCGATGCCTTCATTCCCGCACTGAACCGGCTCGGCATTGGCCCAGTTGGTGCGTTCTCTGTTTATTTTGGACCAGATACCCCGTCTTATTACCTATTGATGCCGAGTGCGAAGCTGGAGACTTTAGTTACAGCGGACCTTGAGTTAGCTAAGGACGATGTTTTTATGAAGGCGGCTGCGCCCTTCTGGGATGCTCCCGCTGCAACACCACCCTACATTCGCATAGAGAGTTCCCTGTTGCGGGCATTCCCAGGGTATCCGACGGTGACTCCACCAGCCTCCGCCGCAACCAAGGGAAAACGCATCTACCAACTTCGTGTGTATCAGTCGCCCACAAACATGGATCACCTCAGAAAGGTGCAGATGTTTCATAACGGCGAATTCAGCTTTTTCGCTAAGGCCGGAGCGGCGGGAGTCTTTTACGCCGATACACTCGTCGGACCGAATATGCCGAATCTCACGTACATGCTCAGCTTTCCTGATATGACCGCGCTTGAGGCAGATTGGGAAAAATTTTCCGCCGATCCTGATTGGAAGAAGCTCTCTGCCGATTCACGGTTCAATCTGGACCCACCAACGGTATCGAACATAACAAGCCTTGTGCTGCGTCCCCTACCCTGTTCACAAGTCTAGCGAGATCACGGCTGGCTAACGCCGGACCAAACAATCCAGATAGAGGGAAATAAATGAAACAGTTATGGATCGCGGGACTATTCCTGGCCCTGGTGGTGCCCCATGCGGATGCGCAAATCAATGCCGGCGAGCAGCAGCCCGAGCCTAGCCTGCCTTTTAACATGGTCCAGGTAGCGACCCTCGATCTTCCCTGGCGGATTGCCTTCCTGCCCGACGGACGCATGCTGATCACCGAGAAGGTTGGTGGAATGCAGCTGGTCACGCAGCAGGGAGCCAAGACGCCAGTCGCGAATGTGCCGGCAGTTCTTCACAAGGGACAAGGGGGTATGCTCGGTGTCTTTCTCTCGCCGCACTACGCCAAGGATCACAGTGTCTACCTCACCTATTCGGAGCCGGGCGAGGGTGGTTCGAGCCTGGCTCTGGCAAAAGCGAAGCTGGCGCTAGGTCAGGATTCGGCGAGCCTCGAAGATCTCAAGGTGATCTGGCGCGATGGTGAGAGGGGCAACGGCGGACAGTTCGGTGCAGCCGTCGCTTTTTCCCCGGATGGCAAATATTTGTTCCTGACTGTTGGCGACCGGCAGCGCATGACGCCGGCCCAGGATCCCAACCAGCCACTTGGCAAAATTCTGCGCCTGACGTTAGATGGCAAGCCTGCTAAAGGCAATCCGATGGCCGGGAAGATCGGCGCACCCAGCGTGCCTGTGATTGATCCGCCCAAAGATACCGAGGCAGCGAAAACTGCTCCGATCCTGAGAACATATACCTTCCCAGGGCCGAACCTGACGCTGGAGGAGACCTGGAGTTCCGGACACCGTACACCCTATGGCCTGGCCTTCGCGCCAGATGGCCGGTTGTGGGAGATCGAGCATGGTCCCAAGGGCGGCGATGAGCTGAACCTGATCGAGCCCACCAAGAATTATGGTTGGCCGCTGGTCTCCTATGCGACTAACTACAATGGCGTGCCGATACCCAGTCCGGATACACGGCCCGACTTGACCAAACCGGTCATCTACTGGACGCCGGTCATCGCGCCAGGCAATCTCATGTTCTACCACGGCGCGATGTTCCCGCAGTGGCAAGGTTCCGCGCTGGTGAGCGGCATGGGAAGCAAGACGCTCAATCGCATCACCTTCGATGGTCAGGGCGGCGCCAAGCCCGCCGAACGTTGGGACGTTGGTCACCGCATCCGCGATGTAGCGGTCGCGCCCGACGGCGCGCTGTGGATGATTGAGGATTCGACGACTGGTGGCCTGTTTCGCGTGACACCGAAGAACTAAGTCACCTTCTGCAGGCGGGGCGATCTTTCATGCCATTGAAGATCTCCCCGCCGATCGTTCTACCGAACATTCGAGGCGCCGGCCTTATCTTCGCGGAGGGCAATCAGCGGCGTTGTTCCGCAAAGTGAATCCTGGAAACGACGAGTTCATGTCTGAGTTTTAAAGAACCGATCACAGGGTAAGATTGGGTATGAGGCTTAGAGGCCGCAGGGCCCTTCCGGTTCGATCCAACTACATTATAAGAAGAGCAAGAAAACGTTCTTCCCTCCTTCCGCATTTCTTACTCCTACTTAGCATGACTGGGATGGTGTTAGGTCAGGCGACGATACCTATTCCTGACGCACCGTTCGAGCAGGATGTGCATGAATCCTACCCGCTGGCGACACCGGCGGAGAACGATGTGCGATCGATCGCAGTCGAACCATCGGGACGAGTGTGGGCGGCGACCGGCGCCGGCGTGCGATACCTGGAAGGCGGTAACTGGAAGAAGCCTTCCAGGGACGCCGAAATCGGCCCGGTTTACACCATCCATCGTGACTCGTCCGGAGTAATATGGGCCGGCGCGTGGAATGGCCTGTACACCGCAACTCAGGAAAGCATCAGCCAGCCGGTTATATCTAGCACCCTTATCAGCGCAATTGGCGAGTATGACGATCCCCAGACTGGAGCAGTAACTCTCATCGCGGCTGGTCCGCACGGAATTTGGCATATCGATGGGAGAGTAGCCGAGCGGATTGAAGCGCGGACGCAGACCTCGATTCGAACGGTATTGCCGGTGAGCGGTAATAGAGTTTGGATCGGCACTGCCAGCGGTTTATTCCTGCTCGATCTTTCCCGCAACCCAGTACTCTGCACCCGGTACTCGGAACCGAGCGTGGTGCTCAGCAGCAACATCAGTTACCTGAAGGCACTCCCATCCGGCGATGTGGCCGTCGGCAGCACGGGCGGGGTCGATTTTTATCGCGGAACGACTCGCCTCAGTTCCCTCTCGCTCAAAGACGGACTGCCGAATCGTTATGTAACGTCGATCGCGATCGAGCCGGCGGGCCGACTTTGGATCGGCACCAGGCTGGGTGTGGCACGTTATTACGAACACGGATGGAGCCTGCGCCATAGCCGCCGATGGCTACAGAGCAACGATGTACGCGACGTTGCGATCGCAAACGATGGCTCGGCCTGGATTGCCACCGGAGCGGGCGTGGATCGGATCCGCCAGATCAAACTGACGCTGGAGCAGAAGTCGGACCGCTTTCTGCAGATCATTCGTGCGCGCCACTTGCGGCCACCCGGACTGATTGGACCCGCGGTGCTGGTCACTCCAGGGGATCTGTCGAAAAGCTTTATTGAGGATGACGACAACGACGGTGAACATACTGGCATGTACCTGGCTATGGAGTCGTTCCGATACGCCGTAACGCACGATGCAACAGCGCGCGACGAAGCGAAGGCGGCATTTCACGGCCTGGTGGCATTGCAAAGGGTGACCGGGACCAATCATTTTATTGCCCGATCGATGCTGCCTAAGGGAACAGCACCCCGGCATGAGGTGGACGTAACTTACACGCCGCAGCAGGTGGCTGATATGGGAAGGGTCGACTTGCGGGAAAAGATGATTGAAAAACACTGGGTGCCGAGCGCGGATGGCCAGTGGCTTTGGAAGCGCGATGCGAGCTCAGACGAGGTGGATGGCCATATCTTCGGGTACGCAGCGTATTACGATCTGGCGGCCGACGAAGACGAAAAACGCCTGGTCGCAGAACAGGTGGACAGGATCGTCGGAGGCATTGTCGATCACGGATACATTCTTGCCGACATCGACGGAAAGGCGACGCGCTGGGGAAACTGGTCGCCCGAGACCCTGAACAAGGACCCGAGCTGGTACGAGGTGAGAGGTGGAAACTCAGCGGAGATGCTTGAGTTCCTGGGAGTGGCTTACCACATGATCCAGAAGCAAAAGTATGTCGACTCCGCCCGCTATCTCATCGACCATGAGGGATATGCGCGCAACATGTTACTTACTACTTTCAATACTCCGTCGGAGCGGACACGGGTAGAAGATGAGCTGATGACCATGGTCTATCACGACCTGTTGACTTATCCCATCCTCCCTTCAGTCCGCGAATATGGCGAGCAAAGTCTGGAAAACTGGTACGGGTCAAGCGGCAAAGACAGCACGCCCTTTTTCGATTTCGTCTACAACAATTTCTCGGGAAGGCGGACGCCACTCGGGCAAGGGGTGGAGATGCTACGCGACTGGCCGCTCGACATGATCGAGTGGACTGTCGACAACAGCCAGCGGGAAGATATCACAATCGACAGGACGCCGGGGGTTGAGCAAGGAAATCTAACCAAGCCGGTGCCACGCAGTGAGATGGGGCTCTGTAACTGGGATTCAGAGGCCACCCAGCTGGTGATCGGACGAAACGGCGAACGGGAAGACCGCCCAAACGATTTCGCTCATCAACGAATCGAAGTACGGCTACGACTGCGCAGGAAATCTGCTGCGGCTTTCTCTTCTGCGCTCACCGGTGTGGCCCGATCCGAAAGCGGACAAGGGGCATCAGCATTTCAGCTACGCTCTCTATCCTCATGATGGAGATTGGAGGAGCGCCCTCACCGTGCGTCACGGCTACGAGTACAACTACCAGCTCAACGCCAGGCAGGTGCAATCGCATACCGGCGTGCTGCCGCCGGCACATTCCTTTGTCAGTGTTGAACCGGAGAACCTTATCCTCACCGCCATGAAGAAGGCCGAGGACAGCGATGCTCTGATCCTCCGATTCTATGAGTCGGCAGGGAGGGCGAGCAGCGGCACGATACATGTTCCGCCAGGAGCGGCATCGGCTACGGTAACGAACCTGATGGAGCACCCAGAAGGGCAAGCTCTGCCAATCAAGGGTTCGGAGGAGATCAATGTTCCGGCCAGACCGTATTCCATTGTCTCGGTCCAGGTTCAGTACCCACACCCGTCGCCACGATAGAGTGGCATCGCAGGCAGGTAGGCGTATGGGCCTTGATTCGCTCGTCTTGGATGCACGATGCGCGGCAGGGTTGCATTGCCGAGTGACTTGAACTTGCCGGGCCGTGCGCGTATATTCGCAGCCGCAGACAAAATTAAGAAAAAAATCCTGTCCACATTTTCAGTCCGGCAAACAACGCAAGAATCAGCGTAAAAAAACGAACGCGCGTACCCGGACGAAAACCAAACCCAGCAAGAAAATCCAAGGAGATTACACACATGGCAAGCAATCGTGGAGTAGCTTATATGGGCCCCGGGGTGGTAGAGATCCACAGCATCGATTACCCGAAATTAGCGATCGGGAACCGGAAATGCGAACACGGCGTCATTCTCAAGATCGTATCCACCAACATTTGCGGCAGCGACCAGCACATGGTCCGGGGCCGTACAACCGCGCCCAAAGGACTCATCCTGGGACACGAGATCACCGGCGAAGTGATCGAGGCGGGGCGGGATGTCGAGTTTATCAAGGTCGGGGATCTGGTTTCGGTGCCCTTCAACATTGCCTGCGGCCGCTGCCGAAACTGTAAGGAGCGCGCCACCGGCATATGCTTGAATGTGAATCCAGCACGGCCAGGTGCGGCATACGGCTATGTGGACATGGGCGGCTGGGTGGGTGGCCAGGCCGACTATGTCATGGTTCCCTACGCCGACTTTAACTTGCTGAAATTTCCCGACAAGGCTCAGGCGATGGCGAAGATCCGCGACTTGACTTGCTTGTCTGACATTTTGCCGACTGGCTATCATGGCGCCGTCAGTGCAGGCGTTGGTCCAGGAGCCACGGTTTATGTGGCCGGAGGCGGACCGGTTGGCCTCGCCTGTGCAGCGGCCTGTCAGTTGCTGGGCGCCGCGGTGGTGATTGTGGGCGACCTGGTTCCGGAGCGGCTGGCGCAAGCCCGGAGTTTCGGCTGCGAAACTGTAGACGTCTCCAAGGATGCCTCGGTCGGCGATCAGATTGCCCAGATCCTCAAGGTTCCAGAAGTGGACTGCGCGGTGGATTGCGTGGGCTTCGAAGCCCGTGGTCATGGTCACGACGCCAAGACGGAAATTCCTGCGACGGTGCTGAATTCGCTGATGCAGGTTTGCCGCGCGGGCGGAGCTCTTGGTATTCCCGGACTGTACGTGACCGAAGATCCCGGCGCATTGGACAAGAGCGCGCAGACAGGAAACCTCAGCATCCGCATTGGCCTGGGATGGGCAAAATCCCATGTCTTCACGACCGGTCAATGTCCGGTGATGAAGTACAACCGGCAACTGATGATGGCGATCCTGCATGACAAGATCCAAATCGCCAAGGCTGTGAACGTCACGGTTGTGACGCTCGATCAGGCGGTCCAGGGCTACAAGGACTTCGATAAAGGGGCGGCGAAGAAGTTCGTGCTCGATCCCCACGGCATGGTGGCGGCATAACACTGCATCGAGGGGCCCCAAATCCACTTTCCTCAAGTGGTTTTGGGGCCTTCGGTGTTTCATCTCGCAGGCTCCTGGCTCGCCGGCGCTCCCTAGCTGAGTTGTTCGATCTGGGTGCCCATTTTTCCATTTTTTCGGGCGGGCGAGTCTACGGGCAAGGCCGGTGCTCTTCGTGTGAACGGGCTCTCCACGGACGGCTCTGACGAAAATTGCCGCCGCAGTGTTCGAGGGCCGAATCCCTTTATCCGTTTGAATTGACGATTGAAATTCGAATAGTTACCGAAGCCGACCCGGAAACCGATCTCCAGGATGCTCTCGTCTGTATCGATCAGGAGTTGCGCAGCAGCTCCAACGCGGAGTTCGTTCACATAAGCGGTCATGGTACGTCCGGCGGCCCGCTTGAAGAAACGGCATAAGGAAGCCTGATCCATGTGAAAGCGCGCCGAGAGGTTTGCGAAGTCGATCTCTTCGCCAAAATTCTCATTTAAGTAGTGGCAGATGGCATCGATCCTCTGCTGGTCGGCAACGCGGCAGATAGGCTTTACCTTCAACGTGGACAGAATCCGCGCGTCACCCTCCCGCGCGAGATCGGAGAGCACAGAAAGTAACATCACGAGTCGTTTTGCCGGGGAGAGTTGCGGAAGCCGGGCAAGGTATTTGGAAACCTTGCGTCCCATCTCCGTATGCCCAAAGGCAAGACCACTCGACGAGCGGCGTAAAAGATGAGCGATCCCTTCCATCTCCTTAAGCTCGAAGAAATGCTCCCCAAGGAAGTCGTGACGAAACTGTACAACGACGGCGCGATGAGTCTCTACGGCACTCGATTTCACAGGGCCAGAGCGCCAACTATGGGGTACGTTCGGGCCAATCAGAACCAGATCGCCGGGGCCGTAGTCGGCGATGCCATCGCCCACCAGGCGTTGGCCCTGGCTCTCTGTAATCAATGTCAACTCGAACTCTGGATGGTAATGCCAATAGAAAGGAAACTCCGGATCGTTCCGCTCAAATGCACGGAAAGAAGAGGGCCCAGCTGCGACCTTCTCAAAATAGGGTTTCACGCGCATAGTGTAACTGATTTAGCAGAAAATCAAACCTTTCGGTACAAACACTGCCAATCTCGTACCTATAGTGGTCAATTAATGAGAGGACACACTTGCCTTACGAGGCTAGTCTTATGAAAAGCTGGCCACAGAGTCTTATGCAGGCCAAATCAATAGCCTTTGGTAAGAGGTGACAACCATGACGCAGGCCAAGACTCCGCAGCATCCGGCACGAGTGCCGGTGGATTCCTATTCAGGATTCGCTGGATTACCGCCTCTGGTGGGCCTGCAGACTATGAGAGAAGCTGCGACGACCGGTCTAACCGTCACTCAATCCGTTGCCCGATTGAAGCGGCTGCATTGGTCATTGAAGAGCCTCCACCGGATATTCGTGTCGCGTATCACAAGCATGCCGATCTACGAGTTGAAGATGGCGTTCAGCCTGCACGGACACTACTGTGCCGAGCATGTCGGAGAGTTTGCTGGACGGGTCCGTGAAATGAGGCAACCGCCCTATGGATTGGAAACGTCTCCGGATGCTTCGCTCGATCTGTTCTTCGATGAGATATTGGCGACACCCAGCACGGAAGCATTGCTATTGGGATTGTACGAACGTGCAATGCCGGCGCTGATCCGCGCGCTAGAGACGCTATTAGCGGACACGAATCGGCTTTTTGACCATCCTACCTACCGCATCTGCCGTCTGACGCTGTTGGAAATGCAGGACGTGCAAGCCTATGGCACGGAAGCAGTAGTTTGCCTGGTGAACGAGGAAACGCGCGCGCCGCTTGAGGAATGGCTGGCTACCCTGGACCGTATGTTGGCCGCCGCGGGTGACCTCGACGGAACGAAGGAACCGACGGGAGAAACCTTTGCCCGGCACTACTCCGCGGTCCCCTACAAATACGACCCTATTCCGAAGCGCGACGAACGCTTCAAGGATCCGTACAACATGGGAGTCAACGCAGAGGCAATGATTTTCGATGCGAACATCGCGCCCTTTCCCAAGACCATCATGCTTTACTTCAAGCGGATGCGGGAGATCGACGTGCCCGAAATGATGGCCAGCATCCTGACGGAAACCAGTGACAAGCCCTGGGAGTACTACCGTGACATGACGCGGCAGTTATGGGATGAGGCACGCCACGCTATGATGGGCGAGATCGGGTTTGTTTCGATGGGGATCGATTGGTCGAAGATTCCGCTCAACTTCACCTGGTCTCTGGGAATGAACACGATGCTGACCGCAAAGGAGCGGCACGCGGTGCTCTACACGATCGAGCAGGGTCTCATGCCGAAGAAAACCGGCAAGCAGTACGAATGGCAGGTAGCGGTCGACTCCGCCAACCCGCTTGCCGCTATGATTCAGGACTATGACTGGGCAGATGAAGTGCTGCATGCCAGGATTGGCCGAAAATGGATCGTTTCGGAGTTTGGTTCCCAGGCGGAAACGATCGCCTATGGCGACAAAGGGTGGTCCAAGATCCTGGTCGACTGGAGCAAATGGAAAGAAGACGGCCTCACCGAACATTGGAATTGGTGGCCCGAAGTGTATCGCGTAGCCTGCCAGCATCAGGGCATAGAGCCCGATCCGCGATTACTTGGGTACAGCACCACTTACGAGAATGCGCGGGCGGACCTGAAAGAGGTTGCAGGCTGATGATCTCCTGAGACAAAATCTGAAGCATCGAGCGCATGGTGGTCAGTTGAATGCGGATCGTTGCCCGGATCGTGGGGACCTCCACCAATGAACGGAGCTCGTGCTCGAAAATGACTTCGCGTCTCCCGCTTCCCTCTCGTACCATTCTCGCGCTGTTGCTAGCCCTTGCCTTCTGCTCTCCGTGTTCGCTCTTCGGCGCCTCGGCCAAATTGCTGGTAAAAAATGCGCGCCTCTTCACCATGGCTACCCGACAGCACGATCCATTCATGGGCTACCTAGTCGTTGCAGAAGATGGAACCATTACTACAATTGCCGCAGGAGACCCGCCCGCCAACCTGACCGCGGCGCAAGTCTTTGATGCGCATGGAGATTGGATTATTCCCGGCTTCATCTCGGCACATAGCCACCTTTGGCAGGCAGCCTACCATGGGATCGCGGCAGACGACACGCTCACCAGCTGGATCGACAATCTGTACTTGAAACGCGCAATCAAAGCCAGTGCAGAGGATCTTTACTGGTTCTGTCTGCTTGGCTCGCTCGATCATCTGCAACGCGGGGTGACTACCGCCTACGACTTCAACTACAGCAGAACCGATGGACGGGGCAATGACAATGAGTTCGATGAGGCCCAATTTCGCGCCGAGCTGAAGTCGAACATACGCTTCGTTCACGGCTATGAGCCCGGTTGGGCAGGTCCTGGCTACGGCATCAGCCAGGCACGCCAGCGGCTCAAAGCGTTTCTCGATTGGACAGCGACGCAGCCGCAACAATCCACGATTTCTGAGTGTGATGATTGACGGCGCCACAGCCTTCAACAACACCTACCAGCAGGCGGTGATGGAAAAGGCGCTCATGGACGAGTTCCACCTAATGAACCAGACCCACTACCTGGAACCGCCGGAAGCGCTCACGCAATCGGGAGAGCGGGCCAAGTTTCGCTGGTTTATCGACAGCGGCACTGCTCTCAAAGCAACTGATCTTCGGCCACTTCATCCATACGGACGACTACATCCTGCAGCAGACCGCGAAGACTGACGTTGCCGATGACCTGGAATCCGCTTTCGAACGGCCGTATGGCCTCAGGCGTTGCCGATATTCCGAAATATCTGAAGATGGGCATTCGCGTAGGTATGGGCATCGATGGAGAAGCCAGCGCCGACCTTGCCGACCCTTTTGAAAACATGCGCACCGGCTTGTATGCTATCCGCGACAAGTACGAAGATGCGACGGTGATGAGTCCCTACCAAGTGCTTTGGCTTCATACCATGGGCAGCGCGGATGTGCTGGGCGTAAAGGACAAGCTGGGCAGTCTTGAACCCGGCAAGTTCGGTGATTTTGTGGTGATCAATCCGACCCGGCTGGGCGCCGTGCTCGAAAATCCGTACGCCAACCTGGTGTTGATGACCGGCGAGCGCGATATCAATGAAGTTTTTGTGGGAGGCGAGCTGAGAGTCGATCATGGCAAGGTGTTGCAGCAGGATATGGATGCTGTTCAGCAGGAAGTAAACCGGCGCGTGGCTAAAGAATGAACAGACGCGATTTCGTTGCCACGGCTATGAGCGCAATGGTCACGGGCTCATGGCCCTCGAACAAACTGCTCGCAGCGCAAGCTCTGGGCGCTGAAGCTGCTACCACCTGGACCCTGGCCGGTACCGGGATGCGGATCGACCTGGGCGACGACGGAACGATTCACGCGATGGAGGTAAAGAACGGCAGCGCATGGGAGGCGGTGCCCTTCCGCCATGGGACTTTCGCCGGGCCATCATGGGCCGATGTGAAAATGCAACGGTTGGAAGGTTCCGCGTCCCGCTTTGCCGGCACCATCGATAGCGTTCGTCATTCCGTTCAATACAAGCTCGAGGGGAATCGGTTGGCGATCATCGCCGGGCTGAAGAACGATGGGCGCACGGTCTACGCGCCAAAGGCTGCCAGCCTGGTGCTCGGTATCGACAGTGAGATGCTGTCGTACCCACGATGGAACTATAGCTATTTCCCCACCTTGCTGCGCTGTGAGAAAACACATTTCTGGGGATACCTCATGACCCCCTCAGGGCGGATCATGACCATCGGCTCGCCTGACCCCGTTGCATCCTACAGCATGAATTATGCGCTCGCGAGCTGGGGCGACGGCGGCCACCTTATCTACACATGCAGCCTCGATCTGATGCATGCGCTGCCCTTGCCGCAGCGCCATCCCCAAAATCTCGTTTCGCTGCAGCCGGGCGAGGAACGGACCTGGACGATTTATCTGCAACCGGCAGGAACGCTCGAAGAAATCAAGCCGTTGTTGGCGGGTTCCCTTTCAGCGCCGATGATCGACGCCGATCGCTATACCGTGGGCAATGGCGAAAGCAGCAGGCTCACGTTCTGGGCCTCCAAGCCCATCACGGTAACGGTCAATGCGGAAGATGGTAGCGCCCATTCGTTACCGGTGCATTCGGTGGCCGGCGGCAGGTTTGTGAGCACGCTTACGCCCAAGGGCGGCCCCGGCCTATACAAGGTGAGTGTGGCCCAAAGTGATGGCCATATCAGTGAAGCCTCCGTCTCCGTGCGACAGCCGTGGTCGTGGTATATGCGCCGTGCGCGCGAGGACACCCTGGTCAATAAGCAATATGCATCAAGTCATCTGGAACAGTGGCTAGGCCTGGAAACCGATGTTTTGGCGCGGCTTTATCTGCCCGATCCGCCGGTGGATGCGCAGACCGATAACCGCCTCAAGGAGATCCTGAGTCTGCAGTGGGATCTCAAAACGAAAGAACCCACGAACATAATCAAACAGCGGCTGCTGATCAACACCGCTCAGATGGCCGGGCTTCTCGCCTACCGCTACATGTCGGACCAGGATCCCTACTGGCTCGATTTGGCCAGTGGTTTTGCCGACTACGCTGTCTCCAGGCAGGGACCTGACGGCAACTATAGCAACTACACTACAGTCGCTTATCCGGTGAAGTCGGTGATGACGGTGATGGCTGTCGAGAAAGGATTGATCGCGAAGGACGCGAAATTCGGGATTTCTTACGAGCGCCATTACGCTTCCGCGGAAAAGGCGATGGATTTTCTGGTGCGAATGAAAGACAACCTCACCACGGAAGGAGACAACACATTTGAAGACGGCATGATCAGCTGCGCCGCCTTACAGCTGGGATTGTTTGCATTGCTCCAGAAAGACGACGAAAAGCGCAGCAAGTATGCCGATGCCGCCAGATTGATGTTGTCAGGCCATCGTTGCCTGGAACAGTTGCTCATCCCCGACTCGCGCATGAACGGGGCGACGCTGCGTTTCTGGGAGGCTCAGTACGATGTGTTGATGGGAAAATCCCGCAACATGATGGACTCGCCGCACGGCTGGAGCGCCTGGTTGATTCCCGCGCTTTGGTATCAGTACCTGCTAACGGGCGAGGAGGAATGGCTGCGAAAAACCATGAATATCATGGGCAGCTGTGCACAAGTCATCGACAGCAAATCTGGCCAGCTGCGCTGGGCCTTTGTGCCCGATCCATATCGCGAGGTCACGATGCTGGTCGCGGACGCGAATTATCCGCGGGAAGGAAGGCGAGTGGATGCAATCATTGGCGAACAATATGTGCCGATGATCGCTTCTTTCCATTATCCCGACCACGAACCTGTCTTCGGAAATGGATGGACTTCGGGCTGGTGCTGCTGCAACGATGTGCACGAAATTTTTATCGCTATGTCTGAGGTGGTGCTAACCGCCGCCTATGTTATTGAACGAACGAATGGAGAACTGGTCACGTGGAATTGCAGCGCTACCCGGAACGATGCGGGCGTGATCAGTGTTCATCCGGCTGAGGACGTCGTTAACCGTGTGCACCTCAACCTGCGGGAGCCGCACCATGTCAACGCGACATTCGCTAAGGCCGACGTCGTAAGCGTCCGGGCACAGGGCATGCAATGGATCGGGCCTGGAGGAGTTCCGGAACTCTTTCGCTAGGGACGAACTAGCCTCAATTTCTCTCACGGCCTGGTCCGTAACAATTTGGGCTCTCGTGAACTTCCGCTAGCGGGAATTGATGGATGCGGACAAGAGCTTGCCTTTATAGCGAACATCCTTCAGGCGGCCTGAAAGTCCTGGTACTAGTGGCGGCGACCACTGCCATTGGTCCTCTACGTCCGGTGCAAACCCACAAATTGTGCGCAGAATGATTTCTGCGAAGGCTCCGGACGCGCTGGCGAAATAATCCTGGCCGAAGGAGAGCGCTTTTCGTACGGGATACTGTTCGGTCGCAACATAGTGCGACTGGCCGAAGGGACCCTCACGAGTGGCGGGCTCCAGGCTTCGTAACCTCTCCATCGCCTCCGCTTCCCTGCCGACCCTGAAGAGGGCTTCCGCGGTTAAGGCCGGCCATGCGTCGTAGGAACCGGTCGAGCCATGGTCGGCGCGCGTAGCTACGGAAGCCGTGGCGTCACGTAAGGAAAGAGCTCTCAACCAGTGGGGAGTCCACAGCTCCGTATTCACGAATTGCACCATCTCCCCGATGCGGCGTTGCCCAAGGTCGCTTTGCATGCAATCGATCATCGTGAAGAAGTCGATGCAATGCCGCACTTCAACTTTTTTCCCGTCTGTCAGCCGGCATGCCCAAAAACCTTCACGGTCGACGTAAAGACCCAGGACGTCAGCGGCCAAGGCGTCCGCTTCCTTCTCCAGTCGAACACTTTGCGCAGCTTCACCTCTCTTGTTTCTCAATTTCGCCACGCCCCGCAGCATCCAAACATTGGTGGAGTTCATCGCGGGAACGTACCCCAAGTAGGTGGGCACAGTTTCGAGAAGATTGGAGGCATCGCCGTAGTTTGCCAGGAGACTGCCTGGCTTGGTCAGCGTTCGCCAATGCAGCGCCAGGCCTTCGAGAGTATCCATCACGGTTTGGCCGTTGCGCAGCGGCTCATCCAAGAATGCCCAGTCGCGAGTGACATACACGTATGTGGTCACGAGCCGGAATACTGAGTAGTCATTCGCCGAATACCACGGTCCGACGGTTTGCAAGGAATGAAAATCTACCGCGTAACAAGAATGAATGTCGCTGTCGAGGAAGAGCTTGAGTTGTTCCTTCATAGCGGCAGGATCGAGCAACGCCCACACGGTGGCAAAGAAACTCGTGTCCCAAAAGTACACCAGGGTGGTGGCCCACCGGGGCGAAGCGGTCACGAACACGCGCGGAAACCTCGGGCCGAAGTTGGTTCGTTCCAGACATAGCAAGCTCAGGATGCTGGCGTAGTACATCCTGCGTACCTTGGCGTCGCCAGTGACCAGGGTTGGAAGATTGCCCGAGAAATGTCCATTCTCCGGGATAAACACCTGGTCGAACCGATGCCTCCAAAGATCTCTTGCTGCTTCCCACGTCTCAGGAAACTTCTCTCGCCAGCTTGAGGCCTGTTTGGTCACGAGGTCGAGGTCTGTGCCCGCAGCCATTACAAACTCAATGCGAAATCGTTCACCAGGCCCAAGATGAGAAGTCCAGCCAGCACTGTCTGTTTTCTCTGAAACTTCAACCGGCGGTTGAAGAAACATCAGGGCGACTTTGGCGTTGCTTCGACTGTCCTGGTTGAGGAAGATCCGGCGCGAACCCGAACCAACTGTGCTGGTGCTGAAGGCGGACAGATCCTCCCGCCCTGGCCGGGGCGTATCCCACGTCCACTTCAGGGGATAGTGACGAATGGCTGCTTGTAGGTTGACCGCAAGCCTGGCGGCGTGGGCTTCCCTTCCCAGGTTGGTAACTTCTACTGAGAATAGGATCCCTGATTCCTCAAAGGGCATCCGGACCGTGGTTACAATCTGCAGGTCCTGGACGCGCGTTCGTCGCTGCAGCTGATAGGGATACCAGCGGAAGTCTTGTGCCGGCACGTCCTCTCCGTCCAGGGTTAGCTTGGCAAGTTCGGAACCTTGGGCCAATGGCGGCACGGTGAAATTTTCAACGCCGAGAACATTTCTGGACGTTTGGAGACTTCCATGAAAATTGGAAACTGAAGGTAGATTTTCAAGGACACTCCCGGAGACCCAATCCCCAGCCAGCTCATCCAGATCTGGCGTTTGGGATCCTGGTGTACCCGCCCGCGTATCCAGGGAAGCCAGGATTTTTCCTGGACGGGAAAGCAGGCGAGTACTGATGACGAGACCTTTTAGTAGCTCACGACGTCGCACGTCCCGCGTCTCCTAAAGCCGGTGACCGAAGTGATTCTGCAGGCGGGCTGGTGGTTCGATGGGCAACGAACTAGTTAAGACCATTCGTACTGGCGTCGGGGATATTCTCCTTGGTGAAATCAAGGAAGAACATCCCCGCCCGGGCTTGGTTTAGTAGTACAGCTTCAAAGCCAGCTGCAGAATACGCGGATTGTTGCGCGAGGAAGTGATCGCGCTGAAGCCTGAAGGGTTCAGGAAGTTGAGGTTTGAAGTGGGGTTAGCCCAACTATGCGAATTGGGAAGGTTAAACGCCTCCGCCCTAAACTGCAGTTTTACGCTCTCGTGAATCGGGAACTGCTTAAAGAGCGACATATCGAGATCGTAAAAACCGGGACCCCGTGCCGGGTACGGATTACCGCCGAGTGGCGAGTAGTCAGTCTGCCCAATCTGGGTTGCTGCGGGGGGATTTGCGAAGGCGGCTGGATTGAGCCACTGGGTAACTTTGCGCGCCCCGGCGTAGACGTTCTGTCCCGCAACAACATCAGGAAAGCATCCGAAATCCGCCGTGGTTGCAGTCGGACAGCTCATAGGAAAAGGTTGTCCGGTCTGGTGCGAGTAGATGAAGTTTGTCACCCATCCGCCGATGGCTGCATCCACCACCGGGTTGACAGTGTTGAGGAAAGCCTGCTTCCTGCCAATAGGCAGGTAATAGGTTCCCGAAGCGTGAATGACCTGCCTTGTATCAGAGCTACAGACCGCGTAATCGGCCTCTTTGCCAAAGCCGGGCAGCCATTCCGCCCGGTAGCCCGGCGCATACACCTGGCCTTCGAACGAGCGCTCGTCCGTCATGCACTTGCCCAATGTGTAGTTTGCCAGGACGGTTAGCCCAGCACTGATCTGGTGCTCATACACGATTTGCATGGAATTATAGTTGCTGATACTTTCTGCGCTCTGCATGGTGGCATTCGCAGCGAAACTGGGAAACGGGATGTGACCAGTGACTGTGGGATCGTATTCATCTGTCCCCGGCGGCATGATGGCGGACGGTGCATTCTGAGTACTCACACTGTCCAGGTGCCTACCCAGGGTGCCTACATATCCGATAGAGATTGCATCACGCGTGGTGAACTGATCCTGGAGAGTCAGGTTCGTTGTTTGTTGATACGGTGTGTGGAAGTTATATTGCCTTCCATAGAGAGTGAGTCCAGCCCCGGGCACGTTCAAGGGGTTCTCGAGATTCTGGGCAACCAGTGCATTTTCCAGAACGGCCGTTTCCCCTGTGGGTACCGCCAGTGGGGTTTGGGAATTCACGGCGTAGAAATTAACCGTATAGGAGAACGGATAATTATTCCCGATGTTATTGCCGAATCCAACGTTGTTCAACGCGCCGTATGTAATGCCGTAGCCGCCGCGAACCACCATGGTGGGAGAGAGGCGGAATGCGAAGCCAAGGCGGGGAGCAAAGTTAAGGTTGTCAGCGTTTCCCGTCGCTTTGTTCGGCGTGCAGTGGATGGCAATATTGTAGGAAGCGGCCAGCGCCTGGAACGAGCTGGACATCGGCGTTGAACTACATCCTCTTTGCGCAACGTAGTAGGTTCCCGAGTTTCCGGCTCCTCCCCCAGTCTGAACGAAGTTGGCCTGCCTGCCATAGATGTCCTGATAAGGGGTGTAATGGTCCCAACGCAGGCCGAGGTTGAGCGTGAGCCTAGACGTGGCTTTCCAATCGTCCTGAAAGTAGGCCCCCATGTAATAGCGCTGGTCACTCACTTGTGCATAGTTGGAAAGTCCGTAAGTTTGAAGGCCGCCGACATTGTTGATTCCGCCGGGTACGGTTGCGGCACCAGGAACCAGAAGGAGGTCACTTATTCCCAGGTAACCTGAGCTCTGGTTAGGGATGTCGGAAAATTCGCCAGTATAGGTGAAGCTTCCCTTTCCAAAGGTAGGCTGGATGATGGGAGCGTAATAATTATCAATTTGGTATCCGGTCTTGAGAGTCTGCGAGCCGTAGATTTTGGTCACATTGTCCATAATCTCCAGAGTGCGGATGGTGTTGAGAGTGGGCATCCAGCCGGCTGTTCCCATGCCCGTAAGGCCGGTGATATTGATGGGCGGCAGACCGCCATTCCCCGGGGTCTGCGGCACACCTGGAATTCCAAATTGCGCCGGGATTCCGGGCGTATTGCCATATGCCCCGGCGAGCCTTTCAATGGTGTGGAGGAATCCAATGTGGAATTCGTTGGTCAATGTAGGCGTAAAGACATGCGTGTATCCCAGGACAATCCCATACCGGGGACCCTCCTGGTTTCCGTCGCCGTAGTTCTGACCCTCCGCGTACCCTGGAAGATAAGGGGGCGCATAGACCGTTTGGTTGCTGCGATTGAATACCCCAAAGATGATGTCCTTGGTGCTGATGTTCTCGTCAATCCGGACATCGTACTGATTGATGTTGTTGGTCCCAGCGGCAAACTGGTAGTAGTTGGGGAAAGTTGTCCGGCCGGGCGTTGGATTGGGATATAGACTGAGCAGTTTGACCGCGTTGGGATCGAGGCGTGACTGAGGAAGGATGTTCAGGTACTGGCTGTAGCCGGTAAAGTTCGTGATCCCGGCGACGCTGCCATTGGCGAAGAACGGATCGCGGACGTAGATGGCGCTGCTGCCCGTGTTGGCCAAGCCAGACACCGGATCGGTCGCACCCGCCGCCACCATGCGGGTAGTCGCCGGGTCCAGCATTGTTGCCAAAGGATAAACCCGGCCGAGCGCGTCGGTCTTCGTGCCGCTCACCAGACTGAAATAATCCTGGAAATTGGTGAAGTTGCTGCTGTGCATTCCGAGACTTGGGACACTGGAGGTACTGGACGACGGCGTATCGATCCGGGTGCCCTGATAGTCAAAAAAGAAGAAGGTCTTGTTCTTGCCGTTATAAAGCTTGGGGATGTAGACAGGGCCGCCGACCGTGCCGCCGAACTGGTTTTGATGATAGGCGGGACGAGGTGTGTCGGTTTGGTTTGCGAAGTAGTCGTTGGCGTTGAAGACCGTATTGCGAACATATTCCCAAAGATCCCCGTGCAGGGCGTTGGTGCCCGACTTGAGGGCGGCATTCACGATCGCACCCGCGGAGTGGCCGAATTCCGCGCTGAAGTTGCTGGACTGCAGTTTGAATTCCTGGATTGCATCCGGCGGCGGTACGAATTGCGTGTATCCGTTGTTGCCGCTGGCTCCCTGAATATTTCCGCCGCCATAAATCTCTACGTTGTCGTCAATTCCGTCCAGGCGGAAATCGTTCTGCGTCCAATCTCCACCATTCACGTTGAACTCAGCGTTGCTGGAACTTCCCGTAGTGCTGGCGCCGGCGGACAATAATCCCAGGGTCGTCCAGTCCCGGCTCTGCAACGGCATGTTGTCGACCCGTGCCTCGTCAATCGTCTGCCCAACCGATGCATCTTCTTCCTGCAGCAACTGCGTGGCTCCCGCACTGACGGAGACTTGCTGGCCAACCGTTCCCACAACCATCTTGACGTCGATGGTCAGGCTATCCTGGATGTGTGCTTGAATGCCTTGTTGGGTGTACGGCGCGAACCCGGGAGCGTCCACTTTCAGCGTGTAAGAACCCGGATTTACGGCTTCGAAAACATAATCGCCGCTTCCCCCGGTGCGGACTGTCTGAGCCACACTGGTTGAGTCGCTGGTGACGGAGACTGTAGCGCCCGAAATCACAGCGCCGGTCGAGTCTGTCACCCTGCCGGTAATTCGTCCGGTGGCGATCTGAGCAAAAAGGCGTGAGACCGATGTCGTCAGCACCAGGGTGCAGACGAACAGAGCTATGAAATTGGGCTGCCTTGCTATCTTCATTTGCGTCTCTCTCCAAAAGTAATCACGCCTATTAAAGCATTTAAAATCAATTATTTAACTACTTTCATCTCGGGGCTGTTCGTTGCTTTCCGAGCCCTGGCGCTATGAGCGTCTAGAGATGTGGACACTAAATTTCAAAAACCAGATACGGGACATCATGTTTATCGAAACGGCAGCTACCCTGGCCCACAAAGGAATTGAATGCGATGTCTGGGGACGGTCTATTCCACCTTCCGCGCCCAGATACAGCACCCCCCGGTTGAGCGTAGCTCAATAATTTGTTCATTGATCCCAGTGGACTAGAAAGCTAGCATGCGCGAAATAGGGCTGTCGTTGTGGCAGTTGACCACTTTATGTACACCATTTGCAGCGGGACTGGACATCACTTACCAAACCCGATCGTGCCCGAAGGCGGCTTCTTGCTCCCCCGATATAAAATCATGGCGAGTTCGACTGCTGGCCAACCGGCGCATTAGTAGCGTTTTTCTGCTGGAGACCGGCCCATGAGGAATGTGGCCGTTTCGTGAGAAGACCATTCTTGGCTAGGCCTGCACTCCTATTCGCGATGTTCGGAGCCACGGTACTTCTCTTCCCTTATCCGTCGAAGGCATCCTTTGGCCCGGCTGTTTCGGCCTCGCAGAGTCTTGAGGCCGATTGCGACGAGAAGCAAACCAAAGCACGCCAATTGAGCCGTACAGGCAATCCTTCTCAGGCGATCAGTCTCTTGGCCGATGTATACGCCGCATGTCCGAGCTACGAGAACGGACGCGATTTAGCTGACGCCGAGATCAAGGCAGGGCAATATGACAGTGCGAAGATCCTGCTGAGCACTCTGCTTGAGCAGCAAGACCGGGCAGAGCTCCATACGTTGCTGGGCAACACGGAGTCAGGGGAGAAAAACGATAAAGCTGCGGCTATCGAATACCAGAAAGCGGCAACGATGGACCCCAGCGAAGCGAACGTCTTCGATTTTGGAATGTCTCTATTGCATCTCGACCAAAATGCAGCAATTACGATATTCCGCTATGGGCTTCAGAAGTACCCACAATCGGTCAAGATTCACGTGGCCCTGGGAGCCGCCCTATACGCCTCTGGAAAGTCACTGGAAGGCGCCCAACTTCTCTGCGATGCTGAAGACCTGAACCCATCCGATCCGCACCCCATGGAGATACTTGCCGATACGGAGATAGTCCCGCCGGCACTGGCGACGAGGATCACCTCGCAGTTTGCTGCTCTCCATCGGAAATACCCTAATGATGGTTTGGTCCTGTTTGACTACACCATGGCCCAATCCGGGAGATGGTCCAACGACAAAGCAGCGCTGCCTGCTCATTTCATAGAGTCTCTGAAAGCCGCGCTCAGCCTGAACCCACAGCTGCCTCAAGCTTATTTTCAATTGGGCCTGGTTTACGCGGAGCAAGGTAAATATCCGGACGCCATACGCGTTTTGAAAAAAGCAATATCTCTGGATCCAATGAATGATGAATACCACTATCGTCTTGCATTCGCTTACCGGAAATCTGGCGACGATGAGAGATTTCATCAAGAGCTAGAGGAATTCCAAAAGCTACACAACAAGGCCTCTGATGGCAAGTAGCCCCAGGCGCGGTTTGACTGTCGCGCTGTTCATTGTTCTCGGCAGTGTCATCCAGCTTCATCGTGCGTTCTCGCTTGGCCAGGAGCCGGCGCCTCGACCCACGGGCCAGAGTCCGCATGTTCGCAAACCCGGCGCTGCGCAGTCGACCGACGCAACTCATCCGGCGATGGAATTCGAAAATGTAATTGACGCATCCGGGATCACCTTCACGCTCAAGAACAGTCTTAGTCCGCAACGATACTCGATCGAAACCATGGCTGGAGGCGTTGCCGTATTCGATTACAACAACGATGGGTTGCTGGATATTTTCTTTACCAATGGCGCTGACATATCTTCTCTTGAAAAGAGCGGGCCAAGCTATTACAACCGGCTGTTTCGCAACAACGGCGACGGGACGTTTACGGATGTTACAGAGCAGGCAGGGATCGCAGGCGTGGGCTATTCGATGGGAGTAGCAGCCGGAGACTATGACAATGATGGCTTCGTAGATTTGTACATTGCAGGTGTAAACCGGAACCAGCTATTCCACAATAACGGGAATGGGACTTTCACCGACGTTACGGCGCAAGCCGGTGTCACCGGTACGGTCCCCGGTCTCGGCAAAGCCTGGGCGGTTACGGCTGGATGGTTTGACTACAACAATGATGGTCTGCTTGATCTTCTGGTCGTGAACTACCTCGACTACGATATCAAGACAGCTACCCTATGCCACGTCGAAGGAGTGCCAACCTACTGTTCGCCCAACGATTTTCACGGAACGCCGAACATTCTCTATCGCAACAATGGAGATGGAACTTTTACCGACGTCTCGGAGGCATCGCATATTTCCCGCTACGTCGGAAAGGGCATGGGCGTCGCTTTTGCGGATTACGATAACGACGGACGGACAGATATTTTTGTGTCGAACGACACGTTTCCGAATTACTTGCTCCACAATAATCGCAATGGCACGTTTACCGACGTGGCGATGGTTGCCGGTGCAGCGTTTACCGACAGCGGCAAGACCGTAGCCGGGATGGGCGCCGACTTCCGCGATCTCGATAATGACGGCAGGGCGGATATCTTCCACACAGCGATGTTTGGTGACACGTTTCCGCTCTATAGAAACCTGGGCGCCGGTCAGTTTGAAGACGTTACGGTTACCTCGAAACTGGCGACCTTTACCAGCCGCATGACTGGCTGGGGAGCTGGTGCATTTGATTTTGACAACGACGGATATAAGGACCTGTTCACCGCCAATTCCGAAATTCTCGATAATGCGATGGTTGTAGAGCACAGACCGTACGCTCTTCCGAATGCCGTATTTCGCAACAAGGGTGCCCTCACCTTCGAAGATCTTAGCGCCGTAGCGGGATCCGGTGTTTCATTGCCGGCCGCGCATCGCGGAGCCGCATTTGGTGATTTCAATAACGATGGCAAGATCGATGTTGTCGTGACCGTTTTGAATGGCCCGCCGCAGCTTCTCATGAATCGCTCAGCCAACCATAATCACTGGATCATCCTCAAGCTGATCGGGACAAAATCGAATCGTGATGGGCTCGGAGCCAAGATCAGAATCACCTCAGGTCATACGGTCCAGTACAACCACGCAACCACGGCAGTTGGCTACAGCTCGTCAAGCGATAAACGGGTGCATTTCGGTCTGGGAGAGAGTTCGGTCATCGATGTGATCGAAGTTTTGTGGCCGAGCGGAATCAGGCAGACCCTCACCGGCGTTAAGGCGGACCAGATGCTCACCATCAGGGAAACTGCGCCATGAGTTACTCAGTTAGGAGATGCTAATTTCGATCCACTCCAGTGGCTTCCCTGCCGAGTTGCGATCCTCCACCATGATTTTCAGCCGGCCGCCTTCGATAGGTGCGTTGCTTTGGGTGCTGGTATCTCCGAAATAGTGGCTTCGTATCTCCGCTTTCGTTCCCTCCTGCCGGCGAAGACTGATCTCGCCTCCCTTATAAGAGACAATCGCCAATTTGCTGCTTCGTGTTATGCCTTTGCTGTCGCGGGAAGCAATAATGACGGGTGCGCTGGACTGGACAACGTCTTTCAGCCGGGGGTCAGTTGGCTGGGATGCGAGAGGATTTTGTTCGCCAGGAATGGGCGGCCTGAACGCCAGGAGAACCAGTTCGCCGCCTTCCATTCTGGCCCACGAGCGGGCGTGCGCTCCGAATGTTGGCGCTTGAGAGATCGTGCCGAACGGCAAAACCTCAAAGGTGCTTGTGGACCGCAGTACCTTGGCCACCCCGTTATATTTGGCGACCAGCTCAGGCGTGGCGCCTTCCGCTTCCTCGTCGGCTTTGAAGTCATTCAGTGAACCGATCGTGCCCACTGCGGCGGAATCGAACCATATATGCGGAGCGCTCGCCCAGTCGTAGCCCGACGAACCGTAGGTGGGAATTCCCAGCGGCCCCAGCAGACTGCTGAAGTAGATGCGTCGATTGGCTTCCAGGTCATATTCCCCGGCAGCCAGGAACATATCGTCGGTGCTGTGCAAGTCAAAATAGTCAAGAAAGAGAGGAGACAACTGGTAGTACATTACGACCAGGTCTGGCTTCTCCTCGCGCATCGCCTTGATGACTACTTCAAGCCCCTTCCACATCAACCGTTCGCCGGTCCAGTTCTTGTCTTTTGGAGCTGCGATGCCCATGGCGGGCAGCTCATATCCAAAGTCGAATTTGAATAAGTCGGGTTTGTATCTGCGAATAAACTTGCGCACGAGATCGCTGAGAACCTTCGCCACTTCTGGCTGGGTGAAGTCAAGGATGTAGTAGTGGGCGCCATCAAAATTACCAGCCAGATACGGCTTTCCGTCCGGCTGTTTCAACATGTTGTCCTCGGTTAGACCGATATCCGCCGGCCGTTCACAGCGCATGAGCGCCGCCCACAAGCCGATCCGGTATCCGTCGGCACGCAACTTGTCCAGAAACTGCTCGAAGTGTGGAAGCCTGGTGGTCGAGTGCTCCAGGTTCCCGTAGGCTTCTTCCCATTTGTCATCGATGGAAAAGGTGCCGGCCTTCAGGCCGGAGGCTTTGAGGTCCGCATAGATTCCGTTCAGATATGCATCGTCGAGATGATCCCCAGCCTTATTCCGGTCAAGCTGCGAGCCCCAGGTACAAAATTCCGGCGTAAGCGTAATTGCTGTCTTCTGCTCTGAGCTCTGGTGCCGGTGGATTATTCCCGCCTGCACCAATCCGTTGTAGTAGGCGCCAATTGCCTGGTAATAATCCGGGGCTACTGACCAAAATAAAGTCGCGCCAAGCGACAATTTTCCGGGACCGTGAAGGTGCTTCCAGAGATCACTTCGATAATCGATCCACAGACTGGATTTTCCTTCGTACAGTTGCAAAAACAGATCGCCGCCAGGCAGGTCTGCCAATCCGCAGACGAACGCATCGGATCTTCCATCGGTAAACATATTCCGCATTCCGTTGGACGGATCGACGCTGAATCCGCAGAAATAGTGAACCGGAAGGCCCCACTGTTGGTTTAAGCCTGGAATGAAGCTGCCTCGACCTAGCCAGACGCTCTCGTCAAGATGGACGTTGTCTTGAACGATGGGACTGATCGCTGAGCCTTCGCTAATACCGGGCACGACCCAGTAGGACGCATGAAGCGATGGGATCGGTTTCGTCCCGCTCACTTCGCTGAAGTAGTGCAGGCTAACGATTTCTTCTGACGAGGTCGGCTGGTAAACAATGGGATCGCTCCAGATGCCATGCTCATCAAAACGCCACGGGACCGACAGGCGGGCGGACCCGTTTACTCCCTCGTACTCAAACGTCACCCGGCCTGGCTCGACATGATGCCCGGTTGCCCTGCCTCGAGCACACTGTCTGAGCGACGGGTTCTGGGTTGGCGCTACGACGACGGCGGGCTGAAGTATCCCGCTGACGATGAGTCGATTCCTGGAGTCACGCAGGCTGAATTTATCGTCAGCCTGTGAATACTCCCATGAATAGTTCGTGCCTCGGACGCGCACAAAACCATCTGGGGCGGAAATCGAAGGCGCCTGTCCGATGCCCAACAAATTGGGGTTGGCAGCAGTCAGCAGAGCACCAGTGGAAAGTTGAACGAACTTACGCCGGTTCCATGTGTCCAAGGTTGGTCCTCAAAGAATCAAATTAGCATCTCGCCGTTCAGTATGCGTAGTGCGTTCAAGAACTCTTGAGGATCCCTGCAGATGTTAATTCCAGATTTCGCGGTAGAGCTGCTCGATTTCGGCCGCTGATGGAATCCGCGGATTGTTTTGGGGTGAGCCGGACGCCAGGGCCTGTGCGGTCATTGTCGGGATGACCTCCATGTATCGTCCCTCGGGAATTCCGAAGCTTTTTGGCGAGGGGACCTCCAGCTCCTCATTCCGGCGAAACAAGCCTTCGACGAGTTTGTTTACCGCGACAGGGTCGGCGTCGTCCTGGGCGGCGATGCCCATGGTGCGAGCGCAATCGGCGTATCGCCCGGGCGCGGAGCCGGCCGAGAAGCGCGTGACGGCAGGCAATAACATCGCGTTCGAGAGGCCATGGGGAACATGGAAGAAGAGCCCGATGGGCCGGCTCATGCCGTGAACCAGGGCGACACTCGCGTTGGAAAAAGCAATCCCCGCAAGTGTAGCGGCCAGCATCATGCCTTCCCGCGCAGCGCGATCTTCAGGCCGGTGAAACGCGGTGGGGAGTTGCGCCCAGATGGTTTTCATCGCTGAGAGCGCAAGAGCATCGGTAAAGGGGTTGGATTTGCGACTCACGTAGGCCTCAATGGCATGAGTCAGCGAATCCGTACCCGTGTCCGCGGTCAGCCGTCGCGGCATGGACATGGTTAGCTCGTAGTCGACAACAGCGGCTGAGGGGATCAGCGAGCTGCCGGTAATCAACATCTTTTCCTGGCTTATCGAATCGGAGATGACCGCAAAGCGGGTTACCTCGGAACCTGTTCCCGCGGTGGTGGGAATGGCGATGTGCGGAGGTCCCGCCTTGGGAATTGGGTTAGGGACTTTGTAGTCCCTGGGATGACCTCCATTTGCAACCAGCAGGCCGATTGCTTTGGCCGTATCGATCGGACTGCCGCCGCCAAGGCTTACCAGACTATCGTGCCTACCTTCAAGATAGGCATTCACTCCTTGATCGACCGCATCTGTAGTTGGATCAGGGACAGTGCCGGAGAAAACCTCGCATGGAATCCCGGCTTGAACGATCTGATCCCGCAGCTTCTCCGCAAGGCCGCAACTCACGAGAAACGCATCCGTCACGATTAATGGACGGCTGCATTTAAGGCTACCAAGGAGGCGCGCCACCTCGGAAAACGCCCCTGCGCCAACTTTCATGACCGGAGGAATTTGAATCTCCGCCATCATATTTTGAAAACCCTCAAAGCCGCATCTCCATGCGTGAAGATGCAAAGACAGCCGCCGTTCTCTCGGACACGATAGACCGGGAACGTTGCGTTCTGAAGGGCCTATTTTACGCTTGCAGGTTGAGGGCCACCGGCACTTGCTGCTTGCTTGTGCTCCGTCACCTTCAGGTCCAGCGGAAGCGAGGCGTGGTTTGTGGAAGAATCTGATTCGACTTCGGCTACGACATAGATTGGCTGCTCGATCGGCTTGGCCCAATCTTCCGCCCGCAAAGTGAAGGTGCGGCTCGTTTGGGTTTCTGTCACCAGCACGCCGTTGAGTCCAATATTCACCACCTGGACTCCGCGGGGAAGATTCTTGACATAGCAGGGCACACGGCCCTTGTAGCCATTTTGACGCTCGACGTGCAGGGTCACGGTCACCTGCTGCCCCGGTTCAAGAGAAAGCTGCCGGGTCTCCGTCGTCACCACCACATCCGGTGGCGGAATGATGGTGGCGAGTTGCAGGGACTGCTCTTCGAGCATGGCATTCAAGTTTGCTGACCGCGAAACCTCACGGCCGTTGATGGTTGCGTGGCCCACAATTTCCATCGTAGCCGGCGGTGCGTCGGCAGAAGCATCGGCAGAGGCCGAGAGCACTACGACCGTCGAATCCTCTCCCGCCGCGATCTTCGCGGGACCGGCGGTGACACCCGCAGGAAGGCCCTTCACCTCGACATCCACAGGGCCTTCATAGCCTTGTAAGCGATCGACCGAAACCGTCAAGGGCGTCCTTCCTCCCTTGGGAATATTGGGATTCTGGGGAGTGGCGGCGAGCTGATAATCGGGGACGGTTTCGCGAATGGAAAGGCGATAGGCAAAGTCGGGTCCACCCATGCCGCGTACATCCTTGAGGTGCAGGAAATATTGCCCGTCTGCGGGAGCTACGAAATCGATGCGCGAGTCTGCGTCGTACCCGGGTCCGCCGTCATCGTTGCGCCAGGTGAGATGGAAGACGGGCAGGCCGTTGGGCGGGAATTCGGCGTCG
Organism: uncultured Acidobacteriaceae bacterium; assembly: GCA_963775365.1. Taxonomy (GTDB): domain Bacteria; phylum Acidobacteriota; class Terriglobia; order Terriglobales; family Acidobacteriaceae; genus PALSA-350. The sequence continues at coordinate 71,251 of CAVZJL010000005.1, read as the reverse complement.
GGCGGTAGGATCTGCGCGCGGTAAACCGGAGTGTTCACTGCATGCACGACCGGGGATGTGCCCAGGAAGGCCACCCGCAGACCATTGATTCCCTTCAAGTCAACGTCGGCATCGGGCTGATCGGAGATGTAGTCCAACTGATTTAGCTCATCTCCGATCATGAGGTAATCGTTGACCTTAAGTCCGGTGGTAGAGGTCAGACGTTCACCCGTAGTGCGCGAGTCGCGGTCGCTGAGGGTGGTTGTGGTCTGGTTCAAACAGCGAATGGTTGCGCGCGGAATCGCATTGCCTTGTGCATCGAGAATCTCGATGACCGAGTCCAGCGGAGAGCCCACTCTCGCGGCGTCCACATCAATTGTCAGCTGTTGCCCCTTGGTGGCGTGAAAGCGGAAATAGTCTTCATCGTTGGCTTCGCCGGGCTTGGCTGCGCCACTAATATGCCCGTTCACGGTAACGGGGAAGGATACATTTTCTGCTTGAGCAAGGGAGTTGTTCGGTTCCTGCTCCGTAATTTCGGGCAAGTTGCCGACCACGAGCCTCACCTTATTCAGCGGGAGGGCTGCATTCTCCTTGAGCGTGATGGGCATGGTTTTCCGGCCGGCTTCCTGCTTCGGCGCGTCGATCTTCAGTTCGTGGATCCCGCCCAGATTGACGCCGTCTACGGCCACCGCCGTTGTTTCGCCGGCACGGACGCCAAGAGGAAAGTGACTCGTTATGTAGGGCAAGGCACCCGCGTCCAGGCGATAGTAATCTTCCATTCCTCCGCTACCTTCACGGTCTGAGATGGTGAGGGTATATTTCCCGTCCTGGGGCAGCCGGTAGGTCAGGGTTGCGTCAGGGCTGACGTCATGTCTGCCTCCTTCGGCCAGGAGCTTGCCCGCGCTGTCGCTAAGGGCCAGCAGCGATTCGAGCCTGGACCCAACCTTCGAAGCGACGACCTCGAAGACCACATCCTCCCCGGCTTTTCCGTTGAATTCGTAACGATCCTTGTCGCCTGGCGCGGTAATCGTGCCTACCATGGTTGCGGGCAATGCCACCGCTTGTGAGAGGGCCGTGTTTCCTGGCTGTTCAGTTTTCTTTACTTCGGGGAGCGATCCAATGGCCAGGGGAACCATGTTGGTGGTACCCAATGGCGTCTGCACGCGGAAACGGTAGATATCCGGCGGAACGTCTTTGGCCACCGTGATTTCGAGCAAAGCCGACTGCTTTTTGGCGAGCGGCACCGCGGCGGAAGTGGAAAACTTTCCCGTGGCCTTTTCTTCAGGAAGGTCGGTGATCTCGGAGATCTTCGCGGTGATGCCGGGCGTATCGAAGATCACTGCTTTGGCGCCGGAAAGGTTGCGGCCGTCGAGGGTAAAGGTTGCCGTGCTACCGCGCTCCATGCCAACTGGCCAGATTTTGGAAAGGCTCGGAGGGATGATTGGCTCCTCGGCGCACAGCGGCAAGGCGAAACAATGAGACGCACAGCAGGATCCTTATTTTCACTTGGCACCTCGTGCAGGTAGTGCGACTCTTTACTGGCTCGCGACCTGCTTTTTTTCCTCTCCGGCAGCAGGCTGGCGCGGCGCAAAGACCGTCCATTCCCCTCCCGGTGCTTTGTCATTCTTCACGTCGTACAGGCTCAGCGTGCCGTTAAAACGACCGGCCGCCAGCCATTTGCCATCGGGGCTAATGGCGAGCGCCTGCACCCATTCCCGCTGGTGATCGATGACCCTTATTGGGTCGAGGGTCTTGGCGTCGCGAAATCGTATGGAACCATCCGACGATGAGGTGATGATGGTTTGGCCGTCGGGCGACCAGACCAAAGCCAGGATGCTCTCCTCATCTGCGATCAACGACTGCTTGAGCGCTCCCTCCGTGTCCCCAACCTTCCAAATGTAGACGGTCTTGTCGTAACCAGCGGCGGAGACCATGTCGCCGGAAGGTGAGTAAGCAATGCCATTGAGGCCGTCGAGCGCGTCGCCCAGCGTGTATAAACGTTTGCCGGTAGCCACGTCCCATATCTTCACGGTTCGATCCTGCGATGCCGAGGCCAGGTGCTTACCATCGGGACTGAAGGCCACCGCGAAGACGGCGTCAATATGATCCTGAAGGTTCTTGAGCTCTTTACCGGACGCCACATCCCATAGCTTCACCATCTTGTCGTAGCTGCCTGAGGCAATCATCTTGCCATCCGGGCTCCAGGCAATGGAGTAGATGCAGTCCTTGTGGCCCTGCATGGTTTGGAGGAGCTTGTGCGATTGGAGGTCCCATATCTTGATCTCGCCTGAGCGCTGTGGCGGGCCGCCGCCCGCGGCCAGCATCTTTCCGTCAGGACTGAAGGCAATGGAGCGCACGTAGTCGGCGTGACCGGAAAGCGTGGCGAGTTCTTTGCCGGTGGAGGGATCGATGAGGCGCACCTCGCGATAGCCGCCCACGGCTAGCAGTTTTCCATCAGGAGAAAACTTCAGGGAGGCCACGGGGGATGCCACCGGAACTACGGGGCGGATCTCGGGGAGCCCGGCGGGGGCAAGAACTTTGCTGGTTGAGCCTGCGGCCGGCCCTGCGGCGCCAGCGTTGATCCACGCCTTGATGGCGGCGATGTCGGCGGCTGGGAGCGGGTCGGCGCCGAAGGGCATCCGCGGCGCAGTCTTCCCTTCCAGCATCTGGATGATGCGGCTTCCGTCCGCATTGCCGGGAACGATCGGCGCGCCATGCGCTCCGCCCTTGATGAGGCTGTCATAGTTATCCATGACCAACCCGCCCATATGGGCTGTGCTGGAGTGGCATGCCAGGCAATTCTTTTGCAGGATAGGAGCTACCTGCGTGTCAAAGCCCGATGTCTCCGCGGCCATCGCGCAGGATGCGATTGCGAAGATGATCAAGAGAGGGACAGCGTTCATCAGGGGCCGGCAATTCCACGGGGCAGTTCGCATATTAGTGGTTAAACATGAACTCCTGGCCGGTCAGCAGAGACCATGTCATGTCGCGCAGCGCGGCCTGACGCGGATCATCCACCCCTGGGGTCTTTTGCTGCTCCGCGGATGCGAGGGCTTTTGTCAAGGCTGCCCGCTCCGAGTCTTTCGGGTAGCGGCTCAAGGAAGCCAGATAAAGGTAGTCGAGAATCTGCTCATCCGAGAACCCGAGGCGAATCATCATGTCGACGGAGTTCTGCGGATCACGCAGCTTATTGTTCAATGTGTCTCCGTTGATGATATGCAGCGCCTGGGTGATGGTGGGCACCGAGGTCCGTTCGCTCTCCCTGGTTTGCTGCCGCAGGGGCCGGCCGAAGGCAGTCAGGAAGTAAGAAGTAACCGCGGTGTCGGGCAACTGCAGCGCCCTCATTCCCGCGGCATATCCATCGAACTTCTCCGGGACCTGGGTTACTTGAGAGTAGGCGTCCAGCATCACCTCGGCAGGTAGACGCTTGATGACGTAGTGGGAGCCGTACTTGTCATCGTCGGCATTCTCTTTGAGCGGGGTGGAAGAAGCCTGATAGGTCGCCGATTGCATGATGGTGCGGATCAGGTAATCCACATCGTAGTTGTGGGCTACAAAGTCCTTCACCAGCGCATTGAGCAAGGCATCGTTGGTGGCCGGGTTGGTGTCGCGCATGTCGTCGACCGGCTCAACCAGGCCGCGTCCCATGAAGTTGCGCCATATCCGGTTGACGATGTTGCGGGCAAAGAATGGGTTTTGCGGCGAGGTAAGCCAGGTGGAGAAATAGAGGCGTGTGTCGCCGGGCGCTTCAGTGGCAAGCTGCTTGGCATCAAGCGGCTTGGGAGGCAGCACCATCATGAAGCGATCGTCGCTGAATTCGCCGGTCTGCGCGGAATAGACCGTGACATCGTTGAAGAGAGGACCTACCGCGGGACGAGCGCCACTGGGCGCGTACGTCTTCAGCCGTACCCGCGCGAAAAGATTGGCCATGCCGTAGTAGTCTTTCTGGGTCCACTTGGCCAGAGGGTGATTGTGGCAATGGGCGCAGGTGATGTTTATTCCCAGGAAGGCCTGGGCCATGTTCTCCGAGATATCCAACGGATCGCGGTGGATCAACCAATAGTTGGCGGCACCGTTCTGTTGCGTGTTGCCGGTGGCGGTTACGATCTCAGTAGCGAACTGGTTCCACGGTTTATCGCTGGCGACACTGTTACGAATCCAGTTGTAGTAGCTCCACATTTCCTCGTTGGAAAGGTGGTTGCTGGAAACCAGCAACAAGTCAGACCACTTATAGGCCCAATAATCGACGAACTCGGGGCGCTTCATCAGGTCATCGATCAGCCGGCTTCGTTTCTCGGGCGAGGGATCTTTGAGGAATTGCTCGACTTCCGCGGGGCGGGGGAGGATGCCGGCGGCATCCAGGTAGGCCCGGCGCATAAATTCGGAGTCATCCGCTGGAGGTGACGGCGGAATGTGCAGCACTTGCAGGTGCTTGAGAACCGCATCATCTATGTAATTGTGTCGGGCCGCCTTCAGGAAGACCGCGTCCTCGAGCTTGTAGGGAAAAGGGATGCGCAGCCGGGCAAAGGTGACGTGGCTTTGGTACCACACCGTAACCGGAGCCTCGCCGTTGCTGTGCATGGTGACGCGGCCGTTATTGTCGACGGTGGCCACTCCTTCGTCGCCGCTGTCATATTTAGCCCAGCGAGTCACATCCGCGGTATGACCGTCGGAGAAGTATGCCGTAACCAGTAGTTGTTGCTGGGCGCCAGTGCGCAGCGAAGCCTCCCCAGGCGAGACTTCGATTTTGGTAACTCGCGCGTCGGCGTCGGTGGGCGCGGGCATCGCCTGGGCAATCCATCCGGCAATTACTTTGAACTCCGGCGAGTCCACTGGAAATCGTCTTCCGCCGCCGTGTGGGATGGTGAGGGTCGGCTTTAACAGAATCAGGCTGCGCGATGGCTCCATCATCTCCGTGCGCCGCGCCAAAGCCTGATGGGTGAGGGTGTAGTAATCCACCTCGGGATCGTAACCGCGAAGGGTAAGCTTGAAGCCGTTCTTGCCCGCGGCTGCGCCATGACAAGGACCTGAGTTACAGCCCATCTTGGTCATGACCGGCAGCACGTCGTTGCGAAAACTCCAAACGGTTGCCACTGCGAAGTCTTTGACGGTTACGGTTGCATTGGCTCGATGGCCCTGGAGCGTAGCGGTGATGGTCGCTTGCCCGTCCCCCTGGGGAAGCGCGAAATTCTCGTTATCGATGGTCGCGACCTTGGGATTGGAAATGGCCAGGGTGGCCTGTGGGGTTAGCTCCTCCTGATGTCCGTCGGCAAAGGTTCCCTCGACCAGCAGCCGCTGGTTGTAGCGGGGTCCCAGGATTGAGATCGAGGAAGGCAGGATTTCAATCTTGGTGAGCCCAACTAACGATGGTCTGGGGTGTGCTGCCGCAGCGATGGAGGCCTTGCCCGCCATCACCTTCGAGGCCATCGCCGCTTGAGAATGGGCTGCGCCACTTGCCTGACTCTGAGCGGAGACCTGTGAAGGCGTCTCAGCTAGAAACATAACGGCGCCGAGGAGAGCAAAGGCGCCTACCAGAGCAGTCACCTGAAGCATGTTCCGTGTCTTCATAGCCGTACCGTCCTTCGGTCACCGGAGGCTCGGCCACGTCGCGATCGGCGCTCGCGCCCACCGTGGTTGGCACAAGCAGTGATACCAAGCCCAGTCACCCGAATCAAACTCCTGATTGCCCTGAAGCGGCAATTCCCCGAAACAGCAACTCGTTAGATCAGCAAATCGTTGATCGGTTCGAAACCGTGGTCAACCACCCGCACCTCGCGGCCCTGCGGTGTCTTCAAAATGGTGTCGATGGGAACACCCAGGCACTTATAAATGGTGGCGGCGATATTGGCGGGCATGACCGGTTGATCTTTGGGTGCTGCCCCGATTGCGTCCGAGGAACCGACCACCTGTCCACCCTTGATCCCGCCTCCCGCCATCACTACGGTCCAGCACTGGGGCCAGTGATCGCGACCGCCGGCGGGATTGATGCGCGGCGTGCGGCCGAATTCACCTGTGGCCAGCACCATCGTGTTGTCGAGCAAGCCGGTCTTGCTTAAGTCTTCGAGCAGGGAGCTATAACCATTGTCGAACATGGGACCGACCAGCTCGCTGTAACAGCTGATGGGACTAAAGGGCGCGGAGCCGTGAATGTCCCAGGTAATTTCGTTAAAGACGGTCTCGAACATGTTGAGGGTGACAAAACGCACGCCCCTCTCCACCAGGCGCCGGGCCAGCAGGCACCCCTGGCCGAAGCGGTTCAGGCCATAACGCTTGCGGACGTCCTCCGGTTCCTGGGTTAAATCGAAGGCCTCGCGGGCCTTGGTAGAGGTCATCAGGGTGTAGGCCTGATTGAAGGTTGCATCCATCAACTTCGAGTCCTGGTTGCTCTCCTCGAAGTAGGCAACGGATTGATCAATCATTTGCCGCCAGCTTCGCCGGCGATCCACGCGCACCGCGGAGATGTAATCGGGTGGCAGCATGTCCGGAACTTTGAAGTTGGGATCGGCAGGGTCGGCATTTAAGACGAAGGGGTCATAGGCCTTGCCCAGGAAGCCGGCGGTATCGCCATGAGGCAGGTTTCCGCCGAGCTGGCCGATGGTGTAGGGGAGCAAAACGTTGGGCGGCATGTCGCCCTTGGCACCCTTTTCAAACCTGAGCACCGACCCGTAGTTGGGTGATTCCAACCCGCCCTGAAAGAGCCTTCCCGTCTGCATCATCTGGCAACCGGTATCGTGGACGGCAGCCGCAGTATGGTAGGCGGAACGCAGCAGGGCGAATTTGTCCGCATGGGTCGCCATGCGGGGAAAAATTTCGGAAATCTCAATTCCGGAGACATTGGTTTTGATGGGCTTGAACGGCCCACGGATGGAAGCCGGCGCGTCCGGCTTCATATCCCAGGTATCCAACTGGCTGGGGCCACCCACCAACATCAAATGGATACAGTTCACGTCTTTGCTGGGCTGTACCGCTCCCATCGCCTTGAGACGGAAGAAGTGGGGCATGGTCAGCCCCAGGAAGCCCAGGGATCCCGCGTGCAAAAAATCCCGCCGGCTGACCCCGTCACAGAAATGCGCTGGCTTGTCAGCGTCCAGTCGAAACATAGGAATCTCTCCCGGCCGGGATAATGGGGGAAATCATCGGCCCTCCTCCAGAGGACGCGGCAGACGGCCTATGGAGGTACGTACCGCACTATACTCTTTTGCCTCTATCACATGGAACTTGTGTTCATTACCCTGAACGGGGTATTTATCGGCTGTAAATGGCCCATCTCCCGGTGGGTTTGGTCGCAGGACCCGTGGTCGTCCCAAAGGGAGCCGTCGTTGATGGCGTAGGGGGCGAGCGGCCCACCTGAAATTCGTTACTGGGATCGAGAGGACCGAGGAGGAACCCGTCCAGTTCTTGTAGAAATATGCGAGATAAGCGAAATAAGCGAACTATGCGAACTATGCGAACTATGCGAACTATGCGAACTAAGGGTGCTTTATATGGTTTGAACTTTGTCATCAATCAAAAGCTGGTGTTAACTATTGAGTTAACCATACTCGACGGGCCCGTTTCATATCTGCTTCGGTACTACAAACGGCGCTCGATATCCCCGGTCCTCGTCGCACAACAGACGGTTTGCCTCATCGTCATTCTTTACCTGCTGGGTTTCGGGATCGAAATCCAGCGTTCGCCCCAAGCGGTAAGAGGCGTTTGCCAGGTGGGCTAAGCCAGCGGAGAAGTGACCTTCCTCGATGGGTGCTCTCAGGTCTTCCTTTTTTCGGCTGATCACGCAGCTAACGAAGTTTGCGAAGTGGTCTTCGGGGGTCTCAGGAGCGGATGGACCGGGCTGCTGGTCTCTTCCGAGCCAGCTCCGATAACCGGAGGTGTTGTTGATGGCCAGGTAGCCCTTCGGTCCGTAGAAAATATTCCCCACTGTGTTGTTGCCTCCCTCCACCGGGCCGAGGTTTCCCTGGGCGGTTTCGCTCGAAGGTTGGGCACTATTGGTGCGGGCTCCAATCCCGGCCTCGTGGTTGGTTATCCAATGGCGCACTTCAAACTCCAGCATCGTGCGTTTCCCATTGGGGCGATCATATTGGAAGCTACAGTTCAGGGTGTTGGGAGTCTGCTGGTCATCATCGAACATGAAGTGACCGCCGACCGCCGAGATTTTATTGGGGAAGCCCAGGCCCAAGCCCCAGCGCGCGATATCCAGCTGATGGATCCCCTGGTTGCCAAGATCGCCGTTGCCGTAGTCCCAAAACCAATGCCAGTTATAGTGAAAATGATTTTTGGTAAACGGCAGCAAGGGAGCCGGCCCGGTCCAAAGATCGTAATCGACTCCCACGGGAACCGGCGATACGGGCGTGTGGCCAATCGTGTCTCGCCACTTGAAACATAGGCCGCGGGACAAGTAAACATCGCCGAGAAGGCCGGCCTGCATCTGTTTCATGGCCTGCATGGACGCGGGGTTGGAACGGCTCTGCGTTCCGTGCTGGACCATCCGGTTATATCTCGCCGCCGCGAGCAGCAGCTGTCTGCCCTCCCATAAGTTATGAGAGCAGGGCTTCTCTACGTAGACATCTTTGCCGGCCTGGCATGCCCAAATAGCCATAATCGCGTGCCAGTGATTTGGCGTGGCGATGGAAACAGCATCGATTGACTTGTCGTCGAGCAACTTACGAACATCGGTATAGGTCTTGGGTTTAAACCCCATCTTCTGTACTGCGGCGAGGCGCTCCCGCATTACGTTGTCATCGATATCGCACAGAGCGGCGATTTCAACATTCGGCAGCGCTCCATATCCACGAATGTGATCTTCGCCGCGGCCACGCAGTCCCACGATCGCAACACGTACCCGGTCGTTTGCGCCCAGAACAGTTTGCGGCGCATTCCAGGCCCGGAAGCGGTCGGCTGCTGTCACCATGACAACTGCTTTCGAGCCCGCCTTCAGAAAGTCTCTTCTGCTCTCGTCCATTTCCGCGTCACGCTCCGTTTCGCTACACTTTATTCGTTCGCCGCGTACTCAGCGTATCTCTTTGCGACATGCGCCTGCTGGTAGTTACCGTCGTGAATAAATACACGATATCTAAACTGAATCGAGCCGCCTACGGGAATCGTATAACTGCCATCCTGGTGAGGATCGCGGTAAAAGTCTCGCAGACCAAAGGGATTCGCGGCCAACAATCCATAACCACGGGCGTGCCAATACGTGGGATGACGAAAGCTTTTCGGGTGGTCGAAGACAGCCACGCCGAGCGACTGGCCGTCGATCACGCCGTCGACGTCGACCCAGTTGGCACGCCGACCCCATATTTGCGCTTCCCCTTCGGCGCCCTCGGAGTTCACCATGATTCCCGTGGGCGCATCGAGTTCGGGAGCGAGCCGAAGGGCGAACGTGCCCTCTTTCGTGTCGCCAAACTTGACCGGTTTTTGACCGGCGCGAACGATAAACTCACAGTCGATCGACCTCGAGTCGCTATCACCGCTGAACGTGAATTGTTGAACTTCCTCAGCAAACGGCTTACCGTCGGGGCCCACAAGATCGAACCTAGCGCGAATGGTGCCGGAAGCTGGGCCGCCCCGAATTTCCTCGATTTTGCGGAAGACCATTCGCCCGAAAGATGAATGGTAACCACTGCCGTAATATTTCGAGAACACTTCCTCTGCCCAGAAGTTAAAGCCGTTGATATCTCCATGGCCGAAATACATACCACGCTGGTGCGGTTCCAGGCTGGGATCATGCTCGTGCGCGGCAGGAATCGTATCGCCGATTGGAAGGCCCCGGGTGACGATCACGCCCTTCGCGTCCCGTATCGGTTGCAGATAGGCTTTTGCTGTCTTGGGATCAAAATTGTAGGTGGTAAAAGGCCTACCGCCAATCGCGACCTGAATGGCGTTCGCGTGGCGCGTAAAGCTCACCGCTTCCGTCTGGCCGTGGCCGGGTAAAGCAACGGCCGCAAGTCCCAGGAGCCCCCATATCGCTTTCACAAGTTTGCTTTTCCGGGCTCTTTGTTCCCTTCCTTTATTGTTCATCCATCCCCATTCGATCGCTGCGAGACAATATCGCGAGGTCAGAGGCGCGGCGTTCTAAAATCTGAACGCTCCCCTGAATGAGATCTGTCGCGGCTGTCCTCGCTCCAGTGAATTGAAAGTGCCGAGCTGAGAAGTGTATTGATTACCTCCGTCCACGTTGATGATCCCGCTCGGTATGGTGAATTCCGGATGATTGAGGAGATTGGCTATCTGGCATTGAAAGTCAAAGTTGACTCGCTCGGTAATGGGAGTCGTTTTTAGAATGCCGAGGTGCATGATGTACAAGTGCTGGCTCTGCAGACTGTTGACCTGGGCGTTCCCGAACGTGCCAGTCTGGGGAACAGCAAATGCGGCGGGGTTGAACGCCTCCAGGCGTTGTTTGCCGCCAGGAAAGGAATAGGGGTTACCGACTTTATCGGGCAGGCCGCCGAAAGTTCCCGTGTTCGAGGGATCGGCCCCAGTAAATGAGGGTGAATACCACAACCCCGAGCCCAGATAGTTGATCGAGGTAAGCACCCAGCCGGTAGCAGCGTTCTTCACAATCCCGGTAGCATTCGAGAGATACCGTTGGTCTTTCCCGAAAGGCAAATTCCACGATCCGCTGATGACCGCATACTGACGCATGGTCACGCCATCGTTGGACCAATGGCTAAGGACGTCATACGGGTTCTGGGTATTCAAATAATTGGCGATGCTCCGTTGCAGGCTGTAGCTCCCGTCGAAGGTCAAGCCACCCGTGCGCCGTCTGGCCTCAAACTGAAGCGCATCGTATTTCGCGCCCCCATCGTAGTGGGTGTAATAAGCCTGGTAGAACTGCGTGTAAGGCAACATCGCCTGCGTAAACGGGGTAGTGCTCGGATGAGGAAGGTCTATGTTCATTACATAGTTCAGGCCGGAACTCCGCGATCCCAGGTAAGAGGCGCGCAGTCCAATCTTATCGATCTCCCGCTCGTATGTGCCGTTGAACTGCTGAATCATGCCCAGGCTCGACTGCCTGGGATACCCATAGACCGTCTGGCTGGGAATAGCAGCCAGCGAGGTGCTTGCGGGGTAGGGGTTGGGAAATTGCAGCAGTGGTGGAGCGCCGGGGGTGACGACATTCAAATAGGTTTGGGTAATGGAAAATGGCCCGGTTGAGCCTGTTTGAGGATTGATCAGCTGAAAGGGGTTATAGGTGCCGTAGCCATTGGATCCGACGGCCGAGATCGCGTTGCCAGGCGACAGGATGTACCCTGCATCGAGGCGGGCGGTGTAAATCCCGTAGCCGCCGCGAATCACCGAGTTCTTGCTGAGGCGGTAAGCGGCCCCCAGGCGCGGTGCGAAGTTAGTCTTGTCGCTTATCGCCCGCACAGCGCCGGGGATCACGGTTATCTGCGCGGGATAAAGTGGGCTGATGTCGCTCGCCGCGGCGGGGTTGACGATCACGTCGCCGGTCGCCGGATCCCAGTTGTACATGCGGTTGTCACTGGCATAGGGAGTTCCGTAGTAGTCGTAGCGGAGCCCATAGTTAATGGTAAGTTTTTGGCTTATCTGGAAGTTGTCCTGAGCGTAAATGCCCCAATTGCTGACGTATTGATGACGATCTGGCAAGGGATTCGTGCGGGCGCTCGACTGCGGAATGCCCAGCAGGAAATCGGCGTATGCATTGCCTGTCACCGATCCGTCAAAGTTAAACGTGCCATAGTCATTGACGAAGCCATAGCTCGTTCCATAACGCTGGTAAATGAAGCCGAATTTCCATACGTGGCGACCAGTCTGCCAGTCGGCTGAGTCCAAGGCGGTAATATTCGTATCGTTGAACTTCACCCCGCCGGGAACGTCCATGATCTGCTGCAATCCGCTGATGGCAATCGAAGGAAGTCCTTGACCGGTCGAATTGCTTGGGTTGGAGCCCTCTAAGCCTACGCTGGCCAGTGCGGCCGCGCCATTCGGCGGCGTCACGCCTCTTTGCGTCCCACCATCGGCCATGTAGTCGAGGCCCAGCCCAAATCGGAAGTTGTTGTCGAGATGAGAGGAGAAAATGTGGGTATCGCCCGCGGCCCACTGCTGCTCCCTGCGCACGCGGGTCCAGATCGCAGACGGAACCCCGTCGTTGAGCACATAGGGAGTGTCCCGCAGCAGCCAGCGCACAAACATCGAATTCTTCTGCGACACGTTGTAATCAATGCGGCCGAGGGGCCAGTTCCCTTTATATAAATCGGCTGTTGTAAGGGAACACAAAGGGGTAGTTATTGACCGGCGGAAGGTTGGCATAGGACCCTGTCGGCGCCGGATAATATTGGTTCTGGATGGCCAGGGATACGGCGCTCATACGACTGGCAGGAATGGTGTTGTTAGGAAAAGGCTTGACCGGTGAGCGGATCAATGATGGTTTGCGGAAATACCCCTGCACGGTAGGAGGGCGTAGGAACGCTGATGAGATAGGGCGTACCGAGGGGAATCGATTGCGCAAACCATTGCGCGTAGACGAAAGCCCGGTTTTTCAAGATCGGAGCACCCGCGGCCAGGTTCCATTCGTGCAGGATATAAGGCGTCTTGGGCGGAGGAAAATACTCCGAGGCGTTCAGTACGGAATCGTAAATCTGGTAGCTCGCAATGCCATGGATAGTATTGGTGCCCCTGTGAGTTACTAATTCGATATCGGCCGGCACCGCGCTTTCAGCGGGAGCATTGAAGGTCGTGGCTGAGCTTTGTTCAAAAAAGTTCGAGTTATTCGACTGCTCGCCATATAAATCGTCGGGAATGCCGTCGAAGCCCTGAGCTTGCTGGGTCTGCTGCTGCCCATTTATCACGGGATAGTCTCCGTTGCCGCCCTGTACTCCGGGCGACAGGGTCAACAATATGTAAGCGTCTGGAAAAGTGCTGACCAATGGGGCTTTCTCTTGCTGTGCCTGGCTAAAAGTCTCAGACATCGTAGACGACTCGGTGTTGATCACTGCGGCGCCAGCCGAGACAGTCACTGTCGTACTGGTCTGGCCGATAGTCAGGATCGGATCCACGCGGCGAATCTGTCCGGGATCGAGCACGACATCCTTGGCTTGGAAAGATTGAAAGCCTGTGGCGTCGCTGGTGAGCAGGTAAGTGCTTGGCTGCAGTTCGTCAAATTCATATTCACCGGTCGCAGAGGACGTGGTTTGCCGGACCACGCGCCCGGTAGACGGCTCAGACAAAGTAATTTTGGCACCGGGGACGTTGGCTCCTGAGGTATCCGTTACCGTCCCGCGCAGTGTCGCAGTGATCACCTGAGAGTTGCTCGGGGTGGGCGCCAATAAGCCTGTCCCCAACAGCGAGGTGAGGATCAACAAGCTCCATGGCTGGCTGACCAGACGGCGCACGGTCCTCAAGCGTTGCTCACCACCTGCAACTTCGGTGATCTGTTTCATCTCTCCTCCAGGTCAACAATTCTGTGTGTTCGCCGTAGATGGCATCACGCTCTATCTGACCGATGCATGCGGCTTGCTCTTCACGCAATTGCTTTGAAATCGCCACATCGATTGCTACCGAAGGCACAGGGCAGCAAACAGGACCACTAGCAGCCGAAAGACGGAAGAAACCACCCTCGAAGGAACCGATTATCCTTTTCTTTTTGCTTTCGTCATGAATGCTTCGAACTTACCGGGCCCCAGCTATCCGCCAGGGTGGCAGAAGTCGCGGACAAAGGAGCCTTAACGTGGCTTCGAAAAAAGTGAAGCCGACGGCATCTGGGCCTGACGCACATTCGTAGAAACGTGCTTCAGTGGCCGAGAGTGGTACAAGACTTCGCGGGAATGCTGCGTCGTGAAGTGGCCCTCCTTAGCTGCGATCTGAATCCAACTAGACGGGGCCCGCGTTCACGAAAGTTTCATTATTTCTATAGCAAATTCTACGGCTCAGCAAGAAAGAAATTAAGGGCTGGTGAAATTTCCCTCAGCAATCGTTGAAAATATCTTCCTGCCGCTTTGTAATCGGGTGGTAAAACAGACGTGGTGTTGTAGCGTACCTGGCTTGCCTGCCTTGATCGAAAAGCTGTAGAGGCGCAGCGTTCCAATAAGAGAAGCGGCCCCTCCCTTCTGCCTGGGCTCAACCCGCGACGGCGCGGAAATACACGGACTCTCAATCGCGCCCCAGGTTCCAGGGGAATTGCGAATGGATGGCGACATACGCGAACCTGCTTTTGACTCGTTCGCTCTGGAAAGCGAGTTTTTCATGAACGCCAAGCGCAGGATAAAGATAGGGGGGCATGCCGTTCTCCTGGTGTTTCTCACCCTGGCTGCCGCCGTCTGCCCGAAGGGTTCCGCTCAGTGTATTCCGGTAGAAAGCGAAGTAGTTCGAAGCAGCTGCGGCGGCTGCCACCTGGTGGACGCTCGCCATTGCATGAGCCGCATCTCCGGTCAGAGGAAGACACCTGAAGGGTGGGAAGACACAATCAGAAGAATGGGCCGCACCAACGGTGTGCCGAGTTCAGCTTCTCAGGCCAGGGAGATCATTGGCTATCTGGCCGCCAGCCAGGGCCTCTCTTCCTCTGAGGTTCAGGATATTTCGTACGCACTGGAGAAGCGGCGAAATGTTGTGGAGAACGTTCCCAACGAAGACGTTAAGAATGCCTGCACACGCTGTCATAGCTACGCGAGAATTGCCGCAGAGCGGAGGACGCGCGAAGAGTGGCTCAAGTTGAAGGACTTTCACCTTGCCACTTTCCCAGAGGAACTAAACTCGCCCGAGTGGCCGCCCTCCGCAGATAAAGCCGTGAACTATCTGGCCCAGCGGTTCCCGCTCCACACTCCGGAGTGGGAACGAGAAAGAAATCAACCGCCGTTGGGCCAGGGCAGTTGGACGATATGGGGCCACGAGCCTGGCCGTGGGGATTACATTGGCACGATGAGCATCGCTCCGGGCAAGGACGGCACCTATCAGAGCCGCACCAGCCTGGAGTTTGCCGGCGGCGAGCGAGAGGAGCGAAACGGCGAAGGTGTGTGGTACGGCGGCTACGCCTGGCGCGGCAGCACACGGTCGAGCGACGGGAGAAAGATTCGTGAGGTGTTTGAACTATCTCCCGATAGAACGGTGGCCCGGGGCCGCTGGTTTTTGGAAGAACAACCCGAGATAGGGGGCGAGGAGGAACGTTCTCTCGAGACAGGCCCGAGCAGAATCATCGGTGTTTTACCGAGAGCGCTGAAGATACCAACGACCGAAACCAGCATAACCATCGTGGGCGACCCATCTGCCTACTGGCCTGGCGCCAGCCGACCTTCGCCTGGGCAGCAATATCAAGGTTATTTCCATTCTCAAGAACACCGGCAGCCAGGTCGTCGCCCGCATTGCGGTTCTGCCCGGCGCCGCGGTGGGCCTTCAAGACATAGACATGCGGGGTACCCTGGGACGAAAGCTGCTTGGCTTGTATGACAACTTCGGATACATCCGGGTGTTGCCGGAACGCGGCTCGGCAAGAACAGGCGGTGTCTACGTGCCCAAGCAATCTGAGCAATTCGACGCCGTTGCTTATAGCGATGGCCAGGACGGCATCGCAGGAACTGAAGACGATTTTGAGATTGGCACCATTCAAGCCAACTGGGAAATCGGAAACTACTACTACAAGTACTTCGCTGACGATAAACAGTTCGTAGGAACGATCGACCAGCGTGGTCTGTTCACTCCTGCTGTGGAAACCGCCAATGAAAAGAGACCCGAAACCCTGAATAACATGGGCAGCGTATGGGTGATAGCCAGTTACAAACCGCCGGATGCAAAGCAAAGCCTGCAAGGACGAGCCTATCTTCTTGTGGCTGCCCCCGCTTTTATGAAACACGACATGCCTTAAGCAACAGGAAAGGAATTCCATGGCGCTTCCAGCGCGAATCGATCCATCGCACTCTACCGGATTGGTGCAGATCAGCACCACCAGGGCGCCGTTGCATGGGGCTCGAGACGGCGCGGATAGGGTTGAGATCCAATCTTTGAGGGCGCCGGCAAAACCGGGCGAACTCCGCCTGGCCGAGATCCGGCCCTTCGCTTTTCGCGGAAAGCACTACGTCTTTGTCGTACCGGTTACCGGCCTCTTTGAGATTAGCGAACTGGCAGCAGAAATTATCGGCTTATTCCTGACCGGCACCGCAAGTGACGGCGAGCCTGTTTATACCGCCGCGTCCATCGAAAGCCAATCACTGGTTGCGCAGCAGGTGGTGAACGCCTTGTTGGCTCGCCATACCATCCATTCCATTGTGCAAGGTCTTTCCGAGCTGCAGAGTCTGGGAGTCCTGCTGACAGAGGACGGATCGGAACCAATGCAGCCAGTTCCCTTCCTGCCAAAGCTTTCCGGCAAGCCCTTCCCTCAGCGCAGCCTGGTACTCAACATCGCGAATGATTGCAATCTCGGTTGCACCTACTGTTTTGCTTCTCAAGGCGATTATGGGGCTCCGAAGAAGTTCATGAGCCTGGAGACGGCAAAGGAGAGCGTGGATTTTCTTTTGCAGAACTCGGGTGACCATCCTACCGTCACGCTGGTGTTTTTCGGTGGTGAGCCGCTTATGAACTTTCGCCTGATTTCAGATACGGTGGCCTACGCCACGCGGGCCGGAGAGCTCGCGGGCAAACAAGTCGAATTCTCAATGACCACCAATGCCACCTACCTGACGCCTCAGATCATTCACTTCTTGAGAGACCACCGGGTTGGTGTAGCCGTGAGTATCGATGGGCCTAAGAAGTTCCACGACCTGCGGCGGACATACAAAAACGGGATGGGATCGTACGACATGATCGAGCCTCGCGTCATGAACCTGCTTCGCGAGCACAAGACGCGCCCGATCGCTGCCCGGGTTACGCTGACCCATGGGGTCACGGCAGTCGGCGAGATCTTCGATCATCTGACGGGGATGGGATTCGATGAGGTTGGTTTCGCGCCTGTTACGTCCTCGGATGACGACGATTATGCTCTCACCCCAGAAGAGTTGTGGCAGGTGCTCGAAGAATTTGGGAAGCTGACGGCACGGTATGTGGACGGAGTGTCGAGCCCCGAGCGGCCTCGTTTTTCGAACCTGACCAACCTGCTCGCCGATCTTCACCAGGGTGTAATCAAAGCCTACCCATGCGGCGCCGGCCTCGGTCTGCTGGGCGTCGGCAGCACCGGAAAGCTCTATCTCTGCCACCGGTTTCTGGAATCGGATGAGCACCAGGTTGGAACACTGGCCACGGGTGTTGATCGTGCCAAGCAAGCCGACTTCATGGCCGTGACCCATCTCAGCGCGAAGCCCCCATGCCAGATTTGTTGGGTCCGCAACATCTGCGCTGGTGGCTGCCACCACGAAGGCTACAAGCGGTACGGGACCCTGGGGCATGCCACGACTCACCGCTGCGAGTGGATTCGCGCCTGGACCAACATGGGCCTGCACGCCTACGTGGAGATCATGGAAAGGAACCCGGCATTTCTCGAACGAATTGAGAAAGGGCAGGAGTAAACAACATGGATCACATCAAGCCTCTGAACAAGAGAGCCAAGGCCATTGAGAAGCAGTCGCTCAAGCAGCAAGCCGGCAGCGACGAACCATCCGGGGATGTCCGCGCCATGCAGCAATTGCCCCTGGGCTGTACGCTTAGCTTCGATCCAGGATGGGAGGCCGGAACAAGCGGATTGGTAACCGGTTTGTGCCACCCCATGGAGGCCGATCTTTACGGATGTTATGACAACTGCTCATGGCCTGCCCAGGTGCCTGACCAGATTACGAACTTCCTGGACTGGAATCAGAAAGACGGGGCACCTGGCAGCGACTGGCGGAAATTGGATCTTATTTTTCCCGAAGATAAAGGCAAATAGGCCCGTACGGGGGCGGCGAGTCCTGCTGTCCCGAGAAGTTCAAGGGAGAAACGGTGGTGCTGATTTCGGGCGCCAGATTGCTGACGTTATTTTATGAACAGTGAATATCGAATTCGGGAGCTATGACGACTCAATCGCTGATTTGTTTAATGACACACCGTTTCCGCAAGGCGACCTATCGTTTTGCATTCGCGGCTTTTTGCGTAGTCCAGTTCTGTATCCCGAATATTCTCTTTGCGGCCGAGCCGCTGCCGCAGGAAATGGTGGCGATCGGCACAATCGGCAGAAACATAGTTTTAGAGAGAACGGATACGGATGAGGTGTTTGCGCAAATCGCCACTCACGGTATCGCGCCCAGGGAAATTGTTTCTTCCGCGGATGGCAGGTTCTTGTTCGCCGTCACTGATGGGCGCAGCCTGATAGAAGTGATCGACGTATCAGCCAAGAAGGTCATCGATACCATCAACTTGAGCCATCCAGGCCAAAGCGTCAAGATCTTCGGGCTGGCGGTCAACCCGCAGGGTGATCAATTTTTCGTCAATGTGATTTGCATCGATCGCGGCCGTGACTCCGTGCGCGCGGAAGAGCCGCAGATCTGGGCCGTGGATAGGGCGTCTCATAAAGCCACAAAGCTATTGCAGAGCTTTCGGGGAGTGCATCTGCTGGTTTTTTCTCCCACCAACTCCCGGCTTCTCTACGCCTTCGGCAGCGACATCTACGCGATCGATCTGGACTCGCGTCAGGTGGTAAAGACGATCCGCTTTCAAAGCAACCAGGTTCCCGGGGTCGGCTCGATATCCATTTCGTGTTCCCCCTCGTTTGAGCAAACCAATGTTCTGAGTTGTCCGACGGAAAGAACCGATCCTATTACCCAAAGAGACTTCGGCGGGTTGCTCAACTTTGACCTGGCGACGGCTCAATGGGATCAGATGGATCTGGGACCTTTTGTGATGTGGGACTCAGCCGTGATCTCACCCGATCATACCCGTGCTTACGCGGTCTGGAACGAGCTCTATGTTGTCGACCTTACGCAGAGAAGAGTGATGACCGTGAAAGACCTTCCCATGACTGAAGGGTCGGTGACCACTTCCCTCGACGGCAGCAAGCTGTATGTTTCAGACGGCAGCCCTTCCATCTTGATTTTCGACGCGAAGACGTTGACCGTGCTCAAAACCATTGCGTTGCCTGAAACGACGGCCAATTGCGAGTTGCGCCTGATTCATCCTCGATAGATTGCTGAGCGGGCCTGGAGAAGGCCTTAAATGCGCAATAAACGGTGGTCAAAGAGGACAGCAGTGTGGCCCTAAAGTTGACGCGTCCACGCATCCACATCCTCCTCCGGTTCATCACTCCCTACAAAGCCAAGCTTATTCTGACCTTCCTTCTGACGTTATTCTCGGCGGCGATTGGGCTCAGCTATCCTCTGCTGGCCAAGTTTCTGGTGGATGTCGTCTTAATGAGAAAGAGCTTTCATCTGCTCATTCTCTCCACCGTTGCCTTCGCCGTGATCCTGCTTCTCGGCTTCGCATGCAGCACCTTGACGCGCTATCTTTCGCTTTCCACTTCGGCCCAGATCCTTATGGATATGCGGCTCCATCTCTTTCGCCATGTGCAGACGCTTTCGTTCCAGTTCTACAAGAAGATGCGCATGGGCGATATCATGTCGCGCCTGAACAGCGACGTGGCAGAAATTCAAAAAGTAGCGACCGACTCGGCGCTCAGTCTGGCCTTAAGCTCTCTCACGCTGGTTGGCACCGCCGTGCTGCTGGCGTGGCTCAATTGGCGGCTATTTCTTGTGTGCTCCTTCTTCATCCCGTTCAGCGTGGAAGGGCTACGGCGCTGCCGGCAGCCGATTACCGGGCAGGCAAAAGCGGTTCGGGAGCGGAATGCAGATTTTGCCAGCGTTCTACTCGAATCGCTCGGCGGCATAAAGTTCATCAGGTCCGTGGGAACGGAAGAGACCGAAGCCGCCAAACTAGCCCGCTGCAATGAGCGCTATGTCGATTCCCTGCTGCGGTACCAGGTTCTTTCCAGCGCAGGCCAGGCAGTACCGGCATTCTTCCTATCCTTAAGCACGTTGATTGTGCTGCTCTACGGCGGATACCTGGTAATCAAGGGACATATGACGCTGGGCGGCCTCGTCGCCTTTTCCGCTTACCAGGGAAGACTTATCGGCCCTATCCATAATCTTATGGGACTGTATCTTGGGGTGCAGCGTGCGAAAGTTTCGCTCGAGAGGGTCTTTGAACTGCTTGATGAGCAGCCGTGTGTCAAGCAAGCAGCGAATCCTGTTTCTTTACCCCAGGTTCGAGGCGAAGTTCAATTTCGTGGTGTTTCCTTCAGTTATGACCACGAACAACAGGTCTTGCGCGATATCGACCTTGTCGTGCCCGCTGGCAGCCGCCTGGGGATCATTGGCCCCACGGGCGCGGGAAAGACCACGCTGACGGAGCTATTGCTGCGCTTCTACGACCCGCAGCAGGGACAGATTCTGCTCGATGGCTACGATTTGCGCAACCTTGAGTTGAAGACTCTGCGCGACAACATAGCTCTCGTCACCCATGAGCCCTGCCTTTTTCATGACATCCTTGAAGAGAATATCCGCTACGGAAACCGGCATGCGACCGCCCAGGACATTCGTGCGGCCGCCCGGGCTGCGGACATTCACGATTTCATTCTTTCCCTGCCCCAGGGTTATCAAACGGTCGTGGGAGAGAAAGGAATCGGGCTTTCGGCTGGACAGCGGCAGAGGATTGCTATCGCCCGGGCGATTTTGCGAGAAGCCAGGGTTTGGATCTTTGACGAAGCAACCGCGGCACTCGATGTGTTAACCGAGCTGCGCATCCAGCAAGCGATGGACAATTGGCTTGGCGAATACACCTCCATCGTCGTAACCCACAGGGTTTCCTCCGTTGTGCACATGGATCGAATTGCCGTAATGGAGAGTCGGCCGCATCACGCAGATCGGCAATCACCACCAGCTGATGGGGATGCCAGGCTTCTACCGCGAGCTCCATCGAGAAAACACAGCACAGCCGGGAGTTCTCAGCTCCTGTGGTGGGATAACTTATGTCTCCGGACGTGTGCTTTCATGACCCTGCCCTGCAGCAGTCGACCGGCCGCAAGGTCAAAGTGGCGGTGATCGATAGCGGAATCAATGCTCATCACTCGCATGTGCAGCGCGTTTCGGGAGGGGTTGGTATAGCCTGCGACGCGGCAGGCTCGATTGTGTTCAGCGATGACTACAGGGACTACGACGGACATGGCACAGCCGTCGCCGGCATCCTTCGAGCCAAAGCTCCCGATGTTGAGCTCTACAGTGTCAGGGTTTTGCAAGAGCGTTTGCGGACCGAGTCGCGGGTGCTCGCTGCGGCCATTCGATCTTGTATTGCAAATGACATCCGCATCATCAACCTGAGTCTGGGAACGCATCAGATCTCTGAGATTGATCCATTGCGGCACGCTTGTGAAGTTGCCGCGGAACGAAAGATTATTCTTGTCGCTGCAGGGTCAGAGGATGAGTGCATCTTTCCTGCGAGTTTCGCATGCGTGATCAGCGTGAGCGCAGACGAATGCTGCGGCTGGAATGACTACGCATACTGCGAAAACAGCGAGGTTGAGTTCCGTGCTCACCCGTGGCCGCGGCCACTGCGCGGCACGGCGCAAACCGGCAACCTCCGGGGTCACAGCATGGCGACAGCGCATGTTTCCGCCCTGGTGGCAAGAATTGTGGAGGCTTATCCGCGGGCGGGCTTGCATGAAGTTCGGCGCTCCCTCATTCGGGAATGTACCCGCACGGTGAGCGGAGCAGGCGATGCTGCAGGACCGGACCAATTTTCCCGTGACGATGAGAACGTCACGCGCGCAATTCAAAACCGCGTGCCATCCACAAACAGCGAACAGGATCAGCGATGAACCTTGATGTATTAGTTCTGGGTGCAGGTCCTGCCGGCTCGGTGCTGGCGCATCGTCTTGCCAGCAAAGGATTTCAGGTTGCGGTGGTGGAGAGCCAAAGCTTTTCCCCGCTATACGATCGGCGAGACGCTCACCCCTGGAGTTGAATCCCTGCTGAAGCAGGCTCAAATTCTGGATTCTTCAGCGTCGTTGGACTTTCCCCGTACTACCGGAAACCTTTCCGTCTGGGGATCGGATGACCTTCATTTCAGCGCGCATTCGCGGGAAAGCAAGGCTTATGGATTTCAGGTGAACCGCGCTGTATTTGACAGCATGCTCATGGCGAGCGCACAACGCGCAGGTGCATCTTTCCTCCAGCCCGGCCGACCCACTGAAATTCATGCGGAACCCGCTGGATGGAGAGTCAGGATCCGCTTTCAATCCGGATCCTCCTCGTGGATAAGGACGAGATTTCTTTGCGATGCTACCGGCCGCTCACAATTTCTCGCCCGCCGTCTTCGGCTTGGAGTTCGTAGCCACGGCAAGTTAGTGGGACTTACTGCTTACTGGAAGCACGGTCCGGACGTAACTTCAGCGGACGGTTGCAATACGTTAGTGGAGTCAATTCCGGAAGGCTGGTTCTACACCGCCGGCCTGGGGGACAACAGACGAGTGACGGGATTGATGGCTGATCGCGATCTATTGCCTGGACATCTGCATAGCTGCGCCAGGCGAGTCTATTCCGACGCCCTGGCCCGACGCGATATAGCCGTGAGCTCCTGCAGAGGGCTGCCTGGGATGGCAAGGTGCGGATTTTCGCCGCCGGCCCAACGCTTGTGGAACGCGTTGCCAGTTCCAGTTGGCTATTGGTTGGGGATGCGGCATCGACCGTGGATCCCATTTCGTCGCAAGGGATACAAAAGGCGATAACTTCAGCGCTGGCCGCCGGCGTGGTCGTGCAGACTATCCTTACCCGGCCTGACCAGGCGGAAACGGCGATCGAGTTCTATCAGGATCGTGAAGAAACGACCTACCGTTTGCACGTTGATTCCCTGGCCAGGTTATATAGCCGCGAAGGACGATGGAGCGATCAGCCTTTTTGGAAGCGACGGCTGAGCGCTGAGGATTCCGTGCCCCGCGAAACCGCCGTAAGCACTCAACGCAAGCGACCCGCCCCAGCCTGAACGATGGCACGCGCTTTCGAGTGAGCCGCGATACGCGCCTGCTACTGCGCCCGGTATTGGAAGATGATCGCATCGAACTTCGGCAGGTAGCCGTGACCGCGCGGGAACCTCGTGGGATGCGATATTGCGGGCACGTGTGCGTTCCCACCTTGCTTTCATTGATGGAAGATGGACCCAATGTTCAGATCCTCCACGACCGCTATGAAAAGCAGGCGGGAACGATGGCGATAACCAGGCTACGTGAGGTCGCCGCTCGCCTGGTGGATGTAGGAATTCTGAGTATCATTTGAAGGAGAGCGATCAACAGACAACAGAACTGGCCGAACCCGGAAAACGTTCGTCGAAATCGAGCGCGAATTGCCATATCACACGGCAACTACGGTTCGATCCTGTTGCGGCTTTTGAATACTCTCGCCCACTGTTTTAACGCGAGAGTCATCCAGCGCGCGGCATGATTGTCTCTTGATGAATTCGGTCGGGATCGTCACCCACTGAGGATCCTGATGGGGTTTAGCAATTCGATTGAGAACCAATTCGACGAGTTGCTTGCCCAATTGCTCAGGGAATTCACGGGTTGTACTGAGAACTGGATAGAGCCACGTGCCGACGGTATCATCGCAGCCGGCAACACTGATGTCGTCGGGGATTTTGAGGCCCCTGTCTCGCAAAGCCTTATAAACACCATGCGCGGTCGGGTCATTGCCGGCAAGAATGGCTGTGACGGAATCGTCTCGGGTCAACATAGACTTGGTGCCCAGATATCCGCTCTCAGTATCGTCTTCGGAGTCGATGCTGCTCTCGAGCGGCGCCAGACCCGCCTCCTCCATTGCGTGGCGATAGCCCTCAAAGCAGCGGGCAAACCATGGCAGGCGAGTGTTGCCCACAAAGCAAATGCGGCGGTGGCCCAACTCGATCAGGTATCGAGTCGCATCCTGGCCACCTTGAATATCATCGGCAAACACCACGTCGTTGTTCTTCAAATCCTGCTGCTCACCGATCACGTTATTGCCGAGAACAGCAAAAGGGATGCCCTTTTCCCCTAACAGTTGGATCAGATTCATTGAGTTGGTGCCCGCCAGGATGACGGCTCGAATCACATCCTGACGCTGCACAACCTTGGGCAGGCGCAGATCTGTCCAGGGAACATGAGGCGAATAGTTGTAGGAAACCAAGACCACATCCCAACCATGGGCGGCGCAGTGCGCCTCTGCACCGCTGAGAATTCGTGAATGGAAGGCGTGCAACATGGATCGATTGCTTAGCACAAAGGCCAGGGTCTTGGTTTTGTTTCGCTGAGATGGATCGATGCCCAGCTTCTTTGCCTGCTCCAGGACCGCCCTTTGAATCTCGGGAGCAACCCGTGCGTTTCCGCGCATAACCCGGGAGGCGGTTGCCACGCTTACGTTCGCTCCGGACGCGATTTCCCGAAGCCCTACCTTGACTTTTTTGGAGTGCTCTTTCTTCATATCAAACGAAACCTAAGCCACCAGCATTGATCTGATCGTGTTCAGTCTTCAGATCCACCGAGATCATTGAGACGGGTGGGAGGGAACCAGGAGAGGCACGAACGGACACACAAGCATCAACAGTAAAGAAAATTATCCCGCTTTACAAGAAAATCTGTGATGCGAGCAACCAACTTTTCTAAACGTGCGAGATGAGACTCTGATACTGTGAGAAACTCCGATACTGTTGTGCCTGCACGCACGAGGGCTACCGTCACTGTGCAAATAACTGCCCTAAAAAGCCGTAGGCCGATGACCGGTGAGCAAGCGCGCTCCGTGCCATGACTGCTAAAACAACAACGTGACCACAAATCCAAAGACATGGAAAAGAGCGAGGGAACTATGAGTCGGTGGAGTAGCTGGATAGCGGTTTTGGGATCGCTTTTGGTGTCGTCGTCAATCTTTGCCCAGCCGCATGCGCCAAAACTTATCGACGTGCATGTGCACTACAACGGCGAGCAGGGGTTTCTGGAAAAGCTGCTGGATAAATTGAATGCGGCTGATGGTCTGGCTTTCTTGCTAACCACTCCCCAGGGATTCCCGCAAGCCAGTAAGTTCATCCGGGAACATCCTGACCGATTGATAGGTTTTGGAGATATCAAGCTGGATGATCCGAATGTTCTCAGCGAGATTGACCGCTTTCATCAGGCGGGATTTCGGGGTCTGGGTGAGATCACTACCACGCAGAAGAACTACGACGACCCAGCCTACTGGCCGATCTACGATCGTGCCGACAAGTACCACATGATTCTTCTTTTTCACACCGGCATCGTGAACCGCCTGCACCCTGAGCAGCCGGCAAATATCAGCTTTGATCGCAGCCGGGTTACGCGGCTTGATTTGATTGCACGGCACTGGCCGCGGCTGACCATTATTGGCGCCCATCTGGGAAATCCGGATTATGCGGAAGCAGGCGAAATTGGACGATGGGATCCAAATCTCCTTTTTGATCTTTCCGGCACAACGCTGATCAAGAAGAAAGATGATTACCGCTTCTTCCGTTCTATCTTCTGGTGGTCGGGGGTGGTGAGTCCTCACACGCCCGCGAGCGGCGCCAGCGCCTTTGAGAAAATCGTCTTTGGCTCGGATGTCTTTGGCGGGGATCTTGAGGAATTCGACCTTGCGCTGCAGCGCTACCACGAAATGCTCGATGCCTGCCAGGTGGACCCAAGCGCCCAGGAGAAAATATTTTCCGGGACGATGTGGCGCATTCTGCAGCAACAGCAAGCGATGAGCGAATGAGACGGATCTCAACTGCCGAAGTTATAGGATTACAACCAATGTCTTCTCACCTGGGCGGACATTCAGCGGGCTTGCCCGACGTTATTTCGTCCTCCTTGAATGTAGTCTTCTGTGGGATCAATCCTGGAATGCGGTCGGCTACCGTCGGACTCCATTTCGCCAACCGGAGTAACCGCTTTTGGCGTGTGCTTCACCTCGCGGGCTTTACCAGCAAGCAACTAGAACCGGAGGAGGCACGCCTCCTGCTCGATTATGGTTGTGGCATCACCTCCGCGGTTGACTCGGCCGACAGTGAGCGCAACAGACCTCAGTCGCGCCGACTACGTCGCTGCCCGCCCTGTTTTCGAGCGCAAAATCGCGAGATACAAGCCCAGATACCTGGCGTTCCTAGGAAAGCCGGCATGTTCGGTGTTTCTGAATCAGCGCGATCTTTCATGGGGACTGCAACCAACTACACTCGGCGGATCTGCGGTCTGGGTATTACCCAATCCGAGCGGTCTGAACTGTGCATTCACCATCGGCATGTTGACAGAGGCCTATACACAGCTATTCGACGCCGCTGGCCCTGTGACGGAATGTCCTCCCTGGCATACGAAGGTATCGGACGATACCTTTGTCCAATAGGTTTCCTTTCGCGCTCGTGATGTGATGACTCATGTGCATCGGGTGTCGCAAAGACTCGATACCGCAATGAACATGAGTTTCTCACAATCCATTATGCGATTGAGATCACGTCAGACTACATCTACCGTCAAGGAGACTAACGATGAGTATTATCGATAAGGCGCTAGCAGCAAACCGCAACTATGCAAACAAGTACGATCCAGCGTTGGGAAAGCGTCCCGCGCCCAAACTTGCAGTCGTGACCTGTATGGATCCTCGCCTCTCAGACCTCCCTGGAATCCTGGGTCGTGCCGCACAGCGATCTCGACGTTATCCGAACCGGTGGACCCGCGGTAACAGAGGATGTTCTGGGTGAGCTTGTTGTTTCCACGCGTGTACTGGGAACCACGGAGATACTGCTTCTTAACCATACCGGCTGCGGGTTCACGACATTCACGGATGAAGAGCTGAACGCAAAGCTGAGCGCTTCCACCGGAGATGCTTCGCCGGCTCCAATGCGCTTCTTCTCCTATAAGGACCCTGAGGAAAATACCCGGGAGCAGATCAAGAAAGTCACATCGCATCCCTGGATTGCCAAAGACATCCCGGTGCGCGGCTTCATTTTCGACGTGGAGACTGGTCTGCTGCGAGAAGTGCAGCAAGTTGCACAGCATGCTGCTGACTGAACAAGTCCAAGCTTGCAAGAGCAGACTTGAGGTTTATCACGGGCCAGCTCGCCGCGTAACTCGGCTGAGCTGGCCCAATGTTTTTTGCCGGAAAACGCCCATGAGGGTGAGCAAGTATCGGTTGCCAGCGATGGTGGCACAAACGCAGGAAGACTACGTTAGCACTCGTTCCGCAGCAAGAGGAGAGAGGAGACCATCTTCTGACAGATATCAGTGATCGCCTGCGAGTTCGGGGAGCTGTGCTCCTCGAAGGCTTGCTGTAACAGCCGGATGGAATCATCGGTGATGCGCGCAGGCGCGTCCTCCTGGTGCGCGATCCATGCGGCAATGTGCGTGAGTTCATCGCTATATTCGTTTAGAAAATGGTCCAGCGCCTGATTTTGCTGCTGGGTCAATTCGGAATCGATCTGTCGCCGGCGATGTGAGAGAAGACTGAGTTCCAGCAGGTAGATCGAGCGCAACGCCGGCTGAGCCCTCTGAATCCGCTCACACTCGGCAACCTCTTGCTCGCGCCGATGGCGAAACTCAAACTCAAACCGCGCGGCATCCGTCTGCGATTCCAGACCGGCGAAGTTGTCATTGATCTGACTGCGGAGACGGCTGATCTGTGAAACGGCAACGGCTCTGTCGCGCTACCACCGGACAAACTCCGAGCTGTGCCAGCATCCGTACGTTCCGCACCAACAGTTTTTGCAGCTGCTCCACATCGCTCTTCGTCCCGAAGCGGTCGAAGATAAAGCCCATGGCGAGAATACCCAATAACACGCCAACTACCTTATCGCGCGCGATCGTGAGGTCGGTCTGGATCTGAAAGTCCTGCAGGTTGACGAAGTAAAAGGCGAGCGCTATCTGCACGCCAAAAAAGGAAAGCCGCGGACTGGAGGTGGCGAACCACGCGGCGATCGCGGTCCCCGCCGCAAAGAAGAGAGCAAACCCGAAGATGCTGTCGATAGCGGGCAGGATCAGAATCTGCGCCGAAATCCCCAGAACCAGCCCTCCGGCAACAAATCCGGCAAGGCGGAGAAACTGCGCCTGGAGCGAAGTGCCGATGGTGCTTAGCGCAGTAACGATGCAAGTAAGGACGGACGGTGCAGATGCCGGGCCAGTCGAGCGCGTTGTAGAGTACGTAACAAATGCTAGCAGCCAGGCATCCGGCAAAGGCGAAGCGTAGATATTCCGGGTTCTGGAATGCATCAGGCAGAAGCAGGGCGCGCCACCAGTCCCGTCCTGGCGCGTTCTGAGAACCATCGACGATCTCATCGCGTTGAAAGACTTCGGGGATGAGTGCGACGGTTCGTTCCATCTCCTGAAGCATGGGGAAGCTGGAGGACGGCGGCCCCTCGAGCACAGGAGGAGATGCGGAAATAACCCCTGACTCGCGGAGCTCCGTTCGGATTGCTCCGAGCCTCTCAGAAAGTGCGCGCAGGCGGATCGCGTCGTCGTCGCTGGGCTGGGGAGGAGTGCTCGCAAGATTCGCGGCAAGACCAATGAGCCGGCCGGCCAGCGAAATCAGGGCGGCGCGCTGCGCCCGCCGGGTCGGGTCCACTCCCTGGCGCTGCAACGTCATTCTGAGCCGGCCGGTGCCGATCATCTCGGTATTGAAGAACTCTGTCGAGGACCGGCTTCGGTGGGGCATGGTGAGCGGCAAGGCTTTCCGCTACCTGCTGCACCGCGAGCAACAGATCGTCGACGAATGTGATGAGCGGATCGGAGCGATCGAAGATGCGGTATAGCGCTTCGGTTCCCACCGTGGCGCCGGCACCTACGGCAATGATCACGATGGGCCAGAGAGTACCCTCCACCTGGAGTTCGCTGGGCAAAGCGCGGTCCCATACCGGCAGGGCGACGCCAATCGGAATGACGAAAGCCAGTGCGGCTGCGTAGTTAGTCGTCGTGCGTATGACGAAAAAGATCAGATACAGGCTTCCGATTACCCAGAAGAAATGAGTAATGGGATAACCGCGGAACAGCATCATACCGAGCAGCGTGTAGAGGCTCGCGAGGACGAATCCGAGGACGATCAATTGCCCCCCGCGCCAGGTAGCGGCGAGATTTTCGCGAGCCAGGAGAATTGAAAATAAACCAGCCAGGAACGCGTTAGGAATGCGGAAGGTCACGACGATGATCATGACCAGCGTAGCCGCGATCGTCATGCGGATGACCGTGTTCATGCGTCCCGGATACGGAGCAACTTCCCACCGGATGAATTCGCGAAACCAAGGCCAGGAGACAGTTTGCCGGGCGGGCTGGCGGGGGAGCTGAGCGGCTCGGGTCGCCATATCAGGGCTTCCGTTTGTATCCGCGGATAACTACTACTGCAGATTCCCCCAGGCGAATGGCATCCGGGGGCGGCGACTGAATCCGGATGCGGACGGGGTAGCGGCTGGCCAGATGTACCCAGCTCAGAGTGCGTTGTACGTCGGGCAGGCCGGACGTAATTCGGCCCTGGAGCGAAGGATCGGGGATAACACCGTACCCGGTGCTCTCGACGACGCCCGTAAGCCGCAAGCCCGAGTCAGACATAACGTACACATCCGCAGTCATACCCGGTTGGACATACTTCAGCTGCGTCTCGCGGAAATTCGCAACCACCCACCAGACGCGAGTATCGATCAGCGTGAAAATCTGCTGCCCTATGTGAGCATAGGCACCTTCGGAAATGACGAGGCTGGTCACACGTGCGTCGAATGGAGCGTAGACGCGGCACTGGTTGTAGTTGTATTGGGCGTTGGCGATTGCGGCGGCCCGTCCCTGCCGTTGCGCCACCAGGGGATCGAGGGTAAGTACGCTGGACTGCGATTGCTGAAGCTGCGCCGTGCTCTGGTCTGCCGAGGCCTTGGCCTGCGCCAGGGCGGCCAGCATGGTGTTGAGGTGGGCTCGATTAAGAGCCAATTGCGATTCGGCTTCATGCACGGACTGCGCGCTGGCCCGCTCTGTCGTGCGTGCCTGGTCCACCTGGTCGACGGTAACGTACTGCTTGACGAGCAGAGGCTCGACGCGGTGCAGGTTATTTTCGGCGTATGCCGACTCAGCCTTGGCTCGATCCAACGCAGCCTCAGAGTGGGCGACATCGGCCTCCGCCTCACGGATCAGAGCCTGCGCCCGATCGACGTTGGCGCTGGCGCTGCGGGTTGCCGCCCCGGAGGCGGTGACGGCGTGCACTTCGGCTCCAATGCGCCGCTGTTCGTCGACGACCTGGCCTTCGAGGGTGGCCTGGTCCGACACTGCGCGGTCAAGGGCGTACTTGTAGGGCCGATCATCGATTTCGAAAAGTAGATCGCCCTGTTTAACGTGCTGATTGTCGGCGACGTTCAGGTGCAGTATCGGCCCCTCGACAACGGGGGCGATTCCGATGTAGTTGGCAAAGATTTCGGCGTCATCGGTCTGGGGATGCCGGGTTGTGACCGCGTAGACAGCAATCAAGCCGGCTATCGCCAGCAGAACCATGGCTACCGTGAAGACGCGACCGTACCAGTCAAGTTTTGCGAGACGATTGTCTTGCTCGGGTTGGCCAATGTCTTGCGGTCGACATCGCGTTCACCTAGCTGTAGAACAGGAGCCACAACACGCACGCGAAGAAGGTCGCCATGCCGAGATAGAAAAGTACAGGTGCAGCCAGGTGTTCAGCGATAGCAGTGCGAGCAATCACGACGCGTGCGCCCATCGCCAGCAGGAGACCACTGACGGAGCAGAAGATCCACACCGGGAAAAAAGAGCCGAAGATGCTATATTCCGGCGCGTGAGAGCAACCAACCAATACCAGCGGCGCCGCCAGAGATAAACCGGCGAGGAGGCGAAGTGAGGTCCTTCGGCGTCTGATCGCGCTCCGTCGATTCAAGGTTCATTTCACTAGACCCCGTATATATTGACAATTCGTCTCTCTCGGTCCACTGTCCCCGGCGATGCGCCCCCCGAGCCAATTTCCCGATAGGGCTCGTAGAACGCCAAGGAAATCACTTCCCTCGCTTCTCCCTCAGTCTTACGTTTCGATTAAGCCACAGAGTTGAGAGCGAATCTATTGGACGAAAGTATCGATCAATACTTTGGTATCGGTTGATGGCGTGTGCATCCACGAATTTTGAAAGTCACGCGATGGATCGAGGCTGGTGACTGCGGTAGGCAACAACGCTGGTGGATTTGCTGCAAGCGACGTTCAGGCTGAGTGAACGGTGAAGATAATGTTGCCGATACTTTTGGGTTGATCAATACGTTCGTCTAATAGACTCGGCTCTCCGCCTCTGCCTTAATAGCTACGGAAAGCGACTTTCCCGATCGGCGTCACCGGACATGATGCGCATGGCAGCGAGATACAACTGGTCGTTGAAATGTCCTACTCTTATCGCTGCTTTTCGTCTTCTCACGCAGCGCGAGCGCCGTGGGCAATGTGCCGGCAAAGTGTCTTCTCCAGCAGCTGTCGCCGACTGCGCCGCTCGCGAAATCCCTCGCGAGGGAACAGCGATTCTCGATCCAGCTCACCCCTACACGCTGGCCGAGCTGATCGACGTTGCCGAACATCACAATCCCAGCACGCGCACGATCTGGGAGCGCGCAAAACAGAAGGCGCGCGAACTCGGCTTGGCAAAAGCCAGCTTACTATCCTGAATTAGATGGCTTAGCTGTTTTCGGCGACGAGAGATTGATCAATCCGTTCCCGAAACCCCTGGCTCCTCGAGGCTACGTCATGGTCGAGGTGCCCGTTGTCCGGCCTGAAGTCACGCTCCAATATCTGATCTTTGACTTTGGGAAACGCGAAGCAAGCGTCGACTCTGCGAAAGAGGAGAAGCTCGCCGCAGGTGCAGACTTGATTCAGGTAAATCAAGCGCTGGCGTTTCGCGTCGCCAGTGCCTACTACCAATTGGTGACTGCCCAGGAAAGATTGCAGGCCGCCCAGGACACTTTGCGAACTGCACAAACCACGCAGGATGCGGCGGAAAACAGACTGAACAACGGACTTGCGACTCTTCCTGATGTTCTCAACGCGCGAGCCGAAACGTCACAGGCAGTGTTCGACGAGGAATCCGCGGATGGGGACGAAAAGATTGCGCGCGTGACGTTGACGGAAGCGGTGGGAGCCGATCCGTCTCCCTACATAGCGATTGACAGCCAGAAGAGTGCGCCATTGCCGGAGAAGCTCACCATGTCCATCGATGCGCTGATCGATCGCGCGATGAAAAATCGTCCTGAACTGATGGCGCAAGCTCTTCGGATCCGCTCCGCCGAGGCTCGCATTCGTGCCGCCAAGGCAGAGTACAAACCGCAGATCGGTCTCTCCGGATCGGCTGCGCAGACCTCCGTGTGGCCCTCGGCGGATTATGGGCATCTTGGTTCGGCGAGTGAGCCTACCTGGTCCGCTGAACTTGGCATCCATTGGCGCATTTTTGACGGAGGTGCGCGCAAGAACGAGCTGCTGATCGCCGAATCGAAACGCCGCGAGGCAAATGACGAACTTACGACGAAAGATGATGAAGCGACGCGCGAGGTCTGGACCGCTTACATAGCATTCCGCACGGCTTTGCGAAAGCACGACGCCGCAGTAGCGCTTCTCGCATCCGCCAACGAGTCTTACTCGGCATCGCTCGATGCATACAAATATGGGGTCAAGAATCTGGTCGATGTTGTTACCGCGGAGAAGCAACTGGCTCTGGCTCGACTATCCAGTGTCTCCGCGCGATCAGAATTATTTCTAGAAGCAGTCAACCTTGAATTCGCTACCGGAAATCTGCTGAGGAATCAACCGCCGGCGACGAGACTTCAAACTCAGGACGGGCACCCATGATTTAGACAACAGCGCATTGTTCATGCTTATCCCCTGGATTCACACCGTGGTGGGACTCGCATGAGACAGCGGTAAAGCCACATTGAAGATTGCACCGCCAGGTTTATTATTCTCAGCCCAGATCCGCCCGCCATGGGCTTCCACTGTGGAGCGTGACACGGCCAAGCCTATCCCCATACCTTTCTCTTTTGTGGTCATAAAGGCGTCGAAGATTCGGTCCGGATCGTTGACTCCGGGCCCATTATCGACCACCTGGATCAACATCCTGTTCGAGTCTGTCACGGCCCGGAGTACGACCAGCGGGGCCACTTGATATCCCTCCAAGGCCTCGATAGCATTCACGATTAAATTAATGAACACTTGCTGGATCTGAATCTGGTCGACAGGGACCGCAGGAAGAGCCTCTTCGAAGTGACACTCGATGGGTACGTCACGCTTCTTTGGGTCTTCCTGCACAATGCGGACGACTTCACGAATTATGTCTGGAATGTTGACCTCTTTCTTGTCGAAGGACTCTTGCTTGAAGAGTGCTCGAATGTGTTGCATTGTCTCGTCAGCCGCGCGGGCATCTCTTATGATCCGCTCAATCGACGAATTGACTTCCGTCATATTTGGCGGAGCGGCATTCAACCACCTCTTCGCGGCCTGCGCGTTTGCAAGTATCGACATGAGTGGCTGGTTCAGTTCGTGAGCGATCGAACCTGAAAGTTCGGCGACGGTCGCCAGCCGTGAAGCCTTCGCGAGCTTGATACGCGTATCGCGGAGATGGTCCTCTGCCCGTTTCCGCTCATCGATGTCAATGGTGAGGCCGTACCATTGAATGATCGTTCCTCTGGGATCACGTAAGGGTTCGCCTCTGGCATGATGCCATCGATACTCCCCATCTGCCCGTCGCAGACGGTGTATGGCGCTGTAGGACTCTCCGGTTTCG
Source organism: uncultured Acidobacteriaceae bacterium (assembly GCA_963775365.1). Taxonomy (GTDB): domain Bacteria; phylum Acidobacteriota; class Terriglobia; order Terriglobales; family Acidobacteriaceae; genus PALSA-350. The sequence goes on along the minus strand of CAVZJL010000005.1, from coordinate 37,648 downwards.
ATCGCCCGGAAAAATTTCTTTGCGGTATCGTCGAAATCATCTGGGTGAATGAGATTCTTCCAGCCTGGATTAAGGAAATCCTCGAAGGACATTCCACTATATTCCAGGACTCTTTGGCTGACATGGGTGACTTTCCCGGCCGGTGAGGCTGACCAAAGCATGGAAGGAATGGTTTCGATAATGCCAAGCAGTTCATGCTCTCGCATCTGGAGAGCGTTTTCTGTCTCCTTCAATACATCGATGTTGGTAAGCGTCCCGTACCACTTGAGAACGTTTCCTCGATCGTCACGGAGAGGGAGACCGCGATACAAGAACCAGTGATAGGATCCATCCGCGCGGCGGCAGCGCAGTTCATGTTCGACAGGAGTTCCGGCGGCCACGGCGGCCCGCCAATTGGCCACCACACGATCAAAGTCTTCGGGATGAATCGCGTCTCCCCATCCCCAGCCCATCCCCTGTTCTTTGGAAAACCCCGTGTAGTCCAGCCAACTTTGGCTGATGAAGTCGACCGATCCATCCGGCAGGTTGGTTCCCACATAGGCGGGAATCGCCTCAACAAGAGTCCGAAGTTCCTTCTCGTTGAGCCGGATTTTCTCTTCTGCGCGTTTCGCCTCAGTAACATCAATAACCGCCCCGGCAAACTCAAGGTCATCGGAAGCTGTTGTCAGTGGCCTCGCCAAAATGCGGACATGCTTGACACGATTGCCGGGAAAGAGCAAACGATATTCGCAATCGATGGGGGCGCCGCCGGTAGAAGCTCGTTCCACGAGCTCAAGCACCAAATTGCGGTCCTCAGGGTGGACACGTTCCACGATGGTGCCCAGCGTGACCTTTTCCGACGGATCGTATTCGAAGATGCGGTAGGTTTCATCCGACCAGGCATGGTCTCTGCTGCCTGGTTTCCATCCGAAGCTTCCTGTATGACTTAGTTTTTGGGCTTCGGCCAAATAGGCTTCGCGGCGTCGTAGCTCCTGAGCCAGGACCTCGTGTTCGGTCACATCGATGGCGCTGCCTACGATTCTTTTCAGAGTGCCGTTCTCCCAGACGGGGGCACCGACACAACGGATATGCCTCACTTCACCGGTAGGACGAACTATGCGCTTGGTGACATCACATCCCACGCCTTCCGCAAGCATTCGCCTGATTAGCGCGGCCATGAACTCACGATCGAGTGGATGGACACGAGCCAGATACTCATCAAGGGTGGGCGAGTTTCTTTCCGGATCCAGCCCATAGATGCGAAAAAGCTCATCAGACCAGTGCTCAAAGGCGCCTGTAGGTTCGAAAACCCAGCTGCCAATATGACCCAGGCGTTGTGCTTCGGCCAGATGGGCTTCGCGACGCTTGAGTTCCTGAGTCAGAACTTCATGCTCGGTAACATCAATGCCAAGGCCGATTCTTTTCGACCCGCCATGGTGAGAAGCGGGGGTGCCCACGCATCGAACATAGCGAACTTCGCCGTCTGCCCGCACGATGCGCTTGGTCACATCGAATCCAAGACCGTCCGAGAGCATTCGCTTCGTAAGAGAAGCCATGACCTCGCGATCCTGAGGATGCACGCCGGCGAGGTATTGCTCGGAGTTGGGCGGCCCCTTACCTGGGTCAAGCCCATGTATCTGAAAGAGCTCAGGGGACCAGTACTCGAATCCAGTCGCGGGGTCAAATACCCAACTCCCAAAGTGTCCGAGACGCTGCGCTTCCGCTAGATAAAACTCGCTCCGCTGCAACTCCTGGACGCTCTGCCAGACTTGCTCTTCTGCCCTCTTACGGTCATCAATGTCGATGCTCGAACCGTACCACCTGGTGATGTTTCCATCCCCATCGAATATTGGTACTTTTTGGTGCAGCATCCAACGATAGACCCCATCGGCCCTTCGCACTCGTGATGTTTCTTCAAAGGGCCTCCCATTGGCAAAGGACTCGCGCATTTTTTGCACGAAGGCTTCGACATCTTCGGGATGGACGCAAGAAGTCCAACTCCATCCCAGCAGATGCTTGAGCGGCACACCGGTGAAGTCGAGCCAAGTCTGATTGAAGAAATCGAGATGGCCATCCGGCCGCGCTGTATGGAGCAACGCCGGGGATGAGTCGACAACCAGGCGAAAGAATAGGCTGGGATCGTCAACCGGCATTGGTTCGTTTTTCGCCATGGTGGACATGGTAAACCGTCCGGAGAGGGCACTTACGTAATATGCTCCAGCCCGGGAAATGTCAACGGCAGCAAGGCCAACGCGACCCCGGCGAGAACATCTCCAGAAATCCGATTGAGATCACGGTACCGGGGCGGCCGAGGGGAACCTCAAACTAGACACAGACTGAACCGATCAATTCGACTAGAGCATCTCCGTCCACCGGTTTTCTGAAGAAGCCTGCAGCACCACTCTCCAGATAAAACGCCTCCGGCCGTGCCGACGGCTTCCCCGTAATGATGATTACCGGCACGCTACAATTGTTGTTTTTCAAGTGTTGCAGGAGGCCGAGACCGCTCATTTGCCGCATCTCGACATCCGTGACTATGCAACTGGTTCGTGAAAGGGAATCGGATTCCAGAAACTGTTCTGCGGAGTTGTAGCTTTCTGCCTTGTATCCAAATGAGGCCAAGAGATTGACCAGCGATTCAAGAACTCGGAGATCGTCATCTATAACCACGATTCTACGGTCCAACATATTCACTGGGAACCCCCGAGTCATCCATATAAGCTCTACTGGATTTTGGCGAGACACGGTCTTAGGTTTACCCGCCGAATGCGGCGGGCGTCTCGATCTTGAGTTTGCCCGCGAGTTTGACCAACGTCGCAAAAGAATCGGCTTCCATCTTTCGCATAATGTGTCCACGATGGATTTGGACGGTGTATTCGGTGATCCCTAACGCGAAGGCTGCCTGTTTGTTCAACAAGCCTTGTATCAACAGTGGGAGGACTTCCCGCTCGCGCGGTGTCAACGATTCGTACCGGGCAACTAACCTTTCCTGCTCCGCCGCTTTCTGGCGACTCGCGCGATCCTCCCGCAAGGCCCGGTCCACTGAAGCGAGGAGCGCTTCTTCATCAACCGGTTTGGTGAGAAAATCGACCGCTCCCCCCTTCATCGCTCTCACAGTAGATGGGATGTCGCCTCTCCCGGTAAGAAAGATCACAGGAATCGACGTATTTGCCGAAATCAGCCGCTGGACTTCCAGGCCGCTCAATCCAGGCATCTTGAGATCGAGAATCAGGCAGGCGGAAGAGTCTCGGCGGGCATAATCAAGGAAGTCTTGTCCGGACGTGAAGACCCGCACGCGTTTGCCATGAGCACGTAGCAGCGTGGACAACGCCTCTCCGACGTTCGCCTCATCATCCACGATATAGACAAGCTCATTCGCCGGCTCCATGAAGAATACCTCCATCGGAATTAGCAACTGACGATCCGCGACCACCGATAACGTTGTCTGGCGAGGCCGCTTGACGTTAGGCATTATATGCCAAGCCCAACCCTGAATGCTTTTATCTCGAAAGCAGGGCGTTACATAAATATGGAATGCCGCAAAACGTGATGGCGGTGTAGGCACCTGCTCGATACGTGTTCCTGAGTTCAACGGTGGCCTGGGTTCGATTCCCCCCGGGTTGGATGCAAATGATCGGAAATCAGAGCACTGTTGAAAGTTCCCGTTTGAGACCCACAACCGTACACCAAACAACTGAGATAGAGTGTCGGACCGATGGTCGAACTCAATGATGGGGCTTGGAGATTCCATATCCCGCAAGCGACGAACGTAGCTTGGCTCGCCCCCGCGCAAGACGAGACTTTGCTGCGCCTAGCGAAATTTCTTGCGCCTTGGCGGCCTCCTCCAACGAACATTCAGCTCCGTAATAGTGGTGAACGGCGGAACGGAGGATCGGGTGCAGCTTCTCAACTTCCCGCCTCACAAGATGAATAGTCTGTTGTTTCAGGTAGAGCGCTTCAGGTCCTGGTGACCGGTCTACGAACTCCGGCAATTCCGCTGGCCCGGACTCCAGACTGCTCGTAGTCGCAGAGGTTTCTCTTCGAAACCTTCGTCTCCGCAGAATCATCAGTGCCGAATTTACTCCGATCGCCGTGAGCCAAGTTGCAAATGTGCAGGAACGACGAAAGGAATCCAGGTGCGTGTAGGCTCGCAAAAGTGTGTCCTGGAGTGCGTCTTCCGCGTCCTCATGATTGCGAACGATGCCAAATATCTTCGCCCTGGTTATACCGGAGTGCCGCCCACACAGTTCCACAAATGCTTTCTGATCTCCGTGCTGTGCGGCGGTGATCAAATCATCATCAGAGATTTCAGCGTGACCACGGCAATTCCCACCATGTGATCTGGAAACGTACTGCTCGTTTGGGTGAACATGCATACTCTGGCTCTCCTTCGACAGTCTCGCCACCACTAAGCCAGACATCACAGATCTTTCAAGGTGTTCCCTCTGGCTGTATAACTTTTCTCGGCACAGAGCGATGCTATCGCTGAACCGATGGCCGGAACATTACATGTTTCTGTTAATCCAATCGAGACGGCTGCGCGGGAGCTGGAGGCAAGGTGAAGTGGAAAGTCGCGCCACACTCGGCATCGCCGTCGGCCCAGATCCGTCCGCCATTCGATTCGACGATCGACTTGCTGATTGCCAGGCCCATGCCGCTGCCTTGTGGTTTGGTAGTAAAGAAAGCATCGAATATCGAATCGGCCTTGCCCAGAGGTAGTCCGGGTCCGGTGTCATTTACAGAGATCTCGATCTGACCTTCCTCGCTCAATTGCGACCTAACCGTAACCACCCCACCCGAATCCGGTATCGCCTCAATGCCATTGAGCATCAAGTTCATGAGGACTTGTTGAATTTGCACTCGATCCGCCACGGTCATTGGAAGGTTGTCTTTGAGAACGGTGTAGATCGATACTCCGTGTCGCCTGGCCTCGCTTTTCAGCATCCCTGCCATTTCGCCGATGACCTGATTTATCGTAACCAACTCTCGTTTGGGAGGGTCCTTCTTGTACAACGATCGCAGACGGTTGATGATCTCCGCGGCAAAGATGCCCGCCTCGAGGATACTTTCGTTTCCCTTACGAACTTGCATCAGATCGGGCGGGTCGCGCTGAAGCCATCGCAAGGATGCCTTGGCATTGTTGGTTGTGGCCGTGATGGGTTGTGCGAGTTCGTGCGAGATGGAGGCAACCAGTTCTCCCATGGTGCTGACCCGGCTCGCATGGGTAAGATCTGCCTGGAGCCGTTCGGCGTGTCTGCGATCTTCAATGTCGTTCGACACTGCACACCACTTCACGATCTTGCCCCGGTTATCGCGCAGCGGCCGGGCGCGCGTCTGGAACCAGCGATAGGCTCCGTCCGATCCACGAAGGCGCACTTCATAATCGAGCGGTTGGCCAGTCGTCCGCGACGCGAGCCATCGTTCGGTGACGCGGTCGAAATCGTCGGGGTGAATCGCCTTCCCCCAACCTGAACCCGAGGCCTGTTCCAAGGTCAAGCCGGTGTATTCAAGCCATCCCCTGTTTAAGAATGTGCGCTGGCCATCGGGGTCGGTAACGAAAGCCAGGGCCGGCATGGTTTCAACTGCGTCGCGGAATTTCTTCTCCTGCTGCTGCAACTGGTGAACGCGGAGTTGATACGCCGCCCAAAGCAGCGTGATGAAAGCGAGCATGCAAAGCGCCTGGAACCAAACCGTCTGGTAGTAGGCGGGTGCAATATTGAAATCGAGTTCGGCCCCGGCTTCATTCCAGACACCGGAATTATTGGAGGCAATGACATGGAAGCGGTAGTTACCGGGGGCCAAATTACTGTAAAAAGCCTGGCGCCTGGTTTGAGGATCTTGCCACTCTCGATCATAACGATCCAGTTTGTACCGGAACTGCACTTTCTGAGGAACGACAAAGCTCAAGGCCGTATAGTCGATCTCGAGATCACGCGTCAGGGCCGGGAGATGAAGCCCGTTTCGAGGTGAATAACTCGTTCGATCGGCAATCACTGCTTCGATATGTACTGGCGGCGGGATGGAGTTTTTAAACAACCGGCCGGGATCAATCATCTGAGCCACAGTTCCATTGGCGAACCACAAGCGTCCGTCGTTGGATCTTGTTTCACGCGGCCTAAAAACTGCAAGATACGGCTGGGCGCCATCGTACGCATCGAACAAATCGAACCTTATCTTCAGGTCGGGATGTCTACGCCACTGTTGCAACTCGTCCGCGTTGATCAATATCAGACCGCACTCGGCGTACAGCCAGAGATTGGACTTTCTGTCTGTAACCATCGCGAAAGTCCGGTCGCATGGTAGGCCGTTATGGTGGTCAAGTGCGTATTGTGTCCCACCGCGGCGTTCGATAAGGCCATCGGTGGTGACTGCCAGGACGGAACCGTCCGCCTTTGCCAGTACCTGTAGAACTTGAGCATCTGCGTTCTTGAGGGGAAAGCTCTGCAGTTGGCCATTCCAATACCGGGCCAGTCCACCTTTACGCAGTCCCAACCAGAGCCCACCTTCGGGATCGTCCGCCAACGAAATTGGATCCAGCCTTGCGTTTGCAGTATCGGTGGCGAATCTGCCATCTTTGATTTGGATCAATTCTTCTGCACTTCCGGGTCCAGCGCGAACGACTACGGCCCACACGCAGCTATCCACATCCTCGGTGATGCCTAGTACGACCCCGATGGAACTTCCGTCGCGACGCCGGATGGGTTTAAACCTGCCGCGCTCGTAAACAAACAGTCCGTTGTCTAATCCGACCCAGAGCCGTCCGGCGTGATCTTCAAACAGAGAGGTCACACGGGAGCCTGGCAACCCATTCTTTTGACCGATGGATGAAACGACGTCCCCACGCACATAATCCAAACTTGAATGGTTCGCCATCCAGATGGTTCCATCCCGAGCCGCCACTATGGAGTCGACCGCGTCACCAGTAAGCCCCTCGTGCATAGAAAAGGTGACAACCGGAATCTCGTGGAAACAGTCGACACCCTCAGGGGTGACCAACCACAAATTACCTTCCCGATCCTCAAGAAAGCTATCGGGGGAATCGCCTGATAGACCATCTGCACTTCGAAAATGATCCACCTTGCCATCAAAGATCCGGTAGATGCCGTTTCCTTCTGTACCAATCCACAATGCGTTATGCCGGTCCAACCACAACGAGTAGACATTCAACGTGCTGCCGTCGAGGGTCGCTGTGACGAGGGTTTTGAATTTGCCGTTTACTGCGTGTTGCAGACCGAGCCCAGGGCCGGAATTCATGATCCCAACCCAGACAGACCCATCGGGAGCGGGAGCGAGAGCGGTTACACCGCCCAACGCCGCGTTGGACTTGAGCCCGGGCAACTCGTACGAAGTAGATGAACCTGGTTTCCATCGGACAAGCGCGGTGCTGGTTCCAATCCAGAGATATCCAGAGTTGTCGCCGATCAATGTCCCGGCATAGGATGGCACTCCATCTTTAGGCGCGTAGCATTTGGCCACATTTACTGTGACCTTACAAACGGCTCCAGCCCGTGTTCGCGAACGCGCCATCCAAATCGTGCCGTCACGATCTTCGTAGATCGAGTTCACGCGGCCCGCGGTTTCCGGGAAATTCAACAACTTTCCGTTCTTCCACCGAGCCAGGCCGGAGGCTGTTCCAATCCACAGGCTCCCGTCGCCGGCGCCCAGGAGTGAGATCACGGCCGTCGCCGGAAGATGTTCTCCCGCAGGCGGGATCCATCGGACGAAGCGAACGCCGTCGAAACGCAGCAGCCCACCTAGCGTCCCAATCCACACATAGCCATCTGTAGTTTGGGTGATCGCGGTGGGTGCTCCTGCGAAAACTCCGTCGCGCACGCGCCAGGCAGTATGCGCGTACTGAGAGATCCGCAGGTCCGGATCTAAAGCGTTCGCAGAAGGGCAGCCCAGCAGGACGCAAAAGAGTACGAGAAGTATTCTCGGGAAAGACGGATTCACAGTTCTACCCGGCACCGGTGACGACATCGTGCCGCCAAGCGCCTTATCGATGCGGGTGCCTCCGCGCTCATTAGAAGCTGACCAACAAATCGTAGCGATTGACCCCAGGGCCCGCAATTACATATTCCTGTTAGTAGAAACCGGGCAGTTCCTCGCAATAACAGCTTTATGTAATTTTCGGCGGAGGGGCCGATGTTTTGAAAGCGCGTGCCAGCTCTGCGCTCACGACGGTCGTCGTCTCTAGCTGAGGAAATCGGACAGCTTTTGAGCACCGAGGGTATCCTCTGGCACCGCGCCTACATTCCGGCCCCAAGTGGCGCACGAGCGCCCGGCACCTGCACCGCTCAGCCCCACCAAGTCTCGCCTGGAGCCAGATGCGCGCGGATATAGTCGAGGTTAGGTTCGACGCCAAGTCCAGGCTTATCGGGTATGAGGATTCTGCCATCTTTCACGAGGGGGCCATCGTGGATCACAAGGTTTTCCCAAGCTTTCACCGGGTCGCCGACTACATGTCCCCAGGGCAAGTCATTTGATTTTCCATTGAGGCGTCCGACGCTGAGCTCGTGCCCCTTGAAGTCGCGCATGGCTGCCGCGCTATGCGCCGCGGCGACAGCTCCGAGGGGACCAGAGGCGTTGTGGGAACAGACCGGCATGTCAAAGATGTCAGCCAAATCTGAGATTTTCTTGGCTTCCAACAAACCTCCGGCCTTAGGTATGTCGATTTGCACGATGTGGCAACCCTGGTGAACGATAAAGGGCAGAAAGCCGCGCCTGGTGTAGAGATTTTCACCGGTAAGGATGGGTACGGGTGATTCCTCGGTGAGCTTGACCCACGCATCGGCAAAGTCTGGTGGCAAGGGATCCTCAATCCATGACGGTCGAATGGGCGCAACCGCGCGCGCCAGGTTTAGCGCATCGGACCAGTCAAGCTCCCAATGTGTGTGCACCGCGATGCCAAAGTCGGGTCCTAATGCCTCACGCACATTGGTGAAGCCTTTTGTGTTGTTGTCCAGGTCTTCATTCGTCAGCTGCCGGTTATAACCGCGCGGATTGTCGAAGACTGTGTCGTAGAGAGCCTCCTTGGGATACCCACGGCGCAGGATGTCTGTCTTCACCGCGGTGAGGCCGTAGGGATGCTCCTTGACTATGGCCGCCCATTCGCGGCACGAGGCCGGATCGAGGAAGTTCTCCGGGCTGCTGGTGAGGTAGACCCGCACGCCGGTGCGATATTGACCCCCAAGCAATTTGCAGACTGGTTGACCAAGAAGCTTGCCGGCCAGATCCCACAGAGCAATCTCCACTCCGGTGATCGCGGTGACGGTCACGCCGGCAATGGCGCCAGCTCCGCCGGTGCGGAGAATCATCATCGTATATAGGGGATCGATGTCCAGCGGATCCTGGCCCAGGATGGCCTCCCGCAGGTATCCCAGCATGACGTCTTTTATTCCAAACCCCCAATAAGCCTCACCGTATCCGGTTATACCCGCATCGGTATCGATGCGAACCAGGGTATTGCCCCCCGGCCTGCCGACGACCATGGCTTTCAGATCGGTGATCTTCACTTTCTTTCGCAGCGGCTCAGCCAGAGCTGAATAGTGCCCCAGCGCGGACGAGGCCGGTAGCATCGCAGCCAGACCCTTTAGAACATTTCTTCTCTTCATGAACCACAAGTTAGCAAATAAATCGGCTGAGAGCGACATTTCGGCCCCGTGGCCCTTCACCGTTGTTGCAGGGGCGAGGGAACTTCAGGTCCCTCGCCCCTGCCGAATTTCCTGTTGATCCTGGCGGTGTTGATCGAGTGCATGCGGTTTTCTCCTACGGAAAACCGCACACGCGGCTGTGTCTCGAAACAGCGTGGCAGGAAATTCGGCTGCGCTCGGGATGACAAAATTAGGGTCGGCGGCTCACCTGAAAATTCGCTAGTGGGATCGACAGGACCGGGCGGGAACCGTTCAGTTCCTCTTGGGAGTTCGTAGGATGCTAGTCTCAGCCGTCCCTACGGGATTGATCGCGATCTACTCTGTTGGCTGACTTGTCTTTAGATTGGCGCTGTCCGAATCCGACGATCCGAAAGAAATCCAATTTGGGCGAACTGAAAGGGGGCACCAAAACAGATCTACCAACCACCTTATTCTGCCCCGAGGCCGGGTGCTACCGATAACGTAACCGACGTTGTTTCCACGAGAGGTGATGTGCCTCCTTCCAGTATGTGTGGCTAGGATGGAAGGGAAATGTTGTAGCAGAGTTGCTGAAATTGCGGAATGGTATATACTCTGGCGCGAATGTAATCCGGATTTACAGAACGAGAGACAAACTGAGATTTGAGGAGTGGCATGGTCAAAGTGTCTGCCATCGCGGTGACGTTGCTGGGTCTGGGCGTGTGGGTCGCACCGTCGTTCACTTCGGGAAAGAATTTACCTGAGCAGACTGCGCAAGATTGGCCGGTCTACGGTGGACAGGCGGCGCAGGACCATTATTCAAGCCTTTCTCAAATCAATCGGAAAAATGTAAACAGGCTTGAGATCGCCTGGAAATTCGATCTCGGCGAAAATGGCAACCGGACTGGTAGCTTGCAGTGCAACCCGGTGATTATCGGGCGCACTCTTTACACATTTACCCCCTCGCTCAAAGTGATCTCTCTTGACGCTGCCTCGGGGAAACTCCTCTGGAAGTTCGACTCGGGGATCGAAGGCGGGCAGCCCTCACGAGGCGTGACGTATTGGACCGACGGAAAGGAGAGCCGCGTGTTCGCCGGCATCATGAACTTCCTTTACGCTCTGGATCCGTCTACGGGCAAGCCCATCGAGAGCTTCGGCGAAGGCGGGCGGTCGATCTTAGGAAAGGGCTCAGGGGGGATTACCATGTTCAGTCTGTCGCACTGACCAGTCCGGGGATTATCTACAAAGATCTGATCATTGTCGGCGGCCGCAATCCGGAATCGCAGCCTTCGCCTCCAGGGGATATCCGTGCATTCGACGTACACACTGGAGAATTACGCTGGCAGTTCCACACCATTCCGCACCCTGGAGAGTTGGGCTACGATACCTGGCCCCGAGGACGCCTGGAAGACGGCAGGAGCTGCCAATAACTGGACGGGGATGTCACTCGACATCCGGCGGGGCATTGTCTATGTACCGACTGGATCGGCGGTTTCTGATTTCTACGGCGCCGATCGCGTGGGGAACGATCTCTTTGCGAATTCATTGTTAGCCCTCGATGCAGCTACGGGCAAACTCCTGTGGTATTTCCAGGGCGTGCACCACGACATTTGGGACCGCGATTTTCCTTCGCCACCGGCGTTGGTTACGGTAAAGCACGACGGCAAGAGCATCGACGCCGTAGCGCAAACGAGCAAGCAGGGATGGCTCTTCCTGTTCGATCGGACAAGCGGTACGCCCCTTTTCCCGATCGAAGAGCAGAAGTTCCCGCCGAGTAGCGTTCCAGGGGAAGTAACGTCGCCTACGCAACCGGTGCCGTTGACGCCGGCACCCTATGCACGACAGCGCTTGACCGAGGACCTGCTTACGCAGCGGACGCCAGAGGCACATGCGTGGGCGGTTCAGGAATTCCGCGGATACCACAGTGATGGACCATTCGTTCCCCTCGATTCGGGAAAGCAGACCGTCGTATTTCCGGAGTATGACGGCGGAGCGGAATGGGGAGGGTCCGCGGTCGACCCCAACACGGGCGTCATCTACATCAACGCCAATGACATTGTGGGGACTGGAAGTCTGGCCAAGCTGGATGGATCGGGCGGCTTGGGCTCACAAATCTATCAGGCCAGTGCGCGGTTTGCCATGGCAGCAACCGCGCTGGTTCTCCACCAGCTTTTCCTTCGCTTTTGGACGTGTACAAGCGGTACACCTCGACGCAAATCGCCGACATTATCCATCAAGGCAGGGGCAGGATGACGTCCTTTCCCGGTTTGCAGGGGGACCGGCTCGATGCGCTGCTCGACTACTTGCGAACGGGCAAGAACAAGGGCGCTTCGGAGCATGGAACTGTCGCACCCCCAGCAACAGAAGGCGCTATTGAGAAGACCGGTGAAGAGATGCCGTACGTATTTGACGGCTATCGCAGGTTTGATGACCCAGATGGTTATCCCGCGGTCGCTCCTCCCTGGGGCACATTGAACGCAATCGATCTGAATACGGGCAAATATCTGTGGAAGCTTCCGTTGGGGACCTACCCGGAGCTGGCCGCCCAGGGCTTGAAAAATACCGGCAGCGAGAACTATGGCGGCCCCATCGTAACCGCCGGCGGCGTGCTCATTATCAGCGCGACGAGCTACGATCGAAAGATCAGGGCTTTCAACAGTGCGACCGGAAAGCTGCTTTGGGAGGCGGGCCTGCCGTTTTCCGGTGTGGCCACTCCGGCTACCTACATGGTCGATGGCAAGCAATATGTGGTGATCGCCACCAGCGGAGCAAGAAACCCTAAAGGTCCACAAGGCGCGGCTTATGTGGCCTTTGCTCTGCCTTAATTCTCATTCTGTCGTTCTTCGAGAATCTCGATTTTGCTCGTCGATCCATACAAACTGGAAGACAGGGCCTGGCAGGGTGTAGAGTATGCGGGGCGAACGAGTGCGTTTTGGGACTGATTGATGACCCGAATGGAGTTTGACGTTGAAACTCAAGGCCTGCGGGCGGCCAGGGTCGCGACCGCCGCAGCGATGGCTTTGACCTTGGGCGCATGCATCGCTCCCTCGCGCCCGGCGCGTGCAGCCGAAACTGCGACAGCTCCCGTACAGCAGACGGGCGATGGCTGGCCGAGCTATGGCGGCCAGCCATCGCAGGATCATTACTCAAGTCTTTCGCAGATCAACCGCGAAAACGTGAAGAGACTCAAGATCGCATGGACCTTCGATACCGGCGAAAAGGGAAGTCTGGAGACAACCCCGGTAATTGTGGGACGCGTTCTCTACACGTATACGCCCTCCCTCAAGGTTGTTGCTCTTGATGCCGCCTCGGGCAAACTGCTTTGGACGTTCGACTCCGGGGTGCATGAGCCTGACGCCAGCCGTGGTGTCTCATACTGGACCGACGGAAAAGAGAGCCGCCTTTTCGCCGGTATGAGGAACCTGCTGTACGCATTGGATCCCGCGACCGGCAAGCCGATCGAAAGCTTTGGCGAAGGTGGATACATTGACCTCAGAAAAGAGCTCAGAGGCGATTACACCTTGCAGTCGATCGGCCTGACCAGCCCCGGCGCTATTTATAAAGACCTGATCATTGTCGGCGGCCGAGATCCGGAGACACCGCCCGCGCCTCCGGGTGACATTCGCGCCTTTGACGTTCACACCGGCGCGCTGCGCTGGCGATTCCATACCATCCCTCATCCCGGAGAGCCGGGCTACGACACCTGGCCCAAGGACGCATGGACAACCGCGGGCGCCGCCAACAACTGGGCAGGAATGGCGCTCGATGTCAAACGCGGCATTGTCTACGCGCCTACAGGATCCGCGGTCTTTGATTTCTACGGGGGCGACCGCGTTGGGAACGATTTGTTCGCCGATTCGATGCTTGCACTCGATGCGGAGACAGGCAAGCTCCTCTGGCATTTTCAGGGCGTGCACCACGACATATGGGACCGGGATTTCCCCGCTCCGCCCGCGTTGGTCACGGTACGACGAAACGGTAAGAGCATCGATGCGGTTGCGCAAACCACCAAGCAGGGATGGCTATTCCTCTTCGATCGGACAAACGGACAGCCACTGTTTCCAATTGAAGAGCGTAAATTTCCCCCGAGCACTGTTCCGGGCGAGGTGACCTCGCCCACACAACCGGTGCCGCTCATACCGGAGCCATATACACGGCAGGTTGTCACCGAAAATACGCTTACCAATCGAACCCCGCAGGCCCATGCGGCGGCGGTCCAGCAGTTTCGTACCTTGGTTGGCGGGGAACAATTCGTTCCCGGCGTCCTGGGCAAGGCGACCATCCTCTTTCCCGGCGTCGGTGGCGGCGCGGAGTGGGGTGGATCGGCCGTCGATCCCAACACCGGCATCATTTATATCAATGCAAATCAAGTTGCTTTCACCACCACGCTGGTCAAGAACGATCCCTCGGCCGGCATCGGCGCTACAGACGTATCGAAGCCAGTGTGCGGTCTGTCATGGTGTAGACCGTTCCGGCGCTCCGCCGGCCTACCCTTCGCTTGTGGATGTATACAAGCGGCTTACGGCGGCGCAAATTACCGGCATCATCCATCAAGGCAGAGGAAGAATGTCCTCTTTCCCCGACCTTCAGGGTGCGAAGCTGGATGCCTTGCTCGAGTATCTCCGCACTGGAAAAGACATTGGAAACGCGGCCGCCGTAGCGAGCGACGCAGGGCCGCCGGCCTCTGGACCGGCAAACGTGGACCGAGGCGACGCAGGGGCAACGATGCCCTATAGCATCACCGGCTATACGCGGTTTGACGACGCGGATGGCTATCCCGCAGTCGCTCCCCCCTGGGGCACGCTGAACGCCATCGATTTGAATACGGGCAAATATCTGTGGAAGCTCCCCTTGGGCGAGTATCCGGAATTAGCGGCCAAGGGATTGAAGAATACGGGCACCGAGAACTACGGTGGCCCCATTGTGACTGCTGGGGGATTGTTGATCATTGCCGCCACCGACTTCGACCGCAAGATCCGGGCGTTCAACAGCCGCACGGGAGAATTGCTATGGGAAGCGCAGCTTCCATTCTCCGGCGTGGCCACCCCGGCCACTTATATGGTGGATGGCAAACAGTACATCGTGATCGCGGCGTGTGGGGCGAGAGATCCCAAGTCTCCCCCAGGCGCGGTTTACGTTGCATTCGCTCTTCCCTAGTCTGGTGAACAAAAGAGGAAAACAAACGATGGGCGTGATACGAAGGTTTACGCGCATTTGCCACAGGAGACAAGATGGCCACTGATACTTCGAAAAAACCACGATTGAGCGGGGTATTCGCCCCGACGGTCACTGCCTTCGAGAGCGATGGTTCTCTCAGTACACGGGGAACGCGTGCGTTTGTGCGCTTCCTTTTAGAGCAAGGCGTGCACGGCCTGACGCCGCTGGGGAGCGCCGGCGAGCCCATCGCCTTGAGTACTACCGAGAGAATGAAGGCTCTCGAAGCCATCGTGGAAGAAACTGCAGGCCGCGTCCCTATCTATGCCGGGACCAGCGATTACAGCACCGCAACTACGATCGAGCTCAGCCAGCACGCGCGGTCCATTGGGTGCGATGGGCTCATGCTGATGGCCCCTTATCTGCTGCGGCCGCCAAAGCAAGACGTCTTGAATCATTTCCGTCGCGTCCGTGAGCCGGTTGGACTGCCCATCATGGTCTACAACGTGCCGGTACTAACCGGTATCGAAATTACGCCGGAAGAGATCCAGATGCTTGCGGCGGAGGATGTAGTTCACGCCGTCAAGTGGTCCCACATGGAAATCGCCAAGGTGCAGGACACTCGGCTGCTCTGCGGGAAAGACTTCGCGATCTTTGCCGGCATCGACATCACGGCGTTTGCAGCGCTGGCGATCGGCGCAGACGGCTGGATCGGCGGAATACCGATGATCGCCCCCGCGCTGGCGGTCGAGCTGTGCCGGCTCCTGATTCAAGAGAAAAACCTGGACGAAGCGCGAGCACTCTGGCTGCGCATCCTTCCCATTATCCGGCTCGAATACCGGGCCATGGGAACGAATGAAGCGAGTCCCCATTGGCTGGCTGTTTGCCGGGAGAGCGCTACGCTTCGTGGCATACCCATTGGTGTTTCGCGGGCGCCGCTCAGCCCGGTGGATGCATCGGTGAGCGAAGAGCTTCGGCGCGCTTCTCGTCGGGCTTGGGCAGCTCAAAAGCAATTAAGTACACCTGTGCCGGAGCAAGGATTCCATGAAGATTACGAAGGTTGAAGTTTTTCTTGACGGGCACGACGTGGCGGAATTTTCTTTTCGTCAAGCTGACCACGGATGAAGGCCTCATCGGATGGGGTGACGGAACTCTCGAATGGAAAGAATCGGCCGTTCGCGATCTGATCCTCGATTTTGGCCGGCGCTATGTCATCGGCATGAGTCCCTTTAACATCGAAGATCTCTGGTTCAAGCTGTATCAGATCGAGCACAACACCGGTCCGATTATGTATGCCGCCATGGCCGGCATCGAGACCGCGATGTGGGACCTGGTCGGGAAAGCTTTGGGTCAACCGGTATACAACCTGGTCGGCGGCGCGGTTCGCAAGAAAGTCCAGGTCTACGCCAACGGTTGGTATGCCTTCCAGGGAGACCTTGCGAAGATCGCGGATCGAGCTCAGGAAGTAGTCGGCCGCGGCTACAAGGCGATGAAGTTTGACCCCTTCGGTCCGGGCGGCAGGGAGCTTTCCAGCGATGAACTGAGGATGAGCTTGCCGCATCGTGGAAGCGGTGCGCAACGCGGTGGGAGAGAAGATCGATTTGATGCTTGAGTTTCATGGACGCTTCAGTCCGATCATGGCGCTCGAAGCCATTCGCGCGATGGTTCCGTACCGGCCACGCTGGTGCGAGGAGCCGATTCCGGCGCACAATCATGAGTCTATGGCACAGGTTGTCGCGGCCTCTCCGCTGCGCGTCGCCACCGGCGAGCATACCTATAGCCGGTTTGGATTTCTCGATCTGCTTTCCCGCAAGGGTGCGCATCTGATTCAACCGGACATCATCTACAGCGGCGGATTCCTGGAGACGAAAAAAATCGCTGCCATCGCCGAAACGTTTTATGTGAGCGTCGCTCCGCATAACTGCCGCGGACCGCTGGGCACGGTCATCGCGATGCACCTTTGCGCAAATATTCCGAACTTCGACATCCTGGAGACGTTTGAAGACTACGATGTTCCCTGGCGTTGCGACTTGACTCCCGGAACCCCACGGGTCGAGCAGGGCTACTATGCCATTCCTACAAAGCCGGGGTGGGGCGTGGATGTGAATGAAGAACTGATTCGTGCCCATCCGGAGAATCCTGATGCCAAGCTGAACATGTTCGCTGGAGAGTGGGAAGAGATTATGTGCAAGTAGAGCGGGTCAATCTTCGATGAGTCTCAAGAAGAAACGGTTGTGGATTACCCAATGAGCATTCATGTTCGGTCCAGCTTCCCCAAGACTAACGCCCTGGGGCATTCTCCAGCCGTCCCTACGGGACTGGTCGCGATACTCACTTCATGGCGTCGAGATGCGGGACTCTCGGTCACCGATGAAAGCCTCCGCTGGAGAGCACGATCTTGAGCAAACTGTCCAAGCCATGCAAGACAGATCGACGGACTTTTCTAAAGCTGGCGAGCGCGAGCGCCGGCGGACTCGTGCTTTCGAACAACATCGCCTCTGCCGCAGGGAAAAGTGCCTTTCCCGATCTGGATCGCCTCCGGCGCGCGCATCGGCAGGCAGGCCTGGTGTCGCCGGAACGGACGTACCGGGCAATGGAGTGGGAGTTTCACACCCCTCCACAGCAAACCTTCGATATTAACCTCGAGGGGGCGATAGCGGCCGCTCGCGATGCGGGTGCGGAAAGCCTGATGTTCTACACGCAAGACCACTGGGGATATGCTTTTTATCCCAGCGACTCGGCGGTGCGACACCCTCATTTGAAGTTTGACCTGTTCGGAACCGAATGTTCTTTGGCGCGCAAAGCCGGCATTTCGACCATTGCGTACTACAGTCTGCAATTCAACAATCAATGCGCGATCAGCCATCCTGACTGGGCCTGGGTGAACGAAGAGGGAGTTCCGCAAAGATTTTACGGTCGCTGGCGCATCGTCTGCCTGGATACGCCCTACCGCCAGTACGTGTTGTCCATGATGGACGAAATCTTCTCCCGCTATGAAGTGGATGAATTATTCCTGGACATCTTTGGGATCCAATTTGCGATGTACAACGGGAGCGGACAAAATCCGTTCTGCTTCTGCCGGCACACTGAGGATGCCTGGAACAAAGAGTACCCTGGGGATCCTTATCGGGAAGGTTTTAAGACGCGGGAAGGTTGGGAGCGTCGCTTTCAATGGCATCAGCGAAGAACGATGACCGATATGCTGGATGAGATCATCGCTCGAGCCCGCAAGCACCGGCCTAACCTTCTCGTCTCACTTAATGGAGGCCCCGAGTCGTTTCCCGACGACATCATGCAGCGGGTGAGTTTTATATATGCGGAACCTCTGGACTGTCCCACGGGCATCGCCCTTGGCTCCATCCTGATGCGGGGATGGGGCCGTCCCTATTTTCAGGCCGGGATCTTTACCGAGTACGGCTATTCGGATACTTACCCTGCCGATCTAGCGAGGGTCCAGGCGGACGCGCTGATACGTTCAGAATGCGCGAAGCTTTTTTGTCGGGAATGCGCCAGTCGTCAGCGGAGTCGACGGGCAGGGATTTTCCAACCGATGGTTTGCTGTTGCCAGGAACACCTGGGAAGATGTCCGAAATGTTGATTGCCTTCTGGGCCCGGATCTCAAGCCGCTGCTGAGCACGGCAATGCTTTACAGCGAATTGACCCGCAAAGAGTTCGAAGCAAACAAGCGTCCCTATGATTTTCGGCATTCCACCTTAGGCGCTTTGGAGACCCTGACCTATGCCGGCCGTCCCGGTGGAAAGCGTCCCCGATTTCAATTTGAAACCGGAAATTCTAGGCCAGTTTGAAGTCTTGGTTCTTCCGGAAGTCCTGGTGTTGTCTGCGGACCAGGCGGAAACGATTCGTCAATGGGTGAACAAGGGTGGGACGTTGATTTCCAGTTACCGCTGTGGCTTGTTGGATGAACATTACAAGCCGCGTGACAACTTCGCCCTCGCCGATGTCTTTCGGCGTCGACTATGTCTCTGAAGTGACCAACTACGCCTATGACGCGACTGGCAAGCAGAGAGAAGGAAACCCCATCTCCACCTACATGGAACCAGCCGGCCATCCTCTGGCTGAGGGGCTTTCGAAAAGCACCGTAGGGTTGCCGGGACCCTTCATCACCGATCAAGGGAACTACCGCCCAGGAGGTGATGCGCTACCGATTGCCTCTACTTGCGGAAGACGTTCCCCACGATCAGTGGGTTGGATGGGGCGCTCCGCCTCCCGGGCCACAAACGGCGGGAACGGCGGTGGCGTTTAATAAGTTCGGCAAAGGCCAATCCCTATATCTGGGTGTTCCCATATTTTGGGCCATGCAATGGCGCGCATCCTGGATTCAGAACTGGATACCTGGGTTGATACGGCAGCTGGTGCCAAATCCGCTGGCGGAGATACGCACAGATCCTTTTTCAGAGTATGTGCATGGCACATTCTTCCACGATGCAGGCAGACAGCTGGTTCTGGTCCAACTTTTAGACACCATTCAACTAGCGACGAAAGGTGAGTTACGCCCCACGCCGGAGATTGAAATTTCCCTTGATCCGCGCCGATTGAAAGTGACAGCGGCGCAGATGGTCTGGCCAAAGACAAAGGATTTGCAGATAACGCAGCGGGATGGAAGAACTCGTATCCGATTGGAGAAGCCGGATCGCTACACCGCGCTGTACCTGAAATTGGGTTGACGAGACGCTCTAAGAGCTTGACCTTTCTCGCGACCTCCTGAGCGAGCCAGGCAAGGCTATTGAAGTGAGGTCCGAATGCTGCAAGCAGGCCTTGTGGCCTAGAATCTAATTGTGCAGAACATCTCCTCGATTCTGCTGCACGGCCGAATTCCATCCGAGAAGTTGACAAGGTGATAGCAGATCAATTACTGTTTGCTCGCCTGAAGCGATCAAGCGCTTGGCGATACCTGCCTTAGGTGGTGGGGCAGTGTGCTTGACGGTGAAGCCCCTTGAACAACGAGGAGGTGGTTGGCTAGTTCGATGAAGCAGTCTGAACAGGACTCTCACAAGATCAATCGCCGGGATGCATTGAAAGGGCTTGCGGGGTTCGCCGCGATGCCACTATTTGCCGAGCCGGCTTCGGGCGAACAAGGGCAGCGTGGCGCCAATATCGCCCGAGCTTCTGAAGTCACGCCTCTTTCGACTCGTCTGCGCGAGCAGTCTCTCGATCTGGGGTGGCGCTTTTTCCGCGGAGATGTCGCCGGCGCGGAACACCCGGCTTTCGACGACTCCAAGTGGCGAAGAGTGGATCTCCCCCACGACTGGAGCATCGAAGATCTCGTTCCAACCTCCGAAGCAACGGGCGAGGGCACAATTTGGGTTGGTGGCAACACACCGACCAGGATTGGTCCCTTTGATATGGCTTTGAGCGCCGGCCAGGAAGCAACGGGATGGGTTGTGGGCGGAACAGGCTGGTACCGCAAGCACCTTCCGCTTGCCGCATCGGACAAGCATGCACAGGCTGAGGTCCGCTTCGACGGCGTTTACATGAACTCCGAAGTCTGGATCAACGGACAATCTCTCGGCAGCCACCCTTATGGGTACACCCCTTTTGCTTATGATCTGACGCCTTTTCTGAAACAAGACGGCGAGAATGTTCTGGCCGTTCGAGTACGAAATGAAGGGGCAAATAGCCGCTGGTATTCAGGTTCAGGAATTTACCGGCATGTATGGCTTACTTTGACGGGAGAGGTACGGATACCGCTGTGGGGCGTGGGTGTGACCACGCCAAAGGTATCGCCGGAGCTCTCGACGGTCGAAGTTTCCATCGCATGTGGAAAACCGGAGCAAGATTCCGCAAGGTGCTACCGTTCGCACCAGGATCGTTGGGCCGCACGGTGAACTTGCGGGCGCCGGGGAGAAAACGGCGGATCTACCAGCCAGCGGCGAATACACAGTCGTTCAGTCAATTGATGTGAAGGCTGCGCAACTGTGGTCGCCAGCAACGCCGCAATTGTATCGGGCCGAAATCGAGCTTCTGGTGGCAGGAAAAGCAGTCGACCAGTTCCACTGTTGCTTTTGGCATTCGCAGCATTGAGGTCGATATCGAGCACGGCCTGCGCATCAATGGGGAGCAAGTGAAGCTCAAAGGCGGCTGCGTGCACCACGATAACGGCATTCTCGGCGCCGCCGCCTTTGACCGCGCAGAAGAGCGCCGCGTAGAGATCTTGAAGGCCAACGGCTTCAATGCCATTCGAACCAGTCATAACCCTCCCTCGCCGGCCTTTCTCGACGCATGTGACCGGCTGGGGATGATGGTTATCGATGAAGCGTTTGATTGCTGGAATCTCGGCAAGAATGTTGACGACTATCATCTCTACTTCGAGGACTGGTGGGAACGAGATCTCAAGAGCATGTTGATGCGGGATAGAAATCATCCCAGCGTCATTTTCTGGAGCATCGGCAACGAGATCGATGGCCGGCGGGAACCCAAAGGAGTGGCAATCGCCAAAGAGCTCCGGGACGCGGTGAAGAGTATCGACCCGGTCCGGCCTGTCATCATGGCGGTTCCCGGACCCTACGACCACAACCTGCCCGAGTGGCAAGCCAATGATCCGGCTTTCCTGCATTTGGATGTGGGCGGCTACAACTACCAGTGGCAGCAATATGAAATAGATCACAAGCGGTTTCCCAATCGGATCATGATGGGCACGGAGTCCTTTCCCATCGAAGCCTACGATAGTTGGCGTTCCGCGGACCGGCTGAGCTATGTGCTTGGCGATTTTGTCTGGACCGGAATCGACTACCTTGGAGAGTCTGCGATTGGGCATTCGATCCTCTCGCAGACCCCGGCATGGTGGCGACAGCAGTATCCATGGTTCAATGCATACTGCGGCGACATCGATCTGATCGGCGGCAAGAAGCCGCAATCCTACTATCGAGATGTTCTCTGGGGGCGAAGCCCGCTGGAGATGGCAGTTCAGCGCCCGCTGCCGGCGGGAAGAACGGAAGAGCTCGCTAACTGGGGATGGCTGGACGAGCTTCGGAGTTGGACCTGGAAAGGCTATGAGGGCAAGCCCCTGAACGTTCGGGTCTATTCCTCCGGGGACCAAGTCAAACTTCTTTTGAACGGCAAGGAGATCGGCTCCAAAGCTGTGCCCGAATCGGCCAAGCTTATCGCTCAATTTGATGTGCCTTATGCCGCGGGCGAATTGCGCGCCATCGCCTTCAAAAACGGGCAACAAATCGGTTCACTTGCATTCAAGACGGTGGCAAGTCCTGCGCGGCTCCGCCTCAAAGCGGATCGTCAGACGATTCCTGCCAGGCGCGGTGATTTGGCATTTGTCACAGTAGAGATAACGGATGCAGCGGGTGCACCGGTCCCCGATATCGTGCGGAAGATCGAGTTTCGAGGTCGATGGGCGCCGGAGAGCTGGCTGCTGTTGGAAATGCCAATCCCAAGGATGTAGCCAGCTTCCGCGAGCCCACATGCAGGACCTTTCGCGGAAGGTGCCTGGCCATTCTGCGCCCCTTTGGACACGAGGGTACGATCACTCTCAAGGCCAAGTCGGATGGGCTCTCACCAGCATCCGTGGTTGTGAAGTGCGTTTCACTTTGAATCAAAAAGAAATGCTCGATCGATGCGAGGGGCATTGATTATCCAGGCTCGGGTCTTCCTCTCCTTACAGCATTTTCACTTCTGGTGCTTACAGAGCAACCGCACCCAACGCGGCTTTTCCTCAAGAAAAGCCGCACTTCGCTGCCCTGTCCTGTTCATAGTAGAAGTGAAAATGCTCTAGAGGGCGCGCGTGAGCATTACCTGAAAGGACGGAAGTTAGATGAGTCGGCTTAATTCCAATAAATTGATCGTAGTCATCGTTGTGCTTCAGCTGTTTTTTGCGGGGCGCTCCAGCCTTTACGCGAGTAATCAGGCCGTCTTCCAGGTCAGGACAGTATTTAATGTCAGGGACTTTCAAGCGACGGGTAAAAAGTCGGATGACGCGCGGCCCGCGATTCAAAAGGCCATCGACGCTGCCGCCGCGGCTGGCGGCGGAACGGTGTATCTGCCGCCCGGCGACTATACTTCCGGGACCCTCGTTCTGCGCAGCCACGTAAACATCTATATCGAAGCGGGCGCCACCCTCTTTGCTTCGGAAGATCCCGCCGCTTTCGATCTGCAAAAGGTTAAGTCAAAAGATGCGCTGTTCTTTGGCGAAGACCTCGAAGATATTGCGATCGGAGGCCGAGGCACGGTGGACGGCCAAGCCAAGTATTTCTGGGCGCCGGATACGATTGAGCGAACCTTCAGCCACAAGGTGCTGGTAGAAACTCTGGGCAAGTCGCAGATGCGTTCCTATCCCGCGGGTCACCCTAATCGCCAGGTCTATCCTCACTTGTTGTGGCTCGGACGCTCGAAGAACGTGAGTATCACTGGCCTGTCATTTGTTCGCTCTTTCAGCTGGACTTTCGCGCTCTATGCTTGCTCGCGGGTGGAGATTGACGGCATTTACATGTACACCAGCCTGAAGGAGGCTGTTTGGGCTGATGGCATCGACATCGTGAGCTGCAACGACGTCAACATCGCCAACAGCACGATTGCTACCGGCGACGACTGCATTGTCTTTGTCTGCGGAATCGACGAATGGGGGCCGACGGCCCCGTGCGAACATATCACCGTGACCAATTGCCGCCTTTCGTCCGCATCCGCCGCGATCAAATTCAGTGAAGGCAACAATCTGGCCATTCGCGACATATTGATCAACAACTGCGCCATTTTTGACACCAACCGTGGCGTCACCCTTCAAATTGCGACCGGCGGCTCGATCAGCAACGTTGTCATGTCGAATCTCACCATGGACCTGCACCGCTTTGATTGGTTCTGGGCTGGAGACGGCAACGCATTCAACTTCGAACTCAAGAGACAAAGCGAATGGGATGGCGCGCCTGTAAAGCTGACGAATGCCCGGGCTCGATTCACAACGTGATCATTCACGACGTCATCGTGCATTGCCAGGGAGCTTCCACTCTCTATGGCCATCCGGATAGCTGGCTGGATGGAGTCACGTTGGAGAATATCAAGTTCTTCATCTCCAGCAATCCAGCGTCGCCCTACGACACCACGGTAAACGCCATGAGTTTTCGTTTTGTAAGGAATCTCAGGCTCAGGAATATCGAGGTAACTTGGGAGAAGCCCTGGTACGACAAGTGGGAAAGCGCCCTCTCGCTCGAAGATGTTGACCGGCTGCAGCTTGATGGCTTTACCGGCAGTTCGGCATTTCCTGAACGCAATATTCCCGCAATTGTTTTAGACCGGGTTAAAGAACGCTTCATTACGCAATATGGAGGCCCTGCCGGGCACGGTCTCTTTTTGAAGATCGCCGGAGCCAATACTCAGGACGTCCATCTCTTTGGGAACGACCTTCATGACGCCAAGACTCCTTATCAACTCGCCCCGGATGTGAAGCCTGATAGCGTCACTGCCTTGAATAACTTCATGCCCGCGAAAGCGAACTAAGGGTTGGTTCTAACTGAGAGGGCAAAGGGTGAATTATGGGACTTGGACTTTCCCGGCGTAGCTTTTTGCGAGTTTCCGCAGCTGCCGGCGCATTGAACTGGTCACGCATCAAAAGCTTTGCCTCCGGCGGGAATTCATCTGCGGCTGCCGCACCGAAAAGGAGAAAAGAACCGGGCCGGCTGTTCTCTTCCGGCCTGGAGGGTTCGCAATGGAACACCTTTCAAGCGGCCGGGTACGCAAACGACGTATCCGGCATCTGTTATCGCACAAGGGCAGCGGGTTATTTCACCTGCTATGTAGATAAGCTCTATCCTTGTTCCGGAATGCCGCTGGGCGGCATCGATACAGGAGCGCTGTATCTGGAACCCTCTGGCGTACTTGGTTACACCTCAATCTTCAATCACCTCACGCCTATCGGAGGCCCCCTGAATGTTCCCTATATGGGCGTGGCAAGCGGTGGCAGATCGTGGGTCTGCGGCACTGCCCAAACGAAGAATTACGCCGGAAACAATCGTGCCACGATGGGGCTCAAAGTTCTGGGCTCAATGCAGGAGAGTGAATACTGGGGGCACTATCCCATTGCCGACATGGAATACAAATCCGACGCGCCCGTTCAAATTGGCGTGCGCTGCTGGTCGCCCTTTATTCCCGGGGATGCCGTAGCGTCGAATACGCCCGGCGCGATCTTCGAGGCACATCTCAGAAACACGGGTTCCTCCGCACAGCAAGGTTGCCTGATCTTCAACTTGCCCAGCTTTGCCGACCATCATTCCAGAGACTCTTCGATTGGCTGGCCTGACTTGCCAATGAAGCCTGTCATGCCTCCTGCCCAAGTCTCGCGCAACGCGCCCCCTGCGGGACTTGCCGGTACTTGGGTGGAAAACAAATCCTGGGGCATGAGTTACGTGCTGGCGGCACTCGGCGGGGATTCGGTGCGTATAGGTGCTGGTCTGGGTGTGGATGGGAAGTATTGGAATGCTGCAGAGAAACATCTGCCTTCAACCGGCGAACAAGACGATGGAAGCTCGTCACTGGCGGTCGATTACAACATCCCACCGGGCGAGGAAAAGGTCATTCGCATCATCCTGGCGTGGTACGCGCCTGAATGGGAGGGCAACGGCAACCCCGGAACCGGGGGAAGCCGGATCATGACTTATGCCCCCGAGGGCGAGACACTTTCCACCACCGGCAAGCGCTTCACGCATATGTATGCCTCGCGCTTTGCCAATGCCGGCGAGGTGGCCGGCTTCCTTGAGCGCAATCACGAGGAGTTGCTTCGGCGAGTCATTGCCTGGCAATCGGTGATCTACGAAGACCCGACGTTGCCCGGATGGCTGGCCGACTCCCTGATTAATTCTCTTTACTACTTTGCTCCTTGCAGCATGTGGGCGCAGGCCAAAGATCCCATTGGAAGCTGGTGCAGGGCAGAGGATGGGCTCTTCGCCCTGGAGGAGTCGCCGCGAGCCTGCCCGCACATGAGCACGCTTTCCAACGTGGGGATGCAGGGACCGACGCTTTCGTTCTTCTTCCCGGATTGCGCGCTGTCATTGTTGCGCGCCATTCGTTCGACGCAAAAGGAAAACGGCGACGTCGCCCAGCTAATGGGCCGCTGGGCGGATCCGGCAAATCCCATGTCGTACGGCTACCAGGAAGTGATATCCGGCTTCTGCTACGTCTCGACGGCATACCTGCATTGGAAAATCACCGGAGACGAAGCCTTCATGAGGGAGTTCTATCCTTCGGTGAAAAAGGCTCTCGAGTATTCCTTCAGCCAGCGTCCGGATCTTGGACCATCACAAATTATCGCGATGCCGCCACATCGGCCGCATGCCTGGAATGATATCGAGTGGTTCGAAGATCGTTCCATGTATGGTTACGTAACCCACCCGGGGGGCCTGCGTTTGGCCGGGGCCGAAATGCTCAAGACGTGGGCGCAGGCGATGGGCGATACCGCAGAGCAGCAGCGCCTGGATGTCTTGATCGTCGCCGGCAAAGAAGCCATGCAGCAGTATCTGTGGAAAGGCGACCACTACCTCGTCTACAACGATACGAAAACGGGTAAGACTCTGGACGCCTTCTTCTCGCCTCAACTCAACGGTCAGTACTGGGCGCGTTTCTGCGGCTTGCCCGAGGTCTTCCCCAAGGAAAATGTTCGCCGCGTGCTCTCAACTCTGCGCGAGAAAGTTTGCAATCTAAGCAAAGCCGGCATGCCGCCGATCTACTCCATGCCCGACGGCACTCTTTGGACCGCCGATAAAACGGGATACCTCACCGGCGAATATGTGTATACCAACCATCAGGTTATCTGGAATGCGCTGACATTTATCTACGAAGGTCAAAAGAAGTTTGGCCTGGAGCTTCTGCGCAAGAATCTGGCGCTCAGTTACCTTACCTGGGGATATATGTGGGACGGCACGAACGGCTGCAGCGCCGGCGGAGACACCGGCGAAGTCAACTATGGGTGGGATTACTGGTTTAACTGGTCGATCTGGAATGCGCCAGCCGCTTTGCTGAACAAGGACATCACTGCATTGACCCGCCCGGGAGGTTTGGTGCACAGAGTGCTCGAAGCGGGAAACCGGCAACCGGGAACGAAGATGAGTTCAATGCCCGGGGGGAACGGCGATTCCCTTCCCTTCGGTTAAAGTGTGTATCGAGTCGGCTGAAGCGCCGTTGAATCGCCCGACCAGTCCGCTTGCCATCGAGCGCGCGGCTTTGCCCGAAGTCTTTCAATCGAAGCACAGGCTAATCTGCCTCTTCCACGCGCAGGCGCTGATTCGCAGTCAGTTCACCCATCTGTTGCACTTTCCCGGAAGGCCATCGAATCTCCACTGAGGCCTTGCTGTCCATGTCCAGTCCAAAATGCACTGTAAGGTCGCTGCTGGACGCGTAGCCAACAGTGTTTGTTACGCAACGTGTCTGGGTTCGACCGGGAGTCTTACAGGTCACTTGTGCCCCAATTGAGGAGCGGTTGCTGTGCTTACCCTGCAGCCGCAATTGGAGCCAGTTGCGTTGGGGACTTCGATTCCACCATAGCTCAAGGGGCGCATTCAATGCGGTGACCGCCGCATCGATCCGTCCGTCGCGATCAAAATCCGCAAAGATGACGCCGCGGTGCAGCCTTGGAGTCGCGAACTGCGGGCCCACGCCCTCCGACACATCGACAAACTTTCCTCCGAGGTTACGCAGGATTCTATTCTGCTGCGGCTCATTTGTATCTAGCCCTCCACAGGCGATGAAAAGGTCGAGCAAGCCATCGTTGTCGAGATCCACCAGGCCACAACCCCAACCGCTCCATGGGCTGGTCAAAGCGAGCAAGCCGGAGGACGCGCTTCCATCATCGAAGGTGCCGTCCCCGCGGTTCACAAATAACTCATAGGTCTCATTCTTCAGTCCAGTCATCACCAGGTCGGGTCGTCCATCTCCGTCAATATCTCCAAAATCTGCACCCATGCCAGAGATATTTCGCCCGTCTCCGTTGTAAGCGACACCTGCTTGCACACCTATCTCCTGCAGGCCGTGAGCTGTGGAACGCAGCAAAAGATTCCGCGCATTGTCGTTGGCGACAAAGAGACCGGGGCGATGGTCTCCTGCAAAATCGGCCATGGCAATTCCCATGCCTTTGCCGAGAAGATTGGGGAGGCCCTCTTTGGAAGTCACTTCAGTAAACGTTCCATCCCCGTTGTTGTGGAAGAGCTGCATCCGTTCCGCACGGTAGAGGTCCGGATGGCAGTAGACGCGCGTATTCGCTGCGAGTCCACCGCAGACTGGATCGGTGCCTGCTTCCCAGTCGCAATAGTTGGAGATGAAAAGATCCAGCCTGCCATCGCAGTCGTAGTCGATCCAGGCAGCGGCCACCGACCATACTTTGCGAACAGGCGGCTGATTGAGCCCGGCCTTGTCTGTGACATCGGAGAAGGTTCCATCGCCGTTGTTGCGATATAGCTGATTGCCGTGAACGCCGACGACAAACAAGTCCTCATGACCGTCGTTGTTGTAGTCGCCGACCGCGACGCCCATTCCGTAACCTCGCCCGGCAAGGCCCGCTTTGGCGGTCACGTCGCTAAATGTCCCATCGCGATTGTTCTTGTAAAGCCGATTCCAGAACTCCGGACCGGTCTTAGTGAGGGAGGGCAAAGCCGCGCCATTTACGCAGAAGATATCCGGCCAGCCGTCCCCATCAAAATCAATAACGCCCAATCCGCCAGGTAGCGTTTCCACCTGATACTTGTGCCCTTGGGCATCGTTACGGAGCACAAAATCCAATCCGTTCGCCGGCGCTCCATTGATCATGCGGATTGGACCGCCGGCCGACGCGGCCCAGCCATGCGAACAGACAAATGCTGATGAGGCAAGCATCGCGGACCGCTGCAAAAACCTTCGCCTACTGATGATCATCTGGTTTGCTTTGAGTATGCTGCTGAAAAGAATCCGCCAGCCTGGTGGCCTGATCTGCCGCACGGTTGGCGTCCTGATCGCGGCCGAGCTTGCGCAGTTGTCCGGCAAGCACCGCATGCAGCGCACCCTTCTCGTCGGGATAACCGGCGTCCAACGCTGATTTCAAGTGTTGAACTGCCTCCTCCGGGTGCCCCGTCTGCGCATACGCCGTCCCTTGCTGCACGCGCGTCCAGGCATCATCAGGTTCCAGCGCAGCTAAGCGGTCAAGAAGCGAAAGAGCCGTTGGATAGTCGCGTTGGTTCATTGCCACATGGATCAACAATCGCAGCACCTGTCGACGATGAGGATTCTGCTCCAGAGCCTCTTGCCCGCTCTGCCGTGCCCGGTCCATGTCTCCTAGGCTGAAGTAGGCCTCGGCGAGCTTCTCCAATAGCTCGGGATTATTTGGCTTCAGGCGCAGGGCTTCCGTGTACTCCGCTGCGGCTTGCGACGGATCGAGTCTGATGGATAGCAGAATATCTCCACGGATCTGATGAACCGAAGCTTCTTTGCCTTGAGCTTTCAGCTGGTCCGCAGTGTGAACAGCTTCTAACTCGTAACAGCTCGTCAGCCAGGCAGCAGCCGTCTCAGCCCCTGGCTTGATTCCGCGTTCGAAGGCTGGAATCGCTGAGGAACAGTCTCCCAGCTCCACGAATGCGATGCCACGCCAAAACCACTCCACTGCACTATTCGGCGCCGGAGCAGGCATTGCTGCCAGCTGTTCCCAGCGTCCCTCCTGAAAGAGGCGTTCAACCGGGAGAGTGTTTCCCTGCGCGTTCTTCGATGGGCAGCTTGTCGTGCCCTGGCGTAAACATTGCCAAATAGCGCCCTTTACGGCGGCATCTGGGATCAACCTTTGCGGCCACACGGCCAGAAACTTCCGCAAGCCGGCAGGCGAGCGCTCACCCAGCTCCAGAATCCTCTTCTCCGCTTGGGGCCAATTCCCGCTGGCGGCCTCAAGCATGGCCTCGAGCTGTAAAGTTGACGAGGCGTCCGGCTGTCGTTGCTGCGCCGTCTTAAGGCTAGCTGTAGCGTTCGCGTCCATAGCAAGCTGGGCCTGCGCTACGCCCAGTTCGCCCCAGATCCCATTGAGCTGAGGATCCAGTGCTGCCGCTTGCCGTAAGAAAGATTCCTTCGCTGTCGCAGCGGTTTTGCCGTTTTCGGCCGTGACCCTCAACGCTGCCGCTCTACCTTTTGGAGACCCGCGAAGTGAGAACGCCAATACCCGGAATCGCTCCAGGCTATAGTCGGTCCACCATAGCAAAGCTCTCTCGGAGTCCGGCGATCGGGCAACCGCCGTCTGGAATGTTTCGGCAGCGAGGGCAAATTCCTTTTGTTCCATCTCCGCATCGCCCAGATAGCCTTCAGCAGGCTCATTCAGGGGATTTGCCCTGGCAGCCATCCGCAGCGGAGCTACAGCATCGGCCGGGTGGCCGCTTTCCAGCAGGGCTACTCCAAGCAAAAAGTTCGCCGAAGGATTCTGAGGGGCAAGTTCCGTGGCTCGCCTTAGTAACGGAATCGCGTGTATATAATCTGCCTGCTGGTTCAGGGCCTCGCCTTTTTTCAAGAGATCTTCAAGCTCTCCCGGGTTTGCTGGCTGGGCCGCACAACAGATGGCAAATAATGCGATCAGGCATTGAACTCCGGGGCAAGCCCGCATGGGCAAATCATAGCACCGGGCAGGAGCGGCAGTTCCGCAGTCGACTTATAGCCCTACGTTATGGTGAGGTGTGGTGGTGTGCATCGTGGATTTCGTTGAACTTCTTGAAATCCTCCGCCGCCTCGTCCGGATACCCCAGCTTCTTGCATAGAAGAGCAGCTCGATAGTAGGCGCTGGCGCGACCAGGTTGGTCACCGGCTTGGTCACTTTGGATTGCTGCACGAAACTGGTCCAATGCTCCTTTAAGATCTCCGGTTCTCTCCAGGAGACTTCCCATCTGGAACAAGGATTGGATATTGCGGGGATTGATGTCGAGGGCCTGAGTTAGATAGGGCTTGGCTTCGGCGTAGCGATTTTCCCGGATCAGCATCGTTGCCAGATCAACCATCGGCCATTCCGTCTTATTTTCGCTGCCAGCCTCCTGATCGATCGCCTTGCGATACCAGCGCTCGGCTTCCGCCTGATCATGCTTTCCTTCATAGCACAGTCCTAAATTTTCATAAGCTCGAACGAAGCCGGGTGCAATCGCAATAGCGCTCTTGCTTTCCTCGATGGCCTCATCAAAACGATTGTCCGTATAGAGCAGCCGCCCCAGAAAATAGTGAGCGGAGGCGTTGAAAGGATCCAGCCGAATCGCGGTGCGGAGTGGCGCCTCGGCCCGATCCATGTGGCCGGCCTGGCTTTCCGCGAGGCTAATAAGCATCGCCCGGGTCGCGGTAATGCCGGCGATTTGATTGGCATCGTCGAGCAACTTCAACGCCTCCCCCGTGCGGTTTTGACCCAGCCTAACCTGCGCCAGAAGAGTGATCCAATCCGCATCCTGGGGGGCTGTCATCATCTCGGCAACGATGATCTTTTCAGCACTGTCGAGCTGCCTCGTATCGATGAGCCCTTTGGCTTCAGACATTTTGTCGGGAGTAGCGAAAGCGGACCAGACTGGGGGCGCAAAGGCAAGCATCCAGACCAGAACGATCGCCAGTCTCATCTTCGCCTTTTCCCGAAGTAACAATGGACCCCTGTTGTTCAAATGGAAGACTACCTCAAACTCCAGAGCATAGTACGTAACTATTCCATGATATGCGCTGGCGGTAATTAAGCGGCACCCGGTCTACACTGAGATCGTAGGAAAGGATCCCCACGGCGCTTAATATGCCTCCTAGTTTCAACCGAAGGCCGATTTACCGCCGCATGAGTAGCTGTTTGCTTTGGCTGATTCTGCCTCTCTGTTTCGCTCAGCAAAGGACCCTCCCTACCGCGCCACCGCCAGTTGACGTCCCCGGGAAGTTCGTGGATATCACTGCGGCTTCGGGGGTTCATTTTGAGCACCAGGCTCCGCATACCTCCAAAAAGTATCTGATCGAGACCATGGGGCCGGGCGTCGCCCTGTTCGATTGTGACGACGATGGGCGTCTCGATATCTTCCTGGTCAATGGGGCTCCCTTTTCTGACCCCACGCCAAAAGGCACGATTCCGCAAAAGACCGGCGCAGAGTATTGGAATCGCCTGTTTCACCAGACACCGGAGGGAAAGTTCGAAGACATTACCGGGAAGGCCGGTTTGCAGGGCGCCGGCTACGGGATGGGAGTCGCCGCTGGTGATTTTGACAATGATGGTAAGGAGGATCTCTACGTAACTGCCTATGGCGGGAATCGCCTTTATCACAACGACGGCCATTGCATCTTCACCGACGTGACGAACCAAGCAGGAGTGGCGGGAAGCGGTTGGTCAACCAGCGCCGCGTGGGTCGATATCGACAATGACGGACTTTTAGATCTTGTTGTGCTGCGCTATGTTACCTGGGATTGGGAGGACATCTGGTGCGGGCCGCGGGACAATCGCGGATATTGTCATCCGGATCAGTTCCAACCAATAACCATGTTGGTCTATCACAATGACGGCAACGGCCGTTTTACTGAGGTTGCAAACAAGGTTGGCTTAGCCAACCCGGCAAAAGCCCTGGGAATCGCCATCGCCGATTACGATCGCGATGGACATCCCGATATCTTTATCGCGAACGATTCCATGGACGAGTTTCTTTTTCACAACAAAGGGAACGGTACCTTCGCGGAAGTCGGACTGGACTCAGGAGTAGCCGTGGATGGGGACGGCAAGGTCTACGCTGGAATGGGAATAGATTTCGCTGACTACGATAACGACGGCTTTCCTGACCTGATCGTGACAGATCTGGCGAACCAAAAATATGCCCTGTACAGAAACAGTCGAGACGGAAGCTTCGATTACGCGAGCTATCTGACGGGCATCGCCGGCATGACGCTCTTGCATTCAGGGTGGGGGGTACGCTTCCTGGACTACGACAACGATGGATGGAAAGATCTGCTCATCGCACAAGGGCACGACCTGGATACCGTTCAAAAAAGTTTCCCGCAACTGCGTTACCGGGAACCGATGCTGTTGGTGCGTAACACGGGCAAGGCGCTGATCGATGTCTCATCCAGGTCGGGCGATATCTTCCATGAGGCCTTGGCGGCGCGCGGCATGGCCATCGGTGACATCGACAATGACGGGAGTATCGATGCAGTCGTGACTACAAACGGAGGCCCCGCCTATGTCCTGCGCAACGAAACCGCCACCACAAATCATTGGTTGACCTTGAAGCTGGTTGGCCATAAAAGCAACCGAGATGGGATCGGCGCGGTGATCAAAGTTGTTACGCCTCAAGGGTCGCAGTGGGTTACCGTCACGACTGCCGGCAGCTATCTTTCTTCAAGCGATCCGCGGGCTCACTTTGGATTGGGCCCGAACCACTCCGTACAACGCATAGAAATCCAATGGCCCAGCGGCATAGTCCAGGTGCTCACAAATGTCCCCGGAGACCGCATCGTTCGCGTCGACGAGACGGCAGTTGGTGGGGCAAAGTAAGGGCCCTATCTCCTCCACCTATTGCCACTGCCCGCAAGTGCAAAAGCCATTGTCATCTTCGTGATGGTGCCGCTGTAGGGGTCGACAGGGTAGCCAAAAGATACCACTGGCCAACACGTCTCGGGAGGGCATAAGTCACCGCTCCCATGCTAGGATAGAGGCAGCCGCGCTATGCTTCCCTCTCAGCTGCCAGCCATACATTCGCAACAAGACCTCCTTCTGGTGAAGGACAACCTCGCCGCGTACTTCCGCGAGGAGATTATCAGCGGGCGGTTTGCTCCGGGAGAAAAAATCGTCGAGGTCAAGTGGTCGAAGCTTCTCAAGATTTCGCAAACCTCCGTACGCGAGGCGTTGAACATTCTTTTGGCGGAAGGATTTGTCCAAAAGGGATCAGGCCGCACCGCCCAAGTGACGCGCCTCACGGATGAAGACATAACCCACAGCTATGAGCTGAGAGCTGTCCTGGAAGGATACGCTGCGCGCATCGTCGCCCAGAAGAAGGTCCCGCTGGGGGAGCTTGAACAAACGCTGTCAGATATGCGTTCCGCAATCGACTGCCACAACCTCAGAGCGTTCTACGAACGCGACCTGCAGTTTCATCTGCTGCTTGCGGAAAAAACCGGCAACGGAATGCTGGTACAGGCCCTCAAGCGGATCATTCTGCCGCTATTCGCCTTTGTAGTGATACGCGTGCAGGGAGCGCGGACTGAAGACGAGCAATGGGTCAGGAGCCTTGAGAAGCACAAGCGCATCATCGACGCGCTCAAGACGCACGATCCCGTCTTCGCGGAGCGCCTCGTTACCCAGACGGTCAGCGCTTTCCTTGAAGAGACTAATGTTGTGGTGGGCTCCGGCCGGTAAGTTGGTCGACTAAGAACCTAACTTAAACGATGCGGCTCTGCAACGGCTGATCGCATAGGGCCCGAACTGCCTCCTCGGCAGCCATCTTTTGCAACTCCGAGCCGCTGATCTCGCTGTACCAAGCAAGATGTGATGTAAGCAGAACATTGGCACACCTACGTAAGGGGTGATTAGCCGGCAAAGGTTCTTGTTCAAAAACATCGAGCCCGGCGCCGGCGAGGCGACCTCCGTCTAGCGCGTCTGCGAGAGCGATGCCATCGACAAGGCCACCGCGCGCTGTATTGATAAGAAAGCTTGTGGGTTTGAGAGCAGCAAGAGTGCCGGCGTTCATCAGGTGATGGGTAGCCTCGGTCAGTGGTACATGGAGCGAGAGAATATCCGCGGTGGCTAGAGCTTCGTCCATGCTCAGATTGCGCACTCCCATGGGCAGACCGACATTGGCAGCCAGGTATGGGTCGCAAGTGGCGAGATTGAATTTGCACGCCCGAGCCCGTTCCAAGAGGGCCCGCGCGATTCTTCCGAAACCGATAGTGACAAACGTCATTTGACGGGAGGCCAGCATCGGCCTTGGCGGAGAATTACTCCATAGGTTTTGTTTAAGCCGGCCATCGATAGCAAGAACCTGCCGGCTTAATGCCATGGCAAGAGCAAAACTATGGTCAGCAACTTCATCAATACAGTAGTTTGGGACATTAGAGACAGTGATTGCGCGCGAGCGCGCGGCCTCGATGTCGACGTTATCAACCCCAACACCATAGCGCACGATGATCTTACAGCGGCCTAACTGCTCAATTACGGCGCGGGTAATCGGTGCGAATTGCACGAGGACAGCATCGGAGTCCTTAGCTGCTGCAATGACCTGCTGCTCCGTCTTGCATTGAAATGTGCTGAGTTCGCAACCGGCGGCCTCCATGATACGCTGTTCAATCGCCACGTTCGGAAAACCATGATCGGTGATGACCACTCGGAGCTTGTTCACGGTGATAACCTCAGGTAAGTCCTACTTGTAGCCTCCCTCGATTTTGTAACCATAGTTGACTTTTCCGTGGGGAAACTGCTTCTGGATGCACGGTCAATGTTCCGAGATTCTCTACTTGCACGCTGTAGCCGGCGGGAACATCGAGCTGATACGTGAGGGCATCCGGTGTTCTTGTCCAGCGCATGGAAACAAATCCATCCGGAGTGGGAATGCGTCCCTCGCACATCTCAAGGGAAGATGGGGTAAAGCGCACATGCACCGCCTTGCGAACCGTGTCCACCTGATAGAGACCGAGAACATCGCGATAGAGGCGCACGATGATGTGCGAGCCGAACGCATGATTCATGCTGGCTTCATTGCCCATGTTCTCCCAGAAGGTGCCGGTCAGCTCGGCCATGGGGAGAAACCAAGTCTTGGCTTCACCGGCGAGTTGATCCGTAAGGCCGGCGCGAGAAAGCAATTCAAGCCGCATCACGTTGCCCATAAAGGCATTGGAGGGAGGGATCTCCGGGAATGCTTTGGTGGTTCGCCTTTGCGGTCCGAATGTCAGTGCGAAGCTTCTGCCATAAAGCTTGGGATATTTCTTCTGCGATGCAGTGTCGAAATAGAACGCATAGTACTGGCATGTCTCGGTCCGGTTTCGGGTGGGGACAAGTTTTCCTGCCTGACGCACTGCGTTGTCGACAAAAAATTCACCATCGTACGATTGACTGCGGATGACTCTCCGCAACGCCTCGGCTTGCGCGATGACGTTGCGGAAGTTTGTAGATGCGTCCGACCGCAGCCAGAGCCGCGGCATAGAGCATATTGGCTGGATAACTCACATCCTGGACGTAGTCGTTCGACTTCGACCACTCGATAAACACCCATCCATCCAATTTCTCAAGGAGTCCATCCTCATTCTGGAACGGCTTGAAGTAGTCGAGCAGCCTGAGCACCCGCGGGCGGAGTGCCTCCGACAAGCTCGTGGTCTCCGCTGCGAAGAAGGTATTGTTCCAGTTGGACCAGAAACCACAGTCCCCAGTTAGGGATGAACCCTCCATCATAATGGTCGGCCGGATAACAACTGGGAATCATCCCATCGGGCATATTGGCGAAATGATCGGGCAGAAGGTAATTCTCAAATAGCATTTTTCCACCACCGGTTGCCCGCTCAAGAGGGAGACACCTGCGCAGTGAAGGAACTATCGCAAAGCCATCCCGCGCGCTCACGGGATGGCGTGTCGGTAAAGAAATCGACTGCGTTTGCGCGATAAGTTTCCCTGCCGGCGGCGAAAAGCTCGTTCAAGCCCTGCGTCGCTCGCGTTAAAGTGCGCGGTCCAGACATCCGGCGCTGTATATTCGCGGAGATAGATACCTGTTGACCTCGCATTCTCCTTCCAGGACCATCAGCTTGAGGAAGCGAAGAACGTAAGGCTCGAAGATTCCGAGCTTGTAAGATCCGGGAGCAAGCGTGTACGCGACGATATTGACACACATCAAGCGCGTAAAGTCGATATCGCCGTTGGACAGGGTTTCATCGAACGTGAAGTAAAGCTTCGCGGGGTTGCGAACAATTACGCTCGCGCCAAAGAACCCCGTCAGATTGGTGCCAAAATCGACGATCTTGAACTCATTCGCCGTCAGGCGAATGGGGTTGCTCACAGACATACGGCTCGTCGACACGCTGTATTCGTAGCCGACTCTGTTCTCTGCAACTCCAGGTAAGGAATTACCGTCATTTCGTGCTCCGGGATACCCGAGCAGGGTCGCGCTTATCTTGCCGCCGAATGGAACCGAGTGATCTTCGGCAAGGCTCTTGGGCCCTTTCGCGCCCCATCGAAACGTCCTTCGGCTGACGCAATCTGCTCAGGCTGCCGTATTGCGTAAGCCGGATACGGAACTCTCCGAGAATCAAAGTTCGGCGGCGCGAAACTCGAGCACTCCACCGTCGAAAAAGACGCATCGCCGCGCTCGCGCCAGTAGGCAAGCCGCGAATCCATCCGGTAGACCTCAGAGAAGGACCGCTGGAAGGAATAACGCTGTACCTTCTGCAGTCGCTCCGAGAGGATGGTGGCCTCAAAGGCATCTGCCGGTTCCACCGGTCGAGGCCAGCACCGATGACCCCGTCGTAACCTCCGCCTGCAGGAACGATGGCTGGTTCAGGACGTAATAAGCTGTTTATGTTATATCCGGCGACCTCAACGCATAGGATGTTTTTCCCGTCGGCCAACAGGGAGCGAGGTCGAATAAGTCGGTTCTGAAATAGCCGTGAGGACCACGAGCGGGTCCCCATGCGAGGAATTCCCCATTCAAATAGATGCGGTAAAGCGTGGTGCCGGCAACACGCAGATAAACCTCTTGTTCACGAGAGCCCTCAAAGACCGCTCGAAAACCGACAAATAGATTCATCTCTTTCTCGCGCCCGCGCGGCCAGATCGATTTAGCGGCACGAAAAGCGATTTCGGAAGTACCAGACACCGCATGTTGCTCGACGCTCTCAGCGGCAGCGACAGGCAGGCTTGCCGGTAATGCAATCGACACCATGGTCGCAGTGAGGGAGCTGTTTAGAAAGGCCCTCCGGCTCAGCCCTTCCTTGTGTTTTCTATCTTTCGACAATTCGGATGCTCCTTCTCAACCTGTCAATGG
>CAVZJL010000004.1:0-134144 GCA_963775365.1 uncultured Acidobacteriaceae bacterium | reverse complement strand
TAGGATCTGAAAACACGATGCAGCCTGGTCGGAGCAGGGCGGCGCTAGAGGTCGCGGCGGGAAAAGAGAAATTGGGCCAACAGAAGGGCCAGCAGCGCGTAGAGAGCAGAATAGACCACCATCGCAGTGCTTGGTACCAGGTTACTGGTGAACGGCGAAGCACCAATGCTCCCTAATAATGGTGGCTGGAATTTGAAGGCCGCACGGCGCCAGAGGGCGTCGCTGGGCATGATCAAACTGGAGAGAATCCCCAGGGGGACCAAGGCCTGCACGTGTCGTAAAGCGCCGAACTGCTCGATCCATCCACCCACAAACGCAAGCCCGTAAAGCCCAAGCGAGACAGCACCGCTGGTTAACGAGGAGAACGAGGTGCTCGCCGCCATGGTGACGCCAAGCAGCACAACCGCTTGCAACCAAACCAGGCTGAGCACAGCGAGAGCGTGGTGAGGAAGATAGCCGGTCGCGCGCCAGCTGAGCACGATCGTGCCCCCCTCGATGAGCAATATATAAAGTGTGAGCATGCCGATAAAGCCGGCCCACTTCCCCAGCACCAGGCACCAGCGTTCCACCGGCTTGGTAGCAATGGCGTGAATGGTGCCGGATGCGATCTCTCCAGACAAAGTGTCGCAGGACATGAGCACGGCCATCAGGGAGGTCATCATGCTCCCGGCATAGAGCACCATCATGGTCATCATGACGACGCCTTCGCGAAGGCTGACAGTATTTGCTTGCTGCGTCGCGTCCTTGAGGACGAAATGGAGGGCGGTCCAGAAAAAAGCCAGGAACGCGAAGCCGGCCAAGGTTGCAATCCACAGAATCTTGTGCCGGGCAGCTTCAAGGAAAGTAACTCGCGCCATCAACCACGTAGTACGCAAAGCACCTGGCCCGCCCGCAAGGCCGAGCGATGGCGCCTCGGTTGCGGAGGCGGCCGCGTGCACGTGGATTGCATTCTCGCTCATAAACCGGTGTCCGGTCCCATCATCTGCAAAAACAATTCTTCCAGGCTTACGCGCTGGGGAACGACAGAGAAAA
This sequence comes from uncultured Acidobacteriaceae bacterium, assembly GCA_963775365.1. Lineage (GTDB taxonomy): Bacteria > Acidobacteriota > Terriglobia > Terriglobales > Acidobacteriaceae > PALSA-350. The sequence continues at coordinate 133,112 of CAVZJL010000004.1, read as the reverse complement.
CTTTCACGCCGTTGTCCACCAGGCAGCGAACGACCTCGGGCAGATGATCCGTCTGCATCACCCGCAGGCGCAAGAACTCTCCCTCAAGGCGCACGTCCTGCGTGAATCCTCTGAGGCGTTCCATGGCGGTGGCGTTGATCTGTGCGACCCTGATCTGAACTTCTGTCTGGGTAGACTGCCACCCGCCCATTTCATACCTGCCGACGATGCGGCCGTCACGAATAAAGGCTACGCGGTCGCAGCTCTGCTCGACTTCGCCCAGCAGGTGCGAATTCAGAAAGACAGTCGCCCCACGATTGCGCTGCTCGCTGATCACGTCGCGCACCAGCTTACGTCCGGCTGGATCGAGACCGGAAGTAGGCTCGTCGAGAAACAGGATCTCCGGGTCGTTGACAATCGCCTGCGCCAGACCGACGCGCTGCATCATGCCCTTGGAGAAACTGCGGATAGGCTTGTTGTTCTGTGCGCCCAGGCCCACCCGCTCGAGCAGTTGCGGAATCTTGCGCCGGAGTTTGTCTTCCGCCAGGCCACAGAGCCGCCCGTGAAACTGGATAAGCTCGGATGCGGAAAGCCAATCGTAGAAGCGGAAGTGTTCGGGGAGAAAGCCTATGCGGGCTCGCACTTCACGCGTGCCCACCGGCTTCCCCAGGAGCAGAGCGCGCCCGCCCGTGGGCTTTACCAGGCCCAGCAGCATCTTGATCGAAGTGCTCTTGCCCGCCCCGTTCGGCCCGAGAAACCCAAACGCCTCTCCGCGCGCGACCTGAAGGGTCAGGTCGCGCACGGCGACACGGTTTCCGTAGGTTTTTCTAAGCTGTGAGACGTCGATGGTAAGAGCTGCCATGCACGTTCCTCTATTGCAACTGCGAGGCCAGGTTGATCGCGGTGGTATCGTCTCCCGTTCCACCCAACCCGAAGACTATTCCATTGTCCACCCACATCAGCGAGTAGTGGCCGGATGATCCCTGATTGGCAGGCCGTATCAACGCTGCTTCGTTGCCGTTAACATGCACCTGCTCGTACTTCGTCTTCCCGCGCTCTACGGGGAGCACGAGGGTCGAGGTCCAGTCGACGGTCTGGGTAAAGTTGGCAGCGTCGTTGGCGCTCATGCCCATGAATTGAAGTGCTACTTGAGCAATCTGCGCCGGATCGATCTCTTGAGGGGCGGATACGACTGGACTCGGAAGCTCAGTGAGCGCTATGCAGGTGGCATCCGCCTCCTTTTCGGCTTTGCCCCTTCCGTTGGAGGCATAGAAGAGCCCTGCAGACCCCGCATCTCCACAATTACCGTAGAAGGCCATCACGCCGGCCGGTACACGTACACCAATGGTGGCGCCATCGACCGAGGCAGGAATCTGCAGATCACTGCGCCCGGCCTCCTCGAGGATCGCTTGGATCCGGTCGCGATTTAGCTTCATCTGCATGCCGGCACCACGCTCCAGCAGCATGGTGGACGGCGTTTCACCTGGCAACAGCTGTACGGGAAATCCGGCGGCTTTTGATGCAGTGGCCGCGTCCGCTACCGGCTCCGGCTTTTGCGGTTTCTGCGTCACGGTGATTTCATCGGAAAGGACGCGGCTGATCGCCTGATTGAGCAATTGGTTGTTTTGCAAACCATTCGCCTTGAGAGCCGAAGAGTCGATTTCGAGCACGGTGAAACGCTCGACGCGGAAAATACCCAGCAGGCTTTCCGCCCATGTCCGAACAGGGCCAACGGTCAAGACCAACACGAGTGCGGCGATACTGAGGCCGGCGCCCGCGAGCGATAGCTTCCGCCCCAGGGACCATCGATTCTGCCTCGTTTCCATCCAATCCTCCCGCTTCTTTTGAAACGCAGCCCAAGCCGATGCAGTGCTATCGGCGTCCGCTAATTCCGGCAGTCGGTCGAGGCGTTCATGCACACTTGCCGCTTGGTTAGACAATGTGGCTAGCTCTCGTTCACACACCGCGCAGCTCTTGAAGTGTTGCTCGACGGCAGAACCTTGCCCGGAGTCGAGTTGGCCATCGAGGTACGCTCGTAAGGTTCCTGTTTCTGCGTGCTTCATTGCCCCTCCCTTGCCGCCTGTAACTGCGGTGTCTTGCGCTTGCGTCTTTGATGCCGTTCGTAGAGTTCGGAGAACTCCGCCTCTGCGCGTGAGAGTTTCGTGCCCACCGAACGGGCGTTCATCTCCATGATCTGAGCGATCTCCTGATACGTCAGACCGCTGTGGTGCAACAGCAGCAGCTGTGCTTTCCCGACCTTCAGCTTTGCCAACACATCGCGCACTTCGCTAATGCGCTCTTGCCGTAACAGGAGCGTGAGTGGGCCCTCGGTGGGGTCCTCACTTTGAATGGCTCCCTCGCCTTCAACTTCAGTGCCGCGCCGCCGCTTGGCGCGCAAGACATCGATCGCAGCACGCGTCGCGGTGCGGTACAACCAGGCCCCGACCGGCCCGTCGGCGGCCACGCCAGGACCCCTGCTGTAGAGCCGGAGGAACACTTCGGCGCAGACCTCTTCCGCCTCGGAGTCTCGTTGCAGCACGCGACGGGTGACGCGGACAATGCGCCCGTAGTGCGCGCGAAAGATCGCTTCGAATTCGGCTTCTACCCAGCAACCGCTCATGCTCACCACTTCTACACCTCTATAACGATAGGCGGCGCGAGTTTGTGCCAGGAAAGTGATCGCGATTTTGCAGGGCGCGATAGAACCGCGCTCGATCACAGGGAATCTGCTGAGGAATCAACCGCCGGCGGCAAGAGTTCAGTCTCCAGACGCACCACTATGACTGGGCTCGTTCCGGATGAGATCGGAAGCCCGCTGAAAGAATTTGTTAGGCCTGGCCCGTTGAACCCCGGGATAAAAATGGCCTAATGGGCTCGAAGTGCGTCGACAGGATCAGCAGCCGCGGCGCGCGCCGCCGGGAGCGCGGAAGCCAGGAGAGCCAACAGCAACATGGTGAGGGCTGCTACTGAGTAGACAAGCGGATCAGTCGCGCTTACATCGAACAGAAATGCATTCACCACCCGCGAGACCGCGAAGGAACCGAGCACGCCGAGAACGCACCCAAGGAGAGCTAGTTTCGCTCCAGCAATCAAGACCAGACGCGCAATGCTCGTGCGTTGCGCCCCCAGCGCGATGCGAATCGCAATCTCCTGAGTGCGCAGAGAAACAGAGAACGCAACCACTGCGTAGATACCTGTGAACGCCAACAGCAGCGCAGCCAGGGCAAAGCTGGTGATGAGATCGGTGTTGAAGCGCCGCGGCGCCTCCGTATCCGCGAGCACGTCGCTCAGTGGCTGCACCTGCTGCAACGCCAGCTGCCGATCAATCCCGGCCACGGTCGACCGCAACGTTTGCGCCATCTGCTCAGGCGGGAGCGGTGAACGGAGAGTGACATATCCCCTCGTCGCCCTGGTCAGCTGTCCACCCGTGTCGCGTCCGTTGAGCGTTGCCGACTGCAGCGCTGGAATGTACCACTGTTCTTTATCGGGCTCATCGCGGCCCCCGACCTTGGTGTCTGCAACCACACCCACAACCATCGCCCACGGCATGGGTTTGTGAGGATTGCCTGCGTGCATGCGCTTACCGATTGCACTCTGGCCCGGCCAGTTCTGTTTCGCCATCGACTCATTCACAATCACCACCGGGAGCGTGTTGTCACGATCGTCTATCGTGAACGTCCGCCCCTCGAGCAAAGGTATGTCCATGGTTCGAAAGTAATCGCCATAAGTGGAAGTAAACAAGGCAAACTTAAGCTTCCACGTGGAAGCAGGCTCACCTTCAATCGTGTACGAGGATGCTCCGTAGAATTCCGTCGGCAGCGTCGTTGTTATGCTGGCAGCCACAATGCCCGGCTTGGCGGAGAGACGCTCAACCACCATTCTTTCAAAGGCATCTACAGCATCGTTCGTAGCATATTGCTTCTTCGGCAGTTCGTACCCGGCGACCAGCACGTGAGCTGGACGGAAGCCAGGATCGACCGCGCGCATCTTCTGGAAGCTGCGCAGAAAAGCTCCTGAAACCGTGAGTAGAACCAGGGCGATGGCAATCTCCGCAACCACCAACGCAGACCGCAGTCCACCGTGGCTGGCCGCTCCCATCTCCGTCCGGGCCCCTTCCTTTAAGCTTTCTGTCAGGTTAGTCTGCAAGGCCGCAAATGCAGGGGCCAGGCTGCACAGCGTGCCCGTCACCAACGAAAGCAGTAAACCAAAGGCAACCACGCCTCCGTCCATGGCGATTGAGTTCAACCGTGGCATGGAGTCAGGCAGCAGATGGAGAGCGGTCCGGATAGCGATTGCAGCAAACGCCAGGCCGAGCAAGCCGCCGGCAAAGCTCAGCAGCAATCCTTCCAGAACGGACTCGCGCAGGATTGCCTTGGAATGAGCACCTAATGCAAGACGAACCGCAAAATTGCGCCGCATGCGAATGGCCCGCACCAACAGCAAGCCCGCGACATTGACGCAGGCAATCAGCAGTACCACGATAACTGCAACAAACAATGTCCGCAGCAATGGGCGGACCGAGGAAACCGCTTCCTCGCGCACCAGCTCGACGTCCCCCCTGATTCGAAGCGCGGACTTACTGGCAGGAAAATTGCGCATGATCTGCCCTGCCACCCGGTCGGCATCCTGCGCCGCCTGGTGTAGGCTCACGCCAGGCTTAAGGCGGGCCACGATGTGGTAACCCCACAAGCCTGATTCGGGGTCTAGTTCTTGGGCTGTGAGGCTCAACGGCACCCAGAGTTGCGACTGGTCGAGGTAACCGGTCTGCAGCGGATACTCGAAGGTACGCGGCATCACACCAATAATCGAATAAGGTTTGCGATCAAGCACGATTGTGCTGCCCAACACGTGTGGATCGCAATGGTAGCGGTTAAGCCACAAGGCATAGCTGATCACCGCAAGTGGCTTATCCGCATCCTCTTCCTGCTGGTTAAAGACTCTTCCCAGAATCGGTTGAACGCCAAGCGTCGGGAACACGCTTGCGGCCAACCGTCCGGCGGGGATTTCCGCTGCCTCTCCCGCAATTGTGTTGTCTCCGGAAAGTTCAAAGTGGGCCGGCGCGGTAGCCCCCATGGAGGAGAAGGCGCTCGTCGATTTGGCGTAGGTCGCAATCTCAACTGCTGTGACGCCGATGCTGGGGCTATTTCCCAGGTGATCTCCCAGCAGCACCAGCCGATCTGCGTCCACGAACGGCAACGGTCGCAGCAGAATACCCTCTACCAGCGAAAAGATCGCAGTCGTAGCCCCGAGGCCAAGAGCCAGTGTGAGAATGACCGTCAAACTGAAGGCTGGTGTCTGACGCAGGCGGCGAACTGCGAATCGAAAATCACGTAACAGCGCAAACATATCTTGTTCGGCAGCAATTGAAACGCCAAACCAGGGAACCCTAAACATTGTCGTTTCAAGCGAGAAGATTCAAAGCCCACCAAGCCAGCGTCCATCCGCGTGTCGCATTGTCCAGATACGGACAAATTGAATCGGAGGCGGCTCGCGGATCTCCTGAACGAGCGGTAGCAGATGCCGGTTCGTCGGTGGTGGGATCAATGTGACGTTTTGGGCCACTGCGGTAAGGTTCCCGGATGAGAGCCTCTGGGCTTCAGATGCCCCTGGAATTCTTCACAATATCGCTCGACGCGGCTATGCCTCTCGGCGTATACCTTCCTCATCCCGAGGCCCTTAACTTGGACCCGGAAGAAAGAGGAGGTTGGAATGCAATACATGATCACCTGGAACGAACGTCAGCAGGGCTCACCCATCGAGTACGAAAATGCACAGAAGCGAATCCTGGAGGTCTTTGGCCCGTGGAAGGCGCCAGCCAATTTCAAGATCCAGTCGTTCGTCATCCGCGTCGGCGATTGGGGCGGATATATGTTGATGGAATGTGATGACCCGCTCGAGGTCCACAAGTTCTGTTCGATGTTGCCTGCTTTCACATTCGAGGCTCGGCCGGTCGTCCCCGTTGCCGACGCTATTCGCGTGGAACTCGAAGCGATGGCTTACCGGGATGGACTGGCCCGTAAGTGAGGCCGGCTCAGACGCTGACCCTGGCATTCGTCCGAACGCGCTGGCCATTTGATTGATCGGGATCGGGCGTGGTTTGGCCGCCCGGGGTAGGGAACCAACCGCTGTTCTATCAGCTCCTCGTTCTGTGCCAGTCGACAGTATCGAGCCGCCGGCGAGAGGGAATCCAAGCTGGCGGAGTCGTCGTTGCACCCACAGCACGCGGGCCGCTGCGTTAGCGCCGAGTTTGCTCAGGCTCTCGAAGCTTCGATGAAGCGCCGGCTCGCTCCTCAAAAAGGAAGGCGTCCTCCTAAAACCTGTCTCCAGGCGGCGCAAGTTCTTCATAGGCCGTCACGGCGCTCTCGCCTTAGCCGAAGTCATAGCCGGCGGTCCGAATTTGCTTTCATACCCGCTGGAAGAAAAAGCAATCCTGGTTGAGCCCTCGTTCGACCATAAGCACCAGGCGCTCGCCCAGCGCAAGCACCATCGCTTGCGGCATCTGGCGCAGCGGCCCTTCAAGTACCAGCAGTGCCAGCCCGTGCACTGTCGACCACGCAAGATACTCTGCGTCTTTGCGGTTCTTTTTGCTGAGCAAACCCGATTCCTGCATGCGGTCCAGCGCCAGCGAAAGCAGTTGAAACGGATTCAGTCCCAGGGAGGCCGTGTTCGCCGGGTTTTGCTCATGCACAGCCGGCGGAACCGAGAAAGCGGTGCGAAACATCCCCGGCTCTCTCATCGCGAATCCCAGGTACCCCATCCCCACCGCACGTAGACTCTTCCGCGCAAACACTTGCGCATCGCGTCCTGGACGGCACTTCTTCATTTCATCTTCAATGGCCGCCGCGAGCTGGGAGAAACATGCCGATCGTACCGCGTCCAGCAGTTCAGCCTGGTTGGCAAAGTGCCTGTATGCCGCATTGGGGGAAACGCCCGCCTGCCGGGTTGCCTTTCGCAAAATGACTGTATTCGGCCCTCCGCTCCGCGCCATCTCAATGCCGGCAGCCAGCAGCGCATTGCGCAGATCGCCATGACGAAAAGTCTTGCGCTTCTCAAGGGTGACGGTCTTTTTCATTGTCTTTTCAAAGAGTGTACTGCGAAATTGGTCGCTTGTGGACGGCATCCACTTTCTGATAGTTTATGTGGACGGTGTTTACTTGATAGCGATGCCTCGCGAAACGGACGGACAAAATGGCAGACGGATTCATCTGGTACGAACTCGTAACCAATGACATCAACAAGGCAGTCAGCTTCTACAGTAAGGTAGTCGGGTGGGACGTCAGGGACGCCGGTATGCCCGGTTTCACCTATATGCTCTTTGGTAAAGATGGCAAAGATGTCGGTGGCATGATGACCTGGGCCGGCGCTGGCGCGCCTGAGCTTCCCACTCAGTGGATGGGCCACATCCACACCGCAAAGCTGGACGAAGAACTGAAGGCTGTGACCGCCGACGGCGGCACGATTGTAAAGCCTGCTCAGGAGATCCCTGGCGTCGGCCGGTTCGCGGTTGTACTGGACCCGCAAAAGGTAAAATACCTGCTCTTCGAACCCGGCAAGCAAGGCGCTCAGCCACGTTTGGATCAAATGGCGGTGGGCAACGTGGGGTGGCACGAACTGCTTACCGATGATCCGGCGAAGGCCTTCGATTATTACTCCAGGCACTACGGCTGGCAGAAAGATCATGCGCATGACATGGGCCCCATGGGCATTTACCAGACTTTCCGCACCGACAAGCCCCTTTATACCGGCGGCATGATGGCTCGTAAAGGTCCTGGCATGCCCGAAGGTATTCCCCCGCACTGGCAGTACTACTTCACCGTCGACGACATCGAAGCTGCGCAGAAACGTGTGATCGATGCGGGCGGAGAAATAGTGTTGCCTCCCATGGACGTCCCGGGAGGGTCGCGCATCCTGCAGGCCACAGACGATCAGGGTGGCCACTTTGCTCTGATGCAGGGACCAAAGCCGTAACCGCGGTGTCCTCATGTTCGGTGCAGCCGTTCTTCGTTCACAGCAGAACGGCTGCCAAACTTACCTTGGATTTTGAAAAGCTGAGAGGAGAGAGTCAGATGTCCGAGAAAATGATGACCTGCTTGTGGTTCGACCATGGGAAAGCCCGCGAGGCGGCCGAGTTCTATGCCGCCACGTTCCCCGACAGCCGGGTCGGAAAAACCGGCGCCTCACCCACGGACACGCCATCCGGGCCTGAAGGTCAGGAGTTGACCGTTGAGTTCACCGTCTGCGGGCGTAATTTCCTGGGTCTCAATGGCGGCCCGAATTTCGTCCCCAACGAATCGGTCAGCTTCATCATCCTCACCGAGGACCAGGCCGAAACCGACCGCCTGTGGAACGCCATCGTCAGCAACGGCGGCCGGGAAAGCATGTGCGGTTGGTGCAAGGATCGCTGGGGTTTTTCGTGGCAGATCACTCCGCGCGCTCTGTTGGCCGCGACGCAGGACCCGGATCGCGCCGCAGCCAAGCGCGCGATGAATGCGATGATGACCATGCGCAAGATTGACATTGCCGCGATCGAGGCTGCGCGCGCTGGACGGTAGAGCCGATATCCACCACATCGTCCTAAGGAAGGGATGACGCCAACCGCGTTTGTGAGGACGCATCTCGCCTGGCTCGCGAAAAGACGAGAGCCCGCCTGGCTCAACAATCTTTCACCGTTTCATCGCTTGGGAAAGCTGAAGAGCTCGACCAGCGTCCTCACGCGCTCCTTCTGACGGCTCGGGGGAAGTCGCTTGGTTCTTGATAGCTCGGCGATACCATGGAGGCTCGCCCAAAACAGCTCCGTGATAACCTCTGCCTTCGAGCTCTGCTCCTGAAACAACTCCAGGAGTTGGGAAAACGCGAATCGCAGCTCCGGAGGAGTAGCCGCTTGACCGAATGGGACGCTCAGGTTGAGCGAAAACATCACTTCATACAGTGCTGGTGAAGACGCGGCGAACTCCAGATATGCGGCCGCGACCGCTTCGACCGTACTTCCACGTTTAACCCGTTTCCGTGCCTTATCCAGGGCCACGCCCATCTCCTGGAAACCCTCGACAGCAACCGCGGCGAGAATCCCGTCGCGGCTTTCAAAATGACCGTATAAGACGGGTTGACTGTATGAAATTTCCTCGGATAGCCGCCGAACGGTTACGTTGGACCACCCTTCAAGCTCCGCGATTCGCCGCGCGGCGCTGATAATCTGTGCCCGGCGGGCCTGCCTGTCACGCAGTTTTCGCTCCGCAATTCGGTTACCTGCCACCGTCGTTGCCATCGATAGAAAGTATAGCATCGCTAGAACAGTTGGCGGAGAGTGAAACTTTTCCCAATTGCTACGCATCGAATATAGCGTTGCTAGATCTTCTAGGGGTGAAATGTATTATGCAGACAGCTATCCAGCTTTCCCTGGCTTCTCTCATGGCTCTGGCGATCATTGTGATCGGTTGTTTCTACCTCGTATCTCCTGAACGAATGACAGGGTCATTTGGCCTTAAGCCGCCTGCGCCCGATGCTGACACGCGTGCCTGGCTGCGCCTTAAAGGAATTCGGGACGTCGTATCTGGATTGGTTGTGCTGACCATGATGCTGACCATGGGCACGCGGTCGGTTGGCATAGCCCTACTCGTTGAGGCCATCATCCCTTTTGGCGACATGTCAATCGTTCTGCGCTCGGGCGGGTCGAGGTCGAAAGCGCTCTCAATTCATGGCGTGACCTGCGCGGTGATGCTGGTAGTCGGCGTCTTGTTGATCCATGGCCTTTGAGAAATGCCTCAACCCGCGAATTGCGAACCATGTCTGTGTAATAGGAGGCACATTTATCCCCGTCCTCTCAGCAGCTTTTCGCTGTTCGGGATTTAGCCTTCTTCGTGCTGGCGTCCTACCCTCTAAAAGCTCCGCATCTTAAGTGATGTACCTCATTCCAGGGTGTTGTTTGTGGAGGAATTCATGATGGAAGTCCTAAATGTCGTTGTAATCATCGTCGCTGGATGGATGGTTGGATGTGAACTGGCCATCGCCGCGTTTGTTCATCCAACGCTCGATAAGCTTCCAGACGATGTTCATCTGCCGGCCGCAAGCGCCCTCGCTCGCGTCCTGGGGAGAGTCATGCCGTTTTGGTACATTCTTGTATTTTTGCTGACTTTAGCCGAGGTTGTAATCCAGTGGCGCCAATCTGGCCGCTTACCGGTCTCGATCGCTATATCGGCCGTTTTGTGGATGTTGGCGAGTTTGTATTCGATCATCGCTCTGGTGCCGATCAACAACCGTATTAAGTCCACTCCGCCTCCCGATTGGAAGACGTACCGGCGTAAATGGGACCTGCTTCACCGCTGGCGTGTCGCAATCCTCACGATAGCCTTCGCGTTTCTAATCATGGGATTCGTTAGCTAAGTAGTCACCTTTTGCCTCTTCCCCAAGACGGCCCCAGGAGCCTGGTCACGCTGACAATGAGATTTGAGACCCGAACACGAAAGGAGGGACGCCATTGTTGTAACAGGAATAGCTACAAGCACGTAAGCGTCCCGTCTGTTTGAATGCATAGGTATGGGAAGGAAAAAGGGTTCTCCTCGAGATTACGATACTGAGACCGGCTGTTTGCACCAGCTGGTTCAGAAATCTCAATTAGGAGAACCCCATGAATGCTATTCACTATATCGGATTGGACGTGCACAAGAAAACCATCAGTTTTTGCATCAAGACGGCAGCCGGCCAGATTGTGAAAGAGGGGACGCTTGCCGCCGAGCGTTCTGTGTTGCGCAGTTGGGCAGGAAGTCTCGAGCAACCCTGGCATGGGGCTATGGAAGCGACGATCTTCAGCGCCTGGATTTACGACACGCTGAAGCCGTATGCGGAACGCTTGGAGATGGGCCATCCGGCGAAGATGAAGGCGATTACGGCCGGCAAGAAGAAGAGCGATATTATCGATGCCCGCACGATTGCCGATCTGGTTCGTTGCGAGCTACTGCCAGGCTGTTATGTGTTCCCACCGGATTTGCGCGATCTGCGACGTCTGATGCGGTATCGCCAGATGATGGTTCAGCAGTCAGTGAGGATGCACAACAAGACGGCTGGCCTGCTGATGGAAAGCGGGGTTTGTTTTCGCAAGACAAAGCTGCAAGGCAAGAAATATTTCGCCAATCTCATCAAGAGCTTGGAGGAAGTGCCGGAGTCAGTGAAAGATCTGCTGCGCATGAGCCGCGCGGCAAAGGATTTATTCGAGAGCGTGCAAAACCAGTTAGTGCGAAGATTACTGGCCGATGCCGCCTTAAAGCAACGCATCGAACGGCTGAGCAGTATCGATGGGGTAGGCGAGATCACGGCTCTGACCTGGGCGCTGGAGGTCGGCGACCCGCATCGTTTTGCCTCTGTCGCCGACGCGGTGAGCTATTGCGGTTTGACAGCGGCGCTGCGCTCCTCTGCTGGCAAACAACAACGTGGGCCTTTGTCCAAGCAGCGCAACGCCTATCTGCAGACCACACTGATCGAAGCGGCCAAGCTGGCGCCTCGCTGGAACCCACAGTTGGCTCAACTGCACGCACAGCAGATGCAGCGCGGTCATGCCAATCGCGCCACCTTGCAGGTGGCGCGCAAGCTGGTCGCATATCTACTGGCCGTAGACAAGAGTGGCCAGCCTTTCCAGGTGCGTACACCGCCCGAAAAAACCCTCCCAACGAAGGGAAAAGCAAGAAGGAGTCTTGCCTCCGCGGCCTAATCGTTGGTATTTGCTTGTCGTGGGTTCGTTCTGTCAGCGGTCCACCAGCCGGTCCTCACGTATTGCGGGACTGTGCACGGGAGCTCACCCTCCCAATACACCCTACCGTCTGTTTTGAGGCCGGCTGGTTTACTCTTACTCAATCTTCGTGGACGAGGCTCAGGCTTCGTTCCCGCAAATGGATGTCTGGCCACGCTGCTACTGCGTTGGCAATCCGTACGATCGAGGACAGCTCAGAACCACATCTACAAAATCGCTTGGGGAAACTCATTCCGCCAGGTCAAGGGAAACCTCCGTTTTCCCTTGACTGTTACCTATCATGGATGTCCCGCTTTTGTTACTGTCCCGCTTTTGTTACTGTCCCGCTTTTGTTACTGTGACAGCACGAAGAATGAATCCCGTTCATCCTTGATCTTCTTGTGCTCATCGAGCAAATAGAGACACGATCTGGCCATCGTCACGAGTGACCCATTGGGCCCCATCGCAATCCTAAAAGTAACCAGCGTTAGAGCAGTATTCTCATCGCCGACAGTACCAAGCACCTGAACGCTTTCCGGTTCAACGAGACTCGCGGCTCTCGTCTTGAGAGCCATGTATTGGTCAATACCCGTAACTTCATTGGTGCCGATTTCACGCTGCGGGCTCGTAATCAAAGCGTGTACGTCTGGTGCCAGCATGGCTCTTGTCTTATCCCAATCATGGTGGGTCCAGGCCTCGATGTGGGCGAGTGCTACCTCTACGGCTGGTGAGTTTTGCATGATCGTCCCCCCACTCGTTGGCAATCTCTAAACACACTGGGCACATCGCGTTTCTGCTGAACCTTACCTGGTCTCACCCGGGTGATAGCCGGTTCTGGCGGTGGCCACAGGGATTCTCTTCTCCGGCTTCTCCAGGAAATGTTTGACCACTGGGATTATCTTCTTCGGTTCCGACGACAGCGTGAAGTGTCCGGCATCCGGGATCACGGCAAGCTCGGCGTTGGTGATGAGATGGAAGCTCTCAACAGAGTGCTCAAGCCGAACAAAATCGCGATCTCCGAGAGCGATGAGCATCGGCGCTTGGATCGAAGCCAGCTCTGCGTTCGAAAATCCCTCCCACTGAAGCCTTCCAAGCTTGTCAAAAATCTTGGGCCAGTATTCCGGATCCGGAGCCACGCTCTTGTAGTTCGCTCTCTGATATTGAATGTAGCTGGACTCCGCGGCAGGCGGTTGGTCAAAGTGTGTCGTCCGCGGGTTCAAGGCAACCTGAGGTGGACCAAACGTCGCTCCATAGGTCGCGACGCGGCCCACAACCTCTGGATACCGAATTGCGATCATCACCGCAGTGTTGCCGCCATAGCTCTCGCCGAACAAGTCCGCTTTTGCGATTCCGAGATACTTCAACAAACCGGCCACATCTTCGGCATAGCCCTCGATCGAAAGAGGACGCTCGGGAATATCCACGGTGCGGCCATTCCCTTGCAGATCGACAGTTATCACCGTGTGGTTTTCAACCAGCGCAGGAAAGGATTCCAACCCAGCAAATCCAAAGGCAGGAGGAATAAAAACGAGCGGATCGCCGGCTCCCTCCATTTCGTAGTACATCTTCAGGCCATTGACCGGCGCGTACCCGCTGGCTTTTGCCGTAGTACCGTTAACTGTGCTCGCCATACTTTCCCCGTTAAGCGTTGATTGCGCTTCGGTTTCCGGATGTTGTCCGGAACTACGTTTCCTTGCGTGAGCCATTTCCGAACTGCTCAGGGAAGATGTCCAAAAAGTACTTCCAACCTCTCTCATGCGCTCTTCCGTCTTCCGTATCCGGAAGGCCCGAATGTACCAGGGCCATCAGGGTTTCTTCTCCCTGCTTCTGGAAGGTCAGAGTCACCGTCGATTCCTCTCCCAGCGTGTTCGGCGAAACCCACGTGTGCTGCATGCGAGCCGGCCTCTCCATCTCCGTAAATCGCCCGTAATGGGGAATCCTCTTACCCTTCATGTAGAACAACCCATCGACGTGCGGATTCAGGAGCGTCTTGTCACCCATATTCCAGGGTGTACCGGGTGTCTTCGGATCCAGCCATGCATCGAAGACCTCACCCGGAGGAGCACAGATAGTTCGTTCCACCCTCACTTCAATGGTCTTCATCGCAGTCGTCACTTCTCCTTCTTCTTCTTGACGCGAAAATGCTGCTCAAACTGATCGAGGCGTTCGTTCCAGAACCGCTCGTACTCATGCACCCATCCGGCCACCTGCCGAAGCGGTTCAGCGCGAAGCGAAATCAGGACTTCGCGCCCCTTCTTCTCGCGCTCTATGAGCCCCGCCCGCTCCAGCATCTTCAGATGCTTCGTCACCGCATTCAGCGCCATATCGTACGGCTCTGCAACATCCAGAAACCGCGCCGGCCCGTTCGCCAACTGCCCGATAATCGCCCGGCGCGTCGGATGAGAAATGGCTGTCAGCACTTCAGAGAGTTGATCCACGCCAACATTACACCATAAGGTGTAATGTTTAGACAAGTGACTTTCTGAACCTGAAAGGTGAAGCAGAAGGTCGAACGACTTCATAGCGCGACGAGGTGTGTTTCTCGGTCCGGCACAAACAGTGAATCCTTATATCCACTGCTGCATTCAGGCCAATGCGCTCACCGAGACAACTGCTGGTTCGTCACTACCCGTGAATCGAATGAGAACAATCGCCCTGAGCGCCAGGACTCTCTCTAGTGTCCGGATTTGCTACAGTGGTGTCCTGAAACGGACAGAGGGAACTAACTTATTGCATATTAAGCCGGTTAGAATGTGACGCTTGAGATTGGCAAGCATGATGCTGATACCTGGCAGAGAGGGTAAGACATGTCATTCGTTCGCGATCTGAGAGTTGCAGCGCACTCGTTAATTCGGACGCCAGGGTTGGCGATCGCCGTGGTTCTCACGCTGTCACTCGGCATCGGTGCGAACGCCGCTATTTTCACGCTCGTGCGCGGAGTCCTGCTCAAGCCTCTTGTCAACCGCGACGAGCAGCGGCTTATCTATATCCGGCAGAGCGCCCCCGGCATCCGCGACGACAACACTACCTTCTCCGTACCCGAGGAACAGGATCTGCGCGCAAGCGTAAAAACTCTGAGCGCGTTTGGCGACTTCTCCACTATGGACTTCACCATGATTGGCCTCGGTGAGCCTCGTTCTATTCGAGGTGGTGTTGTCGGCGGCACGTATTTTGACGTGATGGGCCTTCGTCCTGTGCTCGGTCGCCTCATCGGACCCCAAGACGACGGTCCTAAAGCTCCGGGCGTCGTTGTTCTTACCTACCGTTTCTGGGCGACCGCTCTGCGCAAGGATCCTTCGGTTATCGGCAAAACCGTTCGCCTCGGTAGCATCGGTGATCGGTCTGCGACCGTGATTGGCGTGCTCGAGCCTTCCGTCCCCTATCCGCAAGATACCGAAATCATCGCCAACGTGGTCACCAGTCCGCATCATCTTTCCGCGACCATGGTCACCGGCCGCATCCATCGCATGACGGAGCTTTTCGGGCGTCTCGCTCCAGGAGTCACTCTCGATCAGGCCAATGCTGAGTTGCGCTCCGTCTACTCCGCGATGAAGAAGGACCACCCCGAAGCTTATGCGCAGGAAGCGCATTTCCAAATTGGGGCCAAGTTGCTTCGTGACCAGATCACGTCGGGCGCCAGGACGGTACTGCTGGTGCTGCTCGCAGCATCAGGACTGGTCTTCATTATCGCGTGCTGCAATGTTGCCAACCTCATTTTGGCGCGGACGGTTCGGCGCGAAGGCGAACTGGCGGTCCGTGTGGCTCTCGGCGCAAGCAGAAGCGCGTTGCGCCGCATGCTGTTGGCCGAAGGCCTTCTGCTTTGCGGCGCTGGCGCGGCGCTCGGTGTACTCAGCGCGCAGCCGCTGGCCGCTCTTCTGGCCCGCTACGCCTCGCGCTTCTCCGCCCGAGCGCTCGACTTCCGAGTCGATTCGAGCTTGCTTTGGGTCGGAGCGGCTCTGGCCGTCGTCGCCGCGGTGATTCTCGCCTTCGTCCCACGCCTGCCCTCTTCCGGCTCGCCGAGTGGACTCAGCCTATCAAGCGGAAGTGTGCGCGTCACAGGCAGCGCGAGCCGGCGGCAGCGGATTTTCGCGGTGACACAAATCGCCGCCTCCTTCGTATTGCTGGCCGGGGCAAGTGCGTTGATCGCTACCCTCATCGCTCTGCAAAAGGCGCAGACAGGTCTGGATACACAACACGTTCTCGCTGTCGATGTCCCTGCCATGTCCTACGGCAAGACACCTGAGCAAGTCGTCGATTTCTACAAGGAAGCAATGCGTCGCATTGACGCGCTGCCCGGCGTGACGAAGACTGCCTTCGGCGATGTCGTTCCCTGGCGCGATGGCGGCCCCGGCTCTGCTCTGCAATTCTCTGCCGACGGACATGTGCATGGTGCCGGTGTCGAGGATCCTCGGGCGCAGTCGCGCTCCATCTCTCCCGGATTCTTTGCCGCGCTGGGCGTCCCTATCATTGCCGGCCGTGATTTCAATGCGCTCGATGGACAGAATAAGGAAGATCCTGTCGCGATCGTAAGCGAGACTCTCGCACAGCGTATGTTCCCCAATCAGGATCCGATCAACCGGCATGTCTATTGGACGGATCCGGTCTTGCAATTCTTCCCCGGGACCGATCTCGAAAAGTCGCGTCTGACTGCGCCGCATCGAATCATTGGGGTCACCGCCGATATTGACGACGGACACATCGTTCCTGAGCCCACGCTGACCGTTTATAGCCCCTTTAATGAGTTCCCAATATTTGGCGGCCGCTTTTTCATCCATACCGGTGCCAACCCTTATGCGCTGGTCGTGCCGGTCACGCGCGTTATTCACGACTTGTCCGCCGATCAGCCCGTTGAGCACCCCGCCAGTCTCGAAGACATTCGTGCCGAGGTGCTCACGCCCGACCGTTTAAATTCGCTGGTGTTTGGTGTATTCGCGGCTGTCGCGTTGGCGATTGCAGTGGTGGGCGTCGCGGGCGTGCTGGCGTTTTCAGTCAGCTCGCGCACGCGGGAATTCGGCATCCGGCTGGCCCTCGGATCGGCGCCGCGGCAACTGCTCAAGGGCGTGATCACAGACGGCACCATGATGGCTGCGGAGGGCGTCCTTGCGGGCGCGGCCTTGGGATGGATGCTGACGCGTTTGGCGGAAAAATATTTCCCAGACGTCAAGATGCCTGGGGCCTTGCCTGTGTTTGTCTCTGGAGTTCGTGTTGATGGCCGTCGCGGTGATCGCGTCGGTGCTGCCCGCGGCCCGTGCTGCGCGCGTTGATGTGATGGAAGCATTGCGCTCCGAGTGACCATCGGAAAGTTCGATGGACCTCGCTGCCCCATGTGACCGCCAGCCCACCATGATCAGCCTGTCGACGGCTGGTACTTTGAGCTTTCTCACTTTGAGTCTCGTGTTCTGCGATTGAGCTTCTATTGTTTCCGACCCTTCACTACAACGACGAATGCTTAGACCGGAATTTCACTAGCCGTCGGGATAGGTTTTATTCCTGAGGGGACGAATTGAGTATCCAGACGGAGCACCCCCCGCCCTTTACTGTGGTTCAAATTCCCGCCTCAAATCGCTTGACGACGCATGTATACATGAACCTCCACCGTACCTGTGACCGAGACGGTGGGTGGTAGCATTTCGATTCTGCCAGCTAATGTAGCTGGATTGTGGTGCCGGGCGGAAGGACCCATTCCCACTAAGTACGCTACCTGCTGATGATTCAATTTCATATTCCAACGACAGGAGCGACGCTCCAACTGTGTGAAAAATGGGTCGAGTGCGCGAGCAAGCCTCAGTTTCTTGTTACGATCCACTTCCAACAGTCCCAGTGGAATCACGCAATTCTGCCATATGTTGATTGTCGGAATCGCGACAATCAGCTTTCCGTTACGGTGCAATGTGCGAAACAGTTCACCGGCTGGGCGTGGAGCAAAGACGTTTAGAGCGAGATCGATGGAGTGATCTTTGAGTGGCAGCCCCTCCCAAATATCGGCCACAACCGCACTCAAACGGCCATGTGCTTTAGCCGCGCGCCGAACTGCATACTTCGACAAGTCAATTGCCAGCCCTAAGCTCTTTGGTAAGCCTTCAAGGACACGCGCAATGTAATAGCCAGTGCCGGCGCCGCCCTCCATAGCGAAGCGTGCTCCGGCAGCATGATCTTGCGAAAGTTCTGCAAGTGCGTTGGCAAGAGGAAGGTAATGACCAGCGCTCAGAAACTCAGCGCGGGCGCCCACCATTTCGACAGAGTCACCGAATACGAACAGAAGGTTTGTTATGGATCAGATTCACATAACCTTGCCGTGCGAAATCAAACGAGTGGTCTGATTTGCATGACAAACCAGTGTTTGCTGCCCTCAGGTCGTGGCGGCAAATGGGACAAAGAAGATGTTGAACCACGAATGTATGCATAATCAAAATTGTAACCCGCGGAAACAGTCCTTTTCGGCGCGCAGATACACCGGAGCGATACCTGTCCCATGACACGTTCAGTACGGCGACCAGAGCGACCTGGAAAAGTGCAAACCGGCCTCATCCGTTTTTCGATAACCTCACCATAGCGAACTGGGAAACAGGGCAGGTTACCGAAGTCCCGTTTCATGGGAACGCGCGCGGTTGGAGCCGCGGGCCACAGGTTCTTCGCTGTTGACACGTCCACACCAGACTTCAAACCCTGTGGGGTTGAACTGGCGTGCCGACCTCCCGGAACCGGGGCTCCTGGCCCCCGGATGAGCGGGTTTCGCTGATAATTCTGTCCTGGTGGATTCGGTGCGAGATGACCTGTTCTCGCTATCAATTCTTGATAACCGGTGGAATTTAAGCAACTTCCGGCCATTCGGGAGTATCATTGCACGGAGAGGTACGAAGTATGGCAACACTTCGGTTGCCTTCACTTACGCTTGCCTTGCTGCTCGCGATTGGTTCGCTGAGCCCTGCTTCAGCCGGCGTTCGCCTCGGAACGGTTTCCGTAAGCTCTGGGTACGCCTATTATCCCGGTCCGGTTTGGCTCGGATACTACCCGCCGTTCTTTTACGATCCCTGGATTGGCTATCCGCTCTTCGCTTCTCCCGTCTTTCTGGTTCCCCAGCCTGACAAGGGGCAAGTCAACCTGCAGGGCTCCTATAAAGATGCAGAAGTCTACCTGGACAATGCATACGCAGGAACCGCTGCCACGTTGAAGAAGTTCTGGCTGGCTCCGGGCATTTATGATCTGGAAGTTCGTCCCGAAGGATCAGACCCCCAAGAAGAAACGCATTTATGTTCTGACCGGCAAGACGCTGAAGGTCAGCCTGGAGTAGAACGCCATGAATCACTGCGGCAAGAGTGTACTCGTCATTGGGTTGCTGAATTGTTGCGTGGCCGTCGGGCAAAATGCGCCGGCGCCACGGGCGGCGGCCGCTGCGTACCCAGCGTCCAAGGTTCAGCCGGTATATTCCATCGGCGCTAAGCAGCTCTCCAAGACAGAAGTTCGCAACTCCTTCGCCACGCCTTTGGCAGACCGGTACATCGTGGTCGATATTGGCTTCTACCCCACAGACGGTAAAACCATCAGCCTGAATCAGTCTGATTTTTCGCTGCGAACCTCCGACGGCAAAGACTTGGTTAGTCCGGCGAGCCCTGCAACCATTGCCTCTATCTGCCAGAAGCGGCCGGCCAGTAGTACCGATGTAACTCTCTATCCGACCGCAAACGTCGGCTACGTGAGCTATCCCAGCTATGACGGCAGCGGTCGCCGCGTAAGTGGTCCGGTTTACGGGGTAGGCATGGGGGTTGGAGTCGACAAAAGTCCATCAGCTGCAACGACCGACTCTGATCGGCAGACCATGGAGATGGAACTGCTCGACAAGGAATTGAAAGACGCAGAAGTCTCCAAGCCGGTCGCTGGTTATCTCTACTTTCCCATCCCAACCAAGCAGAAAGTTGAGTATCAGTTGGAATACCACGGGACAGACGCGGTGACCAGTTTGCCGCTGAAGACCCGCTGACCTGGCAAACCCGCCGTAACGAGACTGCCTCGCATCACAAGAGCCGTGGCAGCTTCCCGCTACCACCTCTCCAGCCAAAACACAGTGGCCGTCCGTTGGATGCCTTGCATCAACAATCAGCTCCCGGCCGCGACCAGCGCTGTAGACACCGGCTAGAATGCTCCCGGTGACGCACCACACCGCGCACCCCCATTGAGTTGCCGGCCTGGACTTTCTGGATGTTTGCGAAAATATCCCAATGAGCGAAGCAAACATTTCCCATTACCGCGGATTGGAGAAGATCGGCGGTGGTGGCATGGGCGTGGTTTACAAGGCACAAGACACGCTGCTTGGACGCTTTGTCGCCCTCAAGTTCCTGCCCGATCGCTTCGCCGACGATAGTGCCGTTCTGGAGCGCTTCCGGCGCGAAGCGCGTGCTGCTTCTGCGCTGAACCATCCCAATATATGCACCATCCATGAAATCGCCGAAGAAGGCGGCAGAACCTTCATCGCCATGGAGTTCCTCGACGGCGAAACCCTGAAGCAGTTCATTCAGCAAGGTCCACTTCCCATCGATCGGCTGATCGCCATCGCCATCGACATCACTGACGCCCTGGAAGCGGCACATGAGAAGGGCATCATCCACCGCGACATTAAGCCGGCAAACATTTTCATCACCAAACGCGGCAACGCCAAGATTCTGGACTTCGGTCTGGCCAAGATGACCCCAGTTAGGGAACTCGCAGCCGCCGGCGCTGACCTGGATCAGCAGCAGCTAACCGACGGCCTTGGAGCAGCGTTGGGGACAGCGGCCTACATGTCGCCTGAGCAGGCGCTGGGCAAGCAGGTTGACACACGCACCGATCTGTTTTCTTTCGGCATCCTGCTCTACGAGATGTGTACTGGCCGCTCGCCCTTCCTGGGAGACACGACCGGAGAGCTTCTGATTGCGATCGTTCAGCAAGTACAGATCACTCCCGCGCAACTGAATCGCGACGTTCCCGACGGATTAGCGTGCATCATTGATCGTTGCCTGCAAAAGGACCGCGAGCATCGCTACCAGCACGCCTCGGAGATCCGTGCAGACCTGGAGCGAGTGCAACGCGACCCGGCAGCAGTGGTTGATCGTCCCTCTCCCTCTCCTCAACAAAAGCCACCATCTAATGCTTCTTCGGGTCCCCAAACATGGGATCCTGCCGTCCTCAGACGGCCGGTCTCGCGACGGCGCTGGCTGGTGCCCCTTCTAGGACTGCTGGCTATTGCCATCGCGACCATCGTTTTCTACCGGGCAAGCACCCCGCCAGTTCCAGAGGTTTCCAACTACACGCAACTGACCCACGACGGCGAGGCGAAGTTCCTGTCCGGCACCGACGGGTCGAGGCTCTATTTGGGCATGGAATATCAGACCTCACCCGGAATCGCGCAGATGCCAGTCACGGGTGGCGATCCGGTGCGGATGCCGGCTCCCGCCGAATACACCCTCCCTGTCGGAATATCACCCGATGGCGCCGGATTGTTCGCGATCGAACGCCAGGGGCTGGAGCTGCTCGAGCCTGGCAGTCTGTGGCGGTTGCCGACGCTCAATGGCCCGCCGCGCCGGATCGGCAGTCTGTTGGTCACCGATGCAGCTTGGTCTCCCGACGGCACTATGCTCGTCTATTGCAATCGCGGCGACCTGTTTCTTTCCGACGGCGACGGAAGCAGAGCAGGGAAGTTGACTTCGCTCGGAGGATTTATTACCTCCCCCCAATTCTCCCCAGATGAGAAGAGGATTCGGTTCACCTGGCAAGATCTCACCACTGGGAATCGTTCCCTTTGGGAGATCACCGTGCAGGGGAAACACCTTCATCGACTGCTGCCGGGCTGGCGCCAACCATCCACCGATGCAAACGGAAGATGGACCGCGGATGGGAAGTACTTCGTCTTTGAAGCCGATAGTCAGATATGGGCGCTCCCAGACAAGACCGGAATTTTCGGGCAGGTGGACGCGAAGCCGCTGCGGCTTACTTCCAGCCCCATCCCGCTGTCCTCTCCTCTTCCCAGCAAAGACGGCAAGAAGCTTTTTGTCGTTGGCTCGACACTGCGCGGGACGCTTTCTCGCTACAACCAGCATCTGGCTGAATTCCTTCCTTTTCTCTCCGGTATTTCGGCAGAAACCACTACTTTCTCTAAAGATGGAAAATGGATTGCCTACGTTACCTATCCCGTGGGCAGTCTTTGGCGCAGCCGGGTCGACGGTAGCGAGAGGCTGCAGCTTACTGATCCGCCAATCTATCCTCTGAATCCACGCTGGTCACCAGACGGAAAGCAAATCCTATTCTGGGGCTACAGAAAAGGAACCGTCGATGAAATATATACAGTTCCGGCCGACGGAGGAACGCTGCAACAGCTGGTGCCGGGGAATTCTGTTGCTCGCAGAGAACCAAACTGGTCTCCAAACGGAGACAGGATACTGTTCGAGGAGGTCGCGCCCGATTCTCCGCCAGTGCTGCGGATGCTGGACCTGCAAAGCCATCGCGTGTCTTCCGTTCCCGAATCGGTCGGTTACACCTCACCCCGCTGGTCGCCCGATGGACGGCATATCGTTGCCATGACCAAGGATGCGCGCAAAATGGTGCTCTTCGATTTCCAAACCGGAAAGTGGTCAGACCTGATTCAAACAGTAGTCGACTTTCCCAACTGGTCGAGAGATTCACAGTACATCTACTTCATCCATTATGCGGAGAAACCTGCCGTGCTCAGGATAAGGATCAGCGACCGTAAGGTCGAGCAGGTTGTCGATTTGAGAGGCTTTTTAGCCACTGGGTTTTGGCGTTTTTGGCTCGGACTGGATCCCGAGGACGCACCACTCATGCTCCGCGACTCTGGAACACAAGACGTTTATTCGCTCGACTGGATTGCCACCAAGTGACTCTTTCTCACCACCACCTTATGGATGAGGTCTTGCGACCAAGCCATTGACATTCTACCCATAGACTGCCTATGGTTTCAGGTATGGCCAAGAAACCCGACCTCCTGCCTGGAACTCTCGACATGCTGATCCTGAAGACACTGACTCGGGCGCCCATGCACGGATACGGCATCGCCCTCTCGATCAAACACCTTTCTGAGGATGTACTGACTGTGGAAGAAGGCTCGCTATACCCGGCGTTGCAGCGGCTGCTGCTGCAGGGCTGGGTGAAGGCAGAGTGGAAGATGACGGAGACCAATCGGCGCGGGCGCTTTTATACGCTCACATCGGCGGGGCGTAAGCAGTTGGGCATTGAGTTGTCGCAGTTTGAGCAGATGATCGCGGCCATTAGCCGTGTGTTGCGGGACGCCCAGGAGGCATAGATGAACGTCATCTCACGATTCTTGAGAAAGCTTTCCATTCTTCTTGGACGAAAGCGGTTTAGTGGCGAACTGGACGAAGAGATGGCCTTTCATCGCCAGCAGGCGGAAATTGAATTCATTGCTGGCGGAATGGCGCCGGAAGCTGCGCGCTACGCAGCAATGCGCCAGTTCGGCAATGCGACGAAGTTGCGGGATCAAAGCCACGAGGTGGTCGGGTTCAGCGTGGAGACAGTTGTGCAGGACCTCAGCTTTGCGTTGCGCCAGCTGCGCAAGAAACCTGGGTTCGCGATGACAACGATTCTGATTCTGGCGTTGGGAATCGGAGCAAGCGTAGCCATCTTCGCCTTTGTGGATGCAGCACTCATCAAACCCCTGCCGTATCCGGAGCCAACACGCCTGGTCGCGGTGAATGAGAGCACGGACCTGTTTCCGCGAAACAATTTGTCCTATCCCGATTATCTGGATTGGAAGCGGATGAATACGGCCTTCCGTTCGATGGAGGTGTTCACCGGGACCGGCTACGCGCTCAGCACACCGGCAGGCACAGAGCCCGTGCCGGCAGAGCGCGTCAGCGCCGGATTTTTTCAGGCGCTGGGAATTCGGCCGATGCTGGGGCGGGACTTTCATGCGGGTGAGGATGTGGCCGGCGCTGCACCCGTGGTTTTGTTGAGTTACAGAACCTGGCAGCGGCGGTTTGGCGGAAGAGCCGATGTGGTCGGGCAGGTGGTAAACCTGAGCGGCGTTGCCCACACCATCGTCGGCGTGCTCCCCAGTGATTTCCAATTTGCGCTTCGAGACAATGCGGAGTTTTGGGAGCCCCTGCAACCCACCCGCGAATGCGATAAGCGGCGCTCTTGCCACAATCTCGACGGCGTGGGTCGATTGAAGGACGGTGTCTCGGTTCAGAGCGCAATGGCCCAGATGAAATCGATCGCACTGCAATTGGAGAAGCAGTATCCGGATTCGAATCGGGGCAACAGCGCGAGCGTGGTTCCACTGTCGGAGGTGATCGTCGGTGACATCCGGCCGATTCTTTTGATGCTGCTCGGGGGCGCGGGATTGCTGTTGCTCATCGCCTGCGTGAACGTGTCGAGCTTGCTGCTGGTGCGCGCGGAAAGCCGCAGACGCGAGATTGCCGTGCGAGACGCGCTGGGCGCATCCCGGGCGCGCCTTTCGCGACAGTTTGTCACGGAAGGGATGACGCTGGTTGTTGCGGGAACCGCAGCCGGACTTGGATTTGCCTACGGCGGCATGAAGGTGCTAAGCGGCCTGATCTCCAAAGACATGATGATCGGTATGCCGTATCTGCGTGGGCTCGGGTTGAATACACATGTGTTGCTGTTCGCCGGCTGCCTCGCTGCGCTGGCTGCGATTTTGTTTGCAATCACTCCCATCTTGCATTTCAGGTTCTCAAAGATGCGCGACGGGTTGATGGAGGCCGGCCGCGGTTCGGCTGGGACGTTGTGGCGGCGCGTGGGCGCAAACCTGGTGGTGATTGAACTGGCGACAGCCGTAGTTCTTCTCACCGGCGCAGGACTGCTCGGCAAAAGTCTTTACAAGCTCCTGCATCTGGATATGGGATTTCCTACCGATCATCTGGCGACCATCAATGTCGGCTTGCCCGACGCGGCGTTTAGCAAGGATGAGCAAGTGGTCGCATTTGCCCGCGCCGTGGTCGCGCGCGTGCAGAGTTTGCCGGGAGTAGAATCGGCAGCCATCACCAGCCTGCTGCCCGTCAGCTGCAACTGCAACACGGACTGGGTGCGCTTTGTTGGGCGGCCCTATAACGGCATTCACAACGAAGTGAATGAGCGCGATGTGAGCGCGGGGTTCTTTGCGACCATTCATGCCAAGCTGCTGCGCGGGCGCTACTTCACCGATGCGGAAGACGGAACAAAGCCCATGGTGGTTATGGTCAACGAGACTTTCGCCAAGAAATATTTTCCTGGCGAGGACCCGGTCGGCAAGCGGATGGCCGACACCGCGCTGACGCCAAAGTCGATTCGCGAGATTGTAGGAGTGGTGGCGGACTTCAAGGATGCAGGCCTCGCTCAGGAACAATGGCCGGCGGAGTACTTTCACTTCAACCAGAACACGGATACGTACTTTTCCCTGATTGCTCGCACACGTCAGGATGAACAGACGGTGCTTCCGGTGCTGGCCGCGGCGATTCACCAGGTTAGCCCGCAGGCTGCGGTCGAGGAAGGCAGCACCATGACCCAGCACATCAACGACTCGCAGGCAGCGTACATGCATCGCTCAGCGGCTTACCTGGTGGGGGGATTTGCGGTGTTGGCACTCGTGCTGGGCGTAGTGGGGCTGTATGGTGTGATTGCATACTCGGTGAGCCAGCGGACGCGGGAGATTGGCGTGCGCATGGCGCTCGGTGCACAGCGCAGTTCGGTCTACAAGCTGGTGATGCTGCAGGCGGGGTGGTTGACAGGAACAGGGCTGGTAATCGGGCTGGTCTGCTCCGTGGGAGCATCCCTGCTGATACGCAACCTGTTGTTCGGGGTGAAAGCGTGGGACGCTGTGACTCTGGCTTGCGTGGCCTTGCTGCTGGGGCTGGCGTCGATGGCCGCAAGCTTCCTGCCCGCGCGTCGCGCGGCCTCGGTGAACCCAACCGATGCGTTGCGGGCGGAGTGACAGTCTGACATGTTTTCGTTCGCCCCGAGAGCAGTCCTGAGTGACTAAGAGAACGCTCCAGTCGCACCGAAAGACCTTATCTTTTCCAGATCTTCTTGGAGAGTTTTGTCACTATGGGCGGGCAACCAATCTTTTGATAACGCCCGCCAGCCGGTTCGTTTGCAGCTACATAGATTTGACGCGCTTGTCCCCGGAGGCCATGGTGAATGCTGTCAGCAAGCGGAATGAAGCAGGCTTGCTGAGGTCCACACGACGTGAGTTGATGGCGAAGATTGTGGCGGTTGCAACTTGTTTGTTGACGAGTGATTTCTTTTCGATGTGCATGACGCTTCTCCTGGTGGAAGACGTAGCACCAACCGCCTTCACCTAATAAGGCGCAACCGCCCGGCAAAAAGGGCCAACCTGTTTCCGATCATTTGGGGCTGCGAACGTGCCTCTCGCGGATCTCCTGAATGAGCGGCAGCAGAGCTTGGGTGCCCCATTCAAGCCGCCTTTGGCTTGAGTGGGATAAATAGCTCTCCATGCCCTTGTCCGAATGCCCGCAAAGTCGGGTTTCGGCAAATTCTCCATCCCGTGATGCGGGACGGAACCTGCCTTGAACACGCGGTAAGCTCCCATGCGAACCTCCCGTTCCATGCAGTCTGTCCCTCAAGCTGTCTCAACCGAGGGGTCCAATCAATCGCGTCTCCACATCTCTGGGTGGACGTTCCCACGCGACGCAGAGCGGCGCAGCGTTCGTGCAGATCACATCGTCCCGGTCGATAGTGCCGCTTGCATCACGGTTCACTGAGGACTTTGGCTTGGATAGTAGAACGCGCGAACCTCAGCCAATAGTCCATCGACAACAAGGCACAGATCCACAACATGATCCACACCGTTAACTGTCTCCATGTCGAAGACGGTCGCAACATAATCGCCATCGACTATGTGCTGCTTTATTTCTATACCCTTGATAAACGGAAAGATGCTCGTGAGGAAGCCCACTATCGTTGCACGCCCCGCTAGTCTCGGCATCAGCGGACCCTCAAACGTTACGCCGGGTGCGAAGGGCACAGACGATAGGTCTTTGCTCGCGAGACCGTTCAAATAACTCTCTACTACCGCTATGTTTTCAGATCGAGACATCGGCCGATTATACTCGGCACAGGAACTGCCGCCATATTCCTGACGTCGATAATGAGCCTCCACGCACAGACCTCAACGCCGGATGTCGGGTTTGTTAGTAATCGCTCCTGTCCAACTGAATCGCAGGCGAGTCTTCACTCTTGTTAACAAATTCGCCCTTGTTCGTACCGGTCAGAGTCAAACGAAAATTCGCCGGAGGGTCTGTCAACGATTTCGGCGGATGTGCGCGACGGTGGCTCACCTGGAACGTCAGGACTTTCCCGTCGAAGGTCGGATTGAGGAGCGGTTCGGGACTTTGGGGCGACGAACTTAGCGTTCCCTTTTCATCCCGCCTAAGGAGGTAAAAGAGAACAGCTCCTGCCAGTCTCCCGCCTTCATTCGTAACGGTTAAAGTAACCAGTGGCAATCCGTTCATCTGTGCTCGCCATCCACCCAATATCGGGGTAGTCTCCGGTGTCGATGTCGCTTGTCCTGACAGGGCCGCTTCTGGGCACACAGTCAAAGCAAGCAACGCCCACAAAAGACATATGCATCGTGGCTTGGCTCTCATCATCCCCTCCGAAATACAGATCGGTACTATAACTTGAAGAGCCGAGCTAAACGTGATGAAGGGAAGAGTCGGCGCCATCCTCTTCTTCGTCACCATCTTCATGGTGAGATCCCGCCCCAAGGCCAAGCCCGCCACTCACGCCGCCGCCCATGCCCATGCCACCACCACCTCCGCCGCCTTGACGGCCTTCGGCCTTATCGGCCTTGTCTCGGCCACCGGATGCAGATGGCCGCGCCGGGCCTTGTAGCGGAATCGCCAAGCCCGCCGGGATGGGATCGAGATCGAGCGCCTCGCGAATGAAGGCACGCAACGATACAACCAGTTCTTGAGTGTCCACGAGCCTGCCGGCGGCAAGCTCGTGCGCGGCACGCGCTGCCAGCCGGACCTGCTCCTCGGTGCCGAGCAGAATGATATCGGATAAGGCAGCCTCCACTGCATCCCGGACCCGGCG
Source organism: uncultured Acidobacteriaceae bacterium (assembly GCA_963775365.1). GTDB lineage: Bacteria > Acidobacteriota > Terriglobia > Terriglobales > Acidobacteriaceae > PALSA-350. The sequence continues at coordinate 105,352 of CAVZJL010000004.1, read as the reverse complement.
TGCGCGATCCGAGCCCGGCGAATCAGCCAAACTAACATCCAATGGCGCCGTTGAGGCGGTCGACCGAGCCTCGGCCTGCCGGCGCAGATCGCGCCGGTGAGCGGGATCGACCGTCAAATTACCGGTAAAGGACCCGCCCAACGTCTTGTAGGCGGCGATCAGGGCCCGCAACCGCTCGTTGATCTGGCGATTCATACGCTCCCGGCGCTGCTGAATCGTGACCATCGTAAGCAGGCGGATACCGACACCGATCAGCGTAATGACCGCCAGGCTCAGCAGGGTGGTGGTGAGCGCATGCAGAGAGCTGAAATCGAGACTGCGCAACATGACCTCCGTAAGGAATTAGACCGGATGAACCATCGTCCTGGCTCGAACATTGTCCCGAATCTGCCGCTGCAACGAAAGCAGTGGCGGTCAACTTATATTCATACAGGCGTCCAACCCTTGGGCGATTTAAGCACCCCCCGGAGGTCCATCATATGCCCTGCTCGCATGCGTACCGTGAGTGGGGAAGTACCGCGCTCCATGTGCTGAGGTTATTATTTAACCCCATTTGGGTTAAAGATTAACCCATCCCCAGGGTGAAAGCGCCCGGTGTTCCCGGCGTTTGTCAAATTTAGGGAAGTTTGAAGGGCTGAGGGAATTGTGAGGTTGCCCGCAGTTTGGCACTCTATTTGCTCTGGTTACTTGGTAGTTTGCAAAAACCACCCATGAAACGCCAGAGACGAAGAGTCGGGGATGTCGTTCGAATCGATTTGGGAGCGGGTTTCCATACATATGCTCGCGTCCTGCCAAACGCATCGTTCGCTTTTTATGACTGTCGTCTTGTTGGCGAGGCGTCGCTACCAGAGATACTCGCCTGCCAGGTCTTATTCCGAATTGCAGTCATGAACCACGCGGTGAAGACCGGGAGATGGCCGGTGATTGGGCATGAGCCTTTAAAAGGCGCAATGCTTATCCTGCCATCCGAATTCATGCAAGACCCAATCGATAAGACGACCTTCAGCTACGATAACGGCGTTATTCCAGCCGCCACAGGGGAACAATGCCGCGGCCTGGAAAGGGCATCCGTTTGGGAGCCCGAGCACGTTGAGGATCGCCTTCGAGCCCACTATGCGGGAAATGTGAACCACATTGTTGAGTTGCTGAAGCTGCGCGATTGCAGCCGCACAGTGCTCCTTTGAAGTAGCATTTGAGCAAATTGAACCGAGCCAGAACGGAGGAATTGCCAACCTGCCTATAGCGCCGTCTTTCACGCACCCCGGTTTCCCATCGCATCCACCGGGATTGGCCGGATCTGTTAAAGTTACCGCGTGAACTCACATATGGGCGGAAACCATGATGCAATCTCCATCGGCGGTCTTGGCTCCATTACGACTTGCCGTGGTTGGTCTTGGACGTATGGGCAGGATTCACGCTCTTCATGCTCACGAACTCTCTCGCGAGACCGGCTTGTGCCAATTGGTGGCCTTATCCACATTGGATCGAGGCCAGGCTGAAGCATTTCTTTCTCAGACAAGTACGAAGATTCCTGTTTTCTCCTCCATCCAGGATCTGGCAGACGCGCGCGTTTGTGATGCAGTCGTGATCGCGACAGATACATCACTGCATGAAGAGCACTCCACGCTGATGCTGCAGGCAGGCGCAAAGGTCTTTTTGGAAAAGCCTTTGTCTGGAACATTGAATGGCGCTCAATCCTTTTCAGGATATTTGCAGGCTAACCATCCTGATGAGATGATGTTGGGCTTTCAACGTCGCTTTGACGAGCCACTGCGTTTGGCAAAGAAGATGTTGGATGACGGGACCATCGGCCGGCTCTTCCGCGTGTACTCGGCCTTGGAGGATTCGGCTCCCGCTCCCAACGGCTATAACAGCACAGGGATTTTGCCGGATATGGCCATTCACAATGTCGATGAAGTTCTTTGGCTAACCGGTGGCCTACCATTGAGCGGCTTCGTATTCGGGTCTAATCTTCACGCTCATCGCCTGAGCACCTGCATGGAAGACTTCGACGATGCGCTCCTCATCCTGGATTTCGGCAGCGAGGGTGGGAAGGGACTATTGGCTGAAGTTCAGGTAAGCCGCAATCACGTCTCAGGGTACAGGGGCGAGACGGTCCTATATGGCGAGAAGGGCCAAATTCGAGTTGGCCGCTTTCATGCCAACCCTCGCGAGGTGATCGTCGAGGCATACGGTCCACGTGATCATGCGGAACCGCTTGTTTCGCGGAGCTTCCTTACCCGCGACTACAAAGAAGCGCTGCCGGAGTTTATCGACCGCTTTGGTGCAGCCTACAAGGAGGAGCTTCGCGTATTTATCGCCTGCTGCATCGCCAGGCAGCGATTCCCCGTTACGCATCTCGATGCTCTGCGCGCCCAGGAGATCATAGCCGCGGCGATGACCAGGGTACTCAGCCCAGGAGACATGGCTCCTATCGCGTACAGCAAGGCATAGGTGCAAAGTCATCTTCCCTGGACAAAGAGGCGCAGTGTCGCAGGCTGCCGGTCATCCCTAACTGAAACGTGTCCGCTTCCAAAGGCTCCACCCTCCTGCCGCCAGGCTAAGCAGCAACACCGCGCCGAGCACAACGATCCACCTTAAGTCCATGGCGATGGGCGGCATGACGGCACGAGCCCCCAGAACCACGAAGATCCCGGTTGCTGCCAGAACAATTGCGTAATCCCACCAACGCCGCCTTTGTTCTTTTCCTCCAAACTCATCTCCCGTCTGCGCAATCAGTGTCTTGTCATAGTCCAACCCATACCGCGTGCACTCGCGCAGCACGGTCTCATTGGTTGAGGTCTGTTCCTTTGCGGAAGCTACAGCAGTACTGATGGCCAGCGCACCCAGGATCATAATCAGAGATCCTCCGATGACAAGAGCCATATGCTTGGCATCCGAGTGAGCGAGTTCGCCGAAGACCAGGGCTCCCCACGCGAGTCCCCAGAGCTGGTTCGTATTGGAGAGTGGAATACCTCTTCCTATGCCAAGATACTTTGCGGCGAACTGCTGGAAGAGATCACCGATGACCCACATAAAGCCGCCCAGAAATAACCAGAAGAGCATACCGGGCATGTGTACCAGCTGGAATACCGTGGAGTGGCTACCTCCATCCAGGAGCAGGGTGAGTGCCACCATCGTGCCCAACTCTCCGACCGTGAACGCAGTGACAAACGACAGTGGGTTCATGCCGCTGACATAGGCCTTGCGGTATGGAACATACATCGTCCCCCACAACAGGCTTGCGCCCATCGCGGCGCAGATGCCCCGGGCTGCATGCTGGCCAATGCCACCGTCGTGGACCGTGCTTAACCCGAGCAGGACGGCCGCGATCACGATCGCTATTGCTCCCGCAACGACCTTGCTGATGTTGAGGGCGCTGGCCCCCTTGAGTTCCCCGAATAAGATCCTCGCCCAGAACAGTCCAACCAGGGCATTGGCATTCCATAAGGGGAAAGCGACCGTAAGCCCAACATCCCGAATGGCAAACACCGTAAGTGTGTTGGCGACTGCCCACAGAGCGCCCGCGAGGAGCGCCCAAACGATCAGGTGTTTCTTCTCCATCAGGTCAGTGAAGACGTAGGATGTGCCCTTGAGCAGCGTAGGGAATGTCCATCGAGCGGTAAAGACACCTGCAACCATACAGAGAGAAATCGCAAACGGTGAGAAGCCTGCGGTAACCAGCTTGGTGGGCGCTTCGGCGGATCCGAGCCACACTCCTGCGGTCAAGCCACAGATGACTCCGAGGCCATGAAGCGAGAGACGATTCTTTCCTGAGTGGTTGATGGATGCACCGTCGCTTCCCGAAACTCGCGATTGAATCTTCATTTGTACCCGGATGCTCTATTTAAATTTCTAGTGCAATGCGATCAGCAAAATGACGCCCGCAATCAGGACAATAAACGGGACAAGAAAGTGGCTGTCCGTGAGAACCGCTTTCGTGGTCTTGGCAAATCCCAATGGAACCTCCAGGGACAAATATCCCTACGTTTTACACTCTACTGCGATGCGTTGGTTCGTGCACTCAGCGTCGGTTTGCGCGGTTGCCACGCGGGTCCGCCTTCTTCCCACTGGTTATCGGTGAGCTGTTCGACCTGCGTGCCGTCGTAGCGCATGACGAAGACTTCGCCGTAAGGCTGCGGCGCTCCGATCAACACCACCTCGTCTTTGAAACCCATGCGGCTGCTGCAAAACAAGAGACGTTCTCCGTCCGGTGACCATGCCAGGTGCGCGTTGACTCCGTGCATGTCAGTGAGCTGTTTCAGGCCCGTGCCGTCAGGGTGGATCGTGAAGATGTTGAAATCGACCCCGCTCCTGCGGACAAAGGCGATCAAGTCTTTGCGCGCAGACCAGACGGGAAAGTTGTCCCACTCGCCGGTCAGAACCGTGATGGAGCGATCGTCGAGATTCATGATGCGCAGTCCATCGGCGTCGGGGCCGGTGGTGCGGTAGACAATGTGTTTGCCGTCGGGCGCGAACGATGCGAACGCGTTGTTGCTGTTGCCCGAAGTGATGAGGTGGAAGCCGGAGCCATCGGCATTCGCGATACCCAACTGTGCTCCGCCATTCACAGGATCGATCGGCTTCTTGGTTCCGGCGCTGAAGTCGAGGAAGGAAGTGAAACTACCTACGCCGACAACAATCTGCTTGCCATCCGGGGACCACGACGGAGCCAGGATCAATCCCTTTTGATCCAGGATGCTGCGAGCCGGTTTTCCCTCGTCGACGATCAGCAGGCTGGTCGTCTCGCCGCCAGTGCCCATCTTCGTGACTGCCAGGTGCTCTCCGCTGGAATCGTATGCAGGCAGCCATGCGGTGCTGTACATATCAAAGTTCGGATTCCGGCTCCACACCCTCTCGGGTTCGGCAGGGTGCTTGGAGACCAAGCGGCTGTAGACAACTTGCGCGCCGTCCGGCGACCAGGAAGGACAGCGCAGGTCGCTGCCCTTGGGACCCGCCTTGCCGCTCGAATAAAAGACTCCGTGCTCGGCTTTGTCGCGGCGTAAATAAGCAATCTCGCCGGAAGAGAGCACTGCCGGAAGCATCTTGACGCCGGGGCCGGCCGATACGGGGCTTGTTTCGCCATTCTCGATATCGATCTTCAGTATCTGGTTGTCGCCGTCCTCGGCGCCAAAGCGATAAGTCAACGTGTCTTGCGCCGACATGCAATAGGTGAGGACGCTCTTGCTATCCGGCGTCCACTTAGGGCTGCCACAAAAGCCCCCGTGCTGCGAGATGCGTTTGAGCCCTGTGCCATCGGGATGGATCAGATAAATGTCGACCAGATGCAGACGTTCCCATCGGCCCCTGGCGGGGGGAACGTCGCTGTCGCGATCCGATGAGAAGGCAATCCATGCGCCGTCAGGAGACCACGAGGGGCGGAAGTCGCCGCCGTTTCCTGAAGTGAGCGGCTTGGCTTTATGAGTGGCCGCGTCGAGAATCCAGAGGTTTGCCCTTCCGCCGGCGAGGGTGGAAACGAAGACTATCCGGTTGCCATCCGGCGAGAAGGCAGCCTGGTCCTCGTATGCCGGGTCGTCGGTTAGGCGCTCGGTCCCTGTTCCGTCTGGATGAATGCGGAAGAGATCGGCCGATCCGGCACGCTCCGAGGTGAACACGATCCAATCGCCCTTGGGGGACCAGGAAGGGTTGTAGTCCAGCGAGCCCGGCTGTGTGAGGGGCCGCTCCAAAGTGCCGTCTGCGTTTGAGACGGAAAGTGTGGCTTGCGTTGGGCCGAGGCGATCGAAGACGATCCGGTCGGCTGCGAGACAAGAACTCGACAAAGACGCGAGCGCGAGAAGGCAAAGGGGCAGCGCAACGGTGCGAGTCATCGAACGCTCCGGACCACAATTTCGGGGGGACGGTTGCCCTGCAACCATATCACCGGGAACCGGTGCCCGAGCGACTTGCATCTACTGAAAATTGCGTTTCGGACGTATGGTTTGGTCGGATTGTGGCCTATTCGTCAGTTGTGGAATGGTAACTGCCGAAGGGACGGTCACCCGACCGGAACTCGGACAGTTCGCGACTTCTCTGTCTGGATTGGTCAGTGGGCGACTCGGCGGTGACACGTCCTGCCCATTCTCCTTCGATCGTGGCCCGCCCTGCTAGCTCAAGGCCGAGCTCTCGGAAGAAATCAATCGTCTCTCCGAGGTCATCGACGACGATTCCTGCGTTATCCATCCGTTTGAGCGCCATTCTTCCACTGTACAAGAGGAAAAAACGGCAGATCCCTCCTATCGCGCCAAGGCCCAGAGGGCCGACCAATAAAACGTCAGCCCAGCCCGTAAGGGCTGGGATAGCATGCATGCGATGACGAGCACCGTAGGTGCGGCGCCCGTCTTGTCCCATCACATCCAGGATCGCTGGGCACGCATGGTGCCGTGCCTACGCGCTGTCACGGCGGGCCAGGAAGGGCAGGATTCTCATCTTGATCGAGATCGAGCCTACCGGCCTGTACTGACTTCTAGCGGTCTGCCCTCTGGGCCTTCGCGATAGGGGGGATCTGCCGTTTCTTTAGTTCTCACGCAGACTCTCGAGGCTCGCCTCAAAAGTGAGACTGTTAACTACTAGTTAAACACCCCTATATCCTCATCTTTATTTCCAAACGCTATGGACGCCATAAGTACGCAGTAATACCTTCCTAAGTAAGAGTCCCCCACTCTTAGATCCGCCGAAACCTCCTTATCGGGGGCACGGAGACGCGCGGCACAAAAATGAGAAAGCAGCCCTCAAAAATCAAATTGAAACACCGCTCCACCCCGTCTAGAGCGCCCTTCGACCCAGCAGCCCTATTGATCCCTTGGTTCTCCGATCTTCGACAACAACTTCAACCGGCCAATGGCTTTTACATTCCCATTCGAAATCCTGCAAGCAGGCAAATCATGAAGTCTGACCCTTTCGACGGGACAGCCCGTCCATCCGCACCTACTCTGTCCGACATACAACGTCGCGTGGACGAACTCTCCGGCATTCAACAGCGGCTTGACCCACAGCACAGCTACAGATCCGCCCGGCGCCTCCGGCACCGCTACCGCCCAGTTTCGCCCCCGAATCCAATCCTCGGCGAAGCCGCACTCTACGGCGTCGCGGGTTTGGCCGTACGCATCCTGGCCCCGCATACCGAAGCCCATCCCGCCGCCATCCTCCTCCAGTTGCTCGCCGCGTTCGGCAATGCCGTTGGTCCCGCGCCCCACTGCATGGTCGATGCCACCCGCCATGGTCTCAACCTTTTCGTGGTGCTGGTCGGCGAATCCAGCAAGGCCCGCAAGGGAACAAGCTGGAACCAGATCCGCCGCCTCTTCGCGGAAGTCGACCACCCTTGGGTCACCGAGCGCGTCACCACCGCTCGCTTGACGCCCGCTGCCCTTATCTACTCGCTGCGCGATCAGCAGCCGGCCACGGACCGCCGCCTGCTCGCGCTCTCCGAAGAATTCGCCGCCGTTCTCCATTCCTTGCGGCGTGCCAAGGGCCACCTCTCGCCCCTCCTCCGTTGCGCCTGGGATAGTGGCGACCTCCGCTCGCTAGCAGGTCTCCACCCCATCCAGGCAACCGGCACGCATATCAGCCTGATCGCCCACATCACGCAGCGCGAACTCGCAGAGAATCTTCACCCTGCAGAAGCGCACAACGGCTTCGCCAACCGTTGTCTCTGGACTGCAGTACAGCGCAGCCAATGCCTGCCGGAAGGCGGCAACCTGGACGCTCAGGAACTATCCACCGTTGCCGCCGAACTGCGCCGCGCTCTCGATTGGGTCGGCGACGCGCAAACCATCCGCCTCGTCCGCGACGACAAGGCGCGAGCTCTCTGGCACGACTGCTACCCGGCCTTGAGCCAGGTACGTCCTGACCTCTACGGCGCCGCCACCAGTCGAGCCGAAGCCCAGGTCCTCCGTCTCAGCGCCATATACGCTGTTCTCGACTGCAGCCCAATCATCGGCCTGCCTCACCTGCAGGCCGCGCTCGCCGTGTGGGACTACTGCTCTGCAAGTGCCTCTCTCTTCTTCGGCACATCCACCGGCGACCATACCGCCGACCGTATCCTCGAAGCCATCAACGCCTCCACCGAGGGCCTGTCCAGAAAGCAAATAAGTGCCCTCTTCCACGGCCATCTCAGCACCAGCCGTATCGAAGCCGCACTCGAACAGCTCGTATCGTTGGGTGCCGTCTTCCCAACCAGCCCAGCCCAGCAGAGGCCGCCCAGCTACCCTCTGGTCTGCCATATCAGAATCGGAATCTTTAAATGAGGAAGAGGAATAAATGTGGGGAGCCGACTTAGTTCGCTTAGTTCGCTTAGTTCGCACATTTCTACAGGGGACGACTCCCGATCTCCCGGAAAATCGGGTTTTGACTAAGTTGGCTCGCTACGCTTCCGCAGGTCCAGTTAATGTCACGACGACCTGTCAGGGGAACCCGGCCTTGGATGTTGGGCTTTTCCTAAAATTGAACCTGCGGCAGCCTACGGAGCGTAATATGACCCATGTCTTCAAAGCAGCAACGAATCGATGGTAGACAGATCGCGTAGCGGATCAATGAAAGATCGCATATTCCGGAGGAAATCCGAATGAATGTGAATATGCGGATGTGCCCCGTTGTCGTCCTCGGTTGCCTGGTTCTCATCTCCTGCGCACACTCCCTCGCTCAACAAACGAATGAGCGCCAGGACACAACCCCCAAGATTGAAATGAATGTCAACCGGGTCCTGGTGCCTGTAGTCGTTCGGGATCAGCAGGGCCATACCGTCGGCGACCTGAAGAAAGAGGACTTTCAAGTCTTTGACAACGGTAAGCCGCGAGTTGTCTCCGGATTCACAATTGAGAAACGCGGGCCACGAGGGTCAAGCCCAGAGAACAACGTAGAAAGCGATGGACGGCCGGCCCTTCCAAACCATGAAGGACCACCCACGCCGAAGCGCTTCATCGTTTTGCTCTTTGACGATATGAACCTAACTTTCGAAGAGTTGGCCCATGCCAAGAAGGCTGGCCTTGAAGTTTCGCAGGGATTGCTAGCCGACTCGAATATCGCCGTCGTGGTCTCAACTTCTCAAAAAACGAACGGCGGCTGGACACGCGAACCCGCCAAGTTGCGGGACGCGATCATGAGTCTGGAAGCGCAACGCATCTACCTTCCCGACGATACCGCGTGTCCGAAAATTGATTATTACCAAGCCGACCTGATCGTAAATAAGGAGGACTCCACAGCCCTCGCGGATGCTGTAGCGCAGATTGTGAGTTGTCACCCAGCCCTCGGCACCATGCCGGTCAAGCCCGATGACATCTCTAAGTCGGGCTTGGACTCTAACTTGGGGCTGGCCCAGCAAGACACCCCTACGCTTATGGCAAAAGCAGCTGCCAATCGAGTTCTTGGCCTTGCCAGGCACGATATTCAAGTAACGTACGGAACTATGACCCAGATTTTGAGTAGGATGGCTGCTCTTCCAGGACAACGCGTGCTGATCCTGGTGTCATCCGGTTTCCCCCAACTACAACAGGAACTGTGGGCCGGGGAGTCGCAGATCGTCGACCTTGCCGCACGTTCCAATGTGACCATCAGCGCTCTTGATGCACGAGGGTTATACACAACCTCCCTGACCGCCAGCGACCACAACTTATTGGGCAGTCCGCACTTTCGCACCGACGCCATGGCGAGCGCAGGGAATGCTATGGCGGAACTCGCAGACGGAACGGGGGGTACGTTGTTCCACAACAGTAACGATCTCGATGGCGGATTGAAGAGCCTGATAGAGGCGCCGGAAGTTGTATACGTGCTTGAACTTCCACTCGAAAAGATAAAGCCGGACGGCACCTATCATTCATTAAAAGTGAACGTGGACAGGGACGGCGTGAAGTTACAGGCGCGTCGCGGTTATTTCGTGCCCAAACCGGTGAGCAAGAAGTAGCTCTCCGTTTGCGAGAAACCTGCACTACTCCGGCGCCGGCTTCTCAGTCAGAATCTTTACCGTCGAGCCGAAGCGATGGTAGCCCGTAAACAGAACTACGTTCAACCACTCGGCCGGCGCGTCCGAGAGATTGGCTTGTGCGGGAGCGGTCGCTTCATAGAGTGCAACGCTTCGCACCGGACAAACGAACTTGGTATCGTTTATCTGGACCGGCCCATACTCCACCACAATGGAAGCTCGTTGGAACATGGCTCCCCCTTTCGCGTCGGCTTCGATGGTGATCCGGAGGACGGTCCCGGTGGTCGGGTCCAGCGAAAGAGTTCCATGATAACCAGGCCTGATGATGCTGGGCGTGATATCGGAAGAGTGGCTGCTCAGTTGGGGTCCGATCCCTGCAACACCTTGGCGGCCTGTGAGGTTTGCGTACTCCGCAGCAGGCTGCTCATAGCCGATGACCTCGTAGTTCGAGGCGGATCTAGGTACCGAATACTGGAAGACCGCCGCCCGATCACCCGCGATCTGCTCCCAGTGGCTCCACGTCATCTTTCCTTTGCTTGTGTCGGCAAGGATCATTCCCAAGGTGGAACCAAACTCACCCCTGGAGATAAGTCCAGACTGCTCCTGCCAGACTGCGGAGGGCAGGCTGTCCCGCTCGTCGAGCACAGAGATTTCCCGGCTCGAATTGTCCACCAGGTGCAGTCCCTAAACGCACCGGCCAACCACCTTTCTTCAGCTCCTGCGGGCTGTCATCGTAACGACGGATGGACCGGGTGGCCAGCAAGTTGGGCAGCCGCGGTAACGTTTGCGCAACATAATTTCGCGCAGCCTCAAGCATTCGCTGCTGGGTGCCATCGTCGGGAATGAGGCTGGTCGGCAGTTCGCTAGGCGGCGGATCTAGGAACGCCGACTGATCAGCCAATAATTGCAGGGCCAACACTGCCTGGGAACTCCTGTCCAGATGCACACTGAGCTGGCCCAAAGTAGCCTCGGTTACGCGCTCAGAAAGTTTCATGCTGGCGATTTGCCGTGCAATCTCCCCATCCGGCTTGTGTTCGGCGCTCAGTCTGGCGAGCACCTTTTCCAGTTCGGCAACGGTGACGCTTTTTGCAGCCCAGGCCGGAAAGGCTATGGATGTCAGAAGCCCAAGAAGAATGAACCGTTGCATTGCACTGCCCCCTCCTAAAGGCCGGATTGCCGGCTAAAGGGATGACATGCCTAACGCAATTGCTTTCGCCAACGAAAGGGGCTTTTGGGAGCAAGCACTAGGGCCGAAGATTTATGCCGATCAGTCTACGCTCTTGGTGAAACCAGCGATTGATTGCTTCAAAGAGCCCCCTCCCCTCTCTCATCCGAAACCTGGATCTCATCGGGCGTGGGCCAACGCTGTAATCGGACTACCTCATTCAATGTTGCACCGGTCTGCAATGCAGAATCAGAACCCTCGAACGACGAAGAATCCAACTAGGAATCGGTGCAGGAGCCGACTTAGTTCGCTTAGTTCGCTTAGTTCGCACATTTCTACAGGGGAACCGGAAGTAACCACCCCGTGGAGGCTCGCAGCCAGCCGTAGGGGACCTCATTGATTCCATTGATGGAGCATCATCTGACTTGACCATGCTGATACCGGAGCGTTAACATTTTTGGCAAGTTGACGGCCATCGGTTGTTGTTCCCGCCCATTTGCACGGTTCACCTTAGCCCCGATCATGCTCCTTGCGGCCGTTTCGGCTCCGTCCCTTGCCGAATCGGGGGGACAGGTTTCCTTTGATCGCGATATCCGGCCGATCATGTCCGACACATGCTTTCGTTGTCATGGACCGGATGCCAGCTCCCGCATGGCCAATATGCGCCTGGATCTTCGCGAAGAGGCCTTGAAGCCTAAGGCCAAGGGCACGCCGATTGTGCCTGGCGACGTGGAGCATAGCGAGATCATCCAGCGCATCTTCGCCAAGGACGCGCATATCATGCCGCCCCCCTTTGCCCATAAGGAGCTGACCGAGAAGCAGAAAGAGACCATACGGGACTGGGTGGCGCAGGGTGCGAAGTATGAGGAGCATTGGTCGTATGTGCCCATCACCCGGCCGCCCGTGCCGCTCGTGAAAGGCGTCGCGAAATCAAATCCGATCGATGCATTTATCCAGGCTCGTTTGTTGGACGAAGGCTTATTGCCGTCGCCGGAAGCCGATCGCCGCACCCTGATCCGTCGCGTAACTCTCGATTTGACAGGCCTTGCGCCCACGCCCGAACAAACAGCAGCGTTCGTCGCGGACAAATCACCGCAGGCTTATGAGCAATTAGTCGATCGCTTGCTCGACTCGCCCGCTTATGCCGAGAAGCAAACAGTTCGCTGGCTCGATGCTGTGCGGTATGCGGATACGGCGGGATTTCACAGTGACGGCACGCGACCGGCGTGGCCCTATCGCGACTACGTGCTCCAGGCATTTCGCGACAATAAGCCCTTCGATGTTTTTACTCGCGAGCAGTTGGCCGGCGATTTGATGCCGAATGCGACAGTCGATGAAAGAGTTGCAACCGCTTACAACCGAATGGGCAGGACCTCCGCCGAAGGAGGTCTGCAGCCCAAGGAATACCTGGCGAAGTATGGGGCGGAACGCGTTCGTGCGTTGAGCACCAATTGGTTGGGCAGCACCATGGGCTGCGCCGAATGCCATAACCATAAGTTCAACCCGATTTTGACCAAGGATTTTTACGCCATGAAGGCGTTTTTCGCCGACGTCAAAGAGGACGGGATGGTCACGGACTCCGGCGATGACGCGTTCGCGCCCAAAATCGCTGTCTATCAACCTGGTCAGAAAGAGCGCATCGATGCTTTGCAAGAGCAGATCAACGCTGCCAAGACGGATCTCGACCGGCAAGCAGACGCTTTGGTGGAACAACGGCGTGCTTGGGAGAAGGACTTGCTCGCGCGGGCGGAAAGCGGCGACTTAGAGTGGACTTACCCTATTCCCGTAGCGGCCTCGGCAAAACAAGCCAGGCTCTCCGTGAGCACGACGGAACTCGATCCGGAAAACCATGAGAACCCAATCGACGCCACGACCGGCGGACCCGGACTGGTAATCGCGAGTGGGCCGAATCCGGACAACGAAACCTATTCTGTGACGTTGAAACCGGGCGTTGGCGTGTGGACCAGCCTCGGCCTGGAAATAGACACCGACGCATCCTTGGCGGGCGCGGACATTTCACGCGGCTCTGACCGCTTCGTCATCTCGGAAGTAGACGCGACCTACTCTTCAGACGGACACAAGCCAGGCCAGAAAGCGGATTTTGTATTGGCCTACAGCAGCGTTCCCGCAACCAAGGGCTTTCCTGCCGAGGCCGTACTGGATGGCAATCCGAAGACGGGATTCGGCGTAGTGGGTAAGACCAGGCCGCCACTGCTGATCCTGCGGTTCGCGCAACCATTGCACACCTCGGCCCTCTCCACGGTGACCCTTCACATCCATCAGGATTCTGACTACCGTCAAGCGACCATCGGGCGATTTCGGGTAGGCCTTTCCAAGGGTGCTTACTCCTGGGACAACAATCCCAAGCCAAAATCTGACGCCGGGCTCAAGACCGGCGCGGATCCGAAGCCGGCTGAAAAAGACAGGAACACCACTCCATCCGCGGAGCCTCCCGCCAAAGAACAGTCGGTGAAGGCGAAAAAAGACAATGAGGATGAAGAGCCGGGCGATGAAGACTCCCTGCGCACGGTGGGACTCCCTCACAAGTTAGTGCGGGCCTTGGAGAAGCCGGAAGCCAATCGTTCTAAGGAGCAGGTGGCGTTAGTTCGAAATTATTTTGAATACTCGGCGCCGGAATTGACCCCAGGCCGGCTCGAAATTGCGAAGCAGGAAATGAATTTGAGCTTCCTCCAGGGCGCGGTGGCCGAGGTAATGGTCACAGAAACCGCACCACCCCGCGAGACGCGCATTCTGGCGCGTGGAAATTGGATGGACGATTCGGGCGACATCGTGCAACCGGCAATCCCCGAATTTCTCGGACATTTAGATACGGGGGACCGTCGCGCGACACGCCTCGATCTCGCGAATTGGCTGGTATCGCCGCAGAATCCATTGACGGCGCGCGTTTACATGAATCGCATGTGGAGCGAGTACTTCGGCGCGGGCATTTCCAAGAGCGTCGAGGATTTCGGGTCACAAGGTGACTGGCCATCGCATCTGCAACTGCTGAATTGGCTCGCGGCTGAGTTTATGAATCCGCAATACGATGCGGCAAACACCCATCCGTGGGATATGCGGCACATGGCGCGCATCATTGTATTGAGCGAAACCTATCGCCAATCCTCATTGTCGTCCCCGGCACTCGATGAACGCGATCCGGAAAATCGCCTGCTTGCGCGGCAGAACCGGTTCCGCGTGGATGCTGAGTCCGTCCATGATCTGATGCTGGAAATTTCAGGGTTGCTGGTCAATAAGTTTGGCGGACCGAGCGTCGAGCCCTATCAGCCCGACGGATACCTGGCCGCGCTGAACTTTCCCAAGCGCAGCTGGTCGGCGAGCCATGGCGATGATCTCTACCGGCGCGGCGTTTACACCTTCTGGCAGCGAACCTTTCTGCAACCGACGATGATGAATTTTGACGCGCCCACGCGCGAAGAGTGCGCAGTCTTCCGCACCACCTCAAACACGCCGTTGCAGGCGCTCGATCTATTGAACGATCCAACGTTTGTGGAAGCATCCCGCGTCTTTGCCGAGCACATCCTGCAATACGGCGGCAAAGACCTCCAAAGTCAGCTTCGATGGGCCTTCCTGCAAGCCACCGAGCGGCAACCGGAACCGGACGAATTGCAGATCCTGATGGATTTACATGCCAGGAGCATGGCGCATTTCAAGAGCGACAAAGCTCAGGCGACAGACTTCCTCCAGATTGGCGACGCGCCCATCCCGTCCAACGAACGAGCAATTAAATTAGCCGCGATGAGCAACGTGGCCCGCGCGATTTTAAGCCTGCACGAAGTAATTACCAGGGATTGAGTTGAGAGAAGGCATACGATGAGCGGCTTTGATGATATAGATTCGCTGAAACGCAGAGCGTTCCTGAAGCAAGGTTTGACCGGACTGGGTCTGGTGGCGCTGAATTCGTTACTCGGCCCCGCGAGTGCCGGCGCTGAGCAAACAGCGGCTAACCTGAAGTCGTTGGGAGCGGTTAATCCACTCCATTTCGCGCCCAAAGCAAAACGCGTGATTTATCTTTACCAGGCGGGCGGACCTTCCCATCTGGAAACGTTTGACTACAAGCCCGCATTGGCGAAGTTGGACGGGCAAGGCATGCCTGAATCCTTCACCAAGGGGCAGCAACTCGCACAACTGCAGGGAAAGCAGTTGAAATGTTTCGCGCCGCAATTTGGCTTCAAGAAGTTTGGCCAATCCGGGATGGAGATCTGCGAACTGTTTCCGCAGATGGGCAGCCTTGCGGACGAAATGTGTATCGTCCGTTCCGTCTGGTCCGAGCAAATCAATCACGACACTGCGCATATGTTTATGAACACTGGATCGATCATCGCCGGACGGCCCAGCATGGGGTCGTGGATGTTCTACGGGCTGGGATCAGAAACCCAGGATCTTCCCGGCTTCATCGTGATGCTTTCACAAGGCCGTGGTGGGCAGATGCAGCCGGTTTCGGCACGGCAGTGGTCCTCCGGTTTCCTGCCCAGCAAGTTTCAGGGCATAAAGCTGAACTCCTTCGGGGATCCGGTGTCGTACATCGAAAGCCCGCACGGCATCGGCCAGCCGTTACAGCATGATTCCATCAACGCCGTGACGGCGCTCGATCGCATCCGCTACAAAAGCGTGCAAGATCCGGAAATCATGACCCGCATCGCCCAATACGAGATGGCTTTCCGTATGCAATCGAGCGTTCCGGAACTGGTGGACATGAGCAAGGAGCCGGCTCATGTTTTTGAAGCGTACGGCGCGAAACCAGGGGATGGTTCCTATGCTTCGAACTGCTTGCTGGCGCGGCGGTTGGCCGAGCGCGGGGTTCGATTTATACAGCTGTATCACCGCGATTGGGACCATCACGAGGAAGTGAAGAGCGGCATTCAATATAAAGCCGAAGAAGTAGACAAGCCCACCGCCGCCCTCATCCGGGACTTGAAAGAGCGTGGGCTGTTAGACGACACGTTGATCGTCTTCGGTGGTGAATTCGGACGGACGCCGATGTCGCAGTCAGGTACCGGACGCGATCACCACATCAAAGCGTTCTCGTATATGTTCGCCGGCGGCGGTTTCCAAAAAGGGTTAACGTACGGCGCAAGCGACGAGCTGGGATATGCCGCCGTGGACAAGCCGGTCAGCGTGCACGACCTGCACGCGACCATCCTCCACACGTTGGGCATCGATGACAAGCGAATGACGGTAAAGTATCAGGGCCTGGATGCGCGTTTGTCGGGAGTAGGGAACCAGGGCGTCGTGGTGCGCGATCTGCTGGCGTAAGGCTAGAATTCGACCAGCGCCTTCTTGGCTTCGACTTTGTCAGCGGCGCCGCTCGCTTTTTCGAGCGTGTCCAAGTCTTTGAATTCACCGTTGTCTTTGCGATAACTCACGATCGCCTTTGCCTCTTCAGGCGTAAGACGTAAGACGGCGCCAATCTCATCGGCATCGGCCGTGTTCACGTTCACTTTTGCGTCAGGGCCAAAATTTTTGGCCAGGTATTCGATGATCGTCGCGCGGTCATCCGGTTCAATGGAAGCTCCGTTTTCGGTCATTTCACGGAGGATGTTTTTCCAACCTTCCTCATCCAGTCGCTGGGCCTCGATGCGGCGGAGCGAGTGGCACTCTGAGCAGGTATCTGCCACCACATCCTTGCCTTTACCCTCCGGCAACTCGGAAGCGACACCCCCGCTCGAAATGAGCGTGAAGAGAGGCAAGAACAGAAGGCACACCATTTGTGATCGCAAATCCATTTCGTTGAGGGGCTTTGAGAGGGCGCCTTCCTGATCATATCGACCGGCGTCCGTCATGGGGAAAATTCCGGATCACGTCCAGGCCAAATAAAACGGGTGCAAGAGCTTTAATGGGCGTAGGGCTTGACAATGGATGAGCCAATGCTCCTTAATAGGTACATGTTGACGGCTTCTTGCCAGTTCTACACCATCCAGAAGCGCTCCGTGCCCTGCCGTCGCTGTTGTTGTGGCTGTTGTTGATTCTTTCTTTCCATCTCAAAACTAAATAGGCAAGAGTGCCTGGGGAGTCGTCCAGGATGGGAAGCGTGGCCCTGTTTACAAGCCCTGTTCCCAACCACTATATTCGGCGCCACCTATTGTTTTGGGCTTTCCTTTGTCGCGCAAACAAAGAAACTGAGTGTTCTGCCGGGAGGCGTTGCCATGCGGAGTTTCAAGAAGACCACGAGTATTTCATCCGTTTTACGGGCACCTGTGTTGATTGCTGCCCTGGGACTTGTTTATCTTGCGGCGCTCCATGCCCAGGTGACCTCCGGGTCTATTGTGGGGGTGGTCTATGACCAAAGCGGCGCCGCCATTCCCAATAGCACAGTGACAGCGACGGATGTTGCGACTGGCGCCACTCGCGAAGTGCAGACCAATACGTCTGGGTACTACACCATCCTTTCGCTTCCTCCGGATCCTTATAAGGTGACGGCATCCGCGGCAGGATTCGCGGTGACCAATGCGCAGATCGTCGTTGCCCTGGGGCAGGCGGCGAACTTTGATTTTCATCTGAACCCGGGCAACACCAGCCAAAATGTTGAGGTCAACGCAGGGAGTAGTCAACTGGAATTGGAAACCACTGACCACCAGGTGGGAACCCTGGTTCCCAGCCACAATATCGAAAATCTTCCCGCCAACGGAAGGAACGTCTTCCAGACCCTGCAGGCAGCAACCAACGTTTCGCCGTTCCAGAATGCAGCCGGACCTATAGGGAACTTCAAGACCACCAGCAATAGCTTGACCATCGGCGGATCCGCGTCGGGTACAACCAGCTACCTTCAGGACGGCGTAACCAACTTTGCCGTGCTCACCAAGACGGCCAACTTTCAGCCCCCGATCGAAGCGACGCAGGAGGTCTCGATCATCCAGAACGGGGCATCCGCGCGGTATGACGAGCCGAGCGTGCTCAATGTGATCACCAAAGGCGGTACCAATAGCTTCCATGGCAGGGTCTACGACTACTTTCAAAACGACGCCCTGAACACCGTGGGATATTTCAAGGTGCCCAAACCACCGTTGCGGTTTAACCAGTTCGGTGCCAATATCGGCGGCCCGATTATTCGCAACAAGCTGTTCTTCTTCTTTGATTATTCCGGTTTGAGAGAGTCCCAGGGCACAACGCTTTTTGCCAACGTCCCCACGGCAGCGGAACGGCAAGGCAATTTTCAGGCGGACAGCTTCACCATCTACGACCCAACGACCTATAACAAGCAGGCCGGGACCATCTCGCCATTCCCCAACAACACGATCCCTTCGGGCGAAATAAGCACCTTTGCACAGAAGTTTTTGGCGTACTATCCGCTGCCGACGGGCAGCGTAATCGCCGGCGACAACTACCAGAAGAGCGTCAACAACACCACCAATTACGACTCTTACCTGGGACGCGTGGACTACAATTTGCGCCCGCAAGACACCCTGTATGGCGCCTACGAAAGTACCAATCCCAGCATTCTTCAGCCGAGCTTCAGCGCGACTTCGATCTTCAACTACATTAATGTTCAATCGGCCAAGAATGCCTACGTGCAGGAGACCCATAGCTTTAATCCAAGCACGCTGAACGTTGCCCGCTTCGGATACAACGAGAGCAACATTTTCTACTCCACCACCGGCGCAGGCACGGCGGACTTTGTTACCCAGTTTGGGATACAGAATCTCGACCCCGCCCAGTCCCAGTACGCGCCCCCGGCGGTATCCTTGACCACCCATACCGGGTTGGGCAGCCCTACCAGTCCCCAGGGTGCGTTGCAGCGGCTGTATGAATTCGCGGACGAGGCGAACCTGAGTCGCGGCAAGCACAACATTTACTTTGGCGGCGAACTCGACCGGCTGGAGATGAATGGAAACTGGACCATTTGGAATAGCGGCCAGTTCACGTTCAACGGCCAGAATACTTCGAACCACAATGCGAAGAAGCTCGTGGGCGGTAGCGATCTGGCCGACCTTCTGCTCGGCTTTCCATCTTCTGCCGAGGGAGGAACGGGAGTCACCATCGCCAATTTCCGGGAGTGGAATGTGCTGCCCTATATCCAGGATGATTGGAGAATCACCAACCGGCTCACGTTGAATGGGGGCATTCGCTATGACTACTATGGGTCGCCATCGGATGCCAATGGCCACTCCAACGTCTATGATCTGCCCACCAACACCAACCATCCGGGCACGTTTCATCAGCAGTACCTCAACTTCGCTCCACGTGTCGGCTTTGCCTACCTGCTGAACAATACCGCCACGGTGCACGGTGGATACGGCATTTACTATTCGCCGTTCCAATACAACCAGCTGCAGTTTTTGATGATCAACCAGCCGAACTTTTTTCTGCAGTTGAATACCTATTCGCTGGGGACGCTGGTGCCGGTGACAAATACATTCGTGTCTAATCCGGCTCTGAGTGCTGAAGCCCCGTTCACCATTCAACTACGTATGAAAACGCCTTATGTGCAGCAGTGGAACCTATCGGTGCAGCAGAGCCTGGGACCGCATTGGCTGGCGACGATTTCTTACCTGGGCAATAAGTCAGACCATTTGCAGATCAGGCAGAATCCCAACCAGGCCTCGCTGCCGACGGATCCCAGCAATCCGGGCTCCATCCAAAGCCGCCGGCCGTACGCGTATGTTGGAGATGTGTACCAGATCGCAAGCATCGGCTATGGAAACTATAATGCCCTCGAAGGAGAACTGGAGCGCCGGTTTACCAACGGCCTCTCGATGCACGCGAACTACGTGTGGTCGAAGTCAATGGATGCGCTGAATAATGGCGCGTCGAATCCGCAGTATGGGCCAGATGTGCAGGCGGAGTACGGGCAGTCTGACTTCAACGCTGGACAGGTGTTCAAGCTCAGCGGGGTGTACGAGCTTCCTTTCGGACAAGGCAAGCAGTTTCTCGGCTCTGCAAATTGGCTTACCAATGCGCTGGTTGGGGGATGGCAGGGAAGCGGTATTCTTTCCGTGCAGAGCGGCCTTCCGTTCAATGTCTCCGCTACTGATCTTTCCGATACGGGTGGAGACCATGCGCAGCGCGGAAACCAGGTCTGCAACGGGAACCGGCCGCCCAACCAGTCGATTGCGGAGTGGTTCAATACCAGTTGCTATGTGCAGACGGGCGTGGGCCAGTTTGGCAACGAACAAAGAGACAACATCATCGGTCCGCGCACCACGAATCTTGATTTGTCGGTCTTCAAGGCTGTTTCCATCAAGGAAGGGAAGTCAGTGCAGTTCCGTTCAGACTTCTTTGATTCGCTGAATCATCCCTTGCTCGGGATTCCTTCGGCGACCGTATCGGCTTCGACCTACGGCCGCATCACCTCCATCACAGGAGCACGAATCGTTCAACTTTCTCTCAAATTCATTTACTAAAAGAGACTTAAAGACATGCTCAACAATGGTTGGAAGGGAATCGCCCGCTGTATGGCGGCGGGGTTGGTTTGGTCCGCTTGCTTGGGGCCTGGTTTGCTGAGCGCGCAAAGTGCGAGGCCAAACGTGCTTGTCCTGGTGCTCGATCAGCTTCGCGCAGACGAACTGCATTGCTATGGCAACCCGCGTGAAACCAGCCCGAACATCGATAAGCTGGCTGCGCGTGGGGTGTTGTTGTCGCACTACTACACGGTTGCCCCATGGACCTCGCCCTCCTTCGGAACGCTGCATACCTCGCTGTTTCCTTCCAAGCACGGCGTCACCTTGTTCTGGACACCGGGGATGCCGCTGCTAAACAAGGATGTGCCGACGATGGCAGAGAGCTTCAAGAATGGGGGCTACCGTACGGCGGCGTTCGTGGACAATGCGCTGGGCGGCAAGCCGCTGATGGGGAATGGCTTCGACGATTTTGTAGATGGCAGCGCGGCGGCTCCGGATATCACGGAGCGGGCAGCGCGGGCAAAAATCGGTGCGCCATACACCACAGCCGGCGTGCTGGCGTGGCTGGATAACCATCACGATTCCGGACAGCCTTTCTTCCTCTATGTGCACCTGCTGGAACCGCACTCCCCGTACAATCCTCCGCCCGAAGACGACCTGTTCAAATCGGATGCTTATCCTTATCTGACTAACGACGGTTACGATTTAGTGCGCGGCGGGTTGTTACGCCTGGCAGTGAATGGCGACGAGAAGGCGGTGGAGAGGCTGTACCAGCTCTATGACGGAAAGATTCACTATGTAGACCGGTATGCGGGTCAAATTCTCGATCGCCTGAAGTCCTTGGGCTTGGAAGACAACACCTACGTGCTGCTGACATCGGATCATGGGGAAATGCTGTACACCCATCCGGATGACTTTCTAACTTTCGACCATCGGTCGCTGTACGATCCGGTCATGCATATTCCGTTGATTGTGGCGGGACCTGGAATCCCCAAGGGACAGGTCAATCCCGGGTTGGCTTCGAATGTGGATACGGCGCCCACGCTGCTCGACCTGGCCGGCGCTCCGGCGCTCGACGATGCGCAAGGTCATAGCCTGGCGCCGTTGGTTGAGGGCAAGGTAAAGTCGGCGAATGAATATATTTTTGGCGAAGAGGATGTGGAGATCCCGGAGAGGTCGGTCCGCAGTCTCGATTACAAGCTGATTCGCAATCTGTGGACAGGAGAAGAGCAGCTATTCGCCCTGCAAAGCGATCCTCAGGAATTGCATGATGTGGCGAAGACGAATCCTGAGGTGGTGAAACGACTCGACGGGCAGCTGGACGCGTGGATGAAGGTAAATGAGCCATCGCATGAGGTCCAGCTACGTCGTTGGAAGATCTATACCGAGCCGCTGAAGGTGGTGACGGTAGATGATATCGGCATTGGCGCGGCGTTCTTGATCAGCCACCGGCAGCAGTGGCATTCCGATGAGAGCCCGGCGAGCGGGAACTACGCGGGAGCCAGTTTCTGGACCGAAGGTGGGGATGGCTCGAGGACTGCGCTTTGGCGGGGCGACAGCCCGTTGGTGGGGAAGTATAAGGTTTCTGTCTATACCGGCGCTCCCAAGGTGGGTGCGTTGGCTACCAACGCGCGCTACAAGATCGTCGCCGAGCACGAGACGCAGACGGTGATGGTGAATCAGCAGCAGGGAGCGGGGCAGTGGCATCTGCTGGGCACATTCGACAATCCGCGGTTTGTGGAACTGAGCAACGCGGCCAACGGAATTGTGGTGGCGGATGCGGTTCGCTTCGAGCGGATCGAGTAGGGAAGCGGCGGATTACGGTCGAGGCGCCTCCTCCTACCTGGGATGGCGTCGTGCTCGGCGATGGCACCGTAGTCTGTTCGGGAACAGCGTTGGCCGTGGTCGACCAGCGCAAGCATACAGGCCGCCCCCCAATTTCAATTTTTGTCCGCGTCAACTGACCGGGTGGGTGAAGACTCGGGTATCAGCCGGATTTCTGCACCGCATCTCGACGCGGGCTTTCGAGAATAGCTGGCTTGATGGTCCAGGCTTGCAGGCGCGCGAGTTCCATCAAGTGATCGGAGTGGAATCCAGGAGGAAAGATGGGCCAATCCCATATCGAAGAAGAATCTTTGGCAACCCATTGCGCGGCGGAAAGCTCAGCCGGAGAAATTGTCACCGAGTCGGGCGGCCGGCCCCCGGAAAAAAGTTCTTGCGTGACGTTTGCCAGCGCCAATAAATAGGCTTCAGGCGTCACTGCCGTGCTACCGAACCAAACAGCATTTGGGATGGATTGGCGCCTGGTAAGAAATTCGTTTACATCGATGGAAGTTCGCGAGAACTGGCTCCAACTTATCTTTGTTGCAGCCGCCGGCATCGTGAGACCGAATGCTCGTGAGGCAGGGCCATAAGGGGTGCCGGGAAGCGTCACCTCTCCAATTGCGCCATTGCTTACATAGGAGAGTTACAAGGCCACTGAGTAAGTAAAAAATATCGCTGGCGGAAAGAGAATACTCGTCAGAAACCTGGAACGTGATACCCGGATTCACCTGGCTAGCCACGCGGGCGAGTTCCGCGGCGGTAAACCTTCGACCCTGGGTCTTATCGCGGCAGATTACGTAAGCCTCCGACGCGGTCACGAAGCGGACACCCGGAAACGATTTTGCATAACTGACCAGGCCTTCCAGGTATTGGAAGGCTCGTTCGCGTTGTTCTGGGCTGCACTTCGGCTGCATCTTCCATTCCGAAGGAGCCGGGTTTGCTCCGTGGGCAAAGTTCACCGCGTCCCAGAAGACCTCGGATATCAGCTGCGTGGGGTGGAACATGAAGCTCACAATACCGCCCGGCGGCTGGGCGCTCATCTGGGTATATAGGGTTTTGAAATTCGCTTTGGCTGACTCCAGGTTCGACCAATCGTTGTTCTGTTCAAGTTGCCGGCCGGCATCGATATGAAAGATATTCAGCAGGCCGCCATACCAAAACGGCTTGCCATCGAGTTGTACCTGGTCGCCGTCATCGAGGTATACATGCACACCCCATTTCTTCAGGGCCGGATAAGCTTGCGGCGCCCAACTGACGCCAGGCTGGCCATAGCAGCTGGGTGGCCTGCCGAATATGCGCGTGAGATCGTCAAAGCCGGCCCGCTCTCGGCGATTGAACTCCTCCTGGCCGGATTCCCAATCGAGCACTGACTCGTAGACCGCCGGTGTCGGCTGCTGGCTGTGGGTGTTGGAGTGGTAGCCGATTTCATGGCGAGCGAGGGCGGCAATCACGTCGGCACGCTGACGCCGTTCGAGCACACGTGCCTTCTCGCCAACCACCTTGAATGTGGCGCGAACGCCTTGCTGGGTAAGGAAGTCTGCGATGCGCAATGCGGCGTCATCGCTTTCAGGCAGGATGTAGTCCTCAGTATCAAACCACAACACAATATAGACAGGCGCGGCCGGCTCGGCGTCGGATGCCGTTGACTCATCGCCCGCCGCTAACGCAATTTCTGTAAGTGAAGCCCGGGCGCCTGCTGCCGCCATTGGTACGCCTACCATGGCTTCGGCCAATAGCAGCGCTGCCTGTCTTCTGGTCAAGTCCATTTTTAGTATCTCCCTGGAGCTCCGGCTATTCTGGTTGCGGGCTCCAGCCTTTCGTCCCGGGAAGTTTTCCGCATCGTTGTTCATGCTAGCTCAACGCGCAGAAGAACGAGCCCTGGACCTTCATCTGTTCACTACAGCGTACGTCATCCCCGAGTCAACGTACCCACGGAAGCTGCTTGCCGGTATGGAGGAAGTGTCGCATTCTTACCTGAGTAGAGGGCTCATTTATGAAGCAGGATTTCGCTGCAATTGTCCTGGGTGGTACCGGGCAAGTGGGCGGTGCAGCCGTCACGGAATTGCTGGCAATTCCGGAATGCCGGGAAGTGGTGATGGTTACCAGAAAGCCCATTGCAGCGCGACCGCGAGTGCGCAACGTCGTTCTCGATACCGGCGCTGTGGACTTTGCCGAGCGCACTGCCGCCGTTGCCCGCGAAGCTTTAAGCCAAGGTCCCGCCAGCGCGGTGAGCTGTGTGGGTGTGGGTACTGGATCGAGGCACTGGAGCGAAGAAGAATTGCGGCGACTTGAACTCGGCGTCGTCGGCGAGTTTGCGCGTGGCTGCCGTGAGGCCGGAATCGCCCAGTTCTGCCTCCTTTCTGCGGTAGGAAGCTCAGCCCGCAGCCGGATCCGCTATGTCCGCGTCATGGGCATGAAGGAAGACACCGTGCGCAGCATCGGTTTTACTCGCCTCGCCATCTTTCGCCCCGGCATCATTGTCGGTAACGCTCATACCCCGGCCTGGGTCGGTTGGTTGGGAAGCCTCGTGCCGGGGCGTTTTGGCAATATCGATCAGCGAATGCTCGCTCGCTCAATCGCTGCAGAGATCGCTTTGCACAGTCAAGAGGCTGGTGAAGTTATCCGCGAAAATGCGGCAATGAAAAAACTCGCTGCGCAGGTCCCGGTTCTAAATTGAGCCAGGGAGACAACGCTTAAGATGAGAGTCTTTAAGCCGGTGCTCTACGCCGCAGCAGGCGGTCCGAACCAGGTAGTTAGCGCGTCAGTGAGGTCAGGTTGGGTCGGGTCTCCCACCCAAGCCACATATCCATCAGGCCGGATCAACACTGCGGTTGGAGCGGATACCAGGCCTAGCGCCGGCAACTCCCAGGGACCGTCATATTTGGCGTCGACAAACTTAATGCGATTTGCCCACCGCGTGATGTCGAAGCTGCCGGGCGCGCCGAGATTCAAGAGCAATGGCCGCGCATTGTGGAGAAGCGCAAAGACACGCATAGGACCATCAGGCGTGGCCAGATCGAGGTCGGGCATGCGGCGGCCGAGCAGCGGATGCCCCTCGCCGAGGTCGTAATGGATACTGAGTCCTGACATCTCGGCAGCGATCCGTTTTCGAGGCTCCTCTATGCCAAGGAGCTCCAATACGATTTCACCCAGGGCTTCCGTGCGATCGTCCGTACGTTGCAATGCGACCTGTGCCATGGTCGTGCGCAACACGCGGGCCGCGACCGGATGCCGCTCGACGTGATAAGTGTCGAGCAAGCTTTCAGGCGATATTCCTTTTAGCACCTGGGCCAACTTCCAACCCAGGTTCACTGCATCCTGCACACCGGTATTGAGGCCTTGTCCGCCTACTGGAGAATGCACATGCGCGGCATCGCCAGCCAGGAGAACCCGGCCCTTGCGGTAAGCCGCCGCCTGCCGCGACATGTCGGTGAACCTGGAAATCCAGGTTAGATTATGGATTCCGTAATCTGTTCCACATGCGGCGACGAGTCCTTCGCGGAGATCGCGCAGTGTGGGCTCGTCTGTGGCGCCGACATTCTTTTCAGTCACCATGACGCCTATGGGACCTTCCTTGGCAAAGACTATCTTGCCGTCGCGAATTTCGTACTTCTCCCTGCCAAAGGCATGGATACCAAGTGCGGTGCGATGGATCCCTAATGGCGGCTCCTCCGCCATCTCGGCCTCGGCGAGAATGCTGCTGGTGGTCGCATCCCATCCTGGAAACTCGATGCCGGCAACTTTGCGGACCAGGCTGCGGCCACCATCGCACCCGACGAGATAGCTTGCTCGCAGCGATGCACCATCGGACAGTTCGATAGTGACGCCAGTGTCGTCCTGCGCAAAACCTGTTAATTCACGGCTGCGATAGATCGGCACCGCCAGCTCGCTGACCCATCCAGCGAGAATGCGCTCAATATGCTTCTGCCTGAGCGCCAGCCCGTAGTTGTGCCGGGTTGGAAAATCGCTGATGTCTAAACGCGTGACCGCGAATCCCGCGACTTGGGCTCTTTGTCCTTCTGCGATAAACCGGTCCACGATTCCGCGCTGATCGAGTACCTCGAGAGTACGTGAGCTGAGACCGCCGGCCCGCGAACCGGCAAGCTCCTGGTTCGGGCGGCGTTCGACAATGGCTACGTCGACGCTTGCCAGCGCCAGCTCGCCTGCCAACATCATCCCGGTTGGGCCTCCCCCTGCAATTACTACCGCATGCTGTTTCATCGTGTCTCGCTTTGTAGGTTTTTGTGCTTCAGCCGACGATGATGCAACACGGCCCGGGTCTTGCCGCAAGGCCCCTGGTGCGTAATAATCTAGAAGTGGGGGGAGGGAAATACTCTTCTTCCGTTTTTTCGGCAGTGGGCGAATCACCGGCCATCCCGAAGCTATCCAGTCTGCCGTTTAACCGGGCTTCTCCGACCGGCCCTGTTCTTTGGCGCGCGCACCGAATCAAAAAGAGAAAACCGGACCCACCTGAAAAGACCAGGCATCTCTATTCATAAAATTCTCTTGTGACAAATAACTTTCGTAGGGAGGCTTGCCATCGCCGGGAGGATCGACATAATGAGTTCGATAGCGGATAAGATTCTCGCCCATGCTGGCCCTCAGCGAAAAGAAGCGAGTGATGCCGTAATCCCCGCTAAGGTTGACATTCCAGGCAAAATGAGTGATCGACCCCAGCCGCGGCGGTGGATTTACCGTGGTGGCTCCAGGAATCGCGTTCACGGTTGTGCCTGGATAGAGAGGATAGATAACGGTGGTCGTGGGGCTACTTTGCTGAGCGTGGTCAAATTGAACGAACCCTGGTCTTAGGGCGACATGAAGCGCATAGTTACGGGTGCGGATTCCGGTGCGTACCCCGAAAAAAGCGCTGGTCATATTGCCACCAGCGCGATCGCTGGCAAGTGGGCTCGCCCCCGGCTGATAGCTTACGTCGCTATCCACCGCCAGCCAGGGAAGGATCTGCGCGGAAAATTCAACCCCACCGCCGGTTACCGTGTTGCGGCAGTTGGTGCAGCCGTTGGTATTTGTCGCCAGCGAAAAGCCGCTGAAATGCGGAGACACCGAGAACCGCGGGCGGCTCTTTTGCCACGCCACCTCTTCATCGCTCTTCAGGCGATGGATTCCAGGTTTACCCTCTGGCCAGCCATGCTCATAATCCCTGTACCAGGGTGGCTTGGCACGCAGCAGGTTGGTCCACGACCTCGCAGGATTTAAGCTGCCGCGCAGGATTCTTGCCGCCAGAGGGTGGTTGGGCAAGCGATCCGTAAGCGGGTCGCTGATCTTCTTATCGACAATGTCTTCAGCGACCACTATCAACATTCCTCCGATGGGAGTGACAATAAAGTCGACCCAGCCGGTATTGTTCGTGTACTTGCTGACACCCGGCTTGAAATTGGAGGCTGTGCATTTGTCCATGCACTTCACCCCGTAGGTAAAACCACCCTCGTTGCCGATACCCGCTTCGCCTATGGGACTGATTTCGGAATGAGTGCTGTAAACAACCGACCAAAGAAACCCGCGGAAGCGTGACCATCCATATCCAGATTCCCCCCAACGAATGCGGGCATCGCGCGGACTATTCTGTATTTCCAGATCGGCGCCCACCGCGCCCTGCATGGAATGTCCAATGTAGTTCACCAGAAAATCGTCGCCGTCGTTCCAGCGATTCATCTCGAAGTGGTCAAGCGAATTGGCGTAGTCGCGCCAGAAAGGCTTGTGCGCCAACTGATCACGCATGTTGTGGTCTGAGGCCACACGAAAGCCGTTCTCGATCACATTGAATTCCAGCGACTGCAGCAGAAGCCCTCGCCAGTTGTAAGGCGGGGCGGCATCGCTTGCCTCCCCGTCTTCCTGGACATCCCGGGCAACCGGGGACGCCTCCGCGTGATGCCTGGGCTCTACGGGATCCCCGCCGATCATGTTCGCCCATCCCGTGGATGCGGTCAGCGTTGCACACAGCACCCAGACCCTTAGGTCGACCAGACTCGCTACCATCCTCCCTATGATGCTTGTTTCGACTTTTCGCTGTCCGAGTTCCACACCTCTGGACCCGGCAAACGACTGGGGGGGCGTGGGCAGACAGAACTAGCACTTTGACCGTCGATGGATTGCAAGAGTAGCAGCCCCGTATGTCACGAAGCTTCTGATCGGCGGAGGCGGAAAGGCGGGTTCCCCGAGTATCCCTGGAGTTCTCTATGACGATTCGCGGTCAGGCGGCACTCATCTCAACAACTTTCCCTTCCCGCAGTGCCTTGATGTCGCGCATCGGCGGCTGGCCGAAGAAGCGGCTGTATTCACGATTGAATTGGCTGACACTCTCGTATCCGACCTCAAAGGCCACAGTCGACGCGTCCAGGCCATCGACAAGCATTCGGCCCCGCGCTGCCTGGAGCCGTAACTGCTTCTGATACTGAAGAGGGCTCATATGGGTCAGCACGCGGAAATGATGATGCAGGGTCGATACGCCCATGCCAGCAATCTGGGCCAGATCGTCTACGCGCACCGGTTTCGCATAGTTGTCCCTGATCCAGGAGATCGCTCTGGCCGTGCGATGGCTCTGATCTCCTGTGGTTGCAATCGCTCGAAGGCGGGCGCCCTCGGGTCCGCATAAAATCCGGTAGATGATCTCGCGTTGAATGAGGCCGCTCAGAAAGGGAATATCCGGCGGATTCGCCAGCAGGTCGACCAGCCGGCAGCATGCGCTCAGTAAGTTCAGCCGTGACCTCGCCAGTGACCATTGCGGGCGTGTCAGGCGACCCCTCACGCATGTGGACCTCTTCACGGCCGATAAGCTCACGGACCACCGGCATTTCCAGTTTGAGCGCCAAAGCGAGAAGAGGCTTAGCTTCGCTCGCTTCGACCACCTGGCTAACGATCGGCAAGTCGATCGAGGTCAAAAGGAATCGCGACTGTCGTAGGTAAAAGTCGTTTGGCCGAGGTCGACGCGCTTACTGCCCTGAGCGACGACGATCACGCTCGGCGTGTACGTTCCTGAGCATGGCGCAGTGGGTGCAGTCCTGCGCACCAGCACCAAGCCAGGCACTTCCGTGATCTGTCTCTCTGAAGAGCCGATGAACCAGGCAATTTTCTTCGCCAGCTCGGCTCTCAAATCCTGTATCGACAGGGTTGCGGGAGGAGCGATGGAGTGCCTGCCATTCGAATGTCATTTTGTTTCTCTCTTCCATCTCAAGCATAGCTGTTGCGGCTCTCTCGATGCGAGCTAAAAGACTGGCCTGCAAGAGAATCAGGCAAAAGATCGGCAGAATCGGGATAACGGCCCGCGCTCGGTTCTGCCTAAACTGCAAATGGAGAGTAATCATGCAAAACGAGAACATTGGGAAAAAGCGGACTGGAAGTGTCGGCCCTCGGCTTCGGCTGCATGGGACTAAGCTTCGGGCTATGGCCCCGCGGCCGAAAAGAATGAGGCAATCAAAGTAATACGCGCCGCATATGACGGCGGCGTGACCTTCTTCGATACCGCCGAAGCATACGGTCCGTTTACGAACGAAGAACTTGTCGGCGAGGCGCTGGCCCCCGTCCGCGACAAGGTGGTCATCGCAACCAAGTTCGGCTTCGAGAACGGAATACCGAGCTCAAGGTCTGGATAGCAAGCCGGAAAGGATCCGGGCCGTCGCTGACGCCGCACTGAAGCGCCTCAACACCGACAGGATCGATCTGTTCTATCAACACCGCGTCGATCCCGAACGTGCCGATCGAAGATGTCGCAGGAACGGTGAAGGAGCTCATCCAGCAGGGCAAGGTCAAACACTTCGGTATGTCGGAGGCCGGCGTGCGAGACATTCGTCGCGCTCATGCTGTGCAGCCGGTCACGGCGCTCACAAAGCGAGTATTCGCTGTGGTGGCGTGAACCGGAGACAGGAGATCCTTCCAACACTGGAGGAACTCGGCATCGGGTTCGTTCCGTTCAGTCCGCTGGGCAAGGGTTTCTTGACGGGAGCGATCTCGGACAAGACGGAGTTCGATAAGACCGACTTCCGCAACATCGTTCCGCGCTTCTCCCCGGAAGCCCGCAAGCCAACCAGGCGCTGGTGGATGCCTCGGGCGAGATTGCAGACAGAAGAAGGCGACCAAGGCGCAGATCGCGCTGGCGTGGCTGCTCGCGCAGAAGCCGTGGATCGTGCCGATTCCCGGAACCACGAAGCTGCAACCGCCTTGAAGAAAATCTTGGCGGCGCGAACGTGGAACTGACAACGGACGACCTGCAGGCCATCCACGATGCTGTCTCGGCAATCGATGTTCAGGGAGACAGATATCCTGCTCAACTTCAGAGCCTTGTAAATCGCTAAGAGCTCCGGGAAACGAGAGGCCACCTGTCTTAATTGGTGAGGCGCCACCTTACCAGGCCTTTCGTTGTCCTTTTGGAATGTGCAAACTTAGCGAACTAAGTCGGTGGCGCGCGGAACGACACAGTACTCGGAGGCTGCCGTGGGGATGGTGGCCGATCTTAAGTGCGCCCAAAACGCGATAAGCCTCCCTTTGGCGCCGGTTCGCGTAGCCGGATTAGTCGCTATCGATCTGCGCCGGAGACTCGGGCCTCAACCGTGCAACGTCCACAGATGCGGGGGACGCCTGCCGCCAAGTGCGAAACGGCAGCCAGGCTGCCTCCCTCAACGTCCTGACCTGCGGCTCACCAGTCACTCCGGTCGGGGGAAACTCCCCGCGGCGGGGATGATAATAAGTGCCAAAGATGACATCCCAGATGGGAAAGAAGGCAGCGAAGTTACGGTCAAAATGCTCTGGTAACTTACTGTGATGGATGCGATGCACTTGAGGCCCGTCGACCAGCCAGCTCAGCCGGCCAAGACCGAGTTTGAGATTGGCATGGATAAAGAACGTCCAGGCTGAAAAGGCAAAACCAATTGCTCCTCCGGCCTGCGGTGAGAGATCAAACAGGATGGCCATCGGGATCGTGATCACTGGAATGCGTCCCACATCCTCGAGCCAATGATGGCGGAAATTCGTGGACACGTTGATTGCCGGATCCAGGTGATGCAGCTTGTGGATAGCCCAAAGCCCGGGATAGATATGCTCCGAGCGGTGCCACCAGTAGTAGAAGAAGTCAAAGATCAACAGGGAAAGCAACGTCGCCGCGATATCTCGGGCAATACCACCAGTTTTCCCGATCTTGAGGTCAATCAGACCCGCATGAAGTCCCGCTCTCAACTTTTCGCGGATGAGGTCGCCCACGACGACGGCGATCGCGCCAACCGCCATATACAAAAGTGATACCGAGAGGTTGAATCTCCATTCTTTGGCGGCCTTTAGCTCCACGGCCGGGAATATGCGCTCCAACACGGCAAACACGACACACCACAGTGCCAGGAGCGGCAAGCCTTTTGAGAAACCGGATACCGCTTGCATCGGCAGATTCATCGAGAGTTTCCTAGTGGTCGTTCGACACTTACAGGATAAACTGCGAGCGCCCTTGGAAGACGAGATCGTCCGAGAAGCCTTTCTTGAACTTCAACGCACCGGACGAGGGTCGATTGCTGTCTTTGCTGGGATAAGCCGTGGATGGTAGGCGACTCCGGATCAGTCCGCGCAAAGTTCAGCATATTGTTCGCGGAAACTGTCAGTTCTGCCAGTATGCCGGGAGGCTGACTGGCCTGCAGACTCCTGGCGTACCAGTCAATGGCCCGTGGATGCTGATCTCTGACGGCGGTCGGCGATCGCCCTGTTGTCCCCGTAACGACGAAACACCGATAAATACAGTTGGCTGAAATAAAGCTCTCATTAGCACAGACAAGCGCTTTACTGGGCCACGCCATCGGGCGCACAAGCACTGCAGCCGTTAGAACGGTCAACAAAGGAGACCCTGTGGAAGGGAAATCAACCCAAAAACAACAGAACGCCACGGCAAAAGCCTGGGCACCTGCCTCGGCACTCAGCCAGGCCGTGAGGACTTAAGAATATGGAGCCTGCAGTTCCACGTCCAGGGCAGGAGAAAATTGCGAAGGAAAAGCTAGCTGACCTGAGGGCGAAGACGGGAAAACCGCCAAATATTCTTTGGTTTTTGATTGACGATATGGGCTATGGCGATCCGGGTTGCTTTGGCGGCGGCGCGGCAGTAGGGGCAGCGACTCCCAACATTGATAGGCTCGCGCGCGAAGGGCTTAAGTTGACGTCGACTTACTCGCAGCCGACATGCACGCCAACTCGCTCGGCCATACTGACCGGCCGGTTGCCTGCACGGACCGGCCTCACGCGCCCCATTCTGGCCGGGGACAAGCTAACCAGCAATCCGTGGGCTGATGAAATTTCCCTGGCTAGGATATCTGAGCGAATCCGGCTATAAGACCATCCTTTCCGGCAAGTGGCATATTGGCGAAGCGCCGGGTATGCGACCGTTCGAAGTCGGCTTCGACGAATTCTATGGCTTTTATCCCGCACAGAAAGAGATTGTTCAGGAGTTTCATGAGTTGCGCTATCCGGATCTGGTACTCGACCCGGAAAAACTAGCAGCCTACAGGAGTATTGGGGCCAGCCACGCGCTCGTTTTCGGAGCCAAGGGTGGTGAGGAACAAATCGTCAAGCAGATCGAGAGCATTGAAGATATGGCCGAAGGTGATAAGGCCCTGAAAGAATTCACCATCAAGAAAATTCATGAACTGGCGAAAAGTGGTCAACCCTTCTTCCTGGAGCACGCATTCATGAAGGTGCACGCCGACAACTTTCCCGCAAAAGAGTTCAAGGGAAAGAGTGTGGCCAAGTATCCGTACAAGGACTGTGTGGTTGAGGTCGACGCTTACATCGGCGAGATCGTAGAGGTGCTCGAGGGAGAGGGACTGCTGGACAACACCTTCATCTTCATCACCTCTGACAACGGCCCACAGATGGATAGCTGGCCGGACTCAGGCTACACCCCCTTTCGTGGCGCCAAGGGATCCACGTGGGAAGGGGGCGTGCGCGTCCCTGGCATCGCATACTGGAAAGGCATGATTGCTCCCGGCCGCGAAAGCGATGATCTGTTCGACTTGATGGATCTGTTCAACACCTGCGTCAACCTTGCCGGCGCCACCAGCAAGATCCCAAGCGACCGCTATATAGACGGAATCGATCAGACCTCGTTCGTTCTCGCGGACGATGGCCGACTCCAAACGCGAGAAGGTTTTTATGTTTAACGAGAAACAATTCATGGCCATGCGCATGTTTGGGTACAAAATTACGGTGAAGATTGTGCAAGACCACGCGCAGTGGTTGAACATCGATATGACGACCGTCGCCGATGTGGGCTTGGCGCCATGGCTTTTCAATTTGTATATCGATCCAAAAGAGCAATACCCGGTTGGGCATCGTCTGAATGCCTGGCTGGCGTCGCTAGCGGCTGAGATGAAGGCCGAAGCGCTTACGTTTAAGAGGTATCCACCTAAGAACGTCGGTCTCGATAGGTGAGCGGGAGGTTGGAAGAAGCATGACCTCATCAAGAGATCCAGACAAGACACCCGTCGGAGTGAAAGTGCCGGCAAGAGACGGCTCAGTATTGCCATTCCCGTCCATGCCGCCCGAAAGCGTCGCGGGTCCTACCCTGCAGGAGTCGACGCTCAAGCCCTTTCCTGAAGAACGGCATCTGCCGAAGGATGCGCCCAACATCCTGATCGTGCTGCTGGACGATGTCGGCTTTGGCTTGCCGGACACATTTGGGCGGCGAGATCCATACGCCGACGCTGACCGCGGCTCGCCGTCGAAGGCATCCGCTACAACCATTTCACACCACCTCGATCTGCTCGCCGACCCGGGCGGCGCTGCTGACCGGCCGCAACCATCAGCGTGTCGGCTCCGGCACGATCGCCGAACGCGCGGTCGATTTCGACGGCTACACCGGCGCATCCCGCGTAAGTCCGCGACACGTCGCGCAAGGTGCTGCGCGATTACGGCTACAAGACCTCGGCCTTCGGCAAGTGGCACAACACGCCCGCGACGGAAACCACGGCCATGGGCCCGTTCACGCTTGGCCGACCGGCTACGGGATCGTTCGACTATTTCTACGGATTCATGGCCGGCGAGACGTCGCAATAGGAGCCGCGCCTGTTGGAGAACTCCATTACCGATCGAGCCGCCGCGCGACGAGAAATATCATCTGAGTTCGGACACTGGCGGATAAGGCGATCGCCTGGCTTCGACAAGCATCGCGCCTTCTCCGCCGGACAAACCATTTTTTATGTATTGGGCGCCGGGCGCGGCGCACGGACCGCATCATATCTTCAAGGAATGGGCGGACAAATATAAAGGCAAGTTCGATGAAGGCTGGGACGTCTATCGCGAGCGCATCTTCGATCGGCAAAAGGAGATGGGCTGGATTCCCGCGAACGCGAGCTTACATCCGCGCGCCGAGACGATGGAGTGCTGGGACAGCATCCCAGACTCCGAGCGGCCTTTCCAGAGGCGGCTGATGGAGATTTTCGCCGGGCTTCATCGAGCATGCCGACGCGCAAGCCGGCCGGCTCGTCGACGAGCTGGAGGACATGAGCATGCGCGAAAACACGATCATCTTCTATATTTTTGGCGACAACGGATCGAGCGCTGAAGGCCAGAACGGCACGATCAGCGAATTGCTCGCGCAAAACAGCATCGCGAACACGATCGAACAACAATTGGCTGCGCTCGAGAAATTCGGCGGCCTCGATGCGCTCGGCGGCCCGAAGACCGACAACATGTATCACGCGGGCTGGGCCTGGGCAGGCGATACGCCGTTCAGCTAACGAAGCTCTGGCGCCTATTTTGGGGGCACGCGCAATCCGCTGGTCATTCGCTGGCCAAAGCACATCAAGCCTGACAAGTCGCCGCGGCCGCCAGTTCCATCACGTGAACGACATTGCGCCGACGATCTACGACATTCTCGGCATCAAGGCCGCCGGAGGTTGTCGATGGCTTGCAGCAGGATCCGATCGACGGCGTCAGCATGACGTATACCTTCGGGGACGCCACAGGCGCCCGGTCAAAAACAGACGCAATACTTCGAGAACAATGGCAGCCGCGGTATCTACCATGATGGCTGGATCGCCGCGCGCCTTCGGACCATTTATCCCATGGAGCTGCGGCGTCCGGTCCAAGAATCCAGAAGTGGGATGCGAACAAGGACGTGTGGGAGCTTTACGACATACGCAAAGATTTTTCGCAGGCCCACGATCTCGCGGCCGAGAACCCGAAGAAGCTTGCCGAGATGAAGGAGATCTTCCTGCAGGAAGCAGAGGCGAACAAAGCTTTCCCGATCGGCGCCGGGCTTTGGCCGCGCATTCACCCCGAAGATCGAGTCAAGGTCCCCTACACCAGTTGGACCTTCGATCGCTTCGACGCTTCGCATGCCGGAATTCGCAGGGCCAGGCCTCGGGCGGGAGAGCAATCACGTCGACCATTGAAGCCGAACTCGGTGAAGACGCGTCCGGCGTCCTCTACGCGCTGGGCGGATTTTCCGGCGGCCTGACACTGTTATATGGACAAAGGCCAGCTGTTTTACGAATACAACATGATGGAGGTCGAACGATATTCAGCGCAGTCCGCCGGAAAAATTCCCGCCGGGAAACACAGGATTGAGGTGGATACGTCCATAGCGAAACCCGGGGGCGCAGCCGACGTCGTGCTCTCGGTTGACGGACAGGAAGCAGCCCGCGTGACGGTAAGACGCACAGTACCTGCGGCGTTCACGGCAAGCGAGTGCTTGAACGTCGGAGTCGACTTGGGGTCCCCCGTTTCACCGCACTATTTCGATCGCCGTCCCTTCAAGTTCAACGGCAAGATTGAGAAGGTGGAAGTGAAACTGAAGTGATTAAGGAAATCTTCTCGATTTCGCAAACTGGATGAGTTGAAAGGGAGCGATGATTAGTCCCCAGGCAGTGATCGGTCTTGCACTCAAGGGCAGCATCCTGCTCACCGTCTTCGGATTTGGCCTCGAAACCACTCGCGCGGATCTCTTGTATTTGGTACAAAGGCCTCGCGTGCTGCTGCGCTCACTGATCGCGATGTTCGTGATCATGCCCCTGTTCGCCGTCTTGATGACGCGTGAAGGTTCGCTCATCCGTCCGGTGATGATTGCACTCGTTGCTCTCTCGATTTCCCCTGTTCCCCCGCTCTTACCGAAAAGGGTCACCAAGTCGGGGGGCGGACCTCGTATGGACTAGGGTTGATGGTCACAGCAGCGACTCTTTCCATTGCGGTGGTCCCGCTGGCCACTTATCTTCTGGGCAAATACTTCAATCGGCCCTTTGCGATGGGACCTGCAGCGGTTGCAAAGCTTATTCTTCCTACTGTCCTCCTGCCCGTCGCCGCAGGTATGCTGGTACGCAAATTCTTACCTGCGATCGCGCATCGTATCGCAAGTCCTGTTGCGCATATCGCGGGAATCTGTCTTATTGCTGGGGGTGCTGTGCATACTGATCTTCGCGGCGCCTACGATATGGCTGCTTATCGGCAACGGAACGATCCTGGCCTTCATCGCCTTCATCGTCGTTGGAATTGCAGTGGGGCATCTGCTGGGCGGACACGATCCCGACGAAAGGGTTACGCTTGCACTCTCCACCGCGTGCCGCCACCCTGCGCTCGCGGTTGCCATCGCGGCGGCGAACTTCGCAGGAGAACACCGCGTTTTTGCTTCGGTTCTACTGTACGCAGTGCTTAATGTCGTGATTGCGGTTCCGTATATTTCATGGCAGCGCAAAAAGGCCAGGGTCTGGTATGGTCGTGCAGCAAGCTGACAAATGATCGCGGGGCGCTGGGCGCCAAGGGCAGAACTTGCCCCTGTCTAACATGCCGATTCGCGGGCCCTATTTCGCCGCATTCAGAAGCCCTTTCATTACTCTTATGAAGGGGATCTCCGCAAGAACAACGGGGAGTATCGGAACTACGATTGCCAGGGTGAGCCAGAACAGTGCACCCAAGTCGATTGGGAAAGGTAAAAGCTTTTCGATGTTATCGTAACTGGCGGAATAATCTATCAGCGTGCTGACTTCTGGAGCAGCCAAAAGGTCCTCTTCGTGGCCCTTACGATTGAGTATCCATTTTTTATGAAACTCCGTACTTTGAAGCTGTCCGAGAATTCCATACTGCAAAATTCCCTTGCGACGAAGGCGAACCAGCCGTGGGACGAAGAAGACAAGCGGACCCATGGCGATGACGAGCACAATCGAAAGTAAAACCACCGCATCGATTTTGAAATCCAACAAATGTGCCTCGTGCATCAAAATCTCTGTCCGCCAGGTTGATCCGATTGCGATGCACCCCACAAAGATGGTGGGTGCGATACCCGCGGGTGACATGCCCAAAAATCCCAGGCCGCCGTGGTGGTCGGGATGCGTTGGCACGAGCTGCAAATCTAGCCTAGAGAGACGAAAGAGGAAGCAGATCGCAATCACCCACTTCCAGAGACTGATTCCTACCAGGAATTGATAGAGCAGCAGGCAAACTAACGCATAGTACCAGCCAGCGGGCGACCAATGCAGGTTATTGCCCATAGTGCTCACTGCCCAGTCACTGAGCGATTCCCAGGCGTGAATGGAAGATGGTTGCCAAATGAAGATAAGCAATTACTACGACGATGACCTCAGCTATGACCGAGTCGCGCAGGCGAATAAGTTTGCCAATCGCAAGATCCATCTTCACTTGTTCCGGTGAAGACAATAGTTCCGCTTCGCGGATGTGCCGGACGATTGCCGCGAATGTGGTTTCCATTAAAATCTGGCCAGCCAGGAGAACAGGGACGGCGATCACCATACGCACGTTCACTGTGTAATCCGTAAGTAGACCTTCGATTGTGTGGGGCTTTGACAATAGTGTAATAACGACCAGCGGGAGCCAGCCTAAGCCGATGGCTAAAGCGATGCGGCGGCCAAGGTTCCACCGCTTGCCTGTTACCAGGTGGGTGATTTCCTGGACGCGATAGAACGGGCCGCCGCGAACGAGCGACACTTCTTCGGCAATCCGAGCATCGTAGAAGGCTTCCGCCTCGGGAGCATGTAATGTTCCCAGCTCAGGCGAAGGTGTATGTTTATCCACGGTCTTTGCTTTCATATAGAAGTTCCTGCAAGCGGAATGCAGAAATTTCCGGTGATTTGTTTCCGACGGTTCAAGGCCCTTTGCTGTTTACTGCTGCCCATATAGCTTCACCTCAGGCTTCGCGCTCCACGACGCCTTCTGGTACCAGAACTCGACGTAGGCAATGTCACGGTTGCCGCCACGAAGGTCAATCGTTCGACCCGCGCCTGGCGGTACCCGGAAGCGGAACGGAATCGGTTCCTGGTTGTGATTTCCATAGACTACGTTGATTCGGTCAAACTGTACCGGGCTGCCTGTCACCTGAATCCTCAGCTTGCGGTAAGTATCCTTGCCATGGCAGTTGATCTTGTCGTGGTCAGAGTTGCCATCAACGTGCGAACTGCCGAGATGTACCCACCCGCCGGCGCCACCACCGCCATGCGGAACGCGAATCTGAGGATTGGCGGGGGGCTCAGGCCGAACAATAGTGCGGAGAAACCAACGATGAAATTTATCCTGCGCATGAGTAGGCTCCTTCATGGATCAATTGCGGTTAGGGTTCTTCCTTCACTTTGGCCCCTGGACCATACTTCTCTGTTCCTCAGAACTTGTACGTGATTTTCAGGAATCCGATATTTCCGTGCAGCCGAAGAGTAGTGTGCCCGGCAACATGTATGGAGTTCTTGACCTCCACCGATCCGCTTTAGTAGATCTGGTTGTAGGGCACGATAAAAGACGGGCGTAGGACTCACTCCATCCATGAAGGAAGCCATAGAACCGGGGAAGTAATGCCCCAACCCCGCCTTCGTTGGCGAGCAGTCGCGCACCGGAGGTAAAAAATCCAGCCACAATCGCTATCGGCCTTACAAGGATCCATAGTTTCGCTGCAACGCTACCTCCTGGTGCACGATTACATCGCATCCGCGAACCCTTCAAAATTGTTCAGTGGAGCACGGTACGCTTTCATTTATTGG
The DNA here is from genome assembly GCA_963775365.1 of uncultured Acidobacteriaceae bacterium. Classification (GTDB taxonomy): domain Bacteria; phylum Acidobacteriota; class Terriglobia; order Terriglobales; family Acidobacteriaceae; genus PALSA-350. The sequence goes on along the minus strand of CAVZJL010000004.1, from coordinate 66,136 downwards.
CAAGGGCCCCATACCCTCCGCATAAGTTCACAGAACCAGGTCGTGGCGCCGGTGATGACCATTGGATGGACCCAGACATATGTCTCGACCGCGAAGGCGATAGCCTGGCCCTTTTCACCCTGATCGATGTCGATCGCCTGTCGGTTTTGCGAGGTCGGATCCGGGAACAAGCGCCCGATATCGCAGCGGCGGAGACGCTACCTAGCGAAGACCTGGTATTCGATGGGCTCTTGCATCCGATCCTGTAGGCCGTTTTGTTAAGTTTGAGTCTACCGATTGATGCGAGGCTCCTCTACTGTCAGAACTGACAGCGCGAGAGAAGAGCGTCCAGCGCTAGCGGCTGCGGGCATGTTACAGAGCCGGGCCGACCCGCCTGCACTAAACAGTTGTGCCGGCGCACCGTCAATGAACAATCTGCCGTCTCACAGACAAGAAGGACATTCGGGGCATAGCCTGAAGGCTGTTCCAGGGAACGCGGGCGTACAACCTGTATGTTTTGACAGTTGTTTCGCAAAACCGTTGGTGTGACAATCGTAATTTCGTAAGCATGGTGGTGAAGTCACCGGTTGGTCCGCATGGATGTTTGTTCTAGTGATAATCCGAAAGCGGAAGGCTCTACAGCCAGGGCCCCGTTACAACCGGACCAAGACGAAAGAAGTTGTCACCGTTTAAGCGCCACTCGAAGAAAGTTCTGTTCTGCGGACAAATCCAGCGGGGACAAAAAGGAGATTCCTAATGGGCCAACGAAAAATTCGCTCACAACTGAAGGTTTCGATGATCACGACTTTGGCCGTTGCAGCATCCTTTATCTCTATACCCAAGTTAGCGATGGGTGCCGATGATGCCGCAACCGAGCAGGCTAGAGTAAAGGCGTCAGGCGAAGTACTCACCGATCTTATCAACAGTTCAAACGGGATTCCGACGAGTGTGCTGAATAAGTCAGAGTGCGTCATTATTTTGCCATCGGTCAAGAAGGCCGGATTTATCGTTGCCGCCTCGTACGGGCGCGGGATGATGAGCTGCCGGAGCGGAGAAGACTTCACTGGCGCGTGGAGCGCGCCAATCCTGATGCAATCCACCGGAGGAAGCTTCGGCCTGCAGGCTGGTGGACAAGCGACAGATTTCGTTGTGCTCGTGATGAACGACAAGGGCGCCCGGGCGCTCATGCACGGTAAGGCGAAACTTGGGGCTGACGCCAGTGTCGCGGCGGGTCCAGTAGGTCGCGACGCCGAAGCATCTACGAACGCGGCGATGAGCGCCGAAATGCTCTCTTATTCTCGAGCGCAGGGGGTATTCGCAGGCGTTTCTCTTTCTGGAACGTCGCTTGGCCCAGATGATGGCGCAAACGAAAAGCTTTACGGTAAGGAAGTCACCGCGTCGCAGATCTTCTCCGGCGCGGTAACGACTCCTCCCGCTGCGGCGGACGTCTTGGCGACGCTTCAAAGCAAGTCTCCAAAGAACCTTTCGAAGGGTAAGTGAGAGGCTACCTTTCCAAACCCTGATAGCTGACGTGTTTTTGGCGATTGCTGTCCAAATCAGCCGATCGGAAAAAGCTAATTTGTACAAGTCTGACGCTTCCAAGGCCCAATCATTCTCGCTTTTGTCCTGGATCGTCGTCATCCCGATTGGTTGAACTCGCGTTACTGGTGTCAGCCGTTCTGAACATCTGCCCGGTTCAGGCGCAATGGTACGTTGCAGGGCGCTACAACCCTGCAAGATACGCAACGTAGATGACGGCGAAGATTCCATCGAGCAGGGCGATAGCCGTCATCCCGGCGGTACGTTTCAGCGGCCCGAAAAAGACCAGTAGACCAATTGCAAATTTTTCCGCGATAGCAGCGACTAAGACCGGAACGCGAATCGCCGGGGCGTAAGCACAATCTACGATCAGTGCTCCGAACGCGATAATGAGGACTCCCCAATGGTGGACAAAGAAGACTGCGGAGCCGGTCGGGTTTTCATCCCCGAACCCTAACCGCAAAAACGATTTGGGCAAGAAAAGTGCGGCGAGTCCACCCCCCGCAGTAATAAGCCCCGAAACGATGAGTATCCATCCGATGGATGATGCCAATGTCTTGCCCTTTCTCAGTTAAGAGGTGTCCCGTACACCGCACGGCAGCCCCAGGACGCCACGGTTGAAATCGAGGTTCCGGGCTTCGCTGGGGGAGGGGAATTGAAGAGCATGCTGTGCTAATGTGCTCGACCCCAGACATTTTGGTAACTGTCACATGCGACAGTCTGGCAGGGTTGCGGCACGCGGCAGTAAACGGGGTAACGCGAGCCCATTGAGGGGAGTTTCACTTGCAACCGGTCCAAAACTAAAGACCTTAAAGCGACACCCGTACGGCTCTTCGTGGGTGCAGCCCATTAGACGTCCACGCCGTCCCGGTTGGAGACGGCGTGGACTTCCATACGGAAGCCTTCAATAACAGAGCAACCGCAGTCTAGTGGCCTCCGGCACTTCCTGAGGCAGAGCTTGCCTGCGGTTTGCGGCCGCCACCATGGCGAGCGAACGAGATACGGAGATGTTGTAAACGAGATCCCCGGTCTGAATCGAGCTGAGTAAGTAGCGCGCCCCAACCCGTTCGAAACCCACTGTTGGTTTGTCAGAAGAGGGTTCGGCGATCGAAAGAGGCAGCACAAATACGCTGGCAGTACTGTCATCGTTGGTGAGTATCAGCGCACTCAATGGATCATGGCCCAAACGACTTACTTTGTATGTGCCTGCAGGGAGGGTTTTGCCGCCAACCACAAACTGGAAGGGAAATTTGGCAATGATCTCAGGCTGAGTCTCCGCTTTGGCAGCCACACCCAGTCCAAGAAGGAAAGTGACGGCGACTAGAATTTTTGCATACTTCTTCATAAGTTATCCTTTTAAGATTTCAGTTATCGTTGCTGATCCGTGCGGCACGCCGCCCTTGGTTACGCCAGACGGGTGCTTGGCATCGGGTTCACCAATCATTCTTTGAACGTAAGAGTTTGGCCGGGAAACCTTGTCACGTCCGGGTCACAGTGTTGTCATATCTTGATCGTCAGGGCAAATAGTGCAGCAACACTGACTGCATCGGGAGCGCTGACCTTCGGCGGGGCACCGGACGGGATCACCCCAATAGAGGCATCGAGTTTTCTGTGGTGGAGCTGCTTGAGCCGCAGGGCACTGTGGCCGTTCCAGCTGCATGTATGACCCGATGGGGCATCCCGTAAAAAGAGACGCTTTCCTGACAATCGCATGACAAGTAATGGTGTCGCTCGCGCTTATCGTGATCCAGGTCACCTCTTCGAAGGGGGCCCATCTTCCCAAAGTCAGGAGCAGGTGGAAACAACTATGGAAAATCCAGCGAGCAACACGAAACCTGCGGTGGAACGCCCAATCGCATCGGGGGTGGAAGTAAAAGTGGAGCTTAGGTCCAAAATCGAGCAGTTTTCAGCAACTCAACTTGGAAATTTGCGGACAGCGCTGATGGACTCCGCAATTGACTCCTGGCAAGCTGCGGATGTGCTCAGCACCTTTCTCGCTGGGCGCGGTTACGGCATCAGCCCCCAAGGAGCACGCGACGCGATTGCTCGCTTGGAAGGCACGGATCGAGCCCTGGATAGCATGCAGAAAGAGTTGGAGCGAGTAGCCGTCGTGATGTAGCGGAAGCACTCCGCCGCGAGCCGTGCCTGATGCTGCACCGCGAACCACGATTCGTTCAATCAACACAACTCTCTTCTTGCGCCGATTTCGTTGGGAATACTTCCGTCCTTACTCTCCGAGAGCTAAGTTGGCGTGTCGCTGGCGATCAGGAATTCTACTGTCGCGCCATAGCGATGCGGACAGCTTCCTCCGGCGAGACGAGGTGATCGATGCTCTCAGCATCCTTAGCAATGGCGAGTTGCACGCCCTTGATTTGACCTGAGAACTCGTTCCCGCGTGCCCCATACTCCGGTGAGACAGGAGAGCCTGTGTCGACCCCCACGTCGCAACCATCATCGGCAGAGAAGACCATGGCCGCAGTCGTGCCGACCTTCCCCTCGCCTACCTTCTTGCCATCCACGTATAGGGAGGCGGTACCGCCCTTGCCGAGGCCACCCCCAGCGTATGTAAACTCCATGCGTACCTGGTGCGCACCCGGAGACAGCGTGCTTCCGGATTTGCCGTAAAACTGCTGGATGCCGAGCAGGTTGTAACAGTATTTGAGTTTGCCTCCTTTTGCATAGAGGCTCCAACCGCCAATGTTGCCGCCTTGGGCCATGATGACGCCCTCTGCCCCGGTCGGGGTACGACAATCTCCGCGGTGACCGAATGAGACTTGTTCTTCAGATTGAGGACTGAGTTTTCCGAGGATGCGCCGTTGTCGCCGATGATTAAGTAGATCAGCGTGTCATCCAGCAGATTTAGGGTTTTCAGGCTATCAACCAAGCGGCTGATGTGATGATCGGTATACTCCATGAACCCGGATAGAAGTGTAGTGCTCCGTATATCTCCTTAGTAGAGAGCGCTTGTTAACTCGCAAAATTACCTATTGACGGGAGCAATTTTTACTTGCGACAGTAACAGTGGTGGGATCGGCCGCGACCGGGCAAACAGTAACACCAAAAGTGATCCCGCATTGCCGTCTCGTAGAGATCGATTTGGATATCAATTTCCGATGGACATATTGGCCGGCAAACGGCGGGTCGTCGATTACGGCATTCCCGGAATCTTGAGCTGTCCCGGTGTGCTCCGGCTTCGGGGATTCTTAGCTTGCGCCTCGCTTTTCCTGATCCTTTTTTGTGCCTCCCCGGCTAAACTCGACGCCCAAACACCCGCTGCGGAAGAGCCCAGAGGAGTGCTTCTGCTCTTTATGGACGAGATGAGCCATCCTGCTGAGCGGGCGGCGGATGACGGGATACGGTCTGTTCTGGGCAACAGACGGGACATCCGGATTTACAGCGAGCACCTTGATACGGCTCTCTTCCCGGATCCGAAGTTCCAGGCGGCACAGTCGGCCTGGCTTAAAAACAAGTACCGGAATCGAAGAATCGATCTCGTCATCGCGGTTGGTTTACCATCGCAAACGCTTCTTCCGGACATACCGACCGTTTTTTGCGCAATGGAGCGCAACGGCCTGTCTCATGCGACGTTACCCCTTAATGCGACGGCCGTCTGGCCAACACACGATTTCGAGGGAACCCTGACCGCCGCGGCTCGTTTGCAGCCAAGAGCCCACCAGGTTGTAGTTCTTAGCGGGACAACAGCCTGGGATCGCCATGTCGAAATGATCCTGCGAAACACACCGCAGCCCCCTGGGACTCATTGGGATATCAGCTATTGGGACAATATCTCGGTCGAGGAGATGCGTTTACGACTAGCCGCACTTCCCAGGGATACGATTGTTCTGTATCTCAGCATCGTGCGCGACGGGGCGGGCCACACCCCCATTTCACTGGCGTTAATTCCTACTTTATCCGCGGCTTCTTCGGCCCCAATTTACGGTTTGTCGGATGGCTTTATCGGCTTCGGAATCGTCGGGGGTGACGTCGTAAGCTTTGAGACCCAGGGCAAACAGGCCGCAGAATTGGGCCAGAGGATTCTCCGGGGAGAGAACCCGGCCGACATTCCTCCTGTCACGGCTGCCTCCTCTTACATATTCGACTGGCGTCAGCTTCGCCGCTTTGGCTTGAGCGAAAGCGCCCTGCCCCCAGGCAGCATGGTTCGGTTCGCGGTCCGCTCCCCTTGGGAGCTTTACCGAGGATGGATTATCGCCAGCGTGGTCTTCCTCCTACTACAGACCGCGCTCATAGGGTATCTGCTGCTGCAAAGGAGACGCCGGAGACGCGCGGAAAGCTTGCTCAGCTATGAGCTTCGCTTCGAATCGTTGCTCTCCAGTCTGTCCGCCACCTTCGCGAACGTACCAGCCGACCGAACCGATGCCGAGATTGAAAAGGCGCTGGAAAGGCTGAGGGGGTTTCTTGGCCTGGATCGAGTGAGTCTCTTCGAGAACATGGATGCTGATAGTCCATTTGAACTAATCCATTCAGCCATCGGCGCGGCCATACCCCCGGGGCCGGGAGCTTTCAGCCGGGAGGAGTTTCCCTGGATTGTGGCGAATTTGCTGCAAGGAAAAGATTGCGTCATACGATCCAAGGGAGATCTGCCCCCCGATGCGCAGAAAGAACAAGCTTTTCTTCTCGAAAAAGACTATAGATTCATCGTATTGGTGCCTCTGCGCGCTGCCGGTGTGACTGTGGGGAGTCTGGCGTTCACCTCGTATCACGAGGGTACGTGGCCCGACGAGCTGATCCGGCAATTCCGGGTCGTGGCGGAGGTATTTGCCAACACCTTGGCACGCAGACGGATCGAAGGTGGACTGCAAGAGAGCCAGCAGCGCTTCCAAACCATGGCAGACACGGCGCCGGTCATGATCTGGATGTCAGGAACCGATAAGCTGCGCACTTTCTTTAACAGACAGTGGTTAGACTACACAGGGCGGACCCTGGATCAGGAACTAGGGAATGGCTGGGCAAAGAATGTGCACCCGGAAGATGTAGATGAATGCCTCAGTACCTACGTTGGCAGCTTCGTCGCTCGCCGGTCGTTCAGTATGGAATTCCGTTTGAGGCGACCCAATGGGGCGTACGGCTGGGTTTTCGACACCGGCGTGCCGAGATATACGCCGGGAGGGGAGTTCACCGGCTTTATCGGATCGTGTATGGACATCACCGACCGGAGATCGGCCGAGCAAAGCCTTCTCGACCTGAGTGGCCGCCTGATCAGCGCACAGGAAGACGAACGCGCGAGGATTGCGAGAGAATTGCACGACGACTTCAGCCAGCGGTTGGCGCTTCTCGCCATGCAACTGGGGCAAGTGAGCGAGAGCATCCCCAGCTCGAACAAAGCGGCCGATAAAAAGCTTCACACCATGTGGGAAGGCATCAGCGAGCTTTCGGCCGACATTCACAGATTGTCGCACCAACTGCATTCTTCCAAGCTGCACCACGTTGGCCTTATGGCCGCGGCCAGGAGCCTCTGCGAGGAAATCGGACAACAACACCATATCCAGATCGAGTTTGTCCACCAGAACCTGCCGGAAGAGATTTCGCAAGATGTAGAACTGTGTTTTTTTCGCATCGTTCAAGAGGCTCTGAACAACATCGTGAAGCACAGCGGCGCCAAGCAGGCACATGTTCAGTTCGTGGGGACAGCTTCCCACATTCGTTTGAGAATCGTCGACGGCGGCGTGGGTTTTGATCCCAATGCCAATTCGGCGCGGGGAGGTTTAGGGCTGGCGAGCATGCGCGAGCGGTTGCGCTTGTTGGGTGGTAGCCTGGTGCTTCATTCGCGTCACATGGAAGGCACTGAAATTCTCGTCGACGTGCCCCTGTCGCAGGTGAACCGCGCAAGGGCTGTTCCCCTGACAACGATTGATAGAAGGGAACGGCCGTGAAAAAGCCACGCATTTTGCTGGCGGACGACCACGTTCTGGTTGCCGAGGGGCTCAGGACCATGCTGGCGCCGCTTTATGATGTAGTCGGCACAGTGAATGACGGCAGGTCTTTGCTCGATGCGGCCGAGACCTTGAAGCCCGATTTGATTTTGGTGGACATCGGCATGCCCCAACTCAATGGGATCGACGCGACCAAGGTGCTCAAACGGCTGTTACCCAACGTCAAAGTGATCGTCCTCACCATGAACGAGGACAGCCTCCTTGTTGCCGAAGCCTTCCGCGCAGGTGCAACGGGTTACCTCTTGAAGTACGCTGCTCCCAAGGAATTGCTGCAGGCCATTAACGAGGTCCTCAAAGGAGCATCGTACCTTTCACCACGAATCACAGGCGGAGCCGTCGCCGCTATGCTTCGAAGCTCCGCCGCTAAGCCGGAAGCGACTCGCGAACTCACTCCGCGCCAGCGCGAAGTGATCCAGCTCTTCGCCGAAGGCCGATCGATGAAGGAGATTGCGGATATCCTGGCTATCAGCCTCCGAACGGTAGCTGCGCACAAGTACCGCATTATGGATCTGCTGGAAATCAAGACCAACGCGGAGCTATACCGATACGCGGTGAAGCATAAAATCATCACCGTATAGGCCCCTCCTAAAAATACCGCACCGTACTGTTATTTCTACCAATATGCAAAATCCGATTTGCCTTGTATTTTCGATTGAAGGGCCATGGCTTAGATGAAGATGATCGTGAACAGGAGCCGGCAAGGAACAAAGAAAGAGAAGTGGCCTACTCGAATACTAGTGGCCGACGATCATTGCGCTGTCCTTGAGTCGCTGGTTCCCATTCTTGAATCGCAATTCACTGTCGTCGGAACCGCCTCTGATGGCAAGGCCGCGGTGGAGGCAGAGGAGAAGCTCCGTCCGGACGTAGTGGTCCTGGACATCTCGATGCCGGTCATGAGCGGCATCGATGCTGCCAGGCAGATGCGAAGAGGAGGTTCGAAAGCTTCCATCGTCTTCCTCACAGTGCATCAGGATATCGATATTCTTGCTGCGGCCAAGCGCGCGGGCGGACTTGGTTACGTGGTGAAGACTCGTTTGAAAACGGACTTGGTACTGGCCATCAGGGAAGCGCTGGAAGGCCGCGATTTCGTTTCACCGTTTTCGGAGCGTTGAGCCTGACACTGCACTACTGGCTTCAACGCCTCGTATCTATTGCAGATGGGGAACTTTCCGAGAATCACTCCGTTCGGTGCTGCGACATAGCTGACCTGATTGCTTCCGCGATTGTCCTAACTCTGCGCGGAGGACATTTCCGCCCGTATGGATGCCTCGAAGCAGACCCCCCTACGAAGCGTGCCCGCCGACAATCACGCCATGATGGGTGAGGGTTTGCGAGCGCCGATGGGTGCAATGCAGGCGATTCATTTCAGCTGGATTTCTGCTTTCAAACGATAGAGCGGACCCTGATTCACTCGTACGAACCCGGTGCGCGGGCTATCGACGTCGGCGATAAGTCCCACGGCAACCGCGATGGTCATCGGACCCAGCACCAATGTCAGCCAGAAACGGCGCCCCAGCGTTAGTCCCCGGGTGAACACGACAACCAGGGCTACGATCGTAATCAGCATCCAGACTCTCGAAGGGATTCGGTTCTCTAATGCAGCCAGACGTTGGCTGTCGAGATCAATTACTTCATTCAGGCTGTTCATGAACGCCACGACTACAGGCGTTTGCTTGCTCTGCGACACGGCAACCAGGTTGTTCCACAACTCCTGTTGAAGACGGCGGCTTTGATTCACAGCCTGTTCGAGTTGGGCACGATCCACTCCGGCGGCGAAGAAGTCGATTCGGGCATCGACGTAGCTGCGCAGTAGCTGCTCGAACTTCTGTTGGTAAGGCGGCCCCAGGGTTGCGGCGCGGAGGTAAGTGGTTCCGATCGCGTCGGCTTCTCTAACGACCAGCTCGCGCCGTTGATCGTATCGGGACACCGCCATGGTCAGGGTGAAACTCACTAGCAGACTTAACAGGACGAATAGGCTACTGCCAATGGCATTTATTTGTTCCTTCCGGTTGTGATCTTGCTCAATGCGCGATTTGATGCCAACGCGGTATCCCAACTCGCCGACAAGCGCCAAGAGAAGGAAAAGCGACGTCGCCAGGAGCCAGTGATGATTCAGAAGGTTCTCGAACATAGCCAGGTCCCTCGGAGGATTGATTCGAAACTTCGGGCTTGGCTAGCAAGCCTAACAGGTGACGCGCTGGTAGGAAACGGGGCAACGACGCTAGAGTCAAAGGCGCCGGGAGGGACAGAGGCGCGGAAATTCGCGAGCAATGTCAGCGAAATCTCAGCCTGCATAGGGCACACTTGGATTTTTGCCGTGCTCCGGCGAGGCCGATGAACGAGCCTGTGCTCCTTTTTCCCGGGAAGCTCTGGTAGTTCTACTAGTTGCCGCTGCCATCCCCCTCTCATAGCATTTCCTCGTTGGCAGGTTGCAAACGCGACACAGTGTGAAATAAGGCGAGTCAATTGCCCTAACGCAACGCCAAGGGGCAAGCAGCACTCAAGTGTCGAGAACGCCCACATTTGACCGCTGGTAGGGTACGGATTCTGAATAGTGGGGGTTTGGTAATCGCTCGTAGATCGATACGTCAACTAAAGAATGGAATTCAGGAGAGAGAAAACATGTATTTTACCGATGACTCATTGCTACCCGAAAATCAAGCCCCGCTGATGATCACCGCAGCTCCCTACGGCCCGGTCTGGCTGCCGGGGGATTGCACCCCAGAACAAAAACTCCCCGTCACTTGGGACGAGCAGGTCCAGGCCGCGGTGGATTGTTTCAATGCCGGCGCCACGTTGCTGCACATCCATGTGCGTGATCCCAAAACCGGCCACATCTCAAAGAACTTCAACGAGTACAACGATCAGATCGGGCGGCTGCGCAATGCGGTGCCGAAAATGATCCTGCAGCTAGGCGGGTCGATCTCTTTTGCCCCCGAGCCTGGCGAGGAAGCCAAGTTCCAAAGCTACGACTCACGCCATAAACTAGCGGAAATCAATCCAAAGCCGGATCAGGTCACGGTTGCCTGTGGCACCACCCTCTACGATCTGACCGCACTCCATCCCGTCGATGATGCTTTCCAGGGAACGCGTCTCACCAATCCGGCAATGCTCCATGCGATGGCCAACCTTGTAGCTGATTCAACGCCGGACTTCTTTCTCGAAAACATCAAGCGCATGGTTCAGCACGGTATCCAACCGTACTTTGCGCTCCCCCACATCCACGGCCTCGAACTGGTGGAACGCTTAATCCGCAAAGGCTATTACATGGGGCCGGTGAACGGTTTCTTCAGCATTGGCGGCGGGGGCGTGTGCGGCGCAAATCCGTTTGACCTGATGGAGCTGATCCGCCGCACACCGCATGGCTCCTTCTTCACTTACCAGACTACGTTCCGTCTGTCCCATCCGGTCGCAGCTCTCTGCATCGCGCTCGGGCAACACACCCGCGCCGGCATCGAGGACAATCTCTGGAATACCACCAAGGGCGAACGCATGACGTCGATCCAAATGATCGAGCGCCATGTTCGCATGGCCAAGGAGCTAGGAAGAGCAATCGCTACACCCGAACAGGCGCGCCAGATGTTAAAGCTTGGGGTCACTTATGAATCGACAGCCGAAACCCTCGCTAACCTCGGCCTGCCGCCCAACCGCCGGCCGGGCAACATGGGGTTCATGGTGCATGAAACGGACGGAAGATTTTACCCGGCCGCGCAAGGTGGGTGCGGGCACATACATGCCGGCGAATGGGAGGAGAGGCTGACCGTCCCGTCGCCTAACCTGGTCGCTCAAGACTAAGATGGGTGCTCTTTTTCTGGGTGGAGTTCTTCCATTGCAAAGGGACGGACTCCACCTCTGAACATTCATTTTTGCTCTCCCGAGCATTCTTCTGATCCTGGGGACGAACGACCATGGCGGATTTTGTTGAAGTAGCGCGTCTCGACCAGATCCAAGCGGCAACCGGATCGCGGTTCAACATCGTTGGTAAGGAAGTGGCCGTTTTCAATGTGGACGGCAGTCTTTACGCCATTGGCGACACATGTCCACACGCCGGCGGGGCGTTGGGAATGGGAAAGCTCGACGGCAAGACCGTGATTTGCCCGGTCCACGGGATGAAGTTCGACGTGACCACCGGATGTTTCGCAGGCACTCCGCATTTCGGCGTTGAGTCCTACCCCGTGAAGGTTGCGGACGGAAAGATCATGGTGGCCGTTTCTTGAGCTGTTCGCGGCATTTCTGCCGCCTGCCAGAAGATCGCTTTCCGTGTCCGATTCAATAAGAACGCATAAGGGCAATCTCGTCTTACTTAACGTAAAAGTTGAGCGTTTCAGACAAAAGGAGGAGAAATGGCAACCGAGACTGTAACAACGAAAGCATCGTCACCGGACCAAGGGGAAGGACCTTGGGGATCGTCTTTGGACAAACTTAAGGAATGGGATCCGAAAGGAGCGGCGTTGCTGTTGCGGGTGGGTATGAACCCGTGGATCAGTGGCGTTCTACCACGCAAGGAAGTGGAACTAATCTCCCTCGCCCTGAACTGTTCTTGCACGAACCTGGATGAGGAAGGGACGCGCCGCCAGATCCGCGCCGCGTTCGAAGCAGGAGCGACGCGCGACGAGATCCTCCTGGTTCTCAAGTGTGGTGTGGGGCTGGCGGTTCACTCATGCAGCTTGGGTGCTCCTATCCTCCTGGAGGAAATGAAGGCCGCGGGAGTAAAGCCTGCAGGAGGTCCCAAGCCGGAGACTCCCGCGTGCGACGCGATGCGCGCGATCGGTCAATGGAACACGGCGTGGGATCCCTTCTACGAGCTGTCTCCTCTCTGGACCGATGAATTCTTCGCCTTTGGAGCCAGCATTTACAAGAGCGGTCTTTTTACGCCGAGGTTCATGGAGTTGATCAGCATCGCTTTCGATGCCTCTATCACACACATGTATGCACCTGGCACACGCCGGCATATCCGGGGCGCGCTCAAAGCGGGAGCAACTCCCGAAGAGATCATGGCTGTGCTGCAACTCTGCGTTTCGATGGGCGTTCAAGCTTGCGCCAAGGGCGTGCCGATCCTCGCCGAAGAATGGGAGCGCCGTGGACGGAAAGAGTGAGGCGATGGTGGGTTATGAACCTATGTAGGGCAAACGTGATCAGGCGAGCGGAGATAGGTCACGAATGACTGACGTTGCTGGAAAAACTGTCTATATCACCGGGGCGGGTGGCGGCATGGGTCTACTGGCGAGCAAGATGCTCGCCGGCATGGGTGCGCATATCGTGACACTTGATCGCAGCCCGTCCGACGCGGCACTGCACGAGATCGAGTCGGCGCGGCGCTCGCCCGAGCAACGTGTGGCGCGTTACAAACTCGACGTAGCCGATCGCGAAATGGTGCTCGGCATCATCGCAACGGCAATTGCTGAGGCCGGCGCACCAGATGTTCTCATTAACATGGCCGGCATCGGCGGCGCGGCGCACCTGATGGACATGAAGTTCGAAACTTTCGACCGAGTGATTAAGATCAACCTCTACGGCACTCGAAATATTGTCGAAGCGGTGCTGCCCTCCATGCTCGCACGTGGCAACGGCAAGATCGTTCTGGTGGGCTCGATGGGGGGAATCATTCCGGTCTACGGTTACACCGCCTACGGCAGTTCCAAGTTTGCCGTCGTTGGGCTGGCGCAGTGCCTGCGGTACGAACTGAAACCGCGCGGCATCAGCGTCGCCTGCTTTTGTCCCGGCGAAGTCGAAACTCCAGGTCTCGCGGCGGAGCGGAAAACCCTGCACCCGGCGAGCGCCGCGCTAAAGAAGATCGGCGGAGCGATGCCGGTCGAGGCTGCAGTGCGCGGCCTGGTGAAAGGCATCGAACGCGATGAGGCCATGATTATCCCTGGCTGGAAAGTTAGGTTTACGTATTGGATGCACCGTATCACCCCAGACCGGGTGTGGAACGCCGTTACCGACAGCATCGTCGCAAAGGCGATGCGCGAGAGCACATAGTGAGCATCAAAGGGGCGAGTTTGAGCTTGAAACTCGAGAACAGGGCTGCGAGTCACCCCCTCCAAAGGAAATAACCCCATACAAGAGTTCCGAAGGGACCCCCCCACTTGTCGGGGGCATGCCCGTGAGCGTACTTAGCACTTCCGTTACAAAACAGACCGGAGACATGGTTTACAGCGGAGCGCAACGGCTACGAATCCTCAGCATTTGGGCACATACGACGATGTTGTATGCCCTGGAAAGAGCTTCAGATCATGGATCAACGCCTGCAGTTTCTGTCGAGTTATCAGAAGGAAGAGATGTCAGTAGCGGACCTGTGCCGCGCCTATGGGATCTCGCGTCCCACGGCCTACCGTTGGATCAACCGCTACAACGAGACGGGGCCGGAGGGCCTTGTGGATCGAAGCAGTCGCCCACATAGCTGCTCTCACGCGACGCTGGAGCCGATCGAGAACACCATCCTCGTGCTTCGTGCCAAGCACCCGTCCTGGGGCGCGCGCAAGCTCAAGGCGAGACTGTGGAGATGCTGCAACCAGACGTGATTTGGCCCGCAGCCGGTACATTCGGCAATATCTTGAATCGCGCAGGATTAACCAGTCCTCAGAAGAAAAGAAAACGCACCACGCCATGCTCGGAGCCGTTCTCGCTGGTCACGGGGCCGCATCAGCTGGCACAAGAAGAGGATCTTCATCAGCGAGGTATTTCGCTTCGAAGAGTTGGGAGTCAAGCTGGTCACTCCGGGGTTCTATAGAATCTTTTTTCGAAACATGGAGATCGGTGAAATCGATTCCGATGAGCTTCGCTTCAGAGCTGCGCGAAGAGTGCTCTGACCTGTCAATGAGTACATTTGCATGTTCTCAATCACTGAGGATTTTAGGCACAGGAAAGCCGATTTTCATTCAGCCTCTGCTACTCGCCTAAAGAGGGTTGTTCTAGCTTGACCACCTTGGAACGAAGGATGATAATCGAATCGGCGTGGCTTACGCCTAACCTCCTGTGGCCGACCCCAGCTCGGTCTTACAAAGGAGGCAAAGGGGCTCCTGTCTCAAGCTGTTATGTCATGTCCTCTCGTTCGAGCTCGGCTGCTGGGGAACTTCGCTCGGACTTTGAAAGGACTTGAGATGACAAACAATAGCAATATGAAGCGCCGCGTTCGCGCACGTTCAGCCAAAACTGGCGAGTCTTATACGACCGCCCTCAAACACTTCCTTCCCACGACGACACACGAGCCAACACCCGAGCTGCGAACCGTTCGTTTAGCGGTGGCACAGACCATTCAACGCAGGGATCCTTCAAATGCCACTGAACTGCGCGAATGTGGCCTGGAGATGCGTCGTTTAATGGTGCACGCAAAGGACGCAGGCGCCAGGGTCGTGCATTTCCCGGAAGGTGCGACGTGCTTTCCACATAAACGCATAATTTCGATTGATGGTCCCGAGAAGGTAGGTCCTTCTGACTGGGCAAGAGTGGAATGGGAAGTGCTGAAAGCGGAGCTTGCAGCTACTGCCGAACTAGCGCAAAAACTCAAACTTTGGACGGCATTTGGCTCCATTCACCAGCTCGGCTCGCCGCACCGTCCCCACAACAGCCTGTACATTTTGTCAGACTCGGGAAAGCTCGCATCTCGTTATGACGAACGGATGCTCTCTCGCACCAAGATTTCGTTTATGTACTCTCCGGGATCGGCCCCAGTCATGTTCGAAGTGGACGGCGTTCGGTTCGGTTGCGCGTTGGGCATGGAATGCCACTTTCCGGAGATCTTTTCTGAGTACGAACGCATTGGCGTCGACTGCGTATTGTTTTCTACCACTGGAGGCGAACCGTCCGACGGCCCGATCTTCGCCACTGAGTCGCAGGGGCATGCGGCTGCGAATACGTACTGGCTTAGTTTCTCGGTTCATGCGCAGCACAGCAGTATTACCCCAGCTGGTGTTATTACGCCTCGTGGGGCCTGGGCGGCTCAGTGTCCGCAGGATGGAAGAGCTTCTCTCGTAGTGGTGGATATAGATAATAGTCCTGGCAATGGAGCGAGATTATGGCGACGTACCGCACGCTCGGGAATCTACGATTCTCATTTAGTCCATGACGAACGAAGTGAGGATCGGCTTAAGTTCTGAAGCAAACCGCCCATGTGATGACACTTACGCACTTACCATACCTGGGTCTACGCCAATAAATGGGGATCTCGTTAGCACAATGAGGGATCTCCTTAGCCTTACCCGGATTGCCAGAAAACCGCGTTTTCGGCAACCATGGATAGCTGTGATCCTTATCCGCGTAGGTCAGTGGTTGCATTATCGCCAAGGCACTCATTGACCGATAACGGTAAGCGTTCATGGCGGGTGCGGCTCATTCGATTCGGTCGTGTAGATAGTGCTCCCACGTCATCTGGCAAAAACAGGCCATGGAAATGACAGGGTGTGGAAAACATGGAAAGCCATGAAGCCGGCTTCCCACCCTTCCCACACCCTTTGGAAATCCCTTCGGGATTCCCACATTCCCACGGCCTCGACGACTGGATATATGTCTTCTCATGCCCTCTCAAGTCCATCCATCGTCACCGCAAGGGGCTTGTAACGGATGTCTCAGGTCCACAGCGTAACGCATGTCCCGGTACACTCACCCGAACGAAGACAGAGGGACGATGGCAGGGCAGACGGGACGTTCCCTTTGCAATAGTAACCATGACAAGAAAGTAAAGGTTCCGCCGGTCCCGCTTTTATCGACTAAGACGTGCGCCAGAGAAGTGCGAGGGGCTTCCTGTCTGCGACTATCGCCTGAGCAGTATTGGGGTCCAGGGTGCGCCTGTGGGAAACGCCCATAACTCAGATTGAGCCCGTCTTCTGAGGTAAAGTTTCGAATTACTGCAAAGACTCCGGGGGATCCGAACGATTAAGAGTTCAATCTGAGGTCTGCAATCCTTCTCACTCGAGCGAACACGATTCACAACATCGCTGGCGTCGGTCCAACTTAGGACGAGCTTTTGTCCCTTAAGCTTTAAGCTCTCGGCAGCGGCCACGCGGTAGGCACGAGATATATGACCGTCTTGCGTTACACAGGTGCTGTTCAGAAAGACGACAACAAAAGCATGTTTCCAGTCCACCAGTGGTTGGTCTTGCTTGAAAGAGGCATCGCGCAAGAATTGGCGCATCGTTCCGGGGTTGTCAATGACTTGACCTCGCACTTGCCTGACATTCTGGGCCGCAGGTGTATATAAGATTCTGCTGACATCCAGCCGTTCAGAAGCAGCATCCGCCGTAGCATTGAAAAGCAAAAGTGCGACAAGGGAGAGTAAGCAAAATGAACGTCGCATTTTATTTCCCGTCTGTACGATCCTGGCCTTGAAGGGACGGCTTTGAGGCCACACGAATAACCAGCACCAGTCTACCCCTTGTAGGTGGGCGACGCTTCCTGGGTGATTGTTTCGGTCGCCCTGCCAGGCTTCACGGCTCATAAATACAGCCACCATGCGTTCGGAAACGGTATCTGGCAGGTATCCTGTTGCTCGGGAGAAAAATATTTTGATCCGCGACCTTTGCTGTTGCGTATGCGCGCTCTTCTTCTTGCCGGGTCTGCCGGCTGCCGACGCGCAGGGTACCGCGCCCACGTTCAGCCACACCGTCGGTCAACAAGCTTACACGCTTCTGGGCCACGATCCTGCGCAGGCGGTTTCGACCACGATTCCCACGGTGCTGGTTCCCATCGAGCTTTCCTTTGCGGCGAAGGCGAGGGAGGGCAAACCCCTCGTCATGGCCGCGGAGCCAGACGTACGCCGCATTCTGAGCTCACCCATCTTCTCCAGGTTCGCATTCTCCCCGGGCAACCACACCCAATATGGCGACGCCCTGCTGCGGACCACGTTCCCCGGCGAACATGGCTGGCATACACTGCTGGGCAAACCGGAAGTGAAGCCCCTCAAGGTCGATGTGCCGCTGGGCTACGGCTATATCCTCACCTCGAAGAAGGAGGGAACCTCCTTCGCTGTCGTCGATGCGGAATTTCTGCAGCAGGCAATCTTCAAGCAGCTACCCCGTCAGGAGGGCAAACTCATCCTGGCGGTCACCCATAACACGACCTACTACAGTGACGGCGACGCGACCGAATGCTGTTCGTGGGGAGCGCACGGCGTCGACACCGCGACTGGGAATTCTTTCGTGCTCAGCTCCTATTTGCGTGCCGCGCCTGCGGTGGTGCGCGATCGCGACGTACAGCCGATCACCCAGCAGCTCGGAGAGTTCATCAACGACCCCCTGCACGATCCTCTTTTCCAGGGCGGCCATGGCACGCCCCTGCCCGGCAACAACGTTCCCAGCTGGACGAGGCTTCCGGGCGTGCCGGCGGGCGATCAGGGCCGCTGTGGGGGCACCGGCGTTGCCTCCATGTACTTTTTGCTTGAACCCACCGACACCAATGCCAAAAACGAGATCCCGGCATCCCCAAGCTTCGCCGCGCAAGCCGGCGCCGAGACCTATCATTTGCAGAACGTCGCATTGCTGCCCTGGTATACAGGTCCCTCTGCCAGTCTCGGCAGCACATACAGTTTCCCTGACGCAAACGTGCTTACCGGCGCCGCCGAGCCGTGCCCTCCACGCCAGGATCTTTGGGACGGACACGCAATTGCTCCCCCTCTGCCCCAGGTCGCGGCAATCCCAAATGCCGGCCCGGGCAACGGCCACAAGTTGATCGGTTACTGGGAAGGTTATGGCAGAGCCAATGCCATTTTTCCCCTGCGCGAGGTCTCGCCCCAGTGGGACGTGATCATTGTCGCCTTCGCCACGCCCGCGAAAAACGCGCCCGAAGGCACCATGGAGTTCCACACGCCCGCAGGCCTCGAGCCCGCGCAATTCAAGTCGGACATTGCGTATCTGCAGGGCCAAGGAAAGAAAGTCTTGATTTCGCTGGGCGGCGGTGGCCAGCATTTCACCCTCGCTGACCCGGCGCGCGTGCCTCTGTATGTCTCGACCGTCACACAGATTGTCAGCGAATACGGCTTCGACGGCATCGACATCGACTTTGAGAGCCCTTCGCTCTCGATCGATCCAGGGGACACGGACTTCAAGCATCCCACGACGCCTTCGATCGTGAACCTGATCTCAGCCCTGCAGCAGTTGCACGATCACTTCGGTCCCCAGTTCATGATTAGCCTGGTGCCTGAGGGAACGCAGATCCCCGCCGGCTACCCAAGTTACGGCGGCCAATTCGGTTCGTACCTGGCGATTACCTACGCTATCCGCGACATACTCTCCTTCGTCGACGTGCAGGACTACAACACGCCGCCGCTGCAGGGTCTCGATGGCGAAATCTACCAGCCGGGCAGCGTGGACTACCACGCAGCCATGACGGAACTCCTGCTGCATGGCTTCAACGTGGGCGGCGACCCGAAGCACTTCTTCCCGCCCATGCCTCCCGGGAAGGTTGCGGTCGGCTTCCTTACGCCGGATACCACGCCTGACATCGTCATGCAGGCGATGAAGTACATCATCACCGGCAACGCGCCCGCAGGCATCAGATACAAGCTGCGCAACCCCGCCGGCTACCCGGGCATGATCGGAGCGATGTTCTGGACCATTAATGACGATCGCCGTCAAAATTACAACTACTCCAACACCGTGGGCCCGCAACTGCACAGCTTTCCAAGGGCGAAATAGGCAGTCAGACAGAAACACCTGCATGTCCTGTCCTATGCGGACAGGCGCATGAAGATCGCAGAACAAAAACGCAACAGAAGAAGCCAGGACGACGAGGGCAACACAGACGCGACGTTCCCTTTGCAACAGCAACCGTGACAAGCAAGTAAACGTTCCGTGGTTCCCGCTTTTATCTATCCCGCCTTTATCAACGGTTGTATATCTACAACACGGTGATTGACGGCACGGAACTGTAAACAGACGGGACTGCCACTTTCGCGACTCGGTTGAGAAGCAAAGCGCCAATCCCGCCTGTCCACGCGTTCTCTATTCGTTAGGGCTGCAGGCCACCCTCTAACGGGGCGGGCGTCAGCCTGACGAGCGTGCCGGTTGCGCCGGGGAAGTACATGCTGCCGTCGTAGCCCGGCTGCACCGCGGAGCCTTGCGTCATCACCGGCACCTGCGCGGAGCGGGCAAGCTCCCGGCCGGTGCTCGCGTCGCGCCACACCACTCGGTCGTTGGCGTTCTCGCCGGGGATCTGAGTCAGGGGAATGTCAGTGCTCACCCAGACGCGGTGCTCCTTTGGGCCGATGAGGGTCGCCCACTCGGTCGTGGTCTGCGTTTTCTTCCAGACGGTTTCGATGCCCGAGGTGCCGATGCGGAACGCGGCCACCTTGCGGGCGAGCGTCTCCACACCATAGAAGAGGCCGTTCTCGGGATCGGCTTCGAGCGACATGTCGGCCCAGCTGATGGCCGGCTGTTTGCCTGGGGACGCCGCGGCGAACGCTTTCGCCAGCAAGGGGTCTACGGGGTCGCACTTGTAGGGCTGCAGCGAGTAATATTTCGACGCGTCCCCCTGGTTTATGGCGAAGGTCGTCAACGCCCCGGTCGCAGGGACGGTGTTGGTGGCCCCAACGATCCAGTCGTTGAAGGCGATGAGTGAACCGCCCGGCTCCTGGCCGTCGTTGCTGACCGCCGGTGGGTTCCATGTGGTGTCCTGAGTGAATATGCCGTGGCTTACCGAGTAGCGCACCGGCAGAGACGTATTCTCGAGCAGGTAGACATAATCAACGCCGTGGTAGCGGGTGATGGTCGGCCGAGCCGGGGCGGGAGCCTGCAGCGTATAGATTTGGATGGTCTGCATCGTGTGCGGGTTAATGGAGATCAGGTTCGACCGCGGCACGTTACCGCTATTCGAGCACTGTAGCAGCGCAGAGCGCCCGTCCAGATCGCAGTCCGCCACCCGGTACACCGACTTCACGACGATGGTGCCGTCCGGCAGCGCGTTGAGGCCGTTATACGATGTGTTGGCTGAGTCGTCCGTGAGGACGTCGTCGTAGCTGCGCCGGCAGAGTGGGGTAGTTGTTGCGCATGTACACCATCGTCGGGAGCACCAACGTGTCGATGACGTGCCCATCTTCCGGATGAACCTTGTAAAGGCGGTAGCCCGAGACGGCATAGATCAAGCCGTCGCTCTCGATCGCCATGGCTCCTGGGTAGTCCCACTCCTTCGCATCGACGGTGTTCCGTAGCTGCGTGTACCACTTGGTCTCGAGCGTCTTGGGATCGATCTTGGCCACGAAGGGGCCGATGGAGTTCTTGGCATCGCCATAACTGCCGCCCTGGATAAATGCCTCGTTCTCGTTGAGGTACGACATGTTGTAGCCGGAGGGGTACGCGCCATCGGCGGAGCTGACCACCGCTACTTTGTTCCGTCCTTCCAAGGAGCCGAGGAACTGCGCCTGTGTGAACACGTGCGAGCGTCCCGAGTTGTAGTGCTCGAAGGCCTGCAGCGATGGGTACCAGGGCTTATTGCAGTCCTGTCCCTCGAACGCCGCCGCGGCCACTGCCATGATTACGGCTATGAAGGCAACCGCCCCCAGGTACTTCAGGGGAGTGCCGCTTTTTCTGAAAAGGTTGACCAGGGCCTCGGCGTAGTGAGCATCCCAAGCACGGTTGTAGCGTCGTATCACTTCGGTGAGCTTCATGGTTCTTATACCTGCAAGGTGAGATGAGAATCTAATAACCGGCCCGTAAGCATGGAACCCCTGGGATGTGCACGATCTTAGTTGGTCGCTTTCTTCGACAAAGTCTTCAGAATCTCGTCGGCAAGACGCTTGGCATCCGCGTTGAGGGTTTCGCGTCTTTCCGCAGCGGCATGGGTAGCCACGCCGACCATACCGAGCGGAGGCAACGTCGTTGATCCTTTCGCGGCCGCATCGAACTCCTTGACAGCGACCAGGGCATCCGCGGTTTTTAACTGGACCACAACGTGAGCGGCAAGGTTGCTCGCTCCCAGGTTCATGCCCGCCATACGCTTGGCGGCGTTCCCGGGATCGATCGTCGTAAGACAACCGGCTAACACCAGCGTACCGGGCGCCAGTTCGTCGCCCGGCTGACCGATGTGTGCATCCATCTTCTTAGCCAGTTTCTTTTGCAACTCTGCGCTGATGGTGTCAATCAGCTTCTGCGAATTGCTATCTGCCAGGTTATTGTTCGGGTCCACGTCTTAGGGCAAGCATCTCCAGACGCTCCGGGAGTGGCTGCAGCGTTATTCGCTACAGCAAAAGGGAGGATCAGCGCTTGACGTCGGCTTGGACTGCGCCGCGGTTGCATCCGCAGCGGTGGCTTGATGGCAGGCAACGACATTCGCCAGCGCCAGGCCGAACACGAAGGTCGAGCGAGTGAGTTTCATGACTTATCTCCTCAAATGGTTTCGACTTATGGAAACTCTTGCAACGACTCCGAAGTTTGCCGAAGCGACAGCAAGACAATTGCGGCGGCAGTCACGAACGTTGTCATATGCAGATAACGGCCGGGTAATGGGACAACCGGTGGTTTGGTCACATATTCGGTAAACAAAAGCGCCCCGCTCTTCAGTGCCTCGAGAAGGAATATGGGGCAAAGAAGACGGCGCTCGCGAAGAGCGATGTACAGGTAAACGACTCCCCAGGCACCTGGCTGATACCGGCGGCAGCCAGCAGATAGACGATGTTGGGTGCGCTGGAAGTACTGAGATCCATACCGGCAATACTCCCAGCACCGCTCTCCGGAGCCAACCAGTGAACACAACCGTAAAGAAGATTCAGGACGCCCAGCATGGCCAGGACGATCCTCATTAAGGGTTCCAGCGAACCATCGTCTTTCGGCGTTGCAGTGTGCGGTAACGGCTTGTCCACGGGATTCCCCTCCAACCGCCCGATTACTGTTGTGCCGCAGCCTGAAGAGCCTTCAGGTCTTGCTGGATCAGCTCTGCATCGGCCTTCTGCAGCTTGCCGCTGGACGCTTTTTGGCCGATATCCATTCCTGCCGCTCTGCCTGCACTCCGGTCGGGCGTTTCGCCCTTTGCGCGCAGGTTGGCGTTGGTCACCAGTTGGGCGGCGTCCGCGGTGATTTGTGACTTTTCGTCTGCGCTGAGGGTGGACGCGGGCAGCGCCTTTGCGATATCTGCCTGCAGTTTGCCGGCCGCTGTCACCATGGGTGTGCTCTGGGCCATAGCCATGACGCCGCAAGTTGCAAGGGTGAATGCGAGAAGGTAGCCTTTCATTGTTTTCGCCTCTTAGGTTGGATTTGCTGTTGCATGCGATTAAGGGAACACTGCTCGCGCCCCCGGAAGACGCAAATCCGCCGAACGCGGATTTTCCGCATCGAGCGCGGGTAGCATACGGCGAAGTTCCCATACGATGAGACATGCTCTTTCTGCTGAAACCATGGACATTCGACCCCGGGCAGCTTTCCGGCTTCCGTCCAACCGCGGATGTGCTGGTGCTGGTGACCGTCGCCTTTTTCATGGGGCTGATTGTTTCTGTGCGCCTGGTGCGGTTTCTTTGGGTACTGCAGCGTCACACAGACCTGGCGAGGGGCATGGTGTGGATGTGCACTGGGTTGGTCGTCCTCAACATTTGCCGTGGATTCCGTCTCGGCACTGTCTGGAGAGACACTCTCGTCCAATCGGTGATCGCCTCTTTGCCGGGAATCATTGGATTCGTCGTCCTGCTCTGGGTTCCGGTCTATCTCTTTCAGGGCCTCGAGCAGCTATCCCGCTCGCATACCTATCGCCGTTGGGGAAGAGTCGCAGCGGCAGTAGCCGCTGTGTTCTCTTTGTTCATCCTCGGTTCGCTGCTCATGGGACGCCACTCGGTGGATCTGTTCGTAGTTTTGGCCGCCTTCCTTAGCGAGTTTCTGCTGGTTCTCGCGGTCCTGTTCAAATTGCGGCAACCCGGGGTGCTGGTGCGCAGCCAGATTTTGTTTGTGCTTTTCACCGCCAGTGGCCTGGCTCTGCTTGCCTGTCCTGCCGTGTTGGTCATTTTTTCTGAGCCTGCGGAAATACCGGTCTTCCTCATGCGGGCGCTGGTCGAGGCCGGCATGATGCTGATCATTCTGGGAGCTTTTTTCGTCTTCTCAAGCCTTCGTTTTGCTGACGTATTGCTCAAAGACGTCTTGCACACCTATTGGTGGGGAGTTCTTCTGCTTCTTACCTGGTTTGGCCTCCAGGCAATCCTCCAACTCCCCTACAACACAGGGACGATCCCTGCAGCCGAGCGGGGTTTGCTTGCGATTGGATTCCTTCTCTTGGCCATGGCGCTGGTCCCTGGGGTGAGCGGCTGCTCGATCGGGCTGTCTCGAAGTGGTTATTCGATCAACCGGATTATGGCCGGTTGGTTCAAGAGCTCTGGCATAGCTTGCAAAAGAGCGATGAGCAGGCAACATGGTTTTCCGATGTGGTCGCTACGCTCTCAGGGGGCTCCGGCTTTGCCGCGGCAAAAATCGTGGAGCTACGCAACGGTTCACCCGAGGCCAACGCCTTTGCCGCGCATGCCGAGGAGGCGATTTTTCCGCAGGCCGGCGATCCACTTCGTTCGTTGACAGAGCCACCGGCGCAGCTGCTGCTCCCTCTGCGCGTTCACGGAGAAGCGATCTACGCATTAGCCGTCGCCAGGGATCCGGTTCAGGGATCCATTTTGCGCAGCGAATTTGAGTTCCTGCGGCGCATCGTACGCCAACTGGAAACCAGGCTCGAAGCTGCCCGGCTGGCCAACATCCGCCGCGAGCGTGAACAGCATGAAGAACGGCTGCGCGCGCAGCTTACAGAAGCCGAACTGCGCGCCTTACGGGCCCAGGTGCAACCCCACTTTCTGTTCAACTCGCTCAACACCATTGCCCATTTGACCATCGCCGCGCCCGAACTGGCGGAGCGCATGACAACCAGGCTCGCCAGTATCTTTCGCTACGTACTCACCAGCGCGGAAGATACGTTGGTTCCCCTGGAGCAGGAAGTACGATTTATCGAGGACTATCTTGCCATCGAGCAAATGCGCTTTGGGCGCCGCCTGATCACGGAGATTCTCGTCGATGAGCCGTCGAGAGCGATGCTCGTACCACCGCTTCTTTTGCAGCCGCTGGTCGAAAACGCGCTCCTCCACGGCCTCGCTCCGAAGATTGAAGGAGGCTTGCTGCGGCTCAGCACGCGATGGGAGCGGCAACGACTCTGCATTCAAGTCGAGGACACAGGAGTTGGATTAGAGGCTTCTTCGGTGAAGAAGTCCGTGGGCGCCAACGTCGGTCTTGCCAACATCCGCAGGCGTCTGGAATGCCATTACGGATCCTCCGCTACGTTATCCATCGCTGCGCGTCAAGAGGGCGGTGTATGCGCCAGCGTTCAGATTCCCGTCCAAATTCCCCTGGTGGAAAATAGGTAAGGGGGTTTCATGCGAGTCCTGCTCATCGATGACGAATTAGCCGCAAGAGAGCGCCTTAGAAGACTGTTGCGCAGCTACCCAGAGGTGGACGTGGTGGGCGAGGCCGAGCATGGCCTGGCCGGTTTGCAGCAGATCCAGCTGTTGCGGCCGAATGTCATTTTTCTCGATATTCAAATGCCTGGACTCGACGGCTTTCAGATGCTGCGGGAGCTGCCCGATCCAGAGACCACACCGTTGGTGATTTTCGCGACCAGCTTCGAGCAGCACGCCCTCCAGGCCTTCAAGCAAAACGCGCTTGCCTATCTGCTCAAGCCTATCGACGAGAATCTTCTCCATCTTGCTTTAAAACGCGCGGACCGGCTGCTTGCCTCGGCGCCTGATCTCCACGAGGAAATGGAGAAGACGCGGCGGGCAGCATCCGCGGCTCCGCCCATGAGCAGTGTCGTGGGGCACAAGCAAAACAGCTGCTTCCTGCTCAAGCCCGAGGATATTTTGTGGTTCGCCATGGCCGACGGTATCGTCAGGGCACGCACTCTTGCCGATAGCTATTGGTTGAATCATCCCATCGGATACCTCGAGGATTCCCTCGCCCAATCGGCCCCGGGACACAACTTCTTTCGCGCGCGGCGCGACTCGCTGGTAAATCTCAATCATGTCCGGGTGATCCGCCCTTATGATCGAAGCACCTTCGTGCTGGTAATGGCCGACAAGCAAGATACCGAATTTGTTGTCAGCGAACGTCAGGCGAAGCTTCTCCGCGAGCGTCTTCCCGGGCTATAAGGGGTAGAGGGGAGATAAGGGGAGATGACATGGGATCGAGGTTGGGCGCGGAGGATGCTACCTCAGGCTGAAACCCTGGCACGCTTTACCTGCTGATCCTGAAGACGCTGGCGAAGCATGTCGAGCTACATGGATATGAGATTGCCAATTCGATTCACCCCCCTTCGGCGCGGAACCATTAAACTCAACAGGAAATTCGGAGAACGCAGGTTGCTGATCATTTCAGCTTGCAATCGACCCAATCGGATGGGGACTAACTGAAACAGAGGATCAGGAGAAGCGCATGAATCGACGTACGTTCTTAGGACTCGCTGGAGCCACAGCCGTCGCACAGCCTCTGGCTCTTGCAAGTGAGGCTAAGAAAACCATGAAGATTACCGGCATGGAAACGGATGTGCTGCGCTTTCCTCCGGGCAAAATTTATTACGACGCAATTCACGAATTTGGAGCTGAGGGCGGGGCGGTCGTACTACGCTTGCAGACCGATGCCGGCATTACCGGCTGGGCGGAATGCACATTCGGCACCATGACCGGCGCACCCGAGGTCTTGCAGACAATCCTGCAGAAAGAGCTTAAGCCGATTCTTATGGGGCAGGATCCTGCATTCCCGAGGCGGCTGCGGTCCGATATGTGGAAGGCGCTTGAGTACGCCGGCGTGCAGGGTATGAATACGTTTGCCATCTCGACGGTGGAAATTGCGATCTGGGATATTGTGGCAAAAGCTTTCGGTGTGCCGGGATACAAGATCCTGGGCGCCTATCAGGATACCTGCCCTGTGTACTCGATGTGCGGCTGGTACTACCCCAACGACGACGATCTCTCGCAGTACAAAAGGGAAGTAGAGAACGCCTTCGAGGAAGGCTTCAGCGGGGCAAAAATCAAGGTTGGCCGCTTCTCGCTGCAGGATGACGAAAAGCGCATCAAGCTGGCTATGGAGATCGCAGGCCCGAATCGCAGGATCATGGTAGACGCGAACCAGAAGTTTCTGGTGCCGGAGGCGGTTCAACGGGGGAAGGTCTACCAGGAGATGGGCGCTTACTGGTATGAGGAGCCGGTCGTTCCATATGACCATGCCGGCTACGCGCAGGTAGCGGAAGAACTCGAGATCCGGATTGCAGGCGGGGAAAACGAATACACCAAGTACGCCTTCGCGGACCTGATTCAACGCCGCTGCGTGGATGTGGTGCAGCCCGATGCCCGGCGAGCTGGTGGAATTTCTGAGTGGATGGAAATCGCAGCCATCGCGGATGCTGCAAAGCTTCCTGTAGCAAGCCACGGTGGCGGTCCCGTAGATCTGCAAGTGCTGTTGTGTATGCCGAATGCAATCTACATGGAGTCAGGCAGCTTCAAGGGAGCCGGATCGACATTAGAACAGCTCCGCATGGTGAACAGCGCCGTTCTCGCACCCGAAAGACCGGGAATGGGAAGTGAGCTGCGGCCGCAGTATCTGCAGAAATTCAAGGTGTGACTCCGCCTAAGGAGATGTGTAAATCCCATAATTCGTTCACAGTCTTTGCGGGTGCGCGACATTTTCTTTGGTAATTATTTCGCCAGTGCTGCTTCCAGGGCGGGTGCGAGCGCGATGGTGAGGACGGTGATGTCGTCCTGCTGTCCGAATTGCTTTGCGGCTTCGGCGATGGCGCTGGCGGATTGGGTGCTGATGGCCTGGGTTCGGTCGAAGCCGAAGAGTTCGCGATGTTCGTTGGTGGCTTCGACGACTCCGTCGGATAAGAAGGTGAGGCGGTCACCTGGATTGAGTTGATAGCTGGTTTCGGAGTAGTCGGAGATGGCGACGATGCCGAGTGGCAGACCAGATTCGACGGCGAGTTCTTCTCCGTTGCGATAAGGCGCGGGATTTCCGGCGTTGGCGACGGACATACTGCCGTCTGCGGGGATGAGGGCGGCCGTGCAGGTGACGAAGCCCGTTATTTGGCCGTGGAGAACGCGATTGAGGTGAGCGAGGACTTCGGCGGGTTTTCGTGTTTCGCAGGCGCGCAGCGCGCCGATGATGGAGCTGACGGTCATTGCAGCTTTGAGGCCCTTGCCGCTGACGTCTCCGACGACAACGAGCAGAGAGCCGTCGTTGGCGGGCATGATCTGGAAGAAGTCACCGCCTACTTCACTGGCGGGAAGATAGACGCTCTCGATGGCGAAACCGGGGGTGACGGGCGGCTTTGATGGGATGAGCAGCGATTGAATGTTGCGTGCAGACTCGAATTCGCTGGAAAGGCGCGTTTCCTCCTGACGGGCGAGCGAGAAGCGCCGAATCAAAAATAGAAGAAGGGCAAAGATGAAGATTGTACCGACGGCGGGAGCAGGCAACAGCACGAACGGTTTGGTCAGCAATGGGAAAACCCACTGTGCCGACCAACGCTGCCAGCCCAGTTGCCAGGTGATGAGGAGGATGTTGTCAATGAAGGGAAATCCTTGCCAGAGAAGCGTGGGAACAAGCAGGATGAGGGCGTCGCGATCGCGTTGGAGTGAACGCTTAATCAGGGTTACGAGAATCCAGACAGTGGCGGGGAGCATAGCCAGCGTGCCAAGCAGGCCGGCGATTCCCACGGAACTGATATTGAAGACGTAAAGAAGGACGGTTGGCGGATTGGTGAACAACAGGGCGGCGACGAACCACCAGGTTCTGGACCGCGGTGCGCGCAGCACGACGGAGAAAAAAGCCAGGGCGGCCAAGAGAGCAGCCGATTGCACGGAGGCACCGATAAAATCAGAGATCGGCAAAGGGATCAGAGCAAGTAGCCGGCCGATGTTGAATCCAATGTCTACCGCGTTCGCCAGTAGAAGCAGAGCGAACCATAGATATTCGCGTTCTTCGCGGCGGATGAAAAACAAGACGAGCACGACGAGGCCGACGAGCGTGCCGAGCACGGCATAGGTGTATTGATCGACGAGCCCATTCCATTGAAGCGATCTGGCCGTCGCCGCACGTTGCGCGATGAGGCGGGAGTCCCCGAAATAGCTGCTACCGAAAAATCCTCCCTGCGCATAGTCCGCCCAGACGGGAGCGTGCCAGGCGCGGATGGCAATATGGAAGGTACGCGGGCCCGCGGCGGTGGGGGATATGGCGAAGACGCGGCCTGACGCGGAGTAGTTCAGAGAATTGAGGATAGGGCCGAAGGAACCGGCGAGACGGCCATCGACAAAGAGCTGATAGCCGGTTTCCATGGGTCCTAAGTAGATAGACCAGTTCCTACTACCCTCAGGCACCGCGACGGTGAAGCGATACCATGCGAATCCGCCATAGTTCTTATAGCCCTGTTGACCCCAAGCCTGATCGGAGCGGAGCAGAGGCCATTGAGAATCGTCGAAATTCACGCCGGCCCATGCCGGATTGTCTCCGGTGTGAAAACGCCAGAGGCCGTCGAGGGAGGCGACGAGCTCGCGTCCGGTTTGCAGGTTGAAGGTCTGGGCATGGAGGCCAGAGGCCGCGTAG
Organism: uncultured Acidobacteriaceae bacterium; assembly: GCA_963775365.1. Taxonomy (GTDB): domain Bacteria; phylum Acidobacteriota; class Terriglobia; order Terriglobales; family Acidobacteriaceae; genus PALSA-350. The sequence goes on along the minus strand of CAVZJL010000004.1, from coordinate 37,131 downwards.
AGCAAGAACGAAAACGAGGCTAGCGACGCCAGCAGCACAGAGAACAGCGAGCGTCTCATTTGTACCTCAGCGGGGGTAGGACAGAATCTTGAGGAATCTGTCGCTCCGCAAGGATCGCGCTTCCCACGGCGGGATCGGGATACACGGTCCATCCACCGCGTGGGTAGTCGCCGTCCTCGGTCGGACCGGGTGCCTGAATTAAGTTCAGCGAAATATGTTCGATGATCTTGAGCTTTCTCACGTTCCGTCTCCAGGCCATGGCACAACGCCGCTAACACGGCTTGTGGGTGGCCACCTTTCTAACCATAGTATGTGATGCGTACCGTGAACTGCCCCTGCCGCCAGGTGCTGATCGTTGAACCATTTGTCCCATTGCGTAATCGCGACCGCCACTGCGGCTATCTCCCCAGTGCTCACCCAACTGCTCTGCTCGCACTCGCCCGCCTTCAGCCCGCCGGCCAACCTAAACCCAATCCACGCATCTGCCAGCACCTTCCTTCAAGCCTAACGACTTCGCGGGCAAGTGATGATTAGCACGTTTTTCGGTATCTATCTTGGAAGAGGGCGGCCGTCCCGGTCTCAAGTGTTTACTCTTGAGTTATTTTTGGATGGGCGACAATCGGACCGGAACTGCATATGTCCGCCCGCACCCGGCTTTCAAATGGGGTTCGGGTCGAACTCCGAGGATATCGTTCTGCAATTCGGGCCGAGATCCGAACGATTTGTCGCTTTGGATAAAAAGGGGGTAGATATTCTACATAATAATGTAGAAGATCTACCCCCTAAGGCAAAGAAGAGCGGTTATCAGAATCGAATTGAAGAAGGAACGTTGGGCATGCTGATCCTGAAGAATCTGCATGGGGGTCCGCAGCATGGATATGGGATGGGCCAAGCGATTCGAGTGACCTCTAGAGAGGGTTTGCAAGGCGAAACCGGATCATTGTATCCGGCTCTTCATCGGCTGGAGCGGCGGGGCTGAGTCAATGCCGCGTAGAAGCAAAGGGAAAGCAACCAGCGCACGAAATTCTACAAGATCACGAAGCTTGGTAAGGAGCAACTAGCATCGGACTACCAGCGCTGGGGAAGGATGGTTGCAGGCATTGAGGGGATCATGCAGCTAAGCGAGGTGATGTGTGAAGACGTTCCGATTCTTTCGCCGCAAGAGTGATCTTAAGGAAGAGATCGAGAGCCACATCAAGATGGCGACTGCAGACCGTGTGGCTCGCGGGGAGTCGCCGGATGAAGCGCGGAGAGCGGCGTTGCGCGAGTTTGGCAATGTTCCATTAATAGCTGACGTGACGCGCGAACGCTGGGGATCGCTGCGTCTGGAACTGCTGACGCAGGACCTCCGCTTTGCCTTGCGCCAGTTGGCTAGAAACCAGGGCTTTGCGTTCACAGCCATCGCTGTGCTCACGCTGGGTTTTGGGGCCAGCGTGGCGATCTTCGCCTTTGTCGATGCGGCGTTGATCAAGCCCATGCCCTACGCGGATCCCGCGCGGCTGGTGAGTGTATACGAGGTGGCGCCGAGTTGCCCTCTGTGCAACGTTTCATTCCAGAACTATCTCGACTGGAGGAAGAGTGATTTGCCGTTTAGCTCTCTGCAGGTCTGGGGATGGGCAAGCTACCTTGTGAAGACGCAGGACGGCACGGAGCCCGTACGCGGAGCGCGCGTGAGTGACGGCTTCTATCGCACCCTGGGAGTGAAGCCGATTCTGGGGCGCGATTTCTATCCCGGTGAGGACTTGCCGGGAGCCCCGCGCACCATCCTGGTAAGTTATGACACCTGGAAGAAGCGGTTTGGTGGTAACTCCAAAATTGTGGGCCAACCCATTACGCTCAGTAACCTTGCCTATACCATCATTGGTGTTTTGCCACAAGACTTTCACTTTGCTCCACTGGGCAAAGTGGATTTCTGGGCCGCTCTCAACGAACCTAACGACTGTGACAAACGCCGGGCCTGCCACGGATTGTTTGGACTTGCGCGGCTGAAAGACGGGGCGTCTCTGCAAACGGTGATTGCCGGTTTGAAGACGCGGGCAAGTCGTCTGGCAAACCAATATCCTGATTCCAACCATGGCTTGAGCGCAACGGCAACCACACTGGCCGAAGCCGTGATCGGAGATATTCGCCCCGTGCTGCTCGTACTACTGAGCGGGGCGTTTCTCCTGTTGTTGATTGCCTGCGTGAACGTCTCAGGACTCCTGCTGGTACGAAGCGAGGGGCGCAAACACGAGACCGCCGTACGTTCAGCATTAGGCGCCACTCCGGCTCGACTCTTGGGACAGTTTGTCATTGAATCAATGGTGCTGGTACTCTGCGGCAGCGTTGTCGGCGTAGCGTCTGCGTGCGCGGCGATCAAACTGCTTGTAAAGCTTGTCCCCGCCGACCGAATGGGAGGCATGCCCTTTCTATTGACGGTGGGGCTGACGCCGCGTGTGTTGGGCTTCGCCGGCCTGATCTCCTTGCTTGCAGCGGCTATTTTTGCAGTCACGCCTGCAATGCGTATGGGCCGCAGCAACTTGCGCGGAGACCTGGCTGAAGGGGGTCGCGGCTCGGCGCGGAATACGTGGCGGCGGCTTGGCAGCAAACTGATTGTTCTCGAACTGGCGGCTGCAGTGGTTCTGCTGGTGGGCGCAGGGTTGCTCGGCAAGAGTCTCTATCGGCTGCTGCATGTAGAGATAGGCATGCGGACTGACCACCTGGCAACGCTGGTAGTAGCTCTTCCAAGATCGTATGCGGAGGGCGACCGACTGAAGGTTCTGGTGAGGGTGATAATCAGCCGGATCAGCAGTCTGCCGGGCGTGCAGTCAGCGAGCATTTCAAGCCACCGGCCTGTACGGGCGTGGGATGGCGGCGTTTCGCTCGTTGTACCAGGAAGGCCCTCGACCGGACAGCGCAGCGATGTGCCGGAGCGCGATGTAAGTGCCGGATACCTGTCGACCGTGGGAGCCACGCTTCTGCGCGGACGCTACTTCACAGATGAAGAGGATGATGATAAAAAGCCGCGCGTGATCGTCGTGAATCAAACGTTTTCCGAGCAGTTTTTCCCCGGCGAAGATCCAATCGGCAGACAAGTTGCTTATGAAGGGTCGAAGACGTCGGTGGAGATCATTGGCGAAGTGGAGGATCTGAAAGAGGGGCCGCTGGACTCACCAAACCAGGGAGTGATCTATGTTCCGTTCAATCAGGATTCGGACCTCGCGTTCAACCTGGTAGTGCGGACGCACCAGTCGGAAGACGCAGAGTTGCCGACTCTCTCTGCTGCAATCCATGAGATCGATGCGAACATCGCGACTTCAGACGCGACCACCATGACTGAATTGGTCAATGATTCGACCGCAGCCTACCTGCATCGGTCCTCCGCGTGGCTTGTAGGAGGGTTTGCGGCGTTGGCATTGGTGCTGAGCGTGGTAGGGCTTTATGGGGTGATTGCCTATTCTGCCAGCCAGCGAACGCGCGAGATCGGGGTGCGCATGGCGCTTGGCGCCGAACGTGGTTCGGTCTATCGGCTCATTCTGAGAGAAGCGGGATGGTTGACTGGTGTAGGACTTGTCGCTGGGCTTTGTTGTTCTGTGGCCGCTGCGACCCTCATGCGCAGGCTGCTGTTCGGCACCGTGGCTTGGGATGTGTCGACGCTGGCGGCGGTGGCCGTGGTGCTGGCCTTCTCCGCCATGATGGCAAGCTACCTGCCTGCACGACGAGCCGCATCGGTTAATCCGGTGGAGGCCCTAAGAGCGGAATAGTTTACGGCGAACAAATCTGTCATTTCGGGTGAATGACCGCTAGCCTACATCGGAAACGTCTCGCGCACGACAGCTGCGGGAAGTCTGAGACGTCGCTTGCGAGACGTTTTCGATTAGGAGGTAAGAAGGAAGGCGCAGGCGCTGCGGTCGCGGTGATGCTGAGTGGGATTATGGATATTGAATAGGATCCGGACTTCCGGTGAGTGATTTTGTGGACGGGTTTTTCGACGTGGACGATGGACGAGGTTGAGTTGAGGGCAGCGGGCTTTGCGATCGGGCGATTGCAGGATGCGATTGGGCGTAGTCATGAAGTTGTTCTGAGCGCGATGCGCACACTGCCGCGGAGACCTGCAGGGAGCAAGCCGTCGGAGCGTGTTGGCGACAGTGTTCATGAGGAATCGAAGGCTGCGAAGTAGAGTTCTGCGGCGGTGAAGCGTTCGACGACGCGCATGGGTTTTCCGCAGCGTGGACAGTGCCACGGAGCGCAATCCGGCATCGGCGGCAGAGGCAGCGGATCGCGTCCCTGGGCGGCGAGCAGTGCGCGTGCCAGGGGCAGCGACTGCTTGCGGAAGCGGTTGGACAGCAGGCCATAGCGGCGGATGCGCACGAAGCCTTTGGGCAGTACATGCAAGAAGAAGCGGCGCAGGAACTCGACTGCATCGAGGGTCATGACGCGCTGCTTGCCGCCGTGGGCATAATCGCGCCAGAGGAAGCTGACGCGCTCCCCGTCGAAGGCGGTGATGCGATGGTTGGAGAGAGCCATGCGATGGGTGTAGCGTCCGAGGTAGCGCAGGACATGTTCGGGGCCGCCGAAGGGCGGCGCGGCGTGGACGTACCATTTCTTGCTGCCGAGCTTCTCGATCAGTTGCTCGAACCTTCGCGGATCACGGAAGTCGGATGCTGGACCGCAGCAATCGAGTTGATCCTTGCGGTAGAGCTGCCGCAATCCATCGAGGAACCTGGTTCGGAACGCGGTGCGCAATACCGGAACCGGCAGCAGGAACATTGGATGGCTGGTATGAATCCAGCGCTGGTGATCGGCCGACAGCCCGCCGCCGGGAACGACTGCGTGGATATGGTAATGGGGCAGCAGGTTCGATCCCCATGTGTGCAGGATGGAGAGGAACCCGATCTCTGCGCCGAGGCGTTGGGGATCGGCCGCCACTTCGAGCAGGGTCTGAGAACTGGCATCAAAGAGCAGTTCCAGCAGAGGCTTGCGTGAAGTCAGTGCCAGCGGGTTCAGTTCGTGGGGCAGGGTGAAGACGACATGGAAGTAGCTGGTGTTGAGCAGATCGCGTTGCTGGATCTGGAGCCATCGCCTGCGAGCCTGCGCCTGACACTTCGGACAGCATCTGGATCGGCATGAGTTGTACGAGAAGGGGGCTTGGTACGTACAGTCCTCACACGTATCCCGATGCCCGCCAAGGGCAGCAGTACGGCAACGCTTCACGGCCCGGTATGCCTTCAGCTGTTGATAGCTAAGAACGGCCTGAAAGCGTTCGAGAAACTGGCTGCCCTTACGACGGACGATGTCGGCCACTTCGATGGCCGGCCGCATCATGAACGCGGACGGTGGTAAAGGGGACGGGTCTGGTCCACGCTCGAGAGCTTCAGTTCCTCAATGGGGTTGGCGACCTTCTGCAGATGCTGCGCGGACAGGTGCAGATATCGGGCCGTCACCTCCAGATCTTCATGGCCGAGCAGAAGCTGGATGGTGCGCAGGTCGGTGCCGGCTTCGAGCAGATGCGTGGCCCACGCGTGGCGAACCAGGTGCGGGGAAACTCGCTTGCCAATGCCGGCCTTCTTCGCTGCTTCGGTGCACGCCAGCCATACCGTCTTGTCGGTGATGGGCTGTTCGTGGTCGCGATGCAGTCGTGACGGGAACAGGTAGGTGCGCGGCTTGAGCTGCCGCCAGTAGACACGCAGGTGAGCGAGCAGGGTCGGGCTCAGCGGCAGGTCGCGATCCTTGTGTCCCTTGCCATCGACAACGTGGAGGATCATGCGCTGGCTGTCGATGTGGGCGATCTTGACCCGGGCCAGTTCGGAGCGGCGCATACCGGTTCCGTAAAGCACCATCAGCAGCGTGCGTTGAAACAGACTCGTGCTGGCGTCGATCAGACGTGCAACCTCTTGCTGGCTGAGGATGCTGGGCAGCTTCCGCGAACTCTTTGGATAGGGCAGGAACTCGCGGAACTCATGGCGATGCAGCGTGCGCACGAAGAAGAACCGCAATGCGGCCACGTGGTTTTCGACGCTTCCCGGGCAGAGCTTGAGCTCCCTGAGCAGATATGCCTGGTAGCTGCGCAGATGATCCGGACCAAGCTTATCCGGCGACTTGTGGAAGTGTTGGGCGAACCGCTCGACAAAGCGCAGATAGCGCCGCGTCGTAGCGGCAGAGTAGTTGCGACGCTCGAGTTCTTCGAGCATCATTTTGCGAAGACGAGTCACAGTCAGTTACCTCCTGTGACACACACCCTAACCCGGCCTCAAAGCTAATCGCCAGCCACTAAAGCAGCGACCGCAGCGCCTGCGGCTTCGTTCTCACCGCCTACCCGGAGATGATGTCGCAAGCGGGCGTTCGGTCCGGATTGGCGACCAACCGCTCGTGACGAAAAGGAAAGGTCCGTCCGATTGGTGGACGCGTCGTGGACCCCTCCTGGTACCTGCAAAGCCTCGTTGCTTACCTTCCCACCGAGGCTGGTCGGTGAGGCAAAGTTGGTTCCGCGGGCGATAGGAATTTACGAGTTTATGCTGCATCTTAAGTATCCGGGGGCGGAGGCTGCCGTCTGTTCTGTGTAGCTAGGTTCCGGCAATTTGCCGTTTGCCAAAGTAAGGGAACTCATTTCTGAGAAAATGATCGCGGAAGGGTAGAAGCCGTCGTGACGACAGTCAAAAGAGCGTTCCTTATTCTTTACGCCGTTTTCTCAGTGGCCTTAATCCTAATGGGGCTTCACGTCGCCCTTCAGGTCGTTCCACCAGATGCCAGCCAAGGTAACGTGGGTCGCATCTTCTACTGTCACGTTCCGAACTGGGTCGCGATGTCGTTCTGCTTCTTCGCAAACTTGGTGGCTTCAGTTGTCTACCTCCTGTCTAGAGCTCGGCGGCCACGTGCTGCCTTGCTGGCTGACGCAGTCGCGGTCTCTACCGCGGAGGTGGGCTTAGTGTTCTGTTCCTTGGGTTTGATCACTGGCTCGATTTGGGGGCGCGCGGTATGGGGTATCTGGTGGACCTGGGACGCAAGGCTCACCGCCACCCTCGTGCTCTGGCTTATGTACCTTTCCTACTTGGTTCTGCGGAAAACTGCCATTGGGGAAGGCAGGAGTCTTTCGGCGGTCCTCGCCATCTTTGCCTACTGCGATGTGCCACTGGTCTATATGACCACCCGATGGTGGCGAACACAGCATCCCGGTCCCGTCTTTTTTGGAGGACCGGACACTGGGCTTGACACTCGGATGCAGCCCGCTGCGACTTGGAACATCTGGGCGTGGCTGGTCTGGGGCTCGCTGCTTGTTGGAATTCGTCTCGCCACGGAACTTCGCCGCCAGTCCATCACGGAGGGTGAAGTTGCGCACGCACTTGATGAGAGCTTGTCGGTGGAAGGCTGAGATGATACTGAACCACACCCCCTTATTCCCGTTCGACCCAGCCATCGATTCGGCCCTCGAACATCGTCATCTGATCTTTGGGTATGTAGTCGTGCTCGTCGGGCAAATCGTTTACATCAGCTATCTCGTCCGCCAATTCGTGGTCGCGGGCCGGACGCGCTCTCGACCACGGCCAGATGATGGTGGCATCGGGAAGGCTACTCCTCGTTAGCGGTCGTACGGTGAGCAACGAAAACCTAGTGAAGCTCCCACAAAGTGTGGTTTCACGGATGTCCGCGTTAGTGGCCGCCATCTGAAAAGACAGAGGCGACGCCTATCCGGAAGCAATCGCAAAAAATGCGGTCCGATCATTCCGTCCGGGTTGGCGACAATCCGCGCAAAACCCGTCAATGAGCGCATCTGCCTGAATGCGCCACCGATGATTCCACAGCGCCACAGATTAGTGAACAGAATGCGGCTTTCCAGGACGCACGCAGCATGAGGTTGGTCAGGCTTTAACAGCTGAACGCTTTACCGAATGAGAGGCTCGGCCAACAGATTCGCTCTGGGACACCTCTGGAGCGGTCGCTGAAACTAAGCCTATCCAAAAAACATCAGCCGCGAACTTGGTGCTCTCTCTCTATTGACACTCTGCAGGACAGAGGAGCATATTCATATCGACATTCGATAGGAGTAAGGAATTGGGAGAAAACCAGACGAATCTGCTGCAGGGCACGCTCGATCTGCTGATCCTGAAAGCGATTGGCGACAGCGAGTTTCACGGGCTGGGGATCTCGAGGCGGATCGAGCAGATAACGCACGGGACGTTTCGGGTGAAGCCGGGATCATTATTCCCGGCGCTGCACCGCATGGAAGAAGCGGGATGGCTGACATCGTTCTGGGGTGATTCGGAGAATAACCGGCGAGCCAAGTTCTACCGGCGAACGAAAGCCGGCGAGCGCCAGCTGGGCATCGAGACCAAGGAATGGACAACGATTACGCGCGCAATTGCGAACGCACTGAAGGCGATATAAGGGAGAGGACGATGAGTGGATGGTCGCGCATGCGGGCGGCGCTGAGGAATCTGGCGCACAGGCAGAGAGCAGAATCCGATCTGGACGCGGAGGTGCGCGCTTGTGCGGAGATGCTGGCGGACGAGAAGATGGCGGGCGGAATTCCGGCGGCGGAGGCTCGGCGCAGGGCATTGGCGGAGCTGGGCGGCGCGGAACAAATCAAGCAGGCGGTGCGAGACGAGCGGGCGGGAACCGGCGTGGAGGACTTATGGCAGGACGTGCGGTTTGGATTGCGGCAACTGCGCCGTTCGCCCGGCTTCGCCGTCACTGGGCTGCTGATCATCGCGATGGGACTTGGTGTGACGACAGCAATGTACAGCATCGTGTATGCCGTAATCCTGAAGCCGCTGCCTTTTGCCCAACCGGACCGGCTGGTGGCCGTGGGGGCTAAACCCTGGCGATCTTTCAGCCTGCCGACGATGGAAGACTGGCAGAAAAACAGCAGAACTTTGAGTCGATCGCAGCATATACCGGATGGGCGCCGCGTATCGAATCGTCGGCTGGAGCAGGTCACGCCAATGCGCTGCTGGTGTCGCAGAATTTCTTGGGCACGCTGGGCGTTCCCCTGCGATTGGGACAGGATTTCACGCATTCCGGCAACGAGAGCGACTGCTTCAGCCAGGCGATTGTGACCGATGGCTACTGGCGACGGATGGGCGGCGGCAATGCGCTGGATGGCCGCACGATTCGGCTGGATTACCAAACTTACGTCATCATCGGAGTTTTGGCGCCACGCGCTGGGCTGGAGGACATGGATGCGCTCGGCCAGCCCTCGATCCTGACGCCGATCGGCTGCGATCCGGCCAAGGGTCCGGAAGGCCGGGGCGACAGTTCCTTTCGGGGAATCGCGCGACTGAAACCGGGGGTCCCGATGTCAGCGGCGCTTGAGGACCTCGTAAGAACTCAGAAGAATCTTTCGCGCGCCTATCCGCGGTATTATCCGCCCGCTTTTGAGCCGACGATAATGCCACTGAGCGATTTCATCAGCGGAACGGAGACACGCTCGGCGCTCTTCGCAACGCTCGCCGCATGCGGCATGCTACTGCTGATCTCATGCGCGAACCTGATAAATCTGCTGCTGGCCCGCAGCACCCGCCGACGCTCGGAGTTTGCTCTGCGTACGATGCTTGGAGCGCGACCGCTGCGCCTATTCCGGCAAATGCTGACTGAGAACGCAACGCTTGTTGCGCTCGGATCGACACTCGGGTTCGTGCTGGCGAATCGTTTTAGTGCACCTGGCCAGCCGGAGCAGAGTGTTTCATCTGCCACGGCTGAATGAGGCGCACACGGATTTCTCGTCTGTGGTGTTTGCAGCAACCGCCGCAGGGACGATTGCGATCCTGCTGACGCTGCTGCCAGCGTCGCGCAGCCGAAAGATAGCGCTCGCCGAAGATCTGCGCTCGGGTAGCTCCGGTACCAGTTCGGCGCCGCATGGATTGCGGAGGGCGGGTCGATTCCTGGTTGCGGCACAGATCGCGATGGCCTTTGTGCTGGTAGCTGCTTCCGGGTGGATGGTTTCCTCCGTTGTGATCCTGCTACATCAGCCGCTGGGTTTCGATCCCGATCATCTGCTGTTTGCGAGCACAGACCTGCGCGGGCCCGTGCGCGGCCCATCGATCGATCCCGCGGTGACCCTTGAGAAACTGCGCGAGATGATGACCGCGATGAGCGTACTTCCCGGGGTCGAAGAAGTCGCCGCCGCGAACGACAAGCCGCTGGGCGGAAGAGTGAACCGATACGACTTCTGCTCGGATGTCCATCCGGACGATTGCCGGCAGTCAAGCGCGGAGGCTCCCGACGTGTTTCTGGTGACGCCTGACTACTTCAAGACGGTCGGCCAGACACTGCTACGCGGCCGGGCTTTCAACGACGCGGACGATGGAAGAAACCATGTGGCCATCGTGAACCGAGCCCTGGCGCAACATGAGTGGCCGGGAGAAAACCCAATCGGCCATCGGGTCTTTTCGGGCGACCTAAAAGCGTGGGCAACGGTCGTGGGCGAAGTGGGCGATGTGCACAGCTATTCGCTCGATCGCACACCCGTGCCGAACCTCTATCTGCCAGAGGCGGATGGGCCGGACACGTCGATGACGATCTTTCTGCGCACAGCGAGCGATCCCAGCGGTATGGATGAGACGGTGCGCCGTCTGCTGCGCAGCAACACAGGTCTCACGGTGCGCTATGTCGAGAGCATGCCGGAGCTGATGGCGCATGCGGTGGCAATGCGCCAATTCTCCATGTGGGTGGTGGTCGCCTTTGGATTCATGGCGCTGGTGTTGGCGACGCTTGGCACCTATGCATTGTTGGCCTATGAAGTATCGCTGCGGGAGCGTGAGATTGGGATTCGCCTCGCTCTGGGATCGCAGCGATCGGCGATTCTGGCGCTGCTGATCCGACAGGAGTCGCAATGGATCGGGGTGGGACTGGGATTGGGACTGCTGGGCGCGATCCTCACCGGCTATCTACTCCGCGCGGAGTTTTACCATGCGGGCGCGGCGTCGGCTCCTGTGCTAGCGGCCGCGCTGGCTGTTGTTGGCGTTCTTCGCACTGGCGGCGGTCGCGATTCCGGGACGACGCGCGAGCCTGCTGGACCCGAGCGTAACGTTGCGGCGTGAATAGGGCGGGAGCCACAGAGGCATGCCAACCCACAAGAAGCGTGTATCTCCGCCAATGCGCCCATTGAGCGCCTGGAAGCCGCAATCCATAATTCCGGGAGTATCACCGGCCACTCGGAAGTAATCCTCCGTCGTTGTGCCGGCGAAATCTCGTTTTCTGTAAGTTCCCCACCAGGTGAATGGCTGGGGCAGGGCAAGTTACCTAAATCCTCATTTTTCATGAACGACGGCCTGGATCGCCAGTCTGTGCTGAGGTAGAACTCTATTCGTGGTCCCTGCACGAAAACTGCTAAAGGTACGGACTACATCCCCACTACCAAAATCGACCGGTTGGCGAACTTCCAGCTGCGCCAACGATTCTAAAGCTGCCTGCAATCGTGTTTTGGAAGCCTAACGGGTTCAGAGTTAGCGCACCGTGTTTACAAATCGGACCGAGGCTCAGAACTGGCCGAAGAAGCCGCGAGCCGCGACGCTGCAGAACGGCAAGAGGGTTGTGTGATACTCCTCGGCTACACCAACCTCCCCGCTGGCGGAGAGAATGGACGCAATCTGCTGCTGGAAGGCGAGCTGCAGGGAGCTGAACGGGCCGTTCGCAGTGACGGGAGCGTTCACGTCCAGCACGCTTATGAGCCCAACAGGTGCGGACGCCCAGTAGGCTGCCATCGTGCCGGTGTTGAGGTTGAAGAAGACAGTGGAATCCTGATCGCCGCCGCACATCAGCAAGGGTGCAGCCGGTGCCCAGGCTGGACCATTCCGCATGTCGTTCGCCTTCAGGGCGACGCGGAGCGCGTTTTGCGGACTCGCCGCGAGCGAGACTGTGGGCGGCGTCTGCACCGCACCATCAGGATTTGCAACGGCATCAGTCGCGTAGCTTACGCGATAGTTGTTGGTGAAAAGACTTGGCGCTCCGAAGCCGAGCGCGTAGATCGGATTCGAGGGGATCGCGAGCAATGCCGTGAGCTGTGGATTACCGGAAATAACTGGCGAAGGGTTGCTGAACAACGCGGCCTGCGGGAGGGCTCCGTTCGCCAATAGTGTGGCAATCGGGGTAGTACTGGGAAGCAATTCGAACATGTTTGGCGCGTACTGAGGCTCGTAGATGTCGGTCGGCTTGGTGTAGATGTTGCCGTAAGCTTCTTGGTAGCTCGTGATGTAGAGAGGCGCGAATGTCGTCGAACCGATGTCGACGCTGCCGAAGAAGAGTGCATCGCCGAAGGCTTCGAGCGCATAGGGCCCAGACATCGGTGCCGATGCGGTGACCTTCTGTCCCTCGGTTGTCATGGCCTTGATTGTCGCCATGGCCACGTAGCCGCCCTCTGAATAACCCGTGACGAATAGCTGACCGTTGTCAGTGACGGTCGGCGTGATCGTGCTGGGCAACGCCGTGCGGGCGGCTGCCAGGGCGTCGGCCATATCCTTTGATTGCTGATCGGCATTCAGGTAAGGATGATAGGGCAGAGAAGAAATATCGTACCCCGCATAATTTGGGGCCACGACGATGTAGCCGTGCGCGGCGAACACTGCAGCAATGGTGCTGCCTTCTAGGGAATCAGCAAAATCAGCGATGTTGGCGGCCTTCAAGGTGGAAGTGCCGTGCGCATAGAGCACGATTGCACGCGGGCCAGTGCAGCGGGCATCTGTTCCGGTCGGGAGCATGAGCGCCCCGCTCGCCGTGGCAGACTCACTCTTGGCTCCGACCGTCCAGTATTTGATGTAGTAGGACGCGACGCCGCAGATGGGCGCTCCGGCGAGGTCAAGCAGCTGTCGTCCCGAGGAGGTTGAGCCCAATTCCTGGGTCAGAGTGGATGCATCGATGGATACCAGGCGGGTCGGAGGGTTTTGGATGAGCGTGCCGCGGTCGGTATTCGGTGGGTTGTTCGGGTTGTTGCTGCTCGTCGCGCCGCCCGAACACCCGCTCAGCCAACCGGCGAGCAAAACCCAGAGAGTAAAACCGACTTTGTTAGACAATCTTGTCTTTTCTAGAGCGGCTCGACGTCTGCATGGACGGATTGGTTTTCCCACAATTGGGTCTCGACTTAGGTGCTCGAGATCATAGACGAAGGAATGAAGGGGAAGGGCGCAGTGGTGGGGTGGCAATTTACCTATGATTCCGTTTCACGGGAATTTGGATCGCGTCCTTAAATCGGAGGTTTCCACGTCAGACGAAATTGCGGCTTTTATAACTACCATTCCCGTCTGGCGCATAAATTCGTTGAATTCATCGGCGAAAATTCGCAATTCTAATTCTTCTGATCGTCCGCCGTAGCTCTCGGCTGTCTGCCGTTCGTCGCCTTGGGCGCAAAATACCCCCGGCGGGCCTGCACATCCACGTCATGTTGGTCGACCTTCACTTGCAAGCGATGATAGGTCCCTGTGGACTTCACATCTTTGAGCGAGACTTGGAGCAGATACAGGTACTCCGGCGCGGCCGCCAGGCCCTTCAGCCCGTTCTCAAGATCGTTGTTGTTGTGAAAGAAAGTTCCGCCGGTTCCGTTGGCCAGTTCTGCCATCACATTCTCGCTCGACTCCATAGCTGCCAGGCGATCCCCCGACGTTTGTCCAAACGTATCACCCATGGTGGCATTGCTACCCTGGCTCGCGTCTGCACTTCCCGAGTAAAGTCCGCGCGCGTCCAACGCGCTGATAACGACATTCGACCCAGCAGCCCGGTCGAGTAGCTCCGATTTGAAAGTCATCGCTTCCTGGGAAGGCGTCAGGAAACCGGGAGACACCAGGATTAGCGTTCGCTGCCCTGGTAGTTTCGCCATGGCGCTCACCACGGCTTCGATCAAGAGCAGTGATGTGCGGGCATCTTCGTCGCCTATGGCAAGAGCCCGCGTTGCCGCAGAATGCGCCATTTTTTCGGGCAAAGTCGTCGGATCGTCAATCCCGCCAGGCGGGGCCGAGCGTGTAAAACCCGCCACCCCCACCACAGGCTCTTGCCTTTGCGACCGCTACTGCGAATTCCGTGGTGTCGTGTTGGTTGAGAATCTTGTCGGCCGCGTAATAGTCGACATCCGGACAATCCCGTGTGTCGTGCTGAAAAGTCCGGTGAACCTTCAGCTTCTTTATCGCCGCCTGCAGCACGGCCCGGTCGCGCGTTATCCCGGAATTGACGCCAGAGAACGATACGACAGCCGCGTAATCGGTTGCGGCGAGAGGCTCGTCGAGCATTTTGATTGCTGCCGTTTGGGTAATCGCAAGGTCGGTAGAGTTGAGGTGCCGATCGTCAAACAGGAAAAGAATGAATCTGTGTTGCGCAGACGCCGGAGTGGCCGAAGGTCCGGAAACGGCAACACCCGGACTGGCGGCCGCGCCTGTCTCAGCCCCGGCCGACTTGACCACGGTGAACCCCGTAATGGCTCTTATCTTGCCCTGGTCGTACACCGTGAAGTCGCTCTGGCTCAGTTTGCCGACCGCGCGTCCATGCTTATCACGAACCACCGCTGGAATCAGCAGTTCCGGCACCTCGACATGCAGCGTGACTCCGCCGGCGGGAACCTTCCCCGGAGGCGCAACGTCCAAGGGCGGCGGATTGTTGACTGCAATGGTCTTAGTGGCCTGTTCCGTCACCGGCTCGGCTTGAACTGGTGGTTTGCCGCTCCTTCCACTTTCCGGCAAGGAAGCACCGGCCTGGGGGGCCTGCATGTTCGCAGCAGGCAAGGAGGTGGACTCTCCAGCCGGCGGAAGCGGCTGGCCTTCCGCCGGACCCTGTGCCGGTATCTCCGGCGCCCCTGGTGTCTCAGAGTGCAACGCGCTCTCCTGTTTGGATTCCGTTCTCGCAGGTACTGCCTCCGCACTGGGCGGTGGAGGAGTTGTCGCGAGGACGCCTGAGGGCACCTTGACGGATGGGATTGCCGCCTGCTGCGGCAGAGATCGGGTTGAAGCGGTTTCTAGAGGCGACTTCTCACCGGCGGCAGGTGAAGCCTGGACATTCGGTGCGTTTTCCTTATTCGATGCCGGCGGCGGGACTGCTGCCGCAGACTGCTCGGTGAGAATTCGCGACGTAGCAGCGAACATGTGGTAGTCGGTGAAAAGGTTCTCGTTGAGCCACTCGGTCGCAGCGCCTTTAAGACTTGCATCGACGGTGGCCGCCGCAGACGCGAGTGCCAGACTCCGCACCGGGCATATCACCGTTTTGTTTTTGATTGGAACCGGGCCATAGTCCACGAGAATCGCAATGCGTTGAATGGCCGAATCCCCTTTTAAATCGGCCACTAGCGTCACACGAACGATTGTCCCCGTAGCTGGATCGACCCACAAAGATCCTTTATAGCCGGGTTTGTTGTGAATGATTGCCGTCGTCAACCTTGCAGCCATCCCCCCATCGGAAGCCCACCGAGTGGAAGCGGTGTTGTGCTGAATTTGTTCAACGGGAGTGTTGATCTCATAGTGAGATGCTGTCTTGGGAACATCATATTGAAACACGGCCACCACACCCGCGGCAGTGTTTTCCCAGTGACTCCATACGATCCCTCCTTCACCGGCATCACTCAGAATGATCAGGAGTAGAGATCCAAACTCACCCCAGCTTGTAAGTCCAACCTGCGCTGGCGAGGAAGCAAACCCGGTGCGTGCCAATGGGGTCTTCTTCTCGTTCCAAACGGAAACCTCTGCTTTCGAAGAGCCGACGGAGTGCAGCCCGATGCGCTGGGGATACCCTCCTTTCGTCACTTCCTGGGGACTGTCGTCGAAGCTGAAGGTGGTTCGCGTGGCGAGTAGGTTGGGCAGATTCGGGAGTGTCTCGACGGCAAACCTTTTGGCAGCCTCCAGCACATGCCGTTGCGTGGCAGCGTCGAGTGTGGGGGTGGCTGGCAATTCCTTCGCAGGCGGATCAAGAAAAGACGACCTGTCTGCCAGCAGAAGCAATGCCATTGCTGGTTGGGAGCCAGCAGCGAATTGTTTGCTCAATTCGCCCAGCGCTAAATCGGTAAGGCGCTCTGAGAGTTCGACGTCACTGATTTTTCGCGCGATCTCAATATCGGACTTGTGTGCGGCCTTCTCCGTGCTCAGCATTTGCTCGAGCTGCGCAACCGTCATTCGCTTTGCTGCCCAGGATGGGATTGCCATTATGGCCAGCAAAGCCGTAATCAGGATCCACCGCATACCACAACCCCATGTCCCCGCTACGCCGCGCGTGCCTGGACGAAACCTGCAATCAAGAAAGCATACGCTCAATCCCATTGAGGTCGCTGTTCTGTTGATTCCGGACTGCGGATTGTGGGCGATGTACTGAATCCGTTACTGCCAAGAGTGACCTACAATCCAGGGCCTATGCGTTTCCCGGAACCTAGTGACTGCGCTCCGGTAGGATTGCCGCCAATTCCGAAATGCCTGAAAAGTCGGGTTTTCGATACCTTCACCCAGCCGAACTGATCAGGCTGGAGCAAATTACCTGAAATCCCGTTTCACGGGAACTCCCGTGCTGCCGGCCTCAAGGAGTCACTGTCCACATTCTGTGTACTGAGTCGTGGTTCGAATTAGGTGACAACCGGACCGCAAATCTACGATTTGCCTGCCACCCTCCATCGCGGCTGTTCGCCGGTTGTATCAAAATCGCATTCGGCTGCTTTGCTCGATCAACTCGCGCATGAAGCGCTTCTCTGGCTGCCCAAACGAATCTCTCTTCGTTGGTATGAAGGAGCGTGCGGGCGGCGTAGGCCGTAACCCACTCATCGCTCGGGCCGAGCGAGGGAGTCAAAAAACCCTCTCATAGCCGCGGCTCGTTTCCGCAAAACAGACGATTGGCGAACAAGAAATCGATTCTCCGCTTGATCGCGTGAGAAACGGTTTTGTCGTCATGATTGATGAGGACGGAATATACTAGGAAACTGATTTCGCTTTGCCGGTATACCTATGAATCGACGTGAATTCCTATACACCACTGCCCTCGGGTTGGCTGCGGCCGCCGTAGCGCCCGCTCAAGAGTATGATCGCGACAAACGCCGGCGAGTTGGTTTGATCGGTTGTGGATGGTATGGAAAATCGGATCTGTTCCGGCTGGTGCAGGTATCGCCGGTCGAGATCGTCTCTTTATGCGACGTCGATTCACAGATGCTCTCCAACGCCGCCGACATGGCCGCCGCCCGGCAGCGTTCCAAGAAGAGGCCTCGCACCTACTCGGACTATCGAAAGATGCTTGCCGAGAAAGATCTGGACTTGGTGCTGATTGCACCGCCCGACCACTGGCATGCCCTGATCATGATTGAAGCCGCAAACTCTGGCGTGGACATCTGGGTTCAGAAGCCGATTAGCCGCGACGTTCTGGAAGGCAAGGCCATGCTGGCCGCTGCCCGCCGCAACAGTCGCGTTGTCCAGGTTGGTCTGCAACGCCGCAGCACGCCTCACCTGGTCGAGGCAAAAGAGCGCTTCATTGACGAGGGTAAGCTGGGGAAGATCGCGCTGGTCGAGATCTACTGCTACTACCACATGCGCGCGACGGCAAATCCCCCTGATACCGCGCCGCCTGCGAATCTGGATTACGATGCCTGGACTGGTCCTGCTCCCATGCGGCCTTATAACAGCCTGGTTCACCCTCGCGGCTGGCGCGCGTTTATGGAGTATGGAAACGGCATTGTGGGTGACATGGGCGTCCACATGTTTGATATGACACGGTGGATGCTCGGATTGGGCTGGCCAACGAAGATTGATTCCACCGGCGGAATCTTTGTCGATAAGAAGAGCAAGGCCAACATTTCCGATACCCAGACAGCCACCTTCGATTTCCAGGATCTTCGCGTCGTGTGGCAGCACCGCAGTTGGGGCGAGGCCGCGGATCCAAAGTATCCATGGGGCGCAACATTCTACGGCGACAAAGGAACGCTAAAGGCGGGCGTGATGGGATATGACTTTATTCCCCTCGGCGGCGGACAGCCTGTTCATAAAGACGTTACCTACGAGTTGGAACAATACCCCGAGGACAAGACTGAAAAGGACCTCGAGAAACACGTCGCGCCCGCCATCCGGCATCATATGCAGAACTTTCTTGCCTCGATCGACGCGCGTAGCCATCCGGTCGCCGACATCGAGCAGGGCTACATTTCAACCGCGTCGTGCATTTTGGCGAACAACTCGATGAAGCTGGGCCGAAGCCTGGCGTGGGATCCAGAGAAGCAGCTCGTGGTCGGAGATTCCGAGGCAAACGCACTGTTACGCCGGGAATATCGAGCGCCTTACACGCATCCCGAAGCTTAGGACGGACTTGCAATCGCGGTTTCTGTCATCGTGCCCCCATATCTGAGTTTTCGAACCACTCTGTGTCATTCGAGGTGTCTGGATAAAAGGCGTTGCACGCAGCTGAACTCACATAGGTCTGAAACGAATCTCTTGGCCACGAATCTCTGGCCTGTCACCTGGTCTATGTCACCTGGTCTACTACGCTCATCCATGGATGTATTTGATGAGCAACACGTCATTCCCCTTTTCGCCATAAAACAACTCATCGACCAGATTCTTGGCCAGCAAAATGCCATATCCGCCAGGGCGAATTCCTTGCGCCTCGCGGTGCTTCTGATGACGCAAAGGATCATCCTGCGGATTGTTCGCAGCCGTATCGAGACTTTTCTCTAAAGAGAATCCTTCGCCCGGATCTTTAATGCGGATGAGTACCACGTGACGCGCGCGGAGATAGGCAATCTCGATACGCCGTTGCGGATCAAACTTCCCGCCATGCTCCATTGCATTGAGCAGCATTTCTCTGCTCGCAATCGCCACCTTATCCTCATCAGCTTCGGGCAAATTCAGAAAAGCGCGAACGAACTGCTGCAGGCGATTGGCCGCGGATACGTCGCAGTGCACCGAAAGACGTATCCACGCGTCCGTCCCGGAAAGCATTTCAATCGCCTCATCCCAGGCAGGACTCTCCATCGCCAGTTGCAGCACCTCCTCCATGGCCTGTGTTGAAAGCGGTCTCGTAAAATAACTGAAAGCTCCCGCGCGGATCGCGGCAATCACGTCCGCAGGCGTGCTTTTGTCCGCCACAATGATCAAACGAGTATGTGGCCTGACCAGCCGTACCTTTCGAAGCAGTTCAATATCTTCCTGGCCTGAACTGGCTTGGTCAGCGATAACGAGGTCGAAAGCGGACTTCTCCACCAGCGCGAGCGCTTCATCGTTATCCCGCGCGCGCTGCAGCTTCCACGAGGACAGGACTGTCGACACCACACTCGTCACGGGCGAGTCTGAACACCCAACCACCAGCACCGTATTCTGCGACTGCGGATTATCGTGGGTCATGAGAAACGCATGGACCATGATAGTCCGATTAGGCTTGCAGGAGGGTTAAACGTAATTCTCGAAGATGCGTGCGTTTTTCCGTAGCCTGTAACACCCAACATAAGGAGGGCGCGCTGATCGAAAAGCTCCAAGCAACCTGATCGCCCCGGATACGATCCAGTGTCATTTCGGCTGCCCCTCATCGTCTCCTCTGTATTTTCATCCCGTCGCCGGGCATCAATGCAGCAGCTCGCGAATGAATGCGTCGTCCTGTGCATCCACCAGATCGGTGGTATCGCCTAACACATACCGGTAGCGAAACGACGGACCTGCGAAAGCAACCCTGCGCACCCAGTTTGCCGGATCCGTCCACAAGACCCGCCGCGGCCCGATGGCTTTCACCAAATCATCCAGGTCCCAGTGCAGCACAAACCCGGGTATCGCTGCATCCCATAGGTCTGCTGCGACTGAGTTCTCAAGCGCAGCACGCAGGCTATACGGAGTGCGGTCCAGCCAGATTCCCTCGATCCTCGGGTCGGCGGCGGCGGCCAGCAGGAGCCAGATCCCTTCCACACCGCGTGACATACCCCGGATCGCCGCCGGGTCCACATCCGGCCGGGCACTCAACAAGTCAACACCTCGCAATACATCGTGAGCTCGCAGCGCCGGCATATTCAGGCCAATCAGGTTGGCCCTGGCATTGATTTCCCAATCTCCCGTGTAGGGCCCGTTCTCTTCGACAGGCATAGTGCGCGGCTTCATTTTCAGAACAACCTGTCCCTGCTTCGCCATCTTCTGCGCCAGGGTAGCTTGCGGCGTCGCCCCTGAATATCCCCGTCCTTCCACCATCACAACCGCCGGCTTTCGGTTGTCCGAAGCGGGCAGATACAGAGTCGCATCCAGCCAGATGCCGGGATCGCTTTCAAATTGAATCTGCTCTTGCCGGCCGCCAGCCTCGCTCGTCTCATGCAAAATTTTGACCGCCGGTGCGGATTGATCAGTGGAGATTTTCAAATCCTTCAGCTCAGCCTTGAGTTCCGGAATTGTTTTCAGAGTTTCCCGGGAGTGAAGATCGGCAAGCAGGATCTGGTAGAGCTTCCTGTTGCCCGGTTCGTTCTCGACATTGCCGCTCGACGTCACCTGCAGCTCATGGTTGCTGTACATCCTTACCGGCTGTTCATGGGCATCTCCCTGCCCATTTTTCAGCCAGCGAAGCATCCATTGGTAGATCGCTTCCCGGCTCACCAGAGGCAAGCCATGAGAGCCGGGACCCATCAGGTAACCGAGATTTTCTTGCGCATGATAGGGCGAGTACCATCGCCGCGCTTCGTCGTAGACCATGCGAACGCCTTCATGGCTGAAATGGTACTCATCGGTCTCCGTTGTCTCAAGTAGCCACGGCGTGGGCGCAGACTGCTCCACGAAATCGGCCGTATCCAGTCCGCTCGCCAGAAAATTGGGAAAGATCATCTCAGCATCCGGCCCCATAGTCGCAAACAGAACGCGAAACGAGGCGGGATAACAACCAGGGATGACGACCTTGAGCCGGATATCGAGAGCCCCCATGAAGGTTGTCAGCGCACCACCGCCTGAGCAGCCTGCGGCCCCCAGGCGAGCCGCATCGACATCCTGCCGGCCAGCGAGATAGTCAAGCGAACGCATCGCATCCCAGATGAAGTAGCGCGCCAGTCCCTGGCTGATCAGGAGCGTCTGCGCTGCCATCTCAACATGCTCGGGCACCGACCAGCCTGCCAGCGGGGCATCGATTTGCCGGCTGTACGTCTGCACACGTTCGCCCTGCCCGATGGGGTCGAAACAGAGAACCACAAATCCCTTCAAAGCAAGATTGGCCGCGACCCGTTGGTTCTCGGGCTTCCCTTCCTGTGTGTGTCCCGACTGTAAAAGCACGCCGGGATAACGGCCGGGTTGGTTCGGACGGTAGACATTGGCCGTAATGTAAAACCCAGGCAGGCTCTCATAAATGACTTTCTCGATAGTGTAGGAGTCGTTGCGGATGACGCCAGTGATTCTCGCATTCAGCGCGCCATGGTAATGGGGCAAGCCTCCCAGATCTTCGAGGAGCTTCGCATGCACCAGCCGTTTTCTCTCCTGTGCCTGCGCGAGCGTGGCGACGCCGAGTAGGCTGTCGCTTCGCTGCTGCAATTGCGCCTGAGCAATCCCGTTCATCCAGACCAGCAGCGGAGGCTCTGCAACTTCCTGTGCTCTCGGCCCACCAGCAAGGAGCAACGTCGCCGAGGCCATGATCGCTATCGATCGCTTTGCCGCACACGCCACTAGTCCGCGGCACGCAGTTCTCCGGTTACGCCGCTCGCATGGCATCGGATCCACCCCTCTGATTCTTCAATGCTGTGCTGCCCGTTTTGCAGGCATCGCCCGCAAAGTGTGGCCTAAAGCGAGTGGCGTTGGGGTCGTCGAAACAAGAGACGTTGTATCTACGATTCTGGCGGCTATCGGTGTCTGCGCTCGCCCAGATTGCCCAAAATTCTTCGAGTTTACAAGCGGACACAAATGGAAATACTGCGGCCAATATTGCGCCCACGTAAAGTCTGGGTAGCGAATTCGAAAAGACAAAGAAATTCAGACGAAGTAACCCCCGAAGCCCAGGTCGTTCGACTCTCCCGGCGGCGTTTGATGACGTGGGGTAATTTGGTCTGTCCTGCATCTCGGTCTTTGTCGTCCGACTCCTTCATCATGCCGCGTTTGCTTGTGCATCCATACCTGTTAATGGCGGTGAATGGGAGGTTGGGTCACAGATTGTGTGAGCAATCGTCGACGAGCTGAGGAAAGAGCCACATTGAATTGTAAGCAGGGGAGCAATGCCTCCACGATGAGCTGGCTGCGCTGCGTTCACAGGCGGCGTCACCGTTGTACAACGAAGTTTCATCTTCCCATTCGATCGGCATTCTCAGGACATGTAAACGGACGGGGAATGGGGGACAGCCTGAGAGTGTGTCGGAGATAGATTAGCTGATCTGAGGGATTTTCCTCTACCTCAGCGCGTGAGTCACGCAGTCCAGGCCGTCCCTCTTTTACCCACCACGCAGCACTCACTACCAGGCTTCTGCTACGCCTTAACTGAGCCCCGGCATATAGATTCACCCCTGTTCCGCCGCTCTTGCCTGCGGGGCCGCGCCTTGGCAGCCTTCCAGGGCGCGAGACCGAAGGAATAGAGTCATCCCTGCCCCAACTAAGCTTGGGACCGCGAGTGTTATTAACCCGATCCGATAGCTGCCCGTCCAATCTTTCATCAGGCCCATCCAGAATGGGCCAACAAATCCGCCGAGCAGCGCGATGCTGTTGATCGCCGCAATCCCCACCGCCGCGGGTTTGCCCTTCATGAAGGTAGCCGGCATCGCAAAGAATATCCCTTGCGTTGCATAGAAACATATGGCGCCCGTCGCCAGCGCCGGCACAACCGCACTACCAGACACCAAACCGCTCATCGCAAAGCCAACAGCCATCAACAGCATGGGTGTAGCCATATGCCAATAACGTTCACCCGCCTCGTCCGAGTGCTTCGCGTTATATACCAATGCGATGGCGCCAAGCGCACCGATGATGGCAATGATCAACCCGATTTTGCCCACGCTCAAGGCAGTAGATTTCTGAAGTACTGCGGGCCCCGAGAAGGCATAGGAGAAAATGCAAGCCATCATGCAAAACGAAACCAGGCCGAACTGCCAAATACGCGGATCGCGAAGAGCCTTCATTACGCCGCCGTGACCGGTTACACCCGCCATATCCTCGTCGATACTATGGATGAGCCAGTTCCGCTCCTCTGCCGTAAGCCATTTCGCCTCTCCGGGATGATCCGGCAAGTACATCAGGTAAAGAACGCTTAGTCCTATTGGAAGCAGCCCTTCCAGCAGGAAAAGCCACTGCCAACCGGCAAGCCCGAGCTTGCCCTGCAAGCTGAGAAGAGGCCCGGCAAGTAGACCGTTCACGACTCCGGCTAACGCAGCTGCAACATAAAAGCGGCTGATCGCACGGGCGCGCATCGAGTCTGGGAACCAATGCATCAGGTAGAACACCACTCCAGGAAAGAAACCTGCCTCCGCAATCCCCAACAGAAACCGCATGCAATAAAACTGTACGGGCGTTTTGACCAGCATCATGCCCGCGGCCAACAAGCCCCAGGTAAACAGAATGCGCGCGATCCATCGTCGAGCACCAAAACGGTAGAGAAGCAGGTTAGAAGGGATTTCGCATGCCGCGTACCCGATGAAAAATAGCCCAGCGCCGAAGCCATACATAGATGCGCTAAAGTGCAGGTCATGGTTCATTTGCAAGGAGGCGAAGCCGATGTTGTTGCGATCGAGGATGGCGGCCCCGTAGCCCAAACCAAGCAGCGGGAGAATCCTGAGGTTCACTTTGCGCAGCGCCAGGCGGCCGACCGCGTTGCTATCCGGAATCGTGGCAACGGTCGTCATAGGTTCTCTAGGAACTAGTCAGTAAGGAAGGTACCGCAACTATAAGCGCAAACTTGAAAGACGGATACAACGTTATGATGGCGGCCCGATTATTTGAATGCCCGGTGACAGAGAAACCGCCGAAATCGGGGCTTTTTTCGGACGGACAGGATTTCCCCTAATGATCGCCGCGAGAGTTTCGGGACAGGGAGTTTCGGGAACCTGTTCAGTCAGTGTCTCAGCGGGCTGCTTTTCTCCTGGGCGCGTCATCCCGGAGGCTGAGGCCTTAGTCCGATCGGTCTCCACTGTGGGTGTATGCTAAGCAAATCCTACCCGGCTGAGAAACCATACATGATCGGGCGTACCCTCTTGCACTATAAGATTGTCGAGAAGCTCGGCGAGGGGGGCATGGGTGTCGTCTATAAGGCACTCGACACGCATCTGGAGCGTTTCGTCGCGATCAAGGTTCTCCCCCCGGATAAAGTCGCTGACGCGGAGCGCAAGCGGCGCTTTGTGCTGGAAGCTAAGGCCGCATCGGCGCTCAATCATCCTGGCATTATCACTATTCACGACATTGCAAGCGACAGCGGCATGGACTTCATTGTCATGGAGTACGTCCAGGGCAAGGCCCTCAGTCAATTAATCGCCCACAAACCGTTGCCGTTAAACGACTCGCTGCGGTATGCCATTCAAATCGCGGGCGCCCTGGCAACCGCACACGCGGCAGGCATTCTCCATCGCGATCTGAAGCCGGAGAATGTGATGGTAAGCGGCTCCGAAGGACGCGCCGGATCGGTCAAGTTGCTGGATTTCGGTTTAGCCAAGCTAACTGACAAAGTCCGGACCGGCCAAGTTGAATCGACGCAGACCCTCGGGCACGGGGACAGTCATTCTACCGGGGAGGGCACAATCCTGGGTACCGTTGCGTACATGTCTCCTGAACAAGCCGAGGGCAAGAAGGTGGACGCACGGTCCGACATCTTCAGCTTCGGCGCGTTGGTCTATGAGATGGCGACGGGCCGTCGCGCGTTTCAAGGAGATTCCAACCTCTCGACATTGTCAGCAATCCTGCGGGACGAGCCGAAGGCGGCGAGCGAGGTTGCGGACGGGGTGCCCCGCGACCTTGAGCGCATCATCACCCGCTGTCTGCGGAAGAACCCAGACAGGCGTTTCCAAGCCATGCCAGACCTGAAGGTCGCGCTCGAGGAACTGAAGGAGGAATCAGATTCAGGAACTCTGGGCGCGGCGCCTGCAGTTC
Source organism: uncultured Acidobacteriaceae bacterium (assembly GCA_963775365.1). Lineage (GTDB taxonomy): Bacteria > Acidobacteriota > Terriglobia > Terriglobales > Acidobacteriaceae > PALSA-350. The sequence goes on along the minus strand of CAVZJL010000004.1, from coordinate 12,214 downwards.
CGCGCCAGCGGACCAGGAAGGTGGTCTGGAGCGTCGCATTCTTTACAGCTGCAGTGCTTCTTGGCGGCACTGTCTGGTTTTTCCGGTCGACATCCAAAGCTCCTGAAGCCGTATGGCACCCGGTTCCCTTAACCACTTACCAGGGCATTCAGCAAGAACCAAGCTTTTCGCCAGACGGCAACCAATTGGCCTTCTCATGGAACGGGCAGAAGCAGGACAACTGGGATATATATATCAAGTTGATCGGTACCGCCGGGCCACCACTACGACTGACAACTGACCCGGCGATAGATTCCAGCCCCGCATGGTCGCCCGACGGGCGCTTCGTCGCATTTTTCCGAAATCTCTCGCCGGATAAAGCTGCGATACTGCTCATTCCTGCCTTGGGCGGTCCTGAACACAAGGTTACCGAGACCCTAACATCGTACCGCCTGCCCTCACCATATCTGGCATGGTCGCCTGATGGTACAGGGCTGATTTTCAGCGGGAGAGATTCGCAGAAAGAACCCTTCGCGCTGTTTCTGCTGTCGACTGAAACGGGAGAGAAACGGCGCCTCACCTATCCGCCCGCCAACGTACTTGGCGATAGCTGCCCGGCCATTTCTGCAGACGGGCGCACTTTAGTCTTTACTCGCTCGATCGATGACACGATTGGCGACCTCTACCTGCTTTCCCTTTCCACCGGACTCCAGCCTCTCGGAGACGTGCGCCGGCTGACCTTCGGAAATCGCGGCAACGGAAGGCCAGCCTGGACCCCGGATGGTCGCGAAATTGTGTTTGCGGGAACGTCCGACCTCTTCGGGACATCCGTCGGTCTTTGGAGGATCGCACGCTCCGGGCCGGCGCAAGCGCTCCCACTGGCATCGTTCGGCGAGGCCGCTGCGCAACCCGCAATTTCGCCTCGCGCACACCGCCTCGCCTACCAAAACTCATTTTTTCAAAGCAGCATCTGGCGTGTTGAGGCCTCAGGGAGCTCTGGTGCCGGGAATGCGAAGAGCCCGAGGCTCTTCAGCAAGGCCACGACCTTCATCTCCTCCTCGCGCGATGACACTTCTCCTCAGTTCTCGCCGGACGGAAAGCGAATCGCATTTGTTTCAACCCGCTCCGGGAGGGAGGAAATCTGGATCTCCGATGGAGAGGGTTCCAACGCCGTGCAAATGACCTTCTTTGCCAGACCCGATGTAAGTACCCCGCGGTGGTCACCCGACGGGGAACATATCGCTTTCGATTCAAATGCAGCCGGGGAATATGACATCTGGATGGTTAGTTCGAGCGGGGGAAAGCCGCAACGCATGACAACAAACCCGGCGAACGATGGCAACCCGAGTTGGTCAAGGGACGGCCACTGGATCTACTTCGATTCCGCGCGCACAGGAGAGCAGCAAATATTCAAGATTCCCGCGACCGGCGGCGAAGCGGTCCAGTTGACGCGAGACGGCGGTTTCGCTCCGCTCGAATCGCCTGACGCCAAGTTTCTTTACTACACAAAGGGCCTGTCTAACACCAGTCTCTGGAGAGTGCCCCTGGAAGGGGGCCAAGCCTCAAAGGTTCTGGATGACCTATCTGAATACGAGAATCTGGCTATCGAGGACAGCGGTATGTATTTCGTCCCCGTAACTAGCGCCACGAGCTCTTCCATCGAATTCTTAAGCTTTGAGACCGGGAAAAGGCTGCCTGTCGCAACGTTCGACGCGCCTATCTCGGGCGGTATAGGTGTTTCCCGGGACGGCCACTCGATTCTGTATTCAAGGGTCGAGCGAAACGGTAGCGAATTGATGTTGGTGGAAGGCTTCCGTTGAAGACTCGCGTTACCGGGAACTTTGCCGGGGACGGAATTTTTCTAATGATCGCCGCGAACGCCATCATAAACGGGGATAGCCAGTTAGAGACACTGAGGGGACTGGAATGCATGGTAATAGATATGCGGTCCCACATCTCCCCCCAAAGTCCCAGTCCCGTCTGACAAATAAATCCGACGAATAAATCCGATAAATCCTCGACGAATAAATCCTGGCGAATAAATCCCGGGGAGATCAGTTCTGCCCGATGGTTGACATCGTTGGAATCGTGGTTCGCCCGTCCGCGCAGATTTTCTGAACGATCAATACCATCGTCCAATAGATTCTGTTCCACGCATCTGGCCTAATTGTTGAAGGAGGGGTGAACGTGGTGAATCATCCGAGTTACTCGACAACGGAGGTTGCTGAAATACGTCTTATGCGACGGTCGCCCGCATATTGGCGGGTAACATTTGATCTGCCGCCTCTCAACATCTGGGGTCCGAAGAATGTTCCTCAATTGAACGAGATCATCACAGCACTGGAGACGGACGAGCATGTCAAAGTGGTGGTTTTTGACAGCGCAATCGAAGGCTTCTTTCTGACTCACTACGACTTCCTTGCGAAACCTGAGGATACAACCGGTCTACCACCCGGACCCACAGGATTGCAGCCCCTGCCCGATATGTTAGTGCGCCTCAGCCGTGCCCCGGTGGTGTCGATCGCGTCCATTCGAGGACGCGCCACTGGTGTTGGAAGCGAGCTTGCCCTGGCTTGCGACATGCGGTTCGCAAGCCGGGAGAAAGCCATCCTGTCGCAGTTTGAAGTGGGGGCAGGGATTGTGCCCGGAGGTGGCCCGATGGCACGGCTACCACGTCTCATGGGCAGAGGACGCGCGCTGGAAGTGCTCCTGGGAGCCGACGACATCCCAGGTGATCTGGCCGAACGTTACGGATACGTCAACCGGTCATTGCCGGATTCCGACCTGGACGTGTTTGTTGAGTCGCTGGCAACGCGGATCGCATCGTTCGACAAGCGGGCGATCAGCGAGACCAAGCGCTTCGTCGACGTTGCCAGCTTGCCGCCTGATTTTGAAATCGCACCAGAGTGGGACGTGTGCTTTGCCTCGATCATGCGGCCAGCCGCGCAAACAAGGATCAAGACCTTGATGGAACTAGGGCTTCATAAGCCCGGCGATGTTGAAGAGCGCTTGGGCTACTACGTCGGGCGACTCGGGCCCTCGCATCCCCAGGAAGGATGAATGCAAGGTTCTGTGCCGCGGGCAGAAATCACTCCTGATCAGCACAAGCATCGACAGGTGCGATTCGGAAGTAACAGACGAGGCTATATGGCGAAGGCGCAACAGAGGGCACAAGACACGTTTGTTCGCTACTCGGATGAAGTGGAGACTATACAGCACGGCGAGGCCGAGACGGTGGAGCAAATCGCGGCGACCTTGCTGGATATTGCAAAAAGGGTGGGAGAGCGGCAGCGGCATACGGTACGCGCCGTTCATGCAAAGAGCAATGGCCTGGTGAAGGCGGAAGTTACGGTTCCGGCAGATCTTCGCGAGGAACTACGGCAAGGTTTGTTCGCGAAACCAGCGAGCTACGGCGGGGTCATGCGCTTCTCGAGCGAACCTGGCGACGTACTATCCGACCACATCTCCACTCCACGCGGCCTTGCTATCAAGATCATCGGCGTCGAGGGAGAGATGCTTCCAAATCATGCAGGCGAGGTAACCCAGGACCTCATTTGTAACAACGGAAGCACATTTGCCCCGAATGTAGACGTCTTTTTAAAAGCCATCCGGTTGCGTGCAAAACACGCAGATGATGCTGAGGCCCTGAAGCAGGTAGTGAGCTCCGCGGCACAGACAGCAGAAGAAGCCCTCGAACTGGTTGGGAAAAAATCTGCCCTCCTCACGGGCTTTGGCCACCCTCCTACACATCCACTCGGGGAGACGTATCACACTGCGGCGCCACTGCGATTCGGCGACTACTTTGGCAAGATGCGATTGGTTCCCGTATCCGACAACCTGATTGCACTACAAGGCAAACACGTGGATGACCCGCACTCCTGGAACTGCTTGAAGGACAGCATCGTGGCGTTCTTTCAAAGGGAAACAGCAGTGTGGGAACTTCGTGTCCAGCTTTGCACGGACCTCACGAGGATGCCTGTCGAGGACACGTCCGTCGAATGGGACGACAAGCTCAGTCCACCTCTAACGGTTGCCCGGATCACAGCACAACCTCAGAACGCATACTCGGATGCCCGCCGGATCTGGGTTGACGAGCAGCTCAGCTTCAGTCCCTGGCATGGTCTGGCCGCACATCGTCCCCTAGGGGCCATCATGCGCGCCCGCCTGAAGGCTTACCAAGCGTCCAGCCAATTTCGCCATTCCGCCGAGGGCCGTCCGACGGTGGAGCCGCGCTCCGTCGAAGAGCTGCCCGACTGAATGGTCCCAACCTATTTCCTTTGAAGGGAAGCGAATCGACTACGGCCCCGGGTTGCACAAGATGGAGGTTCCTGGACGAGGCACGTTTTGGGGCCACGATGCAAGCCAACGGCAAGCGACAGATGTCCGTGATGGTGAACCTCATGAGGTGGAACAAGCTTGACCTATCGGGCAAGCCGCAGCACCATCCCCTCGATGACGCGCTGGCCGCACTTTACCGAGTGGCGATGTGCGGCAGCGAAAGAGACTCGTGAATAGCACTCGGACCGATCCCGGGGAATTGGTGACCGTGTGAACGATTACGTTTAGTCTGGCTTCGCGCCGGACCCCTCGACATTGATTTGGGGGTTATTTCGTCTGTCCCGCATCTCCTGTCCCGCATCTCCCGGTTATAAGCCTCGGTGACAGACGGAATTGTCCGGACTTCGACTCAGTCAACAGACATGACCCACTCCGAGAAGTTAACTCCACTGGGCGAGGTATAGCGAATGATTGCCGTGCCCGGTGAAAGCGCCCAAGCCAGTCCTTGTTCGTTAACGGACATTACCAATGCATTACTCGAGGTCCATATGCCAGTAGCACCTTCAGGGTTGGTATTGACCAAAGGCTGCTGCGTTCCGTCGCTGTAACTTCCTACCGGTGTAAACTGCACGACAGCTTCTGGCAATACACTGTTAACATTGGGTACGGGACCTTCAGTTAATTGGTTGGCTTGCTCTACATTCTGCAACCAGCCTGACTTAAGCGTCAGGTTCATGGTGCTTATGGCGGCTTCTGCCATCTGCGTCATCAGGTTATACCCTGTGGCGTTAGGAAGGAACGTAAGGTTAACGGGCCATGGCACCGCAGTTTGTACGAGCAACCCATTACCAGTGAACGGTTCACCGCTATACCCAGTGGCAGAGCCAACACAACCGCAAAGGACATCCCCATAGTTTACGACAGGGATGTTATTTGCCGCCCCGTAATTCTCGATCACTGCATCAATCTGCTGCATGACCGAGTAATTGTCACTCAACAGAGCCGGTTCCGTCCCGAGGATCACATGAATGTTGGCGGCCTTTGCCTCCTTCACCATGGCGTCGACATTGCTCAGAAACCCTGGGACGGTGGATGGATAGCTTGCGTCGTCTGCGTCCTCCACATCGTTAACACCAACCATGATGTGAACGATGGCCGGATGAAGGCTCAACACTTCGGATTGGAATGAAGCCAGAGTGCCACCAGAGGTCTCTCCCCCAAGACGTCCAACCCCAGAGACCCCCTGGTTGATCCAATCTGGGTTTGCGGCAAATCCACTGTTCCAGTAGTAAGTGAGCTGGTCCCCGATGAACACGACCTTGGGAGCGGGGGTTTCGTTGGGGGCTCGTGGACGGACGAAGTTGGGAGTGAGTTGGGCGTTGGCGACGAGGGGAATCAAGGCAGAGAGTAGCACGCACAATTTGTTCATGGGGGAGCTACCTCCTCAGGCAGCCGAACAGGAAAACAGCACTTCCCGGGGTGAGACGGTTGAGCGAACTGAAGGCAGGGAGAAAAACAAGCAGGTCCACTTCGGTCCTCTTGGGGCCCTATCGGCGGTTCGGCAAGTTTAGAGACGCTAGAATCGCGATGGTCGTGTTTACCACAGGGTCCTGTGAGAGGGCAACGTATCTTTTGGCGTTGTGTGGCCTCGATTCGACGCACCGGATTACGGGTCCCCTTTGAGAGTTCCAGGACAGACGAAACTACCCCGGGTTACCAAGAGTGGCGCAGCTAGAGGTCAGAGGGTATCGAAGGAGAAGATAGCTTTTTCGCGACTGAGCTCAACCCGCCCCTTGGGTCCACGCGTTTGCGGACTCAGGGGCGATCGGAATAGACCAGCCACTTCGGCAATGAGTTCGCTCATCTAAATTGGCCCACTTCGCTCATCTGAATTGGCCCACCTGTACAAGCCCGGATGTAAGCATTCGGGGATGGACAGGAGGCAAAAGGTGGAACTATTTGAGGTGATCCGGCGGGGATACGCGGCCGGGGAGACGATTCAAGGGCTATCCAAGAAGCACGGCGTGCACCGGCGGATGGTGCGGCAGGCGATCGGGAACGCTATTCCTCCCGAGCGAAAAGCGGTAGTACGGGAAGCGCCCAGACTGGGTCCGGTCATGGCGCACATCGAGCGGATGCTGGCCTCTGACCTTCAGGCTCCGCGCAAACAGCGGCATACGGCTCATCGGATCTGGATGCGGCTGCGCAAGGAGCATCCGGAGCACCCGGTCGGGGAAGCCACAGTGCGGCGCTATGTGCGGGAGCGGAAGCGGGAGTTGGGACTCAGCGGGCGGGAAGTGTTCGTGCCGCAGAGTTACGAGCTGGGCCAGGAAGCACAGATGGATTGGTTCGAAGCCATGGCCATACTGGGCGGCGAAGCGCGCAAGCTGCAGTTTTTCGCCATGCGCAGCATGGGCTCTGGCGATGCTTTCCACCGCGCCTATCCGCATTCCACACAGCAAGCGCTGCTGGAAGCCCACGAACATGCGTTCGCCTACTTTGGCGGTGTTTTCAAGACCCTGCGCTATGACAACATGACCTCGGTGGTGAAGAAGATTCTGCGTGGATACCGAGTTTCAGGGACAGACGAACTAACCCCCCATCGAAATTGGCGTGGCCAAGGCTGTCCTAAGAGGCCTCGTCTCCCGACTTAAACAGCTCTACATTAAGTTTCCTTAACCTTTCCCACATGAGAAATTCAGCCACAGGGATGCATGCTTAATCCGGGTGCACCCTGACCACGCTACGAGGGTGACTTTCCGACCAATTTCCTTCGGCAGCCTCTTGGCCGAAGAATCCAAGGGGAGCGATCTATGACGCGTTTCGCTCGTGTAATCGCCGTCGGAGTTCCCCACCACATAACTCAGCGCGGCAACGCGCGGCGCTTTATCCTGCAAGACGGAGCGGATCGAAAAGTCTATCTCGATCTACTACGGCAAAGCACGGAATTACACGGGATAGCGCTGATCGGCTACTGCCTGATGTCGAACCACGTCCACCTTGTCGCCGTCCCACGGAAGGCCGATGTACTGGCACGCGCGCTGAAGGAGACGCACGGCCGGTTTGCTTCCTACTGGAACGCACTCCACCACTCGACGGGGCATGTTTGGCAGGGCCGGTACTATTCTTGTCCCCTGGATGAACCCCATCTGTGGGAAGCCTTGCGCTACACGGAGCTGAATCCGGTACGCGCCTCCCTGGTGGCCAGAGCGGAGTGCTGGGGCTGGTCCAGTGCGGCTGCTCATTGTGCCGCGGACTCGACAGGAGCATGGCTGGCGATGCACTTGTGGCGTGGTCGATGGTCCCCTGTCACTTGGCGTGCATATCTGGATGCAGGCGTAACCGAGTCCCAATTGGCAGCCATTCGTCGTAGCACCTATAGCGGCCGCCCGCTGGGCTCACAGGAGTTCACCCGCACGCTGGAAAAAGAAACCAAACGCCGCCTGGCGCGCCAAAAACGCGGACCCAAGAAGAAGACCCATACGAGTGAGAACCAGGAGACATTTTCCTTTGGTGCTTAGTCGAACATTCGTCCTTGGTCGAACCTTTCCTTCCAGGTGCGCGGCATCTCCGATGGTGGTTACTTCGTCTGGAAGATGTGAAAAAATTGATCTAGTTGATTTATTTAGGTTTTGTTTTTGATAGAAATGCATATCTGGGGCTTAGCGATCGCTTTAAACGCATCCTGACAAGCAGTTTTTCCAACTGAAAATTAGTCGGCGCGAAAAATCAATTTTTTCACATCTTCCTGTCCCTGAACCCCCTGGATGATCAATGGTGACTGTTAGTCAGGACCTTCGCTACAGCTTTCGCGCCCTCCTCCGCAACCCTGGCTTCGCCGTCGTCGCCGTGCTGTCCCTCGCGCTCGGCATCGGCGCCACCACGGCAATGTTCTCCCTCGTCTACGCCGTTCTGCTGCACCCGTTTCCCTACGCCGGCGCCGACCGCATCATGAACCCCCACTTTATCCAAGCGCAACATCCTGATGTGTTTCAGTGGTTTACCCTTAGCGAGGCACAGTTGGATGAGCTGCGCCTTGCAGCCCCGGTTGATTCGGTGCTTGGCTTCATGAACGAGCATCTGGAGATCACCAACGACGGGTTGCCGGAAGACGTCTCGGGGGTGTACCTCACAGAAAATGCCGACACGTTCCTTGGCGTGCGCCCCCTTTTCGGCCGGATGATCGAGCCGTTCGATGCAGGCCAGTCGGTGGTTGTTCTCAACTACCGCTTCTGGCAGCGCCGCTTCCGCGGCGATCCCCACGTCATCGGGCGAACGCTGGAGATGGACCACGCCCCGTACATGATCGTCGGGGTGATGCCGCGCAGCTTCGCATTCAATGATATCGCCGGCGTCGGCGATGTTTATCTGCCGGCTGGTCTCAAGCGGGCTGTTGCCAGCGGCCGCGCCCCCTCCTACCTGCCGTGGATCAAGCTGCGGCCCCACGTCACAGTGGCCGCCGCCAGCGTGGCACTCGAGCCCATCGTGCGAAAGATCCTGAAAATCCATTCCGTAGACTCGTGGGCCTATCATCTCGGGCTGCAGCCGATCATCGTGCCTTACCAGCAGAATCTGGGGCGTACGCTCGGGCTTCTGCTGGCCGGTGTCGTCCTGCTGCTCATCATCGGCTGCGCCAACTGCTCCGTCCTTCTGCTGGCCCGGGGCCGCACGCGGCAGCATGAACTCGCGATCCGCACGGCGATCGGCGCCAGCCGCTGGCGCATCGTGCGCCAGTTGCTCGTCGAAGCGCTGGTCATCTCCTGCACGGGCGCCGTCCTGGGCGTGGCTGCGTCATACTGGCTTGCCCGGCTTCCTCTGTTGCTGTCCCCGGACTCCTTTCCAGCCGAATCCGTCATCCGCATCAATGCTTCCGTCCTCGCGTTTTCCGTCGCGCTCGCGCTGCTTTGCGGCATCCTCTTCGGTCTCGCCCCCGCGTTGCGTCTCTCGCGCAACGATCCTGCGCGCGCTCTCCCGGGCCGGCTGGCTGGCGTGGTCGCTGCTCCTGCAAGGCGTCGCTGGAGCGTTCTCATCGCGGCGCAGGTCGCCCTCACGCTTCTTCTTATGGCCACCGCGGGCACTGCCATCCGCGGCTTTGTGCGGCTCACGCAGATGCCCCTCGGCTACGATCCCGCCAATGTCATACAGCTCGGCATCTCGCTGCACGTCGACAACCCGGCCGAGGGGAGCAGCCTTCCGTCTCGTGAAGCGCGCGCCGCCTATATCGAGCAGATCCGAGAGAAGATCGCATCCGTTCCCCGAGTCTCCACGGTCGCTGTCGGCGTGGACGCCACGCCGCCCGGTGCTGATGTTCAGAGCTCGTTCATCGTCGATGGAAGTGGCGATGGCGAGCAGCGGCAGGCTCGTGTGATGCTGGTCGGCCAGCGGTATTTCGCAGCGCTCCGCATTCCGCTGCTGCAGGGCCGCGTTTGGAGTACGGATGAAAACAGCAGCGGAGACTTCATCGCCGTCGTCAATCGGGCTTTCGCGACACGCTATCTCTCTTCGTCCAATGCCTTGGGCCGACAGCTACGCATTCCAGCTCTCCCCTTTCAGAATCAGTTCACGGCCAGTTCTGCGCAAAGCACCGCCTGGCGTCAGATCATCGGCGTCGTCGGCGATGCGCGCAACGACGGCATCGGTCTCCCTGTCGTCCCCGCCATCTACCTTCCGTACACCACCCTGATGCGGCAACACGTGCAGTTCTTCGTCCGCACCCAGGGCGATCCGCTCACCTACCTGCACTCCATCCGCGCCGCGGTCGCATCCGTCGCTTCCGACCAGCAGATCTCCAACGGCGCCTTCACCCTGAACGAATCCATCGAGCACGACGCACAGTACAGCCGCCAGCGGCTCTTCTCCATCTTATTTGGCGTCTTCTCGGCCATGGCGCTCGGGCTTGCGCTGGTTGGCATCTTCAGTCTCGTCGCATACAGCGTCGCGCAGCGCACTACGGAGTTCGGCATCCGCTTGGCGCTGGGCGCGCCGCGCACGAAGGTCCTGTGGGTTGCTACGCGCATCGCGCTTGTCAGCACGGCCGCGGGCATCGTCATCGGTCTTGCATTTGATATCTTTCTCGGCGCCGTCCTCGCCCACTGGATGCAAAGCGCCTTTGCCGCGGGTAGTCTCTTCGCAGCCGCCGCGCTCCTCGCTCTCAGCGCACTCCTCGCCTGCCTGGTGCCCGCCCGCCACGCCATCGGCGTCCCGCTCGCTGAAGCTCTCCGCTATGAGTAAAACCTGTCCCATTTATTGCTATATATTTTTGCGAAAACTTTCAAGGAATCCGACGTTTCTAACGTAACCGATACAACTTTGTATCCGGTAGACTGGTTGGAGTTGCTCCGGATGCGGTTAAGGTCCCGTCCCCTTTTTACCCCCGACCGGTTTTCTGAGGGCCACCTGGGATATGCGCATGTATTTACGATGGCTCGAACCAGCGTGTGTTGCGCTTCTCCTGGTCGCAGCGGTGTATGCAATCGCCCAGACATTCCACTCCGGCACCACGCTGGTGACAGTGCCGGCCACAGTAGTCGATGCGAAAGCCCAACAAGTCTGGGGTCTCACAGCGTCCGATTTTGCTGTGTACGATGACCGGCAGTTACAAATCATCCGGTTGGACGATAGTTGGATTCCGCCCTCTCGAGCACTGATCATCCTGGTAGAGCAGGATGACGATACACTCCTGCTCAAGGAGTCTTTGAACACAGGTCTCGTCGCGTTTGTGGAAGGGCTGCCGGCAGCGCCTACAAGCATCGCCATCATGACCGTTGCCTCCGAACCCAGGCTTCTCCTCCCATTTACTTCGGACAAGGATCAAGTAATTCAACAGCTCAAAAACATGCACCCGGCCGTCTCTCCCTTGCCTTCCTTGATCAGGAGAGGCCCTGCTTTGGTCGATGGCTTGTTCAAGGCAGCACGTCTTCTTTCAGAAGAGGCGCCTTCCAGCAACAAAAATATCCTGCTCGTCTCAACCGCGAGCGATTTCGGCAGCACACACAGCAGCGAAGAGGCACTCAGCCTGATCGAAGCCAACGACGTCACCGTGCACGCGCTGGAGTATTCCCCCGTAGAGGTAGGCTTATCGGATGCTTGGTCTGATGTTGATCTGGCGCGAATTGGTCTGAACGTGAATGCTTTGCTCGTGCATGCCGCCAGTGGGTTGAAGCAGGATGTTCCTAGGCACTTTGCCATTGCTTCGGGAGGAGTAGTACAGGTAATTGGCAGGAAACGTCAGGTCAGCACCGCAGCATTCGCCGTCGACGCCCAGCTGCCAGTACAGTATCCAATCAGCTTTATACCGAGCAGTCGCACTGCCGGGCTCCACTCCTTACAGGTTACTGTTCCGCGGCGTCCAGGCTTGACTGTGCGTAGCAGGACCTTCTACTGGACGCAGGCTGACGCGCCTCCACGCCAGTAAGAGGCCTTGGGGTGGGGATTACCCAGGCTGGAGGGAATAGCGGCGACACGATATCTATTTCCCCAACGCGACGACTGGGTCTTCGCAGATACGAGACATTTGTTTCGCGCTTAAGATCGAATGGAATTTGCCATGCGCGAAATTTCCCATGGTGGTTACTTCGTCTGTCCCTGAAAGCCCCTGTCCCTGAAAGCCCCCGACACACCGGGGGTCATTCCCGTCTGTTTGCACTTCTGCGCTTTACTTCCCTGCAAGATGCTGCACGACCGCCAAAGACTTCGTCACGTGAGCATCCGGCGTCAAATGTTCTTCTTTGGAAGAGAACGCCGCCACAATCTTGTGATCCTTATCGATGACGAACGTTTGGCGCTCGATAAAGCCGTGGCCGATCTCGACACCGCGCACGTCTTTCGCGCCCGGCTTGGCATCTGCGACAGCCAGGCCGTAGGAAGCGGCGATTTTGCCGCTCGGGTCGGATGCGACGGGAAACTGGCCCGCGCAGTAGCTGGGATCGGCGGAGAACTGATTGAGGCGCGCGATGCT
>CAVZJL010000003.1:0-163290 GCA_963775365.1 uncultured Acidobacteriaceae bacterium | reverse complement strand
CATCGCAGTGACGACTTCCATCGCGGGGGGTTGCGCGGCGAGCGCCGCATCCGCTTGGCTGACCAGGGCCTTGCAATCAGCTGTGAAGACGCACGTCCTTGAAGGCTGCATCGGGGAGGGGTGGCTTCGCCCGCCCCCGCCTGCATGTGCAATTTTGCACCCCGCTGGATCAATTTAGGTACCAAAGAAGGTACCAGCGCAACGCGCCGCTCATGCGGCTGTGTTTCCTTAAGAACGGCAACGTTGACGTACATCGGATAGTCGCTCCGCTACAGCGACGACGATATTTGGCGGCGCCGTTGCACCTCGAGATCCTGGCCGCGAGACCCCCGATGGCGGCCCAATCAAGCTGATCGCCCCCCTGGGCGAAAAGCCGCAGAAATCGGTCGTGCAGCAGGCTGGCAATCGGCATCGGCACGCGTTGATCCTCGGCCGCGGCCAGCCACAGCCGGATGTCCTTGTAACCGAGAGGCGCAGCGAAAGCGCCGGCTCGAACTTGTCGTCGGCGATGAGGCCGCCAAAATTTTGTAGGCCGGCGCGGTGAAGACCGTCGATGTGAGTAAATCGACGTAGGCATGCCGGTCGATACCTGCCTTGCTGATGAGCGCAATCGCCTCACCCAACGCTTCGATGACGGCTAGCCTGCAGGAAATTTGCGCTGAGCTTGACCAGATTCGCCGTCCACGCCTCTTTGCCGATCGCTAATGTCTTTTGGCCCATCGCATCGAATAATGGCCGACACGTATCGATCGCAATGGGATCGCCAGCGGCAACGATGAACAGCTTCGCGGCCGCCGCCATGTCCGGGCGGCCGAGAACCGGCGCGGCAACGTAGGTCTGTCCGGCCTGTACGTGCGCTTGCGCCAGACGTTTGGAGAACTCGACGCTGATCGAGCTCATCGAGATATGAATCGCACGGCTTGGGAAAGTTGCGATGAGGCCGTCGTTGGCAAAGGCGACTTCGGCAGCTGCGGTATCATCCGTCAGCATCGTGACCACCACCTCGCCCTGGCAAGCGTCGGCGACGCGTGTTGCCTCGTGTGCGCCGAGCGCCAGCAGCGCGTGGCTTCGACCAGGTGTACGGTTGAATACCGTGACATCATGTCCGGCCTTCACCAAGTTCTTCGCCATCGCGGAACCCATGTGACCCAATCCAATGAATCCTATCTTCATGTCGAAATCTCCTCAGCTAATGTCTGAAGCCTGCACGAGGAGGATTTCGGCAGCGCTCGGCCGCTCCCTTTAGATTTCGCGAAACAAAGGTTGGGGCTAGCGGATCCGAGTAACTCAAATTGCCCTGTTGAGCACGCTGTACTAGCTGGTCATGCGACATTGGGGTGTTCCCGACGCCATTGGCATGGTGTGTTGCCAACGAGCTTCCTGAACACCGTGGTGAAATGCGCCTGCGTTGGAAACCGACGCTGAGCGCGATATCGACGAGGGCGGCCGGCTTTGCCGCCAGCATCTGTTGAGCACGCTCAATGCGTTTGCGCAAAACATAGTCGTCGGTCGCATGCCGGTGGCCGTTCGGAACTGCTTGGCAAAGTACATGGACTCAGGCCCGCTGCGGCCGCAAGGTCCGCTAACGTGATGGGCTCGCCAATGTTGGCGTCGATATGATCCAAGACTCGCACTAACCGCCATTTCGGCAATGCTGCCACGGCGAGCCTTTTTTCCTCTGCGGTTAAGGTTTTAAAGTCTCGACAAGGCGTGCCACAGCCGCAATGCGCATGGCGTTATCCGCGCTGCAGTCCAACTTTCGTATATCGATTCCTGAGGTGGAAGAACTCTCGACAGTTGATCCATGGCATCAGACATCGTGCGCGAGATCGACTGGTCAGATTGGCCTTCGGTGCGAGCGTTTAGGCGATCGAAATAGTGAAACTCGCTCTCTTGAATTGTACGCGAATCGTCGGCCGCGTCGAGACGTTGTTGAAGACTAAATTCGTCATCGGCAGCGATGTAAGCAGTAGTTCGAATGGTCAACGGATGACGCGTCGAATGTTGAGGACAATTGGAGTGACATAGTAATCAGTCTCGTGCTACCGGCGATAATTGCGGAGAAACTGTAACGCTCTGTTCACGATGGTACCTGCTTGTCCTTGGCGTGAATTCATCAGAATTGCGCACCTCATGGGCGAGGGCCCGCCGGTCTTGTAGACATAAGCCCGGAAATACGACGGCCGTATTGGCTAATGCGAAACGTAATATTGTCCACTACCTTCGCCACGCCCGGGGTTTGGCTCGCGACCGATTCGGCGGTCGTTCGATGTAAGCCCTCGGCGACCCGACCATTCAGATACACGACACCATTCAGTGTCTGCACCTGGACAAAAGGCCCTATTTCCGTATGTTCCGCGAACTGCGCCTGTACATCCGCGGTTATTTTCGCGTCGCCGGCACATCCTTCGAGGCCACATTTCCTATAGGTCGCGCACCCGGGCAGGGCGCCTGTTAGGGTAACGGCGAGGGCCAACGCATATGCCAGTTTAATTTTGTTCATCTCGATCTCCGGCGGTGGTAGCTAACAGAAGTTTCGGCGATAGGCGCTCGGGGTCAGGCCGGTGACCCTGCGAAATGCCGTGCAAAAAGCGCTTGTGTCGTTGTATCCGACGGTAAGGCTGACATCGGTCACCGACGCAGCGTGCTTTGCAAGCAATGTCTTGGCGCGTTCGATGCGCTGCATCAGCTGATAGCGTTGAGGCGGACGCCGAAGGATTGGCGGAAAGCGCGGCAGAAATAGCAGGCGCTTAAGCCAACCAGGCGCGCCAGCGCCGCGAGCGATATGGGCTCGGCAAGATGCTCCTCGATATAAGCGACTGACTTGCGGCGTTGCCATGCGGCAAGACCACCATTAATTGGAGCATCCGCGCTGCGACTTCCGATATTGATTCTTACCAGCTCATGCGCCAGCACAACCCCGAGAGCTTCGAGGTAAAGTAGATGATCTGAGCCGCCGCTTTCGATCAATGCGGAGACCTTCAATGCCGTCTCCATTAATGCGCTGTCCTCGAAGAACAACCGCGGCGCCAGCGGCAGGCTGGAACGACCCACCTCCGGACTTATTGCCAGCAGGTGGGATTAAAATAGAAAAACACCATGCGGGAGAGGGTGCGTGGGTCATGCCAGTCGTGGTATTTGTGGCCAGCCGGCACGAAGATAAGTTTTCGGCTGCAATCCTGGAGCGTCGATTTCGGCAGGCCTTCGATATGCGTACAGCCTCTTGACGCACGCCGCGTTCATGTAACACCAACATGTGGAGGGGCGCACAATAGCGGTAGTCGATTCTCCCACGTCGGTTGACCTGACGATCTCGACCGCCATGCCCGGGCAGTTCCCGCGTTCGGCGGTTAACGGCGTCGGGCGGAGAATCTTGCACGGTCGGCTCAGTCGCGCGGGATCGCAGTTCGATGATTGAGTTCGCGGCGCGCCCGATTGCGATCGGTATGGTTTTCAGTATCCAGTGACACGCCTCGTTCGATTGCAGACGGGCCGATAGCCTGGTGCACTAGATAGCTGCTCGGCTCGAAGGCCGTCGCATGTTCCTCGCGCGCTGAATCGGACATGACTTTCACCCTTCCCTAACTCGGTCCTTAAATGCTGTTTCTTAAAGTGGTTCTTGGGTATCACCACTTCGATGACAGCGTAATTCGAGCGGGGCAGGGGTGTCGATTCTACGAAGGTTGGCGCGCGCAGCCGTTTAGTTGCAGGACCCTATACAAAGATTCAGAAGTGGGTGCGCGCGGTCGAACCTGGCAGGGAATGTCGGCACGACGCTCACGGTTTCGTCGCATCTCCTGCCGCTCAATGCTGCTTTGACGCATCGGATCAATGTGGGCGCGTCGAATGGCTTGGACAGGAAGCAAACTGCGCCGTCACGCAACGCTTGTAGGCGCGCAGACTCTTCGGGGAACGCGGTGACGAATATGAACGGTACGCTGTTTCCCTGTTTGCGAAGAGCACTTTGCAGTTCGACACCGCTCGTGTCCGGCATTCGCACGTCCGTGATCACGCACGACGATTCATTCAATTGGGGTGACCGTAAGAACTCAGCCGCCGATGCGAAGGTGTAAACCTCGTATCCGCGCGCCCTGAGGAGACTATCGATTGCGGCGCGAATGGACGCATCGTCGTCTACGACCGAGATCACTGGGCGTCTACGCAAAAGCGGTTCGCTGCTGGGGGCCGCCTTGTCGGAGCCTGGCACGAATACATGTGCGCCGCGAAGCAGCACTTTAGAAGATATACCAAGGTTTAGCTGCGCTTCGGTTTGTCGCGGGAAATGCCCAGAATGTCGGCGATTCGCGCCAGATCGGCGAGCGACCGAGTCCGCATTTTTCGCATTACATGGCTGCGATGCACCTTTACGGTGATCTCGCTGACGCCTAGTTCCTCCGCAATCAGCTTGTTCATCATGCCGGCGGTAACGAGGGCCAACACCTCGCGTTCGCGGGCAGTCAGCGACTCGTACAACAATCGCAGGTCCGAAACCGCACTCTCGTGTGCGCGTCTTTTTGATCCACATCGAGCGCCTGGTTTACGGCGTGGAGCATTTCCTGATGGCGGAACGGTTTGGTCAGGAAGTCGACGGCGCCGGCCTTCATAGCCTGCACGGACATCGGGATATCACCATGACCCGTCATGAAGATAATCGGGATTTGAATACCTGATTTAGCCATCTCGACCTGAAAGTCAAGACCACTTATCCCCGGCAACCTGATATCGAGCACCAGGCAGCTGGGGGCATTCGGAAGCCTACTTTGCAACAATTCCGGGGCCGACCCGAACACCTTGACCCGCAAACCAACGGACTGGAACAGGCTTGTGAGCGATTCGCGCATTGCTATGTCGTCATCAATGACAAACACAACGGGTTCTTCAACCGTTTGATGCGATAGCGCCATACCCATCCCAAAGAGTTGAACAGCCGTTCCGTGTGTTCTACGAAGAGTCCGCCGCCGCAGTCCGTCACCGCAACCTGCCCATGCCAGGATTATCATACTCCAATCGGATCGTCACCTCTCGGGCGGCCCTGCCCCTGGATGCAAAGGCAGGGTGAACTGGATGCTCGCACCGTGAGGTACATTGGGCATAGCCCAGATGCGCCCGCTGTGCAGTTCGATGATGGAACGGCAGATTGATAGCCCCATGCCCATGCCGTTGGACTTGGTAGTGAAGAAAGTATTGAACAGCTGACTCGCGGTATCAGCGGAGAAGCCAACGCCGCAGTCCGTCACCGTGACCCGCACTTGTTGTGGCCATCATGCTCCGATCGGATCACGAGCTCGCGCACTCGATCCGTGATCGGTTGCATCGCTTCGATGCCGTTGATCACCAGATTGAGGATCACCTGCTGCAGCTGAACCTTATCGGCGAGAATGAGGGGGAGGGCGCTCGCCTGTTCCAGGCGCAGCGCCACCCGGGAGCTCAAGAGTTCATGCTGCACCAAGGTCAGCGCCTCGCTTAAGACCTCATTAAGATTAAGCGGCGCCATTTTCGTGTCGGCTTTCTTTGCGAGCGTGCGGATACGTCGAATCACCTCGCCCGCACGAGTGCCGTCGCGGATGATTCTCTCGAGGGCGACGTGCGCTTCCGTGAGATTGGGCTGTTCATGATCTAGCCAGCTTAAGCATGCCACGCGTTGATGACGACGGCGCCCAGTGGCTGATTGACCTCGTGAGCGATCGAGGCGGTCAGCTCGCCTAAGCTGGTCACACGGGTACATGCGCAAGGTCGGTCTGGGTTTTGAGGAGCTCGTGCTCCGCCAGTCGTATCGCGCTGACATCCATCACCGAACCGACGAACTCGACGGCGCCTGCCTCATCGCGGAAGGCCCGGGCCACGACGTTAACATGTTTCACCCTTTCATCCGGCATCTGCAATCGGTACTCGTGCGCATAATCCCGTCCGCCTTCGATGCGCGTTCAACGACCTGCCCGAACGCGGCTGCGTGGTCCGGGCCGACCCCGGAGTTGCACTTGTTCCACCGTCGGAGTGATCGCCGGATCGTACTCAAAGATGCGGAAAGTTTCCTCCGTCCAGTATATTTACCGCTGGACGGCCTCCACCACAAGTGCCGGTATGACTGAGGCTCTGGGCCTCGCTCAAATAGGCCTCACTGCGCCGCAATTCGTCATAGAGTTGGACGTTCTCCAGCGAAATGGCTGCCTGCGAGGCAAGGAGCTTGAGTACCGCGAGCTTGGCCGAGGTGAACACGCGCGGCGCCAGATTGTTCTCAAGATACAATGCGCCGACGAGTTTGGTTTGTTTGACCAAGGGAAGGCAGAGCACGGAGCGGGCGTGCTTCTCACGGACGTATTCGTCCGCGGAGTATCGGATCTCGGCCGAGGCATCGTCTAGAATCATGCTGTCCGCGTGCGCATCGCGGTGTGCAGCACGGACCCGCTAAGTTTGGCCGACGTCACCGCCGAGTTTCGCAGCGAGCAATAATTATTGTTATCTGCTCAACCAGTACGCCGTCTGTGCTGTAAAGTCACAACCGCCGATTTTGCCGACAGGACACGACCCGTTTCCGTGGCTATTTTGACCTCACCCGGTTCCCAGGTGACTGATCGCACCGCCATGGACCGGAAAAACTCACCCCCCGCATCGCGGAACCTGCCGAGGAGAAACTCGGGAACCCGCGCATAGCCTTCGACCACGCGAAAGATGCGCTCCCCGAAATGGCATCCTCCGCTATCTGCTGCTTCGCCAGAGCGCGAATACTGATGCGATCCGCATCGGCCGCATCGAAGCCTTCGACATAGTTCGTCGCCAACGCCGAAGTCTCAGGCCTGACTTTTCGTTGGCCCACGAATTCGCTGAAGCTGAGGTCGCGGGAATGCGGAGACAGCTGCACATGGCTGAGCTGTTCGAAGAGTTGGTGCACCTCATATTGGTCGCTGCAGGGTCCCAGCCGGACTGCACCCCGGCTCGGACCGACACAGCGGCTATCGCCGTCCAGCTCGAAACGGGTAAGACCCGCTTCGTCCACCAGGTCGATCAGCTCCGCGGGCAAGCCGTGAACAAACTCTGCCCCAAGCTCCACCGGCAGGTCACCTTGAACGGCCGGAACGGTGTGGATCCGTCCTCCAATGCGGTCCCGGGCCTCGATCAGAGCTACTCGCCGGCCTGCCTCCGCCAACCTCCGCGCGGCTGCCAGGCCGGCCACCCCAGCGCCAATCACCACCGCTTCAAAGGTATCGGCTCGATTGCCTGCCACGCTCATTCACTCCACCTCCCACGTGAGTGTCTCGGCACGCGCCCCTTGCGCTGGTACAGGATGCTTCAGCGCCTGAATCGAAAGCGTGCTGCCGGCGCGCACAGTTTCCGGTGTGAAGCGAAGCCTTCTTCCATCGATCTCCATCTTCACCCGAGGCGCAGTTTTTGCCTGCGGTGAAGCGGGATGAGCGAGCGGGAATTCCACCTCACCGCGGAGCCCACTCACCAGGTAGAGCGACGCCAGGTCGCAAAAGCCCAGCGCTGCCGTCCATCGCTCCAAATCTTCGCCTTTTGCCATCGAGCTGCTTTCCAGCTTTTGTTGCCGCAACGTCTCCGTCCGGAGAAAACGTTGGTGGTGCGCCTGGTCATGCTGGGCCAGCAGGGTGAAGTGACGGCTGACGATGATGGCTCCGGTCTTCGACAAGGCTTCGACGCTATCGATCGAGGCTGTCCACGCTTCGGCCACTTCCCCCGGCGGAATGGCGACAAAAGAAACCGGAGCTGCGTTGCTGGCCTGCGCGCCACCCGACCGCAAATGCTGAATCTGCTGTGCATCGCTGGAGGCCCAACCCGTATCGTGCATCTGAATGGCGCGCACAATCTCAGGCGGCAATTCGCCGAAGCTCGCGGCCACCAGCGCAGCCGCCAGTTCTCCTGCGAGCACAGCATGCGCCGGCTGCGGCACCAGCAGACAAGGCAGGCGCACTGCGCGTTGCGCCGCTTCGACCCGCGCCCACGCCGACGCTGGACTCTCCGCTTCCCCCGTCAACCTGCCGATCACCATCGACTCTCTCCTAAGGAAGTGACATTATCAGGTAATCTTGGCGTGGACCCGGAGCGCCCATGATCCTGAAAGAAGAAGTATTCGTCGATCTCGCCACACCCACCGGCCCCATGCGGACCCATATGGTCCGCCCCGCGGCCGAGGGCAAGTATCCCGCTGTCGTGCTCTTCTCCGAGATCTTCCAGGCCACCGGCCCGATCCGCCGCTTTGCCGCTTATATCGCCGGTCATGGCTACATCGTCGCTGTTCCTGAGGTGTATCACGAGTTGGAGCCGGCAGGCACCGTGCTGGCCTACGATCAGGCCGGCTCCGACAAAGGCAATGCCGACAAGTACGGCAAGCCGGTTTCGGCTTATGACAGCGATGCGCGTGCGCTGCTCGACTACCTGAAAAGTTTGAGCGATTGCACCGGCCGCCTGGGCGCCATCGGTATCTGCCTGGGAGGCCATCTGGCTTTTCGTGCGGCCATGAACCCGGATGTCCTGGCGACCGTCTGCTTCTACGCCACCGACATTCATAGCCACAGCCTGGGCTTGGGGAAACAGGATGATTCGCTTGCACGTGCGAGTGAGATCAAGGGTGAGTTGCTGCACATTTGGGGACGCCAGGATCCACACGTTCCGCTCGCCGGGCGCAACCTGATCAAGGCCCGCCTGGATGAAGTGGGCGCCAATTTTCAATGGCTCGAAGTGAATGGCGCGCACGCCTTCATGCGCGACGAGGGATACCGCTACGATCCGGAGCTGGCGGGGATTTGTCTGGATATGGCGTTGGCGCTGCTCCACCGCAAATTAGCTCTCTGAGAAGATACTCTGGTGGCCGAGCAAGAGCTAAAGCAAGTACCGCCTAAAGTGCCCGACGATCCCAATAGCGATTTGGGATTCGGCAGAGTCGTCTCGTCACAGCGCGAGTTGCGTCTGCTCAATCGCGACGGCAGCTTCAATGTGCAGCGACGAGGCCGGGGCCTGCGCTCGTTTCTGGCCTACTCCAACCTGGTCAGCACGACCTGGAGCCGCTTCTTTATCTTCGTGGCCGCGGTCTACCTCACGCTCAATGGCTGTTTCGCTTTGTTCTACGAAGCCTGCGGGCCGGGCGGCCTGGTCAACACCCTCAACACCGGGATTAATACTCCTTTTCTGAAGGCCTTCTTCTTCAGCATTCACACCTCGGCGACCATTGGCTACGGAAGTACCGTGCCCGTGGGGTTGAAAACCAATATCCTGGTCGCGCTCGAATCCGTCGTGAGTTTGTTGGGCCTGGCGGTCGTGACGGGGTTGGTCTTTGCGCGCTTCTCGCGGCCGGTTGCAGACATTCTCTTCAGTCAGAACGCGGTGATTTCCTGGATAGGCAACCAGCGTGCCTTTGAGTTCCGCATCATCAACACGCGCAACAACCAGATCATCGATCTGCATGTCAGGGTGCTGGTGTCGCGCTTTGAGACCAATGCAAGCGGAGCCGCGGTGCGCCGTTACTACCCGCTTAACCTGGAGAGGGAGAGCGTTGTCTTCTTCCCTCTTTCCTGGACCATCGTTCACATCATCGACAAGAACAGCCCGCTTTACGGAGTGACGCAAGATGAGCTATGCGCCAGTGGCGCGGAGTTTCTGATCTTGCTGACGGGCATGGACGAGACGTTCTCCCAGGTCGTCAATGCCCGGTCCTCTTACCGCGCCTCCGAAATTGTCTGGGACGCAAAGTTCACCGACATCTTCATCTATGATCCCGAAGGCCGAATGGCCGGCATCGACATGAAGCGCTTCCACGACACCGCACCTTTTTCCACCCCGCCATAATTTTTGCCACACCGACAACCACTGACGGGTGCCCCATATCTTTTCGCAAGATATGGGATGCCACGGCTCTTTCCCTCTGACTCTCGATGCAACCGATGCACTTAGCGGTCAATCTCGGTGGTATCCCATGTCTCGAAATACGAGCGAGATATGGGGAACCCGTCATTTGTCAGGGAACGAGAGAACAGTCCCGTAGGGACGGCTGAGAATATCCCAGGACGCAGTCCTGGGCTCGAGCAGACCCCGGAGCTTAGGCCGAGATAACCCGCGATCCGGTGGGACCCGCGATTACCGCCAACGAGGCTAAGCCCAGAAATAGCCCATGCTCGACCACGCCCACCATGCTCTTGATGGTGTGCGCTACCGCTGGTGGGTCCGCGATCTCTCCATAATGGCAGTCGAAGATAAAATTGCCTTCGTCGGTGATGTAGGGTGAGCCGTCGTGACCGGAACGCAGCACGGGATGCGCCCCTATCGCCTCCAACTTCTTCTTCACCGGGGACGCCGAAAACGGTATCACCTCCACAGGAAGCGGAAAGCGGCCGAGCCGCTCGACGATCTTGTGTTCATCGGCCACGATCACTAACCGGCGCGAAGATGCCGCCACAATCTTCTCGTGCAGCAGCGCTCCTCCGCCCCCTTTGATTAACGCCAGGCCGGGCGCCACCTCGTCGGCGCCGTCAATGGTCACATCGGTATATTCCACTTCATCGAAACTAGTCAGCGGAATCTTTAGCGAGCGCGCTAGTTCGCCACTGGCTTTCGAGGTGGGGATCCCGCGAATCTTCAAACCGTCGCGAACCATTTCACCAAGAAACTGGATGGCAAACGTAGCAGTCGAGCCGGTGCCCAGCCCGACCACCATCCCATCCTTGACGTATTCCAGGCTCTTGCGCGCGGCAGCGGCCTTCTCAGTGTCCGTTAGCGTCATGATTGGTCCCGTTGAGTAAAAGCTGTTAGGGATTAGCGCGTACTGCCCGCGAGTACATCAGCCGGGTAAAGCCGCTCATCAGAAAATTAATACCGACGATCGTGCCCAGCGCCCACACCGCGCTGGCCGGCCAGCTTCGCCAGATCATCACCGCCAGTATCAGCGTCACGATCCCGTCAAACAGAAGCCATCCCGAACCAGCTACGCTCCGAAGTTGAAAATACGTCACGATATGAAAGATGCCTTCCACGAAGAAAAGAATCGCCAAAGCCAGCGTGAGCGAAACCAGGCTCAACTTGGGATGGAGAAGCAGGTAGACGCCTGCGATCAAGTAAGCGCAGCCGACCAGCAGCCGCCAGAAGAAGCCTCCTGTGGTGCGCGCCGCAAACGTACCGATGAGATGCACCACCCCGGCCACAATCACCAGCAGGGCGACGGCAACAGCGATCGCGACCCCGGCCTCGAAGGGCAAAGCCAACGCAAAGAACCCGACAATAATCAACAGAATGGCCCACCACATGGGAAACGAAGCGCCCGTTGTCAAGACGCTGCCTGGCGACGATGTGACCATGGTCCTGGCTCCTTTTTAATTTCAGCTGCGATGCAATGATGGTGACGCTAGCAATGGTACATCGGTATGGTGATCTTTTGTCGCTGATGACACCGCAATCGCGCGAGGGTCACTCGTCCGGCGGGAGCATCGTCAGAAGGGCATGGGTGCCAAAAACCACTCGCTCTACGCGCACGGCGTCCTCATGGATGCGGAATAGAATTCCGTAGCGTTCCACCCACGCGATGCGCGCCTCGTCGTCCAACCCGGTGCATAACTGGAAGCGCAAAGGGCTGCGCCCAAGGTCGAGAATTTGTGCCCGTATTTGCTGGATGACGCTCAGAGCTCGCCTGGGATTGTCTAGCGCGATGGAGGCTGCGATTGCGTCGAGATCACTTTCCACAAAGCTGGAAACTTCTATGCGCACTATCTGGCAGCATCCGCCAGAACCTGGTACTTATGCTCCAGGCGATCCAGCATCTCATCCACCGGAGCCCCGAGAGTCTTGTTCCCGAGCGCCTGCCGCCACAAGGTGCGCAACTCGCCCAGGCTTTGCTGCCTCAAGTCACGCGTCAGCGTCCACTCGTGCAATGCATCGCGCACCACCTCGCTGCTGGAGGCATATTCACCTGTCTCGACGGCTTTGCGGATGCTGGCGACCATCTCTGGAGGTAAAGCGATACTGATCTTCTCCACGCCCGGCATGGGCAAATCCTACCATAGAGGCGGGAGCTATCCGGGCTTGCGCTTGGTGGCCAGCTAGCCACGCGATATTCTGGTTTCGATCAGAATTACGACTCTTGGGCGGCTTTATCTACTTTGAAGGAGATCCATGTCGAACGAATTGCGCAATTTTCTCACGCTCCCTTATGACGAACTCGAAGCGTTGAACGTGAAAGCGAAAGAGCAGCGGAAGAATCGGGTGCCCCAGCACCAAATCCAGGAAGAACGGCTGAAGTACCTCACCGACGAGAAGGGCATCAAGGCCGTCACCGTTCTCTTCAGCGACCTCGAAGGCCGCCTGCACATGCTGGACTACGACAAGAAATTCCTGGTCAAGAGCTGGGATAACCTCACCTTTGACGGCTCCTCGATCCGCGGATTTTCCGCCCAGCGGGAGAGCGACCTGCGCCTGGGCATTGACTGGAGCGCCTTCTACTGGGCCCCCGCCGATTTCTTCGGAGCCGGCAAGGTGTTGGTCTTCGGAGAAGTCATCGACAAGACCGGAGCGGTCTATCCCGCGGATATCCGCAGCGTGCTCAAAACCTTTGCTCTGGAACAGAACGAGAAGAGCGGCTACACCCTCAATGCTGCCAATGAAATCGAAGGCTTTCTTTTTGCCGGCGTCGACGCCGAGCGGCGCTACGCGGAGACGGGCAAATTCGAGTACGTCAACACCGGCGGCTACTATCACTCGCTTCCCGGCGATCCGCTGCGCACCTTTATCGACACCACGGCCGAAGTCCAACGTTCCATGGGCTTCGAAAATGAAAAGGACCACCCTGAGGTCGCGCCCTCACAGTTTGAAATCAACTATGGCTACGGTGAAGTGGTTGCCGCCGCCGATCAGATTCAGCTCTACAAGCTCATCTGCCGCCAGGTCGCGACCAAGATGGGCTTCTCCGCCTCCTTTCTCCCCAAGCCGGTGATCGGGGTCAACGGCAACGGCATGCACACCAACGTCTCCATCAGCAAAGACGGCAAGAACCTCTTCTGGGATCCTGCCGGAGAAGAGAAGATCAGCCCGCTGGCGTGGTCGTTTATCGACCGCATTCTTTCCAGCGCGAACGACATTTGCCTGCTGCTAAATGCCAGCGTGAATGCCTATCGCCGTCTCGATCCTCATTTTGAAGCGCCCAACCAGATCAAGGCCTCCCCGATCGACCGCGGATCCATGGTGCGTGTCCCTCTGGGCAACGAAAAGAGCTCGCGGGTGGAAGTGCGCTCCGTCGGTCCTGATGCCAATCCTTACATGGCTCTGTACTCCATCTTTCGCACCGGCATCGAAGGCGACATCTCCAAGATCAAGGACCTGCGCCAGGCCAAGCGTTTTCTGCCCGACAATGTCTACACAGCGATCGACGATTTTCGCAGATCCAAGTGGGCCACCACACTGCTCGGTGACGATGTGAAAACTCGCTACGCCGATCTGAAGCAAGCCTCGGCTGACCGCTGTCCGCGTCTCCTCGGAAGCCTGATCAAGGTTCCGGAAATCCAGTTCCATCACGATGTCTACAACCAGTTCCTGTGGAACCAGTTCTAAGCCGAGGGCCTGTAAAACAGGCCCTCAGGTCCTTCTATAATTCGAACCAAGCGCACGGCTTCAGCCGCCCGTAAAACGGCATACCGTCAGACGGCTTTGGCGGCTGCGGAAAAACTCGTGCTTTGTGTAAGGGCACAACTTTAGTCGTGAACCCGTGCCCTTCGTCGAGAGTTTTTCGCAGCTTCGTTTAGCCGTGCCCGTCCTTGAGAGTTTTTCAGCCCGTTCAGTCGGGCTCGACAGAGATCCAGACCTTTAGTTTGCGCGTTTTTGTTGCCAGGAATCTCCGTATGGCGCGGATACGAAAGGCCCTGCGCTACACTTAGGCTGACCGGGGGATAGAGCCATCAAGCTGCTAGGCATCGATGTCGGCACGGGAGGGACGCGCGCCCTGCTCATCGACGAAACAGGCGCGGTCGTCGCTTCCGCCATCCACGAACACCAACCCTTCGCTTCGCCGCGTAGTGGGTGGGCGGAGCAGGATCCACAGGACTGGTGGAAGGCCTGCCAGGGCGCCGTCCGCAAGCTGCTGCGTGAGAGTGAGGTCCCGGCCTCGGAGATTGCGTGCATCGGCCTCAGCGGGCAAATGCACGGTGCTGTGCTGTTGGATCGGAACGATGAGGTCCTGCGTCCCGCGCTCATCTGGTGCGATCAGCGCACCGCGGCGGAGTGCCGCTACCTCAACGAGACCATCGGCCCGCGGCGCATTGTGGAGCTCACTTCCAACCCCGCGCTTACCAATTTCACCCTCACCAAGTTGCTGTGGGTACGTACCAACGAACCCAGCATCTGGCGACGATTCCAAAGCTTTCTGCTACCCAAGGATTACGTCCGCCTTTGTCTCACCGGCGTGCGGGCCATCGACGTGGCCGACGCTTCAGGAACTCTGCTGCTCGACGTGGCCCACCGCCGCTGGTCCGACGCCATGCTGGATGCCGTCGGTCTCAATCCGGACTGCCTCCCTGCTCTTTACGAG
This sequence comes from uncultured Acidobacteriaceae bacterium, assembly GCA_963775365.1. Taxonomy (GTDB): domain Bacteria; phylum Acidobacteriota; class Terriglobia; order Terriglobales; family Acidobacteriaceae; genus PALSA-350. The sequence continues at coordinate 148,775 of CAVZJL010000003.1, read as the reverse complement.
TCACAGGACGTCGTCGGCCAGGTGACGGAGGCCGCAGCCGCCAGCACCGGTCTGAAGGCAGGCACGCCCGTAGTGGCCGGCGCGGGCGATCAGGCTGCGGGCGCAACCGGCATGGGTATTGTTCGTCCCGGGGATGTAAGCGCGACCATCGGCACATCAGGGGTGGTCTTCGCCGCCTCCGACGCGCCGGTCACCGACCCGCTGGGACGCCTGCACACCTTCTGCCATGCCATACCGGGCCGCTGGCATGTCATGGGAGTCACCCAGGCAGCCGGCCTCTCCCTGCGTTGGTTTCGTGATAACTTCGGCGTGTCCACCGGCCGCGCCGGTTCCCAACAAGCTGACCCTTACGATCAGCTAAGCGCCGAAGCCGCGCAGGTTCCTCCGGGCTCAGGAGGAGTTCTGTGGGCGCCCTACCTTATGGGCGAGCGCACCCCACATTTGGACCCCGACGCCCGCGCCGCCCTGGTCGGACTTGGCTGCCGACCACACCCGCGCGCAACATCGTCCGCGCCATCCTGGAGGGTGTCGCCTTCAGCCTCAAGGACACGCTGACCATCTTCAAGGAACTGCGCATTCCCGTGCGGGCAATTCGCGTGGGCGGCGGCGGTGCACGCTCACCCCTGTGGCGCCAGATCCAGGCGGATGTGTATGGCCAACCAGTAGAGACGGTGCAGGCCGAAGAAGGCGCCGCCTATGGCGCCGCCCTGCTGGCTGGGGTAGGCGCCGGTATCTGGACTTCCGTAGATGCAGCCTGCGACAAGGTGGTCCGTGTAGCCAAGCGCACCGCCCCCGACCGGGATGCCTCACGCGTGATGCAGGAGACGTACGCCAAATACCTGCCGGCTTTACCCAGCCTTACAAAGCATTTTGCCCCGATAGAGCATTCCCTCGAGGCTTTACGCTCCTTTCCCTTTTGAGGTACCAGCCACTGCCCTTTGGCCCCGGTGCAAAAGTCCATGGGCGCCACACCGTAGACTTGAAAGGTGACCCTGACGGAAACCACTCTGGATGCCCCACCTGCCCAGCCGGCCTCCTTCGGGAAGACGGCTTTCACTCGCAGAAATTTTCTCTGGTTGGCCGCCGGCTCGGCCGCCGGCATGGCTTTCTATGCCGGCGAAATCTCCCGCCACGAACTCGAGATCGTCTACCGTACCATCACCATTCCTCGCTTGCCTGACGCGTTTGCGGGATTCAAGATCGTGCAGATCAGCGATTTCCATTTCCACGAATACACCGAAGCAGCTTTTATTGAGGCAGTCGTCCGCAAGGTGAACGAAGCGACCCCCGATCTTGTGGTGATGACCGGCGACTTCGTCAGCTCCAAGCCGCTGCCGCGACATTTTTCCGTACCGGATGAGCTACCACTGCGCCGAACTCCTTAGCCGGATCGAATGCCCGCTACGCTATGCGATCCTGGGCAACCACGACGTCCTGGTCAGCGCCCACGCGGTCACCGACGCCCTTCTAACCCATCACATTCCCGTGCTGGCAAATAGTTCTGTGCCCCTTGAGCGCGACGGCCGGCGCCTCTGGCTTGCCGGCATCGCAGGACGCTCTGCAGCAGCACCCGGACATCCTCACCGCTCTCCCCGCCGGCAGGAATCCGGACAAGGAACCTCTTATCCTGCTGGCGCACGAGCCTGATTTCGCCGACGAGGTTCTAGGACACCAGGTCGACCTGGTTCTCTCCGGACATACCCACGGAGGCCAAATTCGCCTCCCGTTCCTGCCTCCGCTGCTTCTCCCTGAGATGGGAACCAAATACGTGGAGGGCCTTTTAAGCTGCGCGACGGAACGCAACTCTACGTCAACCGGGGCATCGGCGCGGTCAACCTGCCATTCCGCTTCCGCTGCCCTCCCGAAATTTCGGTCATTACCCTGCAGCCCGGGGCCTAGGACGCGATCCCCGAACCCTGTCCCCGCAAACAACGGGTATTCGTCTAATCTCTTTTTGGTTCTGCCGGGTGAAGCCACCATAACTTCTCCCCAGTAACGGAGGAGAAAACGAGAGGCAGCCACCCCTGTTTTCAAATCCCACGGGAAATCCGGCAATGGAGAATTCCGCCATCGTGTGTTCACCCATATTTAGCGAACACGACCTGCATTCATCACAGTCCCAATCTTTCGTCTACCCCTGCACACACGTCTTCTACTTACCTGGGTAATGGTTGTGGCCGAAAACGCGCCGCCTCGACCCGAACGCATCCCCAATTCGGAACAACCTTGGTACCGTTTAGGGCAAAACACGCCCATTACCCGACCAAAGTTGTAGTTAACAGCTGAGACACGTCGCCTTCTTCCGACTATATTCAGTAGCTGAAAGGGGAACACCACCATGGGCATCCAAGCATTTCCAAATTTTACGGAGCGATCGATGAGGCCGGAGTTGCGCGTTGTGCGCAAAGAGGCTTCTATCGTTTCCATCAATGTTGCGGACGTTTGTACCGATGAACCGGAGAATATTTATTACGAAGACAAACTGGGTTGCGCGCGCGGCGTGCTCTTTGCCTTCGCGTTCCAGGCAGCGCTGGTAGTAGCCGCCGCTGTGTGCTGGAAGCTGTTTATCCGGTAGGAGAGTTCTTCTGCGGGTGTGCCGGATTCAGAGTGAATACGCTCTTCCCCTTGCGTGATTCACAAATCCGGACACCGGCGACAGATGCGGTGAGGGCTCGGGCCAGGATAAGAGCAACAAAGTTCCTTCCCGAGCTATGCAGTAGCAATCACCTTCTCCATAACCTCGGCATCAACCTTCCCCCCATAGTATTTTGCAATCCGCCCCCTAACCACAAAACCCAGGCTGCGATAAAACTGCCGCGCGGCAGGATTATTCTCCGCCACCTCCAGGCTCAAGACGCCGGCTCCTTCGTGCTTCAGCTGGTCCTCCGCGGTGCGCATGAGCAGCGTACCCAAGCCGCGGCGCCGCTCGACGGGATCGATGTCGAGGGTGACGATGTGGCCGACAGCGCGTCCCTGGCGGTTGGCGCGCTCAAAAATAACGAAGCCGGCCAGCTTGTCTTCCGGCTGCTCGGCGATCCAGCAGGAACAGTTGGGATGGGTCAGGAAATACTGCAGTTCGGCCCTGGAGTACGCAATACCCCGCGGAAAACAGACCTGGTCAAGCCGATGCAGCCCGGCCAGGTCCCGCGTTTGGAAGCTGCGTAGGCGAATCATGCCCAGCCTCCTAAAGCATTCTCAGAGTTACCGCTACCCAACCCTTTATGGGTTCTGGGCAACGGCGGTCTTCGCCGGGGCCGTTGGCTCCATCACGACTCCGTTGTAGGGCGTTGCCGCCAGCAGGCGCCCGCCCGCCGATTGCACATGCCTTACCCTCCAGCCCGGATCATAGAACTTGAAGGTACGGTCCGCCGGGTTAACGGCCAACACCCAACTGGAGGACCAGGAGGTGACGACGACGCGTTTCATCGCCGGATCGTACGCCAGCCCACTGATGTCAGAGAATGGCAGCGTCGTCATTTCGTTCCAGTTCTGACCGTGGTCTTCGCTGTAGAAGACGCCTTCTCGCCCACCCAGCCATAGGCTTCCGTTGCCGGCGATGGCGATCGCCTGCGTCCAGGTAAGCTTCTGCGGCATGGCGAGCGGTTGCCAGGTCTTTCCCTCGTCCTGCGACCACGCCAGGGCCGTACGCTGTGCTGCCACGGCCATCAGTCCATCCGATGCCACGGAGCGGTACTCTGCCCTGCCCAACACCGGGCCGCCTTCCCAGGTGGCACCCTGATCCTTGCTGACAAAGACCCCGTTTACCGTCGCGGCGTACCAGGTGTTCCCGGTCGCATCCACTTGGCTCACCTTCCCGTCCATCTGGCCACCGGGCACCATCACCGTTGTTTCCACCTTGGTGCGCTTGCCCTTGTGTACGACGTAGGACGTCTTCTGCTCGCTCTTGATGATCTTTCCGTCTGCCTGCCAGGTGGTCCCGTCGAAACGGACAATACCGGCATTGGTCCCGGCCACAATTGAGCCATCCGTGGCCTGCGACAAGCTGAAGACATCCCGTCCCTGGAGGCCATTGCTCTGCTGGCTCCAGGTGGCGCCGTCGTCATGGGAAACGAAGACTCCGCCGTAGGTCTTGTCGTTCACCACCCCGGCATAGATGGTTTGCGGCGACTTCGCATCCACCAGCAAACTGGACACCTGGCGCTGCGAGAAGCCTGCGTTGGACGCCTTAAAACTAATCCCCGCATCCTGGCTCTCCAGAACCCCACCGCGATCAGTCGCCAACATCACATGCTGCGGGTTCTTCGGATCCACGTAGACATCGTTGACGATGACCTCGGGATCGGTCATGCGCTTAAAGGTAGCGCCGCCGTCCGTGGTCTTATACAAGCCTTCGGTGGTGCCCGCGTATACGGTGTTGTGGTTGGTTGGATCCAACATCAACACCCGGGTCCGGCGTGCAGTCATCGGAATGCCCTGGATCTTTTTGTAAAGCTCGCCGCCGGTGTTGCTGCGATAAATCCCCGAGCAGGCACTGGTGTAAACGACGTTCGGCTCGGTGGGATCGATAATGATCGAAAACACATCCGAGTCCTCGATCAGGCCCTGCTTGATGTTGTGCCAGTTCGCGCCACCATCGGTGGTCTTCCATGGCAGGTGCCAGGTGCCCGCATACACCGTGCGCGGATCCTTGGGATCGATGGCGATGGACTCCACTTCATGAATATCCATGCTGCCAGGGGGCGAGATCTGGTTCCACTGCACGCCGCCGTCTTCACTGCGATAGACACCCTTGAGTGTGCCGGCAATCAATATCTTCGGATTCGAAGGCGCCTGGGTGAGAGCACGGATGGACTGATCCTTCATGGCTTCGACGGTGGTCCACGTCTTGCCCGCGTCGTGGCTGATAAAGAGGCCGCCGCCGGGATGATCCACGATCCAGGCCCCGACCAGCAACGTCTTGGGATCGGCTTGATCCACCACGACGTTGTCCAGAATCAGATCGTCGCTCTTGGCCAGCTTGGCCAGCCTATGCCAGCTCGCGCCGCCATCTTCCGTCTGGTAAACCCAGCTGTTGGTGGTGCCCAGGTAGATATGCCTGGAATCGGTAGGGTCCGCGGCAAAACTGCGCGCATCCCCTCCGTCGGGTCCCACTGGAACCCAGGAAGCAGTTTGCGCCAGAGCTAATTGGCTAGGAGCGAGAGCGAGCAGAAACAAGGGAGGAGGAGAGGATACGCCCGATGCATGAAGTCATTGGTTTTCTATTTGGAAGTGCCTGAAATTCGGACAAACCTTTTGCAGTTTATCCGGATTCAACCGTGCGCCTGTAGGACCAGCACGGTCAAGCACAATGAAAAGGGTGACCATTACTAACTGGTCACCCTTTTCACTTTTGGCTGCCTCAGTGCTTACTGCGCTGGGGGAGCTGCTGCTTTCTTCTGTGATGGCCGCGAGCCGGTGCGGTTCTGGCTTGAACCTTCACTGTGCTCTCGTCCACTGCTGTGGTGCCTTGCACGTCGTTATCGAAGGTTGCGCCGGCAGGTACAAGGTAGTTCTCTACTTCCTTGTTGCCCTGTGTTCCGGTGCGTACCGAGATCCGGGAAGCATCAATGCCCTTCTCCTTCACCAGGTAGTCCTTCGTGTTGACGGCCCGTTGTGCAGCCAGCGTGTCGGCCTTCTTCTCATCGGAAGCCGCCTCGCCAACCAGAACAGCGGTGGCATCGGTTTGTTGTTGCAGGTTCAGAGCGACGTCATCAAGGCAAGCCTTAGCCTCGTTGTCGACGCGAGCCGGGCGCGTCTTATCCCGATCAAAGTTGATCGAGCAAAGCGTCTTGGTCTTCGGAGCCGGCGGTGGCGGTGGCGCTTCCACATTGACCGACGCCGAGCAAGTAGCCGTCTGACCCTTGTCGTCCTGCACCGTGCCGGTGATGGTGATCGTACCCGCTGGCGCACCGGTCGTGCTCAACGTGGCGGTGTTGCCGCTTCCGCTGATCTGACCAGACGACGCGCTGAACGTATAAGTGAGTGGCCGGTTCTGCGGGCTTACGCCCTGAGCCGTAATGGTTGCTGTACCACCAGGCTGAACAGTGGTCGGATTAGCCGAGCAGCTGAGCGTCGGAGGATCGTACTGCTTGATGGTGAAGTTCGCCGTGCAATCCGCGAACTGACCCACCTTCTGCCCTTCGGAAACGTGGCCGGTCACGGTGTAGTTGCCAGGGTTCAAGCCGGTGGTGTCGACGTTGCCGGTGGTGCTGTCGCCGGTGACTTTCACGCCTTCGGCACCCGTCCAGCTATAGGTTGCTGTTTTCTTCGGGTTCAGATTCGTCGCCGTGCCGGTGACCGTGATGGGGTCGCCAGGAAACGCCGGCGAAGGAGCCGCGGTGCAGGCGTAGGTCACAGGAGGCGGCGGAAGGATGCTGCCCATGTGATAGATGAGACCGGTGCTCAGGCGCGCCACCTTCAGGTTCGCCCGGCCGCCCGTAGGATACGGAGGCTGAGGGCCGAAGTTGGCGTGAAAGTACTCATAGTCCGCCTGGAACAGCCGCAGTCCCAGGTGACCACCCAGGAACGGCAGCGAGTAATCCATGCCGCCGCCAACGGTCAGTGCCGGACCGTAGGTGTAAGGCTGATGATACGGGCCGCCCAGCCTTACGAAACCAGCGTCCGCGTGCACGAACGGCGTGATCTCAGCAGTCGGGTAGCGGAAGATCATGCCGAGCTGGCCGGTAGATGCTCCGTCATTGTTCCCGGACGGGTGGTTTGCATATTCAATCTGTCCACCCACGTAGCGGTTGAAGAAGTAGCTAACACTCCCGATCGCGCCGTAATTGATAGACGAGTAGCTAACGGGGCCATTGACGCCGATTAGGTCGCCCGAGGGAATCGTAACCGAGCCGTGCGGGGCCAGGTACGAGTAACCAAGAAAAATGTCGATTCGCGAAGCTGGAGACTCCGCAGGGGCTGCTGGCTTTGGGGCTGTACTGGACGAATCCTGGGCTAAGAGACTCACAGAACCGAGTCCCACAGCACCTGCTACAAGCAGAATTCGGCCCAGTGAAGTCAACGGGCGAGAGTGCATGCGTCTATCCTCCGCAACCACTGGAAAGTCAAACAAAACTGGGAAGTCATTCAACAAAACGGTCGAGCCCGAAGAACGTGGCTCGGGTCAAACTCGATTTCACGCCACACAAACCTGGACGTGAGATGCAAAACATCCACATCCGGTAATCTACAGCATATTTCTTATCTCGACTACCTTAATTTTCAACATCTTAACGGCGGCAACGGGAGGGGAGTTAGCGTCTAGTTACCTCTACCGCCAGCCAGCCTCGTCACCAAATCAGAAAAAAGAACCGCCCAACAAACTTATTACAATTGCACAATTATTGGAAGTTTAATGCGCGTTTTGCGCTTCCCCGTTCGCTTTGAATCTTTTCCTGGAGAAGTGTGATTGCGTACATCAACTGTTCCGGACGCGGTGGACAGCCCGGCACGTACACGTCCACGGGGATAATCTGGTTCACTCCCTGCACCAACGCGTAGTTATTGAAGACCCCGCCGGAAGTGGCGCAGGCACCCATCGAGATTACCCACTTTGGTTCCGGCATCTGCTCATAAAGCCGGCGAATGACGGGAGCCATCTTCTGCGATACCCTTCCCGCGATCACCATCAGGTCGGATTGCCGCGGTGAGGGGCGAAATACTTCCGCGCCAAAGCGCGCTATATCAAAACGCGCGCCGCCCATCGACATCATCTCGATCGCGCAGCAGGCCAAGCCAAACGTCATCGGCCATACTGAGCTCTTGCGCACCCAGTTCACCGCAAAATCCAGGGTCGTCATGACCACCCCTTCGGGCTGCTCGTGGCCGAAATTTACTTCGCGGACTTTTTCCTGGTTCTTGCCGCTCGACTGTAAGCTTCCGAAGAGGTAACGGTCACTGCCTGTTCCGCTCATAAGTAACACTATAAGCCATTCGTCCTGGGATGCAGGATAAGGAATCAGGCAATTATGAGCACGCTGCCGTGCGCCCACAGCTATACTCTTGCTACTCTGGAATGCGATATGCAAAAAATAGAAGCTGTCATTCAGCCGTCGAAGCTTGACGCAGTCAAAGATGCTCTGCTCGCCATCGGCGTCGAGGGCATGACGATCCTCGAAGCACGCGGCCACGGGCGCCAAAAAGGTCACACCGAGTTTTATCGCGGACGCGAATATACGGTCGATCTTTTGCCCAAGATCAAGATCGAAACCGTAGTCCCGGACGAATTGCTGGAAAAGGCCGTTCAGGCCATCATCACAGCGACGAGAACGGGAAAAATCGGGGACGGAAAAATCTTCGTCTCCGGGATCGATGAAGCCATCCGCATCCGCAATGGCGACCGCGGCGTGGCTGCGCTTTAAAAGAACTGCTTTCGTCACCAATTCCTCGGCCCTTTAGCCCGCAGTGCACGGGGCTTGTCGCGGCGGAATCGTGAGTGGCACGCAAGGAGCAACCCACGCCTCAAAATCGAGATGTGGGCTACCTGTCTCAATAGTGCTACCAACGATTTCGTTACCACAGGCTACTAGCGGGGTTGAGGAGAAGTACTACAAGATTGATTTGGATACGGTAGGGCAACTTTCCTTATTGCGCTTTCGGTCGACATGAAACCTGCATTCACGTCTCACCAGCAGCTGCGAGAGCACTATCAGGCGGAGATGGCCGCCATGCGGCAGTCGTTCGAACGTACCGGCAACGGCGTGCTCTGCATCCGCCGCCGCGCTTTGGTCGTCGACTGCCTGTTGGAACCGCTGTGGCAGTTCGAGAGCGGCTCCATCTTACCCGCCGGGATCGCACTGGTGGCGATCGGCGGCTTTGGCCGCAAGGAGCTCTTCCCTTCCTCCGACGTCGACCTTCTCTACCTGTGCGCCGACGAAAAAGTGGAAGATGTGCTGCGCGAGACCGTCCGCGGCTGTAACCAGGGAATGTGGGATCTCGGCCTGCGCGCCAGCCCCATGATCCGCACGCTCAAAGAATGCGGCCGCTAGGACCCCGACAACATTGAGTTCACCCTTTCCCTTCTCGACCGCCGCTTCATCGCCGGAGACCACAGCCTCTACCAGTCCCTGACCACGCAAATTCTTCCTGAAGTCGCGTTGCGCGAGTGGAGCGGCATCGTCCACCGGCTTGCTGAACTCGCCCGGGTTCGTCATCAGAAATACGGCAACACCATCTTTCATCTCGAACCCAATATCAAAGAGTGTCCCGGCGGTTTGCGCGATCACCAACTGGCCCACTGGCTCAACCTGATGCACTACGTGCGCGAACATAAAGCGTGGCCCACCAGCTTTGGGAATTCGTTATATGCGGTGCACAACGAGGCAGCGGCGGCGTTTGAATTTCTCAGCGCCACGCGATGTTTTCTTCACTTCCGCCGCGGCCGCGACGACAACGGCCTCGATTGGCATGCCCAGGACGAAGCCGCCGCGCAGAGCATCGGCCTCGAGACCAAAGGCACCTCCGACCCCGCCTACTGGATGCGCACGTACTATCGCCATGCGCGCACGGTCTATCGCCGCGCGATCCTGCTCATGGAAGCTCTGCCCCCGGCGCGACAGTCTTTCTATCGCCCCCAGAGACGCAAGCGCACTCCGATCCCAGGCACCGATTTCATGGTCCAGGACGGCCGCATCGATGTCTCCGAATCTTCGCTGCTCACCGGCCCTGAAGGAATTCTTCGTGTCTTTGCCATGGTTGCGGCGCATGGCTACCGGCTGACGCAAAACGCCGAAGATCGCCTTGCCGACGCGCTCCCGGTGCTCGACGTACACATCCCCGAAGGCCCCTTCCTGTGGAACAGTCTGCGCGAAATTCTGCTCGGGCCCCATGCCGCACACGCGCTGCGCACCATGCATGCGCTGGGCATCCTGGAGTTGCTCATCCCCGAGTTCCACGGCATCGACGCCCTGGTCATCCGCGACTCGTATCATCGCTACACCGTCGACGAGCACACCTTTCTGGTGATCGATAACGTGCATGCCCTGCGCCAGCCGCACCTCGCGTGGGAGCGGCGCTTCTCGACCCTGCTGGCCGAGATCGACCGCCTCGACCTCTTCTTCCTCGCGTTGCTGATGCACGATACTGGCAAGGCCCGCCGCACCGGCGAACACACGGTGCAAAGCGTGGAACTGGCCGATAGCCTGCTCGCCCGGCTGGAGCTGGATGCCGAAGAACGCGACCTTGTGCGACGGCTGATCCGCAATCACCTGGAAATGTCGATGGCTTTGCGCCGCGACATCTTCGACGCCGAAACCATTCGCGCCTTCGCCGAAAAGGCGGCTTCGCAGACCCACCTGAAAATGCTTTGCCTGATGACCTATGCCGATATCAAGGCGGTCAACCCTGACGCCCTGACCCCGTGGAAGGCGGATAGCTTGTGGCAGCTCTATATCGCCACGTCCAACTTTATGGACCGCAGTGTCGACCAGGAGCGCTATCGCGCCGATGCCGATCCCTCGCTGCTCAAGCGGATTCTTACTCTGGCTCCGGAGAGCGCCCCGGAACTGCGCAGCTTCCTCGAAGGTTTCCCGCAACGCTACCTGCAGACGCGCATGCCGGAGCAGATTCGCGATCACTTCCAGATGGCGCTGGAGCTACCGCAGTCCTCCGCTCAGATTCACCTGCGTACCTTGCGCCAGTCCTACGAGCTCACCGTCATTACCAGGGATCGGCCTCTGCTCTTTGCCGACATGGCGGGTGCGCTCTCCTCGTGGGGAATGAACATTGTCAAGGCGGAAGCGTTCTCCAACGATGCCGGCATTATCGTCGACACCTTTCAGTTTTCTGATCCCTTCCGAACGTTGGAACTCAATCCTTCCGAGGTGGATCGCTTCCGCGAAAGCCTGCACGACGTGATCCTGCTGAAGACTCCCATCGAAGTTCTACTGCGACGACGCCAGGCGGTTCGCGCGCCCATCATGGTCAAGGTGGAGACCCGGTTGGAATTCGATAACACCGCTTCCACCCACAGCACCCTGCTGCAGGTGGTCGCCCAGGATGGCCCCGGGCTCCTGCGCAAAATCGCCACCACGCTGGCCGCGCACAATTGCAATATCGAAGTGGCCCTGATCGATACCGAGGGGGAGATCGCCATTGACGTCTTCTATCTCACCATCGGCGGAGCCAAACTCGACCAGGCGATGCAGGAGCAACTGCAAGCGGCACTGTTTCAGGCCGTCGAGGAACTCCGCCCCGCGCACGCCACTTGAAAGGCCGGTCCCTCCCGGGAAAAGCCCTGCTTCCCTGGACTCTCCCGTGCTGGGCGGGGGTGAAAATGCTCTACCATCGAATAAGCGCAAAGTGAAACTAGGCCGATCCATCAAAAAGTACTTTCGCCTGCGCCGCCATTCCCGGCACCGGCCCGCCTTTGCTCGCGTTAAAGATGAGCTTCGCGCCCGCACCAAAACATTTTCCGCCTCCACCACCCTCGATTCGCAGGCTGCCAGCTTCATCCGCCTCTTCCACGCCATTTGGACCGGTTCCAGCGAACGGGCTTTCAACGTACGCCTGCTGTGCTGGGTGCGGATGCTGGAGCACGATGATCTGCTGCGCCTGGATTTTCAGGAGACCTTTCAGGCCATGCTCGCCGGGCTCGATTCCGTGGGGCTGCTGGCCGAAGCCGGCTTACCTAAACACCACCAGGTGTTTTCCGAGGGCCTCCGCCGGATCTTCAATCGCCTCCTGCCTTCGGCCATGGACGTCTCGGATAGTTCGCGCCTGGTGGTCTCGCTGTTCGCTCATTCCCGGCATGTCGAACGCTTCCTGGAGCTGCCCCAGCCTCTTTTCGAACGCTTGCTGATTTTGCTCGCGCCACCGCCTACGGGTGGTGGTCCACGCTCGTCTCCTCGCCTGCAAAGTGATTTACGCCAGGCACTGTGTCTAATCGCGACCCGCACCGCCGGGCGTGGCGTGACCGCCGCCATGCGCGAGCGGGGCGGCCATTGGGAAGTGCAGAACTCGCCCTTCTACCACTTGATCTTTGCCACCCAGGAGCTGGTCCGCGCCCCGGACGCAACTTCCGCCGGTCCCCTCTTCGAAGCTTGGAAAGAGTCCGTCGCCACTTGCCGCAAAGAACTTGGCCAGGTGCGGTTGGGCATGGAGACGACCGGGGTAAGCGCCGACCTGGTGCTCGACCTGCGGAGTATCGAGCTAGCCCTGATGCGCATGCACGGGCTGGCCAGGATTCTTACCTTCGGCGGGGCGCCGCTCCCCACGGTCGCCGATAGCTCAGCGGCAGCCCGCAATCTGCTGAACCAGCTCATTGAGGGCCGTCTTGAAGATAAGCGCGTCTCCGCCCTGCTTAAGCAGAACCTGAACCTTCTGGCGCGTAAAACCGTGGAGCGCACCGGCCGCAGCGGCGAGCATTACATCGCCCACACCCGCAAGGAATATTGGCAAATGTGGCTGGCCGCCGTGGGTGGCGGGCTGTTGACGGTACTCACGGCGGCCTTCAAAATGCGCATTATCGAGCAGCATTTTCCGCTCTTTGTCGAGGGTTTTTTGACCGGCACCGATTATGCGATCAGCTTCATTTTGCTGCAGGTGTTTGGCCTGGTGCTGGCCACGAAACAGCCTTCGGCCACAGCCGCCACCTTTGCCGGCATCGTCCGCAATAACCCGGGCGACGCGAGTTGGAGCAAGATCGCAGACTTTACCGCACGCATCAGCCGCACCCAGCTGGCGGCAGCCATTGGTAACGTGATCGCGGTTTGCATCGGCTCGGTCGCGCTGGAACGCCTGTGGCGGGTGATGTTTGCAGAGCACTACCTACCGGCGGAAAGTGCCCGTCACGTCTACGAGGCGCTTCATCCTTTTGCCTCCGGGACCATCATTTATGCGGCGGGTACGGGTGTGATTTTGTGGGCTGCGGCGCTCATCGGCGGTTGGTGCGAAAATTTCGCCGTCTTTCATCGCCTGACGGAAGCCGTCTCCCAACACCCCTTCGGCCATCGCGTTGGCCAGCCCAGCATGGCCCGGCTCGCAGCCTGGATTGAGTACAATCTTGCCGGCTGGAGCACCAGCATTGCACTCGGCTATTTGCTCGGGTTTGTGCCTGTGATTGCGCGTTTTTTCGGCATACCGTTCGATGTTCGCCACGTGACTTTATCGACCGGCACCCTGGCGTTAGCCGCCGCTCGTTTCGGCACCAGTTCCTTTGGCAAGGACTGGTTCTATTACGCCATCGCCGGCATTGGTGTGACCTTCGTACTGAACCTGGGGGTCAGCTTTTCCATAGCCTCGTTTGTGGCCCTGCGCGCCTACGACGTCAGCCGCCGCGACCAGTTATTGCTGCTCCGCTATCTGCTCCGCCAGATCGTTCGTTCTCCCCTGAAATTCCTCTTCCCCATAGACCGGGACACGTCCCCAGTCTCCATCCTCGCCGCCGTGCCCGAAGAAAAATAGGTTGGGCGTCAGCAGTTGGCAGGCACGCAACAATGGATGGGTTTTGGAGCCCAAACTCCAGTCCCGCAGCGCTGAGTGTGAACGACCAGGCAGTGCTGGATGGTGGCCAGGGAGTGGGGAGACTACTCCAGTCCCGCAGGGACGGCTGAAAATCAGACTTGTCCAAATTAGCTTTTTTCGATCGGCTGATTTGGACAGCACTAGCTGAAACGAGTCAGCTATCAGGGCGTTATCGGAACAGTCCCGTAGGGACGGCTGAGAATGTCCCAGGACCTCAGTCCTGCGCTTCCTATCTGGGCGCTGACAAGTCCGACCTCAATGCTCTTCGATTCCGTGCGCGTTGAGAAATTTATTGAACTCCTCTTCGAAGCTAGTCCGCTTGTGGTGTTCGACCTGCCCCGCTATATATTTCACCGTCGCCTCTCGTTGTGAAACTCCGATCGAAAAAGCCCCGTATCCCTCCTGCCACGCGAAGTTCTTTAGCCCGGGAAAGCTCTCATGAATCCATTTAGAAGATCCCGATTTGAGCAATTGGACGGCTTTGGCCACAGAAACAGTCCGCGGCAAGGAAAGCAACAAGTGGAGTGATCGGCTGCGCCGCCAATGGCCAACGCTGGAATTCCATTCTCCCGGGCAATACCACTGATATAGCGGTGAAGCATTTCGCGAATGTCTTCGCGGACCATCGGCCGGCGTTCTGCGGTCGCAAAGACCACGTGAACCAAGCAACATGTGTGACTGTGGGACATGGTTACAGCCGTGAATTCGAATTCTCATTCGAGTGTACCCAGGACGGTGTCCTGGGGCATTTTCAGCAGTCCCTGGCGGGACTGCTCCTCGCTCGCCAGATCTACCCAGGGCTAGCATCCCGGGCTATCAAGCCGTCCCTTCGAGACTGGTCGCAGTCCCAACCTGCGTTTCGACCCCAGCTTTACTTGCCGGCCTGCTTGGCGTCGGGCTTATCGTTTAGCGCATAGATGACCTCGCCTGGCTTGGCGTAGCGCAGAATCACCCGCGCTTCGTGTTCGATGGCATTGGGGTCTGATTGCAGATGCTGCACATGGTCCTGTAGGCGGCTATTCTCCTGCTGCAATTGCAGGATCTCCTTCTTCAGCGTCTGGTCCTGATTGCGCTTCTGTTGGTAAGCCGATAATCCGTTGGCCCCGAAGATCACGTGATAACCGAGCGCTACGGCGATGACGATGGCAACCGCGGTCGCCACCCGGCGGCCTGAGCGGGAGAAAAACGATGAGGCCCTGTCTCTCAAGCTTTGCTGCTGGCTTTCGTTTTCTATCTTCAAGGTCACCTCGCTATCCCCGAATTTTCCTGTGCAGCTTGGTGGCTTCGGCACACTTTATCCGGCTTTCTTTAAGGAAAGCCGCACACGCGGTCGTGTCCAGTGCAGCGTACAGGAAACTCGGGTTCGCCTGCTCTATCTTCTCAGTGAACGTCTCATTCGCCTCATCGCTCAAGTGGAAGTTTTCCCGCTTCGGAGAGAAGGAACCATACTTGATAAACCCACCCCGGAGATCCCTCATGACCGATTTTCAAATCATTCTCTCTACCTGCGCCGATCGCGAACAGGCCGAACGCATAGCCCATCGCCTGCTCGAGCTGCATCTGGCCGCCTGCATCAATATCCTGCCGGGCGTGCAATCGATTTACCGCTGGCAGGGCGGCGTCGAATCCGCGGCCGAGGTGCTCATGCTGATCAAGACCCGCTCTACCCTCGCCGGGGAGGTCCAATCGACCATCGCCGGCCTTCACACCTACGAAGTACCCGAATTCCTGGTACTCCCCGTCTCGGGGGGGTCAGAAACTTATCTTGCCTGGCTGGAAACGAGTCTGCGGTAGTTCCGCCGGTTTTTTGTTATGCTTCAAGATGATCTTGAGCCCGGTCGTCCCCTATGCGGCTTCTGTTCCTGGCTTTTGCAATCAGTTTTTGCGCACTACTGTGGGTGGCTTTCTCGGTCGCCCGGCATATTCGGCGGCATGGACAGCCAAGCCCCGCTGATGCTTCGCTTGAGCCGGAGGGCGTTACCGCTCCTTCGGAACCGCGCCGGCCCTGATGCCAGGCGTTGATGAATAACTCCCGGCGTCCATGCGCCAGGATCTAGTATCCCCCCGGGCCAGGTTCGAAAGGGAGAGTGAAATATGCAAGAGATCGGCTTCAAACAGGACAGCATTGGCGCGTTGCCCGCGCCCCGCATCGCCTGGAAGACAATCATCGCCGTCGTTCTGGCCACCGCCCTGGTGGCCATCTGCGCCCACATCGCCATACCCGTAGGCTTCACACCGATTCCGGTAACCATGCAGACCTTTGCCGTACTACTGCTGGGGATGCTCTTCAGTCCGGGAGCAGCGTTTGCCTGCCTGGCGCTTTACCTGGTAGAAGGCGCCCTTGGCCTGCCCGTCTTCAGCCCCCATGGTCCCGGCGGCATAGCCCAGTTGCTCGGCCCCAGCGGCGGATACCTGCTCTCCTATCCCTTCGCCGCTGCCCTGGCCAGCCTGCTCTACCACCGCGGCCGGCGCCGCTTCGTGGACGCGGTCGCGGCAGCAGGGCTAGCCAGCGTCCTTATCCTTGCCGCGGGCGCCTCCTGGCTTGGCCTCCTCGGTCACTTGCGCTTTTCCGCAGTCTTCGCCGAATCCATCGCCCCGTTCCTTTTCGGCGATGCCGTGAAAGTGGTGGCCGCGACCGCCTGCGTGAGTCTTTTGGGATCCTTTGGCAATGTTTCACCCAATCGAGCCCTTAGTTCCAAGTAGCTGCCGATGTTCTCAGAAGGGATTTTGTGACCACTACCCCGATTTCGCTTCAGCCCGATGCCCCCGCCAAAGGTCCCACCACAGCACCGGGCGCGGTCAGGGAGATCTCGATCGCTCACAGTCCGGACTCCGACGACGCCTTCATGTTCTACGGGCTTGCAACGGGCAAAATTCGCGTGCCCGGCTACAAGTTCACCCATACTCTTTGCGATATCGAGACCCTGAATCACAAGGCGATGGACGAGGCTTTTTACGATGTAACCGCAATCTCCTTTCACGCTTACCCGTACGTGCAGAAGGACTATGCGCTCATGTCCTGTGGCGGCAGTGTGGGAGAGAACTACGGCCCTATGATCGTAGCCAGCCACCGGATCGCCGCCGACCAGATTGGCCGCGTGCGCGTCGCTGTTCCTGGAACCCTGACCACCGCCTACCTGGCCTTGAAATTGTTCGCGCCGGAGATTGAAACCGCCACCGTTCCCTTTGACAAAATCATTCCGGAAGTGGTCGCGGGTAATTTCGACGCCGGGCTCATCATCCACGAAGGCCAGCTTACGTACGCCGCCAGCGGCTTGCATAAGGTCATCGATCTCGGCCAGTGGTGGCGGGAACAAACCGGCCTTCCGTTGCCCCTGGGCGGCAACGCCATTCGCCGCAGCCTGGGCGAGGAAGTCATGCTCACGGTGACCCAGGCGCTACGCGAGAGCATCCAGCATGCCCTCGATCATCGCGAAGCCGCGCTCGAGTATTCCATGCAATTTGCCCGCGATCTCGACCCGCAAATGGCAAACCGCTTCGTCAGCATGTACGTAAACGAGCGCACCCTCAATTACGGCGAAGACGGGAAAGAAGCCATTCGCAAGCTCCTTACCCTGGGCCACGAGCGCGGCATTATTCCGAACCCTGTGCGAGTCGACTTCGTCGGCTAGAACAGCAAACCGCAGTCAGTAGCACACATAAGAGTTTGTCCTATCGGTCATCGTCATCGTCCTGCTCCCGCCCCTTATGAGGGTGCGCCAGCATGGCCGGCAACGGCTTGTTGCCCATTGCGTCCCGCCACAGGATCACATTCAGCACACTCGGATCGGCCCGGTCTTCGTGGGTGAAATCCATGCGGCTCGACGCCTGAGAGCCCGGGGCCTTGGGTCCGTTCGCCTGGTACAACAATCCGTTGTCCCGATTGCGATAGTCCGCCTCAAAGGGCGGTTGGTCGCCGGCGCCGGTAAACAATGGCGCCATTGGCGGGGCGAAGGCATCGTTGTTATTCATCGGCGGTAAGCCTAGCAGCTCTTCCATCGTCCGCAGCACGCTCACCGTGGTGTAGAAGGTGCTGTCCACTAAAGGCTGCGCGAGGCGTGGCGAATATTTGCTCACCACCAGGGCAACACTGCGGTGAGCCTCCACGTGGTCCGCCCCGTTCTGGGCGTCGTCTTCCAGGATGAAAAACGCCGTGTCCTCCCAGTAAGGGCTGTGGGCAATCGCCTCCACTGCTCGTCCCACCGCCAGGTCGTTATCCGCCACCGAAGCCTTCGGCGTTGGCATCCCTGGAGTGGTGCCCGCGGTGTGATCGTTGGGTAGCCGAAGCTGGATGAACTGAGGCATCGTATCTCGCCCCTGCCCGCGCTCCTGCACCCACTGGCGGAAGTGAGTCAGAAACTCCTCCATCCGCAATTGATCGGGAAAGCTCAGCTCAAAGTCAGGATATTTCGGGTCGAAGTGCCCCACCAACTCAGGCTTGGTAGGGACATTCTCTTTGATCAACGGAATCGGCCAGGGATAAGGACTGGCGCCGCCACCGTAGTTCTGCGGCAGCGCCTCTCCATGGCGGATATCGCCCCGCGCTCCGCACTGCGCCGGTTGCGGTTCGGGCGTTCCCTGGGTCGGGGAATTTTCCTTGGGCGCGCTATCGGGACTGGCGCAGAACGTGGTCGATATGAACTCCCCAAAGTGGTATAGGCTCTTTCCGTTGCGCGCCAGGTCGCTCCAGATGTATCCGCTGTTGGGTTCGTTGACATCCGAAATGCCTTCGCGCAGCGGATAACCATTCTCCACCACGCCCTCGTAATCGTAGACTCGCTGCTCCCCACGATAGCTCTGTTGCCACGTCTTCTCTGTGTAGTCGCTGGAAATTGCAGCATTCGACCAGACGTGCCCGTCGCCCGAAACCTCACCTGAGTCGTAAAAATTGTCAAGCACACCGAACTGGCGCGCCAACTTGTGCTCATTGGGCGTAATCTCCTCGCCGTACATGGTGAGCGCGGGCATGCCGTTGCCTACGCCCAGATCCCCGAGGATCTGATCGTAGGTTCGGTTCTCCTTGATGATGTAGATCACATGATGGATGGGGTTGGCGCCGCTGCGAAAGGCGATCTTCGCCTGTGCGGCCTTCATCATATTTGTCTCTACCACGGTGTGCGTCATTTGCCCGCGCCTGGCTTCGATCTCCGCCAAATCGATGGCCGCAATCGAGCCATGCAGCAGGGTGGCGATGTACGTGGAGCTGCCCGCTGAGCGCATCCCCGGGAACCGGAGGCTGCGGCCTATTATTCGGCCCCGTCCCCTGACCCTTGGCGGTCGCCACATAGAGCTTATTGCCATCCACTGCCATCGCCGTCGGATACCACTCCGTCGGAACCCAACCCACGGCACGGACCTCCGGCCCCGTCGCTCGCCGCGCGCTGAGGTCAAACACCGCCACCGCATCAGAACCGGTGTTGGCAGCAAAGAGCCTGCTGCCATCCTTCGAAACCGCGACCGCATCGGGCATGGCGCCGAAGTAGCTCTGCCCCGGCAACCGCGTGTCATAGAGGCTCTGGAGCTTCAATTCGTTCTCGCCAACCTGTATCGCAGCCACCGCATCCCGGTTGGCCAGCGCCACGTAAAGAATCCGCTCATCCGGGCTCCAGGCAAACGCGGCCGGATGGGAACTGGGCGAAGTGGCTTGCCGCGGAGCTAGCAGCACCAGCTTCTTAAGCACTTTCCCATGGTTCAAGTCCAGCTCCGCGACCGCGGAGCCGTTCCATAATGCGACGTACGCCCGGCTTCCCGACCGGTTGACTGCGATGGAGATGGGGTACGTGGACGGCACGACCTTGCCCTGAGAAAGGTCAAAACGCCGCAGCACCTTGCCGGTGCCCCCATCCATAAGCAAAACATCGTCGGAGAGGTTATCGGCCACCAGCAATTCGTCGCTCCCGGCCGTTCCCTGGCGAACTGCGATTCCCGCTGGCGAGGGAATCGCCAAGCCTGCCGCCACCTCCGCCCCGATTCGATTCTGCAGCTTGCCCGTCGCCAATTGCTGTAAGGGAACAGGAAGCAGCCTCTCTGGCGTCACCTTACCATCGCTGAAGTTGTAGACGGCAATGGCATTACCGGTTTCATCTTTACCCCTCCCCTCGGGCGCGGTAAGAGAGTCGAAGACCGCATACAGATGGGTTCCGTCCCTGCCAAAGGCCAGCCCCGAATACAGTGTCTGCGGCAGGCTAGTCGCCGTTCGTGGCTCAGCGAAAGTCCGTCACCGTGCCGGACCTGGTGTCCAACACCGCAATCGACTGCTGATATCGCGATTCGAAAGTGCCGTAACCAGCGTTTACTACCGCGAGGTATCGCCCATCGGGGGAGACAGCCGCTGTCATGGGCAGGCTGTTCAGCATTTGCGGAGACCCAGGGGCCGGCTCCGCTAATTCCTTACTGGTAGGCAGGTTGATGGTTCGGCTAGGGAGCTGTGCCTGAAGGGCTGGCCACGCACCCGTCAGGCGCCCCTAGCAGAGCCCCACACGAAAGTCGTAGAAAATTTGCCACCATCAAACTCCCAGGGCACGGATTTCGATGCAAACAGCTGAGTCATAACTATGACCAATTCTCATTACAAAACTCTTACGAACGGAAAATCGTGGCCCTGTTAGGTTCAACTTAACGGGGCACAGCGAAAGGGCCCTCCCTAGATCATGTCGACCGAACTCATAGAACCCTCCACCAACATATCGTTTGTTCCTGCGGCCGAAGCCATCGCCGAAAAGCCCGCTGTGGCGCGCCCCGCAAAAAAGCTCAATGACGTGCCGGTTCTCGGCCGCGACAGCCAAGCCAACCAGACCAACTGGGTGACCACCGGCTTCATGGTGGCCTTTCATGTCCTCGCCGTGGCCGCTCTCTTCATGTTTACCTGGAAGGGACTCTTCTGCTTCATCGCGCTTTGGATACTCGGCATCAACATGGGCATCGGCATGGGCTATCATCGCCTGCTCACGCATCGCGGCTACCGCACGCCCAAGTGGCTGGAGTATTTCCTGGCCATCTGCGGCACGCTAGCCCTGGAAGGCGGACCCATCTTCTGGGTGGCCACGCACCGCGTTCATCACCAACTTAGCGATCACCAGGGCGACCCGCATACCCCCCATGATGGCGGATGGTGGTCCCACGTGGGCTGGATTCTCTCCGGCGATGCCCTGCACCACGAGACTGCGCTGATGGCTCGCTACGCCCCCGATCTGGCCAAGGATCGCTTCATGGTCTGGCTAAGCAAATACCACTACGTTCCCCTGGTTACAGTGGGACTTCTCCTCTTGGCCTTCGGTGGATGGTCTTGCGTGATGTGGGGCATCTTCCTGCGCGTGACCCTTGGCCTGCATGCCACCTGGCTGGTCAATTCCGCCACCCACATGTGGGGCTCGCGGCGCTTTTCCACCCGCGACGAATCGCGCAACAACTGGTGGGTGGCTCTGCTCACCGGCGGCGAAGGCTGGCACAACAATCACCATGCCCATCCCGTCTCCGCCAGGCACGGCCTCACCTGGTGGGAATTTGATCCCAACTTCTACGGCATCTGGATCCTGCAAAAGCTCGGACTAGCAACGAACATCAAAGTGGCGCAGTTCGATCCGCATGACCCACGTCCCGCCGGCGTTTCCTAACACCGGGAAAAGCTTGTTGCCAACCTGGGCGCGACTTCGGTCGCGCCCTTTCCTTTGTCGAAGGAAGAGGCCGCTATACTTTTCTTAGGGCAGTTTCGCAATTACTGTGGACTGATTAGGATCGCGAGGTGTGGTTTTCTTTGGGAGAAAACCACGAAATGGTCTGTGGCTTCGGGCTACACCAATTGCGAAACTTTCTTAAGGCTTGCCGGGTATGCGGATCACCAGACGCAGAAATGCGATCGTTCTTTCCATCACTCTCGGCGCTTGCCTCGTCGCCCTTGCCATCGCCCTGAACGTCGGCTGGATCATCATCAGCCCGCGCAGCGTCATCCTGCTAGTGATTGGCATCCTCTTCTTCCTGCTGCTGATCGCCGGACTGGTTCTAAACACCATCTTCCTGGTTCGTGAGGTAAAGCGGAACGAGCGCCACGACAGCTTTCTCAACGCCGTCACTCATGAGCTGAAGACGCCCATCACCTCCATCCGCCTCTATCTGGAGACCCTGCAGCGCCACGAGCTGCCTGAGGCCAAGCGCCAGGAGTTCTACGACATCATGCTCTCCGATACGGAGCGCCTGCTGGCTACCGTGGAGCAGGTGCTCAAGGCGGGAGAAGTGGGCCAGCGCGGGCGCAACCAGGTCCGGCTCCGGCTGATCTTTGATGACCTGGTCCGCGAATGCATCCGCACCACGCTCCAGCGTTACCACCTGCAGGAGTCAACCATTCGGTTGAACGTGGACCCGGATGCCGGGCAAATCACCGTGATGGGCAACCCGGAAGACCTGCGCACCGCTGTCCTCAATGTGCTCGACAACGCGGTCAAGTATTCGCCCGAAGGACCCCAACTCGAAGTGCATCTCGCTCTCGAAGGCGATGCATGGATGATGCTCACCGTCTCCGATCATGGCCTCGGCATCGCCGCACCGCACCTGAAGCGAATCTTCAAGCGCTTCTACCGTGTTCCGGCGCGCAATGTCTTCCGCATCAAGGGCACTGGGCTGGGCCTCTTCCTGGTGCGCTCCATCGCCCGTCAGCACGGGGGCGACGTAGTGGCTGAATCGGAGGGCGAAGGACGCGGCGCCACGATCCGGCTGCAGCTACCGCGCGCGCTTTCCAACACCCGCCAAAGAGGTCCTGCAGTGAGCAGCGTGGCCAATATCCTGGTGGTCGAAGACGAGTCACACCTGGCGCAGGGCCTGCTGTTCAATCTGCGCGCCGAGGGCTACACCGTGCAGTTGGCGATGGACGGTGAGACGGCGCTGGAGATGATTGAGGCCGATTCCATCGATGCCGTCATCCTGGACGTCATGCTTCCCGGACGAGATGGCTTTTCGGTGGCTGCGGAGTTGCGAGCACAACAAAACTTCGTGCCCATCCTGATGTTGACAGCGCGCAGCCGCCCCGAAGACGTGCTCAACGGGTTCAGCGCGGGAGCCGACGATTATCTGCCGAAACCATTCGATCTTTCCATCCTGCTGGCTCGTCTCAACGGTCTTCTTCGCCGCATGGCGTGGCTGCGGCCGCCTCTCCCCACGGAGCCGGCCCAACCGCGCGCGAACCGGCACGCCTGCCACCTTCACCTTTGCCGGACGCACGATCCACTTTGATTCGCTACAGCTCACCACCCCGGATAAGACCATCCGCCTTACCCTGATGGAGTCCGACCTGCTGCGCTATCTTGTCCTCAACCAGGGCCGCATCATCTCTCGCAAGGAATTGCTGGAGCAGGTTTGGCGGGTCCACGAGGACACCGATACACGCGCCATCGACAACTTTATGGTCCGCCTGCGCCGATATATTGAAGACAATCCCGCCGAGCCTGTCTTTCTGGAGACCGTGCGTGGTATCGGTTATCGCTTTCTGCCCCGGGTTTCCGCCGAGCGGGAAACACCGAAGTAACACCTTTGCGGCATTGTCACCCTTGCATGGGAAAGGCAGACTCCCAATCAGCAGCATGCTCTCCCTCCTTTGGGTGCGCCGGCATCGTCGATACATCTTTCCACGTCGAAAGATATCGCCCGGACGTTACGCGCGGCGGCTTTACCAAGCGCACCCCTTCTATCCCCCGCCTTTTCTCTACAAAGAGTATTGAGTTAGCGTCGGCGCTCCTCTCGCCATGCCCTCTTGGCAGGAAACTGTCTTAAACTGAACACAGTCGATCGGGATCTCGCCTGTGCGCATTTTTACCCGCTATATCTGGAATGAAGTCCTCTCCCATGCCTTTCTCGGGGGTGCGCTCTTCACTTTCATTCTGTTCATGAAGTACGTTGGCCAACTGCTGGAAATGGCAGCGCGCAACAGCGCCTCGTTGGGCTCAGTGGCCAAAATTTTCCTGTTCATGCTTCCCAACGTGCTGATCCTGACCATTCCCATGGCCGTGCTCGTCGGGGTATTGCTCGGCCTCAGCCGCCTCGCGGCCGACAGCGAGATCACCGCCATGCGGGCGGTGGGCATCGGCGTCTGGTTCTTTGTCCGCGTGGTCTCGGTCATCGCCATTCTCAGCTGGGGAATCTCGCTGGCGGTTTCGCTCTACATAGCTCCCAAAGCAACCGCCGCCCTGTTGCGGATGGAAGATTCGCTCAAGAATCAACAGGCCTCGTTTGAGGTGGAGCCGCGCGTCTTCTACGAGGACTTCAAGAACTACGTGCTCTACGTGCAGGATATCCGGGCCGGCGCGGGCGCTTCACGTTGGCAGCGCATCTTCCTCGCTGACCTGAGCGATCCGGTCTCACCCAAAGTGACCACCGCCGAGGATGCGGTAGTCGCGAACGGCCCTGACAACACTCTTCTCATGCGCCTACGCAATGGCACCGAGCACGAAGAGGTAAGAAACGCCGACGGCAGCACCCAATACCAGGTCTCGACCTTTACGGAATCGGAACTACCCCTGGCCATCGGCACCCAGGAAGATACGCACATCGGCAAGAATGACACCCCCATCCTCGCTATGAGCAACCATGTGCTCTACGAGCACACCAAGGGACCGGGGGGCAGAATCTACCTCATCGAACTGCACAAGCGATACTCTTACCCCGCTGCCTGCCTGGTTCTGATGCTGATCGGTATTCCCCTCGGCGTGGCATCGCGGCGCGGCGGCAAGAGCGCCGGCTTTGTGGTAACCATTGCTCTGGTTTTCATCTACTACTTCCTCTCTGTCATCGGCGTTTCGCTGGCGCGCGAGGGCAAGGTTCCCGTCTTTGCCGGAGTGTGGGCGGCGAATATCCTCTTCGGCGTTTCCGGCCTGCTGCTGCTGCGCCAGATGGCGGGTGGGCGGAGGGCCAGGCATCCAATTCGCCTCCATCACCAACAGGTTCAAGAGCGCGCGGCTGTTGCCCGCCAGAAGCGAACGCACCGAGCCCGAGCGCGACGCGCACGACCGGGGCCGCTTTCCCCTCATCCTCGACGAGTATGTACTGCGCGAATTCCTGACCACCTTCGCCATGGTGCTGGTCAGTTTCGTTCTGTTGATGCTGGTCTTCACCTTCTTCGAGCTGCTGAGCGACATCATCCGCAACCGCACTCCGCTGGTCACGGTCGGAGAATATCTGGTCTACCTGACCCCCAGCATGATCTACAACATCACGCCATTGGGCGTTCTGGTTGCGGTGCTGGTCACCTTCGGCGTCCTCACCCGAACCAGCGAGTTGACCGCCATGAAGGCGACCGGCATCAGCCTATACCGGGTGATGGTGCCTGTCGTGGTGGTGTCGGCGATGCTGGCTGTGGCCCTCTTCCTTTTTGATGAGTCCTACCTGCCCACCGCCAACCGCCATCAGGAGGCGCTGCGCAGCGTGATTAAGGGCAGACCGGCGCAGACCTTCCTCCGGCCCGACCAGAAATGGATCTTCGGCCGCCAGGATCCAGGCAAGCCCGGGCGCATTTTCTACTACCAGTTCTTCGATCCGGGCCAGGATCGCTTCGCCAATCTCACCGTCTTCGAATTCAACCCCGAGAACTTTTCTCTTTCCCGCCGCATCTTCGCCTCCAACGCCCACTGGGAGCCGCTCATCCAGCAATGGGTTTTTGAGCATGGGTGGGAGCGGCGGTTCGATGGCGAAGCAGTCAGCAGTTACAGCCAGTTCAACGTCGAAAGCTTTCCTGAGATCACCGAGCAACCGCAGTACTTCACCAAACAAGCCCTGCAGTCGCAGGAAATGACCTTCGGTGAACTGCAGCGCTACATCCGCGACCTGGGGCAGAGCGGCTTCGACACCAAGCAGCTCAGCGTCCAGCTCAACCTCAAGCTCGCGAATCCGCTGGTCACACTGGTGATGGCGGTGCTGGCGATTCCGTTTGCTCTATCGATGGGCAAACGTGGGTCGCTGACCGGCATAGCGGCCGCCATTGGACTGGCCATCGCGTACTTGTTGGTGACACAAACGTTTGAAGCCCTGGGCAACGTTAACTTCTTACCAACGCTGCTGGCGGCCTGGTCGCCCGATCTGCTCTTCGCCCTCGCCGGAGCCTATCTGCTGCTGCGCACGCCCACCTAACGCTTAGAATAGAACCAGCATGCTTGCTCCGCTCCGGCCACTCTTTCCATATCTGCGCCGATATTCCCGCGACTTTGCCTGGGGCGGATTATCCGTGGTGGTCTCGAACGCCATCTGGATCCTTTTCCCCCAGGTCATCCGCGTCGCCATCGACGATCTGAACCAGGGCGTCACCCGGCAAAAGATCCTCTACTATGCCGGACTGCTGGTCCTGATCTCTGCCGCCAAGGGTGTCTTCCTCTTTCTTACCCGCTGGATCATCATCGGCATTTCCCGGGAAATCGAGTTCGATCTGCGCAATGATCTCTTCCGCCATCTGGAGCGGCAGCCAGCAGCTTACTTTCAGCAGCATCGGACCGGCGACATCATGGCCCGCATGACCAACGACCTGAATGCAGTGCGCATGCTGCTCGGACCGGCCATCATGTACAGCGCCAACACCGTCCTGTTCTCTGTCGGTGCCCTGTATTTTCTGCTGCGTATCAGCCCCTGGCTGACCCTGGTGGCGCTGGTCCCGTTGCCTCTGGCCAGCATTCTGGTGCAGTCCTTAGGACGAAAGATTCATGAACGCTTCGAGCGCATCCAGGCCATGTACTCGGAGATTTCCGCTCAAGCCCAGGAGAATTTTTCCGGCGCCCGGCTGGTCCGCGCCTTTGCCCAGGAAGAGGCCCAGATCGCGGCCTTTGAGAAATCCAACAAGGAGAACATCCGCCGCGGCCTTCGCCTGGTTCAGCTCATGGGTATGCTTTGGCCCACGCTCGAGTTCGTGCTCGGACTCGCCATGGCCATCACCCTGCTGGTCGGTGGCCACGAGGTCATCTCGCATCGCATCAGCATCGGCGACTTCGTCGCCTTCAATACCTATATGGTCATGCTCACCTGGCCTGTCATCGCTCTCGGCTGGGTGGTCAACTTGTGGCAGCGCGGCACGGCTTCGGTCATCCGCATCGATGAGTTGTTGTCGGATGAGCCGGCCATCGACAATGCTGAAGCGGATTCTTCCGTCCCCGCAGACCTGAAGTTGCGCGGCGACATCGAGTTTCGCGACCTGAGCTTTTCTTATTCCGGCTCCGACTCCGGCCGGTCGGAGGTGCTGCACTCGCTGTCGCTCAAGATTCCGGCCGGCAGCAGTCTTGCGATCGTAGGGCCAACCGGATCAGGCAAATCGACCCTGGTAAACCTGATCCCGCGGCTTCACGACGCCGCCCCGGGAAGCGTTCTGATCGACGATCGCCCCATCCGGGAGTACCCGCTGGAGGTGTTGCGCGCCAACATCGGCTTCGTACCCCAGGAAACTTTTCTCTTCAGCCAGACCATTCGTGGAAACATCGCCTTTGGCGCTCCCCTGGCCAGCGATGAAGAAGTGTTGCAAGCCGCCGAGGCGGCGCACATCCGGCGCGAGTTTGAAGAATTTCCGGCCGGCCTGGCGACCACGGTGGGTGAACGCGGGATCACCCTCTCGGGAGGCCAGAAGCAGAGAACAGCCATTGCCCGCGCCGTCATCCGCAACCCCCGCATCCTGATTCTCGATGACGCCCTCTCCAGCGTCGACACCTACACCGAAGAGCAAATCCTGGGCGAACTGCAACGCGTGATGAAGGGCCGAACGACGCTCTTCATCTCCCACCGCATTTCGACAGTGCGCCACGCCGACCAGATTGCCGTGCTCGTGGGCGGCCGCATTATGGAGTTGGGCACGCATGACGAACTGATCGCGCGCAACGGTTATTACGCCGATCTCTTCCAGAAGCAGCTGCTGGAAGAGGAACTAGCGGTCGCCCGTTAAGCAAGACCTCAGGGGCTAGGGCTTCGTCATCTTCAAATCTGTGACGGCGCCTTCTGTGTTGTGGGCGAAGCGAATCCCGTAGATGCCGTCCGTGGACTTCAGCTTTCCGTCCGTCACCACCGATGCCTTGTCATAGCTGCCGACAACCGTGCCATTGATGGCGCACTCCACCTTTCCGTCCGTTACGGAAAGCGCGATTTTCTGCTCCACCGGTTCGCCCGGGCCGGCGGCCTTGTGAACAGCGGGGTTCGCTTCACCGCGGCCATTCATCTGGAACGGCTCGGGTGCAAAGCCGCGGACGATAAATCTTCCATCTCCGTAGGCCGCACAATACAACTCGCTGTGCTGCTCGGTCCCCAGTTCATGGCCGGCGATGAAAATGCCATAGGGATGCGGATGGCTGTTGAGGTTCATGTATTTTGCCTCAGTGAATGTGGCAGATACTGTGTAGTTGCCGGTCGCCTTGTTGGCTGGATTCCAGTACTCCGCTGCCGGGCCGGTGGTGACGTGCAGCACACCGCCCTCTTGGGTCAGCTTGGTATCGTTAATCGTTTGCCCTGCTTTTTGTGCTCCGGCATCGACCGCTCCTACCCAGCCTGGAATCGAAATGCCTCCGCCTGCAACGGATCGGGAAGCATCCTGGGCAGGCACCACTTCAGGCATGAGAAAGACGATGGCGGCTGCCACGATGAATCCGCGATTGAAACGCATAGGCGTCCTTTCAGGAACGGAAGGTTGACACGCGAAGATTGTAGATATCTTTCCCGCGACCGACAAGCTAGCGGGTTCAAGCGATGCAGCTCTTCACTCATCCAATGAACAGTGTGAAGAAACCCTATCCTTGAAGCTCTGTCTTCGCCGACGGACGACGGGTGCCCCACATCTCGCTCGTTTTTCGCGAGATGTGAGATACCACAGCTCTTAGCGTCCCCTGTCCACAGGGCCCCGAAGGCACCTGGAATTCGCGGACGGTACAGTGCTGGCGGAGTGCTCCTCGTCACTACGCCTTAGCCAGCTCCGCTTCGACCGCCTTCACCAGCGCCGGATCATCAGGAGTCGTGTTCGGTGCAAAGCGGGCGGTGACCTTCCCCCCGCGGTCTACGATGAATTTCTCGAAATTCCAGAGAATCTCCGGCTCCCTGTTTGGCTCGATCCCATATTTCTTCAAGTTCTCGCTGAATGGGACCTCCGACGTGCTGACAGACTTCGGCTGGGCCGCGATCAATTCCTTGTAGAGCGGATGTTTGGATTCCCCAACCACGGTGATCTTCTCAAACAAAGGAAAGTCGACACCGAAGGTGCTGGTGCAAAAATTCTGGATCTCGTCATTACTGCCGGGCTCCTGGCCCTTGAAATCATTGGCTGGAAAACCGGCGACGACCAGGCCGCGGTCGCGATAGTCCCGATAAAGCTTTTCCAGAGATTCGTACTGCTTCGTAAGTCCGCACTTGGAAGCAACGTTGACGATGAGAAGGACCTTTCCGCTGTACTCACCGAGGTTGGTGTCTTCGCCGGTGATGCGGCGCACGGGAATTTGATGAATGGGTGTGCTCATAGATGGCTCCTATTGTAGTGCCTACGATCTCGCCTCTGCTTCCGCCTAAGATAGTCATTACCCATAGATCCGAGAATGGAGGCCGCCATGCCCCTTTACACTCCGATTAATTTTGCGAATAAGTTCGAGTGTCTCTCCGAGCAATGGTCTCCGCGAGTGATTGCGGAGATGAACGACTATCAATTCAAGGTTGCCCGCCTGGAGGGAGACTTCGTTTGGCACCATCACCCGGATACAGACGAGACCTTCATCGTCCTCGACGGGCACCTGAGGATCGACTTTCGAGACGGCGCGGTTGACCTGAAGCCGGGAGAAATGTTCGTGGTTCCAAAAGGAGTCGAGCACAAGCCATTCGCCATCGTAGAGACCAAGCTGCTCCTGATCGAACCGCGGGGAACCCCGAACACTGGCAATAACGGGGGAGAGCGGACAGCCCCCAATGATGTATGGATTTAAACTCGGACGTTAAATATGAATGACTACCAGGACTTCCGCGACGACTCACCGAATGAAGTTCCAGTGCGAGGCTTCATTCACGGCCCGATGGAACCAGGCAAGGACTGCCTCATTTTGACCCATGGCGCCGGGTCGAACTGCAACGCTCCCCTTCTGGTAGCGCTATCGGATGCATTCTCTGCCTCGGGCTGGGCCGTCCTCCGCTGCGATCTCGCCTTTCGCCAGCTGCGACCGTCCGGACCGCCACGCGGCAGTGCAGAACGCGACCAACAAGGCCTTCGATCGGCAGTCGCATCCATGCGGCGCCAGACCTCGGGCCGTATCTTCCTCGGCGGTCATTCCTACGGAGGGCGGCAAGCCTCGATGCTAACCGCCGGCGAACCCGATCTGGTCGATCGGCTGCTGCTGCTCTCCTACCCGCTCCACCCGCCGCAGCGCCCCACTGAGTTGCGGACGGCGCACTTCCCTCGCCTGCAGGTCCCGGCGCTCTTCGTTCACGGCACCCGGGACGGCTTCGGCTCCATTGATGAAATGACAACAGCGTTGAAGCTCATTCCGGCGCCGACCGAACTGCTGCCCGTCACTAGCGCAGGACACGAACTCCTTACCAAACAAAATCGTGATCAGTTGCCCAAAACTGTCGTCGAGGCGTTCCAATCATTCGCGTCGAAGCGCTTCGACTAGAGGCCCCTACTATTTCTCGAAGATGAGGAAGTAATCCTGGCCATCGCCCTTGGTGAAATCGTAGCGCGCCACCTGACGGAAGCCGGCGTGCTCAACCTCCTCGCGCACGATGGACTCTTTGAGGCCATGGTCGGAGCCGTTGCCGTTGCGATCGATGATGCCGAACCGGGCGCGGGGTTTGAGCGCCGCGCGCAGGTTGGCAAGGACGAGCGGAGGGTGAGCAATCTCGTGGTAGACCTTCAGCATGAGCGCGGCGTCGAGGGAGTCGGGCGTAAGCTTCGGATCGTCGGGTGTGCCGAGCAACGTAACGATATTCGCCAGGTGCTCTCGTTGCGTGCGCTGCTGGATGTAAGCGATGGCTTTAGGGTTGATGTCCTCGGCGATTACGCGGCCCTTGGGCCCGACGCGGCGGGCGGCACGGACGCTGAACCAGCCGCTCCCAGCTCCAATGTCGGCGACGGTGCTGCCAGGCTTTAAATGCAGCAGGTCCATGACGCGATCTATCTGCAGGCGCTGGTCACGGCCGGGCTCCTCGAAGATGCTGAGGTCGCCGGCGTAGGGTGTGCTGGTGGGGTGCGATGGAGGAACCGGGGTCTGGGCCGGCGCCGACAAAAGCACAACGGTAAAAAGAGCCGCAAGCAACTTCGAGCGAAAGGTCATGGTTTACCTGGGACGCACACCCGGATACTGTCGGCAGCGTCTTCCTGCAGATTCAAGATTCTGGAAGAACGGCCAATCGATATCGCGTAGCCGTTGATTGAGGGGCTCTCCCGCAAGCGAAGCTTTACCCCAGGAGCAATGCCGTTCTCCTTCAGTAGTCGTAAGGTGCGGGCATTGCGGTCGGAGACGCTGTCCACTACATAGACACCTTCCTGCACAGCCTCGGTGAGTTGTATCGAATTCTCTCGCGGCATCGCGCCATCCATTTCCGGAATGCAATGTCCATGCGGATCAATC
This sequence comes from uncultured Acidobacteriaceae bacterium, assembly GCA_963775365.1. Lineage (GTDB taxonomy): Bacteria > Acidobacteriota > Terriglobia > Terriglobales > Acidobacteriaceae > PALSA-350. The sequence goes on along the minus strand of CAVZJL010000003.1, from coordinate 117,768 downwards.
TTCGGATGCCCAAGCTTAGCCGCGATGCGCTCTTCAAATCGTTCGGAGATGAAATGTTCCAGGCGCTCAGCCTCTTCATGCACCTCGTCAATGGGATAGTCCAGGACTTCATAAAGAAATGTTTCGATGAGCCGGTGGTGGCGAACCACCTCCACTGCCCGCTTCTTCCCTGCGGAGGAGAGCAGCACACCGCGATGCCGCTCATATTCCACCAGTGGAGGTGAGCCTGCGGCCAGCTTTTGCAGCATATTCGTCACCGAGGCTGGGGCTACGGCCAACCTGCGCGCCAGGGCATTGCTGGCCACCCGGTTCTCCGCGGGGCCGCCCAGAAGCAGAATGGCCTTCAGGTAATTGTCCACAGATTCACTGTTCGGGTTCGGTGGACGCCGCACGGTCATGCAGAACCTCCAGTCCCTAATTTGACACGAATTGGTTTTAGGCGTACCTAATATTTAGGCCTGCCTAAATCAAGATCAAGCCCTCCCTCGCCAACGGCAGACCGGAGCCTCCCATGACCCTCAGCAAAATCGCCCGGACACCCTTAGCCTTTTTGCTCCTGTTAACCATGGTTAATGCCTGGGCGCAGAGCGGAACCAGCAGCGCCCTCGCGGGGAGCGTCCTCGACCCCAGCGGCGCGGTGATCCCGAATGCCGTGGTGAAGGCCACCGAGGTAAACACCGATGCTATCCGCGAGGTCCAGACCAACCCTGAGGGACGCTTTCTCTTCTCGCAGGTGAACCCGGGAACCTACCGGTTGGAAGTGCATGCGCAGAGTTTCGGCGTCGGCCGGTCGCAGCCCACGATCGTGCCGGTGGGGCAAACCGCACTGGTTAATTTCACCTTGTCTCCCGCTGCCGCCTCGCAGTCAATGGAAGTGACGGGGCAATCTGCGTTGATGAGCCTCGAGAACCCCAACACCTCGACCACCCTGGACGCGAAGACCATCAAAAGCCTGCCCAACCCGGGCCAGGACCTCACCTATATCGCGCAGTTCGCGCAGGGCGCTTTGATGAACACCGCAGGATCGTCGAACGATGCCAAGGCGGCCGGTGGCTACGGCAACGTCGAGTTCAATGGCCTGCCGGCCACCTCGAATGGGTACATCCTGGACGGATTCGACGCCAACGATCCTTTCCTTGGATTAAATATTGGCCTCTCCACCAACCTCGTCATTGGGCTGGACGCTTTGCAGGAAGCGACGGTGAACACCAACTCCTATGCCGTCGATCAAGGACGATACGGCGCCTCGCAGGTGAACTACTTCACTAAATCGGGATCTAACCGTTTCCACGGAGACCTGTACGAGATATGGAACGGTTCCCTGCTCAATGCCACCGACTACTTTCTTCACGCCAACGACACTCCGGGCAACATTGCGCGAAAGCCTCGCTCGACGGTGAACGAATTTGGGGTAAGTGTTGGCGGACCCATCCTGAAAGACAAGCTCTTCTTCTTTGGCCACTACGAAGGTATCCGCATCGCCCTTCCCCTGCTCGCTCGCACCACCGTCCCGTCGCCCGCTTATCAACAATATGTGCTGCAGCAGCTGCCGCAGGGCGGGAGCGATCCAATCAACGGAACCATCCTGCCCGCTCAGCCCGCGGAAGTAGCGTTCTACCAGAAGATGTTCGGGCTCTACAGCAACACCGCCGGCACGCCGACTCCCGTGCTCACCTGCCCCCTGGACGCGAACGGAGCATTGCTGCCCGGGAAACAAACACCCGCCAATCTTTTGAATGGCGCCGGGTGCGCCAACAAACGAACCCAGTCGCTGAACAATCGCGACAGTGAAAATCTCATCGTCATTAAAATCGACCACACTCTCAACGCGGACAACAGCGTTTGGTACCGATTCCAGCAGGACACAGGACTGCAGGCCGCCTACACCGATGGCATCAATCCCATCTTCAACTCCTACTCGCCCCAGCCGCAGCGGACGCTCGTGCTTGGCTACACGCATCTCTTCACGCCAAATCTGGTCAATCAATTCAACCCCGGCGCCAGCTGGTATTCGAGCCTCTTTCTGCCCAACAACTACGATCAGGTGCTGCAGATCTTTCCCATCGTGCTGGCTGGTGGCAGCTCAAACGCACCGTTCACCGCCCTCGGCGGAAACGACGAGACTTATACCCAGGGACGCAAAGTTACCCAATGGCAGATCAACGACAATCTCATCTGGACCCGTGGACGGCACAGCTTCAAGTTCGGAGAGAACTCGCGCCGATTGGACGTGAGTGATTACGATCTCGGCGAAGGCGTGGTGCCCAGCGTGACCTACAACGATCTCGCGCAGTTCACCTATGGCGTTGCCTCCACGGCGACGGCGGGATTTCCGATCACGCAAAAGGAACGCATCGCCCTGGCCAACCTCGACATGTACGCGATGGACACCGTCAAGGCCGGACAGCGGTGGACCCTGACGGCCGGGCTACGAGTGACATGGAATGGAAATCCAGTCAACCAGCATGGCCTCTTTGCACGCCCGGCAGGATCGTTCCTCAGCATGGGTCACGATGTCACTCAACCTTTGAACCAGGCGATCCAGACCAATGTGCGCAATCTCTATCCCAGCACCCCAGTTCTGAGTTGGCAGCCGCGTGCTTCCGTGGCCTACAAAATGTCCGATACGATCGCGGTCCACGCCGGGGGAGGCGTCTTCAATGACATCATCCCGGCGCAGATTGCCGACCTCGGCGCCACCAACGCTCCCTATGCACCGGTATTCATCGGCGGGATCAACGGACAGGTTGGCGGCGTTGGCATCGCGCCTGGCGTGGCCAACAGCGCAGTCGATGCAACCGCGCAAGCCAACCGATCGTTCCAGGGTATCTTTCGTTCGGGTAGTGCTCCATGTGTCGGGCTGCCTGCCGGTGCTCCTACCTGTCCTCTCGCAGTCAACCTGAACACCTTCCCCAGCGGCACGCTGAAGACACCGTACTTTCTGCAGTGGAGTCTGGGCCTGGAGCGCTAGTTAGGAGCGCGCGGTGCGTTGCGCATCGACTATGTTGGCACCCGCGCTGTGCACGAGCCATACCAGGTGCAGTTGAATGGATATCAGACGGTCTGCGATGGATGCTTCGCGCCCTTTGCCTATAAGCAGCCGCTCGATCAGCGCTTCAGCAATGTAAACGAATTCCGCACCGATGCCGGCAGTAACTATACCGGCCTGCAAACCAGCGCAACCAAGCAGTTTGGCGGCCTGACGCTGCGTGGAAATTACACCTACAGTCATTGTCTCGACGAAGTATCGAATGGCGGCCTGCTTCCGTTTTCCAGTCTCGGCATTCTCTATCCGCTACCCGGCGATCTGCGTAAGGAATATGGCAACTGCGACTATGACGTGCGCCACAACTTCTCCGCCTTCGCCATCTACGAGATTCCCTTTCATTCCAGCCACGCATGGTTGCGGCAGGCATTCAGCGGCTGGCAGATATCGCAGACCGCATTCCTGCACAGCGGTCTGCCATTCAGCGTAGTGAGCGCACCTTATACGGCGAACAACAACGGCGTGTTTCAGGGCAGCGGTCCGCAATTCGCTAACCGGGTAACCGGCGTCCCGCTCTATCGCAAGTCTCCCGTCTCCGGGGTGACGCAGCCTGGCAGCCTGCAGTGGCTGAACCCGGACGCTTTTGTCTCCGTTGTCGATCCAAGCACCGGAGCCTGTGCCGGAGGAGATTCGACCGTCAACTGCCAATTTGGAGACTCAGGCCGCAACAACTACCGTGGCCCTCATTTCACGTATTCCGAACTCTACCTGACCAGGAAAATCAAGCTCACCGAGCATGCAAGCTTCCGCTTCGATACCCAACTCTTCAACCTCTTCAACCACCCCAACTTTGCTCTGCCCACCAATCAAGCGGGTACTCCAGGCAAGCCAGGCACGCAAACCGGCTTTGGCGCGTTGACCAGCACGATCTCCCCTCCGACCGGATTGCTGGGCGTCGGGTTGGGCGGAGACAGTTCGCCACGCATGATCGCCTTCCAGGGAAGAATCGAATTCTGAAATACGCCGGGATCGCGGTTCTGTCCATCCCTCGGTAACAGCTGCTGAGCTGAGCGCTGACCGCCCCTTTTTCATAACCCGCCAGCCCCGCCGAGTCTGTGTTGAGAACTGTCGAAAGGAGCCGTACGCAGAACACGGTTCAACAGACCGCGGAAAACTCTCTATGAAGGGCACGGGCTCACAGGCTCGCAGAAAAACTCATGTTTTCTTTCAGGGCTCGACTGTTCCTTTTGGGACTGCTTGTCGACGCCCGATCGCCTTCGCCACAAAAAACCAAAAAACTCCAATTTTCGTAACTTCTTTGGGTATTCAGCGATCTCACTACAGGATCCATCGTTCTGGCCCGGATAATAGCCAGACGAGACTGGTAAGAGCCCTTGGTGAACAAATGTTCCTGTTGTTCTTAGCCTATCTTGGTGGCGTTCTCACGATTTTGAGCCCGTGCATCCTGCCCGTGCTGCCATTTGTTTTTGCGCGCTCCGACCAGCCCTTCCGCAAGAGCGGCTTGCCGCTGCTCGCCGGTATGGCGGTCACGTTCGCGCTCGTCGCCAGCCTCGCGACCGTAGGCGGAGGATGGGCGGTTCGAGCCAATCAGTTCGGCCGTATCGCCGCGCTGGTGCTCTTTGCCATCTTTGGCCTTACCCTGCTGTTCTCTTCCCTCGCGGACCGTATCTCGCGCCCGCTGGTCCAGTTAGGCAACCGCCTTTCCAGCAACTCCGATGCAAACGCGAGCGTCCTGAACTCCTTCCTGCTTGGCGTTGGCACTGGATTACTCTGGGCGCCCTGCGCCGGGCCGATTCTAGGCCTCATTCTTACCGGGGCGGCCCTGCAAGGCGCCAGCGCCCATACCGCCATACTCCTCCTGAGCTACGCGGCGGGAGCAGCAACCTCCCTGGCGATTGCCCTGCTCGCCGGCGGCCGCGTCTTTGCCGCGATGAAGCGTTCCCTGGGTGCGGAGGAGTGGATTCGCCGCGTTCTCGGCGTTGCCGTTCTGGCCGCTGTAGCCGCAGCCGCCCTGGGGTTGGATCGCGGCGTGCTCACCCGTCTTTCCCTGGCTAGTACCTCTGGTCTCGAGCAGCGCCTGGTCGACCGCTTCCATCCCTCCGCAAAACGAATCGTCATCAACCAGACGATTGAAATCTCCAGCAACGGTTCGGGCACGGGAGTGGCTGTCCTGCCCGATCTCTCCGGAGCGACGCTCTGGATCAACTCACCACCGCTCACCCCGGCGTCGCTCCGCGGCAAAGTGGTTCTGGTCGATTTCTGGACCTACTCCTGCATCAACTGCCTGCGCACGCTGCCCTATATCAAGGCCTGGAACGAGAAATACAAAGACAGCGGCCTGGTGATCATCGGCGTCCACACCCCGGAGTTTGCCTTCGAAAAGGATGAAGCGAACGTCCGCAAAGCGGTAAAGGATCTTGGCATCACCTACCCGGTCGCGATGGATAACGACTACCGCATCTGGCGTAGCTTTAACAATGAGTACTGGCCCGCCGATTACTTTGTCGATGCCACCGGCCGCATCCGTTTCCACCACTTTGGCGAGGGCGCCTACGACGAGTCGGAACAATGGATTCGCACGCTTCTGGCAGAGGCAAACCATACCCCTCCGCCCGGAACGGCGGCCCCCATAGTCGGCCAGCGGCGTCGAAGCTGCGCCGGACTCGGACGATGTGCAATCTCCCGAGACCTACATCGGATACGCAAGAGCGCAGAACTTCGCTTCCCCTGGGGGATTTAATCAGGATGATCCCCAGGTCTATCGAACCCCGGCAGAACTGGACCTCAACGAATGGGCCCTCGCCGGCAAATGGAAGGACCAGGACCAGGTCGCAACCTCGCTTGACGCCGGGGCCAGTATCTCGTTTCGCTTTCATGCTCGCGACCTTCATCTGGTTCTAGGGCCAGGCGCGGACGGAAAGCCGGTACGCTTCCGCATTACCCTCGATGGCCAAGCCCCGGGCGCCGACCATGGCGTGGATACGGACGCGAGGGATACGGCAAAGTGACCGGAAATCGGCTCTATCAACTGGTTCGCCAGCATGGCAGTATTCACGACCGTACCTTGCGCATAGAATTTCTTACGCCGGGAGTGCGGGCCTATTCGTTCACCTTCGGTTAAAAGACCTTCGCGAACGGAAACCGTCCAAGGAAAGAGAGGCATAGCTCTATGAAAGAAGCTCAAGATAATTCAGATCGTCCGCGTCCCAGCCGCCGCGCCTTCCTGCTTACCTCGGCGAGTGCATGCGGCGCGCTTGCACTCTGGTCCCTGCAAGAGCCACGGGCAGCATCGGCCGCAGGCGGCGGTTCCAAGACGCCGGGCATGGTGACCATTGTGGAGTTCGGTGCCAACGGCAAGAAGACCGGCAAACAAGAACTCGCGCGTGTCGTCAAGACAGACGCCGAATGGCAGAAACTGTTATCCCCAATTTCCTACCAGGTGGCCCGCCAGGCAGGAACTGAGCGCCCGTATACGGGGGATACATGGAATCTGCATGACCACGGCCTCTACCGCTGTATCTGCTGCGACACGGCCCTCTTCAGTTCCGAGACCAAGTTCGAATCGGGTACCGGGTGGCCCAGCTTCTGGGAGCCGATCGCCAAAGAGAATGTGGTGGAAACAACGGATCGAAGCCTAGGCATGGAGCGCACGGCAGTTTCCTGCCGCCTGTGTGACGCTCACTTGGGACACGTCTTCGATGACGGCCCTCGCCCTACGGGACTGCGCTACTGCATGAACTCGGCGTCCATGCATTTTGTGAAGCTGGCTTAGCCCAGCCGCCAATTGATTCAAGTCTTCGCCTGCGGTCATAATGACGCATGACGAACCCTGCGCAGCAGTGGCCAGAAGAGACGCGCGCCACGGAACTCCTCCAAGCTCAAGCCAAGGCAGTGCGGCTATTCGAAGAAATAGAGACGCGCGGTCTGATCCGCCCCGGCATCACCGAAAAAGCTCTCAATGCGGAAATCTATGCGCTGGCCAAGGAGATGTACGGGATCACCACGTACTGGCACAAACGAATCGTCCGCTCCGGGAAAAACACCTTGCTCCCCTATGCGGAAAATCCGCCCGACCTGATGCTTGAAACCGACGACATCCTGTTCCTCGATCTGGGACCGGTATTCGAGCATTGGGAAGCTGATTTTGGCCGCACGTTTGTCCTCGGCGCCGACCCTCTGAAGCACAAGATGAAGCACGATGTAGGCGAGGCATTTGCCCAGGGCAAACAGTATTTCGATGAAACTCCCGCGATCACCAGCAGTGAGCTCTTCCACTACGCCACATCTCTGGCCGAGAAAGTTCGGCTGGGAATTTGGTGGACCTATCGCCGGCCATTTAATTGGACATTTCCCACACGAAAAAATAGCCGAGGATAAAGTGACGCTCTACGTTCACCCGGACAGCGATCTGCCGATGCGATCCTGCGATGAGAATGGCGCCCAGCGGCATTGGATCCTGGAGATCCACTTCGTCGACAGGGAGCGTCAGATCGGTGGATTCTATGAAGAACTGCTCACTGTCTAATCGCTACAATGAGCCATGTCCACGGTGAGCGAGCACTACGAGCGCCTGTTATCGAAGCATTACACATGGATGTTCGGCACATCGTTCGACGAACGAGTGAACGAGCAAAAATCATTTCTCTCACGAGCGCTGGAGCCCCTCGCAAACAAGCCAGACCGTGCCCTTGCAGTAGACCTGGGATGCGGACCAGGCTTTCAGACAATAGCCCTCGCACAGCTTGGCTTTTCTCCGGTAGTCGCCATCGACACCAGTGCAGAGTTGCTCGACGAAGTGCGCTCCCACGCAAACAACCTGCCGATTCAGATAGAGAAAGCAGACCTGCGAGATTTAGCGGGCATGGTGCCCGCCGGACAGGCCACTGTCATTGTGTGCATGGGCGACACGTTGACCCATCTACCTGGCAAGAGCGACGTGAGCAACCTGTTTCGCGCGGTGTTCGACACGCTGCATCCGGGCGGAATGTTTGTCATCACCTACCGCGACCTGACTACCGAACTCCACGGGACCGACCGCTTTATTCCTGTGCGGAGCGACGGCAACACGATCATGACGTGCTTTCTTGAGTTCGAGAACACAGAGTCAGTCGTGGTTCACGATCTGGTGCACACCCGTCAACATACGGGCTGGTCCCTGAACAAGAGCAGCTATCGCAAGCTACGTCTGGGGATTGACTGGCTAGGTCAGGAACTCGAGCGAGCCGGCCTTAACGTGATGTCTCAAGATTCTTCGGGAAGACTGCTGGCCGTTGTTGCCATGAAGCCTCAGGCTGGCGAACTTAGAAGTGCAACAGGTAGCTGACCTTCACGTAGATCGTCTTGCTGGTGTTCAGCAGCGAGGAGTAGGTAGGCGGCAAAATCGGATCATCGGTGTTGCACTGCCCATCGGCTTCCCGGGTGCAGAGGGTGCGGTCCACGTTTTCAAAATTCCCTATATAGCCGAAGTAAACCGCTGTGCCCGGATGCGGCTGATAGGTGAGTAACGCATCCGCAAAAAGTGACTTGGAGTTCGTCAGGCTGGTGTACTGCGGATTCGGCAGAGTGGAGACATACTGGCCGATAAGGTTGAAAGAAAGGGCCTTCGTCATCTGGTAATTCCAGCGCGAGATCAGCTCGTGGTTGTCATAGACCACATTACCGTTGGCCAGATTGGTAAAGTGCGTATACACATAGCTGTTTTGCAGATCGACGGAACTGATGGGCTTCACCTCCACGTTGAGGTTAGGTGAAGTCACGTTGACCGGGCCCGGCCCAGCGTCGGCCGGCGGCGAGTAGTTGATCACCGTACCGGTATAAACCCCGCCGCCTACCGCTATATAAGGCACGGGAGAAGTGTAGAAATTCACCCCGCTGGTGTGGCTGTGATACTCCACGTCCTGCGGCAGCGCGGAGTAATCGATCGGCCGCAATCGGTCTTGCCCCAGATCGATGTTGGCGGAAATGGAGGTTCGGTACTTGAACGTAACGCTGTAAGCAGGGTTGATGTAAAAGTCCAGCGGAACGCCATTGTGATCCCATATGCGTTCGCTGTAGATGCTCGGCTCCGTGGGATAAAACCAGTCCCTGCCGCGGACGAAAGGTATAGCTGTAATAGCCGTTGGGTTCGCGCACATCGGGACGGCGAAAAAATCCGGTGTCAGTCACATAACCGGCCGACGTATCGTTGTAGGACACCCACCCGTTGCGATGCAGATCGGAATAATTCAACTGCTGGGAATAGGTCTGGCCGCTGCACGTTAACGTAAGCGCCTGGCATTCCTGCTCGCCCTGGGTGGAGTTGCTGACGTTTTGTGTTGCCGAGGTAACGGCTTGGCCGGTGAGCGTCCAGCGGTTTTTGAGCGGCGCTCGATAATCGAATCCGCCGACCCGGTTGAAAGAATCGAGATACTCGCGGTCGGCATAAATGATGCCGACATTCGATAGAGAACCGACGTCGCGGTTCACCCGGCCAAGGTAGTAATGAGCGCGGGTGTTGTACTCAGGATCGCCCTGCGGCACAGCCTCTCCAGGGCTTCGGTCATCCACTCCAAGCAGGCCCATCGCCCAGGGTCCAAGTTTGCCGGTAAGACGCGCTCCGAACTGCGGCTTAACAATGTTGTTGGTGTAATACAGGCTCACCGGCGTCATGAAATAGCTGCTGTTTTCGATGAAGAAGGGCCGAACCTCAGCAAAGTAGGGAGGAAAGCGCTGATTTGGCGTAGCCGGATTGTCCACGCCCACCTGGCTGAAATCAGGATTGATGGTGGTATCGAGCACCAGGCTGTTGTGCAGGATGAACTTTGCGTCCAAGCCCGGTGTAGCCCTGGAGAGCTTTGTCCTGAAAGTACGGGTCGACGGGATTGACGGTGTCCAATTGCCGCAGGTTGCGGGCAAGCGCATAGGGTTCGAATTGAAGGTTCTGGCCGTGCTCAACATCGCTGAAACCGTCCGCGGCGATGTCCTGGGTCAGCAGACCCGCGATGCTATGCCTGCTCTGCGGCCAGAAAGCCGACTCATTGGCATGAGAGATGTTGCGCTGCAGAATGATTCCCCAGGTCCGGCTCTCGCCCGCACCGGCCTTGGCAAAATACAAGCTTGAAAAAGGAATGCGCAGGAGCACAACGTACCCGGACGGGGTGCGTTTGCCCCAGGTGTCCCACACGGTGTCAAAGGAATAGTCGGTACCGTTTTGCTCGCTGTAAAGACCATCGGCCTGAATGCCAAGCGCATTCGTACGAAACAGGAAGGCTCGCCGCTGGTCGTTGAAGGTGTCGAGCATCACCTCGACCGAATCGTCGTCTCCCAGCGAATCGCGTGCCAGCATGTGCGACCGGATTAGATCCGGCCTTTTGTCCTTACAAACAAAAGCCACAAAGAGGTATTCGTGCGTGTAACCCAGGTAAGCGACGGTAGCTTCGGTGACAGGAGCGCCATCTTTGGGATAACGCTCGGTAAAGTTGTTGATACGGAGCATGGCGCGCGCCGCCGGCGAGCGGATGGGGTTAACAAGAAAATCGGTCAGCGTGGGGGCACTATCCAGCCGAGGAATAGCAATATGCGCCTGCTGCGTGAGCGACGCAGGCGAGGTGGAGGGTGCCGGGGAAGGCGCCGGCGCTGACGGAAGAGCGCTCACCTTTGAAACCCCAGGGATGGTACCCGCAGATGCGCAACAAACAGTTAGAACTAGGCAGAGCAGTGGTGCAACCAATGTTCGCGAGGGGCTTGCGTGCATTTTGAACCAAGGCAAAGTCAGCAAAATGTTGCAGTTTTAAGTTTAACCGATATCGCCCCAAACCCAAAATCGGGTTCCGTCGCTCGTTTCCTCCACTCTCGGCAGCTTGAATGGCGTCCAGGTTTACGAAGATGGCGCCGCCAGGCAAGGCAAAGGCGTTGATCTCGGCCATCGCGACCACGTGAAACTGGTAGCGCCAGCGATACGAATCGCATAGATCTGCCGCACCACACTAGGAGCCGATTTCGATTCTCCAGCAATCGTCGCCGATGGCCTTCAGCAGTCTCGCCCTGCCATCGACGACGGTCAGGAACTCCGAAGTGTCGGGAGACCACGCATCCTCTCCTACGCGAAAGAGCGACGCGCCTAACTCGTTCAACGGCAAGTCCCCCATCCAGAGCCGGCCTTTGCGCACGAAGACCCGCACGTCCTCGCCTCCATCGCCTCGATAATGACCTACAAACGCGCTGTATTGCGGTGGCGTAGGAAATTCGCGCTCCCCCTTGTACGCTGCGTTGGTATACCAATCCGGGCCATAACCAACCTCCACCACAAGCGCAGGAGGCTGTGGGGCAGCACCGTCCTTATCAGCAGGCTTTTCCGGTTTGCTGTGGTCTCTTCCGAACACCAGGCTGTAATCGGAAAATTCACCCTGCACGGTGGAGACAAACGAATCTCCCTGCCCGCGTTGCAAGAGAATCTGTTCGCCCCCGTGCACCAACAGGAGCTTCGTACCCTCCGACTTAAAAAACAATTCCCTACCATCGCTGCTGCGAAATTCTCCCGCGTATTCGCCGGCGTTGTTCACTTCGATTGCCTCGGTGACCGCCACCGGCGCAGGCAGGGATTTGGTTTCCTTCTCAGCGCGCATCAACTGAACCGCGTACTGCGTGATCGCCGTCGGCCGGTAGCCCTGCATCGCATTGATCGAAGCAAAGGCGGCAACCCCTCCGTCCAGATCGACATGGATGGAGGAGGCAAAGCAGCTCATCCCTCCGGTGTGGCGCAGAATCTTGTGACCGTCGAGAACATCGACAGCAATGCCGTAACCGTAAGAGGCACTGGGACTGAATTCCGCAGCCTTGATATACGGCGTCGACATCAACGCAAAGCCCTCCGCGGATACGATGCGTCCACTTGGTCCCTGCCCGCTGTTGAGCAGCGTGCGCAGATAGCGGGCCATATCACCGGGCTGTGAGGCAATGCTGCCTGCCGGGTTAGCAAAGACCTCCGGCGGTCTCGAGACCAGCCGGCCCTGGCGTGGGTAAACCTGGTCATCAAAGAATGGCTGATAGCCGGTGGCGCTGCGCGCGCTCGATTCAATGGTGATCACCGAAGCCGTCGACGTCATCCCCAGCGGCATAAGAATGCGCGCCTGCAGGCACTGGTACCAGGGCCTGCCATCCAGGTGCTCGACGATCTGGCCAAGTATCGCGAAGCCCAGATTGCAGTAGTGGAAGTGAGAACCGGGTTCAAATCCTTGCGCATGCCTGGCCCCGGGATCGCTCTGAAAAATGGCGGAGGCATCGGGAAGCCCGGAAGTATGCGTCAACAGATGATGCGCGGTAATCGGCCCGTAGGGCATCGTTACCGGAAGCCACGGCAGGTACTCGAGCACCGGCCGGTGCAGATCCAATTTGCCCTCGTCTCTCAACTGGAGCAGGATCAGCGCCGCAAACGATTTGGTAATCGAACCGATCTGAAAAAGATGATCCGTGGTCACCGGGGTCTTTAGATCGACATTGGCAAAGCCGTAGCTTGCGGTACGGATGGTCGTCTTGGTATCGGTCAGCGCCTGAGTCATCCCCGGAGCATTCATGACCCGCATGTAGTCTGCGGTGAATGTGTCCAGCTTTTTGTCGACCTCACCCTTCGCAGAAGGCATGGGCATCGGCCCAAGCCCCCAGAGTCTTGGGGAGGCAACAGAGAACGCGGTGCCTGCAGCGAGGCCGAAAAAAGAGCGTCGATCGATCACGTGAATTCGCGTCAGTCTAGCACGAAGGAGCTCTACAGCGGATTCTCCGAGGTTTCAGAGTCGACGGCGGCCAGACCATGCTTCTCCATGCGATAGATGAGCGTGCGACGGCTGATATCCAGGTAACGCGCCGCCTGTGTTTGATTCCCATCGAACTTCTCTAGAGCGCGGCTGATGAGGTCGCGTTCAATCGCCTCCAGGCTGATGCCGTCCTCAGGCAGGTTCGGCCACAGGATGGCCGTACCCGCGGAGGATGGAATCAACTCCTCGGGCAGATCCTCCACCGTGATCAGGTCGGCAGACGATAAAACCAGCAGGCGTTCCAAAACATTTTCCAACTGACGCACATTGCCCGGCCAGCGATATGCAATCAGCCGCTGGTGCACTGCGGATGCCATACGCACATCAAGCAGGCCGTGCCGCTCTTTGGCTCGTTGAAACAAGGTGTCGATCAACTCCGGGATGTCTTCACGCCGTTCCCTGAGCGCCGGGATCCGTAGAGGAACGACAGCCAATCGGTAATAAAGGTCTTCGCGAAAGGTCCCGTCTTCCACCATGGCCGACAGGTCCCGGTGCGTTGCCGCGATGACGCGCACGTCGACCTTCACCGGAGTGTTTGCCCCAAGCTTGTGAACTTCACCTTCCTGCAGCACCCGCAGGAGCTTGACCTGTGCCTCCAGCGGAAGCTCACCGACCTCGTCCAGAAAAACTGTTCCCCCATCCGCCGCCTCGAAGCGGCCGGCCTTGTTTGCCAGCGCACCAGTAAACGCACCCCGCACGTAGCCGAAGAGTTCCGACTCGACCAGCTCCCGGGGAATTGCGCCGCAATTGATCGGCACGAAGGGATGGCTGCTTCGGCGGCTATTGTGATGAATAGCCCGCGCGACGATCTCCTTACCAGTCCCGGTTTCTCCCTGGATGAGGACCGTCGTATTTCTCTGGGAGACGCGCGCCGCCTGATCGAGCACGCGCAGGAAACCTTTGGAGTGGCCAACGATGCCGGAAAAGCCATACCGCTCATCGAGGGCCGTGCGCAGCGTGCGCACCTCTTCGATCAGGTTCTGGCGCTCCATGGCGCGCTGCACAATAAGCACCAGAGCTTCAAAATCGATCGGTTTGGTCACGTAGTCGTACGCACCCATCCTCATCGCTTCGACCGCGGTCTCAATGGTCCCAAATGCGGTGACTACGATGACCGTCGTCTGCATTCCTTCTTTGACAATACGGCTAAGAAGTTCAAGCCCGGTAGTAGGCATCTGCAGGTCAGTGATGATGAGCTGAGGTTCCAGTTCCTTCAGCATCTTCCACGCCTGGTCTCCATCGTTGGCGAGTGTTACCTCGTAGCCAGCCTCCTCCAGCTGCATCTTCATGACCCGGCGCAGGCTGCTGTCGTCATCGACCACAAAGATATGATTTCGTTTCATAGCACTTCCGCCTTCGCTCTTTGCACGGAGTGGGTTGCTGAGGTAGGTAGCTCCATGCGAAAGACGCTTCCCCCGCCTTCGTTGGGTCTGCAGGTAAGCGCGCCACCATGCTGGGTGGCGATATTGGATGCGATCGCAAGGCCCAATCCAGTTCCATTTTCCTTAGTGGTGAAGAATGGGTCGAAGATACGTTCCCGATCCTCGGGTGCGATGCCGCTGCCCTGATCGCAGACTTCGACGGAGAGACGGTCTTCTGTAGACAGCGTGCGGATGGTGACTGTTCCTTCGCCCTCCGTTGCCTGGATGGCATTAAGAATCAGATTGAGCAGCAACTGCTTGATCTGCTCTGGATCACACTCGATCTCCCGCGACTGCCCTTGTGACTGCACCTGGAGCGACACGTTTTGCCGGCTGGCCGCATGCTGCGCCAGGGCGGTTACAGATTGAACCATCTCCAACGGCTCCACTGGCTGCATGCGCGGCAAGCGCGGACGTGCGAAATGGAGAAAATTCGTGAGCAGCTTGTTCAGCCGTTGCGACTCCTTGGTCAGGATTTCCAGGCACTCGGCCCGCCCTTCCCCGGAAACCTGCCCGCGAGCCAGGATGCCGGCCGCTCCACTGATGCTTGCCAGTGGATTGCGGATCTCATGGGCCAGGCTTGCCGAAAGCTGCCCTGCCGCGGTAAGCCGCTCCGTCTTCTTCAAGTGATCGATATTTTGCTGCAGTTCACTATAAACATGCTCCAGTTCAACTTTGGTAACTTCCACCCGCTTGCGCTGCATGCGTTCACGGTCGGCAAGGAGTCCTGCGATCACCGCGGCCAGACCAAACGTGGTGATTTCTACGACCTGGTCCTGCGCATCTAGTGGCTCCTGAAACCAGTGGCGGTAAATCGACGGGGCCTGCAGGACCGTAGCCAGCAAGATCGTCTTGAGTGCTCCCCGCCAGCCGAAGAACATGCCCGCCAACATGAACGGCAGGATATTCAGATGGTGCAGAACGTTGTGCAGTATCAGCGCGTTCGGCGGCGCCATCCAACTCGACACCGCCAGCGCGATCACCAGGACCACGATCAGCACGGCCTTTGCCCGCGTAGAGCGCAGGCTGGATGGATAAGAAGACATGTCTTCATTTTCCCACGTTGGCCAGGGATGGCTATCGAGGGCGCGCAGCCGCGGCGGGGCGAGATAGAACTTTGCCAGCATCGGGAGGACAAGCGTGCATTTCCATAGCCAAGTTGTATCTGCTGCTTTCCTGGCGATTACCACCGGATAAGGCGTTCACCGCGGGCTGTCGGTTGTACCTTTCGGAACACCGGGGTGTCCCTTATGGGACTATTCCGGCCGTAGTCCACGGGAATTACTGGGATTCCCTGGCATTTCTGTTTGGCGCATGGATTGCTCAGACAGTTGCGTGATACTTCGCGGGTTGATTCTATTGCCGGCTATCTTGCCGGGCTGCGTTCTTTGCGCTCAGTCTGCGCCCTCCGATGCCTCGCCGGTCATGGCCCGGCTGGAACAAAGAGCGACGAGCACCGTTCCCGACGCTCCTCTTCCCCAGGTAACCGTCAGCATAACGCCCGCTTCGCCTGCCAAGGGCACCCCCCTCTCCCTGTCGGACGCCATTGCTATGGCAATGCGCAACAGTCCAAGGTTGGAGGCGGCATCGGCAGTCATCCGGCGTGCGGAAGGTGCGGCACACGCGGCACGCGCCTACAGCAACCCCAGCCTGGAGGTTTTCGAAGGCCACCAAGATGCAAAACCGGTTGCGATACCCGGTCTTCCCGGGCTCCTGCAGCATTATGCGGCCTACCAACCAATTGAAATTCCTGCTGAGCGCCACACCCGTCAGCGCGCCGCGCAATCTGGTATCACGAGCAGCCAGTTCGCCGAGCAGGCGGTTACGCTCTCTGTCATCGCCGATACCAAACATGCCTTTTATAACGCGCTCCGCCGCCGTGAAGAGATAGAACACGCGCGGGAGAATCTGCAACTAGTGGAAGACCTGCGCCGCCGCGTCGAGGTGTCGGTAAACGTCGGCGAAGAGGGCCGGTTGGAGTTGACCCGGGCCGAGGCTGAACTAGGCCGCGCACAGTTTTCAGTGAGCAGTGCGCAACTGGAGTACGCCAACGCGATCGCGCTGCTGCGAGTCACCATCGCCGGCTCGCTGGACACAGACCTCGATCCCCAGGGGGAGTTCGAACCGCGCATCTCGCTACCGCCACTGAAGCAATTAAGGGAGCAGGTGATGCAAAAACACCCAGTCATCGCCCAGTCGCGGGCCGATATCAACACAGCCATCGCCACGTTGGATCACGAACGGGCGCTGCGCATTCCGCAGCCTGTTGCTTTTGGAGAATACGAGAACCAACCGGACTTAACCTTCTGGCGTATGGGCTTCACCGTGCCCATCCCCTTGTGGAACCGGCGCCAGGGACAGATAGCCGAAGCCAAGGCCGCAATCTCCCAGTCGGCCTCGGTGCTCTACGACAGGAACCTCCAGTTAGTCTCCGCACTGGAACGCGCCTACGAGCAATATCAACTTGCCGACCAGCAGGCTACATCGCTGGAGTCCGGTTCGCTGCGCGCAGCCGTGAGTGCCGTGGATGCCGCCAAGGCTGCCTATCGCTTTGGCGAGCGCGGCATCGTGGAAGTGCTGGATGCGCAGCGCGTGCTCCAGGGTGTTCGCGGCGATCTGGTGGATGCGCAGTTTGTACGCCAGTCGGCCCTGGTGGATCTGGAAGAACTTGGCGCGATTGCGCCCGGAGTGAGACCGTGATGAGAGCAGTTTCGCAATTGCTGTGCCCTGATAAAGATCGTGAGGTGTGGTTTTCTTTGGGAGAAAACCACGAAAAGGCCTATCGCTTCGGTCTACACCCATTGCGAAACTGCTTTAACCTCCAATTTTCGCCGCCCTTGTTGCTGCGAGGCCGAATGCCTCGCAGCGTTGGAGCATTGATGTTCGTCGGACTGCTCCTGATCTCCAGCCAGGGTTGCAAGACCAAACAAAGAGCCAGCGCTGCAGAGCGGCCCTCCCATCCCAACGAGGTATCGATCACACCAGCGCTGGCGGAACACCTGAAGTTTGGCACCCCTGAAATGATGGCAGTAGACGGCACGCTGCAAGTGGCCGCGCATGTCGAAACAGACGCTCGGCGCATTGCGCGCGTGGGCTCTCCTGTGGCCGGACGCATCCTCGAGTTGCTCGTCTTTGAAGGTCAAAAAGTGAAGGCCGGCACAGTTCTGGCCATGCTGCACAGTACTGATCTCTCGGACACCCAGCTGGCCCTTATCAAAGCCTCCTCCCAGCGAGGACTGGCTGAAGCCGCAGTGAAGCGCGCCGAGCAACTTGTGGAAGCGGATGTGATTGGCCGCGCGGAGCTGGAACGCCGCCGGGCAGAGTCTCTGCAGGCCAGCACCGAGGTGGAATCGTGCCGCACCCAGTTACGCGGCCTGGGCATGACAGAAGCCCAGATTCGTCAGCTGGAAACCACCCACAAGATCAGCGCGGACTACCCCATCCTTAGCCCCAGAAGCGGCACGGTTCTGAAGCGCGAGATCACTATCGGGCAAGTGGTGCAGCCAGCCGACCCGGCCTTCACCATCGCGGATCTCTCCAGCGTCTGGATCGTCGCCAACGTGCCCGAGGAAGACGCCGGACAGCTTACAGAAGGATATGGAAGTCCTGGTGCGCGTACCCGCTCTCTTGCAGCAGAAGATCACCGGGCATCTCTCGTTTATCTCACCCATCGTTGACCCCGCCACGCGCACCGTAGAGGTTCACATGGACGTTGATAATCCCGACGGCCTGCTCAAGCCCGATGAACTCGCCGGCATGACCCTCACCGGCCGCACCGACAGCAAACTATCGCGTGCCCAATGCTGCCATCGTACGAGAAAACAATCAGGATTACGTTTTCGTGCAGGCGGCGCCACAGAAATATGTGCTCCATGAGGTCTCCCTTGGAGACGAGGAGAACGATCGCCGCGTGGTGCTCAGTGGCGTAGGGCTGAACGATCAAATCGTCACAGAAGGCGCCTTCCACTTGAACAATCAGCGCAAGCAGAACGCCATCAAAGGGGGCGTCTAGATGCTGCACTCCATCATTGCCGGGGCACTACGGCAACGGCTTATCCTCGTCGTCGTCGCCCTGGTGCTGGTGGGTTTCGGCATCAACGCGGTGGGACATTTGTCCGTGGATGCCTTTCCGGACGTTGCCAATGTCCAGGTGCAGATCGCGACCGAGGCTGCTGGTAAGTCTCCCGAAGAAGTGGAGCGTTTCGTCACCATCCCCATCGAAATTGCCATGACCGGGTTGCCCGGGATGACCGACATGCGGTCGCTCAATAAACCGGCCCTCTCGCTCATCACGCTGGTGTTCAGCTGACGGAAGCGATCTCTTCCGCGAACGCCAGATGATCTCGGAACGCCTGTCGGAACTGCGCGAGCGTATGCCGGAGGGCGTCACGCCGGTTCTAGGTCCTATCACCAATGCCCTGGGCGAGGTCTATCAATACACGCTCGAGCTTCCTGACGAGAGCTGCCGCGCATCGCCCCCTCACCCGCGAAGAACTTATCCAACGGCGCACGCTGGAAGACTGGGTGGTGCGTCCGCTGCTGCGCTCCATTCCCGGGGTGGCGGAGATCAACTCGACCGGCGGCTTCGTCAAGCAATATGAAACGCTCGTCGATCCGCAAAAGCTGCACTACTACAACCTCACCATCAACGACGTGCGCGACGCGCTGGCGCACAATAATGCCAATGCCGGCGGAGGTGTCCTTCGTCAGCACGCCGAGCAGTATCTTATCCGCAGCGTCGGCCTGGTGCGCGATCTCGAAGACATCCGCAATATTGTGCTCAACGAGACCAAGGGCACGCCCGTCTACATTCGCGACGTGGCCGAGGTGCGCATCGGCACGGAAGTGCGTTATGGCGCCATGATGAAAAACGGTTACACCGAGGCCGTAGGTGGCGTCGTCCTGATGACCAGCGGCGGCAATGCCAAAGAGATTGTAAGTCGTGTGAAAGAGCGGGTTGCCGAAATCAATAGCAAGAACATGATTCCCGGCGGCCTGCAGATCGTTCCTTACTACGACCGCTCCCAACTGGTGGATGCGGCGATCCATACCGTGACCGAGGTGCTCGCCGAAGGCGTTGTCCTGGTGGTCATCATTCTTTTTCTCTTTCTCGGCGATCTGCGGTCCAGCCTGATCGTCAGCGCCAATCTGGTGCTGACGCCGCTGCTCACCTTTCTGGTGATGAACCGCATCGGCTTGTCTGCCAACCTCATGTCCCTCGGCGGTCTCGCAATCGCCATCGGTCTTATGGTGGATGGTTCCGTAGTGGTAGTGGAGAATATCTTCGCCAGGCTGAGTCACGCGAAACTATCCCAACAACCGGGAGATACGCACGCCAAGCTTCACGTGGTTCTTTCGGCGGTTAAAGAAGTGGCCACGCCGGTGCTCTTCGGAGTCACCATCATTATCCTTGTCTTTCTTCCCTTGATGACACTGGAAGGCATGGAAGGCAAGCTGTTTGCGCCGCTGGCATTCACCATTGCCATCGCGCTGGCCATCTCTCTCCTGCTCTCGCTCACACTCTCGCCCGTGCTCTCTTCCTACCTGCTGAAGGGCGGCTCAGAAGAGGACACGTGGCTGGTGCGGGTTCTGCGCAAGCCCTATGACTATCTATTGCATTGGGCCCTGAACCATCGAAAGATTATGGTTTGCGCGGTGATCGCGATCTTTTGCGGCGCGCTGTCTCTCTTTCCTTTTCTCGGCACATCCTTCATTCCGGAGATGCAGGAGGGTACGCTCTCGCCCAACGCGGATCGCGTGCCCAATATCTCGCTTGAAGAATCGCTCAAGATGGAGCAGGAAATGCAGCGCCTGATGCTTCAGGTTCCCGGCGTCAACACCGTGGTCTCTCGATTAGGCCGCGGTGAATCCCCTGCAGATCCCGCCGGTCCAAATGAGGCGGATGTGCTGGCGTCGTTGACCCCTTATGACAAGCGGCCGCGTGGCATGACCCAGGACACCATTGCCGAGCAGATCCGCGGGCGGCTGGCAGCTTTGCCTGGAATCAACCTGGTGATGTCGCAACCCATCAGCGATCGGGTGGATGAGATGGTCTCCGGGGTCCGCGCAGATGTCGCCGTCATGCTCTACGGAGACGATTTGGATACGCTGGTTCAAAAGGCTTCAGAGATTGCCAGAGTAGCCACCGGCATTCAGGGCACCCAGGACACCCGCGTGGACCGGGTCGGTGGTCAACAATACCTCACCATCGACATCGACCGCGGCTCCATCGCTCGCTATGGTCTCAATGCGGCAGACGTCAACGACGTCATCGAGACCGCAATCGCAGGCAAGGCTGCAACCGAAATCTACGAAGGAGAACGCCGATTCTCCGGCGTAGTCCGGCTGCCGGAAAACCTCCGCGACAGTGTGGATGACATACGCGAACTTCAGATCAGCACACCCGACGGGCCGCGCGTCCCGCTTAAGGACCTCTCCCGTGTGAAGGTGATCGAAGGCCCCGCCCTGATCAATCGCAGTATGGGCAAGCGCCGCATCGTCGTCGGCGTAAACGTGCAGGACCGCGACCTGGGTGGCTATGTAGAGGAATTGCAACGAAAGGTGGAGCACCAGGTCCAGCTGCCCGCCGGTTACTACATCGAATGGGGCGGACAGTTTCACAACATGCAGCGCGCCATGCACCACCTGATGGTGATTGTTCCCATCACCATTGCGGCGATTTTCTTTCTGCTGTTCATCCTGTTTCACTCCGTCCGATTCGCCGCGCTCATCATCACGGTCCTGCCTCTCGCCTCCATCGGCGGCATCGTCGGACTCTTCGTCAGCGGCGAGTATCTCTCCGTGCCCGCTTCGGTAGGGTTCATTGCCTTGTGGGGAATCGCAGTATTGAACGGTGTGGTCCTGGTATCGTACATTCGCAAGTTGCGTGAAGAGGGGCTGACCCAGGCCAACGCGATTCGCGAAGGAACCAGGTTGCGCTTCAGGCCGGTGATGATGACGGCCACGGTGGCGGCGTTGGGACTGGTGCCTTTTCTCTTTGCCAGCGGACCCGGCTCTGAGATTCAGCGGCCGCTCGCAATCGTCGTCATCGGCGGTCTGGTCAGTTCCACTGCACTCACGCTCCTGTTGTTGCCGGTGGTGTATGCCGCATTCGAAGGGAAAGATGCGTATACCGGGATCCGCTTTAGGGTTCGTTAACACGACCTCCTCTGATCACGAAGCCCAGCCCGGCCGGAAATCTTACGCCGGCTGAACCGACCGAGTCCTCCACGCGCCACTGGCTTCTTTGACGAGACGATGCCGGGTACTCTATAAATCTCAGGGCCGGCGAAGGCCTGATCCCTCTGCACCTCCAGGAGCGCCATGGCGTATATTCTTTCGCTCGATCAGGGAACCACCAGCTCTCGTTCCATTCTCTTTGGCAAAGACGGCAACATCCTCGCCCAGGGCCAACGCGAATTCAAGCAGATCTATCCCCAGGGCGGCTGGGTCGAGCACGATCCCTATGACATCCTGACCTCGCAAATGAGCTCGGTGGTCGAGGTGCTCGGTAAGGCGGGCGTGCGCGCGCGCGACCTGGCGGCGATTGGCATCACCAACCAGCGAGAGACCACGATCGTATGGGATCGGGAGACGGGCAAGCCGGTCTACAACGCGATCGTCTGGCAGGATCGCCGCACCGCCGAACGATGCCACCAGTTGAAAAACGACGGCACGGAAGAAACCGTCCGGCAAAAAACAGGACTGTTGATCGATCCCTACTTCTCCAGCACCAAGATTGCGTGGATCCTGGACAACGTCGACGGAGCAAGGCAAAAGGCGGAGGCCGGCAAACTAGCTTTCGGCACCGTCGATAGCTGGCTGATCTGGAACCTGACCAGCGGCAAGAGACACATCACCGACCGCACCAACGCCTCGCGCACCATGCTCTACAACATCGTCGAAGGCAAATGGGATGCGGATCTGCTGAAGCTACTTCGCATTCCCGAAAGCATGATGCCTGAAGTGGTCTGGTCGAGCGAGAAGATCGGCCCCGTAACCACGTCCCTGGGACTCGAGACCGGTGAGATCGCAGGCATCGCGGGCGATCAGCAAGCGGCTCTCTTCGGCCAACTGTGCATCCGGCCCGGCGACGCGAAGAACACCTACGGCACCGGCTGCTTCCTGCTGCAAAACATCGGCTCCAAGTTCGTGCTGTCGGAGAAGCGGTTGATCACCACCCTTATCTGCAGCCTGGATAAGAAACTGGAATACGCCCTGGAAGGCAGCATCTTCATTGGCGGAGCCGTGGTCCAGTGGCTGCGCGATAGTCTGCAGCTGATTCGCCAGTTCCTCCGAGGTGAATGCGTTGGCGGCTACAGTCGAAGACTCCGATGGAGTCGTCCTGGTGCCCGCATTCGTCGGCCTGGGCGCTCCCTACTGGGATCCATACGCCACCGGTCTGTTGATCGGGCTGCGCCGCGGCACCAAGCCCGGCCACATCGCCCGCGCCGCCGAGGAGAGCATCGCCTTCCAGGTGGCGGATGTGATCGAGGCCATGGATGCGGACACCAAGTGTCCCTTCAAAGAATTGCGCGTCGATGGAGGCGCGGCCGTGGATGATCTGCTGATGCAATTCCAGGCTGACCTGCTGGGCGTGCCCGTCATCCGTCCCGCGGTCAGCGAGACCACCGCGCTCGGCGCGGCGTATCTCGCCGGGCTTGCCGTAGGCTTCTGGGATAGTCCGGAAGAAATTCGCAAGCTGCGCGCGCCAGACACGCGCTACGAGCCTAAAGCCGGTCAGAAAAAGATTGCCGCCGGACGGGAACGATGGAAGAGAGCCGTCGAGCGGTCAAGGAACTGGCATGAAGGAGATGAATAGATGAATCGCCCAGCGATGCTGGCTCGCGTGCAGGCTCGTTCCACTCCATGGGACATCGTCGTGATCGGAGGCGGAGCCACCGGCGTCGGTGTCGCCGTCGATGCCGCCAACCGCGGCTTCGACGTGCTGCTGCTGGAGCGGATGGATTTCGGCTCAGCTACTTCCAGCCGGAGCACCAAGCTGGTCCACGGCGGGGTCCGCTACCTGGAACAAGGGAACGTGTCGCTGGTGATGGAAGCCCTGAAGGAACGCGGCCTGCTGCGCCAGAACGCTCCTCACCTGGTCCATGACCTGGGCTTCGTCGTGCCGAACTATTCCTGGTGGGAAGCTCCTTTCTACGGCATCGGCATGAAGGTCTATGACCTGCTCGCAGGCAAATATGGTTTTGGCAAGTCTCGCCTGCTTTCGCGTGAAGAGACTCTGGAACGGCTGCCCACCATCCAAACCGAGGGACTCCGCGGCGGCGTCATCTACTACGATGGCCAATTCGATGACACTCGTCTGCTGATCCATCTGGCCGCCACGGCTGCCGATCAGGGCGCAGTCCTGCTCAACTACGCGCCGGTGGTCGAGATCACCAGGGGCCCGGACGGCTTTACCGACGGCGTGGTCGCGGTCGACAGCGAATCCGGCCAGCGCATGAAGATCCCGGCCCACGTGGTGGTGAATGCGGCAGGCATCTTCGCCGACGATGTGCGCCGGCTGGCTGAACCTGAATTGGCTGGCATGATCGCGCCCAGCCAGGGCATCCACCTGGTCTTCGAGCGTGCGTTCCTGCGCGGAAGCACTGCGATCATGGTGCCCCACACCAGTGATGGCCGCGTCCTCTTTGCCATTCCCTGGCATGAGCACACGCTGGTCGGCACTACCGACACCCCGATTGAGGCGCCGTCGTACAACCCGCTCCCCTTTGAGGAAGAGATTCAGTTCATCCTCGACACCGCGGCCCAGTACCTCAGCCGCCCTCCGAAGCGGAGTGATGTGCTCAGCGTCTATGTCGGCATCCGTCCCTTGGTCAAAGCCAATGGCGCCTCGATGAAAACCTCATCGCTCTCTCGCGATCACACCATCCATGTCGACAACTCCGGACTGCTGACCATCGTCGGCGGCAAATGGACCACCTATCGCCACATGGCTGAGGACTGCGTGAATCATGCGATCACGCTCGGTGAGCTGAAGGATGTACCCAGCGGGACGCATGACCTGAAGATCCATGGCTACAAGGAGGGTGTCGAATCGCTCGACAGCTTGGGCGTCTACGGCTCGGATGGGGAGAAAATCCTCGCCCTGGCCGCGGCCGATAAGCGTCTCAGCCAACGGCTCCATCCTGAACTACCCTATATCGCCGCGGAAGTGATCTGGGCGGTTCGGGAGGAGATGGCGCGCACCTTGGACGATGTGCTTTCCCGCCGCACGCGGGCGTTATTCCTGAATGCCAGGGCGGCTATCGACATGGCGCCGGCCGTGGCCAAGCTCATGGCAGAGGAGCTGGGCGCCGGACAGGATTGGATCGACCAGCAATTGCAGCAATTCGATGACCTGGCGCGAAAATACCTGTTACCGTGAAGGGCACACAAAAGACAGGAACCATTCGTTCGATGAAAAGACAAGATTTTGGCGAATACCTGGCGGAGGCCCTGGCGGTCTTCATCATCATTTCCTTCGGCGACTCTGTTGCCGCCATGTACAGCCTCTACAATCCCAGCCCTTACCAGAACGCGTATTGGGGATTGTGTATCGCATGGGGTCTGGCCGTGACCATGGCCATCTATGCCACCGGATCCATCTCCGGCACACATGCCAATCCAGCAGTGACGCTGGCGCTGGCGCTCTATCGAAAATTCGCCTGGCGCAAAGTCATTCCCTATTGCGTGGCCCAGGTGATAGGCGGCGTGCTCGGGGCGGCTCTGGTTTACGTGTTGTACGTGCCGGTGATCGACCACTTCAACCAGGCCGCGCAACTCACACGTGCGGCCGGCGGCGCAGCTGGGGTCTTCTTTACTCATCCCGGCCTGGCCATCACGCCCATGCATGCCTTCAGCGACGAAATCATACTGACCGCCTTTCTCATCTTCGGCATCTTCGCCATCACCGAGCAATACAACGAGATGGCGCCGCAGGCGAATTCGAGCGCCCTCATGATCGGCCTGCTGGTCGCGTTGATCGGAGCCTCGATGGGCTATCTGGAAGCCTGGGCGCTCAACCCGGCGCGTGATCTCGGCCCGCGCATCTTTTGCTTTCTGGCTGGCTGGGGACCGGCGGCATTCCCTTCGCCGCAGAATTTCTGGTGGGTCCCCATTGCTGGTCCCCTGCTCGGCGGCTGTGTGGGCGGGGCCGCCTACCAGTACATGGTTCGCCCCTTTCTGCCGGCGCACCTGCGGGCCCTCGCTGGGGATTCGAAATGAGCAGGATGTCGCGCAGGGCGTTCTCAGCCCTCGCGATGGCCGCGTTGGCATCGAGAAGCTTTGCCCAACCGAAAGAGACGAGCGTTGTACTGCTGCTTACCGGCGTGATCACCGATGGCGGCTGGAGCCAGCTTGCCTTCAACGGCCTGAAGGCGCTGGGACCGGGATTTAAGACTGCCTACGCGGAGAACATCGGCCTGGCGCAAATGCAGGAAGTGGCGCGTGGCTACTCCGACGATGGTTTCGATCTGATCCTGGGCCATGGCTTTGAGTTCAGCAGCGCGCTGCTCGACATTGCGCCGGATTACCCACGCCAAAAATTCTTCGTGACCAGCTTTCTGCCTCAGCCGACGGTCCCATCGAATCTCCTGTTCATCAATTTGGGCTATTTCGGCGCCGCTTACGGAGCGGGCGCCCTGGCGGCGTTGATCTCGGAGCGCAAGCAGGCGGTTGGTTTTGTCGGAGGCGAAGACGATCCTACGCAGCAGCGTATCCAGAAGTGCTTTATTGCGGGCGCCCGCAACACGGTGCCCGGAATCCAGGGCCTGGGCATCATCACCGGCGATTACGACAACGCGGCCAAAGGCCGCGAAGCCGCTGCCACGCTGATCGGCAATGGAGCCGATGTGATCTGGCATGCGGCGGACGTGACCGGGCTGGGCGCGATCCAGGGTGCGGTCGCCGGCAAGGCGAAGGTGATGGGCTGCTACTCCGACCAGACAGATTTGGCGCCCAACAATATGGCGACCAGCTTCGAGATGAATCTCGGAGGCATGGTGCAGACGGTCGCGCATGCGACCGCCAACCACTCCTTCGCGGGCGGCAAGGAGTGGAAGCCGACCGTGGACTGGATGTGGCTTCTGAAGGCCGGCGCCCACGGAGACCACAATCCGCAACTGGTTTCTCCCGCCGCAATGGGCTGCATTTCAAAAAGTATGGAGCGATCTTTCTGCAGGTAAGATCGACCTATCCCCTGGGTTCGTACGACTTTCGCTGATACGGGAACAAATCGACGGTAGCAGTAGCACGCTTGAGATGCCCGCTGAGATCGGAAAGCCAGTCTGAGCTTGCTGGTCGGTAAATCGGTGCCGCAGGTAGTTACCCACATCTCTCAGAATTGCAACGTAGCGAGCGTAGTGGGGATTGCGTTCCGATACTCTAAAGTCCGTTCCTTGAAGTCTGCTTTCCTGAGGAGAAGCATTTGCCCACTTTCGCGATGAGGAAGATCGTCAAGCGATTCCCTGGAGTCGTGGCCAACAACGACGTTGACCTCACCATCGAAGCAGGCGAGATTCACGCTCTGCTGGGAGAGAACGGCGCCGGCAAAAGCACCCTGATGCAGATTCTCTACGGATTCCATTCCATGGATTCCGGATCGATCCTGATCGACGGCAAGCCAGTCGAAATCACCAGCCCCAAAGATGCCATCGCGCTCGGCATCGGCATGGTGCACCAGGAATTCATGCTGGTGCGGCGCTTTTCCGTGGTCGAGAACACCGTGCTCGGCCTGAAGGAAGATGCCGGTCCATGCTCGATCTGCGTGAGGCTGCGCGCCGGCTGCGCAGCTTGAGCGACCAGCATCATCTGGCCATTGATCCGGATGCTCAAGTGCAGCACCTGCCTATCGGAGTGCAACAGCGGGTTGAGATTCTCAAGCTGCTCTATCGCGACGCCAGGCTGCTGATCCTCGACGAACCCACCGCCGTCCTCACCACGCACGAGAAGGACCAGCTCTTCACGGTTCTGCGTGGACTGCGTGACCAGGGCCGCTCGATCGTCATTGTGACCCACAAGCTTCAGGAGATCCTGGAGCTTGCCGATCGCGTCACCGTGATGCGCGATGGCCGGGTCGTGGGCTCTGTCTACACGCAACAGACCACGGAGCAGGAGCTGGCCCGCCTCATGGTGGGCCGCGACGTAAACCTCCGTGCCAATCGGGTTCCGGTCGAACGCGGCCGAGCCGTCTTACGCATCAACGGGCTTCACGTGCGCGATGACGTGGGCCAGGAGAAGGTCCGCGGCGTAAGCCTCGATGTGCATGCGGGAGAAATCGTCGGCATCGCCGGTGTCGACGGCAACGGGCAGTCGCAATTGGCCGAAGCGATCATGCATTTGCGCCCGCTCATCAAGGACAAGTCTTCCTCGACGAACGCGAAGTCACCCGGCTGACGGTCGCGCAGCATCGCGCTCTCGGCCTGTCCTATATTCCGGCCGATCGCCGGCATGTGGGCGCGGTCACGGAGATGTCCGTTGCCGACAATGCAATCCTCGGATCGCAACGGCAGCGCACCACGGGACTGTTTCTGGATCGGCGCAAAATCCGCGAGCATGCCGAAAGGCTGGTGGCGCGCTTCGGAGTGCGCGCATCCAGTATCGGCGCCATAGCGGGCAAGCTTTCCGGCGGCAACCTGCAGAAGCTGATTCTTGGGCGGGAGATTCTGCAGGATGCAGCCGCCATCGTGGTGGAACAG
Organism: uncultured Acidobacteriaceae bacterium; assembly: GCA_963775365.1. GTDB lineage: Bacteria > Acidobacteriota > Terriglobia > Terriglobales > Acidobacteriaceae > PALSA-350. Next base: position 89,855 of record CAVZJL010000003.1, on the reverse strand, counting down.
CCAACGCGAGGACTGGATGTGGGCGCGGTCGAGTCGGTTTGGCTCGAGCTGCTGCGCGAACGCGAACGGGGCAAGGCGATCCTCCTGATCTCCGCGGAGCTGGAAGAGCTGATGAATCTGGCCGACAGGATCGCCGTGATGTTCGAGGGGCGGATTGTCGGCATTCTCGATGCGGCCAGCGTTACCCAGGAAAAGCTGGGTCTTATGATCTCCGGAGTTGACATGAAGCTATCGAACGACGTGTCACTCCGGCTGACTCGCCGCTCGCCATCACCACTGCCATGGTCCTCGCCGTGGTGGCAGCGATGCTGGTTACTTCGCTGCTCTTTATTCTCTATAGAGCCAACCCGCTGCGGGCCTACTTCGCTCTCTTTCACGAACCCTTCGCCACCATGCGCGGCTTTGGCTATACCCTGGTGCGCACTGCGCCGTTAACGTTGATTGCGCTGGGCACCATCGTCAGTTGGCGATCGGGCTTTGGCTACCTGGGTTTCGAAGGATGCTTTGTGATTGGCGCTGCGGCCACCACTTGGTTGGCTCTGCTCACCGCACCGGGCGGAGCCTTGGGCCCGCTCCCCTGGATCGCATTCCTGCCTCTGGTGCTCTTGCTGAGTTTCGCCGCCGGAGCCGCGTGGGCGGGCGTGGTTGCCCTGATCCGAGCGCGGCTTCGGGGGCAACGAAGTGCTCATCTCGCTGATGACCAACTACGTCGCCATCCTGATAGTGCAGTACCTGGTTTCAGGCCCCATGCGCGCGCCCGGCGGAGTTCCGGAGACCGCGCTGCTGCCGCGCGCTACGTGGCTGCCGTTTATCCTGCCTGGGACGCGCGCGCATGCCGGCATCCTGCTCGCCTTATTGGCGACCCTGCTGGTGTGGATGCTGCTGCGCAAGACGCCTCTCGGCTATGAGCTGATCGTGAGCGGCCTCAGCCCCATCTGCCGCTCGCTATGGCGGAATCAACGTGGGCGTGCGCCTGGTGCTTGCGGCTTTTTTTGCCGGTGGGCTGGGTGCCCTGGCCGGAACAGTCGAGGTGCTGGGCGAGCAACATCGCCTGATGGATGGCATCAGCGGTGGAGTCGGCTTCACCGGCATCATCGTCGCGTTGCTGGCCAAGCTCAACCCGCTGGCCGTTATCCCTGCGGCCGTGCTGTACGGCGGCATGACGGTGGGCGCAAATGCCATGCAGCGCAGGGCCGGCATTCCGTCGTCCATCACTTTCATTTTGCAAAGCCTGATCGTGTTGATGGTGCTGGCGAGCGATATCTTCCGCCGCTACCGGGTGAAGCTGACATGAACCTTCATCGGTTGATGACTTCAGCATTTTTGGTCACCTGGCTCGCCGCCAGCCTCCGGCTCTCCGGACCGGTCCTGCTGGCGGCACTGGGAGAGACATTTGCCGAGTGCTCCGGAGTGCTGAACGTAGGTATCGAAGGCACGATTTTGCTCGGTGCGCTGGCCAGTTTCCTCACGGATTATGTAACCGGCATGGTTTGGATCAGTCTGCTGGCAGCGATGTTGACCGGCATCGTCTTCAATCTCTTGCTGGCCTGGATGTATGTCACCGTGCGCGCCAGCCAGGTCGTCGTTGGCCTGGTGTTCAACGTGCTGGCGCTCGGCATTGCCGCTACCGTTTATCGCCGGGCGCTGGGCGAATCCGCCGGCCCGACCAGCGTGGCCATGTTTCCCCCTCTTCATATTCCGTGGTTGAGCGATCTTCCTTTGCTCGGCCCGGTTTTGTTTGGCCAGGCGATCCTGCTTTATCTGACGCTGGGGTTGGTCTGTGCTGGCGCACTTGGTCCTGTTTCGCACCCGCTTCGGCCTGGCGCTGCGTGCTGCCGGAGAAAATCCCAGCGCCGCGGATGCGGCCGGCATTTCCGTAGCTCGTATGCGTTATATCGGAGTGTTGATCGGCGGCGCTACCGCGGGCATGGCCGGCGCTTACCTGGTGCTGGCGCAGATTGGGCTGTTTCGCGAATCGATTGTTTCCGGACAGGGATTTATCGCCTTGGGAATCGTCATTTTTGGCAGATGGAATCCGGCGAAGGCGGCACTTGCCGCGCTAGTATTTGGCGCGTGCGACGCGTTGCAGCTGTCGCTGCAATTGGGAGGAGCAAGTGTTCCGCCGCAACTGCTGGCGTCGTTACCCTACGTCGTCACTATCCTGGCGATTTCCGGTTTGTTCGGTGGCAAAGCCATCCAACCGGCGGCGCTGATGGTCCCTTACGCCAAAGATTGAGGAGGGAGCGGGGCGCACTGCAGGTCCCTCGGCTATGACTCTTAACCGACGCGCAAACCCCTAACCTTGTCATCCCATCAACCGTACTGGAGGGACCTGCGGTTCACTTCCTATTTCGGCCACGGGCGCCGCTTGAACTCATCCGTCCCCGCGCGCTTGGTAAGTGCATCGGCGCTAACCTGTGCCTGCCGCCTGACTGCATGCTCATCCACCGAGCCGACAATCCCGTCACGCATCACGAAGCGTCCGTCGATCATCACCGTCGTCACCTCATGACCCAACGCCGAATACACCATCGCTGAGACAGGATGATGAATCGGCGTCATGAACGCATTGTTGTAGTCCAGCACGACAATATCCGCCTTCTTGCCCACCTCGATCGAACCGATCTCGGCTTCCAGGCCAACCGCACGAGCGCCACCGATGGTAGCCATCTCCAGCACCTTTTCCGCCGTCATGATGGTTGCATCCTGATGCACGCCCTTCTGCTGCAACGCGGCAAACTTCATCGCCTGAAAGAGACTGTGATTGTTGCTGCTTGCCGGGCCATCGGAAGCCAGACCCACCGTCACTCCCGCCGCCAGCATCTCCGGAATAGGCGCGCAGCCTGACGCCAGGTACATATTGCTGCACGGATTATGCGAGACCTTGGTACCGTGCTTGCGGAGAATCTGGATGTCCTCCGTTGTGCAATGCACGCAATGCACAGCGATCACATCGGGCCCGAGAAAACCAATGTCACTGAGGAACTGCGTGTCGTCCATGCCGTAAGTAGCCGCTGCTGTCTCCAGTTCGAAATTGGTTTCCGCCACATGGGTGGTGATGAGCACATGCTCCTCATCGGCCAGCTTTCGAGTTAACCGGTAGCCCTCCTCATCGACCGCCCAGATCATGTTGGGCGCAAGCCCCACCTGCACCCGTCCTCCCGGCTTGTTGTAACGCCGTATCTGCTCTTTCGCGTCAGCCAGCGCGACCGGCGGCTTCTCCAGCAGTGCTGCCGGAACGCCATACTGCACACCGTCGGAGATGAAACCGCGGCAAACGAAGCCACGCATGCCCGTGGCATTGAATGCATTGACAACGGACGTAATCATGCCCGGCTGCGGGTGGACATACATGAAGTCCACCACCGTGGTCACCCCGGAGCGGATCGACTCAACGCAGCCATGCATTGCGGCCGCATGGGCATCCGCGGCCGTAAGATGGACCGCGCTCGGGCCGGTCATGCAGGTAAACCACTTCTTCAGCACCATGTCGTCGCCCAGTCCCTTGAGCAGGGTCTGAAACAGATGGGTGTGGGTATTCACCATCCCCGGCATCACGATGCGCCCGCTGCAGTCCACGATCTCCGCCCCGGGATACTGCTGCTGTAGTTGCTGGCGGGTGCCGACAGCTGCAATGCGATCATTTTCGACGCAGACGCTACCGCGCTCCAGGATTTCCCGGCGATCGTTCATGGTGATCAACCAGCCATCGGCGAGGATGAAACTCATTAGGGCGAAACCTCCGGAAGATGCTTTGTTTGGTTCATCCTAACCGCTACCCCGGATTTGTTGTGCAGCTTATTGGGATCGAGGCGATGGATGCCCTAGGGTGAGGCATCCGGGTATCATTGATTTGGACCCATGCTGCAACCCTCTCAGTCATCCAGCGCAGAAGATCTTTACCACGAGGGGCTCGACCGGCTCGCGGAAGGCGATGCTGCGGGAGCCGCGCAGAAACTCCGTGATTGCCTCCAAGTGGACCCTGGCATGCTCGACGCCATGCACGGGCTCATCCGCGCGCTACAGGAACAAGGCGAGTTCGACGCCGCCATCGCGGTAGCCAAGCAGCTGCTCGAACTGGACCCTGATGAAGTCCTCGCTCACACCAGCCTCTCCATCCTGTATCAACACAAGGGCATGATCCCCGAGGCGGAAGCCGAGGCCTTGCAGGCCAAGCTGCTGGGCTGGAAAAAGCACTTGCAGAAGCCGAAGCCATGACTAAACCCGCTGCAGCCCGCAAACTGCGCACTTTCCACGACCAGCTCATGGCCGCCTATGGTCCCCAACAGTGGTGGCCGGCGCAGACCCCGCTGGAGGTGATCGTCGGCGCTTACCTCACCCAAAACACTTCCTGGAAGGGCGTGGAACTCTCCATTGCCAACCTGGTCACGCACGGGGTGATGAACCTCGAGGGCCTCCGCGAAATCTCAGAAGAAGAGCTGCGTACGCTCATTCGACCCTCGGGATACATGGTGCGCAAGGCCACGGCCATCAAGGCCTTTGTCGCCTTTCTCGATCGGGAGCACGGGTCCTCCCTGGCTCGATCTCGCCGCGCAACCGACCAGCGAAGTCCGCCGCCAACTACTGGCGCTGCCCGGCGTGGGAGAGGAAACCGCCGATGCCATTCTGCTCTACGCGCTGCTCCATCCCGTTCCAGTGGTGGATGAGTATCTGCGCCGCATCGCCGACCGTCACGGGCTCGCTCCCCGAAAACAGAAATATGCTGAAGTGCGACAACTGGTGGATGCGGCCTTCGCCCATGACCCGGCGGAATTTCGCTTGCCTCTTCTGAACGAGTTCCACGCGCTCGTGGTCGCCGTGGGCAAGCATCACTGCGGTCCGCAACCTCGCTGCGAGGGCTGCCCCCTGGGCCCTATCCACTGATGGCCCGCACCCTTTACGTCGCCAGCACCAACCCCGGCAAGCTGCGAGACTTTGCCGTCGCGGCGGCTGCCCATGACACCCACATTCTTCCCCTGCCCGGGCTCGCCGCGATTGAGCCCCCAGCGGAAGACGCTCCGACCTTCGAAGACATCGCCCGTGAGAAAGCGATTTATTACAGCCGATTTTTGCCCGGTGAGATCGTATTGGCCGACGACTCCGGACTGGAGGTCGACGCACTCCACGGCGCCCCTGGTGTCCGCTCCGCCCGCTACGCCGCCGATGCCGGCTTCCACGCGGATGCCACGACCGATACCAACAACAATCTCTTCCTGTTGCAGGAACTCGCCCGCGTCCCTGATAGCCAGCGCGGCGGTCGCTATCAATGTGTACTGGCTGCCGCCCGGGATGGCGGCGTTTTGCTGAGCGCGCAAGGCACGGTCGAAGGCCGCATCCTCTCCGCTCCTCGAGGAAGTAACGGTTTCGGATACGATCCACTCTTTTATCTGCCCGCCCGCGCATGCACCATGGCCGAAATGGACGACCAGACCAAATGGACGCTCAGCCACCGGGGGCAGGCTTTTCGCGCCCTACTGGAACTCCTGGCCTGATTCATCACCTGGGACAAATCGGACTAGCCCTTCGCGCGCTCCCAAACCTTGACGCTGCTTCCATCGCGCACCAATAATAGAGAGTTGGGTCGGATTCAGTTGCAGCACCTCCTGAGCCATCGGAAAGAAATCAAATGAGCACAATTGCAGCCGTTCCACGGGACAATCGGGCGCCCGGCTTCTGGGCCTCGACCGTTGGCAAGAAGATCGTCATGGCCGTCACGGGCATCATCCTGTTCGGGTTCGTGATCGGACACCTGGCGGGCAACCTTCAGGTCTTTGAAGGCCCGGCGAAGCTGAATGCCTATGGCGCCTTTCTGCACAGCATTGGAGAGCTGCTCTGGCCGGTGCGCATCATCCTGCTGATTTGCATCGCGCTGCATATTATCGCGACCGTGCAACTGGCCCTGCGCAAGAAGCGGGCGCGCCCCATCGGGTATTCGCGCAAACAAGCCATCGCCTCCTCCTACGCCTCGAGGACGATGTACTGGTCAGGCCCCATCGTTCTGGCCTTCATCATCTTTCACCTCCTGCACCTGACCGCCGGCTACATCCATCCCGGCGCCGCGTACATTGAGGGCGATGTCTACCACAACGTGGTCTCCGGCTTTCAGGTCTGGTGGGTCTCTCTCTCCTATATTGTCGCCATCAGCCTCCTGGGCCTGCACTTGCGCCACGGCCTATGGAGCATGTTCCAAACCCTCGGCATCCACCAGCCGAAATACACCGTGGCTTACAAGAAGTTGGCATTCGTTATCGCGCTGCTGATCGTCCTTGGCTACATCTCCATTCCGATAAGCGTTTTACTGGGGCTGGTGAAATAGATGATTCTTGATTCCAAGTCACCCACGGGCCCGATCGAGCACGCGTGGGAACAGGCTCGTTTCGACGTCAAGCTGGTTAATCCTGCAAACAAGCGGAAACATTCCATCATCGTCGTCGGATCCGGGCTCGCGGGAGGCTCCGCTGCTGCTACCCTGGGCGAGCTTGGCTACAAGGTCCAGTGCTTTTGCTTTCAGGACTCACCCCGCCGCGCGCACTCCATCGCTGCCCAGGGCGGCATCAACGCGGCCAAGAACTATCAGAATGACGGCGACAGCATCTACCGCCTCTTCTACGACACCATCAAAGGCGGAGACTTCCGTGCCCGCGAGGCCAACGTCTATCGCCTGGCGCAAAACAGCGTCAACATCATCGATCAGTGCGTAGCCCAGGGAGTTCCCTTCGCCCGCGAATACGGCGGCGCCCTCACCAACCGCTCCTTCGGCGGAGCCCAGGTCTCGCGCACCTTCTACGCCCGCGGCCAGACCGGCCAACAATTGCTGCTAGGCGCCTACCAGGCGCTCGAACGCCAGATCCATGCCGGTACCGTGAGAATGCATGAGCGCACCGAAATGCTCGACCTCATCGTGGTCGATGGCAAGGCTCGCGGCATCGTCGCCCGTCACCTGGTGACCGGCGCCATCACCACCCACTTTGCCGACGCCGTCATCCTGGGCACAGGTGGATACGGGAACGTCTACTATCTCTCCACCAACGCCAAGGGGTCTAACGTAACCGCCATCTGGCGCGCGCACAAGCGGGGAGCGCTCTTTGCCAACCCTTGCTACACCCAAATCCACCCCACGTGCATCCCGGTCTCCGGCGAGTATCAATCCAAGCTCACGCTGATGAGCGAATCGCTGCGCAACGACGGCCGCATCTGGGTGCCGCTCAAGAAAGGCGACAAGCGCTCGCCGGACCAGATCCCCGAAGCCGAGCGCGACTATTACCTGGAACGCCGCTATCCCAGCTTCGGCAACCTTGTCCCGCGCGACGTTGCCTCACGCAATGCCAAGGCTGTCTGCGATGAAGGCCGCGGCGTGGGCGAGACCGGACTCGGTGTCTACCTCGACTTTACCGACGCGATCAGGCGCCTGGGCGAAGCCACCATCCGCGACCGCTACGACAACCTCTTCGAGATGTATCAACGCATCACCGATGAAGATCCCTACAAGGTCCCCATGCGCATTTATCCCGCCATCCACTACACCATGGGCGGATTGTGGGTGGACTACAACCTGCAAAGTACGATCCCCGGCCTGTTTGTGATTGGCGAAGCCAACTTCTCCGATCACGGCGCCAATCGCCTGGGAGCCAGCGCGCTGATGCAAGGGCTCTCCGACGGCTACTTCATCGTTCCCTACACTGTGGGCAACTACCTCGCGACCAATAAATTTCCCGCGGTGCTCGATACCGCGCCTGAGGTGAAGCAAGCCGTCGCGTGCGTCAAGCAGACCATCGAGTTACTGCTTTCCATTAAAGGCAAGCGCACCGTGGACTCCTTTCACCGCGAGCTGGGCAAGATTGTGTGGGATTTCTGTGGAATGTCGCGCACAGCCGAGGGTTTGCAATTCGCAATCGGACAGATCCGCACCCTGCAGGAGGAGTTCTGGAAGAATGTCAACGTTCCCGGCAGCGGCGAAGATCTGAATCAGAGCCTGGAGAAAGCCGGCCGCGTGGCTGACTTCTTCGAGCTCGCTGAGCTCATGTGCATCGACGCCCTCGACCGCAATGAATCCTGTGGCGGTCACTTCCGCGAAGAGTTTCAGACACCCGAAGGCGAGGCCCAGCGTGACGACGAGCATTACTCCTATGTCGCTGCATGGGATTATCGTGGCCCCGGCAACCCGCCCACGCTGACCAAGGAGCCGTTGGAATTCCACTACGTTCACCCCAGCCAGAGGAGCTACAAGTAAATGAAGCTAACGTTAAAAATCTGGCGCCAGAAGAATCGTAAGGAAGCAGGCAAGTTCGTCAGCTACCCGGTCGACATTGAGAATGCGGAGATGTCGATGCTCGAAGTCATCGACGTGCTCAACGAGAATCTGATCGAAAAGGGCGAAGAGCCGGTGGCCTTTGAGCACGACTGCCGCGAAGGCATCTGCGGCTCTTGCGGCTTCATGATCAATGGCGTCGCCCATGGTCCCATGCCCGCCACCACCGTCTGCCAATTGACCATGCGCCACTTCAAAGATGGACAGGAACTGGTCATCGAGCCCTGGCGGGCAGCCGCCTTCCCTCTGATCAAGGATCTGGTCGTCGACCGTCGATCTTTCGACCGCATCATTGCCTCCGGCGGCTACATCTCCGTGTCCACCGGAAACGCGACCGACGGCAACACCCATCTCATCGGCAAAGACCTCGCGGACCGCGCGATGGACGCCGCTGCCTGCATCGGCTGCGGAGCCTGCGTCGCTGCCTGCCCCAATGCCTCCTCCGCGCTGTTCACCGGTGCCAAGATTGCCCATCTCAGCATCCTGCCCCAGGGCAAGCCCGAACGCGACCGCCGCGCCCTGGGCATGGTTGCGCAAATGAACGCCGAGGCCTTTGGCAGCTGCACCAATATCGGCGAGTGCACCGGCGTTTGCCCCAAAGAGATTCAGTTAGAGGTGATCGCCGTGATGAACCGCGATTATCTCCGCGCCAGCATCAATCGCCGCGACGAACTTGGGACCACCATCCACCCCTTCACCGAGTGGAGCACGGGAGCTAAGTTCAGCTCGACCAATGCCGAGGAGTAGTGGGTCCCCAAGAAATGGCTTACACTAAGCGCGACTCCTCATGAAGATTACGCGCGCCATTATTCTGTTCGCCGCCACTCTCCCGCTCGCAGCGCAAACCACCTCGAAGACTCCTGCCGTGACCAAAAAGACCGACCCGCTTGCCGTACACCAATCCGCTATCGTGATTGACACCCACGCCGACACCACCCAGCGCATGCTCGACGAAGGTTACGACTTAAGCGAACCGCTCAAGGGTGGCTACGTCAACTTTGAGTCCGCGCGCGAAGGCAATTTGGGAGCCGAGTTCTTCTCAATCTGGGTAGACCCGGCCGCATATACGGGGCACGACGCACGGCGCACGCTGGAATTGATCGACGCCGTCTACCAGCAGGCAGCCAAACATCCGCAGCAGATGCGCATGGCGTTTTCGCCCGAAGATATTATTGCCGCCCATCGCGAACACAAGCTGGCAGCGCTCATGGGGATTGAGGGCGGCCACTCCATCGAGAACAGCCTCGGCCTGCTGCGCGATTATTACCGCCTCGGCGTGCGCTACATGACGCTGACCTGGAGCAACTCCAATGGTTGGGCCGACTCGTCGGGTGATATCGACGACCCCAAAGTTCCCCACACCAAAGACGGCCTCAGTGACTTTGGCAAGGACGTGGTCTACGAGATGAATCGCCTGGGCATGATGGTGGATGTCTCGCATGTCTCCGACAAGACCTTTTACCGCACGCTCATCATCAGCCGCGCTCCGGTCATCGCCTCCCACTCCTCGTCGCGCGCTTTGTGCGACGCCCCACGCAATATGACTGACGACATGCTGCGCGCAGTCGGCCAGTACGGCGGGGTGGTGATGGTGAACTTCTACTCCAGCTTCCTGAGCAACGATTACCGCATGGCGGTCAAGGCGCAGGAACCCGCAGTCAAGCAGGCCGTCGCCGATGCAAAAGCGAAGCTCCAGGCAGAGGGCAAACCCATCCCTAACGAGCTTGCCGAGAATATTGAAAAGAGTTACACGGCAAAGATACCGCGGCCGCCCTTGAGTGTTTTGATCGATCACATTGACCACATCGCCAAGATTGCCGGTATCGATCACGTGGGACTGGGGTCAGACTTCGATGGCATTCCGTCGAGCCCGGAGGGGATGGATTCCGCGGCCGACCTGCCCAAGATCACCCAGGCGCTGATGGCGCGCGGCTATAGCGCTGAGGACATGCACAAGATCCTGGGCGGCAACTTCCTGCGGGTGTTTGCCAAGGTTCAGGAGGTTTCCAAGCAGCTCCAGGCCGAGAACCGCCCGCGGATCACCGAGAAGCAGCCCTTCGACAAGAAGTAGCCGCCGCCTGTAGTCTGGGAATGGAACGTATGAAATTCCTATACCGCTACGCAGTTTTACTGCTCTTTTCGGCCGCCTTTGCACTCGCTCAGCAGTCCACTCCGACGCAGACGCCCCCGGCTCAGACCCCTCAGACTCCGGCGAGTGAGCTGCCCGATACTCCTACCAGCCAGGTGCCACCCACGGTGGAACCGACGGGTCCGACGGCGGTTCTCGACACCAGCATGGGTCGTATCACCTGCAGGCTTTTTGACAAGCAGGCGCCTATTACCGTCGCCAACTTTATCGGACTGGCCCAGGGCACTAAGCCCTGGACGGACCCCGTAAGCAAGGAGAAGATGACCGGCAAGCCGTTTTACAACGGTACGACCTTCCATCGTGTGATTCCCGACTTCATGATTCAGGGCGGTGACCCCACCGCTACTGGAACCGGCGACCCGGGATACATGTTCGAAGATGAATTCGATCCCAACCTGAACTTCGATGTGCCCGGGCGTATGGCGATGGCCAATTCCGGCCCACATACCAACGGATCCCAATTCTTTATCACCGAAGTGCCCACGACGCATCTCAACCAGAAGCACACCATCTTTGGTCAGTGCGACCAGGCCAGCCTCTCGGTAGTGTCAGCGATCGCGCGGGTGCAGCGCGACCCAGACGACAAGCCGCTGCAGCCGGTCACGCTCATCAAGGTCACCATCGTGCAGGAGGGTCAGCCCTTGCCCCCTGCTCCTGCGGTGCCTGCTCCTGTAGCGCCTGCGAGCGCTCCCGCGGCGCCTCCCATTCCCCAATAAAACGAAACCAACACCAGGAGTTCTTCATGTCCCGTGATCCAGGAACCTATGCCGTCATTAACACCAGTGAAGGTAAGATCGTCTGCCGCCTCTTCGAAAAAGACGCGCCCAAGACGGTAGAAAACTTTGTCGAGCTCGCCGAGGGTAAACGGGAGTGGACCCACCCCATCGGCGGCAAGAAGAGCAACAACAAGCTTTACGACGGCACGATTTTTCACCGCGTCATTCCCGACTTCATGATTCAGGGCGGCGATCCAGCGGGCAATGGCATGGGTGGTCCGGGCTATAAATTTGCGGATGAGACCAAGGGTTCGCCTCACAGCTCTCAATGCGCCGGGCAAGCTGGCCATGGCCAACGCCGGCCCCAACACCAACGGATCGCAGTTCTTTATCACCGTCGCACCAACCCAATGGCTCACCGGCAAGCACACCGTTTTCGGCGAAGTTGTGGAAGGCTACGACGTAGTAGAGAAGATCTCCAAGGTGCCCCGCAACTCACAAGACAAGCCGAACAAGCCGGTAACGATTGAGACCGTGGTCATCGAACGGGTCTAGTCGAAAGTCGCACGTAGAACGCCGTGTATCCCACATCTCGCGAAAAACTGAGCGAGATGTGGGATACCACGAACCTACACCCTTGGCTCTTCACCGACTCACCTTCTCGCACGGGAGATCGGCTCCAGCTGTCTTCCGACCAAGCGATGAGTTGGCGGCCTCTCCTGTTCCCGCAAGTCCCGCCCGGCCCACTCGATTCCCTGCTGAAGCAATGCTGTTTCCGACTGCCAAAACTCCCCCGAACCGCCGCTTTGATAAAAGTCGAGGCATATCTGCAGATGGCGAAGAAATCCGTGCATCTGCCGCGACGTATAGTGTGCCAACAAGATCCTCCACCGGCTCTCCCTTGCGGATTGCTGCGATGATCGCCGTAGCCAGATAAGCCTGGCGTGCGGCATTGCCTGTGCCCTCGCCGCAGAGTGGGTCGAACCCGATCGCCGCTGCGCCGCAGGCGAGCCAGCCGTCGCCACAAAGCGGATCAGCGATACGCGGATACGCGGCAAACTCCGCCGCTGGACCTTCCACGATACCAATCAATCCAGCAATGACGCGGCTCTGGCCAAGAAGTGCGCCGGGCATGTCGCCGACGGCGATCAACGTCGCCGCTTCGTTCTCTCCGCGGGGGAGCAAAAAGAGCCAGCCGGAGTCGACCGACTCGATCCAACACGCAGCTTTGATCCACATCACGATGGAGTACCGCACGCGCCAACCGAGGCTACGCGGGTTCCAAAAGCCCGTTGCTGCAGGCCGCTTCCACCGCTCGATAGAAATTTCCATCCGCCGGCAGCAGGCTGCGCGCGCAACGGCACCTGCGCCCAAAGACGGGTAAGCAAATCAGTTTCCGAAATCACCAGTGCGGAGTGCGGCAAGCGTAATCGGTTCAGCCGCTCCCCATGCCACGACCCTTTTCTGAATCGGATGGCCAACCGAAAGCAAATCCGCCGAGGGAAAGATTTCCGCTAGCAGAGCCACCGTCTGCCTGCTAAGCAACACAGCCCCCAGCTTGGGCCGAACCACCCTTGAGGAAGTGAACGTTTGTCCGCTGTCAGAGAACAGTTGCGCGCAGCAAACCGCGGCAACACCGTCCCCCTCGATATGGACCTCGATCTCCATCGTTCTCATTCTTCCATGGACATCAAAAAAACTTGACACTGGAAGAAAACCGTCACACCATCAACACATACCTGCAACGAACCTCCTCTTCCACGTCGAAGAACATTTCAGATTCATGGGCCCCAAAGTTTAGAAGGCCCTTTCCTACCGACGAGGAATTGAATCGATGGATTTTCGCGTTCGCTTTAGGTGCGTCTGTTGGATGCCGGCGCTCCCACTCCTCCTTGCCTCTCTCTCCATTCCAGCACTTTCACAAGAGACGGCCTCAACTCCCGAGGTAAAGGTCACCACACCGGCGGATAGCCCGGATACTGCCGGCTTCCCGGTAAAGGACCAGCTCACCTTGAGTAAGTGCGGCGGCTGCCATGCTCCCGATGCCAAGGGAAACATGACCCGCATCTCCTACATCCGGACCACGCCCGAGGGCTGGGAAGAAGCCATCAAGCGTATGGTGCGGCTGAACGGATTGCAACTGTCACCGGACGAAGCCCGCAGCATCCTTCGCTATCTGAGCGATCAGCACGGACTGGCTCCCGAGGAAAACGCGAAGATCGCTTACTTCACCGAGCATCGCATCATCGATGAAAAAATACCCAGTCCCGAGGTAGCGCATGCCTGTGCCGCCTGCCATGCGCTCGCCAAGCCGCTCTCCTGGCATAGGACCCCCGCAGATTGGCAGTATCTCGAGAACATGCACGTCGCATTCTTTCCTTCGGTGCGCTTCACCGCCTTCGATCATCCTCACGATCGAGGAGCCCGGCGCCGGTCCTCCGAAGGGTCCCACCCCCGCTGAGCAGGCGCTGGAGTACATCGCGAAGAGTTCGCCGCTGCACACCACGGAATGGGCCGAGTGGCAGGCGTCCATGCAGGCTCCCAAGACTTGCGGGGCGCTGGCTTATCTCGGGAAATGAGCCGGGCAAAGGCCCCTTCTTCGGCGAGATGACCATTGAACCCAGCGCCACTGGCGATTCCTTCATCACCAAGACAAAGGTGACTTGCGGCGATGGGGACTCCGTGATGGCCTCCTCAGGAAAGGCCCTTGTCTATACGGGATACGACTGGCGCGGACGATCGACGGTCGAGAAGGCTGGGACGGGACCGGAGGCGCCGCAAACCGTGCGCGAAGTGATGGCGCTCTCCAAGGATCAGAACGAATTCACCGGCCGCTGGTTCTGGGGTGAGTATTCGGAATTCGGCATGGATGTGACGATGCGCCGCGCGACTTCGGCTCCCATGCTGATCGGAGTCGATAAGCCTTCGCTCAAGGCCGGCGCCACCGACGCGACCATGCGTATCTATGGCGATGCCTTACCGGCCAACCTGACCGTGAGCGATGTGGATCTTGGTCCCGGAGTCAAGGTCACCAAGATCATCGACCAGCAACCCGGCGTGGTGACGGTAAGCGCCAGCGTAAGCCCGGATGCCACCCCTGGCAAGCGCATGGTAGCCGTAAAGAGTGCCTCCCTTCCCGCAGCCTATGCCGTCTACGACCACATCGACTTCCTGAAAGTGACGCCGACCACATCGATCGCCCACCTGGGAGGCTCTCCGCACCCCAAAGGATACGTGCAGTTTGAAACCGTGGCCTTCAGCAACGGCCCTGACGGAAAGCCCAACACCGACGACGATATCGATCTCGGCCCGGTGCCGGCCACCTACAAGATGGAGGAGTTTGTTGCCTCCTACGGGGATGATGACACGGATTTTGTCGGCTCGGTCGACGCCAAGACTGGGCTCTTTACGCCGGCCTCCGATGGTCCCGATCCAAAGCGCAAGTCGATGCGCAACAACTACGGAGATGTTTGGATTACGGCGACCTACAAGACCGACGGAGCTCCTCCACTAAAGGGGAGAAGCTACCTGGTGGTCGCCGTACCGCAATATATCTCCTGGGATCAGCCGGAGGTAGCACAGTGACCATTACTCCTTAGGTGAGTTTCACAGGTTCCAAGGCGCGGGGCAGGAGTTTCTCTATCTCGTTCCCAGCGGGGGTATTGTTGCGCTGGACGGAATGACCACCGAGATTCTGCAGAGCCTGGATCAGACCCCGCTCAGCCGTGAAGATCTTGTAGCAGGCCTGTGCAGCGATGGTTACGCCTCAAGCGAGGTAGAAGAGTGCATCGACGAGCTGCGCGAGGTGAAAGGCGATCCGCAACGGAGAAAAGGAGTACACAAAATCCGAGCCTCTGCCCGGAGACATTTCCTCTGCAGACGATCGTCCTGAACGTGACCAACCAGTGCAATCTCTCCTGCCAGTACTGTTACGAGTTTGGTGAGGACAAGGTCGCGACCCCCGAGGGCAAACCGAAATTCATGGAGTGGGAGACGGCGAAAAGTTCTGTCGAGTACCTTTTTGCCGAATCGCAGGGAAGAAAGAGCGTCCACATTACTTTCTTCGGCGGGGAAACCCTGATGAATTTCCCCCTGCTGAAGCGGGTGGTCGAATACTCGCGAGCCAGGGCCGAGGAGTTGCAGGTCAAGCTCGATTTCAGCCTGACCACCAACGCGACACTGCTTACACCTGCCATCATCGAGTACCTGGCCGAGAATGCCATCGGCGTGACGGTCAGCATGGACGGCCCGAAAGAGATGCAGGACAAGTTTCGCGTCTTCTCCAACGGCCGAGGCAGCTACGACATCATCAAGCCCAAGGTGCAGAACCTTCTGGCGAAGCATAAGACACGGCCGATTGCCGCTCGCGTCACCATGACCTCGGGGGCGATGGACGTAAGGAAGATCTATCAGCACCTGAAGCATGAACTCGGCTTCTACGAAGTTGGCTTTGCCCCGGTGACCACTTCTCCCAACCGTCTTTACTCCATCAACGAGCCGGGAATGGATAGCGTTCTGGAGCAGTTTAGCGAGCTTGCGGATGAGTATCTTGAGTACGCTCTGCGAGGCGAGCACCACGGCTTTTCCAACGTAAGCGATACCCTTTCCGAGCTGCACCAGGGAGTCAATAAATCCCTCCCCTGCGGCGCGGGACTGGGCATGGTTGGTGTCGGTCCCTCCGGCGATATCGCGCCCTGCCACCGCTTTGTCGACTCCGACGAACATGTTCTTGGCAATGTGGCCACTGGGATGGATAAAGAAAAGCAAAACGCTTTTCTTACCCGGGGAAATATTGATACCAAGTACGACTGCCATGAGTGCTGGGCGCGGCCGCTCTGTGCCGGCGGTTGCCATCACGAGGCATTTGTTCGCTATGGCGATACCGGCCATGCCAACCTCCACTACTGCGATTGGATCCGCACCTGGACCAATAAGTGCCTGGAGGTATACGGCGCTATCGCCGCGCAAAACCCCTCGTTCCTCGATCATTTCTCTGAAAGGAAGGCTTCATGAAGCATCTCCGAGCCGTCAATCAAAAGGCGCAGCGTATCGAGCGCAATGCGGAGGCGTTGAAGGAAGACATCGTTGCCTTGCAGGCTCCGGGCTCGTCCACGCCCAAGGTCCACGTCCCCATGGGATGCACCATCATCTTTTCCCCCGGATGGGAGACCGACTCGGCCGGTGGTACGGCCGGACTATGCCAGCCCGTGGAACGCGACATCTACGATTGCTACGCCACCTGCTTCTGGCCGGCCCAGGTTCCTGACCATCTCAACAACTCTCCTGACTGGACCAGCAAGTGCGCTTCGGCCACCAAAGATTGGCGCAACGTGGACATCGTATTTCCCTAGCATCTTTCACCTGGAGGAACTTCATGCGCGCTGTTTTCGCCTTTCTGGGTCTCTCGCTTTGGGCCGCTGCGAGCCTTGCTGCTTCCGCGCCACCTGCGAGTGCGGGCACTCAGCTGATGTACCTCGGAGTCTGGCCGCACACCGTGCTGGTCATGGATTCGGTACAGGGAAAGATCCTCGATAAAATCGACCTGCCCACCGACATTGTAAGAACCTTGGTTCTCTCGCCGGACAACAAGATCCTGTATGCCTCGACGCTGAAAGACAACTCCATCGTTTCCATTGACCTTGCGACCCACAAGGTTCTCGACACCTTCCCCCTGAACACCTCCAACACCAACTATCGCCTGGGCGGCTTCGCCATCGATCCCACCGGGAAACTCCTCTATTCCTTTGCTACGCCGGTGATCAAGAAAATCGATCACTACGAGATCGACCCGCCGCAGATCATCGAGATCAGTCTTGCAGCCCGCAAAATCACGCGGATCGTGCCGTATCCGAAAGATGAGCCGCCACCCGCCGGCTATCGCAACACCATCCGAGTTTCTCCGGATGGGAAGCTGCTCTATCTCTTCCGCGACAACATCATGGTTTTCAATACCAGCGATTTCAAATTCGTCAAGAAGATCGAGCTCTCGAAACCAACCGATCCTTCGACTGACGGCTCGTTTGCCGGCCTGGTCAATGATCCCAACGAGCCGGCGGGCAAAGTGATCGGCATCTTCGATTCCTCTGATCCTTACGTGCATCGCCGGATCTTCGGCATCGCGGAGCTCGATCTGGCTAACATGACCTACGATCTGACTCCTGTGGGCCCCGCAGCGGAAGAGATGGAACCGCTGATGCTGACGCCCGACCGAAAGCTGGGCTATACGGTTTCCGTCTATGGAACCCACGGCGACCGGGTCACGGAATTTTGGGTCTTCGATATGAAGACCAAGAAGATCATTAACCGGCGCCAGTTCCTCGGCCGTACCCGTCTGGCCTTCGGCATGACCGCCGATGGCTCCAAGCTGATGATCTATAACGCCGGCTTCGAAATCGAGCTGTACGACGCGAAAACATTGGAGTTGCTGCACACCATCAACCTCGAAGGAGACACTACGTCGAACCTGATCGTGATGCCTCTTAAGGGTTCCGCGTAGAGCGAGCGGATGAAGATTCCCTTTGCGCAATACAAGCGGGCTCTCGCCTATGTCGTTCCTTATTGGCGCGGGCTGCTTGCGGTTATGCTGCTGGGGCTGTTTTCAACCGCGGTCGGCCTGGTGCAGCCTTATATCTCGCGCCTGTTGATCGATGACGCGCTGCTGCGGCGCAATCTGCACGCGCTCACCTATGATCGCGATCGCGATGGTCGTCGTGACCATCGTCGGCTTTGTTCTCAACATCGCTTCCAGTTATTACTACGTACGGCTATCGGCCGAAAGCCTCTTCGATATGCGGCTGGCGGTGTATCGCCATCTGCAGCAGCTCTCGCCGCGTTATTTCACCCAGAAGAAGCTGGGCGATATCGTTTCCAGGATCAACAACGATATCGGCGAAGTGCAGCGCGTGTGCTCCGATACCCTGCTCTCCGTCCTCTCCAACCTGCTATTTCTGGTGGGCAGTATTGCGATCATGTCCTGGCTCAACTGGCGCCTGATGCTCGCCAGTGTTGCCTTGCTGCCGGTGGGCATTTTTGCTTTGCGGCATTACCAGGGGCGATTGACGGTGCAAACCGCGGATCTGCGCCAACGGAGTTCCGATCTGGGCAGCTTTCTCATCGAAAGCCTGCTGGGCATGCGCCTGATCGTCGCCTCGGCAACGGAGAAGTTCGAGGCCGAGCGCTTTCGCGAATACAATTCCAGCTTTATCCGCTCGCTGCTTTCCATGCAGGTGCTGTCGTTCCTGGCCAGCGCTATGCCGAGCACGGTGCTCACGCTTTCGACGGCCATCGTCTTTCTCTACGGAGGCAAGCTGGTCATCGCCCAGCAGCTGACCGTCGGCGGCCTGGTCGCTTTCATGGCCTACCATCTCAAGCTGCTCTCTCCGGTGCAGAACCTGCTGGGTATCTACACCAACCTGCTCACCGGCGGGGTTTCCCTGGGGCGCGTCTTCGAAGTGATGGATGTGCCGGTGGAGGTGAAGGAGGTTGCGGATCCACTTCCCTTGCCTTGCGTGAGACACGCGATCACGTTTGACAAGGTCCGCTTTCAATACGGTCACGATGTCCCGGTGCTTCGCGATGTCTCCTTCACCATTCCCGCCGGCCAGATGTGCGCCATTGTCGGCGCCAGCGGCGCGGGAAAGTCGACTCTGGCAGATTTGCTCCTGCGTTTTCACGATGTGGACTCCGGCACGATCGCCATCGATGGCCAGGATATTCGTGAGCTGCGCCTGGAAGATCTGCGGCGGCAGATTGCCATGGTCGAGCAAACACCATATTTCTTCCGCGCCAGCATTCGCGAGAACATCGCTTATGGGCGGCCAGAGGCGACGCTGGAGGAGATTCGCAACTGTGCCGCGGCGGCGGCGATTGATACCTTCATTCAGTCCTTGCCGAATGGCTACGAGACCATCCTCGGCGAGCGCGGACTCACGCTCTCAGTCGGCGAACGGCAAAGAATCGCTCTGGCGCGCGCGTTGCTGCGCGATCCCAGAATACTGATCCTGGACGAACCCACCTCCGCGCTCGATCCTGCTTCAGAGGCCGCGGTCACCAGTGAATTGATGAACGTCTTGCGCGGGCGCACTTCGATCCTGATCACCCATCGCATGTCGCTCGCTGAATTGGCTGATATGGTCGTCGTCCTCGAGGACGGGTGCGTGCTCGAATCAGCGCGGGCAACCGCGTGAGCCCCTAGTGCGCATCGGCGTTTTGGACAGTGGAGTATGCCGCACGCATCCACATGTGGGCAAGATCGTCGACGGCATCACGATCACTGCGGACGGAGCGATCGCGGGCTATGAAGATACCCTTGGTCACGGTACCGCCGTTGCCGCAATCATCCATCATCTGAATCCGGAAGCGGATCTGGTCGCAGTCAAGATCTTCGACCGCAAGCTGGCTACCAGCCTGCCGGTTGTCATCCGGGCCATCGACTGGTGCCTGGAGCATGACATCCAGGTCATCAATCTAAGCCTGGGAACCCTCAACCCCGAGCATCGCAGCGCCTTTGAAGATGCAGTCGCCAGAACCCGGCAAGCCGGGGCGGTGATCGTTTCCGCACTGGAGATGAGTGGCGCAGCGGCGCTGCCAGGGTCGCTGGCAGGAGTCATCGGCGTAATGGAAGCGGATGAGTACCAGGTCAATCATCGCTACGGAAAGCTCGTCTATACCGCTCCTCCCTTTCCGCGCGACATTCCAGGAGTGCCCCGGGAGCGCAACCTTAAGGGCGTGAGCTTCGCGGTGGCGCGTGTCTCAGCGCAGATCGCTGTCTGGCGCTAAGACCTTTCCTAACAGCAGATCGACGGGTACCCGTCGGTTTGCTGCCGGTTGAAAAAACCGCAGGCCCCTCCTTTCAACCCTAGGAGGGTACTGTAACCTCGGCCCCGCGCCGCTCCGCTGACAAATAGCCGGAGTAAAGTGTCGCGATGGTATCTCGCGCCAACTCTATTCCCGACAGAGGCTCGCGGTCGTGGTAGATGCACTCCATGAAGTCCTGGAACTCTTGTGGATACCCATGCTGCCAGCCCTCATCCGGCGCAGGCTTGCTCCAACCCTGTTTGGTGCTGGTTTTCTCCACGACATACACATCTTTGAATATGTCTTCCCTGGGATTAAACGTCTCCAGCGCATTGATCGGATTCAGGTTGCATCGCGTACGGTGATTGTTGCAAAAAATCTCCAGCCAGTTGGCAACGCCGCCCATGACCAGTTCCGATGAGAATATATCCGCGACCGTTCCGTCGGTGAAGGTTATGTGAATCTGGGCATAGTCCTCAATGTCATCGTAGCCAGTGCGCAGAAAGCCTTCATCGCGAAAGTTGGGAAGCCGCGTAATCTCATGCGTGCGGCAGCTTACCGTGGCCGGCCGAATCGGTTTGCCGTCTCGCGAATCGCCCTCCACCCGCTTTAGATAAAGAGCTGCGCTGACCGGATGACATCCCTTCCCAACCAGCGATCCGCCACCGGAGAATTTCCAGCGGCCATAGTAGGGAGAATGTGACCCGTTATGCGACTCCTCTCCCATAATGCGCAGTATCTGGCCGCCACTCTTCTCGATGATCTCCCGTTCCTTCTGAATCGCCGGAGCATAAACAAAGTTTTCGGCATAGCAGACTCGCTTGCCGCTGGCCTTCGCCGCAGCAAGAATCCGGGCACAACTTGCCGCCGCTTCAGAGAGCATTAGTTCCTTGGGAAACGTGGCCGCACCGTAGTATCCGGTCAGCGGCTTTTCGATGATGACATGTTTGCCCAAGCCGAGCGCCTGCACCGCCAGTTCCTCATGGGAGGAAGGAGGAGTGCAGAGATCGACCACATCCACGGCCGCACAAAGCTCCGCAAAGCTCTCAAATGCGCGGATCCCCGCCTCTTTTGCAAAGTTGTCCCGTGCCTCCGGTGTTTTTGAGGTCACACCTACGATCTCGACCGGCACTCCATAGACGCGACGGATGGCCTCCCAATGAAACTTCGCTGCAAACCGCGCCCCAACGAACCCCACACGCACTGGATTTTCCATAGACACTCCTTGTAAACACCCGCCACTCAGTGTGAGTGCCGCGGAACCACCTTGCGCACGTCGTGATACCTCACTGCAAATTCCAGGCAGGCGCCGGTCTCCAGCTGGCCAACATTCGACCGGTAAAATTCCTCCCACGGCGAGTGATTGGTTAATTCGGCAGGCTTCAACTCTTTCTGCCGCGTTGCGATCTCTTCTTCTGACAGCAGCACGTCCACACGTCGATGCGCGAGATCGACCTTGATCTGATCGCCGGTTCTGAGGATTGCGAGGTTACCCCCAACCGCCGATTCCGGCGAGATATTCAGAATCGACGGGCTATCTGAGGTACCGCTTTGCCGGCCATCTCCCATACAGGGCAGCATACGAATGCCCTCTCGGATAAGTCTTCCCGGCGGAGTCATATTCACGACCTCTGCAGAACCCGGATAGCCAACCGGCCCCGATCCACGCACCACCAGGATGGAATGCTCGTCGATGGGAAGCGACGGATCTTCGATGCGCTTGCGATAATCTTCAGGCCCATCGAACACGATGGCCCGAGCAACAAAACAGTCCTCGTTGCCGGGGCCGGAAAGATAGCGCTGCCTGAACTCGTCGCTAATGACCGAAGTCTTGACCAGCGCGGACGTGAAGAGGTTGCCCGAAACCACCAGCAGTCCCGCATTTTGCTTCAGCGGATTATCGTAGGTATGGATGACGTTGGTGTCGAGACTGCGCGCATCTTTGTAGCTCTCGCCCACCGTTGTGCCGCTTACCGTCAAAGCGCCCGTGCGGACCTTGCCTGCCTGCATCAGCTCGCCGAAGATTGCGCACACCCCGCCCGCTCGATGATAGGCCTCAGCAAGAAACTCTCCCGCAGGCTGTACGTTGGCCAGCAAATGAATTTGGTGGCCAACTCGCTCCCAATCGCGAATGTTCAGCTCCACGCCTACGTGGCGCGCGATCGCGATGATGTGGGGTGGACAATTGGTCGAACCCCCGATTGCGGAGTTCACCACGATGGCATTCTCGAAGGCTTCGCGGGTAAGAACCTTGCTGGGGGTGAGGTCTTCCCTCACCATCTCCACAATTCTGCGCCCGGTCCGGTAGGCCATTTTGGCCCGCTCTGCATAAGGAGCTGGGATGGTGCCACACCCGGGCAGACTCATCCCCAAGGCCTCCGCCAGCGAATTCATCGAGAGCGCAGTCCCCATGGAGTTGCAATGGCCGGCGCTGGGAATACCGGCTAAAACCATCTCTATCAGCTGTCGGCCAGTGATAAGGTTTTCCGCCAGTTGTCGGCGCGCTTCCCAAAGCACCAAGCCCGTGCCGCTCAGCTTGCCGTTTACATAGGAATCGAGCATCGGTCCGCCCGACAACACGATGGCCGGCAAGTTCACCGTGGCCGCGGCCATCAAGGCTGCGGGTGTGGTCTTGTCGCATCCTGTCGTAAGCACGACGCCATCGAATGGATATCCGGCCAATATCTCAACCAGGCCAAGGTAGGCCAGGTTACGGTCAAGGGCGGCGGTGGGGCGGCGGCCCGTCTCCTGCAAGGGGTGCGTGGGAAATTCGAAGGGCAGTCCCCCAGCATCGCGGATACCCGCTTTCACCCGTTCGGCGAGCGTGACGTGAATCCGATTGCAAGGGACCAGGTCGCTGCCACTTTGTGCAATGCCAATGACAGGCCGGCCGGATTGCAGCTCCTCACGGGTAATGCCGTAGTTGCCGTAGCGTTCCAGATAGACGGCAGCTTCGCCCGGTTCTACCAGTTCGCCAAACCATAGATCGCTGCGCAGCCCGCGTCTTACCTTGTCCTTCTCGTCCATTCCTAGTAGCCCAGTGTCTTGGTTACCACGTTTTCCAGCGGCTCCCCGTTAGCGAATCGGCGATCCTGCTCCAGGAAGAATCGCATCGCCTGGTTCAACCACTGCGCAGTATGGTCAGCGCAGTGAGGCGACAGCAGTACGTTCTCCAGCTTATACATGGGATCGCCCGGCGGTAGCGGTTCCTTCTCGAAGACGTCGAGGCCCGCGCCCTTGATGCGCTTTGCCGTGAGCGCACGGACCATGGCCGCCTCGTCAATCACCGGTCCCCGCCCTACGTTGATGATCACGGCGGTTGGCTTCATAGCCGCGAACTGTGCATCGCTGATGATGTGGTGAGTCTCCGGAGTAAGCGGGAGCGAGACCACCACATAGTCGCAGCGGCCCAGCATCTCCATCAGATCTTCCGGCTTATAGAACTGGTCGACATTCGGATCGGACCCTGCTGGAGCGTGTCTCTTGGTGGCCAGAACCTGCATGCCCATGGGATGGACCCGCTTCGCAACAGCGCGGCCAATGTCGCCGTAGCCCACAATGCCCACCGTCTGGGTGTCAATCTCCTCCACATCAAACTGCTCCCACACGCCCGCTATCTGGTTGCGGACCATGCGGCGAAAATCCTTGGCGAAATAGAGAATCGCCGCCAGGGCAAATTCCCCCAAAGACTGGCTGAAAACACCTCGCCCGTTGGTAAGCGGAACGTCGCTCGCGATCAACTCCGGAAAGAGCACGCTGTCCAATCCCGCAGAGCGGGAATGCACCCAACGAACGTCCTGGCACATGAGGAATACCTCCCGCAACACTTTCTTGGGTATCGACCAGGCGAGAATCACCACCGGATCCTTCACTGCGCTCGCAAAAGCCGCGGGCTCGCGGCCTACAATGTGCCGCAGGCCTTTCAGCATGCTTAGCGGCGGATCGTTATCCTGCGCCAAAGCCAACACCGTGTGCTCGATACTCATGCGCTCCCTTCGCACTCCCCGGGATTTCCTGTGGAACTTGGTGGCATTGGCAACTTCATGCTGCTTTCCTTAACGAAAGCAGCACACGCGGCCACGTCCTGCGTAGCATGCCAGGAAAATCCGGGTCCTGTCTGTTTCGGATTGATTACGGCCAACTAGAACTATATCCTCTCGCCGGTTCCTGTAGCGGGTTCCTGGCCGGAGGCGGACGAGGGCTGATGCTATCATTTTCGAGCCATTTGCTCATGTTCAGGAGAGTGCCTTGAATCCGAAATTGCCTCGGCCGCTAAGCGGCGTTATCACGGCCATGGTTACCCCACTGCGTGAGGACCTTACCCTGGATGAGAGAGGGCTCGAGCGGCTGATCGAACACCTGATCGGCGGCGGGGTTCATGGCATCTTCATTTTGGGCACCACAGGAGAAGCTCCGAACCTCCCCTATAGCGTGCGTTCGGCAGTGATTGAACAAGCCTGCAAACGAGTGGCTTCACGCGTGCCGGTGATCGTCGGAATCACTGACACTTCTTACCAGGACGCCCTCCGCATGGCGGCAAAGTCTTACGAGTGCGGCGCGCAGGCCGTGGTTGCCGCGCCGCCCTACTACTACCAGGTGTCCCAGGCAGAGCTGTTGCAGTATTTCAAGAAGATGGCCTCGGATTCACCTTTACCGTTATTTATCTATAATGCTCCCCTCAATACCCACCTTTGGATTGATGTCGCGACGGTGATTCAGGCCGCCGCCGAGCCGAATATCGTAGGGCTGAAAGATAGCGGCCTGAGCATGGGTTATTTCCACGCGGCGCGAGAGGGTCTCCGGGGCTTGGCTGATTTCAGCCTGCTGGTGGGACCGGACGATCTACTGGCAGAAGCTGTGTTGATGGGCGCCCACGGGGGCATGGCCGGCGGATCCAATGTTTGGCCGCGCCTTTTCGTAGCACTGTATGAAGCTGCGGCGGCTGGCGATTTGAACCGTGTCTCCGCGTTGCAGCAACTGGCGGTGCAATTCGATACCGCCGTCTACCTCTCCGCGGACCATACCGCAAACCCGCTGCGCGGGCTCAAGTGTGCCTTATCGCTGTTGGGTATATGCAGCACTGACGTTACCCCGCCGTTTCTCCCTTATTCAAGCAAAGAGCGCGAGCGGGTGCAGAAATATCTTCGCGAGGTGGATGTTCTCTCCGCGCCAATGATGTCAGCCGCAACTTTATGAGCTTAGTTCCGCGTTAGCTGAGGATCGAAGAGCAGCGGAAAAAACTGACCCTCCATTTTGCCTCCAGTGGGGATGGAAGGAACACCCTGCAAGAGCGGATCGTCTGAAGCAGATCGAACTCCATCCCTGAAGGCATTGATGAGCGTAGCCCGGCGTTGCCGCTCGGAGCGATTCTCATAAGAGCCATGCACCATGAGCGGGTGGTGAAAGGTACATTGCCCGCGCTTCAATTCGATGGGAACGGGAAGGAACTCCTGCTTTTGCTCGGGACGTGAGAACAGTCATGATCTCATCCATGTTTCCCGTAAGGCCAGTCACCGGCAGCAACTTCCAGCGATGGCTTCCCGGAACATAGTAGAGGCAACCATTGTCGCGGTCGCTGTCGTCCAGTGCAATCCAGCAGGTGAGATGCGACATTGGCTCGGTGCGCGTCCAGTAGGAGTAGTCCTGATGCCAGGCCACCACGCCCCCATGATGTGCCGGCTTACAAAAAAGCTGGTCATGCCAAAAGCGCACTGGACCACCTAACAACTGCGACGCCGGCACCAGGAACGCCGGACTCCAGAGCACATCGTGGAAGGCGGGTCCGGTTCGCCACGCTCCCAGGGCATGAAAGAGAACCGCGTTCGGATCCTTCGATTCGTTGGAGTGGTATTCATGGAAGAGGTGGTTGGCGGGATGCGACTTCTTCATCAGGCCGGCCAGCTCGGAGCAAAGCGAATCGATTTGCCGATCGCTGAGGACCTGAACGCCAGCCAGATACCCCTGCTCGTTGAACGAGGCGATTTGATCCTCCGAAAGCCGGAACTTCTGCCACTCCTCCCGGTCTTTAGGCTGCTCGAGAAATTGGCCGATTGGTGCGTGCGCTGCAGACAGGTCCATGGACATCAAGTTATCCCCTCGGCCATTCAGGCTATCGCATTACCATTCTTTTCTTCAGGACCGCCTGACGGCCTGCAGAGGATCACCCGGGCTCTGCAGCTGGAGCACAAATGCCTCTGCTCTCTTGTAGCCGCCTTCAACACCCCGAAAAGCGGCAACCTGGTCCTGCAGTGCGTAATACCGGTCGGGCGTCTGGCTCGCGTGCGCATAGCAGGCGGCACGTTTAACCGCTTCCGTTTCCGTGATATCGACGTAGTGCGTGGGGGAGAATTGCAAGGTATCCTCCCCATCGGAAACCTCGTAGTAATACAAAGAGAAGCTCTTTTTCGATTGCCGCCATGCATCGTAGGTGAGCATGGTGATCGCGCGATGGTCGCGGTGGTTGTCAATCGGCCACTGGGTAAGAACAGCGTCCGGCTTTTCGGCTTCGATCAGCTTTGCGTACTCTTCGTAATGCGCGTTGTCCACCACGGCGTGACCATTGAATTGTCCGGCATAGGCAGGCCGCGCTTTCAGCAGTTCGCAAGCCTTTTTCGCCTCCGCAATTCGTATGGACGCGCCCGTAGGAGGCCACGCTCCGTCGTTCAGGTAAAGCAGGACTACTTCGTGGCCAAGATTGGTTAAGCGGGCGACAGTGCCACCACATCCATACTCCGGATCCCCGGGATGGCCACCAGCGACAATGATTTTCAGCTTCCGGCCGGACGGCTCCTCGACCGCTGCCCGAACTTCACCCACTGCTTCCATCACAGGCGCGCCAAAGACCAATGCAGAAGCCAGCCCTCCGGCGCCCACCAACAATTCCCGTCGCGTTACTCCCACCTGGCCACCTGCTTCTCGTGGATTAGACTCACGGGTTCTTTGTATCAGGTACGCGGCAGACGGATCATCCGTTCCCCGGGCCGCACCCGAGCGAGGGCCTTTACCCCTGTGAGTCTTTTTCCAGGCAAATATTTGGGGACCTTCTGCATCAGAGAGAATGAAATGAGCGGCGCTGTGGGATCCGGGTTCAGGCGGGGTTTTGGGGCGTAACGTGCCTCTCTAGAAATCAGCGTACTCAAACGGATAGTTTACTTGCATTAAACCGCAGAATTAAAGCACCGTTTTCCACGCAAATTCAAATAAATCTAATGTTTGCCGTTATTTAAGCGGGAATTAATTGCAGTTCGTTGCTACAATTTAGTTACATTTGTGACAATTCAGTGACATTTTCGACAATTCAGTGACTTTGTTTAGGAATTCAACCACAACATTTGACTTGCCCCACAAAGCGTTTCGTTTGAACAGGCGTTTGGCCCGATGAGGAGTGTGTCAGCTCCAGTCCGCAGGAGCTTTCGCACATCTCTGTAGGTCGCCTGGGTGTCCTGGCAGGTCGACTAACTTAGGGGCCCTGTTTGGCAAAGCATTTAAGTAATTTTCAATTTATAGAGGACAGTTCCCCTCTCCGCTGACGATGCCCGTTCGTTTTATCGGCTGCGGCCGTGGGACGCGGTTTTTCGTTCAGGCTTGTTTTTGTCTGGGCTGCTGGTGGGCTTCAGCGTGGCCGCCGTGGCCCAGGTGAATGTCTATACCAGGAGTTACGACACTTCACGGACCGGTGCGAATCTGCAGGAGACGATTCTCACTCCGGCCAACGTAAATCCGACCAACTTCGGAAAACTCTGGACCTTCCATACAGATGGGGAAATCTACGCCCAGCCCCTCTATGTGTCGAAACTGGCGATTGCCGGGGGTACGCACAACGTTGTCTTTGTAGCGAGCATGTTGAACACCGTCTACGCGCTCGATGCCGACACCGGCGCCCAGCTATGGTCGCAGAACTTTGGCTCGCCCATCAATCCACAAACTGTCGAGAACGATCAGAATATTTCCTAGGCGACCGGGCTCGGAATTTTGGGTACGCCGGTGATTGATCCGGCCACCAACATCATGTATTTCGTCTCCGGCTCCCAACCGGCCAGCGGCGCCGCGCAATACTCCTTCAATCTCAACGCGATTGAGATTGCAACGGGACTTCCGGTAAGCGGAAGCCCGGTGGCGATAGCCGCCACCTACTCCACTGCCGATCTCACCACTCCGTTGGTGTTTAGCGCACAGACAGCAGAATCCGCGTCCGGGCTGGCGCTGGCCAACGGGAACGTCTACCTTGCATTCGCCTCCCACGACGACATAGCGCCCTACAACGGCTGGGTGATGGCTTACAGTACGCTCAACCCTGGCACAGACAGCTGTTTACTCCGACACGACGACGGGCACACTGGGCGGGATTTGGAATTCCGGGCAAGCGCCGACGATCGATGCCGCCGGCAATCTCTACATCTCGACCGGCAATGGAAGTTTCGGCACGACCCCGAATAACCTGGTACAGACCGGCAATAGCTTTATCAAGTTATCGCCCACTCTGCAGTTGCTCGACTACTTCACCCCGTATAACAGCGCCGCGATGAATTCCGGCGACATGGATTTGGGTTCGTCCGGCCTGTTGCTCATCCCGAACACCAATTATGTGTTGGGAGGCGGCAAGCGAGGGCGTGCTCTACCTGGCGGACACAACCGCGATGGGAGAGTTCAACGCCTCGAGCGACAACGTGCGCCAGGAGTTTCAGGCTGTCTATGGCGTCGGTACCAGTCACATCCATGGCGGCCCGGTGTACTTCAACAGCGACGTGAACGGCCCCACCACGTATGTCTGGGGCGAAAACGATGTACTGCGCGGCTTCCCATTTAATGCCACCACCGGCCTTCTCACTACCACTCCATTCGCCAAGAGTACGATGACCGCGCCGGCGACCAATAATGATGGGGCCATGCCGGGCGGATTTCTTTCCATCTCGGCAAACGGAACCAGTAACGGCATTGTGTGGGCCTCGACGCCCTACAATGGCGACGCCACAAATCAGTAATGCAGGGAGTTCTGTATGCGTTCAATGCAGATACGCTAAGCCTGCTGTGGACAGATAAGACGAATGACGCACGGGATGAGATCGGCATGTTCGCCAAGTATGTGCCGCCGATGGTGGCTAACGGCAAGGTCTATGTGCCCAACTTCGGCCCGTGGGCAACACCGATGGTTCCGGCAACCTGGTTGTGTATGGCTTGCTGCAACAGCTAACGGTGGCCGTCGCGAACGCCACCATGAAAGCAGGCAGTGCGCTGCCTACCTTGACGGGAACGGTTACCGGGCTGGCGAATGGCGATGCTCTGGGGACGACTATCGTGGTGACGTACAGCACCACGGCGACCAGCAGTTCTCCGGCCGGTACCTATCCCATCACCGCGACTGTGACTGGTTCATCCGCGGCCAACTACGGGTTGGTGATAAACGCAGGCACACTTACCATCACGCCGGCGGCGACGCTGACCGTCACCGCCAATAACGCGACCCGCGCCTATGGAGCAGCCAACCCCACCTTTAGCGGAACAGTGACCGGCGCGCAGAACGGCGATACCTTTACGGAAAGCTTTGCCACCACGGCAACCACCACCAGCGCTGTCGGCAGCTACCCCATTGTGCCTTCCGTGACAGGTTCAAACCTGGCTGACTACACCGTCACCGTCGTTAACGGCGCCCTAACGGTGACCCCGGCGGCCACCACAACTACTTTAACCGCGCCGGCCAGCGCTACTTCTGGCGCCAGCGAAACTCTGACAGCGACGGTAGCCTCCACCGCGGGCACACCGGGTGGGACCGTCACCTTCTCCAGCGGATCCACGCGCCTTGGGAACGGGCACGCTGAACAGCAGCGGCGTTGCCACACTCGCCACGACCACGCTCGCGGCGGGCACCGATAGCGTCACCGCTACGTATGCGGCAGCGGGCAACTTTGCCGCCAGCACTTCGGCGCCCGTAACCATTACCGTCAGCGCCGCCCCAGTGGCCCCAGTCGGCAGTTATACAGTATCTGCAAACCCAACCTCGCTTACCCTCACAGCAGGCCAGGCAGCAACCACCACCCTGACCTTTACCCCCACTGGCGGCTACAGCGGTACACGATCACGTTGAGCTGTTCGAATTTGCCCGCGAATGCCAGTTGCGTGTTTGCGCGAAATCAGGTAGACTGACCGGCAATAATCAGAGCTGTAAACGTGGCGCCTCAGCATCACCACTGCGCAAACAGGCAGAGCAAGCGGGCGCCGCAAAGCCCACTCAATCCGACATGGTTCGCCCTGGTCTTCTGGTGGCCAGGAGGACTGACCGGATTGGCAGTCTTCCTACGCAGGCGGACCCTGGTTAAAACGCGACCCTCCTGGCAGTTTTACCTGTTGCTCGTATCCACGTGCGTCCTGGCGGCTGGTCTATCGAGCTGCGGTACGAGCGGTAGTACGAATGGGAACGGAAATGGCATGACCACTTCCCAAGTGATTGTCGTGGCCACTGGAAACTTCCGGGACTGCGGTCTCAAGCCAGACCGTAGCCCTTACCCTTCAACATGGCGCATTAGGAAAAGATTGTGGCGTTTCAAAAACGGCCTCGGTCATTCCCGGTAAAACCGATCTCGGTCTCAGCCACGGAATTGTGTTTGCGGGCTCTCTCCCTAAGATAACTAACCTCTTAAACGCAGCCGGTTGTTTCGCACTCTAGAAGGTGCAACCGGATCGAGTGGGTTAATCGTCAATAGACCATGAAAAGTGACGTCGGTTTTGGCGGCTGTCCCGGATCATCTATTGATTCTTAACGGTTTATCTCAAATAGAGGTCCTCGGTCCCCGCTGATTTGAGTGGTGAATTCTCTTCGGTTTGTTGTTACACTTTAGGTGCATTCGTAACCATCAATCGGCAGTTGTCATTTTTGGGTTTGACATTTGTCGAGATTGACCGAGCATCACGTCGACGTGCCCCCCACCAGGCCTTTAGTCAGTATGCGTTTGGATCGACACCCGCAAAGACGTTGGCTCTTCAGGACGTCTCGTTAAAGTTTTCTGGGCCCTTCCCCCTCGGGTTTTCGATCATTCGCCACCTTGGAAATTGGCGAATGGGTGTTCCAGCCGGATTTGATCGGCTTAATGCGTGTGCTTACTTAAATGTCTCAGCAGAGGACGTATTTCTGCGGGGTGCCCCCATATGCGTTCACATACTTTTCATTCAGTCGAGAACCATTCCATTCCGCCGGAAAAGAACCGCTTCCCGCGGAGCCGTGGGCAGGCGAAGCGCTTCGCCGTTCATGATTGGCTTTGCCTCTTGCTGCTCGTGTGCTCCAGCGTAGCCGCAATGGCCCAGGTGAATTTCTACACCAAGAGCTATGACACGTCGCGGACCGGGGCCAATCTTCAGGAGACCATTCTCACTCCAGCCAACGTAAACCCGAGCAGCTTCGGGAAACTCTTCACCGTGCCCACAGACGGGCAGATCTATACCCAGCCCCTTTACGTATCGAACCTGGCGATTGCCGGGGGCACGCACAACGTCGTCTTTGTAGGGAGCATGTTCAACACTCTCTACGCGATCGATGCCGACAATGGCACGGTGTATTGGAAACAGAACTTTGGCTCGGAGATCATCGCACGAGGATGTAGAGAACGATAACAATATTTCCCAGTACACCGGGGTCGGCATTTTAGGTACGCCGGTGATCGATCCGAACAGCAATATTATGTATTTTGTCACCGGATCTCAGCCGCAAAACGGCGCCCAGGCTTACGCGTACTATCTCAACGCTGTGGAGATCGCGACCGGACTTCCCGTAAGCGGAAGCCCAGTGAATATTACCGCGACCTACTCGACTGCCGATCTGACCAGTCCTCTTGTATTTAACGCTAAGACGCAGAATCAACGCGCCGGCTTGGCTCTTGCCAATGGGAACGTCTACATTTGCTTCGGCTCGCACAACGACATCATGCCCTACACAGGGTGGGTGATGGCTTACAGCGAGTCGACGCTGGCCCAGGTCGCACTCTACGCAACCACGACCATCGGCTCCGAGGGAGGGATCTGGATGTCAGGACAGGCTCCTCCGATCGATAGCGCGGGCAACCTCTACATTTCAACGGGCAATGGAAGCATCGGGGCGACGCCCAACAACCTGGTCCAGACCGGGCAAAGCTTTATCAAGTTATCGCCCACTCTGCAGTTGCTTGACTACTTCACGCCCAGTAACGCCGCGACAATGAGCGCAGGCGATATGGATCTGGGCTCGGCCGGTCTACTCATGGTCCCCAACACCAGCGACGTGCTGGGCGGGGGCAAGCAAGGCGTGCTCTACCTTGTGAATACGAGTAACATGGGTCACTTCAACGCCTCCACCGACAATGTGATCCAGGAGTTTCAAGCCATCTATGGCCAGGGCACCAGTCACATCCACGGCGCCCCGGTGTATTTCAACAGCGACGCGAATGGCCCCTCCACATATGTCTGGGGCGAGAACGATGTACTGCGCGGCTTCCTGTTCAATGCCACCACCGGCCTTCTCAATCCCACTCCCTTTGCCACCAGTACGATGACCGCCCCGGTGACCAATAACGACGGGGCCATGCCGGGCGGATTTCTTTCCATCTCGGCCAATGGCAACAGTAACGGTATTCTATGGGCGTCCACCCCGTTTAACGGCAATGCTGCGGGCAACTCCAACCCAACATTCCCAGGCGATGGGCTGGTTCAGGGCGTTCTGTATGCGTTCAATGCGGATACGCTGGCTCCGCTGTGGAGCGATAAGACCAACGACGCGCGGGATGAAATTGGCCTGTTCGCCAAGGATGTCCCGCCCACCGTAGCTAACGGCAAGGTCTACGTGCCCAACTTTGGTGCGCTGGGAACGAAAGATGGCTCCGGGTCGCTGGTGGTCTACGGTTTGCTTCCAACGCTGACGGTTGCCGTCGCAAACGCGACTATCACGGCAGGCGGTGCGCTGCCCATCTTGACAGGAGCGGTTACCGGGCTGGCGACTGGCGATACGCTAGGGACAACGATTGTGGTCACGTACAGCACCACCGCTACCAGCTGCTCCCCGGCTGGTACGTATCCCATCACCGCCAGCGTGACCGGTTCATCCGCCGGCAATTACCAGGTGGTGGTGAACGCTGGAACGCTTACCATCTCGCCGCCAACTAACCCGGTGACCATTACTTTCGCCCCGATCGCGTCGCACGCTTACGGCAGCGCACCCTTCGCGGTAACGGCGACTTCGAGCGCCGGCAGCAGTGCTCCGGTCACGATCGCGGTGCAGTCCGGTCCCGCTACCATCGCGGGAACTACCGTAAGCCTTACAGGAGCTGGAACGGTTGTGCTCCAGGCATCGGGCGAAGGGGCCGGAAACTGTTCCCCGGTCACGGCGACGACCAGCTTCCAGGTGACACCTGCCCCACTTACGGTGGCCGCTAATAAGGCGAGCCGTAGCTATGGAGCAGCGAATCCGGCCTTTAGCGGAACAGTGACCGGCACCGTGGGCAGCGACAGCCTTAACGAAAGCTTTACCACCACAGCCACGGCCACCAGCAATGTGGGCAGCTATCCAATTGTTCCCGCGGTGACTGGGTCAAATCTCGCCAGCTACAACGTCAGCACTGTCAATGGGACGCTCACAGTGAGCGCCGCGTCGACCACCACCGCATTGACCGCGCCGGCCAGCGCTACCTCTGGCGCCAGCATAGCGCTGACGGCGACGGTGACCTCCACCGCCGGCGCGCCTGGCGGAAGCGTGACCTTCTACAGCGGTTCCACCTCGCTGGGCTCGGGCACGTTAAACGCCAGTGGCGTGGCCACATTGAGCATCGCCACTCTCCCCGTGGGCACCGACACCGTCACTGCTACATATGCCGCAGCGGGCAACTTTGCCGCCAGTAGCTTCTCCTCCTGCAACTCTCATTGTCACGGCCGCACCAGTAAAGCCGCCGGCTACCTATGCGCTGGCAGCGAATCCAACCTCGCTTACTGTCCAGGTGGGACAAACAGCAACCACGACTTTGACCGTCACGCCGGCCGGCGGCTATAGCGGGACGATCGCGTGGAGTTGTTCCAATTTGCCGGCAAATGTCAGTTGCGCGTTTGCACAAAATCAGGTGACTCTGAGCGGCAATGACCAGGTTGTGACCGTGGCGCTCAAGATTGCGACTACGCAGCAGGCAGAGAATCGTGCCCCGCAAAGCCCGCTCAATCCGACTTTGTTTGCGCTGGCTTTCTGGTGGCCCGGCGGCCTGACCGGCTTGGCGATCTTCATGCGCAAGCGGATTCTGCACAAGAAACAGAAGCTCCTGGCAGCTTTGCCTATTCCTGGTTTGCGTGTGGGCCTTCGCCGCAGGTCTATCGGGCTGCGGTTCGAGCAGCGGCATGGGCGGCAGCGGGGGACTAGCACGCCCCGTCGACCCCGACGCCGCCCACTACTGCCCAGATAACTGTCACGGCAACGGGAACGTCCGGGACGGCGGTTTCGACCCAGACCGTGAGCCTTACCCTAACCATGACGCAGTAGCAGAAAAATGGCGGAATTTTCTGCAATCTGGCCCACAGCCGGTAACCATAGGAATCCACAATCAGGTCACCTCCGTAATGAAAATAGACTGCCACTTTTGGGCTAGCCGAATGCTACAATTTGCCTCGCGGGTTACTTCAGGACGCTCGACGCTCCCCCCAGAGCACGTTCTGACATGCCCGAATAGATTTTCATTTTCTCCCCCCAAAGACATTCGTAGGCGCGCTGTTAGCCATGTTCTGTTTCATTGAGGTGGGCCCTGTGTCAAGACATTTAGATGATTCATATTTTGCCCGAGTCAATATGGGGGCTTCTGCATTGGTTAATCGTTTCCTGTATGCCGGACGTGTAATTTGCCTTGTTCTCTTGTTGCTGGTGTGCTGCAGTGTCGCGGCACTGGCGCAGGTGAACGTGTATATGAGGGGCTATAACACTTCACGAACCCAGGCGAACCTTCAGGAGACGATTCTTACTCCACAAAACGTAAGCCCGAACAACTTCGGCAAGCTCTTCACCGTACACACGGATGGGGAAATCTATACACAGCCGCTCTATGTCTCGAACCTGGCGATTGCCGGTGGCACCCACAACGTTGTCTTTGTAGGGACGACGTTTAACAGTGTCTACGCCATTGATGCCGACAACGGCACAATTTATTGGCAGCAGAACTTTGGCTACCCCATCATTGCCCAAGATGTCCAAAACGATTGGAATATTTCCTGGTATACCGGGATCGGCATTATAGGTACGCCGGTGATCGATCCGGACACCAATATCCTGTACGTTGTCAACGGCCACCAGCCTCAAAGCGGCCAACAGTCCTACACCTACTATCTCAACGCAATTGAGCTTGCAACCGGAAATCCCGTAAACGGAAGCCCGAAGCAAATTAGCGCGAGCTACTCGACTCCCGATCTCAACACTCCGGAAGTCTTCCAGGCCAAGACGCAGAATCAACGCTGCGGTTTGACTCTTGCCAACGGGAACATCTACATGTGCTTCGGCTCGCACCAGGACATCATGCCCTATACAGGGTGGATGATGGCTTACAACAAGTCGACCCTCAACCAGGTCGCAGTTTACGCAACCACGACGATCGGCTCGGAGGGTGGAATCTGGATGGCAGGACAGGCTCCTGTCGTCGATAGCTCGGGCAATCTCTACGTTTCGACAGGCAATGGAAGCTCCGGCACGACGCCGAACGGTCTGTACCAAACCGGAGAAAGCATTATCAAGCTATCGCCCAGTCTGGAGCTTCTTGATTACTTCACTCCCTACAACGCCGCTTCGTTGAGTGCGGGCGATATGGACTTGGCTTCGGCCGGTGTCATCATGGTTCCGAATACCAACTACGTGCTGGGCGGGGGCAAGCAAGGTGTGCTCTACCTTCTGAACACGAGTAACATGGGCCACTTCAACGCCTCCCACGACAATGTGCAACAGGAGTTTCAGGCTATCTTTGGCCAAGGAACCAGCCATATCCACGGCACGGCATCGTACTTCGATAGCGATACGAATGGCCCGACCCTCTATATATGGGGCGAAAACGACGTACTGCGCTCTTTCCTTTATAACTCCACCACGGGAACCATCAATACTACGCCCTGGGCCAAAAGTTCGATGACGGCGCCGGTGACCAACAACGATGGCGCCATGCCCGGCGGGTTTACCTCGATCTCGGCAAACGGTAACAGCAACGGCATCCTTTGGGCATCCACCCCGTATAACGGCAATGCTGCGGGCAACTCCAACCCAGAATTCGCAGGCGATGGGATGGTTGAGGGGGTTCTGTACGCTTTCGACGCCGATACATTGAAGCCGTTGTGGTCGGACAAGGACAACGACGGGCGGGATGACATCGGCATCTTTGGGAAGTATTGCCCACCTATGGTGGCCAACGGAAAAGTGTACGTGCCCAACTTTGGACCCGTCGGCACGACGGATGGTTCGGGAAATCTGGTTGTTTACGGTTTGTTTAATCCGCCGACAACGAAACCGACGCTGACCGTTTCGGCCAACAATGCTACCCGTGCCTATGGCGCGGCCAACCCCACGTTCAGCGGAACAGTGACCGGCGCCCAGAACGGCGATACATTCACGGAAAGCTTTACCACGACGGCGACCACCACCAGCGGAGTAGGCCAATATCCGATTGTGCCTTCGGTGAGCGGTAACAACCTCGGCAATTACACGGTCGTCATCGATGACGGCACCTTGACGGTGACCGCCACGCCGACCACGACCACGTTGGCTGCTCCGGCGACCTCTACGTACGGGACGAGCGTGACCCTGACGGCGACGGTGACCTCCACCGGGGGAACGCCAAACGGTAGCGTGAACTTCTTCAGCGGTACAAACGAACTGGGCACGGGCACGTTGAACGCCAGCGGCGTGGCCACACTGAGCACCACCACTATCCCCGGCGGCACTGATAGCTTGACGGCAACCTATCCGGCGGCGGGCAACTTTGCCACCAGCACCTCATCGGCTAGCAGCATCACCGTCAGCCAGGCAACGCAAACCATCACCTTTACCCCTATCGCATCCCGCCCCTACGGCAGCGCACCCTTCGCCGTGACCGCGACTTCCAGTGCCGGCAGCAACTATCCGGTGACTATCACGGTGCAATCTGGCCCGGCAATGATCGGCGGGGGTACGGTGACCCTTACGGGCGCGGGAACTGTCGTATTGCAAGCCTCGCAAGCCGGCGATGCAAACTATTCCGCAGCCACGGCGGTGGCGCAGAGCTTCCAGGTGACACCTGCACCGCTCACGGTGACAGCCAACAACGCGACCCGTGTCTTTGGTGCAGCCAATCCGGCCTTCAGCGGAACCGTTACCGGTGCGGTAGGCGGGGATAGCTTTAACGAGACCTTTACCACCACCGCGACAACCACCAGCGCTGTGGGCAGCTATCCAATTGTGCCCGCGGTGACTGGGGCAAATATAGCCAGCTACACCGTCACCATCGTCAACGGTGCACTTTCGGTGACCGGAGCCTCGACCACGACCACGTTGAGCGCGCCGGGCACCGCCGCCTATGGCGCCAGCGTCGCACTCACCGCGACGGTAGCCTCTACCTCCGGCACGCCGAGTGGAGTCGTCACCTTCTATAGTGGATCCACAGCACTGGGTACTGGCACGCTAAACAATGGTGTGGCCACGCTGACGACCACCACGCTTCCGGTGGGGACAGATTCGCTGACCGCCAGCTATGCGGCAACAGGCAATTTTGGCGCCAGCACGTCGGCGGCAAGCCAGCATCACGGTCACCGCGGCAACGCAGACCATCACCTTCGCGCCCATTGCATCACAGGCCTACGGTAGCGCGCCCTTTGCTGTAACGGCGACTTCCAGCTTGGGCAGCAGTTATCCGGTCACTATCACGGTAAAGTCCGGTCCCGCTGTGATTAATGGAGGCGTGCTCACCATTACGGGCGCGGGTACGGTCGTGCTGCAAGCCGCACAAGCCGGCAATGCAAATTATGGCGCTGCCACGGCAACGGACAGCTTCCAAGTAACGCCTGCGCCGCTGACCGTTAAGGCCAGTAATGCAACGCGCATATTCGGCACAGCCAACCCGGCCTTTACCGGAACCATCACCGGCGCGGTGGGCAGCGACAGCTTCAGCGAAAGCTTCACCACGTCCGCAACCACCACCAGTAATGTTGGTAGCTATCCGATCGTGCCCGCTGTTACTGGCGCACAACTGGCTAACTACACCGTCACTATTGTGAATGGCACACTGACTGTGACCGGAGTGGCGACGACGACCGCGTTGACTGCGCCAGGCAGCGCCAATACGGCGCTAGCGTAACCCTCACCGCGACCGTAGTCAGCTCCGCCGGTACGCCCAGCGGAACGGTAACGTTCTTGAGTGGGTCCATGCCGATTGGCATGGGCACCCTTAGCGGTGGCGTGGCCACCTTGAACACCACGGCACTACCCGCCGGCTCCGATGCTGTCACAGCGAGCTATGCAGCCTCGGGGAATTTTGCCGCCAGTGCTTCGCCGGCAACCATCATCACGGTCAAAGGCGAATCGCAGACCATCACGTTCCCGGCCATCGCATCGCGGGCATACGGCAGCGCACCGTTTGCCGTGACGGCGACTTCGAGCCTGGGCAGCAGTTATCCGGTCACGATTACCGTCTCGTCTGGCCCGGCAACGATCAGCGGCGGCACCGTAACCATCACCGGGGTAGGCACGGTAGTTTTGCTGGCCACACAAGCAGGTGGCGGCAACTACGATCCGGCCACCGCAACGCAGAGCTTCCAGGTGACGCCGGCCGCCACCTCGACCAGCCTGAACGCACCAGCCAGTGCGTCTTACGGCGCCAGCGTAACCTTGACCGCGACGGTGACATCCACCGCAGGCAAGCCAGCCGGAAGCGTTACCTTCTATAACGGTTCGGCTTCCCTGGGTGTGGGCACGCTGAGCGGTAGCGGAGTAGCCACTCTGACCACCACCGCGCTCCCCGCCGGAACGGATACTGCCACCGCTACGTATGCAGCCACAGGGAACTTTGCCGGCAGCAGTTCAACCGCAGTGACGCTCACGGTCGGCGCCGCGCCCATCGAACCGGTAGGTGCCTATACGGTGTCCGCGAACCCCACGACGCTGACTATTGCGGCCGGGGGTAAGGGAAATACCACTCTCACCCTAGCGCCAACAAACGGCTATAGCGGGACGGTTTCATTGAGTTGTCTGAATCTGCCCGCCAACGCGACTTGCGCGTTTGCTAGCAATCAGCTCACGCTGAGCGGTAAAAATCAAAGCGTAAGTACCGGGCTTGTGATCAACACGACGATGCAATCCGGCAGGAATACGCCGTCTGACGCACCCCAAAGCCCCTTCAGCCCAGCCGTGTTTGCATTGGTATTCTGGTGCCCGGGAGGTCTGACCGGCCTGGCAGTCCTGGCTCGCAGACGCAAGTTGGTAAAGACGCAGCGCCTTTGGCAGCTTTGCCTGTTGCTCGCTGGCGCATGGGTCTTTGCCATCGGTCTGTCGGGATGTGGCATGCACGGGTTTGTCGCAAACGTGACACCGGGCACCTCGCAAGTAACTGTCGTGGCAACTGGAACTTCTGGATCTGTTGTCACAACCCAGACCGTAACGCTTACCATCAATATGACGACTGTGTCGCAATAGGCGGTGCGCCGGCCGCGATCAGCGGCCGGCCTGCATCCTTTGCGTCAAGAGCGGAGTGTTTTTGTGAAAGCGGCCACGGTTCTCCCAAGGGTGTTTCAGGTTCTTCGGCGGAAAGAGCAACAACGCTTGGGTTTGGTCCTTCTTGCAGGGATAATACCCGTCTCTTCTCCGTTGGCTCGTGCCCAGGAGGTCCATCCGCACTACACGGTTGTGGATCGTGGCCCATCTTTGGTGCGTACGCTTACCGACACGCCCGGGCTGAACAATCATGGCGACATGGCTATCTGGCACTCGGAAACCGCGAGCCTGATGCCGGGCGTCGTCTTTCATGGCAAGGACACGATCTCTATCGAGGGAGAAAAGGACTTCCCTTTCGTTTACCCCGCCGACGTCAATGACCGGTTCACGGTTGTAGGAACTCTTCAGTCGGCACAAGATCTGCGCTTCACGCACGCTTTCAAGTGGTCTGACAATAAGCTGGAAATCCTGGAGTCCCTTGGAGGCCCCTATGCCTCTGCTTTCGCTATCAATGCAGCAGGAGATGTAGTGGGCAGTGCGGAGACCAAAAGCGGCCAGAAACATGCAGTCTTGTGGCGGACGAAACAGCCCCGCGATCTTGGGCTCCTTGCCCAGGGAGACTACAGCAGTGCCCGCGACATAAACGATAAGAACGAGATCGTCGGGGAGGCGAATCTTGTCCCGAACGGTAAGCCCCAGGCCTTTTTATGGCATGCGGGTAAGATGCAGCAGTTGCCAGACCTGCCAGGCGGCACACTCTGCAGTGCTCAAGCCATCAACAATAAAGGTGCGGTCATTGGATCCTGCGACCTGAACAACAGCAGCACCCAGCACGGAGTGATCTGGAGAAATGGTTCTATCGAGGACTTGGGCACCCTGGGTGAGGAGGATGCGCCGACCACAGCCCTGGACATCAACAACCTGGGACAGGTGGTTGGCAATTCATCGGAGGATGACAAGCTGAGGGCATTCCTCTGGGAAAATGGCAAGATCGTCAATCTGAACAAGCTGATCCCACCCAATTCCGGCTGGACGTTGCTGGTGGCCTCGCGCATCAACGACAACGGCGAGATCATTGGACGAGGATACTTTCATCGCACCATTCACGCTTTTATGCTTAAGCCGGATCAGACGCTCAATAAAAAGTGATTTGAAGCTCTGCCAGGCCACTCACAACGTGCAACTGAGCGCTCCGGGCCTATTCGATATAAGGTAAAACGTTTCTATTATGCAGGAGGGTGGAGATATGACCATCACGACGCTTTCCAGCCGAGTATGTGTGACCGATTGCAAATGCCTTGAGCACCATGCATACCGTCGAACCCTATAGAATCATGGTTCCGGCTCGGTCCGGCCGTTGAGGAGAAGCACATCGCGTGCCCACCAAGCGCCCCATCCTTCTCTATAGCCTGCTAGCCGGTCTTTTCGCTATAAGTCTGCTCTACCAGGCGCGTTATCTTCCCGACCTCGTCCATCGCGAAACACTTCTCTTCCCCTTCTTTTTTGTTGACCCCGGCAGCGACACGATCAACTTCACGACACCCGAGGCGGCGAATTTTGGAATCCGCAACGGCGACCACTTGGTGGCGGTGAACGGAACCCCTTTTACCGGAACCGGCGTCCTGGGTCAGGCTTTTAACAAGGCCAAGGCGGGTGTTCCTCTGGTCGTGACGATTGTTGCCAAAGACGCCCCAAAGGGCGAGCAGCGAACCATCGCTTTGCCGGTGACCTCGACCCCACTGAATTCCTGGAGTGATTTCAGTGACCTGGTGGTGGAGTTTCTGCTCCCGGCCTTGTCTCTGTTGTTGGGCTTCTGGGTTGCCTTTCGCCGTCCTCGCGATCCTATGGCGTGGCTGTTGCTGGCGCTCATGATGAGCTTTCCCAACATTTTGCAAACCTTCATTGTCGAGGGCTGGCCGCCTGGATGGCGCGAAACAGGCGTGCTCTATCAATCGACGCTGGAGGCCATATTCCCGATCGCCATTTATCTGTTCGGTCGCTTCTTTCCCGAACCTTTTCCACCGGGCAGCCGATACGACTACGGTTGGAGAGCCCTACAGTGGCTCTGCGCCCTTCCCTTGGCCATCATCGCTCTATGTGGAGTGGTAATCTCCATTGGAACGCTGAGCAGCTACCAATCCGTTGCCGGTCTCTACGCCGTATACAAACCTCTACGACTAGCGGCACAGATCTTCACCCTCGTCCTGGTCGGAAGCTTCTTCTCCGCCATGGGCATCAAGCTCGGCCTGTGCAAAACGCCGGACGCCGCGAGACGATTGCGCTTTCTCTACTGGGGCGCAACCCTGGCCTTCACCCCGGCTCTTTTGCCTACGGTGTACGCGCGCTTTCACGGCAAGTTCGCCAGCGAAATCTTCCCCGCATGGTTTAATGCGCTCATTGTTATTCCGCTCATCCTTTTTCCCCTCACGTTGACTTATGTCATCGTGGTGCAGAAGGCGATGGGAGTGGGGCTTGCCCTGCGCCAGGGACTGCAGTACACGCTCGCCAGGGGCACTATTCGTGTGCTGCAGTTTATTGCCATGGGGGTGGTCATCGTCGCCGGAACCACCATGGCAGGAAACGCGGCTCACGACCGTCCGCAAAAAATCATCGTCATCCTGGCCGGCATCACAGCCTACTTCACCATTCGCAGGCTCGGGGACAACCTGCGCACTTGGATCGATCGCCGTTTCTTCCGCGAAAGCTATGACGCAGAGCACGTCTTGACCGAATTGAGCGAGCAGGTGCGTTCGATGATCGAACCCGGGTCGCTTCTGGAAACCGTAGCAGCACGCATCTCCGAGACCCTGCACGTGCCGCAAGTGGCGGTGCTGCTAGGGGGCGCGGGCTTCTATCGGCCGGCATTTGCCATGGGTTATGCCAGCCTTCCTACCGTCGCTTTTCCCAGCAAGACGGGAACCGCCATGATCTTGAAGAGCCAGAAGGAGCCCGCGCGGGTGTTCTTGAACGATCGCGACTCATGGCTCTACCGCGAGGAGGGGATCAGCGACGAGGAGCGAAGTAAGCTGGCAACACTTCAATCGGAATTGCTGCTGCCGCTAGCGGTTCGGGATAAGCTTCTTGGCTTTATATCGCTCGGCCCCAAGCGGTCCGAAGAACCGTACACCGGTTCCGACGTGCGCCTGCTTAAATCTGTTGCCGCGCAGACGGGCTTGGCGCTGGAAAACGCGAACCTGTTGCAAACCATCGCGGACGAGGTTGCCCAGCGCGAGCGTCTGAACCGCGAAGTGGAGATCGCACGCGAAGTGCAGGAGCGGCTGTTTCCCCAGAAACTGCCCGTCATCGCCGGCCTCGACTACGCCGGCCACTGCCGACCCGCGTTGGGTGTCGGTGGCGACTACTATGACTTTCTCGCTTTGCCAAAGGAAAACCTGGGCATTGCGATCGGCGATGTTTCCGGCAAAGGAATTGCCGCCGCCTTGATGATGGCCAGCTTACAGGCTTCGCTGCGTAGCGAAGCTACGCGTGCTCCTGACAATCTGGCGGCCGCTGTGGGTAATGTGAATCGCCTGGTGTATGAGGCTTCTGCTTCAAACCGGTACGCTACTTTTTTTTATGGCCAGTATGATCCGGCCCGAAGCACTTTCGACTACGTTAACGCGGGCCACAACCCTCCCATGCTTTTTCACGGCGCCGGCGAGAACAGCACGATCACCCGCCTCGAACCCGGCGGAACCGTCATTGGCCTGCTGGAGAGTGCCCTTTACCAGCAAGGCTCGGTGCGGCTAGTTCCCGGTGATGTCCTGGTGGCCTTCACCGATGGGATCAGCGAAGCCATGAATCTGGATGACGAAGAGTGGGGAGAGGACCGCCTGATCGACGCCGCTCGCGGATGCCGTTGCTCATCCGCGCGGCAACTCCTGGAGTGTATCTTCGACGCCGCCACAAGATTTGCCGGGACTGCCCCGCAGCATGACGATATGACCCTGGTGGTCGTGAGGGTGTTTTCGGCGTAACCGGGAAATGGCTCGGTTTCTTTTCGGCTTTCTCTTTTTTAGCGGAGCAGACACTTGCGCAGTCAAGGCTTCTCGCTCACCGTCGGCAGTGAGGCGAGCAGCACCCCCAAATCCCGCTTGAGATAAGAGATCCTGGCGCGAACGTCTTGCAGCATGGCTCCGCGGTCTTCGAAGTCGTCGATGCTAAGTTTTAGGTTTTCAGACGGCTGGCTGGTGAGATGATCGATTTTCTCGGTACTCGACAGTGAGTCAATCCGCCTGACCTGAACCCAGGTCTGCAGCATCTCCTGTTTGCGGGTGACACCGGCCTGCCCGCTGGGGCTGGGTTCATTCAAGAAGATCCATACGGTCTCCGGATACTGGCTATTGGGCAGAATAGGCCGGTCGAAAAACTCGGCCAGCATGTTGGATTCGAAATCGAAACGGCTGCTCTGGCCTTTCTCCTCGTGAATGCCCACCAGGGCAAGTCCTGCTGAAAGGGTACCGGCACCGATGCCAACACCGGCCGCCGGCTTGGTAAGGCTCGATGAAAGTTGAAGTCCGGAAGCGGTTGCGCCCACCGTTCCACCCACGAGCACGCTGAGCAGGTTTGCCCGGCTCACAGTGCGGTCGCGCCGATCAGAGAGAAATCCCCGCAGCTCGTTGGAGCGCGCAATCT
The DNA here is from genome assembly GCA_963775365.1 of uncultured Acidobacteriaceae bacterium. Classification (GTDB taxonomy): domain Bacteria; phylum Acidobacteriota; class Terriglobia; order Terriglobales; family Acidobacteriaceae; genus PALSA-350. The sequence goes on along the minus strand of CAVZJL010000003.1, from coordinate 45,603 downwards.
CATTGTCGATCTGGGCTATCGTGGCATCGACCTGTAACGACGCCGCCATCACTTGTTCGGAGATCCGCTGATGCAGCCAAAGGATTTGCCATCGGTCCGCAGTGTCGGGGCTGGCTGATAGCTTTCGCAACTGATTAAGTTCTGAGGAGACCCCTATGAGTTCAGCCGTGCTCTCCGACGTCATCGGGCGGGGCGATGTGGTTTTGACCGTCTGTGCGGATGCGGCTACGGCCATAGCCGCCAGCACCACTGAGTGCAGGCTGCGAGCAAGGCTCATGCAGATAATGATGACACGACGGTGTCACAACTCAGCGACCAACCGGGGCTCCGCGTCCCGCACTCCCCCGACAACAAACGCTGGGTGCCCCATTCAAGCCGTACTTTGGCTTGAGTGGGATAATGGCTCTCGATTTGCCTCTTTCCATCCGACTAGCAACTTCGAACCATGTAGCAAACCCTAAACTTTGTCGCCGCGCCTGCCCAGGATTTATTCGTGTTTCACGTTAAATGTTATTCCCAAACGATTGCATTTAAATATACTTACTGGGCAGACAGAACAGGGTCGACAAGAACCGGTACGAACACGTTGCGCGACGTCGTTTTGAAAACCAGGTTAAGTCAAACGCTGGCATCGCACGAACAACTTTTGCAAACGCGAAATTAGCATCCGCTGATAACCATCCTCTGTTATCGTTCCCCGCAGTTCATTCCAATAATAGGAAAGCCACAACGAGGTGATCTATGCCATGCGACCCGGTGGAATTAAAACACGTCCCGCTGTTTGCCCTGCTCGACGATGATGAAATTGCCGTCCTGGCCGCTCAGGTCGACCTTAGAACATTTGTTCCTCGGCAGCGGATCTACAAAATAGGCGACCCCGGTAAACATGCTTACATCCTGATATCGGGCAACGTACAGGTCACGACTGTCGACGAAGATCACCAGGAAGTTGTGGTCGACCAACCCGGCCACGGGCAGTTTTTCGGCTTCGCCTCCATGCTCGACCAAACGGCCCACCAGACGAGTGCCCTGGCCATGGAAGAAACCACGTGTATCGAGATTAGCCGCGACGACATTGCTACTCTCCTGCAACGCAAGCCCCTGGCCGGTATGGATATGCTGACCGTCCTTGGCCACCAGTTCCATGCGTCGCAACAGCTGGTGCGGCTTCGCGCCAACCGAAATGCCAATGATGTGATCGAGGAGGAATACACCTTCGGGGAACACATTGCCGACAAGGTCGCCAGTTTCGGAGGCTCGTGGAGCTTCATCATCCTCTTTGCAATTGTGCTGGTCGCCTATAGCTCTATCAACGTTGCCCTGCGCGGCCGGGCATGGGATCCGTACCCATTTATCCTGCTCAATCTCTTCCTCTCCATGCTGGCCGCTATCCAGGCGCCGGTCATCATGATGAGCCAGAACCGCCAGGACAAAAAGGACCGGCTGCGCAGCGAGTTGGACTTCGACGTGAACCGTCGAGCCGAAGCGGAGATCCAAAACCTATCACGCAAGCTGAACCTGGTAACCGACAAGCTTTGCGATTTGGATGACGTGCTCCGCGAACGCCTTCCGTCGAGCACGGGTGCAAAGTCCAACATCCAGGCTTAGCCACGAAAGTTCGCGAATATTGCTCCTGATCGTTGCGGTTATCTGTCGGACCTTGGGAATTCCAGGATTGGGTTAACAACCTACTGTTTAACGACAGAGGAAATTTGCACCGGCCCAATGAGCCCCGACGGCAGCAATGCAGAGTTGGCCTTGTAAGGATGAATGACAGTGAACGTATATTTTTCTGCACCCGGCTGCTGGTCGCCAATGAGCCGGTTCACCCAGGCATTCGTCACTTTGATGGTTAACTCGTTCGCTCCCGGCTTCAAGGCAGACGTAGCGTCCACCCGATACGGAATATGCCAAACGATTCCCAACGGCTTGCCATTCACGGTGACGTCCGCCAGGTTCTTGACATCGCCTAAGTCGATCCAGAGATGCGCGCCCGGTTTGAACCAATCGGCCTGCGCCTGGATCGTCTTGGTATAGGTGCCGACACCCGAAAAATACTTCACACCGGCGTCCGCGTTATCGCTCCAGGATGCCAGGTTATCCAACGTGATCGACAGCGGTGCACCACGATCGGGTTGGAAGCTCACCTTCCAGGACCCATCGATTGTTTCCAGTTTGGTTTCCATCGGCTTGGGAAGCGTCCGGGAGTCAGCCTTGGACGGCTTGCGAAAGACGACAAAGACCGTGCCCCAGGGCTCAAGATGAAGCGGCACAGTGGTGTGCTCTCCGGATGCGCTGTAGGTCGCATCCTCGATCAGGCCGGAATCGGCGTGCCAAAGTTCTGGAGCCTTGCCAGTAACCCGGAAATCCGCTTCGACCTGCTCATCGCGATCGTTACGGTTGTCGACGTAATAAAGATCGCCATCGGGCAATTTGCGATGAACGAAGATGATATTCGTGTCGCTTTCCGGCTTGGTGTAGTGGAAGTCCGGCTCAATCTTGAGCGCGGGTAAGACTTCGGCAAGCGTCTGACCGGCATACACTTTGCCCTTTCCTACGCTGTGCTCGCCGCTTCCAGATCCCCAAAGCTCGTCCACAATGCGCTGGAACTCGTCTGCATTGTCGGCCAGGCTGGGCGTATTTACAGGTTTTGGACCCACCACCACTGCGCCCTGGTTGACCAGTGCACGAATACTTCGCAAGACCGGCAAGGACATGTGGACGCTATACGGATCGAGTGCGAGCACGCGATAGCTCATACCGCTTTCGGTCGTGATGTTGCCATCCTTGACGGCGAGCTTGTGAATCAAGGCATCGGCGTTGACGTAATCGAAGCCATAGCCTGCCGGCACATCAGGAGACTTGTCGGCAAAGATCGCAGTGACGTTGGAGTCCTCGCCATAAAAGTAGAGAACGTCCGCGCCGAAGCGGCCCTGTTGGAGCAGATACGAGCTCCGCGCCAGGTAGGTAACCCAGGGAGCCGCCTCTTCGGCCCAGGTTTCATTGCGCGTGAACCACTGCCCGAACGGTCCGAGGCCTAAGCCCGGAACTTTGCCTACCAACGGCTGGTGCACCGAGGTATGGATGACGAAACGATTGATGCCCTCTGCAAGTTCCTTATCCGCGGTTGGCTTAAGCGTCTCCGGCGACCAGGCCCAGGGCGCATTGATCGCAGTCATGGACTCGGCCGCCGCAATGTTTTGCCCGTAGATATGCGCGACCGATGCTGATTCGCGGTCGTCCGCGTTGTAGCCGTACTGTTCTTTGTTCACCCCGGGACTCTGCGTCCACATCGCGCTCATCGGGACTTCGTTGAGTTTCTTTACCTCCATGCCATCGGCGATGAACGCGCGACCCTCTTCGTGCGATTCACCGTAGTGGCCCATTCCGTGGGCTTTAATCGCAGCTTCTACTTGCCCATAATGCTCGTCGGCAGTCAGGTCCGCGATGGTCTTGCGCAGATCCCATAGAAACGCGTCGCTTGCCTGGGCACTTTCCACTACATGCCCGGTCAGAACCGGCATCCACGGCCGAGGGTCGTAGCCGCGCCGCTTAGTGAACTCGGCGATCATGTCGTCGGTCCAGTTTTGAGCGCCCGCCTCCCAGCTGTCCGTGATCACATACCTTACCCCGTGCTTACCCATCAAGCTATCGCTTACCGTGCTCTTGTAGGTATCGAGGTAGTGGTCCATGTAATTTTTTACATAAGTGCTGTTCAGCTTATCCACTTCGAGGCCGGTGGCTTCTTCGGTTGCCGGATGGTTCGTGATGCCGAGCAAAGAGTAGCCAAAGCGAAGCACGACCCAGTTCCCCGCCGGAGGGGTCCAGTCCAAAGTGCCATCCGGATGCATCTTCGACGTCAGGTCCACGACGTCCTTCTTCTGGATCGCATCCGCCGCGGTTACATTTCCCGTCGCGAACTGGTAGAGATCAGGCATGGGGTTAAAAGCAGCCTTCTCTTCGAAACGATTCACCCGCGCTCCGGCGTGGAGGACCAGTTCGGCAATTTGATAATCTTTCGGAGGCGGCGGAAAATGAACGCCCCCTTCGCCCGTATCCATGTTGGCAAAGGGATTGGGGCCGGCGGGAAGGGTCTTGAAGGTAAGACGGAAGAACTTTGCCGTGACCGGCTCGAACGAAACTGTATGCTCCGTCGCCCCTCCTTTGGGAACGGCAGCGATGATGTGGAAGGTCACTCCGTCATCGCTCGCTTCCAAAGCCTTGCCACTGTCTCCTCCCGGAGGCAGAAAGGCGTCAAAGGGATTTTTGCCTCCTAACGCGATGGTGAAAGCGCGGATGGATTGCGGCTGAGGGAACTCCCACTGGATCCAGGACGTCTCCCCCTCCGGCGCGATGGGCAGCAAGGCGAACTTCGACAGATCTCCGTCATCGAGGAGCGCGAAGTCAGGGCTTCCGCTGCTGGCAGTTTCCTTGGCGTGCAGCTGTGAAAAAGGCACGTCGCTGGCAGGTACACGGTACGCGATGACTACCGTATCCGCGTAGAACTGTGGGATCTTTGGCCCCCCGCCCATCATTGCTCCTGCGTCCTCGATGCCCAGGCTCTGGAACGCGCCGGTGTTCGTTGGGGGGGACGCCAGCTTTCCGGTAAACGGTGTTCCGCCCTCAATCCGAGTCTCGCTCCACACATACTTCTTCATGCCCTGGGATGCCGGGACCCACGGGCCGCCGGTCTCGCTCCAGCCGGGGGAACCGGCGATGGCTTCTTCCAGGCCGAGTTGGTCGGCCAACTTTGTCGCGTAGAGAAATGCTTCTTTCCAATCCGGCGTCATGTAAGCCAGCCGCTTCGGCACCACCGGCGGCGTTCCCAGGGCAGCATCGAAGTTTTGAAACCCGCCCAGCCCAACCCTGTGCATCCACTCCAGGTCTAGCTTGATGCCTTCCTGGGTGATGTTGCCGTTCATCCAATGCCACCACACCCGCGGCCTTGCCCCGTTTGGCGGATCCTCGAATCCACTGCGCAAAGGATCTGCAGAGTGCTGGGCGATGGCGGCTCCCCAGCCCAAAAGCAGCAACGTTGCGATACCCCATGACAACTTTCGCCACGGCCCGGACTGCTTGGCTTTCCTGGTCTCGCTCATCGTGCAATCTCCCGCTGCATGTGAACCTGTCAGCGCCGAGGAGCATACCATGTGGAAATAAGTTCCCGAAAGGAATTTGTATTTCGATGGAATCCGCTCCAGGGGAAAGAAACCGCAGGTCCGGAAGGCCAGTGGGGGTTGATGACGGGTGTCCGGGCTGAAGGCCGGACCCGCCCAACAGCAAACTTTCTGCCGCAATGTTCAGCAGCGCCGAACACAACCGCGGCCCGGGAATCTTCAGCTCAGCTACAGAACCGTTTCTCCTTGAAATCTGAAAATCATGGTTGACATGCGCCGGCTTCAGGATGGAAACTCTTGCTCTATTGCAATGCCTTACCAATTGCCCCCGCCAATTGGCACATTCGGACGTCCACGACCGTCTGAAGCGTTACCTGGTGGGATGTCCGCTGAGCGAAATTGATTTCGCAGACAGGGTGACTTATGGCACAGGATTTGGAAGGCGCCGTCTGCCAGGCGCTGGATCAATTCAGGATTGAATTGCCTTCCTGGGGCTTCGCGAATACCGGCTCCAGGTTCGGGAAATTCATGCAGGCCGCCGCAGCAACCAACCTCGCCGAAAAATTCAGCGACGCAGGCATGGTCAACCAGTTGACCGGAGCCTGTCCAACCGTCGCCCTGCACGCCATTTGGGATCTGCCCAACGGGCTCAAGGACGTCCCCCACGTAGAAGAGCTGGCCAGAAAGTGTGGAGTGGTCGCAGGTTCGATCAACCCCAACGTTTTCCAGGGGCAGGAGTACAAGTTTGGCGCCGCGGGAAATCCTGATCCGGCAATACGCAAGATGGCGCTCGATCACCTCTTGGACTGCGTCGCGATCGCCGACAAACTGCATTCCCGCGACGTGGCTCCGTGGTTTCCTGATGGATCAAGTTATCCCGGAACACAAAGCATGCGTCACCGCATTGACTGGTTTGAGCAGACCCTGCAAGCCATGCATGCTGCGCTGAGCCCAACCCAGAGATTGCTGGTGGAGTACAAGCCCTTCGAGCCTTTCTTCTACCACACCGATATCGCCGACTGGGGAATGGCACTGCTCCTGGCCAAAGTCGCCGGGCCGCAAGCGTTCGTGCTGGTCGATACCGGGCATCATTACCAGGCGCAAAACATCGAGCAAATTGTTGCCTGGCTGCTGCGGGCGAAGATGCTCGGCGGCTTCCACTTCAATGACCGGCGCTACGCGGACGATGACCTGACCCTGGGCTCGATCGATCCCTACCAGGTCTTCCGCATCTTTCATGAGATTCGCAACTACGAATGGGAAACGGGCGCCCCGGTAGACGTAGCCTTCATGATCGACCAGAGCCACAATCTGAAAGGCAAGATGGAAGCCATGGTCCAGACCGTGTGCACGGCACAGGAGATCTTTGCCAAGTCGGCGCTTGTCGATCATGCGCAGCTCTCGGTCCTGCAAAACGAGTGCAAGCTGGTGGAGGCGGAGGAGCTCTTCCGCGGGGCCTTCTGGAAAGATGTGCGGCCGATCCTTAAAGACTGGCGGCGATCCAAGGGATTGCCTGAAGATCCGCTTCAGGCGCTGCGCGAGAGTGGCTATGTCGAACAGATCAGCAAAGAACGCGCGGCTGCCAACCGGGACGCGGTTGCCACCTACGCCTGAGCCGGTCAGCGCACCTTGAGGTAGTTCCCGTAGCCCACCACCACTGTGGAGCCGACGAGCAAAAACAATCCAAGCGCAACCAGGCTCTTGGTGCGCCGGCTCGTCCCCTTCCATTCGTGTAAGGCCACTCCCCACAACGTGGCGAAGAGGATGATGCTCGCCATGTGCAGCGTCCAACTGGAAAAGTCGTACTTGCCCATCTTGGTCTGCCCCATGGAGTAGAAGAAGAACTGGAAATACCAGATAACCCCGGCAAGCGCGGCAAGGACGTAATTCTTCCCCAGCGTCGCAGGGGTTAGGCGTGAATCCGCATCGACTTCCAGGGTTTCTCTGGTAACTTTCGCGGCCCCCATCGGGTTAATGCCTGGAGCGCCGGCAAACTGCGCCCAGGAGTGATTCTTGACGATCAGAAAAACCGACCAGAGAAAGTTGGTGGCGAAACCACCCCAGAGAACCACAACCAGCACGGGAAGGTTCTGCCAAAGATCAAGCCGATGATGCGCCATCAGCTGCGAGTGTGCGATTTCTGCAATAGGCTTACCCGCGGCTAATCCATAGGCGAAGCAAGAACTCATGACACCCGCGAAGATGGCGACCGCCAGGCCTTTGCCGAACGAGTAGTCGCGCTCCCCCGCTTCCGCCCGGTCTTCGGTCGTAATTTCATGTTCCTTGGAATAACCGGCCAGGCCGCTGACCGCGATCGCCAGCATACACACGCCGACCCCGGCCAGGATCACCTGCCCGGAACTCTCGTGCAGGATAGAAGACATCTGGCCGCTGAAAATCGGCGGCATCAGGGTGCCGAACGCGGTGCAGAAACCGAGAGCGATGGCATATCCCAATGCGATGCCAAGATAGCGAATCGCAAGGCCAAAAGTGAGCCCGCCTACTCCCCACATCACTCCCCAAAAGCATGCATACGTAGTACTGCTCGAGGGCGCGGCGCGCAGAACATCGAAGAGGTTTGGTACCAGCAGCAGAGCAAGTACCATGGGCGCGAGAATCCACGCAGCAAATCCCTGGATGATCCAGTAAATCTCCCATGACCAGCGCTTGATCCCGCGAAAAGGAATGAAATTACTGGCCGAGGCGAGGCCGCCGATCCAGTGATACACCACGCCGACAAACGGATTCGGACCCACTTCCACCTCATTTCAGCAGTTTGAGCAAACGCACCCCATCCTACTGGAAAGGGATAACCTCTGTGAAATACTTGGTCTATTGAATTTCAAACCCGGTCCGGAAATGAAACGCTCCTCATTCTTGCGCGACAGAGAGCATCCATTCAGCATAGGATGAGTGGCCTTGGAAACACCTGCCCTATCGGTGAAACAGGGTAAAGGGCCGTCAGGAGATGCAGCATGCCTTTGCAATATCTCGCCGATCTTTGGGATGAGAGCCACGCCAAAACGCTCGATCCGCCAGCGCTCCTGCGCTACCGTTCCAACCTGTTGGGGTCGGACCTGCGCATCACCAACTTCGGGGGCGGTAACACCAGCTCAAAACTCGAAGAGACCGATCCATTGGACGGGCAGAAGAAGCCGGTGCTGTGGGTAAAGGGCAGCGGCGGCGACCTGGGCAGCATCAAGGTCGAAGGCTTCGCCACCCTCTACCTGGATAAGGTGCTGGCGTTGGCCAGGATTTACCGGGGGGTCGAACTGGAAGACGAGATGGTCGGCATGTATCCGCTCTGCACCTTCGGCAACAATCCCGTCGCCGCCTCAATCGACACCGCGCTACATGCCTTTCTTCCCTTCCCCCACGTGGACCATCTTCATCCGGACTGGGGCATCGCGCTCGCCGCCTCGGCAAACGGTAAGGAAAAGATGGATGAGTTCAATCACCAGTTCGGCCACAAGATGGTGTGGATTCCCTGGCAGCGTCCAGGGTTTGAACTCGCCATGATGCTGGAGCGCGCGGTCAAGGCGGTGCCGGGCTGCGATGGAGTCGTACTCGGCGGCCACGGTCTCTTTACCTGGGGAGACACGCAACGTGCATCGTATCTCAATACCATCACTATCATCGATCAGATCGGCCAGTTCATCGAGAGCCATCGCGCCCGCAGAAACAGCCAATCCTTTGGCGGCGCCAGGCACACTTCGCACCAGGAACGGCAAAAGATTGCCAACAAGTTGATGCCCTTCCTCCGCGGGAGTGTCTCCACCCAGCAGCGCATGATCGGAAGCTTCACGGATATTCCCGAAGTGCTGGATTTCGTCAATTCGCATTCGGCTGCGAGGCTCGCTTATCTCGGCACCAGTTGCCCGGATCATTTCATCCGTACCAAAATTCGCCCGCTGCTGGTGGAGTGGGATCATTCCGCGGATCCTTCCCAGATTCAGACCGCTGCGAAAACAGCCATGGAGAAATATCGCAGCGAATATGCCGACTACTACAAGAAGCATGCCCTGAAAGACTCGCCGGCAATGCGGCATGCGAATCCAACCGTAGTACTCGTACCTGGGATCGGCATGTTCAGCTTCGGCAAGAACAAGGCGGAGGCGCGCATCACGGGTGAGTTTTACGTCAACGCCATTCATGTGATGGAGGGCGCCGGCCATCTCGATGAAGGCAAGTGCCCGCCAGTCCTGCCGCAATCAGGACCGGCCGCCGATACCAGCGCTTTCCAGGTCCACGACAACTACGTTGCCCTGCCTCCTTCCGAAGCCTTTCGTATCGAGTACTGGGCGCTCGAAGAAGCCAAGATTCGCAGGCAGCCGCCGGCCAAAGAATTGAGCGGACGCATAGTCCTGGTGGTCGGAGGAGCCAGCGGCATTGGCCGCGAAGTGGCGCTCATGGCCGCGGAACGCGGAGCGCATGTGGTCGTCGCAGACCGTGAACTCGGCGCCGCTGAGAAAGTTGCCGGCGAAACCCAGGCAATCGTAGGCCGCGAAAATGCCATCGCCGTTAAGATCGATATTCGCGACCGAGGCGCCATTCAGTCAGCACTCAACGCGACCATCGCGGCTTTTGGCGGCATTGACATCCTGGTGAATACCGCGGCGCTCTTTCCCTCCTCGCCGGACGGCTCCATCAGCGACGCTCAATGGACATCCACGCTGGAGATCAATGTCACCGCCAATTATCTGCTCGCGGACGAAGCAGCCAAGATCTTCGACACCCAGGGAATCGAAACCAGCATTGTGCTGACCAGCTCGGCCAATGCGGTGGTCGCGAAACGCGGCAGCGAAGCCTATGACGTAAGTAAAGCGGCCGTCAGTCACCTGATTCGCGAGCTGGCTGTTACGCTGTCGCCCAAAGTACGTGTCAACGGGATCAGTCCGGCGACCGTGGTCAAAGGCTCGACGATGTTTCCACGGGACCGCGTGAAAGCGTCGCTGGCCAAGTACAACATCCCGTTTGCGGAGTCCTCTTCTGATGAGGAGTTGCGCACTTTGCTGGCGCAGTTTTATGCCAAGCGGACGCTGACCCATCAGCCCATCGACCCTCGAGACTGTGCGGCAGCGATCCTCTTCCTGGGAGGCCCCCAGGCACGCTGCACCACCGGCCACCTGATCCCCATCGACGGAGGACTGACGGAGGCCTTTCTCAGATGATCCCGGAAGACCGGCGCGCGATGGTTGCCATCGATCTCGGCGCAGAGAGTTGTCGTGTTTCCCTGCTGCGATGGCGCCATGGTGTACCGCAAATCGAGTTGGTTCACCGCCATGCCAATGGGCCAATCAACTTGCATGGCGAACTGCACTGGGATCTGAATCAGATTACGCAACAGGTCGACATCGGACTGCGCAAGAGTGCGGAGATCGCAACCGAAGGCATACGTTCCATCGCTGTCGATGGCTGGGCCGTGGACTACGTCCGCTTGAACCAACAAGGCGAAGCCATCGCCGATCCTTTCTGTTATCGCGATGAGCGAACTATTCCAGCGCAGGCGGAGGTCTTCAAACTGATTTCGCAGCAGCGGCTGTGGTCCATCACCGGCATCGGGATGGGGCGCCTCAATACGCTCTATCAACTGTTCGCGGAAAAGCCGGAGCTGCGCGACAAGCCATGGGTGAATCTGCCGGAGTACATCCTGCATCGCCTTGGCGGTCGTGCGGTATCGGAATATACCAACGCTACCCACACTCAGTTGGTCGATGCCGAGAAGCGTGCCTGGTCGCCGGAGGTTTTCGCAGCGACGGGCCTGGTACAAGCTGCAGCGCCTCCGCTCGTTCCGCCTGGCACCATCGTAGGCAGGTTAACGGGAGCCCACCTCAACATGCGCGCACTGGAGGGCGTCGAGCTGATCGCGCCCGCCTGTCACGATACCGCGTCCGCGATTGCCAGCATTCCTGATAGTGGAGACGACTGGGTATACATCAGTTCTGGTACCTGGTCTTTAGTTGGCACACTCCTCAACCAGCCGATCATTGGACAACAATCGACGGCACTGGACTTCAACAATATGGGCGCCGTGGGCGGCCGCATTTGCTTCCATAAAGGCGTCAACGCCATGTGGCTTTTGCGCCAGTGCATGACCGATTGGGCCCCGGAGATTGATTGGACGGTCCCTGAGCTCATTCAAGCGGCCGAGCATCTCCCACCGCCTGCCTATCTGCTGGATGTAGACGACCCGGATTTGTTATTGCCCGGAGAAATGCCTACGCGTCTCAACCGGCAACTTACGCAGCGCGGATTGCAGAAGCTTCAGGAAGGGGCCGAAGCTGCGCCAGCGATGGTGAATCTGATCCTGCATAGCCTGGCCGCCAAGTATGGAGAAGTTGTGAGTAACCTTGCACGCATCACGGGAAAGCAGTTCAAACGAATTTATATCGTTGGCGGCGGCAGCCGTAACACCCTTCTCAACCGGCTGACGGCCAGAGCGACCGGCCTCGAAGTACGGTGCGGCGCAGTCGAAAGCTCGACCGTAGGCAACTTCGCCGTGCAGCTCGCAGCCCAGGAAAACGCCGGCGTGGATACTGCAGCAGTGGCGCACTGGGCACAGCAACTCTCTTCAGCTGTATAGGGCACCACTCTGCGAAAGCGTCTAAATCCCTAATAGATGACGGGTGCCCCACATCTCGCTCGTTTTTCGCGAGATGTGGGATTCCACTGCTCCTTCCCTCTGACTCTCGACTCATTCGACATATTTAACAGTCGACATCTGTGGTATCCCATATCTCGCGCAAAAACGAGCGAGATATGGGGCCCACCCGTCCTTTGTTAGGGAATGGAAGGACGAAAGTCTGAGGGCACTAACAGACGCGCACAAAAGGAAACTGCAACAGTTGCGCTACCTTCTCCAGTTGGCTGGACACGTGTCCGATGCCAATTGCGCAGTGATGGGCGGGTCCGTGTGAGTTCCAGCTCTCGACGAATTTGCGCGCACCCAGGGAAAAGCGATACCGGCTGTTGGTATTCCCGATCGCAAGGTTCGCACCAGGCACGCTTTCGCCTTCGGCCGCCAGGAACATGAAGCCGGCATTCTTCTCCTCGACCACGCTGAGCAGAGTCACGGGCCCATGCTTCACCGACATCTCGACGGACAGCCCGGCACCCACCTTCCCGTGATACACACGCAGCGGCCGAACCCTGATCTTGTCCTGCGCGATACCAATGTGGCCTGGTCCATCATGCCCCATCAGGACCAGGTCCTCCGCGAAATCCATCGCATAGTACTCCGTGAAGGATCCGCCAAAGCCGAGCGAATCCATGATCTTCATCGCGATCACATTCTTCACTTCATACTCGCCTGCGACCGGTACGCCGTGCCCTGTGAGCATGGAAGCACCCAGAATAATGGAGCTCATGGTGTCTTCGTTCTCCGCGACCCCAGTGCCTTTCTGGTAGTAGGCGAGCAGGTTGATATTCCGGGCCTCCAGCAACTGATCGAGAGCGACCGAGGTTCGCGCAGCGCGCGCCAGCTCCACTTGTGAGCAGTCCTCGCCTACTTCGAAGAACTCGCGGAAGAGCTTGACCCTGGCATTCACGGTTTCATCCGAAAGATCGCGGCGCCGCGCCGTCAGCTCGTCCACTTCCAGCATCTCGATATGTAGATCGAACCGGCCGCTCACCTGGGCCAGATCGGTCGCGATATCGAGCATGCCGCCGTAGTAATGCCCCATCAGCCCAAGCCGGCTGTGCGCCAGGACATTTACCGCTTCAGCCGCACGTAGCCATTGCTCTATCTCATCCCAGCACTGCGGATCGTCATGAAGCATGCCGGTCACCTGGTGAAAAGGAATCTCCAGGCGGCGCAGAACATTGGCAATCTCCGGGACCGGGCAGGCGCTGCAGTAGGCAAGCCATTCGCCCGTCATCGCGGTGCGATCGTCCATGGCGTTGAATCGCTCGTAGTCGATGGCTGCAGCAGGCTGCATATTCAGCAAAATCACCGGCAGTTTTGCGCGCTTAATGATGGGAAGAACCGTCGAGGAGAGAGCATAGGTGGTGACATACACCAGCAGCAGGTCGAGATCCTGCGTCCGGCATAAATGGCCGGCTTCTAAAGATTTCTCCGGCGTGTCCACCAGGCCGAGATTGATGATCGTCCGCTTCTCGCCCGCGATCTTATTCTCAAGCACACGCAGATAGCCGATGAGCCGCTCTTCGAGTCCTGCGAATTGGGGCCAATAGGCATCGAGGCCTATTCCCGCGACGCCCACGCGAAGCCGCCTGGGAACACTCTTCATTCGATCTTCCCTTTGTTGCCACCAGCTTACAGCACCCAACCCGGCAAGGCCGATGCTTGACAGGTGTTTTTCGTCTGACAGATGATCGGATGGCCTAATAAACGAACACCTGGAGAAATCCGTGCTGAATGGGATGTCAAGACGATCCTTCTGCAAAGCGCTGGCGATCAGCGCAGTAACCAGTTCTGCGCTGGGCCAGAATAAGGTGGCCACTGCCGGCACCGCGGCAGAGTGGTCCTACGCGAGCGGGAAGCAATATTCTGACCCGTTCAATCAAGTCGATGTAGACGTGATTGTAACCACCCCCGAAGGCCATGAAGAACGCGTGCCTGCTTTTTGGGCGGGCGGTTCCATCTGGCGGGTGCGCTACGCTCCGCCCACCGCAGGAACGTACCGGCTTCGTTCGGTATGCAGCGACACTGCCAACAAAGATCTACACAACGTGACTTCATCACTGCAGGCCGAAGCCTACACCGGCGACAACCCGCACTATAAAAATGGGGTGCTCAAGGTCGCGCAGGACCGGCGTCACTTCGAATACGCCAATGGCACTCCTTTTTTCTGGCTGGGGGACACCTGGTGGATGGGTCTGTGCAAACGACTGCGCTGGCCAGATGATTTTGAAACCCTGACCGCCGACCGCCTGCAGAAGGGCTTTACCGTGGTACAGATCGTGGCCGGCCTTTACCCGGACATGGAGCCCTACGATCCGCGCGGAGCCAACGAAGCAGGCTATCCGTGGGAGCCCGACTTCGCGCGCATCAACCCCGCGTACTTCGATATGGCTGACGTGCGCATCCAGTACCTGGCGGACCATGGGCTCGCTGCATGCATCGTAGGATTCTGGGGTTACTTTATCCCCCGCATGGGCATGGCCAAGGTGAAGCAACATTGGCGCTACCTGGTGGCTCGTTGGGGTGCTTACCCGGTCTTCTGGTGTCTGGCCGGCGAAGGCACCATGCCCTACTATCTTTCCAAGACCAAAGATCAGGATGCGGAGACACAGAAACAGGGCCTGACCGAACTCGCGCGCTATGTGCGCACAATCGACGCCCATCATCACCCCATCACCATCCACCCCTCCAGCAGCGCGCGCCTGTGCGTGACCGATCCTTCGCTCCTCGACTTCGACATGTTGCAGACGGGTCACAACGACCGCCAGAGCGTGCCCAACACGATCGAAAAGGTTCAGGAGTCACTCGCAGCCAGCCCAAAGATGCCGGTGCTGATCGGCGAAGTCTGCTACGAAGGCATTCAGGAGGCGAGCCGCCAGGAGGTTCAGCGCTTCATGTTCTGGTCAGCTATCCTGAGCGGCAACGGTGGACACACCTACGGGGCAAACGGCATCTGGCAAGTAAACACGCCACAGCAACCCTACGGGCTCTCTCCGCACGGCCACTCCTGGGGTGGCCCTCCCTGGAATGTAGCCGCGCAATTGCCGGGCTCCGGTCAACTCGGGATGGCCAAGAAGCTGCTCATGCGCTATTCCTGGTGGAAGCTTGAGGCGAAGCCGGAGATCGTCGAGCCCCACTGGACCAAAGGAGATTACTGGCAGCCCTTCGCCGCTCAAATTCCCGGTGAACTCGCCATCGCGTTCTGTCCCGCATTCACCAAACCTGCGGTTTTCCATCAACTCGAAAGCGGCACTCACAAGGCGTTCTTCTTTAATCCAGCGAATGGGAATGAGCTGCCAATCGGGGAAATAACCCCGGATGCCGATGGCACATGGAAAGTGCCGGAGATTCCCATTTTTCAGGATTGGGTCATCGTGGTTGAGCGCAAAGCATGAGCGAGGGAAATTGCGGGCACTCGGCCCGGATAGCGCGCGCAAGTTTCGTGATCATCTGACGAGAACCGCAGGTCCCTCCGCTCCGGTTCTCAGCGTTGTTGCCGTTAATCGCGGCGCGTCGCTCTTATCACTAAGTCCTCTTTGAATGCGGGTAAGGTCAAAGCACTCTTACTGCCGCCTTTAAACTCGATTGCCGGGGAATACTGACCTGTGGTGGGAGAATAGAGGCGCACGTCGTAACTTCCCGGCGGCAACGAAAGTGAGACACTTCCGCTCATCGCTTCGCCGGCTGCGGAATCACCCACCTCGCGCGAGTCGGCCAGGTAAGCCACATAATCGCGCTCGCCGGCTGATAAGCCCGAAACCGTCAGATGCTGGGGAAAGCCCGCGACCCAGTCCGGCGCAAGCTTGGCATGGACGTAATCAAACGACGTCATGAATTCCGATAGGTACTGCATCCAGGTACGGATCCCACGCTGGGACGCCGCCGTCCCGCGCTCGCTGCCCACAGTGATCGAGAAATCGATGTAGTCGTAATGGCAGCGGCTAAGGAGCGCGGTCCATGCACGCTTGCGGTGGATCGTCCATCCGGTCGTATCGCGGTACATGCTCGCGGTATTGTCTTCGTCGAGCACCGTAGGCTTGGGGCGCGCATCCGCGTCCCGGCAAAAACTCGCCACCTGGTCCAGCATCAACTCCTTCGACATGAAGTTGCCCATCTCGTAAACCTTGCCGTCGAAGAGGGTGTTGGGCAGCGGATGGTCGTTCACGATGTCAAAGGTCTTGCCGGCAAAGGTGGCGTCCATCGGGAAAGCATTTTTCGCACTATAGGTGAAGGCTTGTTGCCCAGCGAGCAGGTGCGGACGGTTGAGCCGCTGCATCTCATCGCGCAGAACATGGGCCATGTGCTCCTGCCATGCATCCACATCCCCCGGAGATGCATGTCCGGCAAAGCCCCCTCCTGGCTCATTGCAAATTTCGTAGTACACGTTGTCGTAACCGGCGGTCTCTTGAATGATCTTGCGCGCGTACTCACTTTGCCTGCGCACCAACTCCGGATCCTTCAGAGAGATATAGTCCTGCCAGGCAATGGCTTCTAGATGCTGTTGATTGTTCTCTGCGCGAAACGGGTTGAGCGCCCAGGTCTCGTTGGAATAGGTGTTGCTGAAGACCGTCAGTTCGACGACAATCCCTTTCTGAGACGCCAGATCCAGAAACCGATGGAGCCGCTCAAAATACTCCGGATTCCACTTGTCCAAGTCGTAGGTGGGCTCACCATCCATGGCCTTGCCCGGACCGCTGCGCACAAAGGGTGAGATGTAGTCGGGGGATTCCGGCTTGCAGGGGGATGAGGGATTGCGCGCGCTTTGCAGCTCGCGATAGAGCAGAAACGTCCGCGTCATGGTCATCTTGTGCTCAGCGGCGTCGTCCAGATATTTCTCGTAGTCGAACGGTCGATTGATGACCGAGCCGTAGTGCTCCGAAGCTGAGATCAGTACCAGGGGCTTGCCCCGGAACCATAAGTATTTAGGGTTATCCGGTGCGATTTTAACTGCATCTTGAGCGTGCCCCACGCTCAGCGCGGTCACCCCAAACAGGAATATCTTCATGCAAAGATTTCGGCTGATCATCCCATCCCCAAAATGAAACTGTTTTCCCATTGATAAGGCAGCGTGGACAGTGCTTTCCCAGACTGCATGCGGACTTCAAAAAGACTCTGGAGCCGGACCCTGGCAATGATACGCAAAGTTCTGCCGGCCGCAACCCCGCTTATGACTCCCACCAGGCGCAGCAAGAAAACCCGGTTCTTGCCCATCTCACCACCGGCGGACTGCCGGCCTGGAATCCGCGCCCCTGGCGGTCCGAACCTTCCCCGGCGCGGGCCGTCACGCCGGGAATCTCCAAATTCCAATGAGAAATATCTTTTCTCTTGACATTGGCAATTTCCGCCCTATATCTTCCGGCGCGTAATTACTTATGACACTTTGCTGTGTTGCGAAGGAAAAGTTTCCGGGAGCCGCGCAAGCGTCCCGGCTGCCAGGCAGCACAAGACAAACGGGGAAAGTGGGTGGCTATATAGCCAGCCCACGCAGGCCGCGATAGCCACTTTTGGAGGAGGACGGAATGCTATTGAGAAGGGTGTGTCTCTTCTGTGTTTTCGCCGTTGCAACCGTAACCATGGCTTTTGGGCAAACGGGAGCGAGCGGTACTGTCCTCGGAACCATCACTGACACGAGCGGTGCAATCCTTCCGAACGTCAAAATTGCTATCACCAACACAGCAACCAACGCGACCATCAACACCGAGTCCAATTCTGCGGGAGATTTCTCCGCTCCATCGTTACCCCCCGGCACGTATACGGTCTCAGCGGAGATCGCCGGCTTTGGAAAACAAGTGACCGCCCCCTTCACACTGACGGTTGACCAGAAGGCCCGCGTCAATTTGTCCTTAAAGCCTGGCACGGTGACGGAAACGCTGGAGGTAACGGCGCAGGCAGTGACCCTGGACACAGACAGTGCCGCCTTGTCCCAAGAAATGAGCGGGGAGCAGGTGGCTGACCTTCCGTTGAACGGGCGCAACTTTATGCAGCTGCTGTTAGTCGGCGCCGGTGCGGTTACCGTGGGTGGCGAGCAAGGCACGATGCGCCAAGGTGAAGGCAATGCCGTGAGCATCAATGGCGGCCGCCCCGAAGGAAACAACTACACCCTGGACGGACTGGTGAATACCGACCAGGCGTTGATGACTCCGGCCGTGATTCTTTCCCAGGACGCCATCGGGGAATTCAAAGTGCAGAGCGGCATCTACCCCGCCGAGAATGGGTTCGGCGCCAGCCAGATCAACATCGTCAGCAAGGGGGGAACCAACTCGCTCCACGGGTCGATCTACGAGTCAAACCGCAATAATGCCTTTGACACCTCGCCCTTCCCCACCGCGACCGATGTCATCGCCGGTGTAAAAACCGCAAAATCCAATTCTGCATCTGAACCAGTTCGGGTTTGTTGCCTCGGGTCCCGTGTATATTCCGAAAATTTACAACGGGCGCAACAAGACCTTCTGGATGGCCAATTACGAAGGCTGGCGCATGAATAATGGGGCCCGGGTAGAAAACGTAGTCCCCACCCCGGCGGAATTGTCAGGCGATTTTTCGCAAGCGACCTATCCGGCAGTGAACGGCCTGCCTGGAGGTCCGTTGCCTGCCTATGGAACCCCCACCTGCACCGCAGTGCTTAACGCGGGCTACGACTGCTTGCCGGCGGACCCAACGACCGGGTTGAATGACTGGGGAACCCAGGTTCCGGCAGCCGCGCAAACAGCTCGCATCGGGCTGGTGGCGATTGCCAACAATTTCTGGTCCAAACCGAACATTCCGGGCAACCAAGCCGAGGGCGTAACCAACTTCATCACCAATATTCCCGGCCCGCTCACCATGAACCAGCAGACCTACCGCGGAGATCAGCTCCTGGGCAAATGGGGCAATGTCTTCGGCCGCTACACCCATGCCAAATACGTCAACAGCACGCAGTACAACTCCGGATCGATCGACTACGGTATCGAGCAATACTTCCAAACTGAAGACGCTTGGGAGATAGGTCACACCATCAGCCTCGGCTCCAACAACGTAAACAACTTCCGCTTCGGCAAGCTGACCGCCGACGCTCCGGAGGGTTCGGCTGCTCCACCCGCCTCCGTGGTCAGCGCGCTGGGCGAAACGGGCGTCTTTACCACCTTCGGGCCTCTGCAGCAGACGTGGCCCAATGTTGGCTTTGGGACTGGCGGCTTCGCGAGCGGCGGCGGCCCCGTCAACTCCTATAGCGGATCGAATAATCCCAACTGGGAGTTTGCCGATTCCTTCAGCACCGTCCATGGAAAGCACACCATTGGCTTGGGCATCGACTATCGTCGCTGGCACCTGGTTCGTAACCTCGACGATGATTTCTACGGCGACTGGTCGTTCAGCGGCAAAACCGCCCCCATCAACACCATCACTTGCACTAACCCTGCGTCGCCCATCAACGGTGGGCAGCCGCTGTGCGGCACCGGCAACGCCGTCGCCGACATGCTGACCGGCTTTTACAACTCAGTCGGTGGATTTGTGCCCGGTCCCTTGAGCCCAACCACCCAGGCCGGCAATCCACAGGACCACGTCTTCAGCTATCTTGGGCCCTATGCGCAAGACGACTGGAAGGTAACCCAGAAGCTTTCCATCAACTACGGCCTGCGTTGGGACTTCCGTGCCGCGGCCTATGAAGCCCAAAACCATTTCTTCTGGCTCGACGCCACCAACCCAGCGGGAGGCCTCTGCTACGCCGATCCGCAGTTGACCACCGACGGAGTAGCGCCCGGGGTTGGCATCGATGGCGGCCCAATCCTCCGCTACTGCGGGAAGGTTCCCCACCCCGGACAGAAGACGCCCTTTGCCCCTCGTTTCGGCGTGAACTACCGCGTGAATGACAAGACGGTTATCCGCGGCGGCTACGGCATCTTCTTCGACTCCTTCGAAGGACGCGAAATCGATGACTCGGCGGATATCTATCCGTATAGCATCCGCAACAATCTCACCCCCACGACCGTTGCCGGCACTCCCAAGTTAAGCAATCAGCTGTTCCCGGCTCACTCCACACTTGGGCCCTTCCCTGAATCCACGCTGTCGTTCATCGCCGTGATCGAGTCGGAGAATCCGCTCGATCCCTATGTCCAGTCCTGGACGCTCTCGGTGGAGCGCGAGCTGGCAAGAAACACGACGCTCGAAGTGAACTACATCGGCACCCACTCAGTTCATCTGCTCGATCGACACAATATCGCGCAGCCTTACCCGATCCCAGATTCGAGCCTGGCGTTCTGCGAGACGCAAGACCCAGTCACCGGCAGCTACGTCAACATCACCAAGGCGCCCTGCACCGTGGTGAGCAGGTTGCCCTATCCGAATTTCAATGGGTTTTACATCGACAGCGACTTCCACGGTTACTCCAACTACAACGCGGGCAACGTCAAGTTCGAGCATCGCGCCGGGAATACGGCCATCACCGCGATCTACACCTGGGCCAAGAGCATGGACGACAAGTCGGCGGCAGCCGGCGTGGGTTCTACCGGGTCGGGCTACCAGGGCTTCGAGAACAACCATGACCCGAACCTGGACTATGGACCTTCTGACTTCGATGTGGATCACAGGTTCGTGGCCAGCTATATCTATCAACTACCGTTTGGCCGGGGACAGAAGTTCGGGGGCGGAGTCAACCGCGCGACAGACCTGGCGATTGGCGGATGGCAGGTTACCGGCATCACCACCTTCCAGACGGGCTTCCCGTTCAGCATTACGGCGAACGATATTCAAAGCCTGAACGACACCCAGTTCGAGCACGCGAATATTGTGCCGGGCTGCAAGGTTCATGGCAATCTGACGGCGCAGTTCCAGCGCATCAATACGGCCTGCTTTACCCAGCCGGCACTTGGGACCTATGGGAACACAACGCGGAACTTCCTGCGCCAGCCGGGCATTAATAACTTTGATATGGGTTTCGGCAAGACCTTCGACATTTGGGAGCGCCTCAGATTCTCGCTAAAAATGGATGCCTTCAACATCTTCAACCATCACCAATATAGCGGCGATGTCGGTGGCTTGCTGGTCGCTGGATCGGGAGGTAACAAGGCCATTGACAATGGCGTGGGTGATTCCAAGTTTGGCCTTATTACTCAATCCTCGACGGCCCGTGTCATCCAGTTCAGCGGCAAGCTTACTTTCTGAGCCGAAGACACCTACGGGTATCACCTCCGCCACGCCTCAACGGCGTGGCGCAGTTTTCTGGGGCAGCATATACACTGGAACCGTTCTCACGCCTGTTCTCATTTCTGAACAGATGAGAAAGTCCTACGGATGATGATTGGCTCACCATTGAAGCGCTGGCGATCACAACTGGGTTCGGCGTTGATCTTCTGGTGCGTTCTTCCCCTGGCGATTTGGGCACAGGGGGCAAATCAGAACGCAGAAGAACAACTTGCGGAAGCGGGCCAGCAAGCACTTGCCGCAGGGCAATATGCGGTTGCGCGTACGAACTTCGAGAAGCTGGCAAAGCTGCACCCTGATATTGCCGAAGTACATGCCACCCTCGGCGTCATCGACTTCAAGCTTCGTGACTACGACCAGGCAGTCACTGAGATTCGAACGGCAAAAAAGCTGAAGCCCGGCCTGCCCAAACTGGACAGCCTGCTAGGCATGTCGCTGGCGGAACTGGGACAGTACAAGGAAGCACTCCCTGGCCTCGAGGAGGGCTTCAAGAAGCCACCTGATCCATACACGAAACGGATGTGCGGCCTGCAATTGATGCGGGCTTATACCGGCTTACAACGCGACAGCGACGCGGTGAATATGGCCCTGGAGTTGAACCGCCTGTATCCCGACGATCCGGAGATTCTCTACCACACCGGCCGGGTCTACGGGAACTTCGCCTTCCTCACCCTGCATAAGTTGGAAGTAGTGGCGCCGACGTCTGTATGGCGGCACCAGGCGGCGGCCGAAGCCTTTGAGAGCGAGGGATCAACCAACGCCGCGATCGGCGAATATCGCGAGGTACTTAAACTCGATCCCAATCGTCCTAAGATCCATTACCGTATCGGCCGGACCTTACTGGCGCGCTGGCAGCTTAACCACGCACCCGAAGACCGCACGGAAGCAGCGCGAGAGTTTGAACAGGAGTTGCAGTTGGATCCCTCCGATGCTAACGCGATGTACGAACTGGCAGAGATCCACCGTCAACTAAATGAGGTCGACCAGGCACAACAGCTCTTCGAAGCCGCGCTCAAGGCTTACCCTGACTTTCAGGAAGCGCAGGTGGGCCTGGCAGCAGTCCTGATGGCGCAGCAGAAGCCCGATCTCGCGCTGCCACATTTGCAGAGGGCTGTCGCACTCAATCCCGATGATGAGGTGGCGTGGTATCGCCTGGCACAGGCGGATCGACAACTCGGCAGGAAAGAGGAACAGAACAAGGCTCTTGCTCAAGTCCAGCGTTTGCGCAAGCCAGATTGGGCTTCAGGAAGGGACGAGTACACCAGAAGAAGTAACCAAGCAGACATTGCAACCCGGCGAAGTTCAGTAAGCCGGTTCTCGGCCGCATGGCGCGGGAGTTCCTGATGCACCATCCGCATCGCTCAAGGATTGGCGTGGCCTGCTCGGGACTTTTCCTCGCCTTGATTGGCTGCGGGAGCAGGGCGGCCTTTTCGCCTCCGCCAATCAATCTTTCCGTCTCTGTCAACAACACCACCATCGTCGTGCCGCCGAACGGAATGCCGGTGAACGTCCCGGTAACCATCGTCGCTCCCACCGAAACCAGCAACATTCACCATCAGCGGCTTGCCTGTGGGAGTTTCGGAGAGTTACAAGGAATCGGAATCCAACCCTTCGGGATTACTCACCTTGGTGGCGAACGCTACAACCGTGCCCGGCACCTACATGCCTAAGATCACAGTTGGCACGTTGGGTCAAACCGCGTCGGTGGTTTTTACGCTGGTCATCAGCGCCCCAACCAAGCCTGTCACCGTAGGACTCATAAGCTATCTTTTTGGCGTACAAATATAAAAAAGAAGACGCTTTTTTCTGATCGGCCAGCATCGCAGCTGAAAACAAGTCATCCTGAGCAGAGGTGTATCAGAACAGTCCAGTTTAGAGCCTGCCCTGAGCGTTGGTCGAAGGGGAGCGTGCTGAGAGTCAGCATCT
Organism: uncultured Acidobacteriaceae bacterium; assembly: GCA_963775365.1. GTDB lineage: Bacteria > Acidobacteriota > Terriglobia > Terriglobales > Acidobacteriaceae > PALSA-350. The sequence goes on along the minus strand of CAVZJL010000003.1, from coordinate 22,740 downwards.
TGTCCAACACTAGCGGCTTTTCCATCGGAGCCGCTCCTCGCGACCGGTCACGGTCTTTCCGAAAACAATTTGTTAGCAATCTGGCTATGTCCGGACGGCGTCCGCCAAGGCACGGCGAGACCTGTTCCAGGACGTTAGTCCTGGGTGAAGCCTGAACAGCATACGTGAGATAAGCACCGCGCAGTCATCCAACCTACGCCAGGACAGGCTCTTCGAACTCAACGCCACCGACACTGTATCACGGATTAATTGTGAGGCGCTCTGCTCGGATGACGGTTCGCTAATTTGAACAAACTTCTAGAGCTGAGTTATGCCGCGCGGCATGTCATCCCGGGCGAACTTGAGTCGCGATGCCATCTTCTTCCAGACAATCAGACCACCAGGTTCTCGAGATCACTTTGCCGGCACGGAATAGACCTCGAGCTGGTCGCGGGTCAGGACCGCGAGTTGTGAAGCATCCGGCGCCAGCGCGTAACCGTCGCGGCTCAATGACGGAGGACCGGCACGCACACTGAGCAGGCGCTTACTATCCGCAGCTCGATAGACCCGCAGCTCCTCGGAGGAGAATTGCGATGCGCTCATGGGCGCTCCCGGGGGAACGGGCAGAGTGGACTGCACGATCTTCACCACGAAAGCCTGCTGATTGGCACTGCCTTCGGCGGCATGCCCACAGTCATTCAGGGTCGAGTCACCTTTCAATACCAACTTGCCGTTCGCGCGCAGCACCCGGTACTCGCGTCCTCCGTTTTGCTTATCGCAGCTCACCAGGAAGATAAGGTCCGGCGCGATGCTGGAAAGCTCAGGCGTACAGCTGGAGGTGAACCGGGCCACGACCGAGGCATGGTTGTCCCAGGTCAACATGGAGATGCGGTAACGCATGTTCGACTGCGCCGATAGCGTCACCTGACCCTCGTTCAACAGGGTGGGCGCCATCAGGTTCGACTGCACAGTTGACTTGGCGACGGTTTCAAAGTTGCGATTCAAAACCAGGATATTGACATCTTCTTCCGGGTCGCCATTGAGGCTCTCGCGAAGCTGGGCATGCAGTTCCGGCGTATGCCGCTCATGGAGGACGCCTACAGCCATAAAGCCGCCGTCGGGCGTCACGCGCACGAAGGCCAGCGGGCCGTCCAAGGGAATTCGACTTCTGAATCTGCAATCCCTCGCCGTAGACTCGCAGCTCCGAGCCTACGTGCACCAGCACGCGGCCATCCGCCAGCGGCCAGAGGTATTGCCGCCTGTCGAACATCTCCCAATCAACGGTGTGCGTGACCCGGTGCGTCTCCGTGTCCACCACAGCAGCTCGGATCATGCGAACCGTCGAGCCAGCCCTCTGCGCATCCCTTGACACCAGCTCGTGCGGGTTGAAGGCGACCAAAAGTTCCCTCGGGCCGAGATAGGCCAGCACCTCATCGTGGACAAAGTTGAACGCGTCTCTTTGCGGGCGCGGAGAATAGCCCAACTCGCGGATGGAAATGCTGGCTGCTGCGTGGCCTGCATCATTTGCATTGCCCGAGGGCAACGCTACGTTGCACTGCGGCGGCACGCAAAGATCGATGTCGTTGACGGGTGGAGGAGCGCGGCGGCGCCGCAGCCCTGGCTACAGCGGGAACACGAGCAGCAGGTTCGCTTGATTCCGGCTGGGCGGTGCCTGTTTCGCCCGACGGCTGGGAAATTGTCCACCGCGCCGGAACCAGCAGCAGCAGGGAGTGCTTCTCCAGCGCCACGTCGTGGTCCTTCGATGTCAGGATGGAGCTGTTCTCCGGCCCGGTGCCCACGCTCAGCTTCAATCCTTTGATGTGGTAGACGTCACCCATCTCCATACGCGGAATCAGCGGTTCCAGATAGATCTCAGGCGACGCCGTGTTCAAAGTACTATCGTTGCTGATACGCATGCTATTGAGAATGATTTGTCCATTGATCCCCGACATGGCCCGAACCGGCAAGCTGTAGCTTAATATGCCCAGATCGCTGTCCTCCGGCGGAGCCGCGATCGCGGAAAGCAGCAGATTGAAGGGGCCCATCTTCATATTTCCGCACTGCGCCCTGGTAAAGGCCAGGCCCACTTCGGAAGCTTTGACCGGCTTGATACTGGGAACCACCGAGACCACATGCGCCTCCAGGACCGCTCCGTTCTTGAGGACGCAACTAGGGCTTCGCCATTCGACTTTGACCCGCGCGTAGACGGTTTCACCCACCTTTAGGAGACGGGCGTGCAGGTCCGCCATCAGCTCCGCCTGAATAGGATCGGCGCCTGGCTTGGCGAGTTTCTCCGCGGAGACCGTTGCCCAACAGAGCACAAGAGCAGCTGTGAGCCCCAGAATCCGCATCTTCTTCCCTGCCCTCGATGGCAGCAATTTTACAGGGGCAAGCTGTCTCCGCACCATGCAAACGAAGGCTTTGCAAGAAAGCAACAATTATCCCTTCCATGAACATGACTGTGCAGAATCGAAGCGAAAAATGCTCTTACGAGCGCATAAGTCGAGGTTGCAGACTGCGCTTTGCTTACTTCAGGCTGGCAGGGGTTACCAGCTTGTGGTGCACGAAGTTGTACGGCGGAACGGCGCTTCCTCTTAGAATCGCCAGCCCCAACTGGATCAGGCGTGGACCATAGGTGTGGGCTTCATGGGAAACGGAACCGATGAGACAATCGGCACCCGAACGCATCTCTTCCAGCACTTCGGGAATGCAGTCCTGACCGACCGCGGCGACATTCTTTTCGGCGCCGAGTTCGCGTACCGCCTGGAGGGCACCAAGCACGCTGGTGTCGGTGGCCGCGGCGATCAGGATTCGCTGCTTTTTATGATCGCGCAGAAACGCTCCCGTCACCTGGTAGCTGCGCTGCCTCAAGCCGCCGCCCTCCAGCCGCATGAAGCGATCCGACGAAAACTGCGGCAGGCGTGAACGAATGCCCTGGAAGGCTCCCGTGATCCTGCTCTGCACGAAGGATCCGGCCTCGGCGATGTCCAAGCCAATCACCCAGTCCGGTTTACCTTTCCATTCATCGATTGCATGTTGCGCCAGCAGTTCGCCGGCCTCGAAGCCAACTTGAAAGTTATCCACTCCAAAATAAGTTGCGTGCGGGTGAGGAATGTCGATAGCGATAACAGGAATTCCTGCGCTCGAGAGTGTATGTCCGATCAAGGGCGCGATATGTTCGTCGATCTGAAACTCGATGACGAGATCTACACCTTTGCCGACAAATTCCTCCGCATTACGCAAAGCCACTTCGGGATCGTACTTGTTGTCGATCACCACCAGGTCGATGCCCGAATTGGTCGCGGCAGCGCGCAGGCTGGCGGTTACAGCCTCGGAAAAAGGCATGGTCACGCTCTGGCTGGCGAAGCCGAAGCGGACTTTCTTGGGACGCGCCGCGGCGCGATAACGTCCGTCCTGCGATTGAGCGAGATAGCCGCGATGGACAAAAGTCTTGAGAATGCGATAAACACTGGTCTTGGAAATATGAACCCTTTGGAAAATATCCTCCAGGGTAAGGGGCTTCTTCTCCGTTTCCAGCAACTCCAGGATGTCCATGGCCTTGGAAAGAATCGGAATCAGATAGAGCCGGCTAATCTTTGCTTTGGTCAAAATGGAAATCCTCTATAGAAATGTAACCAATAGCATTGTTTCAGAAGAGGACTAGGGCATGAAAAATATTTCCCGCATCATGGGGAAGCGCTCGCCCGGCCGCAGTGGATCGAGTGGGGCAAAGTAGGGAGCCATGGCCTGCTGCCAGCGCGTATTGACCGGGTCGGCTTCGATCCGCGCCCAGGTCTCCTCAAAGTTCTCGACATGCATGGTGAGAAAGAGTAGTTGATCCCGGCGAAATATGGAGTACTCCGAGATACCCGATCGCTTGAGGAGGGCCAGCATCTCCGGCCATACATTGGCGTGCGCCGCGTCGTACGCCGCTTCAGTCCCCTCGCGCAACCGCAAAAGGAAAGCAATTCTTTGCATAAAGTCTCCGTGTCCAGTAAGCGATTCTTTATCGAAAGCTGAGGACAGCCACGGCAAATGGGGCAAGATCCAGATGAGTTCCCTGCTGTTCCGAGGCCCGAGCCGCGCCCTCTCCGCTCGCCTCATCGACGGTGGAGAGATTCGCGTTCTGCGCGCCATCCGGCAAGGTGACGTCGATGACCCGTTTTCTCTTGTTGACCAGCAGCAGCTTCTTGCCTGCCGGGGTGATGAAGCCCTGCGCCTCGATGTCGCTATTGGAAGAAAGCTTGGTCTCGACCAGTTGATCTCCGGCATGGAAGTTATCCTTCAACAGGCTCAGCACCCAGTAACGGGCGTTGGGCTTGCTGTTCTTCCAATCGATCATAGTGACGCTTGGAAACTGCGAAGGATAGCCCACCAGTTGCGATTCTCCAATCACGTCAATTCCCTGCTTTCGCCAACCCGCAGAAGAGGTAAGCATAAAGGGCGCCGGCAGCATTCCAATAGAGGTTTGGGATCGTGTCCGGATGCGCTTTGCCATCCCTTATTTCCACTCCGTCGGAAGGAAGTATCACCCCAAGTTCGTCTGTATCGGTTTTGGTTTGAGGAGAAAGCCGCTGGCGGATGGCATCGATGTACCTGACCGTAGTGAGGAACCGGTCCGCCTGATCAAAGAAGGTGAACTGCCAGTTATTGATGTCCTGGTCGGGCGACGGGCTGGCATAAAAATGATAGGAGATGTAGTCGAGAGGGATGCCCGGTTTGTGATTGGCGGGGTTGAGAAAGTATTCGAAATAGCGAGGATCGGCCCCCGGATCAGCCAAGGCCAGACCCATGAACTTTGTGTCCGGACTTACCTTGTGGATAGCGCTGACGATCGCGTCGTATCGCGCGGTGTATTGCTCCGGAGTCATCTTATGCTCAAAGTCCACCTCGTTGAGCACCTCCCAGATGGGAAAGCTGTAGTGAAAGCCCGAGGTGTGCTGCTTTCCGTTCTCATCGGTGAAGCCGCCCTTGGTGTACCAACTCACCAGCCGCGCGTAGTAGTCGCCCAGTTCCCCACCCGAGGGGTCTTTCAGTTCCGTACCCTGGGTGTAGTCCCAGTACACCTGGTTAGGATCGGACGGATAGGTGACGGGCTTGTCCGTCTTGAATAACCAGGTCGGGATGGTGCTGAAGTTCATCACCGTGCTGTGGCCTTCGGTCGCGGCGAGAAAGTCCTTCGTCATGGGATCGATCAGCGAGAAATCCCAGGAGGTCTTTTCCTTGGTCGGTGGCTCCAGTTCAGCGACAGCGAGCCTGGGATAGGGTAGCCACGGAACATAGCGGACGTAGTCCGCACCCAGCTGCTTGAGCGCCTGGAAGGCGCCATCGTGCATGGGGGCTCCGGAGCGCAACATGGGGTTGACGACCACCTGCAGTGTCGGTGTGGACTTGGACACGATAATGGTCTTGTTCCAATCGAGCGTGACCGCATTCGGGGGGCTCTTGGATTGCGCCAAGGCAAGTGAACTGGCGCAAAGTACCGCGAGCAGGATACGTCTGCCGCTGTTGAAGTATGCCGCACGCAAGCGAGGGTATGGAGTGATCAAAGTATTTCTCCGATCGGACTCACGAGAGTTGCGTCGCCGTGGTTCCCTACTTCGGCCTGCCGAGCCGCACCCATCATACCTAAACATCGCAATAGGGCAACAGTTTCCAATTCGACATTTTGCCTTCTCGGAAAGAGCGGATTTGCTGGCTCTTGCTCCCTGGCCAAGGACGGGTGGCCCATATCTCGCTCGCTTTTCGCGAGATGTGGGATTCCACCGATGACAGATCGCGGAGGTGTATCGGAGGAATCGAAAGTCCGAGGGGAAAGAGCGCGTGGTATCCCATATCTCGCAAAAAACGAGCGAGATATGGGGCACCCGTCATTAGTGAGCGAACCGAGAGCCACGACTAAGATTCGTTTGGTAAAGACCGGATCCCGATTCGACAGGGATAGCTCTTTCCTATTGACACTGCCGGCGTTGACGACCGGATAGTTTAAGCCGCATGAATACCAGGCCGCAATGCTCCGCTAACCTCGAAGACTGTGCCCTCATTCATCAAACCGATGCAGCAACGCAAACGCTGGCGCGGGCTGCGGATCATTATCACCATCGCCGGGCTTACGCTGACCGCCTGCGTCGCGTCCGCCTCCGCGGGTAAGCCGCAACATCTTACCTGCGACTCGCTCGAGCATCCTCTCGGCATCGATTCTGCCCAGCCGCTGTTCTCCTGGCAGCTTCAGGATGACGGCTTTGGCGCACGGCAGACGGCCTACAGAATCGAGGTAGCGACCAAGCCCGCATTGCTGAGTGGCAAGCCGGATGTGTGGGACAGCGGCCGCATCGCTTCGGACAAATCTTTTGGCGTGGTGTATGGCGGACCGGAGTTGGCCGCCTCGACGCGCTACTACTGGCGGGTCGAGCTTTGGAACAAGGATGGAAAGCCCTACCCGGCGAGCGACGCAAGCTGGTGGGAAACTGGATTGCTCAAGGAAACCTGGAAAGCTCAGTGGATCGGATATGAGGACGAGGAGCACCGCGCGGTCCGCAAATCCGGCGCCACATGGATCACCAACGCTGACAGCTCCCCGCAGGGCGCCCAGGCAGGCCGCGATACGCAGCACGATTTTCGCTTCCGGTTCCAGCTCACAGGGCAGGTAAAACACGCGGACCTCTTCGTGACCGGGGAGGATTCCGCCGCGGCATGGGTAAATGGCAAGCAGGTGCTCGAGACCGTGCCGCTGCCGCCTTGGAAACAGGCGCCATGGAAGACCTACCTGCGCACACGATGTCACCTCGGACCTGCGCGCCGGCGCGAACCTGCTAGCCGTAGGGGTCACGTTATACGGAACGCCCTCGGCAAATGGCATGGGACCATCGCAGAACGACCAGACGCCGATGAGCGCGTGTCTCTATGTCGAGATGATGGATGGGTCCACGCACGTCTGGGCGAGCGGCAAGGAGTGGAAGGCTGCCCTCGACGCAAAGCAGAGTTGGTATGCGCCGGAGTATGACGATTCTGCCTGGCAACATGCGATTGCCTATGTGCCTCCGCCTTCGCCCATGAGCACGGCATCGATGGGGAATCCCTGGCAGACCGGGCCGGTGAAGCTACTGAGGCACAGTTTCGCGATCGGCAAGCCGGTGACCTCTGCGCGACTTTATGTCACCGCGCTGGGCGCCTATCGTTTCCAAATCAATGGCGCGCGAGTCGGCGATCAGGTTCTGTCTCCAGGATGGGACGATTTCCGCACCCACGTTCCCTACCAGGCGTATGACGTCACCCAACAACTGAAGACCGGGCAAAATGCGATTGGCTGCATGGCTTGCGCCGGGCTGGTACACCACTCCGCTGATGTGGTTCCGCCAGGGATACAACTATGGAGATACTCCTCCGGCGCTGAAGGCGCAGCTTCGCATCGAGCATGCGGACGGCTCGATCGAGTGGATCAACACCGACGAATCATGGCGAGCTGATATCTCTCCGATTTCTCAAGCGGAGATTTACGACGGCGAAAACTACGACGCGACCAAAGAGCAACCGGGTTGGGATACGGCCACTTTTTCTGATGCCCATTGGAAGCCTGTCGACCTGGTTAAGCCGTTAGAGCCGGAGATTGTTCCGCAGTCCTTCCAGCCCATCCGTCCGCAGCAGACGCTCACCGCGGATGCCATCACCAGCCCCAAGCCCGGAATCTATATCTACGACTTCCATCAGAATCTGGCGGGAGTCGCGCGGCTGCAGGTGCGTGGCCCAGCGGGCACCGACATTCAGTTGCGTTTCGGTGAAGTGCTCAATCCTGACGGCACCCTGTATGTCGACAATCTGCGCACGGCGAAAGCAACGGACCACTATATTCTTTCCGGCAAAGGCCTGGAGGAGTTCCAGCCCGACTTCACCTTTCATGGCTTCCGCTATGTGGAAGTAAGCGGCCTGCCTGCCAAGCCTGACCTTACTGCCGTGAAAGCAGTGGCGATCTATACCGACGCGCCCATTACGGCGCAACTGCACTCCGGCAGCCCGATGATCAATCAGCTCTGGAGCAACATCCTCTGGGGGCAGCGCTCTAACTTTGTTGGGGTACCCACGGACTGCCCGCAACGCGATGAGCGTCTGGGCTGGACCGCGGACGCGCAGGTCTTCTGGCGGACGGCGTCCTACAACATGGACCTGACGCAGTTTTCCAAGAAATTTGCCCAGGACATAAGAGGAACGCAAGTGGGCACACCGATGTACGGCATCTTCGCTCCGGGCACGGATACACCGAATCCCGGCTTTGGCGCAGGCTGGAGTGATGCGGGCGTCATCATTCCCTGGACGGCATGGCTGCAGTCAGGAGACACGCGCGTACTGGAGCAAAACTGGGACGCCATGGAGAAGTATCTGTCGGCGATCCAGGCGGCCAATCCGGATTACCTATGGAAGAAGGACTACGGAATACCCTTCGGCGATTGGCTCTCACCGGAAGGGCCGACGCTCGAGCCGCTGGTGGCCACGCCTATTGGGCTTACGATGTCACGCTCATGAAGCAGATGGCACATGCCCTGGGCAAGACGGAAGATGAGGCAAAGTACGATGCCCTGTTCGGCAAGATCAAGACCGCCTTCGGCAACGAGTTTGTTCATGCCGATGGATTTATCGCCGGGGCAGATAACGGTCCTTCGCCCTTCGGGCAGATCAACAATCCCGAAGCCAAGGCCAAAGGGGGCGATACACAGACCGGCTATGTGTTGGCGCTGAACATGCACTTATTGCCCGATTCGCTGCGCGATGCGGCCAGCAAGAAACTTGTCGCCAAGATCGAGGCCAATGGTGGCAAGCTGGCAACCGGTTTTCTGGGTACTCCTTATCTGTTGGCGGTGTTGGTGGATACGGGTCACAGCGATGTTGCCTATCGCCTGCTGCTCAACACTGAGTATCCCTCATGGGGATACCTGGTAGGGCACGGCGCCACCACCATGTGGGAGAGGTGGAATGGAGACCAGATGCGGGGCGACCCCAGCATGAATTCTTACAATCACTATGCCTATGGCGCTGTGGCCGATTGGATATACCGCTACGCAGCCGGCATCGACGCCCTGCCCTCAGACCCGGGTTTCCACACCATCTATCTCCATCCCAACTTCGATGCCCGCCTGGGGAGTCTCGACTTCCGCTACCAGTCCTCTTACGGCGAGATACGGTCTTCATGGTCGATGAACGGGACGGAAGTTACCTGGCTGGTCACGATTCCGCCCAACACTACCGGGCGCCTACCGCTGGCGGTAACTCAACAAGGTAAGTTCACGCTGGACGGACAAGCGTTAGCCGGAAATAAGAAGCTTGGCTTGGTGAGTAGCGCAGATGGAAGCTCCACCTACGAATTGCCAGCCGGCACCTATTCGTTTCGGGTCACTCCGAATTAACTCCAACACACAGGCGCCACCTTCCACTCCTTCCCTGCTTTTGCAGCACACACGCCGTTTCCACATCCCTTAACTGGCACGAGTAAGTTGCTCGTGCCATGGGGTTTGACGGTTAATACAGACTTAAGGCGTGGTTTTGTTGACGGTTCCCCAAATCTCTTGCAGATGCGGTGTTGTTGGAACATTGCTCGCAGAATGCACTTGTGGAGAACGGCCTGAACGAGGTGGTGGCGAAGATTACGGTCATTCTTTCGCTGGGCGGGTATCTCACCGCGCTCTTGCTACTGGCGGAGATCGCGTTTGTGCTGCATCTGGAGTGGCGCGTTGTAGGAGGCGGTCTGACACCAGCGACCTGGCTGCGCTTGAAACCAGAAGAAGTAATGCGAAGATCCGTGCTGCTGGCGCGGGCGCAAACAGGGGGTGCGGCATGATCGACTTTCTTTGGCACGTGGTTCACTGGTGTGCCAGTTGTGCTCCGGACGCAACGTCGATTGCTCCGGTGGGTGGTTTGTTGGGGGGCGCCGCAGGCGCGGCCGGAGGAGTCGCTGCCGCAGGGGGTCTGGCGGGCGGAGACGATGGGGACCTGAATTACAGCCCCTCTGATAGCAACATGGGTCTTCCACCGGAAGACGTAAGCTCGCAAATGAGGGGGCCTTCTCCCGACATTCCTATCCAACCGGACGATGACGGGAACGCTCTGGCCGCTGGGGTCGTAGGGCTTCCAATTGCGGCTGTGGATGGCGCCTATACCGGGAGTCAAGCTCTTTATAAGGCCGCCAACGCAGTCGGCGAAGACATCCTTGGTCAGGCGAAAGACGACCTGGAGCAGGACTACCTGGACCGAAACTTTCCTGGGAACAAGGCCCCTTACGAGAATCCGGGCGACTATCGCATGGGCAAGCCGCTTGGAAATCAGGATGGGACAGTCACGCTGCCGAACGGAGACGTGCTGAACCCGGATCAAAGTATCACGGGAACGAACGGAGTAACGACGACAACGTACGGGTATACGAAAAATCCGGATGGCACACTAAGCCCGCCTGCTAATCAGTCTCCTGCGTTCAACCCGGATGGAAACCCTGTCGGCATTACGGATCCGGGAGATCTGCCGCCTGTGCCTTAACAGGCACCACAGCTAACTTTCTCAACAAGTTGGGCGAGCGTATGTGCGTTTGTTAAGAGCAGGCTGGTTATGCTCAACTCAACGAATTGTGGGGGTAGCATCATGAGCTTTCTGAAGACCTTTCTCGCAGTTCTGGTGGGGTTCCTTCTGGGGGCTGCTCTGTCTCACCCAAGAACAGCCAAAGCGGCCGGCAATGTTTACGTTAAGCAAGCGGAAGCCGGCGTATATAACGCTATCCAAGGATCCAATGTAGTGGGGTTCTCGTGCACCGGCTCGGGCGGCAGTGCGGAATGCTTCATTGCCAGTCAGTGAAGCATTCCTGTCAGGAGTGCATCACATGGCCGCCATCGACATTAACGGTCTGACCGGTTACCTGTGCAGCCCTTGCCGAAGACAGGAATGCCACCATGTCGGCTATGTCCTCAGGCTCCTGCCAACGGCCAAGCGGGGTGATCGACCGCACCTTATCGCCCGCCCATTCATCGTACGAACGACGCTTGTCCGTCGGTTGTTGATCATGCCAGGCCTTCCAGACGCGCTCGTTAAGAGGCGTGCGCACCATTCCAGGGCTCACAACATTGACGCGAATTCCATGCGGTCCCAAATCCTTTGCCATGCACTGCGCAAAGTTGATATTAGCCGCTTTGCTCGCGCTGTAAGGAGGATCGGTCTGGGAACCGATTTGCCCGGCAACTGAGGCCAGAAACACGAACGTTCCATCTTTCCGCGAAATCATACCCGGGGCGATGGCGTGGGCGACGTGCGTCATTCCCAGTATGTTCACTTCCAATACCCGTGCCCAGTCCGCGGGCTCGAGATTCGTAAACGGATAGCCGAATTTTCCTGAACCGACTGCTGCGGCATGAACCAGGTGGGAGATCGGCCCCAACCCGGTTTCGGTTTGCCGGGCTGCCTCCTGCACGGCCGCAAAATCGCAGACATCCACCGGTATACCGAGCGATGCGCCGCCGAAGTCTCGAACAAGCACCCCCGCTGTCTCTTTAACCTGGCCCGATAAATCCCACAATGCGACGTGGCAACCTTCACGCGCCAAGGATCGGGCACACGCCCAGCCGATGCCGCTGGCCCCTCCCGTGACAACCGCAACCCTGCCAGCAAGTTCCAGGTTCATTCCGCATCCCCTGCATGAACTCTTAACGCAACGCTTCATAGTACAGTCAAGCGCCCGAGACGGTAGCACGGAGCCCTGCGTGCGGCGGCTAGCGCGCACCGAATGTGTCGGCCGGCGTTCCGCTTTACGCCAGTGGCAGACAGCTTGGGCCTGACGGTTCGAAGTACTTGTAGGTTAAGACGAACTCCTGATGGCCAAGAGACTCCGAAGCAGTTTGCCGGCCTCGCGCAGTGGCCATCGTTACGTCATATACCTCATCGCCCAGCTGGTCGAGGGTCGCCGCACCTTCAAGAATGCGCCCCGCGTTGATGTCCATGTCGTCGCTCATGCGGCGGAATGTTTGCGGATTAGCGCAGACTTTCACCACCGGCGCGAGGGCCGAACCTACAACAGAGCCGCGCCCGGTTGAAAATAGGATCAAGTGCGAACCACAGGCGATGAGCTCCGCAATTTCCGCGTTGTCGTTGATGTTGGGGAATCCAAACCGCACCGGACCGTCCGGGACCACGTCGAGCAGATAAAGGCCGCCACGGGGAGGAACGTCTCCGGGCTTGATGATGCCGCTAATCTTCGCGCTGCCGCTCTTGCTGTATGCGCCCATGGATTTCTCTTCCAAAGTGGTCAGGCCGCCGTCTGCATTTCCCGGCGCGAAGCTGCCATGGCCCATGGTGGAATAGTATTTGGCCGCCTTGCCCACCACGGCAACCAGTTCATCCGCGAGCTCGGGCGTGAGCGCACGCCGTGCCATGATGTGTTCACAGCCGATCAGCTCGCCCGTCTCTTCAAAGATAGCGGTGGCCTGCTGGGCAGTGAGTTGGTCGAAGGCCAAGCCAATCGCGGGGTTTGCGGTGATGCCGCTGGTGGTGTCAGAACCTCCACAAACGGTGCCGACCACCAGTTCCGTCACGCTCATCGGAGTCATGACATCCGACTGCATGGCGGCAAGCGTGGATTCGACCCACGATCGGCCCTTTTCCGTGGTCTTGCGCGTGCCGCCGGCCTGCTGAATGATCAATGTGTCCACATGCCGGCCGCTTTGCCGAATCGCCTCTTCGAGGCTGTGGCGATCGAAGCTTTCACAACCCAACGACACCAGCAGCACCCCTCCCACATTCGGATGCGTGCACAGGCTCTTCATCATGCGAGCGGAATAGGCATTGGGATAACATCCGCCAAAACCGATCAGGTGCACTCCGCGTTCCTGGAAAGGATTCGCAATGGCACGGGCCACATGGTGGGCGCATTCCACCAGGTAACACACGGCAACGTAATTCCGTATGCCTTTGCGTCCGTCCTGGCGAAGATATCCTTGTAACTCAGTGGTTCCAGACATGGCCATCTTCCTTATCGAGAGTATAAGTCGGTAAATAATCGCTCTTCATGTTATGAACATGCACCAGCTCGCCCAACGCAATATCCCGCGTTGCTGAACCAATCGGGACGCCATACTTGACGATGATTTCGTTGATGGCGATGTTGCAGGCAGCTATCTTGAAGCCCAGGGGAATGGTTTTTTCAACAACTACTTCATTCCCATTTATCCGCAGGCTTACTCCGCTCGCTATCGGAGAGATCGCCGTGCAGACATTGTCTTCGGGATTGAGAAACAAAAGACGGCTGTCAGTCATCGTGAGTTCAGACACGCTTGCCCTCCACGTTCGTCCGTTTAAACTTGTTTCAGAGGATTCCATACTTGCGGAACGCCTCGGTACTCGACAAACCTGCCTCGATTTCCTTGCGCACTACTTTCTCTCCGCGAGCCTTTTCGAGCGCCCGGGCAATCGCTTCTTCTTCAATCGCGCGGGGCACAACTAAAACCCCGTCCATGTCGCCAAAGATCAGGTCGCCAGGTTCGATGTGGACTCCACCTATTTCGACCGGGCACCGGTAGTCCACAATCTTCGAGCGGAAACCTGCGTCTTGCGCATATCGCCCACGGCTGAAAACGGGCCACTCCTGTGCCAGAATCTGCGGAGTGTCGCGATGAAATCCATCAATGACCGCGCCAAGACCACCGCGCGTCCGCGCCGTGGCCGTAAGAATCTCGCCCCACGCGGCACAATTGTGGCAACCTCCGGTGGCAACATAGATCTCGCCAGGAAGTATTTGGTCCAGCGCTTCCGTCATGAGGCCGAACGGATCTTCCTGTTTTCCCCAGGCATCGGCAATCTGGACCGGCATGGCACGTCCGGCCAGACGCATGATTTCCTTCATGGGTTGAATCGGCTGGGGCAGAAATTGATGGGTGTAGCCCAACACATCCAAAACATCGCCGAGTACTGGCGTGTATAGGGTCTCAAGGATGGTCCGAAATCGCGCGGCTTCGTTCGACGGTTCCACTCGGATCATCTCTTCATCTTATTGCGAGGCAGGAATGACGCCTCAAGGTCGCTAAAGTCATGTCATCATACTCCTCCACGGCTCGGCTCCCCAAAACTCAGCCTTTACTCTGGCACCCAGCTCCACCGAAAGGTGTAAGGCTCATATTTACAGCCATTTGCGGACGCCGCTTCCAACTGTTTTCTTGACAGTGCGAATTTGCAGCCCGGATAATCGAGTTATTTTCAACTCAGCTCGTCTGGCGGTCGGCTATTCATGGCTTTATCTCGATTTGATGTCTCGCGAACGAGAGCGGCCTCGGCTGCCCTTTTAGCCGCCCTTTCTTTCGTTATGGTTTCCCGGGCGCACTCTCAGGCGCAGCAAACACAGCAGTCGACAGCTCCCATCTATGGTGGCAGCGCCTCGTCTCAGCAACAATCGGGCTCAGCGACGGGGGCACCTTTGCGCCGGTGCTGGACTCGGAAAAAAGACCGATCACCGCAGGCGGCTTTGTTAAGACGGGCCCCATCATCTATCAGGACATCTCCAAAGAGGCCGGCTTGACCGTCTGGCAGCACAGGATGGGAAATCCGCAGAAGAACTTCATCATTGAGACAACTGGCTCTGGAGTGGCCCTGCTGGACTACGATCACGATGGCTGGCTCGACATTTACCTGGTGAACGGCTCGACGTATGAGGCTGAAGATGGCAAGGCGGAGCCACCGCACGCGGCCCTCTTTCACAATAATCATGACGGAACGTTCACCGATGTTGCCGCGAAAGCCGGCGTCACCAATGGCCGCTGGGGGTATGGAGTAGCCGTAGGCGACTACGACAACGATGGATGGTCCGATCTATATGTCAGCAACTTCGGAAAGAACCGTCTCTATCACAACAATCATGACGGAACGTTCACCGATGTTGGTGAACAAGCCGGAGTGACCCTGGGCAACTGGTCCAACGGGGCCAGCTTTGGAGACTACGACGGAGACGGTAAGCTCGATCTCTTTGTCCCTGGCTACGTGCATTACGACTTCAAGAATCCGCCTCCGTCCGGGGGCGGAGACGCAGCTCATTCCTTTTGCCAGTATCGCGGCGTCACTGTCATGTGCGGACCTCGCGGCCTTCCCGGTGAACCCGATCATCTGTTTCATAACAACGGGGACGGGACGTTCACCGATGTGAGCGAGAAGGCCGGCGTAACCCTTCCGACCAGCGCCGGCCGTCGAGGATGCGTCCGGTGAACTCGTCGATGATCTTGACCTCGCCGTCGATCACCGCGTAGTCGACGTCGCGCTTGTACAGCGACTCGGCCCGCAGCGACTGGATCAGGTGGTTGACGAGGTGGCCGTTCTCGGCACGGTAGAGATGGTCGATGCCGAGGAAGCGCTCGGCCTTCCGACGCCCTGCTCGGTGATCGAGACGGTCTTGTGCTTCTCTTCGAACTCGTAGTCGAAGTCGGCGACGAACTCCTTCTTGGAGCGCGGGTCCATCCCTTCGGGCGTCTTGCCGGCGTTCATCCGCGGCGCCAGCCGCGCGAACTTCACGTACAGGTCGGCTGCCTGTTCGGGCGCGCCGGAGATGATCAGCGGCGTGCGCGCCTCGTCGATCAGGATGTTGTCGACCTCGTCGACGATCGCGAATGGATGGCCGCGCTGGACCTTTTCGGCGAGGTCCTTGGCCATGTTGTCGCGCAGGTAGTCGAAGCCGAACTCGGAGTTGGTGCCGTAGACGACGTCGCAGGCGTAGGCGCGCTGCTTCTCCTCGTAGGGCTGCATGTTCTGCAGCACTCCCACGCGTGACCCCGAGCGCGTCGTAGATCGGGCTCATCCATTCCGCGTCGCGGCGCGCCAGGTAGTCGTTGACGGTCACCACGTGCACGCCCTTGCGCTCAGGCACGGGGGCGTCCTCGGCGCCGTCCTCGCAGCGCGCCGTTCGCGGGCGCGGCCTTCGACCGCGAGCGAGTTGAGCACGACCGCGAGCGTCGCGGTCAGCGTCTTGCCCTCGCCGGTCTTCATCTCGGCGATGCAGCCGTCGTGCAGGGCCATCGCCGCCGATCAGCTGCACGTCGAAGTGGCGCATCCCCATCGTGCGCTTGCCCGTCTCGCGCACGATCGCGAAGCACTCCGGCAGCAGGTCCTCGAGCGACTCGCCGTCGGCGGCGCGCTCGCGCAGCACGTCCATGCGCTCGCGCAGCTCCTCGTCGCTGTCGAGCTCGAGCTCGGGCTCGAAGGCGCCGATCAGCTCAACGCGCTTCTCGTACTGCTTGAACTTCTTGGCCTCGCCAATGTTCAGCGCGCGATCCAGGAGGGACATGCCCTCAGGGTAGCGCCTGACGGCGTGTCGCGGTAGAGGCGATCGGGTCCGTCACGGATCGCCGGAAGGCCGCTGTCGGCGAGCCGGTCGCGCGGGTCGGAGACCGTCAGCGCGCGCGTGCGAGCGCCGCGCGCCTCGCGGCGGCGGCGGCGCTTGTCGCGGTGGCGCTTGACCTGGCGCGCGAGCTCGTCGACCACGAGATTGAGCGAGTGCAGCATCTGCGGCGAGGCGTCACGCGCCCGCAGCGTGATCCCCTTCAGGTAGAGCGTCGCCTCGACCACCTGGTGATCGGCGACCGCGCGGGTTGCGCTCCCTGAAGATCTCGATCTCCAGGCGGGCGAATCTCGGAGACCTGGCGCGAGACCTTCCGCAGCCGGCTCTCAGCGTGCCCACGCATATCGTCGGTGACCGGGATGTTGCGGCCCTTGATGTCTATCTGCATCGTGGCCTCCCTTCGTTCGGGGAGACTGTCTCCACCGATGCTACGCCTGACCGCGGCGAATGTCCATCGGTTTTTTGCGGAGGCTCTTGCGAATTTACCCAGCTCGAACTAGGGCTATGCGCGCCGAGCGCGGACTGACCGTCGCCGCCGGGTGCCTCTTAGCCGCGGCGCGGCGGCAGGCTCTCGAGGATCCCGGCGTGCCCGGCGATCGCGCCGATCAGGATCGCGCCCGCGGCTATCTCGGTGCCGGGAAGCACGATGCTCTCGCGCAGCTGCGCCCCGTCGCCGACCCGGGCGCCGTCGCCGATCACGACCGGACCCGTCAAACGCACGCCGCTCGCCGATCTGCACGTCGGCCCGATCCAGACCGGCCCGTCGACCTCAGGTCGCTGCCGGCAGCGACGCCCGGCACCCGCGAGCGATCAACGCCCGGGGCGACCTCGCGCCGTCGATCTGCAGGCGCAGCTCGCCGCGCAGCGCGTCGAATGTCCCCTGGCGCAGCTCCGCGAGCGAGCCGACGTCGTTCCAGTACTCGTCGCACCTCGTGGATGTGGAAGGGCACGTCGTGCTCGAGCAGCGCCGGGAACACGTCTTGGGCCCAGTCCACGAAGGGGCGGTCGGGGAAGTAGTCGAAGATCTCCGGGCTCGAACATGTAGATGCCGCAGTTGCCGAGGTCCGACAGCGCCTCGTCGGGCTCGGGCTTCTCCTGGAAGCCCGTGATGCGCCCCTCGCGGTCGTGCAGCACGACGCCGTACTCGCGCGTGTCGGCGACCTGCTTGACCGCCAGCGTCGCGATCCCGCCGGCCTCGCGGTGGCGGGCCGCGAACGCGCTCAGGTCGATGTCGGTCAGCGCGTCGCCGGAGATCACCAGGAAGGCTCGCTCGCCGAAGAAGTCCGCGCAGTTGCGCACGCCGCCGGCGGTCCCGAGCAGCTCCGGCTCGAAGCGGTAGGTGCAGCCGCTCTCGCCGAAGTACTCGCGGATCGAGTCGGGGAAGTAGTGCAGGTTGGCGATCACCTCCTCGAAGCCGTGACGCGTCGAGCAGGTCGAGGATGTGCGCCATCACCGGCCGGTCGAGGACCGGCACCATCGGCTTGGTGATCTCGTACGTGAGCGGGCGCAGGCGGGTTCCGAGACCCGCGGCGAGGACCATCGCCCTCATCGCGCGGCACGCTACACGAGCGGCGCGCTTCCGACCGCGCCGCGGGCCCCAGCGGGCGCCGCGATGATTAGCGCCGCGTGCTCCCAGCGCCGCGATAGACGCGCTGCTCCTCAGTCAGCTCGTCGATCTGCACGCCCAGCGAGTCGAGCTTCAGCGCGCGACCTCGCTGTCGATCGCCTCCGGCACCGCAGCACGCCGGCCGGCAAGCTCACCGGCGTGCGCGACGAGATACTCGACGCACAGCGCCTGCGCGGCGAAGGAGATGTCCATCACCGCCGCCGGATGGCCCTCGCCCGGCGGCGAGGTTGACGACGCGCCCCTGCGCCAGCAGGTTCAGGCGCCGGCCGTCCGCGAGCGTGTGCTCCTCGACCAGCGGCAGCACCTCGCGTCGGCCGCCGACCGCCAGCGCGCGCAGGTCCTCGAGCTTGATCTCGACGTCGAAGTGGCCGGCGTTGGCGAGCACGCGCCCGTCCTTCATGCGCTCGAAGTGCTCGGCGCGCAACACGTCGCGCCCGCCGGTGACGGTGACGAACACGTCTCCGCGCTCGGCCGCCGCCAGCGCGCCGGCATCACCTCGTAGCCCTCCATGCGCGCCTCCAGCGCCCGCAGCGGATCGACCTCGCAGACGATCACCGAGGCCCCCGCGCCGCGCGCGCGCAGCGCCACGCCGCGGCCCGTCCAGCCGTAGCCGAGCACCACCACCGTGCGCCCGGCCAGCAGCAGGTTGGTGGCGCGCAGGATGCCGTCGATCGTGGACTGGCCGGTGCCGAAGCGGTCGTTGAAGGCGCGCTCGGTGCGCGACTCGTTGACCGCGAGCACCGGGCAGGCCAGCGCGCCCTGCGCCTCCAGCGCGCGCACGCGCAACAGGCCCGGCCGTCGTCTCCTCGGTGCCGCCCAGCATCTCCGCGGCGCGCTCGGGATCGGTCTCGTGGATCGCGCCGATCAGGTCGGCGCCGTCGTCGATCGTGACCTGCGGGGCGCTGTGCGACCAGCGCTCGACGTGCTCCGCGTACTCGCTCGGCGCTCTCGCCGCGCGCGGCGAGCACGTGCGCGCCATCGCGCTCGGCGAGCGCCGGCGCGACGTCGTCCTGAGTGGAGAGCGGGTTGGCCGCGCACAGCCCGACCTGCGCGCCGCCGGCGATCAGCGCACGCACGAGGTTCGCCGTCTCCGCCGTCACGTGCAGGCAGGCCGCGACCCGCACGCCTTCGAGCGGGCGCTCGCGCGCGAAGCGCTCGCGCACCTGCGCCAGCACGGGCATCTGCGGTCGGCCCACTCGATCCGCGCCCGCCCGCGGCGGCGCTCCGCGCGTCTCTCCGGGCACGCGCGGACCGTCCCGCGGCTCGCCGCGCGCCGCAGCCGCTCCTAGTAGCGGTAGTGGTCGGGCTTGTACGGGCCGTCGACCGGCACGCCGATGTAGGCCGCCTGCTCGTCGCTGAGCTCGGTCAGCTTCACGCCGAGCGCGTCGAGGTGCAGGCGCGCGACCTTCTCGTCGAGGTGCTTCGGCAGCACGTAGACGCCCTTCTCGTACTCGTCGTTCTTGGTGAACAGCTCGATCTGGGCGATCGTCTGGTTGGTGAACGAGTTGCTCATCACGAAGCTCGGGTGGCCGGTCGCGTTGCCGAGGTTCAGCAGGCGTCCCTCGGACAGCATGATGATCGCGTGGCCGTCGGGGAAGACCCACTTGTCGACCTGCGGCTTGATGTTGATCCGCTCGATGCCCGGCGATCTTGGCCAGGCCGGCCATGTCGATCTCGTTGTCGAAGTGCCCGATGTTGCCGACGATCGCCTGGTGCTTCATGCGCGGCCATGTGCTCGGCGCGTGATGATGTCCTTGTTGCCGGTCGCGTGACGAAGATGTCGCCGCTCGCCGACACGTCCTCGAGCGTGCTGCACCTCGTAGCCCTCCATCGCCGCCTGCAGCGCGCAGATCGGGTCGATCTCGGTGACGATGACGCGCGCGCCCTGGCCGCGCAGCGACTCGGCGCAGCCCTTGCCGACGTCGCCGTAGCCGCAGACGACGGCGACCTTGCCGCCGATCATCACGTCGGTCGCGCGGTTGATGCCGTCGATCAGCGAGTGGCGGCAGCCGTAGAGGTTGTCGAACTTGGACTTGGTGACCGAGTCGTTGACGTTGATCGCCGGGAACAGCAGCTCGCCGTTCCTCGACCATCTGGTAGAGGCGGTGCACGCCGGTCGTCGTCTCCTCGGTGACGCCCTTGATGCCCTGCGCCGATCTTCGTCCAGCGCTGCGGGTCCTCGCCGAGCGAGCGCGTCAGCAGCGAGAGGATCACCTGGAACTCCTCGGAGTCGGCGCCGTGCGGGGTCGGGCACGGCGCCGGCCCCCTCGTACTCGGCGCCCTTGTGCACGAGCAGCGTCGCGTCGCCGCCGTCGTCGAGGATCATGTTCGGGCCCGTGCGCCAGCCCCCCCGGGCCAGCGCAGGACCTGCTCGGTGCACCACCAGTACTCCTCGAGCGTCTCGCCCTTCCAGGCGAAGACCGGGCACGCCGCTGCGGGTCCTCGGGCGTCCCGTCGGGCCCGACCGCGATCGGCGGCCGCGGCGTGGTCCTGGGTCGAGAAGATGTTGCAGCTGCCCAGCGCACCTCGGCGCCGAGCGCGATCAGCGTCTCGATCAGCACGGCGGTCTGCATCGTCATGTGCAGCGAGCCGGTGATGCGCGCGCCGGCCAGCGGCTGGGCGTCCGCGAACTCGCGGCGCATCGCCATCAGGCCGGGCATCTCGTGCTCGGCGAGCGTGATCTCCTTGCGCCCGAACTCGGCGAGGGAGAGGTCGGCGACCTTGAAGTCGGTCTCGGTGAGCGTGGCGGTGGGGGTCATGCGCTCTCCATGGTCGGGGGTGCGGGTGGCACGTGGCGCGCGACGGTCAGCAGCCGCTGGTGCTTCTCCTGCTCGAATCGCAGCCACTCCGCCGCCGCCACCTCCTCGGGCCGGGCGGGCTCTGCGCGAGCCAGCCCTCCACGGCGGCGCGCAGCTGGGCTCGCGCCGAAGCGCACGGCGAATCCGACCTCGCTCAGCCCGACTCGAAGCGGTCGAGCAGCTCGCGCAGGGTCCGCAGTCGCTGCAGCTCGGCGGGCCGTACAGCCGGTAGCCCGAGGTGAGCGCGCGCGTCGACGAGCCCGATGCGCTCGATGTAGCGCAGCATGCGCGCCGTCCAGCCGGTCGTGGCGGCCGCCTCGTTGATCGTCAGCGCATCCGGCACCGCAGCTTGCATGCGGGCAACCTTAGCACCGACTGTGCACGTTTGAACCCGAGCCGTCCTGAGACGGTCGTCGGCCAAGCGGAGCAAGGACGCGGCCGGACGCGTATCCCGGGCACGATCCAGGCCCGCCCGGCCGAGGTGTTCGCCGCCGCCGAGGCCGGGCAGCTGCTGCCGCTGCCGGACACGGCCTATGACGTGCCGGTCCTGACCCGGGTGAAGGTGCACCGCGACTTCCACGTCAAGGTCGCCCGGTCGCTCTACTCCGCGCCGCAGCAGTATCTCGGGCGGCACCTGGATGCCCGGGCCGACTCGGCCCTGGTCAAGCTGTTCCACCGCGGGGTGCTGGTGAACACCCATCCCCGGCAGGAGCCCGGCCTGCGGGTCACCGACCCGCTGACCTGCCCGCGGAGAAGACCACCTACGCCATGCGCGACGTGGAGTTCCTGGCCGCCGCCGCACGCGCCCACGGCGATGCCATCGGCGTCTACGCCGAGCGGCTGCTGGACACCGACCTGCCGTGGAGGAAGATGCGGCAGGCCTACCGGCTGCTCGGCCTGGTCCGCCGCTACGGGCCCGGCCCGGTCGCCGCCGCATGCCAGCGGGCCCTGGACCTCGACGTCGTCAACGTCACCAAGATCGCCTGATGCTGGAGAAGGCGACCGAGGGCACGCCCCCGCCGCCCCGCCCGGCCACCGCAGCCGCCGGGCCCGGTTCGCCCGCGACCCGGCCGAGTACCGGACCACGGGCCGGCAACTGACCCTCCTCGACGGCGGGAAGGCAGGCACCCGGTGACCGCGACGATGACCGGGCACCTGAACCCGGACCTGCGCACGACCCTGCGGGCGCTGAAGCTCGGCCAAATGCTCGACACGCTGCCTGAGCGCCTCACCCTGGCCCGCCAGCAGAAGATGACCCACGCCGACTTCCTCGAGCTGGTCCTGGCCGACGAGGTCACCCGCCGCGAAGCCAAGTCCGCCGGCCTGCGGGCCCGGGCCGCCGGGCTCGATGCCGGGATGCGCCTGGACGCCTTGGACCCCTCCGCCGAGATCCGCTACGACCGGCAGCTGTGGAACGAGCTGGCCAGCCTCCGGTTCCTCGACGGCCCGCACGGCGCCCTGATCCTCGGCCCTGTCGGCGTCGGCAAGACCCACCTCGCCTCAGCGCTGGGGCACATCGCGATCCGGCGGCGCCGCACCGTGCACATGCCCCCGCAGCGAAGCTGCTCAAGCGGCTCAAAGCCGCCCGCCTCGACAACACCCTCGAAGCGAGATGCGCCGCCTCGCCGGCGTCGAGCTGCTGATCCTCGACGACTTCGCGCTCCAGCCCCTCGACGCCACCGAGACCGCCGACTTCTACCAGCTCTGCGTCGAGCGCCACCGCAAAGGCGCCACGATCGTGACCTCCAACCGGACCCCCGAGGAATGGCTGTCCATGATGGCCGACCCGCTCCTGGCCCAGTCCGCCGTCGACCGGCTCGCCTCCACCGCCTACGAGCTCGTCATCGAAGGCGAGTCCTACCGGCGCCGCCAGAACCAGCCCTCCGCGACAGCACCGCCGGCGTGTCCGTTGACGACGAGACGGAGAACACCATGATCATTCATGACCCAAGGCGGTCCCTTCCTCGTGGCAACACCCTGGTCCCATCACGCTGGCA
>CAVZJL010000002.1:0-76679 GCA_963775365.1 uncultured Acidobacteriaceae bacterium | reverse complement strand
GTGGTTAAGCTCGACGAATCGCTGAAGGTAAAGTTTCCCTGCGTGGACAGGCCGATATTGGTCGTGGTGTTGATGTGATTGTCCAGCAGGAAAAATCCCATCTTGAGCGTGTGCTTACCCTTGGACCAAATGAGGTTGTCTTTAAAAGCAGTTTGAGGATCCCAAAAGAAAAAATTGAAATCCCGTCGACTCACCCAGACCCTGGAAGGGAACACCGCCGCCGAAAGAAATACCAGGCAGGAACGGCTGGTTCTGGTTCTCCGGGAATATAGTTTGCACACTGAAGCCCGAAGGTTTGTCGATGGACTTCGCAGGGCTGTCAAATCCCGTCTCATTGCTGGACCGTGTTTACGTCAGCCGACATACTGAAAATGAACTCGTTTACCAGGGAAGGTTTGATGGTCTCTGTCAGATCTGCACCACCAGCGATTTGGCGGGACTTGTCCAGGTCGATTTCACTGTTCCGTAGTTTGCGCTGGACCATAACGTCGGTACGAAATCCTGCGTGTACGCATCCTGGGTATAGCGCACGAACACCCGCATCTTATCCCCTATGTTCTGATCGATCTTGAACATGTCCTCGCGAAATTCTGTGGGAAGACTGGGCGAAGATACGTAGAGATTTTTTCCGTGTTGGGTAGAGGAATCAGGCCATTGAGCAGGCTGCCGCTGACGGATTCACGGTGACAACGTCGTTGGAGCAGCTTCCCTGTATCCGGATCCAGCGGGACTGCGCATCCGGCGGCGACATCCGAGCTAAAGTTTGGCGAGTTCAGATCGCACTCGCTAAAATCCCCCTGCCGTTGCTTGAGCGACGGAACCGGATTACGAATAATCGTTCCCTGCGATTGGAACGCCACTCTTCCGACACAAAAAAGAAAGTCTTGTTCCGATCTGTGTTGTAATGCTTCGGAATAAAGACCGGGCCGCCGAGCGTCCCGCCCCAATTGTTCCGCTTAAGCGGATTTCTCGGCTGACCGGCCTGATTCAGAAACCAGTCGTTCGCATCAAAGGCATCGTTGCGCACATATTCGAAAAGATCGCCGTGGAAGTCTCGCGTACCCAACTTGGTCACCACCTCGACATTTGCGCCGCCGGATTTCCCGTACTCTGCGCTGTAATTGGAGGTCGAAATCCGAAATTCCTCGATGGAGTCGATGCTGGGGTAGATCATGAGCGAATTGCTGCCCGAACCCTGATCCACGTTATTGGTGCCGTCGATCTCCCAGTTGTTGAAGTTACCCGGTACGCCATTGAACGAAATCGTGGCGTTCGCCAGCACCCCAACGGAGGAAGGTCAAACCCGTGCCCAGCGTGGCCGCACCGGGAATGAGCGTAGCTAAATTGGCAAAGTTTCTTGCTTGCAGGTTTAGCTGGCTGACTTGAGAACTGGTGACCACATGGGATATCGCTCCGGTTTCCGTTTCCACCGAAATGGGACTGCTGGAAACCACCAATTTTTCAGTCGTGGAGCCCACCTGGAGCTGAAAGTCGACGCGCAAAGTTTGGCCCGCAACCAGCGTAATTCCATTGCGTACCAGGTTTTCAAATCCCCCCTTCGCCACCGTAAAGCTATAGTTCCCGATCGGAACGTGCGACACCGCATAGACACCGATGGAGTCGGTACTAACTACACGGGTAAAACCTTGATCGCTATTGGTAACGGTCACCTCGGCTCCGGGCACAGCGGCGCCCGATGTGTCGGTGATCGTGCCCAGGATCGATGCCAGATCCTGAGCTCTTGCTGCAAGAGGAGTTACGAACAAACAAGCCAGCGCGAGCGAAACAAAAGCCTTCATCGCAATACTCCCCTTTTACGGTGAGGACTCCAGGGCGAATAGCTGCCAGGGCAAGTCGCAGAAAAGGATGACTTCCGGAAAATAGCCGAAACTGCTGCTCGCTTTCGAGAAAGCGAGAGGCCCGTTGTCTTAAGAATCACAAAAGAAGGGGCCGGCGCTTGCGGGGCCCTTGGATAATTCCCCTGAGTTTAGGGCCGGGTTCAAAACTCATCTATCGGTATCAGCGATTTTTTTGTTGTGAAATAAATGCCGGCAAGGCCACAGGGTGGCCAAATCGTGCTGTGTTATGATCCGGTCTCTCCATGGTGAACAAGCCCAATCGATTACGGGTAGGCTTGGGGTTACTTGGCGTGCTCGGTTGCCTGCCGTTGACCGCGCAATCGGTTCCACCAAGCCAGGTTCAGGCAATCTTTGCCCAGGGCGAGAAAGCTCTCGCGACTAAGCAGTATCCGGCTGCGGAAGAAGACTTCAACCACCTGCTCCGTTTGGGGATACACACCGCTCCGGTGTACTCCAATCTGGGCGTCGTCTACCTGCATTCTGGCAAGCCGGACGATGCGATAAGGATGCTGGAAAGGGCCAAAGAACTTGCCCCCACGGTTGCCGGTATTCGTCTCAATCTTGGTTTGGCCTACTTCCACGAGCGGGAATACAAGCAAGCCTCCCGCTACTTTGGCGAAGTTCTTTCCCTCGACCCCGATCATCTGCAAGCTCGTTACCTGCAGGGCATATGTGGTTTTATGACGGACGATTTCAGGCTGCCGTCGACTCCCTTCGCCCGCTTTTCCCCAGGAGACGAACGACCTCGAGTACTTGTTCATGCTTGGAATCAGCTATGGCATGTTGAAGAGGGCCGAGGAGTCACAGCAGGCGTTCGCTCAACTGGTCAAAGCCGGAGGAGATACACCTCAGCTACACCTGCTTCTCGGCAGGGCATACCTCGCACTCGGTGACTTCCAGGAGGCAGATCAGGAGCTTACGCAGGCCGGCAAAAACGGTCCGTTGCCCTATGCGCATTATTATCGCGGTGTTCTGGCGCAAAAGCAGGGCCACCTCGATCGTGCAGCAGAAGAGTTCGGGCAAGAAACGGCTCTCGTGCCTGATAATCCCTGGGCATTCAAGGAACTTGCGACCATCAAAGTTGACCAGGGCGATGCGACGGGCGCAAAGCAGTTACTCGAGCGAGGAGTCGCCCTTAATCCGGACGCCCCGGACCTATACGCAGCGCTGGGCCGAATTTATCTTCAATCGGGCAACGCCAAAAGTGCCGTGATCGTCCTTAAACGGGCAATCTCGCTTGACCCCAAAAATGGCACTTATCACTTTCAGTTAGCGCGCGCTTACCAGGCGCAAGGGCTGCACGACAAAGCCAATGAAGAGATGGCACAAACGCGGGCGCTCGCAAGCGAAGGCGCGGCCGGGCAAATGGAGATGCTATCCAGGGGCGCGGCGGCCACCGCAACGCCTTAGCCTTACTTCGGCTCTATTACGCGCTGTAGCTTATCCACGCTCAGATTCTTGAGTACCTGCACCACCCCAGAGGGCCAGCGAATTTCAATCTGCTCCACGACGGTAGCCGCTGCCACCCCGAAATGGATTGGTCCGGCGCTGGACGACGCGTAGCCCGCCGTTGTACTCACGTGATCAAATTGTTGAACGCCGCCGGCAGTCACCTTTATCTTCGCGCCAATTCCGTCGCGGTTGCTCTTCGTGCCCTGAAGAGCCAGATCGATCCAGTGGTTTGCGTTCTCTGTGTCATTCATCCACACTTCCGCCGGGGATCCAAGCGCAGTAACGACCAGGTCGAGTTTGCCGTCATGATTAAAATCGCCCAGAGCCGCTCCCCGGTGACGCCTCGGCGGCTGCGACGCAAACCCGGCCTCAGCCGTCAGGGCAGACCAGCCGCCGCGGTGTGAATTCCTGAAAACTGTGTTGGGCTGCTCGATCTGCCGAGTGCCCGACATGGCTAACGATTGCACATCACCACGGCTCACGAAGATATCCTTCCAGCCGTCGTTGTCGAAGTCAGCCACATTCACGCCATAGCCCGACATCGGTTTGCTCAACAAAGACATCCCGCTGCGGTTGGTGACCTCGGTAAATTGTCCTGTGCCATCATTCAGGAAAATCGGAAATGTCTCGTCCTGCAAAGCGGTGAACACAATATCCGGGGACCCGTCATTGTTTAGGTCGCGGCTATCGACACCCATCCCGGAGATGGGGTCGCCGTACTCAGCCAGCGTGACCCCTTTCTCAAAGGCTACTTCCCGAAACCGGTTCGCACCGGTGTTATGAAATAGGAAGTTGAACATCTTGTCATTTGCGACGAAGAGGTCGGGTAGGCCATCTCCATCGAAGTCAGCCATACCTACACCCATTCCCTTGCCGGTCTGCGCTCGTATGCCGGATTTGGCCGAGATATCGGTGAACGTACCGTCTCCGTTATTCAAGAACAGTTGATTGGGAAGTCCCTGGAAAAATTTGGGATGACAGTATTCCGGTCTTCCGTTGAACAGACAGCTCGGCTCTTTATTGACGTTCCACGCCAGGTAGTTCACAACGAACAAATCCAACAACCCGTCGTTGTTGACGTCAAACCAGACTGCTCCCACCGACCAAAGCGGACCATATCGCGGGTCAGGCTTGTTAAGCCCAGACTTCTCGGTCACGTCGACGAAGGTTCCGTGGCCGGTGTTGTGATAAAGCGTATTCCCATGGACGCCGGCTACGAAGATGTCCTCGTAACCATCATTGTCATAATCTCCAATAGCCACCCCTACGTCGTATCCTTTGCCGGCGAGTCCCGCCTTCTCTGTTACGTCTTCGAAGGCATCGCCCCCGGTGTTTCGGAAGAGGCGGTTGTGATATTTGGGCGATGTTTTTTTGAGGCTGGTGATGTCGGCGCCATTGGTAAAAAATATGTCTGGATTTCCGTCATTGTCGTAGTCGAAGACGGCCGTGCCGCCCGCCATGGTCTCAGGCGCGTGCTTCTCGGGCGTCTCGCAACTATCCAGAACAAAAGCAATCGGATGGAACTGGAAATGAATGAAAGGGACTTCACTTGAAGCCTTAAGGCCAGTGGGGAAGGCCGGGCACATCAAGACGAGACCTAAAGAGATCCCCAGGGCAAGCCGCCGGCGCCTTAGTGTCACCTTCATGTGAAACGGGTTGTATCACAGTTTTCCCTTAACGCAGAAATTCCTCTGCTGCGTGGGGCTCCGCTCTTTCAGTTCTTACGGGTAGATCCGGTTAAGCGTCCGCGCGAAAGGAATGGTCTCGCGCACATGCTCCAGTCCGCACACCCAGGCCACCACCCGCTCGATGCCCATGCCGAATCCCCCGTGGGGAACCGATCCGTAGCGGCGCAAATCCAGATACCAGGAAAAGGCTTCGAGCGGTAACTGGTGCTCTTCGATCCGCTTCTTCAGCAGTTCGTAGGAATCGACACGCTGCGAGCCGCCGATTATTTCGCCATAGCCCTCCGGCGCCAGTACATCGACGCACAGTGCGAGGCTCGGGTTCACTGGATCAGGCTCCATGTAGAAGGCTTTGACCGCGGCCGGGTAGCGGTGCACCATCACCGGCCGATCGAACTGCGAGGAAAGATACGTCTCGTCGGGCGATCCAAAATCATTCCCGTAGACGAACTTCGACTCGATCAAGCCCTTGGCAAAGGCATCGTCCAGCATCGCGACAGCCTGGTCGTAGCTGATCCGTGGAAAGGGCGGCCGCACCGGCTCCAGCTTAGTGATGTCCCGTCCCAGCACCTTCAAGTCCAGAGCCCGACGGGTCAGCACACGCTCGACCAGGAAGCTGAGAAACTCCTCCGCCAGCACCATCAGGTCGTCCAGCGTAGCGAAGGCCATCTCCGGCTCCACCATCCAGAACTCCGTCAGGTGGCGCCGTGTCTTCGACTTCTCGGCGCGAAACGTAGGCCCGAAGGAGTAGACCTTGCCCAACGCCATGGCCGTGCTTTCGATATAGAGCTGGCCGCTTTGCGTGAGATACGCTTCATCTCCGAAATACTCGACAGGAAAAAGCGTGCTCGTGCCTTCGCAGGCAGCCGGAGTCAGAATCGGCGGATCGGTCAGCACAAAGCCGTGATCGTCAAGATAATCGCGCGCAGCCTTGATGATCTCCGCGCGAATACGCAAAATCGCTGACTGCCGTGGAGTGCGAATCCACAGATGCCGGTGCTCCATCAGAAACTCGACGCCGTGCTCCTTGAGCGTAATGGGGAAAGGTTCCTCCTCGCTTACGCGCTGCAGCACTTCCACGTTGTCCACGTCTAATTCGTAACCGCCGGGTGCGCGCGCATCCGCTCTCACCCTGCCGGTCACGATCACGCTTGATTCGTGGGTCAGGCCCCGCACCCTTTCAAAGACCTCTGGAGGCACTGCGGCCTTGGGCACAATGCCTTGCACGGTCCCCGTGCCATCGCGAAAGATGGGAAAGAGGAGCTTCCCGCTGGCGCGCAGATTATAGAGCCATCCACGCAGCGTTACGGCTTGTCCCTCATGCTGATTCAGGGTTGCGATAGTGGCCAACGGGGCGGCCACAGGCAATCGTTCGTCTTTGTGTTCTTCTGCCATTGTCGCCTTTACAACTCGAGCATCTTGAAGGTTTCCGCAGCCCGGCTGGCTACGTGCTCCGGCGATTCCTCGGGTTGGTAATTGATCTCCAGCACTGCGGCGGACAACTCAGGAGCTGTGCGCAGTTCCTGCATCGTTTCCTTCCAGGCAATGCTTCCGTCCCCGGGCCAGAGATGCTCATCTCTTTGCCCGTGGTTGTCATGGATGTGCGAGGTTCGGATGAGCGGCTTCAATTCCGCGATGGCCGCGGCAACGCCACCGCCCATGTGCGCATGCCCGGTGTCCAGACATATCCCCACTTCCTTGAAGTGGCCGATACGCAAGATCTCCACCAGGTTGGGCGCCTCTGTCACCTCGTTCGTGAGGTTTTCCAGCAGCAGCTTTACCCCTAAAGGCCGCGAAAACGCCTGCAGGTGCTCGATGGCTGTCATGGCATGCTCGAGTGTTCGCGGGCTCCACATATCCTCGCGTTCCCCCAGGTGCAGCACCAGGTAGCGTAGGGGCAAATCCTCGGCAGCCTCAAGGGCTCGCTTGATCTCATCCATGCCATCGATTCGTCTGGACTTCTCCGGGTGCACCACGTTGATCGCAGGGGCGCCGCTGCGCCCCATCTCGGTGTCCCCAAAAAGCGGCATGTGCATGGAAAACGGCTCCACAGGGTTAGCTGCAAACCACAACGCAGTCTCCTTCACCTGAGGCTTGCTGGTGTAGTCGAAATGCTGGCGCGCGGCAAAAATCTCAATTGCCTGGGCGCCTCCTTTGGCCAGGGCATCCAGCAACCCTGGGTGTAGCCGCTGGCGCAGAAATACATGGGTCGAAATGGTTCTCAGCATCGTGCCGCTTCCACGGAACTCATAGACTGCATAATTTGGTTTCCTTAGTTCCGGAGCCAGCCCGGTTTTATTATCTTCTCACCGCGCAGGAGTACGTGAACTCTCTAGAGCCCTGCTTGGAGGGGTCACGCATCAGGAGAAATACTGGATCATGGTGGGTCGAGCAGGGTCAGCCACTACTGGGAATAATGGTCGCTAAGAATGGAGATGGGGCGCATTTCATCGTGCAGCGAATAGAACGGAACTGGGCGCCACCGCAGCAGGCAATCCAGCACGGCCCTTGAGTCATACGCAATATCGGCGACCACGAGTTCTTTGCCGCCTGTTCCATGGATCACGACTCCGCGGTCGCAGCGGATGCGATATTGCCGCACATGCATGAGCTCCTGCCAGTGAATCCGGGTGGAGGCACAACCGCTCTCGATCAGGCCTTGCCCGTCCAGGATCAGCGGCTCCGGCCAGTCCGCCAGTACCACGGGAACCAGGAAGAACCCGAAGCCGAAGCAGCCCCAGCCGATCCAGTCGGAAGTTCCGGTGGACAGCAATCGCGCCGCGCCATAAGCCACCGCCCCGATTCCACCGGTTAAGGCCAGATAGTAGAGGAGAAGACAGGTCGGTTTCACCGGGAAGCACCAACCATCCACCGTCTCCTTCGGCTTTAATCCGAAGTTGGGGGCGATCAGGATCAGCAGCCCAACCACACCGGCCGCGATCATACCGATCTCCATCATCTTCTCGGGAAAGGGCTGCATCGAGAAAGAGTGTCGTCTCCCGAACCCACGATTGGCAATAGGCGAAAAGTTTAGCGGCACTTGAAAGTACCGTGACAAGGAGGGTTCGAGACACCGGGCCTACCCACCGGCAACAAATACTGGGGTCCTGAGATGCTGGGGTGCCCCATTCAAGCCGTCCTTTGGCTTGAGTGGGATAGTCCGCCCTCGACGTGCGACCCCCCGTCGATCCACTCCGCTCAAATAGGAACAAGACGGGTGCCCCACATCTCGCTCGTTTTTCGCGAAGATGTGGAATTCCACCGTTCTTCCCTCTGACTCTCGATTCATGCGATGCATTGAGCGGTCAACATCGGTAGAGACTGACCATGGTTTCGCCATACCGGCAACAAATGGAGGGTACCCCATTCAAGCCGCACTTTGGCTTGAGTGGGAGAATGGCTCTCGATGCGCCACTTCCCATGAGTCACGCCCAACCAACGGAGGTAAGAAAATCCGAAGAGGGCACCAGATTCTCCGACCTCTGCCCGGAAATGGGTTCGTCAAGCCCGGAGCACTGTCATCCCAGTGGCACGAACCGCTCTCGTCCCAACCTTCGCAGACTAGAATCACAACGATGCCCACCAGTGTTCGCTCCCATGCCAAGATCAATTTGGGCCTGGCAATCGGCCCTCTCCGTCCGGATGGGTTCCACCAGCTCACCACCGTCTACCAAACCCTGGCCCTCCATGAGTGGGTGACGGTGGAGGCGCGCATCGCCCCAGCGACCCACCTCACGCTGAGCAGCAACAATCCACGCGTCCCCACCGATGCGCGGAACACCGCCTGGCGGATGGGCGAGCGCTGCCTCGAATTGCTCCGTCTCCAGGCCGAGGTGCATATCCACATCGACAAGCAGCTGCCGCTGCAAGGTGGCCTGGGCGCCGGCTCGGCCAACGCCGTGGCCGCCCTAATTGGATTGGAGCACGAACTCGATCGCCGCTTACCGCCCGCAGAGCGCCTGCTCCTGGCGGCAGAGATCGGCTCAGACGTACCGCTCTTCCTGCTCGGAGGCGCGGTGGTTGGGCTAGGACACGGGGAGGAGGTCTATCCACTACCCGATATCCCCTCTTGCCCATGCGTGATCGCGCTACCAGACGTGGGGGTTTCCACCCCCCAGGCCTTCCGGGAATGGGATGCCCGGCATTCGTTGACCGCGATCCCCCCCTCAGCTACAATCGGAGAGTTGAGTCGGTCGATCGCTGTTGCATTTGGCGAACCGCACTCCTCCGGTGTCTTCTCCGAAGCAGTGACTGCGAGAGAAGACCGGGCCGAGGATCCGCTTCTCGCGCTTGTCCGAACCGGGATCGAAAACGACTTCGAACAGGTCGTCTTTCCTCAGTATCCCTTTCTCGGTGAAATCAAGCGCATTCTTGCGGGTGCCCCCAGCACGGAGGAAGCGTCTATCCATGCAGGCCTTTCCGGGTCCGGGTCAGCCCTTTTTGGGCTTTACCCCACTCCTGGAGCGGCTCAGGCGGCTCTCGAGCGGCTGGAACGGCATGCCGTAACCGGCTTGGTCACCAGAACGTTGCCTCGCGGCGATTACTGGCGCACTATGATGGTGGCTGACGGGCCGTAGCGCAATCGCCCGTCGCATCCAGTTGGGCGATCGACTAATGGTAGGTCAAGTGCCTTTGGAGCACTTTGTCTAGGTTCGACTCCTAGTCGCCCAGCCAGATTTTTGTGAAGAGCAGGGAGTTACTGTCACGGCGAAGCACTCCGTGGCTCAACAATCAGGCGGAACAACCAAAGCAAACCAGCTTGGGAGGTTCGTGTGAAGGGAGAATCCTCTGTACTGACGGTGCCCACCCCGCAACAAGAGGTTGGGAGCGTAACCCAGGAGCTAGCGACGCCAGGCAAGGTGAAGCCGGAGCGCAAGCGTGCTGGGCGTTTGAGCGAGGATAAGCGGTTCAAGATCTTCGCCGGTTCGGCTAACCGCAAACTGGCCGAGGATATTTGTACCCATGTCGGCGTGCAGCTGGGAGAGAGCAAGCTGCAGCGCTTCGCCGACGGAGAGATCTACTTTCAGTTGCTCGAGAACGTCCGTGGCGTAGACGTTTTTATCGTGCAGCCGACTTGTTTTCCGGTCGATCAGCACCTGGTGGAACTGCTGATCATGATTGACGCGCTGAAGCGCGCTTCAGCCGGGCGAATCACCGTAGTGGTGCCGTATTACGGTTATGCCCGGCAGGACCGCAAAGATCGGCCTCGGGTGGCGATCTCGTCCAAGCTGGTGGCCGATTTGTTGACCACGGCCGGAGCCAACCGAGCGTTGTTTATGGATCTTCATGCGGCGCAGATTCAGGGGTTCTTTAATATCCCGGTCGATCACATGTTCGCCAGTCCAGTGATGGTGAGCTACTTCCGGGAGTTGAACCTGCCCAATCTCACGGTGGTTTCACCGGACGCGGGTGGTGTGGAACGGGCGCGGTTTTTTGCGACCAAGATGCAGGCTCCGCTGGCCATTGTGGACAAGCGGCGCACGGATCTGAACGTGACCGAAGTGATGAACGTAATCGGCGATGTGGAAGGAAGAACCTGCCTGATCATCGACGACATCATCGACACCGCGGGCACGCTGGTCAAAACGGCGCAGGCATTGCTTGAGGCAGGGGCAGTCAAAGTCTATGCGGCGGCTTCGCATCCGGTATTGTCCGGGCCTGCCATCGAGCGCATATCGAGCTCGCGGTTGGAGGAAGTGATTGTCACTGACTCGATCCCGCTGCGCGAAGAGGCGCAAAAGCTGGAACGGCAGGGAAAGATCAAAGTGCTCTCCGTCGCCGGCTTATTAGGGGCCACGATCGAGAGTATTCACATGGAGACCAGCGTCAGCTCCTTATTTAGTTAGCGAACGCAGGTCAGGCAAGAAGTGCAGGAGAAAAGTATGGCTGAGCAGGAAGTGGTTGCAGCAAAGGCCCGCGAGGGCAAGTTCAATAAGAATGCGGCTCGCCGGGTACGCGTCGCCGGTATGATTCCAGGCGTCCTTTATGGCGCCAAGGAAGCCGCGATCGCGGTGGAACTCGACCCCAAGCAGATTACCCGCATTCTGCACTCGGATTCCGGTCACAACACGATCTTCGATCTCGAGGTCGGCACCGCAAAGACCAAGGCCATGATCGTCGATTGGCAGTACGAGCCCATCAAGGGAAAGCTCATGCACATCGACCTTAAACGCATTGCCATGGATAAAGCGATGCGCGTGAAAGTCCCGATATTGCTGGAAGGCATTCCGGTTGGGGTCAAAATGCAGGGCGGCATTCTCGATCAGGTGTTGCGCGAAGTTGAAATCGAGTGCCTCCCAGGCGATATTCCGAGTCATATCGATTTGAACGTCAGCAATCTTGGATTGAATAGCTCCCTCCGCGTCGCTGATCTGCCTCGAGTCGGCAAGCTCAAGTTCATCACCGATGAGACCGCGACCGTAGCGCACGTGGTGGCGATCAAGGAGGAAGTTGCCCCGGCGGTCGATGCGGTCGTTGCAGCAACTCCGGCGGAACCTGAAGTTGCCAAGAAGGGCAAGACTGACGCTCCGGAGGCGGCCCCCGAAAAGGGCGCCAAGAAGTAACCTTCTGAGCTTGAGTGCGGATGAAGGTGTGCCTGGTCGGGAGAACGACCTGGAGCGAAAAGGTCCGGCCCTTGTGGTTGGCCTGGGAAATCCGGGCATCGAATACCAGTTCACACCGCACAACGCGGGTTTTCTGGCCATCGACCGGCTGGCGGAACAGGGTGGCGTCGCCGTAGCCAACCGCCGCTGCCGGGCGCTGACCGCCACTACCCGCATCGCCGGCAGAGAAGTAGTTTTGGCCAAGCCGGAGACGTACATGAACCTGAGCGGCATCTCGGTTCAGGCGTTGGTGAACGAGTTCGATGCCGATGCGACGCGCGACCTGATCGTGATTTACGACGAGATCGCTCTTCCCCTCGGCGCGCTGCGCATCCGGGAACGAGGCAGCTCCGGCGGCCATAACGGAGTTAAGTCGGTCTCCGGCGCACTGGGCAGCGAAGAGTGGCTGCGGATTCGCATTGGGGTAGCTCCCCCGGGCGATGAGGCAGGAGAAAGCGCGCGGCGGGGGCGGAAGGATTACGTGCTCACGCCGATGCGCAAGGCGCAGTTGACGATCCTCGACGAGGTTCTGGATCGCACCGCGCAGGCTGTGGAGATGGTGCTGGCCAAGGGGGCCGGCCCGGCAATGAACGAGTTCAATCGCCGCGAACCAGGCGACGAGTAGGAAGAATTGGAGAACAGCTATGCAACGCACGTACGAAATTATGTTTATCGTTCGTCCTGACATCCTGGACGAGGATCTCGACAAGCTGATCGCCGGACTCGAGGCGAACATCACCAATGGCGGCGGCAGCATCAAGTCGCTGGAAAAGCTAGGCCGCCGCAAGCTTGCCTACACGGTTAAGAAGTTCAACGACGGCAACTATGTCCTGCTGACGATCCTTGCTGACGGCTCGTTGGTGGGCGAGATCGAGCGCCGCCTGCGCGTCTCCGAGCCGGTGATCAAGTTCATCTCCGTCCGCATGGACGAAGAAGAGAAGCGAGTGGCCAAGATCAAAGCCATCCGTGCCACGCGCAAGAAGCTCAGCGCCCAGCCGGCAGCAGCGCCTGCTGCTCCTGTGGAAGCCGCGCCTGCACCTGCATCCGAAGCGGCCAGCGCCTAAGAAATTTTTAACTGAAGAAGGAATAGGAAAATTATGGCTGACGAAATTAGCACGCCAAGCGCACCAAGTACGTCCCGGCCCGAGGGCTCTGGACCTTCCGGACCCGGCGGACGCCCGCCCGGCGGACGCCCCAGCGGTCCTGGCGGCGGCGGACGCAAGTTCTTTCGCCGCAAGAAGGTCTGCAAATTCTGCGTCGAAAAGATAGACGCCATCCACTATCGCGACGTGCGTTTGCTGCAGCAATTTGTCGCCGAGCGCGGCAAGATCGTGCCTCGCCGCCTCACCGGCGTTTGCACCACACATCAGCGTGGCTTGGCGCGCGCCATCAAGCAGGCGCGCAACATCGCTCTGCTGCCTTTTGCCGCCCGCTACTAGGAGAGAGTCATGGAAGTCATTCTGAAAGAAGATGTCAACAAGCTCGGCCACCGCGGCGATGTGGTGAAGGTCGCGGAAGGCTATGGCCGGAATTTTCTCCTGCCCAAGAAGCTCGCCATGGAAGCGACACCCGGCAACAAAGCGGTGATCGAGCAGATGAAGCAAGCTTCGGTGCGCCGCTCGGCGAAGGAGAAGTCTGAGGCCGAGTTACTCGTCAACCAGCTCAACCAGGTCGAGTTGGTCTTCGAGCGCAAAGTAGGCGAGAACGATCATCTCTTCGGCTCCGTCACTGCCGGCGAGATCGCGCAGCAACTGGAGCACAAGGGCTTCACTATCGACCGCCGCAAACTTCAGTTGGAAGAGCCGCTGCGCCAGTTAGGTGAGTTCCATGTGCCTGTTAAACTGCATCGCGAAGTAACGGCGCACATCAAGGTCACCGTCAAAGCCGAAGAAGCCGAAGCCTAGACCTTTTCACCCACACGAGACCGACGGGTGCCCCACATCTCGCTCGTTTTTCGCGAGATGTGGGATACCACGGCTCTACACCGGCAGGTCTTTTACTCTATTAACAAAGACTCTTGAGGCTCGCATCTGTCGGTCCGTTGCAATACAGCGTTTCGGGTGATTCTTATCGTCCGTAGCTAAGCCGCATGGCCAACTGGTCGGGGAGCCCAGCGCGCATAATACGCATCTGCGCTAACCGGAAGTCATACGGTACCCGGCGAAACTCGACCACCATGCGCTGATCGTCATAAATCGCGTATGCAGCGCGGCGATCATTATCCCGAGGCTGACCCACGGAACCGGGATTAATCAAATAGCGAGCGCCCGGAACCAGCACCAGCTCTGACACATCCGCTTCCTCGTCATTCGAATAAACCGGATCGAGCTTGAACCAATCCTCTCCGTTGGTGGCAAAGCCCCCCTGTATGTGCGTATGACCGAAGAAGTTGATCCGCGTCTCCGCCTGCTTCAGCGGCAATCGCGCATCACGCACTGAGAGCAGATATTCGTCTTCGTCGAGATACGACCCGTGCATGCAGCTCACCTGGGGACCATCCGGGGTGATTGGTCCGCGAGCCATATGCTGTAGCCAGTCGACATGTTCTGGCGTGAGCACCTGCCGCGTCCAGCGCGCAGCGCGGCTGGCCACCGGATTAAAATCCTCCAGCGAGAGCTGGCCGCTGCAAGCGCGGTCGTGGTTGCCTCGAACAAATGTCTCACCCAGGCCGCGCACCCGCTCAATCACTTCGTTCGGAGCTGCCCCATAGCCCACCACGTCGCCCAGGTTCCAAACCAGGTCATGCTCCGGGGCAACGTCCAGCACTGCCTCCAAGGCATCGATATTGGCGTGGATGTCGGAAATGAGTAGAGCGCGCATGTGCAGGCCGCCGTCGAGCGCTGAGGTGTTCCAGAATATCAGACAGATTGGATGCAGCGGACCCAATGGCCGGGGGCCTCTTCGACCAAAGTTCCGGCTGCCCCCTCGGTAGCGGCTGCCAGGGTGGCCAGCGGCTGGTCTCGGTCCGTCGTGAGGGTCGGCACCGCACCCAGCAGGCTTTTTGTATAGGCATGCCTGGGTTGGAGAAACACCTGGTCGCGGCTGCCGGTTTCGAGCAGCATCCCGCGGCGCATCACCGCCACCCGGTCGGCAATCTGCGCCACCACGGCGAGGTCATGGGAAATGAACAGCATACCCAGGCCGTTCCGCTGTTGCAGCGCTTTGAGCAAAAGTAGAATCTGCGCCTGCACGGTGACGTCGAGAGCAGTAGTGGGTTCATCGGCAATGAGCAGGGACGGATGGTTCACCAGCGCCATGGCGATCAGCAGGCGCTGCCGCTGGCCTCCGGAAAACTGATGGGGATAATCGCGCAAGCGGTTCTCCGGCTCGGCAATGGCCACCGCCGTCATTGCCTCCACGACGGCAGTGCGTACCTGCTTGCGGCCCAATTCGGGCTGATGGGTCTCAATGGCTTCCGCAATCTGCCGCCCCACCGGCATGACGGGATTGAGCGCCGTCATGGGCTCCTGGAAGATCATGGCGATCTTCCGCCCGCGATACTGACGCATCTGCTCCGGCTTAAGGGCCAACACGTCTGCGCCTTCGAAACGAATCGAGCCTTCCACCCGCGCTGAAGCATCGAGCAACCGCAAGATGGACAAGGAAGTCAGCGACTTGCCCGATCCAGACTCGCCCACCAACCCAAGCACCTCGCCCTGCCCAACCGAGAAACTCAGGTCGCGAACCACCGCCTGGTCACGAAAATAAATAGAGAGATGGTCAACCTCAAGCAGTGGGGCCACGAGCCAAGATTACAACACCACTCTGCCGGCAAACTGGCAACAACTACTGGGTGCCCCATTCAAGCCGTCCTTTGGCTTGAGTGGGATAATCGCTCTCGATGTGCCACTGCCCGTTAGCCGAGCCGACCCCCCAGGAATGAAAAATTAGGGACTTTTTCCGCGAACCCAACTCACCCTAAATCAAAAAAGTGGAGTCTGCCTCCGAGGCAGTGGCAAACCGAAATGCTCATACGCCAGCCGCGTGGCCACACGCCCCCGCGGAGTGCGATCAAGAAACCCAATCTGGATGAGGAAAGGCTCGTAGACCTCTTCCAGAGCATCCTCCTCCTCCGCCAGGCTGGCAGCCAATGTATTCAACCCCACCGGCCCCCCATCGTATTTCTCGATAATCGTCAACAGCAGGCGCCGATCGAGTTCGTCGAAACCGTGCGCATCCACTCCGTGGAGTTTCAATGCTGCCTCGGCCGTTGCCCGGTCGATGCTGCCCGTGCCACGCACCTGGGCGTAATCACGTACCCGGCGAAGCAGCCGGTTGGCGATGCGCGGTGTTCCGCGCGAGCGTGACGAAATCTCCGCGGCTCCCTCGTGGTCGATGGGCACATTCAGCACCTCCGCCGAACGTTCCACGATGAAGCGCAGCTCATCTTCGGTGTAAAACTCCAGCCGCAGAAGGATGCCGAAGCGTGAGCGCAACGGGGAGGAGAGCAGCCCCGGCCGAGTAGTGGCGGCAATGAAGGTAAACGGCTTGATCTCCATTACGTGTGTCCGTGCCGCCGGCCCCTGCCCGATGATGATGTCCAGCTTGTAATCTTCGAGCGCCGTATAGAGTTTTTCTTCGAGCACCGGCTGCAGCCGGTGGATCTCGTCCAGAAAGAGCACCTGGCGATCCCGCAGATTGGTCAGGATCGCGGTCAAATCTCCCTGGATCTGCAGCGCTGGACCTGAGGTCTGCTGAAACCCAACATCCATCTCGTTGGCGATGATGGTGGCCAGGGTCGTCTTACCCAGGCCCGGCGGCCCAAACAGCAGCACATGGTCCAAAGCTTCGCCCCTCGACTTCGCTGCCGCAAGCGCGATGCTGAGCTGTTCCTTGGCCTTCTCTTGACCGATGAACTCTCCCAGCCACTTCGGCCGCAGCTTCAACTCAAACGAATTGTCATCATCGCCGCGGTCCGCCGAGACCAGCCGCTCAGAATTACTTCTACCCACAGACATTGGCATCAGAGTAGCAGCAACTGAGCAAGTCAGTGAAAGCCGGCAGGACGAACCACCTACCACGGTGTGCCGTGATTAGTCCCGAAGGGACGGCTGAGAGCCAGACTTGTCCAAATTAGCTTTTTCGAATCTGTCCATCCACCGCCACTCATGCCAAGGTGTGCCACCGCCCTCAACTTTGTCATCCCGGGCGCAGCCGAATTTCCGGCCTCGCTGTTCGAGACACAGCCGCGTGTGCGGTTTTCCGTGGAGAAAACCGCATGGACTCGACCAACGCCACCAAGATCAACAGGAAATTCGGTAAGCCGAGGGACCTGCAGTTTCCCTCGACCCCACGCAAATCTGGATAAGCGATCTACTATCAGCCCGATCCTCTTTAAAAACTCCGCCCCCGCAGAACCAGGACCGTCCCACCGGACTCGATAGAATCATTTCATCTATGGTTGAAACAGAAGGGCAGAGACGTCTTCGGATCGCACGCATCTTAGGAATTGTGTTGGCGACCGCGATTGCCTGCATCGCCATCATCTACTTTTCCATTCCCATGAGCGACACCCAGCAGAACCAATTCGATGTGATTCTGGTGCTGGGCAATCCGGCCAAAGACGATGGCTCCATCGGGCCGGTCGCCCACTCGCGCGTCCTCGAGGCATCCGGCAATACCGCGCAGGAGTCGCACCGCGTCTGCTGATGACCGGAGGCGCAGTCCAGAACCAGTTTGTCGAAGCGCAAGTGATGCTGCAGTTTGCGCTCTCCCAGGGCGTGCCCGCCGATGCCGTTTTTGCCGAAGGCCAATCGCGGAACACCATCCAGAACGCTTATTACTCCTACAAAATCATGCAGGCACACGGCTGGACCTCAGCGCTGGTGGTCAGTTCGCCCAGCCATCTGCGCCGCGCCAGCCTCATCTTCATGCACTATCCTCTTGCCTGGCGAATGGATGAGGCGCCCTGGCCGCCCGATTTCCCTCTCTGGAAGTGGCTCTGGTTCTGGTGCAGCGAAACCGGCTACACCAGCTACGGACGTATCTTCGGCTTTCCTAACGCAAAGCAATACTTGCCCCATACTCATTTCACATTCCCCAAGCTCTAAGAGAAACCACCACTCATGCCCAAGTTCAGGCTTCCAGTTCAAGCGCCCGCAACAACTCGCAGCCCTGCTGTTGCTGCTGCTGGTGGCGCAGTGCCTGTGGGTATTTCATCGCCAAACGCTCACCTCGCGGGACTACGACTTCGCCCGCTGCGGCCGCGAGATGTGGGAAAAGCCAAATCCCCTGGCGGGATACTTCACCACCTGCGGCAACATTCCCGATGGCACCCTGGGATATCGGGTCGCCGGGCTGCCGCTGACCCTACAGCGCATCGCTTGCCGGCCAGGACGCGGACACTTCCACCTGGGAGATGCGCCACGAACTCGGCTACGTCCTGCTGCTGCTGCACAGCGGTTTCCTGCTCACCGGAATCTTCCTGGGGGGCGCGCTGTGGTGGGTGACGCGGCGTCTGTTCGGCAATCCCGGCGGCTTTATCGCGCTGGCTTTGTACTGCTTTTGTCCTGCCGTGATCCACGCCTGTACTTATCCCAACAATGAGATTCTCACCGCCTTTGGGCTGTTTGCCTCGCTTTACACCGCGATGGGCGTAGCCCATGCCATGCAGGGTCCGCCGCGCAAGTGGCGCTCGCGCATTGTCCTGCTCACCCTGACCCTCGCCTTTACCGCGGCGTCGCACGTGGCCGCCTTTCTGCTCGCGCTCCTGCTTGTCCATCGGCTTCATGGCCTACCTGGCGGTAGGCCGTCGCGCCTACATCGTTCCCATCATGATGACGGCCATGCATCGGAACCTTGCTGCTGGTGTTCGCTTCCTACGACTTCAGCCCGGACGCGTTCAGCTACTTCTTTCGCAGCGGCGCCGGCCGCATCTGGTTTTCCTTGCAGCCGGCGCGGCACTGGTTTCTTAGCCTTCCCAATTCCGCCGTAACCCTGGCCGCTGCCACCGCCCTGCTGCTGTACCTGCCGACGCGCAGATCGCGTTATTTTGGCAACACCGTCCCGCTGCTCCTGGCCCTGCTGTTCTTTACCCTCGTCACACCCGGCATTTCCAGCGAACCCACGCTCTGGGCACTCCCTTTTCTGCTCACTTTTATCGCCGGGGTCTTTGCCGATTTTCTTGAAACCCGCTATCGGCGCGTCTTCCTGGCAGTGGCCGCTTCCCTGCTGCTTCTGGAAGCCGCTCTGAGCGTTCTTTCGCTGCCTTAGCCAGGAAAATAAGACCTGATTCCCACAACAAATTATTCAAAGAAAAAGACTTAGATTGGCCTCAGCGCCTTGCTGGGCGGCTCCGAAACACGTATCATCAACTTAGCCCTTGGCCGCAGATTGCGCGAACTCGCAAACGTTTTCCGCAGGCGATTCCGCCGTTCGGTCAGCTAATCCCCGTCTAAGGCCCACCTTCTTATGGCAGACGATCAGAATCCCCTCCTCCCTCTAGGTCCCAACGGCAGCGACGGCAACCCGCCAGACGGCCCGGGAACCCGCCTCATCCCCATCAACATTGAAGACGAGATGAAGCGGTCGTATCTCGACTACTCCATGTCGGTCATCATCGGCCGCGCGCTGCCCGACATTCGCGACGGTTTCAAGCCGGTGCATCGCAGAATCCTCTACACCATGCATGAGATGGGCCTGGAGTTCAACAAGAAGTACGCCAAGTGCGCCAAAGTGGTCGGCCAGGCCATGGGCGTGTATCACCCGCACGGCGACTCGGCCATCTACGACACCATGGTGCGGCTGGCGCAGCCCTTCAGCATGCGCTATCCCATGGTCGATGGCCAGGGAAACTTCGGCTCCGTGGACGGCGACCCGCCCGCGGCCATGCGTTACACCGAATGCCGCATGACGCGCATCGCCGGCCAGATGCTGGCCGACATCGATCAGGACACGGTCGACTTTGTTCCCAACTACGACGAGAGCACGATGGAGCCCACGGTGCTGCCGACGCGCGTTCCCAACCTGATCGTGAACGGGTCGAATGGAATCGCCGTCGGCATGGCGACCAATATTCCGCCGCACAACCTGAACGAAGTGATCAGCGCAACCATCGAGCTGGTCAAGAATCCGCAGGCTGGCCTGGCCGAGGTTTTGCAGCATGTGCAAGGGCCCGGACTTCCCCACCGGCGGCTTCATCTACGGCCGCGGCGGCATTGCCCAGGCCTACAAGACCGGCCGCGGGCGCTTCCTGATGCGCGCCAAGGCGGCCATCGAGCAGTTAAAGGGCGGCCGGCAGGCGATCATCGTCACCGAGATTCCCTACCAGGTCAACAAATCCAAGCTGATCGAGCGCATCGCCGAGCTGGTCAACGACAAAGTCATCACCGACATTGCCGAAGACGACTTCCGCGATGAGAGCGACCGCGACGGAATGCGCATCGTCATCGGGCTCAAGCGCGGCGCGGAAGCGCAGATCGTTCTGAACCAGCTCTACAAGCACACCCAGATGCAGGAGAGCTTCTCCATGATCTTTCTCGCGGTGGTCAATGGCCAGCCGCGCGAACTCGCCCTGCATGACGCCATCCGCCACTTCATCAATCACCGCGTGGATGTGGTTCGCCGCCGCACCTCGTTCCTGCTCAAGAAGGCCCGCGAGCGCGAACACATTCTCGAAGGCTACAAGATTGCCCTGGATAATATCGACCAGGTCATCCGCATTATCCGCGGCTCCGGATCGCGCGCCGAAGCACGCGAAAACCTGCGCCGCTTTTCCCTGTCCAAAGACATTGTTCTCAAGCTCGACCTGGGCATCGTCACCGGGCCGGAGCGCGAGCCCGGCCTGAGCTACCGGCAGATCGACGCCATCCTCGAATTGCAGCTCTATCGCCTCACCCAGCTTTCGACCGACGAAATCCTCAAGGAACTGGTCGAGGTGCGCGAGCGCATTGCCGAGTACGAAGCCATTCTGGCTTCCGAACCGAAGCTGCGCGCGCGTGATCATCAAGGAGCTGGAAGCTGCGCGCAAGGAGTTTGGCGACGAGCGCCGCACCCAGATCCTCGACGAGACGGCCGAATTGCAGCTGGAAGACCTGATCGCCGACGAACAGGTCGCCGTCACTGTTTCCCATTCCGGCTATCTCAAGCGCACGCCCATCTCCATCTATCGCCAGCAGCGGCGCGGCGGCACCGGCCGGCTGGGCATGAAGACGCGGGAAGAA
Source organism: uncultured Acidobacteriaceae bacterium (assembly GCA_963775365.1). Taxonomy (GTDB): domain Bacteria; phylum Acidobacteriota; class Terriglobia; order Terriglobales; family Acidobacteriaceae; genus PALSA-350. Next base: position 55,920 of record CAVZJL010000002.1, on the reverse strand, counting down.
GACTTCGTCTCCCAGCTCATTGTCGACTCCACCCACGCCTATCTGCTCTGCTTCACCAACACCGGCCGCGTCTATTGGCTCAAGGTGTATGAGATCCCCGATGTCGGCGCCGCCGGCAAAGGCAAGTCCATGGCCAGCCTGCTCAACCTGCAGCCGGGAGAGAGCGTGCGCACCATCCTGCCCGTGCGCAACCTGGAAGAGGATGGCAAGTTCATCTTCTTCGCCACCCGCAAGGGCACGGTCAAGAAGACGCCGCTCAAGGACTTTTCGCAATGTGATGGCGCGCGGCATTATTGCCATCGGCATCGACGACGATGACGAATTGATTGGCGCTTGCCGCACCGATGGCAACCAGATCATTTTCCTGGCGACCCATGCGGGCATGGCCATTCGCTTCGGCGAGAACGACGTGCGCTCCATGGGCCGGCCTGCTTATGGCGTCCGCGGCATCGATCTGATGAAGGGCGACTACCTTGTCGGTCTTGCCGCCACGCCGCTGGAACGTAAGAAGAATGGCGACGGGAGGGCACTCCCCCTCGCTGATTCTTTCCATTACCGAGCAGGGCTACGGCAAACGCACGGATGTGGACGAATACCGGCTGCAGACCCGCGGCGGCAGGGGCGTGATCAACGTGAAAACCACTGCCCGCAACGGCAAGGTGAGCGCCATCCTGCTGGTCGATGACAGCTCCGAGCTGATGGTCATCAGCCAGTACGGCAAGATCATCCGCATTGACACCAAGACCATCCGCGCCGCCGGCCGTTCGACGCAGGGTGTCCGGCTGCTGCATCTTGAGGATGAAGACAAGGTCGCGGCGGCGGTCGTCATTCCGCCGGAAGAGGCCAAGATCGAACCGGAAAACGGCACGCTTGCTGCAATAGCCGGCGGCAAAATGAGAGAGGGGTACCGCGAGCGCGGTACCCCTTTCCAAGGCAGATTAATCAGTACTGCAAAGTTAGAAACCTTTGCTGGCTAACTGTGCTTCGGCTGTTTGGTCGATGCAGACTCGCTCCGCGGTCGCGTGCGAATTGCCGCAATTGTCGACCTGGTTGCGGCCGTACTGGGGCTGCAGATACAGCACATATTGCTGGCCCACATACATGGCGAAGAAGCGAGGGCTGTTTTCGCTGAAAACCGTCACCTCGGTGTTGGGGCGCGCCTTACCGTGGATCTTGGAGTCGACGCGAACCGTATAGTTCACGCCGTCCAGAAAATCCCACGCTTCCGGTACTGGTTGTGCTGCCGTCACCGTACCCACAACCACGGCAGATGCCATATGCATCTCCTTGTGGGCGCTGACACGATCCGTCCTGCACTGGGAGAAACCATTGGCCGCACTCAGGCAGAGAATTAATGCAATAGCAAACTTTTTCACAAACCCTCCTTGGGGTCTACGAATCGATTTTTGCGGTACCACTTAAGTTGTATGTGTACTGCTTAAGTGGTAGATTGCCGTGTCCAACGGGGGATGGCAATTGTATTGTTTTCGAAACGCCCTTACTTCGGAGGAGGGCATGCGGACCGATGGTAATGAGGGAAGGCGGCAGGAAGTCTAAGTCCCTTGTTTGCAATATCTGCCACCAAGGAACGTGGCAGATATCGAACTGCGAGACTGCGATGGTGCGGAAGCGGACGGTACTTACGTTTGCACTGAGGTACCGGCGTGATCATGCGCCGCGAGTCGATGGAGATACAGTGCCTCATCTGCAACGAAGATGGCAGCGGCTTCCAGGCCGCTGCGCGATGAAACGGAGGCATCTGTGTCGTCCAGAGCACGACTTTAGTCGAGCCGTCTGACAGTCCGCCAATTGACTAGGCTAGACTCTCTGCAGGGCTTACCTTGGAGAGACGCACCCCTAGTGGCTGCAGAGGTCTCTTCGTCCAATGTGCTTCAATCGTTGCTCGTGTGCCGCGTGAACCATCTGCTTGATGACGGTGCTCTCCTCATCCATCGGGCCCGGAGTTCCCGCACTTGTTCACCATCCAGTGCTGGTAGTTGTTGGTGAGAAAGAGCAGGTATTGTTTGCCGGATTCCAGGTTGAAGCCATCTTCGCTGTGCTCGCTGAAGATGGTGATCTCGCCCGATTGCTTGCCTTTGACCTTCTGGTCGATATGCACGACGTAGTCGGTGCCATCCAAAGTGTCCCATGACTGCGGCACCTGGCGCGACGACATCACGGTACCGATGATGATGGCCTGCGAGTCCTTCATCTCCTTGGAGACAGGCATGGTGTTGGTGCAGGCCGCGAACGAAGCTGTCGCGGAAAAAACGCAAACTAATCCTGTGGCGACTCGCTTCAATCTGCCTCGCTTCCTGTCATCGCTCTATAGCTTATGATCCCACGATTGAAGGGCATTCCTGTTATAAACCGCTCACGAACCAAGAGATTCATCCCGTATTCCACCAAAGTGGCAGAGCGACTGTCGAGGACTTTATTCCGGCCAGCGGCGGAAGATGAGCGCTCCGTTGGTGCCGCCGAAGCCAAAAGAATTGGAGAGCGCCACGTCCAGCTTCGCAGCCTGTGGCTTATTGGCAATGTAGTTCAGGTCGCAGGCCGGATCGGGATCGTCGAGATTGGTGGTGGGAGGAACGATCTGGCGTTGCAGGGCCATGATCGTGATGCCTGCCTCCAAGCCGCCCGCGCCGCCCAGCAGATGGCCGGTCATTGACTTGGTCGAGCTCACCAGCAGCTTGCCGCTGGTCGCGTGTTCGCCGAAAAGAGACTTGATGGCCGCAGTCTCCAGCGCATCGCCCAGCGGGGTGGAAGTGGCATGAGCATTCACGTAGTCCACCTCGGAGGGTTCCAGCTTCGCGCTGCGCAGGGCATTTTTCATCGCCCGCAGACAGCCTTCTCCCTGGGGCGCCATGCTGGTGATGTGGTAGGCGTCCGCGCTCATTCCGTAACCGACGATCTCGGCCAGGATCTTGGCGTCGCGGGCGCGGGCATGTTCCAGCTCCTCCAGGATCAGGATGCCGGCCCCTTCGCCGACCACGAACCCGTCGCGGTCTTTATCAAACGGGCGGCAGGCATGTTCCGGGTCGGCATTGCGGGTGGAGAGCGCGCGCATGGCGGCAAAGCCGCCCACACCCATGGGCGTGATGGCAGCCTCTGCCCCGCCCGCGATGATCACGTCCGCATCGTCACGCTCAATGGTGCGAAACGCGTTGCCCACGGAATGCGCACTGGTGGTGCAAGCCGTCGACGTCGCCTCGTTCGGACCCAGCGCGCCGTAACGGATGCTCACCTGGCCGGCCGCCAGGTTGACAATTGTCCCAGGAATAAAAAACGGTGAAATCTTGCGCGGGCCGCCATGCAGCATGGCGCTGTGCTCCCGCTCAATCACGTCGAATCCGCCGATGCCGGAGCCGATGTGCACCCCCACGCGCTCGGCGTTCGCCGGCCCGATCTTCAGACCGGAATGCTGCAGCGCTTCGTGGGTCGCGGCAAGCGCGAAATGGATAAAGCGCCCCATCTTGCGCGCTTCCTTCTTCTCCACGAAATTCAGTGGATTGAAGTTCTTCACCTCAGCCGCGAATGTTACGGGAAACCCCGTCGTATCGAAGCTGGTGATGGGAGCCATTCCGCTCTTGCCGGCCAGCAGGTTGTCCCAGACCTCGGGCGCGGTATTTCCTACCCCGCACAACAACCCGATGCCGGTAACAACCACCCTTCTTGCCAAATCACTTACTGCCTTTCGCGTTCTTCTCGATGTATTCGGTGGCGTCCTTTACCGTCTTGATTTTCTCCGCATCTTCGTCCGGGATTTCCAGGTCAAAGGCTTCCTCGAACTGCATCACCAGTTCGACTACGTCGAGCGAGTCCGCCCCCAGATCTTCCTGAAACGACGCGCTGGGAGTCACTTCAGCTTCATCGACCTGAAGTTGCTCGACGATAATCTGCTTTACCTTCTCTTCTACTGCTGCTGTTGCCATGCCGTTCTCCTGTCTATAGAAACAACTCGTTATGCGGCTTCGCGATGGGTGAATCACTTCTCACAAGCCACAAGGGCTTAGTAATCGTGAAACCGCTCTGCAGGGCTAGCGCCCTGCAAGGTTGGGTGAACGGTCCGGGAAGGCGGTGCGGCGGTCGTTCCGGTTTTCCTCCAGGCGCCACCTGCCACAGAAAAGGACTCGGGCCATGCAGAAGGTCTCGAGCGGAGACCGGCTGCGCCGGAAGCCAATGCCTGGCAGGAGACAGCAACAGGAAAAACGGCCTAACCCGCAACCCGCGCAGTTCACGGCCCCAAAGTTTCCAGTCTACTGAGCGCTCCAAGTGGTGTAAAGCGCGGCACTCCACAGTTCTTTCCTCCGGCAACTTTGCCTTCAGGACGAGTAAAGTCAGAAAAAGAAGATGGCGATGTTTCCCGGTATGATCACACTCGTTTTTGCCGCCGTCGGCGCCTTTGTCGCCGGCATCGTTTTGGCCACGTATTTTGAGCGCACCCGCAGCGACGCGGAGCGCGCCAGTTTGGAAAAATCCTCCAAAACCCTTCTCGACCAGTTGGCCGACACCCGCGCCCATCTTGATCAGGCGCGCAGCGAGGGCGCAAGCCCAACAGGCCACCATCGCCCGGCTGGAAGAACGCCACGCCGCGACGGAACGCGTGGTGGAGCAGATGCGCGTCAGATCTGCCGGAGACCTTCAAGTCGCTGGCCAGCGAGGTTCTGGAAGAAAAATCCAGCCGTTTCGCGGAGCAGAACCAGACCAGCCTGGGCCAGGTTCTCGAGCCCCTCAAGACCAGGCTGGAAGACTTTCAGAACAAGATCGAAGCCGCCCGCATGGAGCAGGTGAGGGGCGGCGCGCATCTGAGCGCCCAGATCGACAAGCTCTTCGAGTCCAACACCAGGTTCACCGAGCAGGCCAACAACCTGGCCAGCGCGCTGCGGGGGTCGAGTAAAGCGCAGGGCGCTTGGGGAGAGTTGATCCTGGAGCGGATTTTGCAGGCCGCCGGCCTGCGCTCCGGGCACGAATACCATGCCCAGGAGAACTATGCGGGCGAGAACGGCAAGCGAGCTCAGCCGGATGTGGTCATCCACCTGCCCGGCGAGCGCCACCTGGTCATCGACTCCAAGGTCTCCCTGATTCACTACGAGGCCCACAGTATCGCGGAAAACGATGCGGCCCGGGCGCTGGCTGCCGAAAGTCATACGCAGCTCCGTGCGGGCGCATATCCGGGGCCTGGCGGAAAAGAATTATCAGACACTGTACGGTCTCAATTCGCTCGATTTCGTGATCATGTTTCTCCCCATCGAGCCGGCCTTCATGCTGGCCATCTCCCGGGATGACAAGCTGTGGGAGCAGGCCTGGCAGCGAAACGTGTTGCTGGTCAGCCCCAGCACGCTGCTTTTTGTCTTGCGCACCGTCGCTTCTCTCTGGCGGCAGGAGCAGCAGAAGCAAAACGTGGAGGAGATTGCCCGCAAGGGCGCGGATCTCTACAACAAGCTGGCCAGCTTTGTCGCCGACTTCACCGAAGTCGGGAGCCGGCTCGACACCGCGCAGCGAAGCTACGCCGATGCCATGTCCAAGCTGCACAGCGGCAAAGGTAACGTGATCCGCCAGGCGGAGATGCTGAAGGCTCTGGGCGTCAAGCCAACCAAGCAGCTCCCGCAGGGCCTGGTCGAACTGGCACAGCAGGAAAAGCTGGAGTTGGGCGATACAGAGCCAATCGAGGTGCCGGATCTCCCCGCGGACTCGGTCTTGCTTGAGGGGCTGCGCGCGCCCCGTTAGGCACTTTTGTAACCTCAGCTGCGAGCAAATCCATCCCGCAGCCTCTGCCAGGTAGTCTCCAGGGCTTCCGGCAGTACCCGCGTCTCCCCAATCACCGTCATGAAGTTGGAATCCCCCAGCCAGCGCGGAAGCACGTGCATGTGCAGGTGGCCGGCCACCCCGGCGCCCGCTGCCTTGCCCAGGTTCAAGCCCATATTGATCCCGTCAGGGGTGTAAACCTGGCGCAGAACAGCATCGGTCCGTTGCGCCAGCGTCATAATCTCGGCCGCCGCTGCCCCGTCCAGGCCCGCCAGCGTCTCCTGGTGGGCATAAGGCACAATCATGACGTGCCCGGAGGAGTAGGGGAAAGCGTTGAGGACGATGAAGCTATGCTCGCCCCGCCACACGATGTTAGCCGCGCGATCGGCGTCGACCGCGGAGCCCCCCCGCTCCACCGCGAACCGGGTGGCCGCGATCAGGTTGCAAAAGACGCAGTGACAGTCACCGGTCCAGGCAGCCAACGCCTCGGGCACGCCCTTGCGCCCTGCAGGATCGGCATCGACCAGGTACGGGTAGCGCCAGGGCGTCCACAAGTAGTCCATGCGGTTCAAGTATACGGAGCAACGAAGCACGCCATCTCCGCCACGCCCGAACCACCGCAACTGGTCTTCACCAACCGTTCACAAATCAATAAAAATAGGCATTTCCGGCGCTTTTGAGCACCAGGAGTTTCGTTGACATGCTTTCCCGGCGATTGCTATAGTTGTTATGAAGGGTCTACGTAGAGGATTCGGCGTAGACGTCCATCGCCGCTCTTGCTTTACCCCCCTCACCGGATGCTCCTACCGGAGATTGATTTAAGTGCCAAGCCATTCTGTCCGGCTACACTAACAGTCTCCCTCCGAACGTTTGTTGGTGGGGATAAGCACTACGGTGCCCCTGCTTCGCGGACCATGCCTGCAAAATAGTCTGGCGAAGTAGCTGCGGGAATGAATCTCGGGGAGCCTTGGCTAAGTCTATTAAGACCAGGACATCGTGATTCAACAGAAGAACCGTAGTGGTGGACGGATCGGGAGTTACCGATCGAGAATCCGGAGCTGGCATTCATGGCAGACGTCCTAAATCCTGAACGAACCGAGAGCGCACCCCTGAACACCGAATTGCAAACCCCAACGCTTGATGCACCGGCGGATCATTTTGACCCGTCCGAGGAGTTAACCCACAACCCGCAAGCTGTCGCCCCCAGCGTGCCGCACCGCGTCGTCGATCCCAAGCCAGTCGTCACCCACTCCGCTGGGGATGATTCCGAACTGACCGGCATGGAAGACTTCGCCGCCGCCCTGGAATCGTTCGACCGCGAGCAAGCCGCTGAAGCCGCCGCCCAGGCCTATGACGACAACGTCGTCACCGGCACCGTCATCAAGCTGACGGACAAGCATGTGGTGGTCGACGTCGGCCTCAAGTCCGAAGGTCTCATTCCTCTCGAGCAGGTGCTGGATCATAATGGCCAGCCCAAGCTCAAGGCGGGCGATACGGTCGAAGTAGTGGTGGAGCGCGAAGAAGCCGAAGGCGGCTTCCTGCTCAGCTACGACAAGGCGCAGCGTCACCGGGTTTGGGATGCAATCGAAAGGGCCGCCAACGAGAAGACGCCGGTGGTGGGAACGGTTCTAGGACGCGTCAAGGGCGGTCTCACCGTCGACATCGGCATCAAGGCCTTCCTGCCTGGCTCCCAGCTGGAAATCCGGCCGGTACGCAATCTGGATGGCTACATCGGCCAGCAGATTGAAGTGCGCGTCATCAAGCTGAACAAGAAGCGCGGCAACGTCGTGGTCTCCCGCAAGGAGCTTCTCGAAGAGGAGCAGACCAGCAAGCGCACCCTGACCCTCGAGCATCTTGAAGAAGGCGCAGTCCTGACCGGCACGGTGAAGAACCTGACCGACTACGGCGCTTTTGTCGACCTGGGCGGAATCGATGGACTGTTGCATATAACCGACATGTCCTGGGGACGCCTCACCCATCCCCGCGACCTGGTAAACGTCGGCGACGAGATCCAGGTGAAGGTGCTCAAGTTCGATCGCGAAAAGCAGCGCGTTTCGCTCGGCTTCAAGCAGCTCACTCCTGATCCCTGGCTCGATGCGGTAGAGCGCTATCCCATCGGCGCCCGCGTACGCGGCCGGGTGCTCAGCGTGACCGACTACGGCTCCTTTGTCGAGCTGGAGCAGGGCATCGAGGGACTGGTCCATGTCTCCGAGATGACCTGGTCCAAGCGGATGAAGCATCCCTCCAAGCTGGTTAAGCCTGGTGACGAGGTCGAAACCGTAGTGCTCAGCGTCAATCCTAACGACCGTCGCATTTCGTTGGGCATGAAGCAATTGCTCGAGAACCCCTGGGAGCATCTCTCCGAGCGCTATCCCGCAGGCACCATCGTGGAAGGCCGGGTACGCAATCTGACCGACTTTGGCGCCTTCATTGAAATTGAAGATGGCATCGACGGCTTGGTGCACGTAAGCAACCTGAGCTGGACCAAGCGCGTAAAGCATCCTTCCGAAATTCTCAAGAAGGGCGAGAAAGTTCGCGCCGTAGTCCTCGGGGTGGAAGCCGAGAACCGCCGCCTGTCGCTCGGTATCAAGCAGCTGCAGCCGGATGTCTGGGAGACCTTCTTTGCCCAGCATCGCGTCGGCGATGTGGTCAAGGGCAAGGTACTGCGCACGGCGCAATTCGGAGCATTCATCGAGATCGCCGAGGGTGTCGAAGGACTGTGCCACGTTTCCGAAGCTGCTGACGCCATGGGCCAGCCCATCAAGCTGGAAGCTGGGCAGGAGTACGACTTCAAGATCATCAAGATGAATCAGGATGAGAAGAAGGTCGGCCTCAGCTTGCGCGCGGTAGGCGAAGAAGCCAGCCGGGCCGATGTGGAAGCCTACAAGCAGCCGGTATCCAGCTCCACCACTACGCTGGGAGATCTGGTCAACTGGAAGCGCCTCGAACACGAGTAAAAGTCGGAGCACACGAATAAAAGGCACACAGTGCTCAGCTGTGTGCCTTTTTCTCTTTACTTCGAGGTGTCGATCTTCAGATCAAAGTTAAATTGCTTCTTGCTGTCGAAGGAGCTGATGGATCTGGTCTTGGACTTGTGTCCTTTGAACTCCGCCCACAGTTGATAATCCACCTCTGTAGCTCAGCTGCCCAAAGCGGTAGTGTCCGTCTGCCTCGGTGATATAGGTCCTGACCTCCTGGGTCTTCTGGTCCTGCAGGTAGACCACAGCATTAGCCTGTGGCTGCTCGCTGGAATTCTGCACCGTGCCCTGCACCACCCGCACTGCTTGCCCCAGGCTTTGCGCGACAGCTTGCCGCGCTGGCGCCATGTAGATCAGCAGCAATAGCCAGGGAACCCTCGGGTCCCGCTACGAAACACAACTCTCATTCCTCTTCCTCGTCGGCCACTTCTTCGTCGTCATCTTCGTAGCCTTCCTCGTCCACTTGGGAGAGTTCGAGCGGTTCCGTGGCGACGACTTCGAACTCGGTGCCGCATTCATCGCAGACCACGATGTCTCCTTCTTCCACTTCGTCGGGGTCGAAATCGAGAACGCTCTCGCATTCTTGACAAACTGGCATACTGCTCTCCTTTCACGGAGCATTGAGATATTGGTGATGACCGCCACCAAGATACGGCTTGGCTAGTTTCCGGGAGAACACCCCGAACGTCAAGGAACTCCAACCGAGACAACAAATCGTACCGCGAACGGAGACCAAGGGTTGAAAAAGAATACGAGTCTTCCACCCGTTCTCCTGTTGTCACCGCGCTCATTACTAACCTATACGCCATCCAGCGCGGAAAGGATCCAACTTTAGCCTCCCCCGCCGCATGCACCAGGGTAAGTGCTTGTGGTCACGTCCGTGGTGAAAACGCGTTAGTCTTAAAAGACGAGTCATGGCACGCTTTCCTCGCACTGGTTTCTCCGCCCTATCATTCCCGAGCTTTAGTGGCGTCACCAGGCAACTGGTCCTGGCGAACGTCGTCGTCTTTTTCTTATTCCTGGTCCTGGAATTCGCGGCGCCGCGCATGGCGCTGGTTGTGGGCACCTATTTTTCGCTCACGCCGGTCCTGTTGCTCCACGGCTGGGTTTGGCAGCTGGTGACCTACAGCTTCCTGAATTCCGGCGTGCTGCATGTAGCCTTCAACATGCTCACCTTGTGGTTTATTGGGTCTTTTCTGGAAACCTCTAAGGGAAGCCGCTGGCTGCTGGAAATTTACTTTCTCGTGCGCCGTGGGCGGGGCCCTGATCGGCAGCGCGCTCAGCTTCACCCAGGTTTTTCATTCCAGCCCCTTGTCCACCACCAACAGCGCTGACGGTGCGCTTTTCGGCCTGCTGGCTGCCTTCGCCGTGCTCTTTGGCGACCTTGAGATGTACATGTTCCCGCTGCCGGTGGCCATCAAAGCCAAGTATCTGGTCATCGTTTACATGCTGATCGAGGTCGCGATGTTGCTCTCCGGCGGACCGCCGCTAGCCATTTTCGTTATTCTCAGTGGCGCATTGATCGGTTTCTTTTTCGCCCGCCGTGCGCCCCGCCGGGCCATGAGCACAGGTGTAAGTGAAGCCTTCTTCGGCCTGCGCAACAACTACTATCGCTGGAAGCGCCGCAGAGCCTCGCGCAAGTTCGAAGTCTACATGCGCAAGCAAAACCGCGACGTCCGTTTCGACAGCGAAGGCCGCTACATCGACCCTGACGAAAAGCGCGACCCCAACGACCGCAAGTGGATGAACTAAAAGGCTAGCAATTTTTTCAGCCGCCAGCTACTTGCCTGTGGCAAGTTAAGCGAGCAATGACCTTGCCTCCTGTACCGGCAACGAAGGGTGGGTCCCCCATTCAGGCACCGTCTTGCCGTGGAGCTAGGCCCAACGAGCGGGTTGCTGAATATCCCCGCAAACCGGGAAAGCAAGAGCATCTACCCAGCTATCCGCCCCTGTGACGGCACAGTCCCGTAGGGACGGCTGAAAATGTCCCAGGATGCAGTCCTGGGCTTCTAATCCCAGCGAACCAAGGACTGACAACCCATCTAACATCCCTAGCTCGTAGTTCGAATATGTAATTCCCGCAACTGCTGTGGGCTGACCGGCGTCGGTGCATCGACCATTAAATCAATAGCCTTAGCCGTCTTGGGAAACGCAATGACCTCGCGCAAACTCTGCGCCCCCGCCAGGATCATGGCAATGCGATCCAGCCCCAGCGCAATACCCCCATGCGGTGGAGTTCCATAGGTCAACGCCTCCAGAAAAAACCCAAATCGCGACCGCGCCTCTTCTTCGCTCATCCCCAGCGCGCGGAATATCTCCTGCTGCACATCCTGACGGTGAATACGAATAGAGCCCGACCCCAGCTCCAGCCCATTCATGGCCAGATCGTAGTACCGTGCCCGTACCGATGCCGGATCGGAGACCAGCCGCTCCATGTCTTCCTCATGTGGCGAAGTGAACGGGTGATGCGCCGGGAGCCACCGCTGCGACTCCTTGTCAAATTCAAACATGGGAAAATCCGTCACCCAGATGGGCCGGAAGGCTTGGTCTCCAGCGATCTGCTGGCCCAGGAGCCGTTCCGGTGACTCGACCACCTGGTCGGTGATGGCGGAGATCTTATGCCGGTCGGCATATCGCCGGGCCAACTCGACGCGCAGATTCCCCGCCGCCGAGTAAACGCAAATCTCCCGCTCGGAGAGGTGCCCTTGCGTTTTGGTGTCGCTGGCCTGGACATGGGTGGCGGCATCGCCGGCTACCAGCACCAACAGATCCTCCGCTTCGCCCTCAACCCGCGCCGGCGTCAGTGCGCGTATCTTTGCGACGGCATCAGGAAAGCTCTTCTCCAACCGCTTCCAGTCGTCGATCAACTTCGCGCCTTTGCTTCCGTCGAACAGTGGCCGGTTGTCGTCGCGCTCCTTACGCGAAAGCTCGCCCACTCGCGGGATGCACACCACCACCACGGGAAGCGTCGGGTCGATAGCCAGCGTCTGCAAATCCTCATCACGGAACGCGGAGCGAACGTCAATCAACCCGGGCATCCGCAAGTCCGGCTTGTCGATGCCATAGCGGCGCATCGCCTCGTCGTAGGTGATGCGTGGAAACGGAGTAGACAGCACCACGCCCACCGCGGCAAATGCTTCCCGCAAAAAATTCTCCACCACCACAAAGACGTCTTCCTGGCGAACAAATGACATTTCCAGATCCACCTGGGTGAACTCTGGTTGCCGGTCGGCACGCAGATCCTCATCGCGGAAGCAGCGCACAATCTGAAAATAGCGGTCGAAGCCCGAGATCATCAGGATCTGCTTGAATAACTGCGGCGATTGCGGCAACGCATAAAAGTGCCCGCCATGCACCCGGCTGGGAACCAGGTAATCCCGCGCGCCTTCCGGGGTCGAGCGTGTCATGAACGGCGTCTCGATTTCCAGAAAACCCTGGTTCGACAGGCTCTCCCGCACCGCACGGGTGATCTTGTGGCGCAGCTCAAAATTCTGCTGCATCTGTTGCCGCCGCAGATCGATATAGCGATATTTGAGACGCAACTCTTCGTTGGCGATCGCCTCTTCGGCGGGCGAGAACGGAGGCACTTTGGAATCGTTCAACACTAGCAACTGCTCCGCGGCCACCTCGATCTCCCCCGTTGCCATCTTCGGGTTGATCACATCGCGGCCGCGCAGGCGCACCTTGCCCACCACCGCTACCACGTATTCCGGCCGCACCTGTTCGGCCTTGGCGTGGCCATCCGGGGTCAGGTCCTTATCCAGGACGATTTGCGTGATCCCGGTACGGTCGCGCAGATCCAGAAAGATCAGGTTGCCATGGTCGCGGCGGCGGTTCACCCACCCCATAAGGATGACCTGTTCCCCCGCCTGCTGTGCGCGGAGCTGTCCACAAGTCTGCGTGCGTTGAAGAGTGCCTAAAAAGTCGAGCAATGCGAATGTCCTAATTTGAAGTTGGAGAGGCGAGCAGCGAGGTCAGCTTCTCGCCGAGTTGGGCTCGCGGAACCTTGAACTGCTCACCGGTCGCGAAGTGCTTTACCGTCAAGATACCGGACGCAACCTCGTCCTCGCCGAGAATCACGATGGCCCGCGCCACTTTGTTTGCGGCCTCGAACGATTTCTTAAGCCGAAACGATCCGTCGCCCAGTTCGACCCTTAGGCCAGTGGCACGCAGCTCCCGGGCTAACGCCAACGCAGCAGGATTCATGCGATCGCCCAGCGGAGCGATATACGCCGCTGCCAGCTGCGGTGTATGCCTGCCCTGTGCCTCGAGTACCAGCACCAGCCGATCTTCGCCAATAGCAAACCCAATGCCCGGCGCCTTGGGTCCGCCAATCGCTTCGGAGAGCCCGTCGTAGCGTCCCCCGCCGAGCAGGGCATTCTGCGATCCCAGCCCACCCTCTCCGGGTTCGTCGTAAACAAACTCAAAAGTCGTCCGCGTGTAGTAGTCGAGGCCGCGCACCAGCCGGTGCTCGTGCTCGTAGGGCACTCCACAGGCATCGAGCGCCGTGCAAACGGCGGCAAAATGTTCCTTGGATCCTTCATCGAGCGACTCCCAGATGCGGGGCAGCCTGGCGATGATCGGCTGATCTTCCGGATGCTTGCAATCGAGCACGCGCAGAGGGTTGGTCACCGCGCGGCGCTGGCAATCCTCGCACATGCGCGAGACCACTGGTTCCAGCGCCGCGCGTAGCGTCTGCACGTACCGCGGCCGGTCGGTCGCCGAGCCGACGGAGTTGATCAGCAGCCTCCACCCGGTAATCCCCAGTTCGCTCAGCAGGGTGGCCAACATCTCCAGCACTTCCGCATCGCGCAGCGGTGACTCGCTGCCCGCGCTGGGTGGCCCGATCACCTCGGCGCCAATCTGAAAGAACTGCCGGTAGCGGCCCTTTTGCGGCCGTTCCCGGCGAAACTGCGGCCCGATGTAGTAGAGCTTCTGCAGTTGGCCGGTCTCGCCCAGCTGGTGCTCGATGTAGGCGCGAACAACGCCCGGCGGTATTCTCCGGACGAAGGGTCAGCGACTGCGTCGATTCGCCCTGAATCCGGGCCTCCGGAGTGAATGTGTACATTTCCTTGGAAACGATGTCCGTCTCCTCTCCCACACCACGGGAGAACAGTTGTGTGTCCTCAAAAATAGGCGTGCGGATCTCGCCGAAGGAATAGCGCTCAAAAACCCGCCGCACCGTGGTTTCGATGTGGTTCCAGAGTTCGGTTTCCGGAGGCAGCAGGTCCCGGGTGCCGCGGACAGCTTGCAAAATGCTCATAAGTGCTGAAGTATCCAACTCTTTCCAGAATACAGGCGCACCCCATCCCTTCCACTCGGAGTCTGCAGCTATGATAGGATCATTCACCTCACTGGATGCAGATTCGCCTGCTTGAGGAACGGGCGCAGCGGTCACTGCCTCATTTAGCCGTGTCACTTTGGAGACCAACGCCTACCACTTCTCGCGTTCCTTGAGATAGGTCGCGGTGTAGTCCACGTAATTGCGCGCATACTGCAAAATCGACTCGCGGTCTTTGGGGTCAAGTCGGCGCCGCTCTTTTGCCGGCACACCCGCCCACAGCGTATTCGCCGGAACGACCGTGTTCTCGGGAACCACCGCACCGGCGGCAATGATCGAACCCTCGCCGATGCGGGCATTGTTGAGGATCGTCGCCCCCATGCCAATGAGGCAGGCATCTTCGATCACACACCCGTGAACCGTCGCATTGTGTCCGATGGTGACCCAATCGCCCACTTTGACCGGATGTTTGTAGCGCATGCCGTGTAACACGGCGCAATCCTGCACATTGCTGTTCGCGCCCAGCTGGATGGAATGCACATCGCCGCGCAACACTGCGTTCATCCACACGCTGGCGTGCTCGCCCAGCTTGACTTGCCCCATGACCTGGGCGGAAATGTCCACATAGCAGGAACTGGGAATGATCGGATTATGACCGAGGTAGGACCGAACCATGAGGAATCCCTTCTTGTGAGGCAGGGAAAATGCTGCCCAGGATGCTGATTAAGCTTGACTCCATACCTCAAAGGTAACGTAATCTTATAGAACCCAATTGGGACTGTTTGGAGGTGTGGTTCATTTGGCAGAGGTTCGCGTGCAGGAAGGCGAGCCGCTTGAAAATGCATTGCGCCGTTTTAAGCGCAAGGTTCAGCAAGAAGACATTATTAAAGAAGTAAAGCGTCACTCCTTCTACCTGAAGCCTGGCGAGCGCCGTCGAGTAAAAGAAGCGCTGGCGCGCAAGCGGAATCGTAAAAAAGCAAGAAAAGAGCAGGATTAACCCTGCAATGCCGGCTTACCGAGTTGCGAAGCATGCGGTAAGCCGGCAATCCCGCACTCTTCAAAGAATTTTGTGAAAAGAGGTTTGTAAAGCACCATTTCCCCTCGTATTCCCGGATATCGGATGCGAGGACAGTTGTCGAACTACAGACGGATCAGCTGGTTGGTGACACGATGCCAGTACAGCGATCCGTCGACGGAATACTGAAAAATTCCAAGGCATGCTCGGGGGGACGCGTAATGGATTTCATCGACAAGATACTGAAATGTTCTGATTGCGGTAACGACTTTGTCTTTACCGCCGGCGAACAACTCTTCTTTCACGATAAGCAATTCAAGAATGATCCAAAGCGTTGCAAACAGTGCAAAATTAAGCGCGTAGCTGGAACTGGCAATGGAGTACGCACAGAAACCCGGACCGTTTGTTCGGAGTGCGCTACCGAAACTACGGTTCCCTTTAAGCCCACGCAAGGTCGCCCCGTGCTCTGCAGGTCCTGTTTCCAGCAGCGGCGGCCCCCGGTTCCGTCTACAGTAGCAGCCAGCGCCGCTTCCTGAGGAGTTCTCCCCCAGGGAGATTTTCCTCAGACCGACAATCAACGGCTATCCGCCGGGTTTGGGGAGAAGTGTGACTCCGCTTCTCCCCAATTTCCACCTCGAAGCCACCCTAGCCTCTACAGCTTGAGGAAAACTCCGGCTCTAAGGCCCTCTTGAGTGCCTTCCTTAAGTTTCGGAGTCCCGCCAGCCTTTGTTGGGTACGGGCTCCCGGACCGTGTGTAACTGGCTAGAACCCTTCCGCGCTTTCCCGCTACCGAAAAATGCCTGCATTTGAAGGGTACGAGCTGCAGCCCGCACGTAAATGGCTGAGCATCTACGGCTCTCCCGCTACGGAAAACTCCTGCTTTTGAAGGATGCGACTTCGGCCCGTACGTAAGTGGCTAAAGCAGCTACGGCTTTGAATGTGCGGAAAACCCATGCTTTGTGTCAGGGCACGACTTTAGTCGGGCCATAAACGACTCCGAATACGACAGGCTTTAGCCCCTGGGGTTTGCTTTTTTCTGCCTTTGTGACCACGCGTCAGCCCTAATTAGCAGCCGCAGGTTTCCGCGTCGCCGTACGCCCGGTAGCCTTGACGGGCGGGCTGACTTTCGCTGCAAGTGCCTTCTGCTTCTTGTCCTCGTGCGTTACCAGGAGCGCCTCGATCTGCCGCAACAAATTCATGATGTTCATCGGCTTGACCAGCATCTCGTCCATGCCTTCGTCCCGCCACTCGGAGCCCGGAACGGGAAACGCCGTCAGCATAGCCACCGCCGGTTGATAAGGCGCTTGCTTGGCCGCCCGCACCACATCGAGCCCCGCCGACTCATTTTCCATGCGCATATCCGTGATCACCATGTGAAAGGTGCCGGCCTTTAACTTCGACCGGGCCTCGCGAGCGGAAGCCGCCGTTTCCACCTCGAAGTCGTTCATTTCGAGGACCGCCTTGAGGGTCAACAGAATTGCGAGCTCGTCATCTACCAAAAGAATGCGACGTTTCATGGGGAAAACTCCAGGGTACAGTGGCTCTAAATCTTCGCCGTAGGTTCGGGGAAAACTCGGCACCTGATGGGATCCTACCTGAAATGGCGTTGGGTTGATTAGGCCAGTTTCGCAATGGTGTAGACCGAAGCGATGGGCCTTTTCGTGGTTTTCTTCCAGAGAAAACCACACCTCGCGATCGTCAACAGGCCACAGTAATTGCGAAACTGCCTTTAGACTGGACAACGTGGCAGAATACCACGTTGAGAACTTCGGCTGCCGTGCCAGCCGGGCTGACGGTGAGATCATCAGCGCGGAGCTGCGGCACCGCGGCCTGACCCCGGCTCTGAGCCCCTCCCGGGCCGACGTGATCGTTGCCAACACCTGCAGTGTGACCGCCCAGGCGGACCGCACAGCTCGCGCCTTTCTGCGCCGCGTGCGCCGAGAAAACCCCACCGCGCGTATCCTGGTCACCGGCTGCTATGCCCAGCGGGCACCGCAAGAGGTCGCCGCGCTGCCCGGCATCCATGCCGTCATCGGCAACAGCCATAAGGCCCTGGTAGCCAGATATTGCTCAGCGCGCCGCGGATTTTATCCCGCTAACCGCAATACGGGCCGCCCCCGCCCTCTACGTGGACGACACCTTCGCCCATTCGGAGCTGTCCATGTCTGAATCGGGGCCGGAATCCGGTTGGTGGGCCGGCAGCCAGACGCGTCCCAATCTCAAGGTGCAGGATGGTTGCGGCAACCGCTGTTCCTTCTGCATCATTCCCGCGACCCGCGGCCATAGCCGTTCCTTGTCGCTCGAAACCTGCCTGCGCAACATACAGGACTTTGTCGCCGGCGGTGGAACCGAACTGGTGCTCTCCGGCATCAACCTCGGCCGTTGGGGTCGAGATCTCACCCCGCAACGCACCCTGGAAGAACTAGTGGGCGCCATTTTGCTCCAGACCGCGCTGCCGCGCCTCCGTCTGAGCTCCATCGAGCCGATGGACTGGACGCGGGGCTTGCTGGCCCTGTTTCGTGCCTACGCCGGAACACCCGAGGCCCGCCTGGCGCGTCATGCCCATCTTCCGCTGCAATCTGGATCCGACGCCACCCTGCGCGCCATGCACCGCCGCTATCGTCCCTGGCATTACGCGGAGAAACTGCGCCTGATTCGCGAAATCATGCCGGATTCGGCCGTCGGCGCGGACGTAATGGTGGGCTTTCCCGGTGAAAGCGAATCCCACTTCGAAGAAAGCCTCGCCTTTATTGCGGCTCAGCCCTTTACGTACCTGCATCTGTTTCCTTTTTCCCCCGCCCCGATACCAGGGCATGGCAGCTGGCTCAGGAAAATCCGGTGCCGCCGCAGACGGTCGCGGAGCGCATGGCACGCTTGCGCGCTCTGATTGGCGCTGGGAATCGTCGCTTTCGGCAGAGTTTCGTGGGGCGCGAGTTGCCCGCAGTGACCTTGCACTCCGCTGCCGAAACTACTCCCGCATTAACCGACAACTTTCTTGAAGTATTCCTCCAAGCCAAAATCCCTGCCAACCAGAGCGTCCGCGTGGCCATCACAGGTCTCACCGACACGGGCTTAGTCGGTCAATTAGCGACATGACCGAAGAGTTCTTCCGGTCGGTGTGCCGAAATGCTATGCTTTATTTGAGGGGCCTTGCGTCTCTCGTTTCCGGAGGAAACCATCGATAAGCGTTCGGCCAAGTCTTTTATCCGCATTAACGACAGAATTCGCGCGCGTGAAATCCGCGTCATCGACGAAAACGGTGAACAGCTCGGAATTCTGCCTCCCTTTGAAGCCTTGAAGATAGCTCGCGAGCGTGGCCTGGATTTGGTAGAAGTTTCGCCAACCGCCCAACCGCCAGTGTGCCGCATCCAGGACTATGGAAAATTCCTCTACGAGAAGGACAAGAGCGATCGCGCGGCGCGTAAGAAGCAAAAGGTCATCGTCGTCAAGGAAGTCAAGTTTTCCGTGACGGTAGACGAGCACGACTACCAGACCAAAAAGAACCAAGCCGTCCGCTTCCTGGGCGAAGGCGACAAGGTAAAGGCGTCCTTACGTTTCAAGGGTCGCCAGATGGCGCACCGCGAACTAGGTTACGCCATCATCAACCGCCTAATTCAAGACATGGGCGACGCCGGCATAGTGGAGTTCATGCCCCGCATGGAAGGCACCACCCTGCACGCCATCCTCGCCCCAGGCAAAAAAGCCGAACCGCCCAAAAAGCCCGCCGCCCCCAAGCCGCCGGCCGCAGGCCTGGTAGGCCAGCAGCATCCCCAATCAGCCCAATCCTAAGAGCAAGCCGCAGATCCCTCTGCCAACATCGCGGAGGGATCTGCATTTCCGCAACCCCAAGTCCAAGCCAGCCCCAGCAACTCTTTCAGCCACGAGCCAATTCCCCGGAAGCGCCGCTCCCCCCTTTGCCATCCCGAGCGAAGCCGAGGGACCTGCAGGTCCACTTTCCCCCAAGCCAAATCCCCCGGTAGCGCCTCCCCCAACTCTCCCGTATAATCCCAGTAAGTAGAAACAGCTAACTTAGCAGGAAAACCATGCCCAAATTGAAGACCCATAAGGGCGCGGCCAAGCGCTTTAAGAAGACCGGTACGGGGAAAATCCTCCGCGGTCAAACCAAGAAACGCCACATTCTGACCTCCAAGTCCAAAAAGGTTAAGAAGAAACTAAGTGGCACCGTTCTGGTTTCTGATGGTGACAAGCGCAAGGTAGCGCGAATGATTCCTTACGCCTGATCGGCCCGCAAGGGTTAGGGCCATTGGCCCCTGTCTTCCGAGACAAGACGATCGGCTTAACGCGAGTGAAGAGGTACTTCCTACCTCCAGCCGCACAACGAAGTACTAAAAAGGAGAACCACCCATGCCCCGCGTCAAACGTGGCACAAAACGCAATGACCGCCGCAAAAAAATCCTCAAGCGAGCCAGCGGCTACTTCTTAACCAAATCCAAGCTCTACCAGGCAGCCCAGGAAGCCGTCGAGCGCGGTCTCAAATTCGCCTACATCGGCCGCAAGCAGAAGAAGCGCCAATTCCGCAGGCTTTGGATCGTCCGCATCGGCGCCGCCGCCAAGCTCAACGGGATCAGCTATTCGCAGCTCATTCACGGCCTCAAGCTGGCGGGTAACGACCTCGATCGCAAGATCCTGGCCGACCTCGCCGTCAACGACCCGGCTGGATTTACCGCGCTCACCGACCAGGCCAAGAGCGCACTCACCAAGACAGCCGCCTAGAGCGGCTTCACGATAGGTGTAGCCGGTCATGCCTCATACGGGGCTTTTCCTCAAGAAAAGCCAACATCTCTGAGGCTGGATCGGACGCAGTCATCGTGAACCACTCCTAAAAGCACCGACCGTCCAAAGAGTCTCGCTCCAGCCCGGTCGCACTGTGATCGGGCTTTCGAGCGCTTGTGCCAGGAAACCATGCCACCAGAAATTCCTGAACTGAAAGACTACTCGTCGGCCCGCTGGATAGCTTCTTCAGCGCTCATTCTGACGCAATTCGACCAGGATGCGGCGAAGGCAGTCTCCGTCGAGGACCGTCGAGCAGTTGCGAATCCGCTGGATCGGCCGCAAGCAGGGACTGCTGACACGCGTCGGTGAAGTACTAAAGGGCGCTCCAGTAGGGTCTCGACGCGAAGTCGGTCAACGCTTCAACGCCCTCAAATCCAACATCGAGCCTCGTTGTGAACTGGACCTCAAACCAGCGACGCGAGCCGATGAAACCATCGACATCACCCTCCCCGGAACACGCCGCGCCCTCGGCGCCGAGCACCCGCTCATCCGCACCATGAACGAGATCGTCAGCGTCTTTGCGGCGATGGGGTACTCCGTGGGTCTGGGCCCCGAAGTCGAAACCGACTACTACAACTTCGAATCGCTAAACTTCCCGCCCGGCCATCCCGCGCGCGACACCCAGGACACCCTGGTGATCGTCAACCAGGAGCGCAAGCCTCTCCGCGAACGGTTGTTGATGCGCACTCATACCTCGCCGGTGCAGATCCACACCATGGAAGAGCAACCGCCACCGTTGCGTATTGTCATTCCCGGCAAGGTGCACCGCAACGATGCCGCTGACGCTACCCACTCGCCCATCTTTCACCAGGTCGAGGGGCTCTGTGTCGATACCAACATCACCTTCTCCGATCTCAAAGGCACGCTTGACCACGCCATGAAGGCGTTTTTCGGATCCAGCGTGAAAACGCGATTCTTCCCCTCGTTCTTTCCCTTCACCGAGCCATCCGCCGACGTGCAGATCAGTTGCCCTTTCTGTGGCGGTCGAGGCTGCCGCAAGTGCAAACAATCCGGCTGGATCGAACTGCTGGGCTGCGGCATGGTCGATCCCGCGGTCTTCGCCTTTGCCGCCCGGCACCAGCCCGCCTATGATGCAAAAAAAATCAGCGGCTTCGCTTTCGGCATGGGCGTGGAACGCATTGCCATGATGAAGTACGGTATCGGAGACATAGGCCAGCTCTACTCCGGGGATATGCGATTTCTGGAGCAATTCAGGTAAGTCGCAAACCTTATGAATATTCTTTCTCAGTGGATTCGTTCCTACGTGCCCGGCCTCACCTTGGCCGACCGCGAACTCGCCGAGGCGCTGACCCTGCGCGGCATCGCCGTCGAAGGCATCTTACGATCTTGGTCCGGCCGATGGCTCGCTCTTCGAGATGGACATCACCACCAACCGGGTCGATGCCATGAATCACTACGGCATCGCGCGCGAGGCAGCGGCGATCGCGGACTCGTCCGCTGGCGCCGCTCGACGTCACACTGCCCGCACCGCAGTCGCGGAAGCTCCCATCAAGGTTTCCATCGAAGCTCCGGAACTCTGCGGGCGCTTCACGGCGCGGGCTCTCAGCGATGTGCGTATCCAGCCCTCGGCTGGGGTGGTCGCCGAGCGCTTCGCACTGCTGCAGCAGAAACTCATCTCGAACGCTGTCGACGCCACCAACTACGTCACCCTCGCCATCGGCCATCCCACCCACGTCTTCGATCGCGACAAGCTCGAAGGCGGCATCATTTTGCGCCGCGCCCGCAGCGGCGAAAAACTCCGCACGCTGGATGGAGTCGAACGTGTGCTCGATGCAGAAGACCTCGTGGTCGCCGACGAAAAGAAAGCCCTCGGCCCTCGCCGGCGTCATGGGCGGCTGGGACACGATGATCACCGCCGAAACCAAAAACATTCTGGTGGAAGCAGCGTGGTTCGATCCGGCGACGGTACGCCGCAGCAGCAAGCGGCACGGCCTGCACACCGATGCCTCGCATCGTTTCGAGCGCGGAGCGGACTTCAATGCGCCCGCCGTTGCCTCCGCGCTGGTCAGCCAGATCATCCTCCAGGCCGGCGGCCTATCGACGGCGAGATTGATCGACGTCGTGGTTCCTCGGCAGCACGCGCGCACCGCTCAGGCGCCCGCGCCATCGGCCTCAGCCATGGCCAGGTTCGCCGCATCCTGGGCGCGACCGAAGATGGCCGTGGGCGTGGAGCAGGAAACAACCGAGTCCGTCCTGCAGGCTCTGGGTTGTGCATTGCACAAAGTCGCAGAAGGCGATTACCAGGTAACTCTGCCCAGCTGGCGCCTCGACCTGGAACGCGAGATCGACCTCATCGAGGAGATCGCCCGCGTCTACGGCTACAACCGCTTTGCCAATACGCTGCCCGCCTTCTCCGGCATTGTGAGCGAACTTCCCGACGCCGCAAAGAGGCCATCGTTCGCCGGACGCTGCTCGCCCTGGGTTGGAACGAGGCTTTCTCCAGCACCTTCTGTTCTGCTACCGAAGCGGTTACCTTTGCGCCGCAACCCGGCATGTCGTAGCCATGGGTAATCCGCTGAATGAAGAAGCCGGCATGCTGCGTCCCTCGCTGCTGCCCGGGATGCTCACCATGCTGGCAAACAATCTCAACCGCAACGTCAGCGATGTCCAGCTTTTCGAGAAGGGGACTGTTTTCAGCGGAACCGCGGAGCGTGTCGATGAGCGTTCGGCTCTCTCATTGGGTGCCTCCGGATCTCTCTGGAGTGGGCCGGAGCAAGCCGCCCACGCCATCGACTTCTACGATCTCAAGGGCACCATCGAAGAAATTTTGGAAAAGTTTGCTGCGCGCTCCTTCTACTTCGACACCTTCGCCGCAAGCGCGGGAATTGTCCCCGCCGTGGCTTCATCCCGGACGTGCGGCGCGCGCTGTGGCCGATGGTCTGACCGTCGCCTGGTTCGGCCAACTCAATCCGGCGGAGGCGCAGCCTCGCAAGCTGAGGCAAAGTGTTTATGTCGGCGAAATTTATCTTGACCGGCTTTACCGGCTGCCTTTGCGTCAGCCCATCGCGCAGGAACTCTCGCGCTTCCAGCCGGTGGATCGCGACTTCTCTTTCGTCTTCGCTGATTCCCTGCGCTGGCAGTCGATCGCCGATGCGCTGGGTAACCTGCATATTGCGGAGCTGACACGCTTCTCACCGCGTGAGATCTTTCGCGATCCTTCGCAAAAAGGGCAAGCGGGCCACTATTCCATTCTCATCCGCGTTACCTTCCAGGCCTTGGAGCGGACCCTGCGTGATGAAGAATTGCAAAGTTATTCACAGGCTGTCACTGCCGCCCTGGAGTCCCTCGGCGGCCGCCAACGCGCGTAAAATCTCTGCCATATTCAACATAGAGGAACATGCGTTGACAATGCGTGTTCCTCTTTTCTTGTGAATCGCGCGCGGACTTTGCAAGCTATACTTCCTCTAGTACGCAATCCTTCTTTAGTGTCAAGAGGTTTTGATGTCTTCAATCGCAGAACACCCTCCCGAGATGACGAAAGCCGCAGATGATTTTCAGGCTCTCGAAGAACGCGTGCTGCGCACAGTAGAATTACTTAAGGGCGAGCGCGAACTTCGCTTTTCCGTCGAGCAACACGCTTCCCGTCTTGCGCATCGAGTGGAAGAGCAGGCTGCCCAGGTTGCTCAGCTGGAAGAGCAGCTCGCTGGTTTGCAAAAGGAACGGGATACAGTGCGCACGCGCATTGACCGTCTGCTCAAGCAAATTGACGAAGTGGGCGATTGATCGCTCCATCCAAGCGATCAATCGGTCGGAAATCGGAGACACATGGCAGATAACATGGACGCCCGGCGTACCAGCACCTCGGTCAGTGTAGATATCTACGACCAGACGTATCATCTGCGCGCCCCCGATCCGGAATATATTGAAAGGCTGGCCAACACCGTCGACGCCAAGATGCGCGCCGTCTCTGCCAACAGCAATACCGTCGATTCGTTGCGCGTGGCCGTGCTCGCTGCCCTGAACATCGCCGATGAACTTATGCGCTTGCAGGAGCATTGCCGTCTGCTTCACGGCACCATGAGCGAGACCCAGACCATCCTGCGTAGCCGGGCCAACAGCCTCTCCGGTCTGCTGGACTCGGTGCTCGACGACAAGCACCGCTACCACGAAAACGTTCCCGTCTCCGCCGGGCGGTAGCGCTCTCACCGTATCGTTACTTGCCAACCGGCTGCGCTGACGTTAGCATCCATTCAGAGACCGGCCTGCAAAGCAGGTATTGTCAGTTAACGCTGGTTGAACCAATATTCATTGAACCGGGATTCGACTCGAAAAATCGGCTCCGTGTGCAGTGTCCGCCAGTCCGGAATGCCTAAAGAGCTGCGGGGAATCCCAAACGTCTCAGGACGGGTTCACCAGCGCACTGCTGCACGGCCCAGTGGGTCGGTTTCGTCTTCTCTCTCGCGCGGATTTCCTGGAAACTCATTTCAATCCCTCCCGAGTTTTGTATTGGGCACGACGTGAGAGCTTTCGGAACGACTCTCTGCACGAGGGGCGCGGTTTACAGGGCGCAGGCTCACTCATGCTTTGTGTCAGGGCACGACTTTACAGCTTGCGGAAAAACTCCGGTCTTGAAGGGTACGAGCTTCAGCTCGTACGTAAGTGATTAAGAACAGGTCCGGCTTCAGCCGCTGAGGGATGATTTCTTCGAGGTTCAACGACTTTTTCCGCAACCTCTTTAGTCGGGCCGTACAACGCACGGCTATCAGGGCTTTAGCCCCTGAAAGATCGCTTTCCCGCCCGGTGCAGATTTTTCTTGGTCCTGCAACCGAAGTCACCAAATGCTGACGCGAATTGCGTCAGGTAAGACGCCCTAACTGGCGCATCGAAATAGGAAATTCCGCCGCGTGCACCCGCATCTCTTCCAGTTCGGCCGCCTCGTCCTGCCGACCTATGGATTTCTCGTTGCCCTGGGCACGATCCTTGCTCTTCTGGTCTGTGTACGAACAGCCCGCCTGCTCTCGCTCGACGCCGACAAAGTCTGGAGTTGGGCTCTCGTGGCCATTGTCTCCGGTCTCGTGGGCAGCCGGATTCTCCTCATCCTGTTAAACTGGCCCCGCTACGGCGTGCGCGCTTTGACGATGAGTCTGAGTGGTACACGGGGCCCCGGGCCGGCTGCTATCGTTATCGCCCTTGCCGTCGGTGTGGTCTATGCCTTGCACCTCGGCCTCCCCATCCGGCGAACGGCCGATGCCATTGCTCCCAGCTTGGCGCTGGATAGTTCTGTTGCTTTCCGTTGGCTGTCTGGAAGCGGGATGTGACTATGGAACACCGACGCACCTTCCTTGGGCTGTGGTCTTCACCAGTCCGGGATGCGATGCCCGGAACCCCGCTGGGGGTTCCGCTACATCCCACCCAGCTCTATGCGAGCCTGGTAGAGTTCGTGCTCTTCGTTGTCCTGCTGTGGCTGCTGCATCGCCCTCATTACGATGGAGAAATCCTCGGCGCATGGCTCTTCCTGGGCGGCCTCTCCAGCTTTCTGCTTACCTTTTTGCGTGGCGACGGCATTCCTGGCCCTCAGGTCTCGTCACGGTCGCGCAGCTGGTGGCTGCGGCCATGGTGCTGGCCGGGGCTCTCTTGTGGCTGCATCGCCCCCAATCGCCTCAGGTCTCCCATGGCGCCTCCGTGGATAATGACGAGCCGCGCTTGCGCCAGCTGACTGTCCCTGAAGAAGCCGACGGACAGCGTCTGGATCTATTTCTGGCGCAACAACTCAACGAAATCAGCCGCGCGCGGGTGCAGTTGCTGCTGGAGCAGGGCAGCGTGCTGATCGGCGGCAAGCGGGCCAAAGCCTCGCGCAAAGTGCGCAGCGGCGAAAACATTTCCATCCTGGGCGATCCGCAGCCGCCTCCCTTGCGCGCCATGGCCGAGGATATTCCGCTGGAGATTGTTTACGAAGACGCCGACCTGGCGGTGATCAACAAGCCTGCCGGCATGATGGTGCATGCCGGCTCCGGCGCTACCGAAGATGCGCGTAACCGGGGCACCTTGGTCAATGCCCTGTTGCATCACATGGGCGAGCTTTCCTCCACCAGCGGCCCGCTGCGGCCGGGCATCGTGCACCGTCTTGATAAGCAAACCAGCGGGCTCATCGTGGTGGCGAAGAATGATGTGGCGCATGCCCGGCTGTCGTCGATGTTTTCCCGCCGCCAGGTGCGCAAACTCTACCTTGCGTTGGTGCAGGGCAACCTGGAGCAGGATAGAGGAACGGTGAATGCCGCGATCAGCCGCGACTCCGTCCGCCGAACGCGCATGACCACGCGCCGCGAAGGAGGCCGCTCCGCCGTCTCTCACTGGCAGGTCTTGCGGCGGATCCACGGGCCGTACGGCAGCTTCACGCTGGTCTCGGTTCGCATCGAAACCGGGCGCACCCATCAGATCCGCGTCCACATGGCATCGCTGGGACATCCTGTGGTTGGTGACACGCTCTACGGAGCGTCCTCCACGATCGTGCCCCTGGCGGATTCACCGCAGCCTTCCCCGGCTCGTCCTACAACGAAACTTCCTGCATGCGGCGGAGCTCGAGTTCGCTCACCCAGTCAGCAGTGAACGCTTGACATGGTCTCCAACCTTCCTCCCGATCTGAAGGATTTCATGGCCCGGCTCGCCTCGTTCCCGGTAGACCGGTCAAAGAGTGTGGAAGGAATGTACCTCGATCAAGGATGAGCGCGAGTGGTAGACCGTTCATGCTCTAAAATGAAAAGGGCCTCTATGACCAAAATGAATGATTGCCTGCGGTTGGCTGCCTTGGCGCTTGGATTAACCTTGCTGGGGACTTCGGCCGCGGTTGCTCAAACTGCGCCTGCCGCCACCCCGCCGGAAACGGCCGCACCCACCACCGCCACGCCAAACCCAGCGCCGCCGAACAACGACCAGGCCCCGGTGCCAGGGACGCTGAGTGCCGTTCCCCAAGCTCCGAACATGGCCAAAGCCGCAACGGGCAGAACGATGGCAATTTCACCATCCAGACCAACGTCAACGAGGTGAATCTGATCTTTACCGTCACTGACAAGCATGGCCGGTTCATCCAGAATCTGCAGCAGAGTGACTTTGCTCTGCTCGATAACCAAAAAGCTCCCGCGCAGGTTTTCAACTTCACCCAGCAGACGAATCTGCCGTTGCGGGTCGGCATCATGATCGATGCCAGCACCTCGATCCGGCAACGTTTCGAGTTTGAGCAGAGCGCCGCGATCCAGTTTCTGCAGCAGGTCATCCGGCCACAGGACCGATCTGGCCTTCGTCATGGGCTTCGATGTCACACCCTACGTCACCCAGAACTACACCAACGATCAGGACAAGCTTGAGGCCGGCATCACCAAGCTGCGGCCGGGCGGAGGCACGGCTCTCTTTGACGCTGTTTACACTGCTTGCCGCGACCAGCTTATCAAAGTGCCGCCCTCGCCAGCAGGGTTCGGTGCGCAAGGCGCTCATCGTGATTTCCGATGGAGACGACAATCAGAGCCGCGCGTATCCCGATGACGCTATCAAGATGTGCCAGCGCGCCGGGACCATCGTTTACGCGATCAGCACGAACGTCAGCCCCAGCCGCGACCGGGGCGACGATGTGCTGAAAAAAATGGCCGAAGCCACGGGCGGCGTCCCCTTCTTTCCCAAGCGCATTGAAGACATGGCCGGCAGCTTCCATGACATCGAGGAGGAACTGCGCAGCCAGTATTCCCTTGCCTACCGTCCAGCGGACTTCAAGCTCGACGGGGCTTTTCGTTCCATCTACCTGGTAGCCCTTAACCCCCGCTACATGGTGCGTGCCAAAAAAGGCTATTTCGCCCCCAAGTCCTGAGCCATAGGTGTCCAAGCTGGTTTTTGGTCAGTTGCTCAACTTTGTCCATCCACTCCACAGATGCCAAGGTGAGCCACCACCTTTAACTTTGTCATCCCGACCGAAGCGGAACCGGATTTCCTGCATCACGGTCTCGCCACCGCCACCAATCTGCACAGGAAATCCGGGGTAGCGCAGGGGAGGGATCTGCAGTTCCACTTTCGATCCAAGCGAACCAGCCGGGGGCCACCTTACCTGTTACGGTTTTTCTCAGTCGAAGCCACGCTACTTACCTCCGCCCGCCGGCGGTGCGGTTCCGTATTTGCGGACCGCACGATCCACGATCGCATACAGTAACTGATCGCGATCGGCTCTCGCCTGCGTCTTGATGTAGTCACCGAACTCACGGCCGTCGGTCTCTCGATCCGGAAAACAAGGTCGCGCTTTTGCGCGGAAAGCTCCGCCATCGCTTTCACGATGGCAAAAAATCCCGGCTCGGTTCTTCCCGCCCAGTTCCCAGGCGTCGTGGACGGAGCAGGTCACGGCCTGATCGATGGTCCAGGTGGGCGCGGGCTGACGGTCGCAGGAGCCTGTTGGGCAATCGCCGGCTTGGCAACGACAGGGCAGCAGAGCGGCAATCCATAGAACGACAGCGTATCTATTCTTCATCAAGATTCTCCTATACGATTCCGGTTCAACGACACGTGAAACCGTGAAGATACCTGACAAGAAAAGCTCTGAGGCCAGATGAGAAAGGAAATCTCAATGGCGGTAGTAGTTGTTTTGTCGGATTGTTCTGAGCAGATTCGCCGATGATCGCTCCGATACCCGCGCCTGCTGCACCGGTGATCAAAGATCCCTTGACTCCGCCGCCAAATACCGCACCCAGCACAGCCCCTGCCGCTCCACCGATGAGTGCTCCTTTGCCCGGGCCGATTCCGCCCTGATTCGTTGTCGTTATGGTCACGATCGTGGTATCTGCCTCCACCGTAGTTTCCCCCCTGGACTCCGCGGTTTGCCCCGTCGTAGAAATGGCTATTGTTGTAGCCGCGATTCTGGGCGGGCGCGGTATCCCAGAACCCAGCATCGAGCAGGAAAGAAGCACCGTGGCCGGCCAAAAAGCAAATCGCATGATTTTCTCCGTCGCGCGATTATATGCGCCGGCTTCTTTAACTGCTCATCCCAGCATTTCCAGGAGCTGGGCCTGCTCGATCACCGGAACTTTCAGTTCGCGGGCCTTGTCGAGCTTCGATCCTGCCTCTTCTCCAGCCACCACGTAGCTGGTCTTCTTGCTTACCGACCCGGAAACGCGGCCTCCGGCCGCTTCAATCCTGGCCTTCGCCTCTTCGCGCGTCAGGTCGGCCATGGTGCCGGTGAGCACAAACGTCAGGCCTTCCAGCTTTGCGACGACTTCTGCTTCTTCTCCGCGGTGAAGGTCAAGCCTGCCTGACGCAGCTTTTCTACCAGCTGGCGATTTTTCTCCTCGGCAAAAAATTCGTGGATCGCCTGGGCCACACGCGGACCCACCTCGTCCACTGCCTCCAGTTCCTCGACGCTTGCCGCCATCAGGGCGTCCATGGAGCCGAACGATTCGGCCAGCAGTTGCGCCGTGCGCTCGCCCACGAAACGAATGCCCAGAGCAAACAGCACGCGGTTGAGCGGTAGTTTCTTTGAGTTTTCAATTTCTGCCAGGAGCGACTGCGCGCTCTTCTTCCCGATACGCTCCAGCTCCAGCAGCTGCTCTTCGGTAAGCGAATAGATCCCGGCGACGCTGGTCAGTAATTGTCGCTCTAACAGTTGCGTAACCAACGCCTCGCCCAGGCCTTCAATATTCATCACCTTGCGCGAGGCAAAGTGCAGGATGCTTTCCTTGAGCCGAGCAGGACAATCCACATTGATGCAGCGGTAATCCGCCTCCCCTTCATCCCGCACCACCTCACTGCCGCAGACCGGACATACGGCGGGGAAGACAAAGGTCTTCTTTCCCCGGGGGTGCTGGGCATCGTCCACCACGCCAACGATTTTGGGGATCACGTCGCCGCCGCGCTCCACCGTGACGTAGTCGCCGATCTTCACTCCCAGGCGCTCGATTTCGTCCGCATTGTGCAGGGTCGCGCGGCTTACCGTTGTGCCGCCAATGAATACCGGATGCAGTACGGCTACCGGCGTCAGCTTGCCCGTGCGCCCCACCTGTACGGTGATGTCTTCGATCTGGGTGACGCCGGAACGCGCGGCGAACTTATAAGCCACCGCCCAGCGCGGTGCACGCCCGGTATAGCCCAGCCGCCGTTGCAGCGCGGTCTCATTGACCTTGATGACCACGCCGTCGATTTCGTAGCCCAAGCCATGGCGCTGGCCTTCGGCCCAAGCTACGAAGGCGAGCAGCTCTTCCAGGGTATGCAGCGGCTTGCGATGGGCGTTGACGCGAAAGCCGGCGCTGCTTAATGCTTCCAGGGCCGTCCACTGTTCGGCAAAGGCGCTCTCTCCCTTCTCCAGGGCAAAGTAGGCGTAGAAGTCCAGCCGGCGCTGGGCCACGATATCGGGATCCAGCGTGCGAATCGTTCCTGCCGCCGCATTTCTAGGATTCACTGCGGGCGGGAGCCCCTGCTCTTCGCGTTGCTGGTTCATCCTCAAAAAAGCCTCGTCGGGCAGGATCACTTCTCCCCGCACTTCGAAGCTTTGCGGCAGCCCGGCGCGATGCAACCGCTCCTTTGAAACCGACAGCGGCACCGATCGTATGGTGCGCACGTTGCTGGTGACATCTTCTCCGGTGACCCCGTCGCCGCGGGTCAAGGCGGTTTGCAACAGCGCAGCGCCGCCAGGGCCGGGCTCATATTGCAGCGCCAGCGAGACCCCATCCATCTTCAATTCACAAACGAAGCTCACATCGGCTGAGCCCACCGCCGCCCGCACGCGCCGTTCCCAGTCA
Source organism: uncultured Acidobacteriaceae bacterium (assembly GCA_963775365.1). Taxonomy (GTDB): domain Bacteria; phylum Acidobacteriota; class Terriglobia; order Terriglobales; family Acidobacteriaceae; genus PALSA-350. Next base: position 25,380 of record CAVZJL010000002.1, on the reverse strand, counting down.
GCCAGCTCCTGTTCGCTGTTCACGTTGTCGAGCGAAAGCATGGGCCGCGAATGCGTCCACCTTGGCGAAGCCTTCTTTGGGTTTGCCGCCTACGCGCTGGGTGGGCGAGTCGGGAGTCACCAGTTCCGGATGGCTGGCTTCGAGCGAACGCAGCTCGCGCATCATGCGCGTCGTACTCGGCGTCTGAGATCTCCGGGGAATCCAGCACATGGTATTGATATTCGTGGTGGCGGAGCTCTTCGCGCAGCTGGTCGATTCGCTTTCCGGCTTCAATCTGCGCTTGGCTGCGCTGCTGGATCGGGTTTCAGGCATAGCGTGCATTATAGAAACCTGTCGCGGTACCCGATGCGAAACTGCCAGTCGCTGAGGGATCACGCCCGTCATATGGAACCCGTCACCCATTTTCTTACCGGCGCCTGTCTTGGCCGCACCGGCTTCAATCGCAGGACGGCCTATGCCACGTTGGCCATGACACTGGCAGCCGAAGCGCCAGACCTGGATGTTCTCTGGGGCTTCCGCGGTCCGGTAGCGGGCTTCGAGCATCATCGCGGCATCACCCACACCTTTTTAGGCGCACCGTTTGTCGCGCTTGCCGTCACCGCTGTCGTTTGGCTCTGGCATCGCAGCCGGCGCAAGCCAGCCGGCCATCGCGCCGCGCTGGGCGTTGCTCTGGTTGTTGTCGCTGTTGGCAGTCCTCAGCCATATCTTTCTCGACTGGACCAACAACTACGGCGTTCGCCCGTTCTTTCCTTTTAATCCGCGCTGGTACTCGCTGGACATCGCCTTCATCCTCGAACCCGTCATCTTTGCTGCTTTGCTGCCGGCCTGGTTGATCCCCGCCATCTTCGGGCTGGCCGACCGGGAAATAGGCGCGGGTAAGCCCTTGTTCCGCGGACGCGGTTGGGCCATTGCCGCGATGGTGCTCATCGGGATCGACCTGGGCGTGCGTGCGGTGGAGCATCATCGGGCGCTGCACATGATCAGCAACACGCGCTTCGGCGACCAGCCGATGTTGCGCGCCGGCGCCGAACCCTATCCTGTGGATCCCTTTCACTGGTTCGCCGTGGCCGAGACCGCCGGCTACTACCAGACGGGCTCGGTCAACACCCGGACCGAAACGGTCGACACCAACGACCAGGACGACGTCATTTTCAAGCCGCCGGTAACCCCCGCGGTCATGGCCGCGAAGCGCTCTTGGTTGGGCCGCGCCTATCTGGACTGGGCAAGATTCCCGCTGGTGGAGGACCGTGGACACGCCAACCTGGTCGCCTCTGACGAACTCGCACCCCAGCCCCAGGACACCGCGGTCGAATTCCGAGATCTGAGGTTTGCCTACCCTCCCCTCTCCCGGAGCGGAAGTGGTCTCCACCAGGGCACTGACTGCCTGGGTCTACGTCACCCCAGACGGCGCCATCGACGCCATGGTCATGAATGGCCGCGTCCAGAAATGATGGGAAGAGTCAGGGACTGGCTGAGAGGCGGTCCTGCCCCAAGTAGCTTTTTTCGAATCTGTCCATCCACCTCTACTCGTGCCAATGTGGGCCACCGCCCTCAACTTTGTCATCCAACTGGAGCGGACCGGATTTCCTGCAGCGCGGTACCGCCAACGCCGCTAAGCTGGGCAGGAAATCGGGGTAGTGTAAGGGAGGGACCTGCAGTTTCACTCGGACCGCACGCAAATCTAGGTCAGCGACCCACAATCCAACCCGATTCTCTTTGAGAACCAGGAGCCTCCACTAAATCAACGGATTACCTGCACACCAAGCCAGGTATATTCGCTGATTTGGACATTCCTGGCTGAGAATACCCCAGGACGGCCAGGGGGCTTATCTCTCTTTTCTCTCACAAAGTGCATTCTTTTTCGCCACGATGAGGACCTCGGATCAGCACCGCAGCTCCCACCCAAAGCGCGGCATGAGGAACCTGAATCCACACCCTATTTGGGAAGCTTAGCCAACTCTGTATCAACCCCAGGCAAGTCCTTCTTGCCCCGCCGCTTCCACACCGTCCGCCAAACCCAATAACCCAGCACGGCAAGGAGCAGGGCTAGGCCCGCTACCAGGAGCCACCGGTGCTGGGTCGCCAATCGTGCGGCGATGTGCACGATCTCTGGCCCGTACTCGATGGTCAGGATCGCCGTGATCAGGTTGCGGATCACCCGGCCAGTGAAGACTGCCATCAGGAAGGTGCTCAGCTTCATCTCGAAGACCCCGGCGGCAATCACAAAGAGTTTCCAGGGCGTGGGCGGGGGCAGGATCGAAGGGATCATCATGGCCAGAAATTCCTGCTTTTCGAAGCGGTCGCGCAGTTGCTCATATCGACCACGGTCGATTCGTTTCATGAGGAAGAGCTCACCGCCTGCCCTTCCCGAGCAGGAAAAAAACCAAGCCGCCCAGAGCCGATCCGGCCGCCGAGGCGATGACATAGAGGTAGAAGTGTTTCTTGTCGGCCCAGACATACGTCGGCGAGAATCAGGTCCATCGGCACCGGGAATGCCCCAGCATCGATGAAGGCCAAGGCACCTGCGCCCCAGAAGCCGAAAGGCTTCAAAAACGCCAGCAGCCAGATCTCGTATTTTGCAAATAGATGGAGGATTTTCTTCAAGATCGATCCCGATCGTCATTAGGAAAGATGATCCAACCGTCGTTCAGACTGGCGTCCCCGGGTGCTTTTCCTCTGCCCCGTGGTGTTCATGGTGTTCGGTCCCTGTTCCTTCAAGTACATTTAAGGCATGGGGAATGAGTGAGATAACCGCCTCTATCGACGCCTTGGCGCCGCCCGGACTACCAGGCAGATTCACAATCAGAGATCGCCCGCGCGTACCCGAAACGGCCCGGCTCAAGGCCGCAAATTGGGTCTGTTTCCGGCCCTCTGCGCGCATCAGTTCCGCGAAACCGTCCAGAATCCGGTCGCAGACAGCTCTCGTCGCCTCGGGCGTTACGTCTCGAGGCCCAATCCCCGTCCCCCCGGTCGTCACCACCAAGCTTGCCACCTCGCATTGCTGGCGCAGCGCATCCTCAATTTGTCCTTGCTCGTCGGGCACTACCAGGCGGCTGACCACCTGGAAATCATGCACCAGAAGTAGGTCAGCAACCACAGGCCCAGAGACATCCACGCGTTCCCCCGCGAAGCGGAGTCGCTCACGGTAATGACTGCGGCACGCATCATATGGCAGTACTGGCGCTCGTTTGTTCCGTGGTGCTGAACACATTCGCTCGGCGGCTGCGCTCTAAACGATTGTAAGGGTTCTTTGTGAAAGGCCGATCCCGGCGCCGCTCGAAACAATGAGAGAATGACATGATCTGCGGAATCCATCGCCGGACGTTGCTTCGGGCCTGGATCGCCGCTTTACTGCCGGCCGATGCCTTCAACCGAAGTTCCAACCAGCCCCCCCGGCCGTCCGCCGGAGCCGTTCACCCGACGTAAGCGCGTGCGCTACGAGGAGCTGGACCCTGACGAACTCCTACACCTGATTGACAGGCTCGAAGACGAGCGTTCCCGTGCCTTGCGCCGTGAAGGAATTTGGATCTCCTTCATCGCCCACCTGCTTCTCTTCTGGTTCTTGTTTTACGGCCCGAAGTTTCGCAGTCATCAGCCCCATGTAGTCAATCCCAGTGACAACAAGAAAGATCTGACCTATCTTGACCTTCCGCCCGATGCGCAGAAGCAAGTCAAGCCCAAACCTCAGGCACCAGCTTCGGACAAGAACCGCGTCGCGCAAAGTCGTCATCCCACGCTCGATCGCAAGACCCTGCAACAACTTGAGGCCATGCGCCGCGCTGGACCACCACAACCGGCCCCGCCGCAACCGGCGCCCCAGCAGCCGCCTCCGCCCGCCCCGGCCCCGGCTCCTGCGCCGCAGCAGCAGGCCCAGGCTCAACCGGCGACTCCGCCGCCCCCGCCAACGCCTTCTCAGCAATCGCTGCTGAATGAGCCCAAGCCCGCGCCCACTGCACCCGCCCGGCCCAGCTTTGATACCGGGTCTCAAACCGCCGGGGATGCGATTCGCCAGGCGGAGCGGAATGCTGCCCAGGGTGGCGCACCCTCGGGCGACTACGGACAGAATGCCCCCTCCCAGCATCCGGCCATGGGGGTTGGCCCCGAAATTCTCAGCGACACCATGGGGGTCGATTTCGGCCCTTATATGAAGCGGGTGATCGCCGCTACCTATCGCAGCTGGATCCCCATCATCCCCGAGTCCGCACGGCCGCCCCTCGACAAACAGGGCCGGGTTGGCATTCGCTTCAAGATTCTTCCCGATGGCAGCGTCAAGGAGATGATCCTCGAGTTCCCCTCCGGCGACGTCTCGTTGGACCGCGCGGCCTGGGGCGGAGTCACTGGCGCATCACCCTATCCGCCGCTTCCCAAAGACTTCAAAGGAAAATTCCTGGAGCTGCGCTTCGGCTTCTACTACAACACTGACCCGGATAAGATTCGCTGAGCGAAAGAGCCGTGCTGTGCCCGTCGATCCTGAATTCCGCAAACGCCAGATTTACGGCCTCCTGGTAGTAGCGGTCATTCTTCTGCTCGCCGGACTCGGCCGTTCCTCCCTGCACGATCTCTTTCCGCCGGGGTGGTGGAGAGTTTGGTAAAGGAAACCGCGGATCCCCTTCTGGTCGTCGTCCTCGGTCCGACCGGTAGCGGCAAAACCTCTCTCTCCGTCGCGCTTGGCCGGCGCTTCGACGGTGAGATTGTCAGCTGTGATTCCGTGGCCGTGTACCGTGGCCTGGAGATCGGCTCCGCCAAGCCTTCGGCCGAGCAACGCGAGCTGGTCCCGCACCACCTGCTCGATGTGGTGGGCCCGGATGCCTTCTACACCGCGGGAGATTATTCCCGGGCTGCCCGTGAAGCCATCGCCGGAATCTTTGGGCGCGGCCGGCTGCCCATTGTCACCGGGGGGACGGGACTTTACCTTCGCGCCCTGCTGCAAGGTTTATTTCCCGGCCCGCAACGATCGGTGGCGCTGCGTGAGCGTTTACTGGGCAAGGCGGAATCGCGCGGTCCAATCTACTTGCACCGGGTCCTCAAACGTCTCGATCCAGCTTCGGCCGCACGCATCCATGTCAACGACACTGCGAAGGTCATACGTGCAATCGAGGTTACCCTCGCCGCTGCCCGGCCCATGTCCGAGGCCTGGAAGGAGGGCAGCGAAGCCTTGACTGGATACCGCGTACTGCGGCTGGGCCTGGATCCAGCGCGGCCCCAGCTCTACCAGCGCATCAACGACCGGGCGCAAACCATGTTTGCTCAAGGCTTGATGGAAGAGACGAGGGACCTCCTTGCCCGCTATGGCCGCTCACCCGCCCTTGATTCATTAGGCTACCGCCAGGCAGCGCAGTATCTGGACGGCGCGCTCACCTATGAGCAAGCCGTTGCCGCCGCCAGCCAGGGTCACCGCAACTATGCCAAGCGGCAGCTGACCTGGTTTCGCCGCGAACCCGAAGTTCGCTGGCTGAATGGGTTCGGCGACGATCCCGCCTTGCTCGCGGAGGCGGAGAGCCTCATCGCCGGGAACCGTGCCAGGTAAGCCACGCCCCTGTCACCCCGCGAAAGGACAACGCGATGTGCTTTCCCCAGATACAATGAGCTTTAACAAGCTACGGAAAAAACTCATGTTTTGGATCGGCGCACGACTTTAGGGCTTGTTCAGAAATTTGTGTTTTGTACCAAAACGCGACTTTAGCGTTTGCGTAAAAGCTCATTTTTTGTGCGAGGACACGACGTACGAGTTGCGGTAACACATGTTGTAGGGCTTGTTGATAAGCTCGTGTTTGTATCAAAACACGACTTTAAAGTTGCGGAAGAGATCATGTTTTGCGTCAGGGCACCACTTTAGTCGGGCCGTAAACGGCTAAGAATACATTGGGCTTTAGCCCCTGAAGGGTCCTTTCGTAGTCGGAGTTCCGCAGCATATTTAAGCCAACAGCATCTGGAACAAAATAAAGAGCGCAAAGTCAAAGTAAAGAGAGCAGAGATCCGAAGGATGAATGTGCGGTTGAGTGTGGGCAGGCTGGGAAACATTAAAAAAGGGATGCGCACCGCCGGCTGGTGCATGGCGTTTTTGGGCATGATAGCCGGCTTCACGGGCTCGGCGTCAGCGGCAGAAAATACTGAAGCGACCCGAACCGCCCTGGCGGTTTCTACAAACAATGCGGGTCCGCGCACCAAGGTGACGTTGACGGCCCACGTCAGCGCGGATGTGACCGGCGCGCCTTCAGGAGTGGTGAACTTTCGCTCCGGAACCATGGATCTTGGGTCGGCATTTTTGGATGGCGAAGGCAATGCCGCGCTGGAGACGGACAACCTCCCTACGGGCAGCCACCAGGTGGTCGCAATTTTTCAGGGCGGGGCCGGCTATTCAACTTCGCTCTCTACCCCTGCGCACGTCCAGGCCAACGTATCCACCGTGGCTGGATTCACCGTGGCGGCCGCTCCCACCTCGCTTTCGACCGCCGTGGGTGGCTTCGTCTCGAGCGTGGTGACGGTAACCCCGGTCAACGGCTTCAACGCCTACGTCAGCCTTTCGTGTTCGGGGTTGCCGGTGAACACGACCTGCAACTTTACCCCCCTGAGCGTGCCGGCGAGTTGCACCACCAGTGCCGCTGGCGTCCAGACCTGCATTCCTGGAACCAGTGTGATGCAGATCCAAACACTAGCGCCCTCACCGGGACCCAGAGCCGGCAATGCTGGTGACGGCGGGATGCGGCGTTATGCTTTTGTCTTTCCGGCTTTGTTTGGTCTCGTCGGTTTGGGTGCCTGCAAGCGTCGCGCATGGCGCAATCTAGCTCTGGGAGTGCTGGCACTCGCAGGGGCCATGAGCATGACTGCATGTGCGCAGCGGTATAGGTATCTGAATCACGGGCCGCCGGGAAACCCCGGAACCCCAATAGGCAGCTACACGGTCACCGTGGATGCGCAATCTTCCAACGGCTCGTTTACCGTCACCCCACCAACCCAACCGCAGATAACGCTGGTCATCACGAACTGACCTCTGGACGCTTACAAACTTCGCAATTTGGACTAGCATGGAGTTGCAGGTGCGCCGGGCGGTCGCTGCTGAAGCGCTCGCGCGCTTCGGGAGAGGAAAGTCCGAACTCCGCAGGGCAGTGTGCCGGATAACGTCCGGGATTTGAGCGTCAAGGCTCAAAGACGGCCAGTGCCACAGAGAAGATACCGCCCTGGGCTTCATCGCTCAGGGTAAGGGTGAAAAGGTGCGGTAAGAGCGCACCGCGCCGTCTGTAAAGGCGGTGGCAGGGTAAACCCCACACGGAGCAAGACCAAATAGGGAGGGAATCCGCCGGCCAGACCCAGGCTGCGGATGCGTGCTGGTCCGGCGCGCTCACCAGGGTTCCGTTCCCGGCTTGCCGGGACGGTGGGAAACCTCCGGGTAGGTCGCTTGAGCGGCGCAGTAATGCGTCGCCTAGAGGAATGATCGTCCTCGACAGAATTCGGCTTACAGGCCACTTGCAAACGCGGCCCCGCACCTCTCACCCGAGATGCGGGGCCTCCGCTTTTTTCGCGAACTTACTTCGCTTAGTTCGCTAGTTCGCACTTTTCTACAGGACAACACTTCACGGGCCCGCAAAGACACACTTTCCCCCGTACCGCTACCTCCGCTTTTATCCTCCAGGCGGGAACCAATAAACGGTCTACACTCGTATCCAAGTGTGATCTGCCATGGAACTGACGGAAGCCGTCAAAATCGCGCTCCAATCCCTATGGGCGAACAAACTACGCTCGATTCTCACCCTGATGGGGGTGATGATCGGCGTGGCAGCGGTCATCATGGTGATCACATTGGTGAACGGCGCAAATAAATTTGTCGCCACTAAGGTCTACGGCTACGGCGCGGATGTCTTTACCGCCTCCAAACAACCTTCCGTGGTGTTCAGCGACGCGGAGTACAACAAATATCAAAAACGCAAAGACCTGAAAATCGATGACTACCGCGAAGTAGCCGCCAAGTGTAAGGACTGTGCCAGCACTGGGGCCATGGCCAGCACTACCGGCAAGGTGGTCTACAACAGCCACTCCAGCACCGACACCAGCGTCCGTGGTTGGACCTGGACCATGCCTCCCATCTACAACATGAACATCGATCACGGCCGGGGTTTTGTGCCCGTCGATGAAGAGCACAACAGCAGGGTGGCCATCGTCGGACCTGACATTGTGGACAATCAAATGGGCTCGATCGACCCCATCGGCAAGGAGATCCGCGTCGACGGGGGTCAATACACGGTGATTGGCGTCGGAGAGCGCAAAGGCAAGACGCTGGGGCAGAGCCAGGATGACTGGGTGGCGATTCCGCTGACCACTTTCCTCAACGCTTATGGATCGAATCGCAGCCTGATCATCTATGCGCGCGCCAATGGGGTCGGGGATCCTTTGGAGCTGGCCGTGGGCGAAGTACGCACCATTCTCCGTTCCCACCGCCACGACCTGCCTGGAGCGGACGACAGCTTCTCTACAGATACCAATAGTACGTTCGTAGGCCTCTGGCAGAGCATCAGCTCCAGTTTCTCCGCCGTCTTTGTTTCCCTGGCGGCCATTTCGCTGGTGGTCGGCGGCATCGTAATCATGAACATCATGCTGGTGAGCGTTACCGAGCGGACGCGGGAGATTGGCGTGCGCAAGGCTTTGGGTGCGCGGCGGGGCGATGTCATGCTGCAATTCCTGATCGAATCGGCCACCATGTCGCTGGTCGGCGGCGTGATCGGTGTGATTGCCGGGATCGTCTTTGCCAAATCCATCACCCTGGTGATCGGCTTTCCCTCCGAGATTGAGCTATGGTCTGTGGCGCTGGGTCTCTTCACGGCCACTGCGGTTGGAATTTTTTTCGGTGTCTATCCTGCCCGCAAGGCCTCGCTGCTCGATCCCATCGTAGCCTTGCGCTCGGAGCTATAAAATGACTGTCGCCGACACCAAAGAAGCAATTGCCATGGCCATGGACACGCTGCGCAACAACAAGCTGCGCTCCAGCCTGACTATGCTTGGCATCATGATCGGCGTCACCACGGTCATTCTCATCTCATCGGTCATCAACGGTCTGACCGGCAACGTCAACGGCCTGATCAAGTCGCTGGGATCCAATGTGTATTGGGTTTTTCGCTTTCCTGTCTTCGGCTCGCGGCCGACGCCGGAGATGCTGGCCAGAAAGCAATTGACCTATGACGATGGTGAGGCCATGAGAGTGCTGCCCCACGTCGTCGCCGTCGATGCATCGCTGCAGTACCGCACCCCTGAAGGCGCGCAGGGCAGTTTCTCGGTCAAATACGGGAGTCATAAAGTACGAGACACCACCCTCAATGGCGAGTCGGAGGATCAACCCAACGTTTACGATATCGATCTCGCGCAGGGACGCTTTTTTTCCCGTCAGGAAGCGCAGCGGGCGGCCAACGTTGTGGTTCTCGGCTCCGATACAGCTCAGGAACTTTTTGGCAACGACCCTGCTGTAGGCAAGGAAGTCCAGATCGATGGCGATCTATTCACCGTGGTCGGCGTCCTGGCGCCGCAGAAGCAGGTTTTCGGCGGCGGGAAGAATCCGATGGACAACTCCGCCCATTTTCCGACCCAAACCTTCCACAAGATTCATCCTGAAATCCTCGATCACTGGATCAGCGTCAAGTACGACGATGTCAAAAACAAAATCGCCGTGGAAGACGAGATTCGTGAACTGCTTCGCCGTCGTCGTAAAGTCCGGAATGACCAACCGGACAATTTCGCCATCTTCAGCTCCGACGCTCTGCTGGTGTTATGGAACCAGCTTACCGGTGGCTTGTTCATCTTTCTGGTCGGGGTTGCGAGCGTAGGCCTGATGGTCGGTGGCGTTGGAGTCATGAACATCATGCTGGTGAGTGTTACCGAACGAACGCGGGAAATAGGCGTCCGTAAGGCGCTGGGCGCGACGCGAAAGAACATCATGTTTCAATTCACGCTGGAAGCGGTAACCCTGTGCGCCCTGGGCGGCGTAATCGGAATTCTTGTGGGTGGTCTGCTTACCCTTACGCTCAAGTTGATTTTGGGTAAGGTGCTGCCGGCTGAAATGTCAGTCGCCTGGTCGACCACCGCATTTGTCGTTTCCTGTGCCATTGGCCTTCTCTTCGGTATCTATCCTGCCTGGAAAGCAGCATCGCTCGATCCCATTATTGCCCTGCGTTACGAGTAAAAGGTGCCTGGGTATCGCGCTCGGCTACACTAAGAGCGTTCTATGCTGCCCATTGTTGTCGCCGCCATCACGACCATTCTCAGCCTGGCCGGCTTGGGGTATTACTTGCTTGCCCTATGGAGTGCGCGCGCCTTTCAGCGCCAGTTGCGGCGGCCTTTGCCCGATTTTCAGCCGGGAGTCAGCATCCTCAAGCCGGTAAAGGGGCTTGATCCGGAGATGTATGCCAGCTTTGCCAGTCACTGTCAGCAGCAATATCAAGGTCCGTACGAGATTCTCTTTGGCGTGAGCAACATGGCCGATCCAGCCGTGGCCGCCATCGAAAAGCTCACGGCGGAGTTCCCCCAGCGGACGATTCGCCTGGTGTTGTGCCCGCAACTGCTGGGCACGAACGGCAAGGTGAGCAACCTGGTGCAAATGCTGGGCAGCGCGCAATACGACCATATTTTGATCAACGACAGCGACATTAAGGTCTCGCCCTATTACCTGCGGCGGATCATGGGCTGCTTTCAACTACCGAAGCGGCGCGGCGGCCGTGTAGGCCTGGTCACGGCGCTGTACCACGGCCAGGCGCACAGCACCGTTGGCTCCCGCATGGAAGCCCTGGGGATTGCGACGGACTTCATCGCTGGGGTGCTGACCGCGCGACAAATTGAAGACGGAATTCGCTTCGGCCTGGGTTCCACCCTGGCCGTCTCCCGCCAGGCGTTGGACGCCATCGGCGGATTGGAGCCCCTGGTCGACTATCTGGCTGACGATTACGAGCTTGGAGCGCGTATCTGGCGGAACGGCTTTGAAGTCGTCTTAAGCGGCGAAGTGGTCGAGACATTCCTGCCTGCCTATCCCTTCCGTCAGTTTCTGGCCCATCAGATTCGCTGGAGCCGCAGCACCCGCTTTTCCAGAAAGCTGGGCTACACCGGCATGGTCTTCACCTACGGATTGCCCTGGGCCTTATGTAACTTCATCGCCTCCGGCGCCAGTCTCAGCAGTATTGCGCTGCTCAGCCTGACCTTATTGGCCAGGGTGGCTCTAGCCCTGGCGGTCGGTGTGGGTGTACTGGGCGATCGCCAGGTGCTGCGCGATCTATGGCTGCTACCGGCGCGCGACGTGGTAGCGCTAGGCATCTGGATCTGGAGCTTCGCCGGAAACACCGTAGCCTGGCGTGGCCAGCACTTCTCCTTGAAAGACGGCAAGATGAGCCGCCTGACAGCCGTCTGACGGCATCCGTACCCGCAACAAAGTCATTGAGTGGGAAAGCAACGGCTCCGCATCTGCAACAAGTCTGGGTGCTGGGTGCCCCATTCAAGCCGCCTTTGGCTTGAGTGGGAGACAACAGCTCATCATCTGCAACTCTTTCAGCCGCTAGCGAATGCCCCCTGGAAACCCCACCCTCCTTGTCATCCCGTCGATAAACCGAAAGGTGTTGAATCGCAATTTGTTGGTAGCTCGGGTGAAAATCACAGCCTACAATCTTCATAAGGCTCCTTTGCTCCCGCGCGCGACCAGGTCTCCAACCAAAGTCTACCGCCGGGGCCATTGGGGCCTTTTGCTTTATCCCATCAAGCGAAGCCGAGGGACCTGCGTTTCACTTAACCGTCCACAAATGCTCTGGCATCCAAAAGACGTGGCCGCGAACACTTACCTACGATTGCTAAGGATCTCCTTCCCCCCGCTCTGAGCAATCGCGTAAGCCGGCCCCGGCAGCTTGGGGACCTGATCCACTGGCGTCCATAAAAAAATCCGTTGCCGCCCACTCCAGATCCGCTGAAATGACTCATCGTCGTCAAAAATCTGCGGCGCATCGCTAAAGAACGAGCCATACCAGAGATCCGAAGAACGGCCGTCGAGAATGCGTACCTGGCGGCGCAAATAGAACCCCAACGTCGAACCGGCTTCATATTCGCCATGGATCTCCACCACGTCGCCAGCCTCCAACCGCGGCCGAATTGCATCAGCTAAAGCCTTTGAGGAAAGCACGGGCGAGAACGTAACCAACGCCATGTGCGCCGCAATCAGGAAAACAATCATCATGGCGAAAAGCGCATAGTTTCCCATCCGGACCCTGTCGACGAAGCGCAGGATCAAGTTGGCCAGGGTCCCGGCGATCAAAGCAATCGACGTCAAAATCAGGGGCACGCGAAAAGCGCTCATGGCCCGCGTACGCAAATCCAGAAAATGTCCCAGGGAGAGCGCATAATCCCCCGGGTTCTGCGTGAGTAAGGTAGACAAATCCACTCCCGGCGCCGGACGCTGGGCGCGTATAGCGAAATACGCGGCAAGCAGCCCTCCAGCCGCTCCCACCAGGAAGAGAACGACGGCAATACGGCGGCCGGCGATGCGCGGCGGATCGCCGGCCGAGCATTTCTCTTCCCGGCCCAGCCAGCCGCCGATCATCAGGGCAAGCGGCGGCAACGCGGGCAGCGCATAGTATTCCTGCCGCGTAGAGAAGCTGAAAAAAACCATCACGACAGCGGCCCAAATACCGAGCAGTTTCCATGCCTGATCGATCCGGTCCGGGACGATCGCCTTGACACGAACACGATCCATGGCATCAGCCACACCGCAAGTAAGCCCCAGAACAGCACCAGCGGCACGGTGTCGTAGTCCCGCGGAACCCGCCGGTTGAGGTAGCGGAGCAAATGTTCGTTGACGAAATAAAACCAGAAAAACCCATGCACGTTGCCGGGCGTCGGCATGGTGCCGCCAGCGTTCCCCTGCGACGGATTGGCTATGCCTGCTGCAATATGCCAAGGCAGCGCGATCAGCAGGAAGACGAGCACGCTGGAAAAAGGATGCCAGCGCCGCAGCTGGCCCATATTCCGATTGAGCCACAAGAAAATGATGACAATGGCAAGCGGAAAAACAATGCCAATGAGCCCCTTGGTGAGCACGTTGAGGGCGCATGCTGCGGCAAAGCCCCACGCGGTCCGCGCGAAGGCTGTGGTTGCTGAACAGAGATCCAGAACAGCAGCATGGCCAGCGAAAGCCACAAGCAGACGATGACATCGGGAATGATGATGCGCGTGTAAATGAAAATGCCGAAGGAAGTCGCCAGTATCAGCGCGGCATAGAAGCCGGCGGTTTCGGAAGCGAACAAGCGGCGTCCAGTCTCGTATACCACCAGAAACAGTGCCAGCGTGGCGATAGCCAGCGGCAGGCGAGCGGCCCAATCCTGCGGCCCAAAGACAGTGAAGCTGGCCGCCATGCTCCAGTACATGAGGGGAGCCTTTTCGAGATAGCGGATGCCATTGGCATAGAGCGTGATCCATTCATGGCGCGCGACCATTTCCCGCGCCACCTCGGCATGCACCGAGTCGGCATCATCCAGCAGCGGCGGGCTGAACAGGGAAAGCTCGCATACAGTAGGAGCCAGAGGCCGGCAAGCGTGAGGATTATTTTCCTCGAACGATGCGTGATATTCGCTGCGATGGCGGGCTCCAAGGCACGGCTTCCTGGGCGATCAGCCATGCTCAGCCCGTAGCGCTATAGTAAGGGCAGGTTCTTCGGGATCGCGAGCCATGGCACTTGACGCAGCAGCGGGAAGAGGACCGGCGATTTTTCCAGCCAGCGAGTTGCTGGGACCAGATACGTCCCTCATCTACAACGACTGGTACCCGGCCATGCGCAGCGACGCGCTCCGGGGGCGAAAGATGGCCACCGCCATGCTCCTGGGAATCCCCCTGGTACTGGGCCGCAAAGAGGAAGGCAGCATCTTTGCCATGCGCGACAGCTGCCCTCATCGCGGCATTCCGCTCTCCTGCGGATGGTTCGATGGCAGCGCGGTCACCTGCAAATACCACGGCTGGGTCTTCGAGCCCGAGTCCGGCCAATGCATGGAGATCCCTTCACTCACCAGCCAGGACTCCTATCCCGCGACGCATCTACGCGACCGCATTTCCTTGCCAGGAGAGAGATGGATACGCCTGGGTCTACGTTCCCAAACCGGGGAGCGGACGGGTCCGCATGGAGGCCAGGGATGCGCTGCCACCCGCGCCCCAACTCCCAACCTTCAGCGACCGTTACCGCAGCGCGCATCTGACAGCGGAACTGCCCTGCAATGTCGACCACGGCATCATCGGCCTGATGGACCCGGCACACGGGCCATTTGTCCATCAGGCTTGGTGGTGGCGGTCACGGCACAGCATCCACGAAAAAGAGAAGCACTTCGAGCCCATTCCGCAGGGCTTTCGCATGTCGGCGCATACACCCTCGGCCAACAGCGCGCCGTACAAGTTGCTCGGCGTCTATGGCGAGCCGATCGAGACCACCATCGACTTCGTGCTGCCCAACCGGCGCTATGAAACCATTCGCTGCGGACCCAAGTGGTTCGCCAGTCTGACCACGGTAACGCCCACCACCCCGGGCAATTCCCGCATCGACGTCTACGGCGCTTGGAACGTTTTCTACGGAGTGCCCTTCGTGACCGCGATCGCCAAATTCTTCGGCGAGCGATTTGTCCGCCAGGACCAGCTCACGATGGTGCAGCAGGCTGAGGGACTCAAGTTCAATCCCGGCCTGATGCTCATCGATGATGCCGATCGTCCGGCGAAGTGGTATTTCGCGTTGAAGCGGGCACGGCTTGAAGCCGAAGAGAGCGGCCGGCCGATGCAGCACCCGATGGATGGCCCGGTCACCCTCCGCTGGCGAAGCTAGTCTGTTCCAGTCTGTTGCGGAGCCATGGCCTTCAGTGCCAAGGGCGCCAGTGTCCCCCGAGGCAGCATCCCGCGCGCGGCCAGCGACCCTTCTTCCACCACCAATTGCTCCACCGCAATCGAGAGCTGACGGCCCAACTCGAGGAAGTTCGCCCTCCAGGCCTCTGCAGCCGAGGGCTCCAGACCCAGCAGGAAGCGGTTGGACTTGGTCAGCGTGTCGTACCAGATGTTTTGCGCCTGCCACAAATTGAGCTCGAACGGCAGCTCGCGCAGGGTGCGAGCCAGCGTGAGCGCATGATCGAGGCCGCCGGGCTCCAGTGGTTTGGCATGGAGCTGGACCATGGCTCGCTTCATGTGTTGATCGGTCAGGTAGCGGAGCGCGTGGCTTTCCAGTACCACGCCGTCGGATTTAGCCAGAGAAATCAGCGAACGGACACGCGCCAGGTCGATGGGATCGTCTTCGAGCGCTCGCCGCAGCCCGGCATTGATCGCGAAACCGGCAGCCATGGTGAGGGCCGGCGGTTTGGGCAGTCCGGAAGCGTTCAAAAAGTGCAGCAGCGAGGCATGCTCCTCGTAAATCTTGACCAGGCTGTCTTCCACCTCGCTGAGCGTGGCGTTGAGGATGAAGCGCAGAATGCGCCGCTGGTCGTCCTTGAAAAGAGAAGCGAGTGAGTACGGACTGCCGCCAAAAAAGCTATCGATCAGGCGAACCACTTCGGGCAAATTCGCCTGGGTGACGGCGGCGCTGCATTTCTGTTTGAGGTCGTTGAAGGCGGAGAGATCCTGCGGCGTGGAACGTTCCACCGCTGCGGTCACGTTATGATCGCCGAAATGAAGCGCAGCAAAGGAAATTTCCTCCGTCTCTTCGGTGAGGTTGGAGGTGATGCGGCAACGGCCAATGGCGAGGCGGGCGCGGCCCGAGGTTACGTTTTCGTAGTCCAGACGGCGGACGGTGTAGCAAAAGAGGACCGTCTCTTCCGGATAGCTGCGAAAGACCGAGGAGATGGCATAGTGCGCGGCCACCTGCTCCAGGTTGACCTCCATCGGCTTGACCAGGTGCCTGTAGATATCGCCGCCGTCCTTCCACTGCGGACTGTTGCTCTTGGCATGGCGCAGCCGCTCCACAAATTGCCATTCGAGCAAAGCGCAGTTGAGGCCGAAGATGTCGGCGGCCAGGCGCAGCGCGCGCGCCGCATAAGCCATGATCTGAACCGTCTCGATGCCTGAGATATCGTCGAAGAACCAGCCACAGCTGGTGTACATCAACTGCGTGTGGCGCTGCATCTCCATCAGCTTGAGAATCAGCGTCCGTTCCTCGGCCGAGAGATCGCGCTGCGCGTGGGCAGCGAAGAACTGGTCGATCGCCTCCTCGGCTCCCGGCGTTCCGGCGGCGAGTATGACCGAGATGTAAGCGTCGCGAGCGCTCCACACATCTTTCAGCAGTCCCTGGGCGGTGCTTTCGCTAAGCGGGGTGACGGTATCCCGCAGCCAGTCGAGAGCTGCGCGCAGCGGCGCGCGCCATCGCTGGTTCCACCCTTGGCGCCCGCCGTTGCAGCCGCAGTCGGAACGCCAGCGTTCGATACCGTGGGCGCAACTCCACGAGGTATCCTCGACAATTTCCGCCTCCCACTTGGGCGGAAACTGGGCCAGGAACTGGCCGTAATTGGTCAACTTCGCCAGCTTCTTGTCTTCAATGAAGCGCAAGGCAGTAGGAGAGAGCCATCTCTCCGTGGCGATGATGGTGGCCATAGCTCTCTCCGTCGGTGGCCACATGAACCACTTGCGGTTCGGGGCTGCTGGGGTCGAGGCCGCGCGCCAGTCGCCAGGCGAACGTCTCGCCATTGTTGAGCATTCCTTCGAAGGCGATGGAGCGGGAAACCGGGCCGTTGTAGAAGAAGACGGTAATGCTGCGCCCATCCTTCAGCTGCACCAGGTAAGGATGGTTGGGATTGACCGAAGCGTTAGGCGTCTCTATCCAGCGGGCGCCGGCGCCATCGAGTCTGGGGAGAGCGGGTTGCAGGGTGCTCTCGGCGCGCTCGCGCACCCGGGCGCACTGGTGCGGCGCAAGAATGGTGAAGAGTATGCCATTTTGCGCCAACAGGTCCAGAGTTTCGGTATCCACCGCGGTTTCTGAAAGCCACATGCCCTCGGGGGCGCGCCCGAAGCGATGCTGAAAGTCGGCGATGCCCCAGCGGATTTGGGTGATCCGGTCCCGGGTATTGGCCAGGGGCATAATGACGTGGTTGTAGACCTGCGCCATGGCCGATCCGTGACCATCGTAGCGCAGCATGCTTTGCCGGTCGGCATCGCGGATCATGCGATAAGTGCGGGGCGCATTTTCTTCCAGCCAGGAGAGCAGCGTAGGCCCGAAGTTGAAGCTGATGCGCGAATAGTTGTTCATGATGCGGATGATCTGGTTCTCGCCGTTGACGATGCGCGAGGCCCCGTTGGGCGCATAGCATTCGGCGGTGATCCGTTCATTCCAATCGTGGTAGGGCGCGGCCGAATCCTCGGTCTCGACGGTTTCGAGCCAGGGGTTTTCTCGCGGCGGCTGATAAAAATGGCCGTGAACGCAGATGTAGCGTTCCGCCGGCGTCGAATGGTCGGACATGCAGTTATGATAGCCGGATTTGTCCGGCGGGTGCGCAGGGGAGGCAGCTCGCAGGCCCGCCACAGGTACCAGCTGGCCACTGAGCGCCATGGCTTCCAGCGCGCCGCCCGGCGTTGCATCTGCTTCCGGCTTAGGCAGCATATCGGCGGTGATTGGCTTTCCCGCTTTGGTCTTGCCGAAGGTCAGCAGATAACCCTTGCGAATCCCGTAATCCGTTCCCGGAAAGACGTCGGGCCGCCCCAGGCGAAAGATGAGCAACATCTCCGCGGTCCAGGTTCCAATCCCGCGCACCTGGCCCAGCCGCTCGATGATCTCCTCGTCAGGCATGCGCCGGATAGCGGCCAGCGAGGGCACTGTGCCGTCCAGGGTCTTGGCGGCGAGATCGCGCAGGGAGAGGAGCTTTGATCGTGAGAGGCCGGCCGCGCGCAGCATCTCCTCCGGGGCAGCAAGCAGCTGCTCCGGCTGCGGATGCAGATCGCCGAATCCAGCCAGCAAACGCCCCAGGATGGCCCTGGCGGCATTGGCGTGCAGTTGCTGGTACAGAATGGCCTCGAGCAGCGCTTCAAAGGGCGAGTGCGTGCTTTTCACCCGCAGCGCGAAGGGGCCGACACGTTCGATCAGCGCGCCCAGCTTGGCGTCGGCGTCGGCCAATTGTTGCAGCGCAAGCGCTGTGTCGTAGCGAACCGGGCGCAGGCCGTCGTCCATGAAAATATCTTAACTTTGGCCGTTGTTCAGTCCTCAACCAGCCGATTCAAGGTGCATGGCCGGCAGTCACGAATTTCGCCCTGTACAGTACCGAAGATGTAAACAGCTCGCAGTTGCGCTGGGCTTCTTTCCCGCATTGGTGCTTTCCTTGCGGTCATAAATTCCTTTGCCGCGCTCCCGGGGGTTGCCTACCCCCCGAGGTTTGCTGCTATATTCAACTTTCCAGGCATGATCCGGGGAGGTGCTCCCCGTGGTCGTCCTGGATCCAGTCACAGACCAGAGTTCATAGCGGAACCTTCTCAACAACACGGAATCTGAGGAAGCAGGGACTCGATCCAATGGCGCAGATTTTTGACCGGAGTTCCAACGCGCTTGCCCGCGCGAGCCTGGTCCTGACAGGGTTGATCGTCATCGCCCTGGGAGTCACCCTCGATCAGTTGCAGGGCTCTCCGTGGGTGACCAAGCAGGGACAGCGCGCAGAACAGCCGGTGCCGTTCAGCCATAAGCATCACGTCATGGGCCTGGGATTACAGTGCCAGTACTGTCACACCTCGGTAGAGAAGTCCAGCTACGCGGGCATCCCCCCACCAAGACCTGCATGAATTGCCATGCGCAGATCTGGACCAATGCAGCCCTGCTGCAACCGGTGCGGACCAGTTGGGCGACGGGTGAATCCATCCCCTGGATCAAGATCCACGATCTGCCCGACTTTGTTTACTTCAATCATGAAATCCACGTGAACAAAGGGATCGGGTGTTCCTCCTGCCATGGACGAGTGGATCTGATGCCCTTGATGTATCAGCAGAACACTCTGCAGATGGCATGGTGCCTGAACTGCCATCGCAATCCGGCCAAGAACCTTCGCCCCACCAGCGAGATTTACAACATGGCGTGGGAGGGCCCCACGTCGCAGAAGCCCGTATGGTGCGGGAGTGAGGGCCTGAAGGATGGCGTTCCCACGGCGCAGACGGTGAGCTGCACCACCATCGATCCCAGCCAGACAGGACGCCCAGGTGGCCTCGCTCAACATGCTGCCCGATGGACTGCATGGCCAAGTCGTCAGCGACGCGCCGGCTATGGCGGTTCCAGCGACCTTGCACTATGTAAAGCTGACCGACCAGGACTCGCTGGGCAAATACCTGATCCAGCAGTACCACATCCGCACGCCTCAGGAACTGAGCAGCTGCGAGACATGCCACCGATGAGCGAAACCAGGCACGCTGCCAAATCCAGTGAGCAAAACTTGAAGAACACGCAATCTCTCGACCAGGGAAGACGCGAACCGAACATGGCAAATCAGACCACCCAAGGCCAGGGCCCAAATAACACCAGGCTAAGCCAGGATGACGCTCGACAGCCGCCAGGGCCAAGCTCGCCGGCCAGACGGGAAAGACCTACTGGCGCAGCGTGGATGAGTTGGCCGATACGCCCGCCTTCCGCGAGATGGTGCAGCGCGAATTTCCGGCGCAGGCTGCGGAATGGATCGACCCGGTATCGCGGCGCGGCTTCCTCAAAGTGATGGGCGCTTCGCTGGCGCTGGCGGGGCTCTCCGGCTGCACCAAGCAACCGGATGAGCCGATCTATCCCTACGTCAAGGAGCCGGAAGACCTGGTGCTGGGCCGGCCGGTGTATTTTGCCACGGCCTTGCCCTTCAACACCGGCGCGGTGCCGCTGCTGGTCAAGAGCGACGCCTACCGGCCGATCAAGCTGGACGGTAATCCGGACCACCCGGTGAATCGCGGCACCTCCGATCCGTTGACCCAGGGCTCGCTGCTCGACCTTTACGATCCCGACCGCTCGCAGAGAGTGATCTGTCGCGGTGAGGTGCGGCAGTTTGCCGCGTTTCTCGCCGAGTTCCGGGCCATGCTGTCCGACAAGAAGGCGAGCGGAGGCGCCGGACTCTATATTCTGAGCGACACCGTCACCTCTCCCACCCTGGCAGCGCAATGGAAGACGGCGCAGAAGACATACCCCAACGCCAAATGGGTGCAGTGGGACCCGATCAACCGCGATTCAGCCTATTCGGCTTCGCAAGACTGCCTTCGGCGACTACTATGACGCCCAGTACCGCCTGCAGGATGCGGACGTCATCGTCTCTCTCGACGCGGACTTTCTTTCCGGCATTACCCATCCTGGATTTCTCCGCCTGGCGGCCGACTACGCCGGCCGTCGCAAGCTGGCCCAGCCCGGACCAGACGGCACCTTCACCATGAACCGGCTGTACGCGGTCGAGAGCACGCCCAGCACCACCGGCTTCAAGGCCGAGCATCGCCTGGCCCTCAAAGCCGGGGAAGTGGCTTCGTTTGCCGCCGCGTTGGCGGCCGCAGTCGGAGCGGGCGGGTCCGTGCGCAACCGCCCTCCGGCCCCGCGGGCAAGTTCCTCTCCGCCGTAGCGGCTGATCTGAAAGCCAGCGCCGGCAAATGCGTGGTCATTCCCGGCGAGCAGCAGGCACCGGCGGTGCATCTGGCCGCCATCGCCATCAACCAGGCGCTGGGCAACGTAGGCAAGACGGTGGTGTACACCGAGACCGTAAATCCTATGCCGTCGATCCAGGGGCAGGAGATCGTCTCCCTGGTCAACGACATGCGGGCGGGCAAGGTCGACTGGCTGGTGATTTTGAATGCCAACCCGGTATACACCGCGCCTGTAGACCTGCATTTTGAAGAAGCCCTGGGCCACGTCAAGACGACGGCCCACCTCGGCTCTCATCTAAATGAAACCGGTGTGGTTACGGAATGGCATATCAACGGCACTCATTATTTGGAAAACTGGTCTGACACCCGGGCCTATGACGGCACAGCGACCGTGATACAGCCCATGATCGACCCGCTGTACGGCGGCAAATCGGCGCACGATGTGATCCAGTCCATGCTCGACGATCCCGACACCTCGCCCTACGATGCGGTGCGCAAGACGTGGCAGGCAAGCCTGGGCGCGGGCGACGCGGAACATGGCTGGCGCAAGATACTGCACGATGGCATGGTGGCAGGAACGGCTTTTCAGCCCAAGACAGTTTCCGCCAAGACTGCTGACCTGTCGGTCGCCGCGCCCAACTATCCCGACGGAACGGTCGAGGTCATCTTCCGCGCCGACCCCAACATCTACGACGGCCGCTATGCGAATGTCGGCTGGCTGCAGGAAGTACCCAAGCCGGTCACCAATATCTCCTGGGACAATGCCGCCCTGATGAGTTATCGCACGCTGGCGAAATTTGGGCTGGCCGAATCGGACGTGGTCGCCATCGAATCCAACGGCAACACCGTGATGGCGCCGGTCTTCGCGGTTCCCGGGCACCCCGATGGGTCGGTCACGCTCTCCGCTGGGTTATGGACGCAGGAACGCAGGCCGGGTCGGCGGCGGCCTGGGTTTCAATGCCTACGCGAGTCCGCAGCTCCAACGCGCTGCTGTTTGCCTCCGGCGCGACCATGAAGAAGACCGGCCAGACCTACGAGTTCTGCGTCACCAAGAGCCACTACACCGATCACCGCTCGGTCATGGCCGGTGGAGACGGCTCGGGCACCCATTCGCTCGAAGGCAATGAGGCCTTGACGCGCGGAATCGTCCGCTATGCCACGCTGGATGAGTTCAAGCAGAATCCCAACTTCGCCCATGAGGAGGAGGAGCTTCCCGAAGATCCCGAGCCGGACGAAAGCATGTTCAGCAACTGGCGCTATGACAAGAACGCCTGGGGCATGGCCATCGACCAGAACTCCTGCGTCGGGTGCAATGCCTGCATTGTGAGTTGCTATGCGGAGAACAATATCGCCGTGGTGGGCAAGCACAACACCAAGGTCGGCCGCATCATGCAGTGGATCCGCATCGATACTTACTTCGAAGGCGATCTGGATGCCCCCAAGGCGCACTTCCAGCCCATGACCTGCCAGCATTGCGAGAACGCGCCCTGCGAGCAGGTTTGCCCGGTGGGAGCTACGGTGCACTCCCCGGAAGGCCTCAACATCATGATCTACAACCGCTGCGTCGGCGCCCGCTATTGCTCCAACAACTGCCCCTACAAGGTGCGCCGCTTCAACTTCCTGCTCTTCTCCGATTTTGAGACGGAGAGCCTGAAGCTGATGCGCAATCCGGACGTGACCGTACGCAGCCGCGGCGTGATGGAAAAGTGCAGCTACTGCACGCAGAGGATCGTCGCCGCCAAGATTGCGGCGGATAAGGAAAATCGCGACATCCGCGACGGCGAAGTGGTGACCGCCTGCCAGCAGGCTTGCCCCACCGGCGCCATCGTCTTCGGCAACATCAACGACCGTGCCAGCAAGGTGAGACAAGCTGAAGGCGCAGCAGCGCAATTACGGCGTACTGGCGGATCTCAACGTCCGTCCCCGCACCACCTATATTGCGGAAGTCTTCAACCCCAATCCGGATTTGGCCGAGGCGCGCACCGAGCACGCGCCCGAGAAGAGCTGAAAGGTTAGCGCAGCATGGCGACCAAACCAGAATTACCCGTAAACGATCCGCAGCTGGATCCGAAGACAGGCGAGTTCCGGGTCATCGCGCCCGGATATACCTTCAAATCGGTCACCGATGTTATTTCGCGCATCGTGCTCACCCCGCATACGCCCGTTGGGCTGGTTCTTCGGCTTTACGGTGGCGGGCAGCATCTGCGTCATGCTGTTCACGGCGGTGACCTGGCTGTTCCTCAAGGGCGTCGGCATCTGGGGCCTCGACATCCCGGTGGGCTGGGGCTTCGCCATCATCAATTTTGTCTGGTGGATCGGTATCGGCCACGCCGGCACGCTGATCTCGGCCATCCTGCTGCTCTTCAAGCAACAGTGGCGCAACTCGATCAACCGCTTTGCCGAGGCGATGACCATCTTTGCCGTGGTCTGCGCCGGCATGTTCCCGCTCATCCACGTCGGCCGTCCCTGGCTGGGGTACTGGCTCTTTCCTTATCCCAACACCATGAACGTATGGCCGCAGTTCCGTTCCCCGCTGCTATGGGACGTGTTCGCGGTTTCCACCTACGCCACCATCTCCGTGGTCTTCTGGTACATCGGCATGATTCCCGATCTGGGAACCATGCGCGACCGGGCCAAGAGCAAGCTCGCGCAATACATTCTACGGCATTCTTTCCCTCGGCTGGCGCGGCTCGGTGCAGGCACTGGATGCGCTACGAGACGGCCTCCCTGCTGCTGGCCGGTCTGGCCACTCCCCTGGTGCTTATCGGTGCATACCGTCATCAGCTTCGATTTTGCCGTGGCCGTCCTGCCGGGCTGGCACACCACCATTTTCCCGCCCTACTTTGTTGCCGGCGCCATCTATTCCGGCTTCGCCATGGTGATCACGCTGGCGATTCCGATCCGCAAGTTCTACCACCTGGAAGGCCTGATCACCATCCGCCATATCGACAATATGGGCAAGGTGATGTTGGCCACCGGGCTGATCGTCGCCTACGGCTACTCCATGGAAGTCTTCATGGCCTGGTACTCCGCCAGCCACTGGGAATACTTCATGATGTGGAACCGCATGTTCGGGCCCATGGGCTGGTCGTACTGGGTGCTGATCACCTGCAACATCGCCCTGCCGCAATTGTTGTGGCTGCGCAGCACGCGTGTGAGCCCGGCCAAGATGTTCATCATGTCGCTGATCATCAATACCGGCATGTGGTTTGAGCGCTTCGTCATCGTCGTGACCAGTCTTTATCGCGACTTTCTTCCCTCTTCCTGGGGAACCTATCGCGCGACCCGGTGGGACTACGCCACCTTTCTCGGCACGCTGGGCCTGTTTACCGCCCTGTTCTTCTCTCTTCGTGCGCTTCCTGCCCATGATCCCCATGTCGGAAATACGCATGATGCTGCCGCAAGCCAAGGTGAGGCCGGAGCCGGAACCGCTGGAGGCGGGTGACTGATGCCTGTGCGCGAAGGAATCTACGGATTGTTGGCGGAGTTCGATACTCCGGGCGAATTGGTAGTCGCCGCAAAAACCGCCTATGACTCGGGTTGGCGGCGAATGGACTGCTACACCCCGTACCCGGTGGAAGAGGCGGCCGAAGCGATCGGCTTCCATCGCAACTACGTGCCCCTCATCTGTCTGGTCGGCGGCTTGATGGGTTGGCGGCCATGTTTCTGATGGAGACCTGGGTCGTCGGTCTTCGCCTATCCGTTGAACATCGCCGGCCGCCCGCTCTTTTCCTGGCCGGCCTTCATTATCCCGGCTTATGAGTGGACCATCCTGTGGGCGGGTCTTTCCGCTGCCTTCGGCATGCTGGCCATGTGCGGCCTGCCGACGCTCTATCACCCGCTCTTCAATGCGCCCAATTTCCGCAACGGGGCGACGGCGGACAAATTCTTTCTTTGCCTGGAGGCCAACGACCCCAAGTTCGAAGTGGTGGAATCGCGCAGCTTTCTGGAAAGCTTCCGGCCGGTTTCGGTGGTGGAGGTGGAGTATTAATCCCATGAACCGAATCCGTGCGGTGAGCAGTTGCTCGCGACTATTTGTCTTGGGCCTGGCTGCCTTGGCGTGCGCCGGCTGCCGCCAGGACATGCAAGACCAGCCCAAATTCGTTCCCCAGCGCAGCACCACCTTCTTTGCCGATGGCCGCTCGGTTCGGCCCCAGGTTGCGCACACGGTCGCTCGCGGCCAGTTGGGCGAAGACAGCTTTTTCTATACCGGCCTGATCGAAGGCAAGGAAGCCGACGCGCTCCCCTTCCCGGTTTCCATGGAGGTGCTGGCGCGGGGCCAGGAGCGGTTCAACATCTACTGCACGCCCTGCCATTCCCGGGTGGGCAACGGCGCCGGAATGATCGTGCAGCGCGGCTACAAGCCTGCCGGCAACTTCCACTCTGTCGCGCATCCTGGCCGAGCCGCTGGGCCACTACTTCTACGTGATGACCAATGGCTACGGCGCTATGCCCGATTACTCCTCCCAGCTCACCCCGGCCGACCGCTGGTCGGTGGCGGCGTATATCCGGGCGCTGCAAATCAGCCAGAGTGCAAACGAATCCGAGGTTCCTTCGGGAGTCCAGGTACAGAATCTCAAGGACATCGCGGAGCGGGAGGGATTTCCCGACTCCTTTGCTCAGCCGTGGTCGCTGCCCGCGACCGCAGTCTCCGCCCAGCCGCCCGACCCCAGTCAAGGAACGCCGGGAATGGCCCCGGCAACGGCAGACAGCCCGGTACCTGCGATGAGCCAGCCCGGCGGCGGCGCGGCCACCAGCGGCAATGCAGTGAAGCCGAAGGGCTTGAAACCGGTAGTCAGGTAAAAACATGGCTCACGAACACCACGCAAATTCGTT
>CAVZJL010000001.1:0-458615 GCA_963775365.1 uncultured Acidobacteriaceae bacterium | reverse complement strand
GCTGTATCTCTTCTCGATCACGTTCTTCTTCTTTATTGGCGGGGCCTTTGCTGGGCTCATCCGTCTGGAGCTGTTGACTCCGCTGCCGGACCTGGTCGCGTCCGACACCTACAACAAGCTCTTTACCATGCACGGCGTGATCATGATCTTCCTCTTCCTGGTGCCGTCGGTTCCGGCGACCGTGGGGAATTTCGTCATCCCTATCATGGTCGGGGCTAAAGATCTGGCTTTTCCCAAGATCAACCTGCTGAGCTGGTACCTGTATGTTGCCGGCGCATGCTTTCTGGTCTTTGCGCTGCTCAACGGCGGTGTCGACACCGGCTGGACCTTTACCACTCCGCTCAGCACCCACTACGTGAATACCCATGTGATCACGGCTGCCATGGGAGTCTTCATCGCCGGGTTCAGCTCCATCTTTACCGGCCTGAACTTCATCGTGACCATCCACCGCATGCGCTGCCCGGGCATGACCTGGTTCCGGCTGCCGTTGTTCTGCTGGTCGAACTACGCGGCCTCGATCCTGATGGTTCTGGGGACGCCGGTACTGGCCATCACCCTGGTGCTGGTCATGCTCGAGCGCACCATCGGCATCGGCGTCTTCGATCCCACCAAGGGCGGCGACCCGCTGCTATTTCAACATCTCTTCTGGTTCTATTCGCATCCCGCCGTGTACATCATGATTCTGCCCGGCATGGGAGTGATCTCCGAGGTGATCAGCACCTTCTCCCGCAAGCGGGTATTCGGCTATACCGCGGTCGCCTTTTCTTCGGTGGCCATTGCCGTCTTTGGATTTTTCGTCTGGGCCCATCACATGTTCATCATGGGCGTATCGAATTATTCGGCGCTGGTCTTCTCGCTGCTGACCATGCTGGTTGCCGTGCCTTCCGCGATCAAGATCTTCAACTGGTCGGCGACTCTCTATAAGGGATCCATCACCTTTGAGACGCCGATGCTGTATGCCTTCGGCTTCATGGGCCTGTTCACCATCGGCGGCCTTACCGGCGTCTTCCTGGGATCGCTGGGCATGGACATCCACCTCACCGAGACCTACTTCATCGTCGCCCATTTCCATTTCGTGATGGTGGGCGGCATGTTGATGGCTTACCTGTCGGGCGTCCACTTCTGGTGGCCCAAGATGACGGGCAGAATGTATCCCGAATCCATGTCGCAGCTGAGCGCGGTCACGACCTTCATCGGATTCATCCTGACCTTCTTCCCTCAGTTCATCGTCGGCTATCTGGGCATGCCGCGCCGTTACCATGCTTATCCGCCCGAATTCCAGGTGCTGAATGTGCTGTCGACGGCGGGCGCGACGGTTCTGGGCATCGGCTATCTGCTACCAATGCTCTATATGCCCTGGTCGCTCAAGTACGGTAAGATCGCGGGCAGCAACCCCTGGCAGGCGACTGGCCTGGAGTGGCAGATTCAGTCTCCGCCGCTGACCGAAAACTTTGTCGATATACCGATCATGGATCACGAAGCGTACGACTATGACTGGTTGGCGCACAAGACTGAACACGAGGTAACGACCGTTGGATAGCCAAGCGATCGCAACCGGGCACGCAGAACCGCACGAAGTGCATGACGAAGCGCATCCAGCTTACCTGCGCCACCATTTCGTCACCGTGGACCAGCAGCGGGAAACCGCGAGCTTCGGCATGTGGCTCTTTCTGCTGACCGAAATCATGTTCTTTGGCGGCCTGTTCATGGCCTACCTGCTTTATCGCAACTGGTATTACGACGCCTTTGTGGCCAGCAGCAATACGTTGGGCATCGGCCTCGGAACCACCAACACGGCGGTTCTGATCCTCTCCAGCTTCACCATGGCGATGGGCGTCTATTCGGCGGAGATCCGCAACCGCAAAGGGCTGCTTATTTCGCTCAGCCTTACCATCTGTCTGGGGTTGGTCTTCCTGGGTATCAAGAGCTGTGGAGTATCACGATAAATACGTGGAACACCATATCCCAGGGGCAAGCTTCAGCGTGGAGGACTTTGTCCATCCCACCGACAAGCGGGATGTTCCGCTGGCGCCGGACATGGCGCAGCACGCACAGCTCTTCTTCTTCCTTTACTTTGCCATGACCGGCATGCACGCCCTGCACATGATCATCGGCATCAGCATTTTGTTCATTCTGCTCTACCAGGCGTAGCACGGCGCTTATGTCAATGGGCATACCTCGACCATCGATAATTTCGGGCTTTATTGGCACTTCGTCGATATTGTCTGGATCTTTCTGTTCCCGCTGCTGTATCTCATCAGCCGCCATCCTTTGAAGTAGCCGGTAAAGGAGAGCCATCATGTCCGCTCCGACTGAACACGAACATCACGTCGTTGGGCCCAAAGACCTATCTGACTCATCCTGGTCGCTCTGCTGGTGCTCACCGCCACCACGACCGGCGCGGCGTTCATCAACATGGGCGTCTTCAACCCCATCGTGGCGCTGGGCATCGCCTGCCTCAAGGCTGTGCTGGTCATCCTCTTTTTCATGCATATCCGCTACAGCTCGAGAGTGATGATGCTCACCGTCGGCGCCGGCTTCTTCACCTTCCTGGTGCTGATCACGATGACCCTTTCCGACTACATCAGCCGCAACTGGGGTCTCTGGTACGCGCCCGGTCTTGCAGTAAACCTCGAGCGCCCCGATTTCCTGTGAAGTTGTTGGCGCTGATGAACTCCATGCGGCTTTCCTCAATGAAAGCCGCACACGCGGCCGCAGGTTGGTGCCGCGTCCAGGAAACCGGGTGTCTCCTCATTTTTCGCGAGATAGGATGCCGACGCCCTATACCTGCGACTTTTCATACCCTCACCAAAGCAAGGATTAAGATTCGTAGCATCCCACATCTCGCGAAAAACGAGCGGGATGAGGGGCGCCCAACGTTCGCTGGGACGAATAAGATGGCCATAGGCCCACGTGAGCTTTGGCCTTCCCTCCCATGACATCCGATCCAGCACAACTGCGTGATTTACCTGAAGCGCTGCGCAAGATCGCAGATAACCCCAGAGTTCTTGTTCGCCGCGGCGGGTCCCTGGCGCCGGATGCGAAATGCGTCGTCTACTGGATGCAGCGAGCGGAAAGAGCGCTCGACAATCCCGCTCTTGACATTGCCGTGGAAGTTGGCAACGCCCTCGATCTGCCGGTCCTGGCCTACTTCTCCGCCATCTCCAATTTTCCCCACGCCAACTGGCGCCATTACGCCTTCTTGAATCAGGGCCTGGTGGACATCGAAGAGGATCTGCAACAGCGGCAGATCGGATTTATCGTCCGCCGGCCCCCGAAAAATTCCCTGGAAGCGCTGCTGGCAGAAGTGAACGCGGCCATGGTGATCGGCGATGAGAATCCCTGCCGCGAGCCGGAGCGCTGGCGCAAAGTATTGGCGGGCCGGTTACGCATCCCCTACTGGACCGTGGACGCGGACGTGGTCGTCCCCTCCAACTTGTTCGAAAAGCGGATGTACGCGCTGCATATCTTCAAGCCGAAGCTCTATGCGGAGCTGCCGAAATTTCTCGTTCGGCAGCCGGTGGTGAAACCGCACCGGGAATGGAAGCCTTCGCAACCGCTGGAGTCGTTTGCCGTGCGCGAGGATGTCACCGAAGGCTGGAAGAAGCTGGATCGTTCCGTTCAACCGGTCGAAAGCTTCACCGGCGGCACCCATGCGGCGCTCAAGCGGCTGCACGACTTTGTCGAGAAAGATCTTGCCGCTTACGACCAGACACGCAACCATCCCGAAGTGGATGGCACCAGCCGCCTGTCGCCCTACCTGCACTTTGGTCATATTGGCCCCATTACCATCGCGCTTGCCGTCGAAAAAGCTTTCAAGAAAGGCAAAGTTCCCCAGGCGGCGCGCGATTCGTATATCAGCGAGCTGATCGGCTGGCGGGAACTGGCGGTGAACTTCGTCAAATTCACTGAGAACTACGATTCGTTTGACTGCGCCGAGCCGTGGGCCGCAAGACGCTCATGGAGCATGCGCGCGACCGGCGGGAGTACCTCTACTCCATCGAGCAGCTGGAGCGCTCCCAGACCCACGACGAACTGTGGAACGCAGCCCAGAACCAGATGGTGAAGTTTGGCTGGATGCACAACTACATGCGCATGTACTGGGCAAAGAAGATCCTGGAGTGGTCTCCTGACCCGGCCAGGGCATTTGATACCTGCGTTACTCTCAATGACCGCTACTTTCTGGATGGGAGAGACCCCAACGGGTACGCCGGCATCGCGTGGTCGATTGTGGGCAAATTCGACCGGCCCTGGTTTGATCGCCCTATCTTCGGCACCATCCGCTATATGTCCGGTGCCTCCACCGGCAAAAAGTTCAATTCCAGGAAGTACATACAGAAGATGTCAGAGGATTTTACACAGACTCCCTTCTGGGCCCAGGAGTAGGCCGAATTTCCTATCTTTCGATGCCCCACCAGGACAATCTGGGCCGATATGCTATTTTCAAAGGTGGTTTCTGACAGTCCATCTCCCTCCGAGTCCATGCCGCCAATGCGCTGAGCTGCGGTACTCGTTTGGCGCAGGAATCGTTTTTGAAAGGGCTCGCGCCCTGTTACGCGCGGTGTTTGGGAAAACGACGCATGGCAAAATATCTGATCACGGGAATCGCAGGTTTCATTGGATCAGCCCTGGCGAGAGCCCTGGTGGAACGCGGGGAGCACGTCCGTGGGGTGGACAACTACCTCACTGGCAAGGCGGCGAACCTTGCCGGACTTGAGGACCAGATCGATTTCCGGGAGGCGGATCTGCGCGATGCTGCTGCGATGCGCGGCGCCTGTGAAGGACATCGACTACATCCTCCACCTCGGCGCGCTGCCTTCGGTTCCTCTCTCGGTAAAGAATCCTGAGCCGAGCCATCGTTGCAATGTGGATGGAACCTTTCAATGTGCTCGAGGGAGCGCGGGCAGCAGGCGTCAAGCGAATCATCTACGCTGCGTCCTCTTCGGCATACGGGGATCAACCGGTCCTGCCCAGCAAAGAATCGATGCGCCCCATGCCCATTTCGCCCTATGCCGTGCAAAAACTCACCGGCGAATATTACATGAGCAGCTATTGGCAGGTGTATGGGCTGGAGACTGTGAGTTTGCGCTACTTCAACGTCTTTGGGCCGCGCCAGGGCGCCGATTCGCCGTATAGCGGAGTGCTGGCAAAATTCATCCAGCAGATGCTCGAGGGGACGCGCCCAACCATCTTCGGCAACGGTGAGCAGGGCCGCGATTTCACCTATATCGACAATGTTGTTTCGGCCAACCTGCTGGCCTGTGCGGCGCCGGCGGAGAAGGTAGCGGGCAAGGTGTTCAACGCCGCCTGTGGCGGCCAGCACACGCTCAAAGAGATTTACCAGTTGTTGGCAAAACTGATTGGGTTCGATCGCCCGCCGCTTTACGGTCCCCCGCGAACGGGAGACATCCTGAACTCGCAGGCCGATATTTCCGCGGCCGCTGAGGCTTTTGGTTATCGGCCCCTGATCGGTGTTAAAGAGGGTCTTGGAGCGCACCGTGGAGTGGTATCGCGAGACGCTGAAGCTGCCGGTTGCCTCAAGGTAAGCGCCCACCGTGAAATACCCAGGAGAAACATGTTGGTCGACCAGCAAAGTTTGACACAGTGGTTGTCGCTGGTTGAGAAGCGCGAGCTGCGGGTAGGGGTCATTGGCCTTGGCTATGTGGGGCTTCCGCTGGTTCTGCTCTTCAGCCAGGAGGGTTTTCGCGTCACTGGCTTTGATATCGATGCAGCCAAGGTGGATCGGCTGAATCGCGGGCGAATCTTACATCCATCGTATCGATCCTCAACAGATCGAGAGTGCTCAGGCTAAGGGCTTTCGCGCGACTGCCAACTTCGCTGAGATTGGGGAAGTGGACGCAATTTTGATTTGCGTGCCCACGCCTCTCAGCGATCACCATACGCCGGACATGAGCTATATCGTCGCAACCATGGATTCAATTGTTGACCATCTGCGCCCTGGTCAACTGGTGGTCCTGGAGAGCACCACCTATCCCGGCACTACAGAGGAGTTGATCGCTCCGGCAATCGAACGCGCAGGCAAAGTCAGGATTATCCGCGAAGCGCCCGTTGCCGATGGCGTTCTGGTGGCTTATTCTCCTGAGCGTGAAGACCCCGGTAACACCAGTATCGATCGGCGCGACATTCCCAAAGTCGTGGGAGGACTAGGGCACTTCGCAGCGGAGGCGGCGGCCGCCCTTTATAACGCCGCGTTTCACCGTGTGGTCCGCGTATCCACTCCGGCTGCGGCGGAGATGACCAAGCTGCTCGAGAACATCTACCGTTGCGTGAATATCGCGCTGGTGAACGAACTGAAACTGCTCTGCCTGCGCATGGGGATCGATATCTGGGAAGTGATCGGGGCGGCTGCGACCAAGCCATTCGGATTCCAGCCCTTTTATCCCGGCCCTGGGCTTGGTGGCCACTGCATTCCCATCGATCCCTTTTATCTGAGCTGGAAGGCGAAGGAATTTGACTTCAGTACGCGCTTTATTGAGCTGGCCGGTGAAGTGAACGAAGCCATGCCGTATCACGTAGTAGCGGCAGTCTCCTCCGCACTGAACCAGCGCAGCAAGCCGCTGAAGGGATCGCGGATCCTGGTGCTGGGCCTGGCTTACAAGCGAGACGTGGATGATCTGCGCGAATCGCCTTCGCTTTCCATCATCGAGATGCTGCAACAGGAGGGCGCTGCGGTCAGCTACAACGATCCCTTCTTTCCCACGGTGGGCGCGGGCGAAAATACAACCTGAACATGCAATCCCAGCCGCTTGAAAACCTTGGCGGTTACGATTGCGTGCTGATCGTCACCGACCATACTTCCTACGACTACGCCCGCATCGTAGATGAGGCGCAGTTGGTGGTCGACACGCGGAATGCCACGCGCGGCCTGGTGTCAGACAAAATTGTGCGCTGCTAACTCAGGATCTCGTTTCACAGAGGACCAGCGTCCTTGGTTTGAACGCTGGATTCCAACCTCGTGTGGGCCGAAGAAGAAAGAACCATCGCTGGTCGAGGGAGTTCCAGGGTTCCCGTAAAAACAATACGCATTCTTCTGATAGATAGCGTTCCTTGAAATATAGGTGCGGGTTGACCCGGACCATCTCGACAAAGCAATTTTTCGGACCGAGCGAAGCGACCAGTTCGCTGTTGCCCTCAATCATCGCGCTATCCGTATTCTGAATTTCGATGTTGTAAGGAGTGCCTACCGTCGTCGTGAAATAGTTGTCGCGCACAACAGGGCCATAGGCGCGGTAGCCGCTGCTCCCTTCAGGAATGCCCAGCACCACTTCGCGAGGCGTGCCTTCGAAATAGTTGGCCTCGATGACGGCCCCCCGGGACCGGGTCAGATAAATACCCCCACCGTTTGCTTCCAGATCATTGCCCATATAAATATTGTTCAGCATCTCGGAAAGACCGCGTCCCACCACGATCGCGTCCTCGATAATGGCCCACTGCAAATTGTTCGTAATCTGGTTGTTGGTGACATGGATGGCATTCGCCGCATAAGGAGGACCATTCACCGATATCCCGCATTGCACGGGCTTGCCCCCGCAAAAGGAAGGAATCAGACGGATTCCATTCTTATTACTGGAGATCATGTTGTCGTAGATATTGGAGCTGTTGGTCCCTTCGACAAGTATGCCGTCGCCGCCGGTAAATCCATAGATGACCATGTTGCGAATGCTGATCCGGTTGGTCGGCAGCATGTGAATACCGGAAGCTGCATGAGGGTTTCCCTTGAGTTGGAATCCTTCGATGAGCAATTGGGAGTACCCGGGTTGATCGCCGATCGATGTGATGATCGCATCGCCGCTACCGGTATAGGTGAGGATGGCTCCCGGATCGCCGCTCAGCTTGTACCTGCCATAGGTATTGAGC
Organism: uncultured Acidobacteriaceae bacterium; assembly: GCA_963775365.1. GTDB lineage: Bacteria > Acidobacteriota > Terriglobia > Terriglobales > Acidobacteriaceae > PALSA-350. The sequence goes on along the minus strand of CAVZJL010000001.1, from coordinate 450,737 downwards.
GGCAGGCGTATGGGGACGGAATATGAGTAATTGCCCGCGGGGATATAAACCGTGCACTGCAAAGAGCAGGACTTCAAAGCATGGTTAACGCGGTCCCCAATGTCGCTGCCGGGGACGCTGGTTGCTGTCAGTGGCGCCTGGGGCAACGACGCCCGGTGTTGTGCCTGAAATGCGCCCACTTGCAGATTCGCTGCAACAATAAGTGCAAACAGGCCAATGCGAGCGCTTTTCACAGATACCCCCTACCCAGGGTCCACCATACCATCAGATCCCGGGACCTAAGGCGACAGTCAACGATGGGTTTAGGCATCCCGAAGCTCTGCGGGAAGGTTGCACCGCTATAGCTCCTCGACGTAGGGGCAGAGGACCGCTTAAGTGCGCGGTCCCGTCTGAAAATGTGATAGTGCCGGTCGGCGTGGCCACAGCAAGGCTGGAAAAAGATGCAATCGGTGCATAGCTCATCGCCCCTTGGCAATTTTCGACCGAATTGCCTGAATTGGGTGTTCGTGGTTACGAAAATAACAGGCAGCGACAGTCGGGGAGCTTAGCGTTCGGCGTCTTGAAGGCTTGCGCGAACGGCTTGAAAGTTTTCTCTGGGCGGTTCCCAGGGAAAAGAATTTGCAGTTCCAGCCGGAGGCCCTAAACTAAAGTAAGAATTGGATAAGTTAGCCCCCGTTCGGATGGGGCCGCGCCGATGGTAAAGGAGTAAAAGCTTGGCAGAAAACCGGCTACTCGCCGAGTAATTTTCTGCTTCCACAAATTATGGGTAAGCGTTTAGGTCTTTTCTTTGCGATTCTGCTCATCGCCAGTGTTGGGCAGGTCGAACTGCCAGTTGCTGCCGCTCAGTCCGCTGGTTCCGATACATTCGACTGTCCTTCAGGCGTCATTTCCTCGGTGGATGGAAGTTGTGTGAGTGAGGAGGAGGCGCCGGCTCTGGGCCTCGGCCAGTTGGGCACGGGGCAACTTGGCTCTTCTTCGAATGGTGCGGCCTACGGAGCTGGGGGAGTCGGTGGTCAGTTAGGGGGCCAGTACCCAGGACTGCAATCCTCGGGATTAAGCGGCAGAGTGCAGAGCATTGTCGACCAGGGCGGTCTGAACAGTACCCAATCTCAATTGGAAGCACTTGAGCAATCCCGCCTGCTAGCGGTCCGAGCCCCTTCTGCTCCCACCGATTTCCAGCTGATGGTCCGCGGCTCCCTGGGTACTCTGCTGCCGGTCTACGGTGACAGCCTCTTTCGCCAGGTGCCTTCGACCTTTGCCCCCCTGCGCGAGGTCAATGTGACTCCCGACTACGTCCTCGGACCGGGTGATCAACTGGTGATCCGCATCTGGGGACAGGTCAATTTCAATGCCCAACTCACCGTAGACCGTTCCGGTTCGGTATACCTTCCGCAGGTGGGTGAAATCCATGTTGCCGGCTTACCGTTTGCGCAAGTCAAGCAACATATCCATGACGCTCTCGGCCACATTTACAAGAGCTTCGAGCTTGATGTGGAAATGGGGCAACTGCGGTCGATTCAGGTGTTCGTCGTAGGCCAGGCTCGCCGTCCCGGAACTTACACCCTCAGTTCGCTCAGCACCCTGGTCACCGCGTTGTTCGCCACCGGTGGACCGTCCGTTCAGGGCTCCCTCCGCGATATTCAGCTCCGGCGCAATGGGCAAACCATCAGCCACTTCGATTTGTACGACCTCCTGATACTAGGCGATATGTCTAAGGACGCCCCCCTGCTCCCCGGAGACGTAATTTATATTCCTCCCGTTGGGACGCAGGTGGCCATCGCCGGCGATGTCCATGTCCCAGCTATCTACGAGCTGAAAGGCGCCACTACCGTGGACCAGGCTCTTCGCTTTGCCGGAGGCCTCTCTGCTACGGCATCGCTGCTGCGGGCGTCGTTGGAACGCATGGACGACCGCCAAACCCGCACTGTCGTGGATATCACGCTTGAGGGCGCCGGGCTGGCTACCCCGTTGCAGCAAGCGGATCTTCTGCGCGTGCTCCCCATCTCTCCGGAGTTCTCGAAGACCGTCACCCTGCGCGGCAATGTGGCCGAAACCGGCAGGTTCGCCTGGCATCCGGGAATGAAGTTGAGCGATATTATTCCCGACAGTAAATCGTTGATAACCCGGGATTATTGGGAACGCAGGAACCAACTCGGCGTGCCCGGTCCGGAGTTCAAGCCGGAATATGCCAATAACCCCGACTACTACCCCAGAGACCTCAACGGTTATCAGACCGGCTCTGCCCAATACGACACCAATGGGGTCCCGATCTATAACGGTCAGCGCCCAGGCAATGGCAGCCAAACCCAGCAACCCAATGGATCGCAGAGTTATAACTCCAACTCCGCACAGAACAGCTATCTAAACCAAAATCCAGCTGCTACACCGAACAACACCCCGGATTGCGACCCAAACAGCCCGCAACAGAATTCGAGTGGTCAAAGCATCGGATCTGCTGCCAATGGCTCTTCGAACAGCTCCCAAAACGGCCAACCCTGCATCAGCCCGGGCAGCAGATCGTTGGCCGATGAGGAGCAGACATCGGCGGGAAACCTGCCCCGGCCGCTGCTAGCTGTCGCGCTTCCAGTGCCGGAAATCGATTGGTCCTACGCGGTCATCGAACGGATGAACCCGCAAACCCTCACCACCTCGCTGGTGCCCTTCAATCCAGGCAAGCTTGTCCTCGACCACGACGCCTCGCAGAACCTGGACCTCCAGCCCGGCGATGTCGTCACCATCTTCTCCCAGGCGGATATCAAGGTTCCGCAGACCCAACGCACCAAATTTGTCCGTCTCGAAGGTGAATTCAAGCAGGCGGGCATCTACACCGTGCTTCCAGGTGAGACGCTTCCCCAATTGGTCGCTCGCGCCGGTGGTTTCACGCCGGACGCTTACCTATTCGGATCAAACTTTACCCGCGAGTCGACACGCATCCTGCAGCAATTGCGTTTGAATGACTACCTCCAGAACCTGGAACTGGAGATTGACCGCTCCACCATCGCTGCCTCCGCCAGCATCGGCAGTGTTGACCCGTCTGCGACCGCCGCCTCCAGAAGCCTGGTGGCCAGGTTCCGCACGATACGTGCCACCGGCCGCGTCGTATTGGATATTCCGCAAAACGCAACCGGGATCGACAATCTGCCGAACATACAACTGGAAGACGGCGACCGCTTTGTGGTTCCATCCAAGCCCAGCACAGTGAATGTGGTCGGAGCCGTATACGATCAGAATTCTTTTCTCTTCCGCAGGACGCAGCCGGTGGGAAGTTACCTGCGGTTGGCGGGGGGACCGACAAAGAGCGCCGATGGCGCGGATTCTTTCATCATCCGGGCCGACGGCTCGGTAGTGAGCCGGAAGTCGCAGAATGGTATCTTCGGCAACGGCTTTTCATCCATGCGCCTGAATGCAGGCGATACTTTGGTGGTCCCGGAAAAAGTACCGAGGCCTTCGGGTCTGAGAAACTTTATCAACTACACACAGATTTTCTCCCAACTAGCCCTGGGCGCGGCAGCGATTGCCGTGCTGCAGTAACATTGAGGGATTGGAATGCGGAACGGGTATAACATCGGCCATAAGTCTCGGGTAAGCGGGGATGTACACAAGCCCGGCTTGATAAAACGGGGTGATTTATGGCCATAATGCCGCCTACCCGGGAATATAGCCCTCCGTTGGAGGCCGCGCCGTCCGGGATCCAATTTGACCTGCTCGACCTGTTGGTCGTCATAGCGGAGCGGAAGAAAACCATCATCCTGACGACGATGATTGGTCTGCTGTTAGGTTTGGGACTGGTGATGCTCGTAAAGCCCAGCTTTACGGCCAAGGCAACCATTATGCCCCCCCAACAGGGGCAGTCCAGCGCCGCCCTGATTAGCCAGCTTGGCAGTCTGGCATCGTTGACCGGGCTTGGCAATGGTTCGGGAATGAAGGATCCGAACGATCTTTACCTCGCCATTCTGCAGAGCGACACGCTGGAAAATTCGCTGATCAAGCGCCTTGGCCTACTATCCGTTTACCACACCAAAAAGTTGAGTGATGCGCGCCGTGTACTTGCCGGCAGTACCAAGTTATTGAGCCAAAATGGAGGCCTGATCAGCATTACCGTAAGGGATGGTGACCCTCACCGGGCCGCCCAGATCGCAAATGCTTACGTCGACGAGCTGCATGCCATGAACAGCCACTTGGTGATCGGCGAGGCGGGCGTACGAAGACTGTTCTTTTCCCAGCAGTTGGCGCTTGAGAAAGACCGCCTGACCGACGCAGAAATTGCGCTCAAGGAAACAGAAGAGGCTACCGGGGCAGTCTCACCTCCCGGTCAGACTGGCCTCGCCATTGGACAGGTGGCGCAACTGCAGTCGCAGATCATCTCGCATGAAGTGCAGTTGGATACGATGCGTAATTCCGCCACAGATCAAAATCCCGATGTCATCCGCTTGAGCAACGAGCTCCAGAGCCTACGGGAACAGCTACGCCAGATGGAGAGCGCCAAGCCCGGTAAAGGGCGCAACCCTGGCGATATTTTGCTCACCCCCCGGGCGCTCCCCGCGGATCAGCTGGAGTTCGTCCGCAAGCAAAGAGATGTTCAATACCACACGCTGATCTTCGATCTTATTGCTCGCCAGTTTGAAGCGGCCAGACTAGACGAAGCGAAAGCCTCTCCGGTAATTCAGGTGCTCGACCCGGCGGAACCTCCCGATAGGAAGTCGTCTCCGTACCGAGCGTTGTGGACATTGATCGGCGGAGTTCTCGGGTTCATCTACGGATGCTCTCGGGTAATCGGCTCCTACGTCTATGGTCGGGTGATTGCCGACGAAGACTATGCCCAGAAGTTGGGCCGGTTTAAGCGCGCTCTCCGATTCCGCTCCGCCTAGCCGGGAGCGTCTATGCAGATCCTCGCCGTCGTTGTGCTTTACAAACAGTTACCGGAGCAGTCGGAGACGATCCGGAGTCTGATCCAGGTATTCGAGCGCAATCCGGAATTCAAATCCGCTCTTCGCGTGCTCCTATGGGACAACAGCCCTGTTCCGGCCAGCAGGGTCTCTCTTCCTTTTCCCGTAGACCTGGGACATGCCGGCGGAAACGTAGGCACCTCGGGGGCCTACAACCAAGCCATGAAGTTTGCCGATTCTGCCGGATGCCCGTGGATGCTTCTTCTCGATCAGGACACGACGGTCTCCGATGGCTTACTGCGCGGAATGATTGCCTACAGCGAAAAGTTCAAGGACGCGCAGGAAATTGCAGCAGTTGTTCCTTTTGTCTCTTCGCACGGCACGCTGGTTTCTCCGCGGCGGCTACTAAGCTTCAATCGAGTGCAACAGATTCCGCGTACCTTCAGCGGTCTATGCAATGACAAAGCCTACGCCGTCAATAGTGCGACCTTGATGCGCGTGGCTGCCCTGCGCGAGGTAGGCGGATACAGCGATGAATTCTGGCTCGACCTCTCCGATGTCTATGTCTTTCAAGGACTTCATCGAAAAGGGAAATACATGTATATCGCCGGAGATTTACTTGTGGAACACTCCATCGCGAGCATGGATTACGACAAGGAAATGAGCCCTCAGCGTTACAAAAACTTCATGGCGGCGGAAAGCGCTTATGTCGATCTGTTCCTTCCTGCCCTGGAGCGGCCGTCCCAGCTTCTGCGGCTCTTGGTACGCACCGTGAGACAATACCGCCGTTACCACAACAAGATCTTTTCCAGGATCACGTGGGGTTATTTTTTGCAAAGATTGTTTCTGACCAGAGCACGCCGGCTGCAACGCTGGCGGCAACAACTCAGAGAACGGGATATCCCGGCCGTTGTTGACGGTCGGATGATCGGTTAGGCCGGCGAAACTGCCTTAGGCGAGTTTTGCAGTGACTGGCGAACTTACCGGGACCCGGGCCGCCCCTTCGTCGTATCTGGACAACTCCAGGCAGAGCAGGATATAGACGAAATAGTAATAACGAGGCTGAACAAACGGAGTGACCGCGGTGACGATCGCGTACGTGATGATGAGCAGGGCGATCGGGCGCTCCGGATTCAGCAATCCCCTCCGGTAGGCCTTCACGAGCAGCGTGACCAGCGCAATCGAGAAGAGCGGAATAATAAAAATAGAGTGAATGTCAGCATAGCCGAGCATGTAGTACTCGCCCAAAAAAGTGAGAGGCCGCAGTAATTCGCCGAAGATGTCCATGATGATTTTAGGTACCACGACGAGTGGAAACCCGAAATCGGTTTGGATTCTATTCAGCTTGGCAATTGTGTTTGCGCCCCTGGCATATTGCGTGAACGCTCCGATTCGAGAGCCGGGTAGCCTGGCGATCAGCGGATAGAGCACGGTGAGAATCGCAACGACCGTGAACACTGCAGCCCAGGGCTTGCGTCTAAAAACGGAACGCCGTCTGCTCAGGAAAAGATAGAGCATAAGAATGGCGATTTGCTCCCAACGGGCAAAGACGGACACGACAAACACAGTTGCCAGAAGAATGAAGGATTTTCTCTTCGAGTAAACGTATTTAGCGAACAGCAATGCAGAAACCAACACCATGATCTCCTTGTTCAAGGTGACCAAAGCGGGTGCTGTCTCCGAACAGATAGCAAGAAGAAATAGAAGCCGGTATCTATTCACCCCGGGAATTGTGCAGGCCACCTCGACTGCGAAAAAGAAGAGCAGGATGTTGAAGCATGCGACCCCAAATCCGGTCCGGAATAACGTCCCAATCAGGACTGGCCCCAGCAGGTTGCCGGTGAAAGAAACCAGAACGCTTCCGCTTTGACTGTGTTGGCTCCGGTACTTCACGCCATCCCAGTATGTGGGAGAATCTGCCCCAAACCTTATAAAGGTGTCATGGTTAAGCCGCGGCTGCTCGAATACAAAAAAGCAACCAAAGCAGAAGACCAGGTAAAGACAGAATCCCCAGATAAAAAGCCACTTCCGAAGCGGGCGTGGCTCGACGAGAAGGGAAAGAAATGGTATTCGAACCGTAGGAATTTCGTTGGATATCGAGAACGACGGTACTTGCGGAAGCCGTATCGACGGAATGGAGACGCTTGCCTTCACCTGGAAAGACCATTATAAGGTCCGCGGCCATCGGGGAGTGCAATCCCTGCTAAAAGCAGCAGTTTCCTGCCAATGAGACATTGGGACCGCGCCATTCGCTAATTACGAGGCGTTGATCGAGCCGGCAACCGATGAGTCGGCATTCATCGAGTTCAGGCCACCCCGTTTCTGGTTGAGAAGAACGTGGAACAACTCGCTCCAATTCGCGGCGAAAGGCGCTGGAATGGCGGGAGCGGAGGTCTGGGTATATACGAGACGCCCCTGGATGAAGTTTTCCATGGCATCCGCAAGAAGCCCGGGATTGCCTGGCGGAAAAAACCTGACGGCGGGGTATGTTCCTACGGTCTCGTGCGCGTATGGAAGATCGATAACCAGCATCGGTTTGCCTGTTTGCTGGAATTCCGAAATAGGCATACCCCAGGTCTCCAGCTTTGAAGGAAACAAGAGACAGTCGGCCTGCGCATAAAGCAAAAGGATACGATCGCGAGGCATGACGCCGAGCCACGAGACGGAGCGCAGGCCGCCGTACTCTGAGCGAAGTTTTGCCGCATATCGATTCTCGCTGCCGTCGATCGTCAGCCAGACAGTGAAGCCCTCCACCCCAGCTTGCTCCAGGATTTGAGCGGCCTGGAGTAGCAGTTCGACGTTCTTGAAAGATCGTGGGTAGGTAGGGTAGAGGAAGCGCACGAGCCGTCCCGGAGGATGCTCTTCTTCATGCAGTGCTGGGATAAAGAGACTCGGTATGCGCGGGTGCGCCACCACGATGTTCGGCACATGATACCGCCGGCGGAACTCGTCACGTAGCCATTCCTGCTGCACGATAACGAGGTCATTGCGGCGCAGGTTAATGGCATAGAGATAGCGATAGAAAAAGGTGAAGAGAGAAAACTTCCAATCCGTGAGAACCTCTCTCGCGCCAAGCCGGTAAAAGGGCGATGGATTGTGGCAATAGACAGCACGGATCTCAGCCGTCACATTCGGAGTCATGTCGTGCATGGAAAGCCAAAGATATGGCTGAAGTTCTCGACTGAGAGCGCGCAAGCCCCAGTACTCAAAGTGAAGGCGCCTAAGCCACGATGACTTGACCTTCGGGAACTCGATGTAGGTGATGCCATCGATGTCGTACAGACTCTGGCGATGGACCAGGGCCACAATCTCATAATGACTGGCATAGTGGTCGGCCAGTTCCTGGAGCGCGTCCTTAAAAACGGAGAGTGGGCCACCCTCAACGAAGTTCACCCCCGACAGGACAATCCGGGGTTTCACACGCGCTCCCACGATCATGTGTAGGCATGATAGCGCTTTCAGCACCGCAGAACCGTCTTTGGGCGGGGGGCGGATGTGACGTGAAAAAGCGCTTATGGCCGATAGTACGCGGGCAACATTGATACCAAACAGGTTAAGATCAGAGGATGGGCGAACGGGTCCTGATCACTGGAGGGCTCGGCTTCATCGGGCTGGCACTTGCCCGGAAGCTGATCCGGCGCGGTATGAAGGTGCGTCTGTTGGACAATCTGAGCCCGCAGATCCATGGCGTGGTTCCCCAGCCCGAGCTGGGAACCCTGCTCGAGGAACAAAACGTAGAGGTAGTGCGCGGCGATGTCTGCCAGCGCCAGGATTGGGTTTCAGCCCTAAACGACGTCACTTCCGTCGTTCATCTGGCCGCGGAGACGGGAACAGGCCAATCAATGTACAGGATTGGCGATTACACCAGCACGAATGTCCTTGGTACTGCCCTGCTGCTCGACGTCCTGGCCAACGACCACCACCAGGTCGCAAAACTGGTGCTGGCCTCGTCCCGCTCCGTTTATGGCGAAGGCACCTATCACTGCGCTGGCTGCGGCTTGGTGTACCCCCCTGTACGCAGCCTGGATAGTCTGCAGGCGGGCCAGTGGGAGCCGCTTTGCCCCAGCTGTTGCGGCCCCATACACCCGGTAGCCACCCCGGAGATCGCCAGGACCAGCCCGGCCTCGGTCTACGCGGCCACCAAGCTGGCCCAGGAAGATCTGGTCCGGATTGCGGCCCACGCACTCGGCGTCCCCTTCGCGATTTTCCGCCTGCAAAATGTCTACGGAGAAGGCCAGTCGCTCAACAACCCCTACACCGGCATCTTATCGATCTTTTCGAATCGGATTCGCCAGGGCAAGGTAATCGCTTTGTTCGAGGATGGTCAGGAAAGCCGTGACTTTGTCCACGTGTCGGACGTTGCTGAGGCCATGGCGCTCAGCCTGGAGTCGGACGGCGGGGACGGCTTGACCATGAACGTCGGATCGGGAGAACAGGTGAGCGTGCATGCCATTGCGCGGCGGCTGCAACGCCAGTTCACCGAATCCAGCACGCTGGTGGTGTCGGGTCAGTACCGATTGGGTGATATCCGCCACAATTTTGCGGATATTTCAGTCATTGGGCAAGCCCTGGGTTTTTCCCCCAGGGTGTCGCTTGACGAAGGCATCGCGCGTTTCGCGCACTGGGTAAAGATGCAACCTATCGCCGAAGACGGCTCGGAGGACGGATTGGATCGCGCCAATCGGGAGCTCATCGAACGCGGCCTGATGAAGGCCTGACCCTATGCTGAAGGCGCTGCTGTATGCCGATCTCGAACGCCAATTGCAATTGAGCGGCAAGCAGGATGCACAAGCTTCCCTGCTCCTGCTCTTGCGCCGGTTACCGCATCCCAGGTTTTTACCGATATTCCTCTGCCGCTCCAGCCGTTCGGCTCTTCTTAACGGTCTTCCAGCCTTGGCGCATCTATTGTCTTATTTGAATCAAATTATCTTCGGGATTGAGATCTCCCCCAAGTGCATGATTGGTCCCGGTATATTCTTTCCCCATACCTCGGGAACGGTCATTGGTGCATCAAAAATAGGCAGGGGTGTGACCATCTTCCAGGGCGTGACCCTGGGTGCCAGGCAGATCGATATGAAGTATGACTTGGCTCTCAGGCCCGAACTGGGCGACTTTGTGGTCGTTGGAGCTGGTGCTAAGGTTCTCGGCGGAATAACTTTAGGCGATAATGTCAGGGTGGGTGCGAATTCTGTGTTGCTGCGGTCCGTGCCTGCGAATGCTATCGTCGCTGGTGTTCCTGCGCGCGAAGTCCACTCATCCGAATAGAAGTGCCTGAGGTTTTGAAAGATTGATGAATCTCTTGCTCGACCTAACCATCATCATACCCAATTACAATACCAAAGCATTGCTACAGCAGTGTTTAGCCTCTATTTATCACTACACCCGGGGGATCCGATTCGAGGTAATCTGCATCGATGATGGTTCAACGGATGGCAGTGCGGAGATGGTTGAGTCGGCCTATCCGGAAGTCATCTTGGTGCGCAATAAGGTGGCGCTGCTCTATTCCAAAAATAATAATCTGGGCATGAAGATGTCGCGCGCCCGCTACGCGTGTCTGTTGAACAGTGACACCAAGTTATTGGGCAACGTTTTTAAGGTGCTTGTAGGCTTCATGGACTCTCATCCGGAGGCTGCGGCCTGCGGCCCGCGCTTGCTCAACCCCGACGGCACCACGCAATCCTGTGTGCGTAGTTTTGCCGGCCTCGGAACCATGATTCTGCAGGGACTGAATTGGCACAAGTTCTTCCCTCACGGCCAAGTCTCGAGGGAGTACTACGCCTGCGCCTTCGATTATTCGCGGGAACAGCAGGTGGAAAGCCTGGGGACCACGGCCTACGTGCTCCGCCGGGAGACTTGGGAGACCTTCGGCATGCTCGACGAGCGTCTGCCCCATTTCCAGGTCGATTTGGCCTACAACCTGATGCTCAAACGCAATGGTTGCAAAATCTACTACACGCCTACTGCCGAAGTCATTCATTACGGGAGCCAAAGCATCAATCAGATGCCCAGGAAGAAGATCATAGAGCAGCATCGGGCGATGGTTGATTTCAATGAGCATTACGACTATTTTGGAAAGAGCCGGGTACTCAAACTGTTGGTTCGTGCGGCGGTCGCTGCGCGCTGTCTTCTCAAAATCGCAGAATTTCATTTGAGTCGGGACAAACGCGTAATCAAGGGACCGGGAGCACCCAGGCTGAACGCGATCGACAGGACTGTCATGCAACAGGAGGACTTGCGGACCGGTGCCGACTAGGCGGTTTCAAATGAAGAGCCTTAGGTAACCTTCCGCAGCATTCCAGGGCAGCTTTTGCTGCCCCAGTGCCGTCTATAGCTTATTCAGGTAGATCGCGGTGCGAACATCTTTCCTGGCTTGGTAAACCTTTGAACAAAAAGGGCGTCAGTCGCCCACGGCGCGGGCTGAGAACCTTGACTGTTATGAGCAGTGGGGTACCCTAACAATGGAAATGCTGGTATTTTGGTTAAAAGGTTGAATCGGGAAAAGTTCTGCCCGGCGCAACATCCTTTTTGGACGCGGGTTCATCCGTGTACATAGCGGGAAATCGAGACGTTCGGCCCCAGCCGCGAGGACGGTCTCGAAGCAGTCCACATCAACGCAGTGGTTCGGTAGTAGGCTAAGGTGGCTACCTCCTTGGCCGATCAAGCGAGTGTCTAGCAAAAATTGAGAACTGCACCAAGACCGTTGACTTAGCAAAGAACTTGATTGACAAGACCCTGAACGAGAATTCAGCAAGCGCTCCAAAATTTTAGAACAGGTCTTAAAAACGCATGGACACAAGCTTTGCTCCTCCGCAGCCCAGTGCGGCTCTGCTTTGGAATGATGTCGTCTCTGAGGTAAGCAACCATTCGACGACGACTTTGTTTCCACCGTTTTGCGCTATACCGCAGGACCCTGCTGCATACTATGCCGAGCCGAGCGCGTGGAGCGTTTCGGCCGTCAAGCGTTCTATTGACTTTGTCTTTGCTGCAGTGGCACTACTGCTTTTCTGGCCCTTGCTCTTGCTCGCCGCCTTGTTGGTTCGCTACAAGTCCCCAGGCCCCGTCATCTTCCGCCAAAAGCGCGTGGGACGGAATGGGGTTCTTTTCACCGTTTTCAAGTTCAGGACCATGGCGATCGACGCCCAGGCAGACGGGCCCTCGCTGACCAAGCGCGGTGACCCGCGGGTGACCAGGTTTGGCGGCTTCCTACGCAAGTACAAGTTGGATGAACTGCCCCAACTCATCAATGTGCTACGTGGTGACATGAGCTTGGTTGGCCCGCGGCCCAAGCTGCCTCATCTGGAAGTGATGCACATGCCGTTTCGGCCCGGCTTGACCGGCGCTGCCACACTCGCCTTCCGTTGCGAAGAAGAGATGCTGCAGGATATTCCCGATGAAGAGCTTGAGGCTTACTACTGCCGCATGATCAAGCCCCTGAAGGCAAAGATCGATTGGGATTACATGCGCGAGGCCACCTTGGCGAGCGACTTCTCCCTGCTCTATGAGACAGCCTTTTGCTGTGTCTCCAGCCGAGCCAATTCCTGGGCAGTTGATTTTTCCAAGTCTGCCTAAAAATAGTGAACTGGCCGAACGGACTCCGAGCAAAAACCTCTATGAAGGGGTACGGGCTTCGGCCCGTACGTCAGTGCCTTTAAGCCGATGCGGCTTTAGCCACTGAGGGCTGCACCCTTCTTCGTTCGTCAACTCTGGAGCTGCAACGTCTATGGGCGTATCTGAACAGGATGTAGATCGGGTCGCCGAGCTTGCGAACCTCGAGCTTACGAGGAGCGAGAAGGCGGGAATGCTGCGTGATCTGAATTCCGTTCTCGACTACTTTGCCCAGCTCAACGAGTTGGACACATCCTCTGTACCTCCTATGGCGCAAGTTGCCGACCAGTTGACGGTCGGCAGCGAGCCGCAGGCAACGACTCCGCACTTGCGGTCTGACGAAGTCGCTCCGTCCCTGAAGCGGGAGCGGGTCCTCGCGGGTGCGCCGGATACCGACGGAACCTTCTTCAAAGTACCGAAAGTCATCGAGCGCTAGCGCATTTCTCCTAATGGTGTGGACCGGATAGCTGCACGTGACGCGGCCATTCCGCCAAAGAATGGCCGCACATAACCGACCTCACCAGATCACAGTATTAGGAAAATGCTTTAGAGCATTTTCGCTGCAGGCGTTAGATGTTATAGCGGAAAATGCACCAGACTGCTCGAATGCCATCTTTCCACGTGATTTTCTTGCCTTCGCTGTACGTTCGTCCGCTATAGCTAATACCTACCTCATAGATACGAGGTCTCGCGGTTAATCGCGCAATCTTTGCCGTGATTTCGACCTCGAAGCCGAAACGATCCTCCTGGATCGTGACCGCCTGAATCACCTCGCGCCGAAAGACCTTGTAACAAGTCTCCATGTCGGTGAAATTCAGGTTCGTCATCATGTTCGACAGCAGGGTCAAAATACTGTTCCCGACGTTGTGCCAGAAGAAAAGCACGCGCATCTCAGAGCCGCTGCGAAATCGGGAGCCGTAGACTACGTCGGCACGATCATCGAGGATGGGAGCGAGCAACCGCGGATAGTCGTTTGGGTTGTACTCCAGATCGGCGTCCTGGACGAGGATTATCTCTCCCGTGGCAGCTCGAAATCCGGTCCGAAGCGCAGCACCTTTGCCTTGATTAATTGTATGTTCGAGAACGCGTATGTTCGGGTGCCGTTCCGCAAGGCTCTTTGCGATGTGCACAGAGTCATCTAGGGATCCGTCATCGACGATTATGATTTCTCGCTCTAACCCTGAGACATCGGCGACCAGCACCCGGGCAATGATTGTTTCCAGGGTTTTCGATTCGTTGTAGCAAGGCACAACGATCGAAATAACACAGCTTTTCATCCTTCTCCATCGGACGGCAGAGGCTAGATCAACCTTAGCGGATTGTGCCATTTGATCTTAGCAGCAGCAGCTTGGCCATCGCCTGAACACCTTGCGAAACCCGATTATGCGGTTGCTGAAAAGGGCGCGGTTCGCGAATGATTCATGTCGTTCAGGCATGCCATGCAACTTTCGAGTGCCTGGATCATGCCGTTGACGTGTCACCTATCTCGTCTTTTCTGCCGCGTCCGATGCGGAGCAGTTGCCACAACAATCCCATCACACCCGCCAGGCACGCTGCCCAGCCAATCTTCACATGGGGAGGTGCGAAGTCGAAGTGAACCTTACTGCTCCCGGCTGGCAGAAGTGTCGCCTGGAAGATGCCATCCTGCTCGACCGCTTTAATGCCCGTCCCGTTGTTCCTCACATTCCATCCAGGCATATAGAGTTCCCTGCGACGCAATTTGGCGGGAGACGAGCACACAGCCGTGACGCTCTCTCTCTCCTCACTGGCGAGGGTACAAGGACCGCCCTGGATAACGTCGTAATAAGGGGCAGGTTGAGGCACTTCCCAGATGTCCATCAAGGAATCCCCGTAGGCCTTTTGAAAGCCGCGCACGATCATGGAATCTTTAAACCTGAGATGCAATCGTCCATCGGGGAGCGCGCCGCCTGGTCCCTGGAGTTGCTGGTTCGCACCGTCCGAAACTGCCAGTGCCATCGGCCTGGATCCGCCCTGGTGCGTGAAGGTTAAATGCAGCGGGGTTCCTGGCGGCGCGGCAAGCGGTTGATCGAGATGAACCTCAAAAAAGCCACTGTCGTCAGAGTTGGGGAGCGATTTCAGACTCCACCGGCATACTTGCTCGGCGCAAATCCTGACCGCAAGATCACCATCCGTGGGGCCAGCGTCACTCGTAAGAAGCACTCCGACTCCATCAATCGCAGACTGGGCGAAGGCCGCCGGCATCGGAACGACAGTCTCAGCCGACTGGCCGGGCGAGAGAACTAGGTGAGTCGACTGAACAATTGTCGAATCCTCATCGCGGTTCACGGGCGGTCTGTTCTTTTCGCTTGTAGGTTGATCCTTCACCAGAGCCACCGCTCGCGTGAGTAAATGGGCAACGGCTCGCAAGACAAAACGCTCGGCTGCTGGCTTGGCCGGATTGTCGGCCACCTCCTGGCACCACGCGAGAAATCGCGGCTCCCCTGTTCGAATTTTCCTATCACCCTCGACCGGCAGCTTCGCATCCGTCGCATCGAGGTAGGTTGTTGGGAGTGCACTCTGGCCAGGGTTTGTTAACACATACCTGACTCCGACATCGCGAAAGTTCGCGAGATTCATGCTGAACGTACGCGCCCCGGTGTCGCTGGTGTCACCCCAGGCTGGCCAGAAGAAAGTGACCCCTGAGTCCCCCTGAAAGCCGGGCAGCAGATGGTGATCCACATACTGCGCCCATAACTTCGGAACCGGAAGAACATTGTGATTGATGCTGGCCACCTGGAAATATGCGCTGTAGTTGGGTGCAAGCGGACCCAGACTGTAATTGCGAGACAGTCCCTGATGATCGTGCAGGAATCGCATCGCTTGCGTGTCCACTCGGTTATCTCGTCTGGCGCTGACCTGCGCCGCCAGGAACATCAATGTGGCATCGAAAATTATCAGCACTGCGAAGATTGTTCGGCGCTTCTCCAGGTGCGGGATCCGCCATGCCAGCCCGAGTGCGGCCAGTCCAGCGAGAGCCCAGAAAACCGAGGCCCCCAGGAAAGCGAACATGACGAGCAGCTTGCCCTGGGACCATCCCCAGAAGGCCCTCTGCGGCCACGCCACGGCAACGCAGACCAAGAGAAGAACCATGACAAATGCAAAGACGCCGCGGCGTCGTGGTGCGGTGCCGCGAAATTCATCGAGACCATAGGCCGCGAGAATGGTCAACGCCAGTATCCAGGAAGCGCCCGCGTATCGGCAGAAGACGGCCCGGCTTAGTAACGGCAGGTGATCGATGAAGGCCGTGAACGGTTGCACACCAAAGGTTCGAGCCCAGCACAACAAAACCCATATAAACAGAAGCAGCCTGAGCCCACGGTCCGCTGATTTGCGCATGACCCCGGTTAGCGCCATGACCAGGACGAGAGGTCCTGTGTAACCTCCGATGTTTCCCCATATGTCAATCAGCACCTGGGAGGAGAGAGGGAAATTCAAGGGTCCATAGACATACGGCATCACTGTCATGGGCACAGATGCCCACGGCAAAGACCACCCGGTCTTGTTATGGACCGCAAAAGAGTCTGATTGAAGCAGGTAATCGGCAAAAGCGATCAGCAGCGGCGAGGCAACCATCAAACCGAATGCGAAGCCACCCAGCGTACGCCTTGCCATAACCCAACGCTCGGGTGCGGAAGCGAGGCGGTAGATTCCCCAGGCAAGCCCAAGTAACCCGCTGATATAAGCCGGCTCAGGAAAGCCGGCAAGAATCATCCATGCAATAGCCAGCCCGATGACGAGGATACTTGTGGCGCCTTGACGCGGCTTTGGTGCGCGTTCGATGCCCCACAACAACCAGGGAAGAAAAGGCGTCGAGCAGTAGACTGCCGCGGGTCCCGGTGTCCAGGCAATCACACCATTCAGCGCGAAGAGGGCGCTACCCAGGAATGCTGCCAGCCGGCTGAGCCTGAGCTCGCGCAACAGCGCGTACGTCCCCAGTCCCGCAATGATCTGCATGGCGATCCGTTGCCAAAGCACCCCCTCCTTGAGTAGGAGCAATAAATTGAACGGCAGGAAAAATGCGCCCGGCTGTAACTCTCCCGCTAGGGGTACCCCAATTCCAGTGTAGGAATTCCACCAGGGGATCACTCCGTGCACCCAGTCCCATGCTCCAAGACGACCCAGAGCCTCCGAGGTGAAGCCCGCATTGGGATCGAGAAAAGGGGAACCCGGGACTAGATGCGCCCCACTGATAATGCTCGAATAGAACCAGATGGGATCGGTGCTCAGTCGCAGCAGCCAAAAAGGTACTTGCACTGCGAACGGAAGTAAAAACAGCAGAATGATCGGCAGCGTGGGATGACGGTCAAAAAATTCGGTTGGAGATTTCGCACCCAACTTGGTTTCGAATACAGCTGAGTGCGGCATGCAAATCAATTCCTCCAGGAGTCAGCCTCGGCACGAATATGCGCAGTATCGGCAAATTATATAGGGCTAAACGCGACTTCAATCGGCCCGCCGGCAGCTTGGCGCCCGGTGTTCCGTAGTGCTCTCGGGCATAATGGAAGTATGCATTGGAAGCAGAATTGTATCGCCGAGATTCAAACAGCGGTGCGCAACGCAGACCCCAGCGCAACCGAGTTGGCGGAGCTTTGTTTTAAGGAAATTGAAGCCCAAAATCCGACGATTAATGCTTTTCTGGCGGTGAGCCGCGAGCGTGCGCTACGCACTGCCGCAGACATCGATCAATTGGCTGCGCAGGGCAGTCCGCTGCCTGCTTTGGCGGGTGTTCCGATTGGCGTCAAGGACGTGCTGGTCATGAAGGGTTCCCCGGCGACGGCGGGCTCACGAATCCTCGACGGATATCAGCCTCCCTATGATGCCACGGTGGTAAAGCGTCTGGAGGCTGCGGGAGCGGTTCTCGTTGGGAAGCTGAACTGTGACGAGTTCGCCATGGGCTCATCGACGGAGAATTCCGGTTATGGCCCAGTGCGCAACCCGGTGGCATTAGATCGTGTACCCGGTGGCTCCAGCGGCGGGTCCGCTGCCGCGGTTGCGGCAGGCATGGCATTCGCCTCGTTGGGCACCGATACAGGCGGCTCTGTTCGCCAGCCGGCGTCCTTTTGCGGTGTCGTTGGCGTGCTTCCTACGTACGGACGCGTATCGCGTTATGGCTTGATCGCATTCGCCTCATCGCTCGACAGAGTCGGTCCGGTTACCCGCACAGTCGAGGACGCGGCCATTCTGCTGGGTGTGATCGCAGGATACGACCCACTGGACGCTACCTCCGCCGACGTGCCGGTACCGGACTATAGAAAGGCTCTGGAACAACCCGTGAAGGGACTGCGCGTCGGGGTTCCGGCTGAATATTTTGCCGATGGCCTGGATGCCGAGGTGCGCGCTGCGGTGGAGTCCGCCATCGAACGCCTCCGTGAAGCAGGATGCATCATCTGTCCGGTGTCGCTACCGCACACCAGGTACGCAGTTCCGACCTACTATCTGCTGGCCACCGCCGAGGCCAGTGCAAACTTGGCCAGGTTCGACGGAGTTCGTTACGGCTTTCGCGCCAAGGATGCAAATACCCTCGGGGAGATGTATCGCCGATCGCGCGACCTCGGCTTCGGAGCTGAAGTGAAGCGGCGCATCCTGCTGGGAACCTATGCCCTGAGCGCCGGCTATTACGATGCCTATTACAAGAAAGCGCAGCAGGTGCGTACGCTGCTGACGCGGGATTTCCTGCAAGCATTTCAGCAGGTGGATGTGCTGGTGACGCCGACTGCGCCGACGCCGGCTTTCAAACTGGGCGAGAAGACAGACGATCCCCTCTCCATGTACCTTGCCGATATCTATACCGTGACTGCTAGTCTGGCGGGGATCTGCGGAATCTCGGTGCCGTGTGGAAAGTCCTCATCGGGATTGCCGATCGGCGCCCAGATTTTGGGAAAGCATTTCGATGAAGCAACGGTCTTGCGCGCCGCACTGGCGGTCGAGAATGCTACAAAGCTCGGTTAGAGGGGCTGGTAGTATCGCTCCTCGGGGGCGGCGCAGGAGTGGCAGAGGGTCTGCCCATCCCGCACCACAAAGCGATCGTAATTGATTCCTTCTCCACATTGTCCGCAGGCCACCCGCTCTCCCTTGTATCCGGGAAACTCCCTGGCGTCGAGGGTTACCCGCACCCATTGCTCGTCGAAGAGGTCGTGGTCGCTCATCTCGCGGTAGGCGGCCATTTGCTGCAGGTTCTTGTTTTCTATTTCCGGGTGCAACTGGCGAGCCAGGTCCTTGGACGATTCCCGGGCAGCTATGCGAATGGCACGCTGCGTTTCGAGATCAACAAATGTGGCGGCCATCTTGCCCCAATCGCGAAATTTCAACGCACGTTTGCCTAACCGGCAACCGGTGACGACCCCAATAGCGTCGGTGGCGCAGCGGTCGATTTCCACGAAGGTGACCAGACGCTTCCGGTCCTTGCCGCGTGGTTGCTCGATGCCCAGACGACTGCATCCAAGCATGGCTAGTCGGACGCCCAAAACCTGCCCTGCGCAAAGATGTCCGTGTGCGATCCTGGCTTCCTCTAGAAGATCATCGAGAGTGGGCATGGTTTCCAGCATTCCTTGTCTCCAGTTTTGATGCTAGTCCCTTTCCGCTTGTACGGCATTTCCCCCGGTAGCGGCCCTCCCTAATGCGGCGGCAAACTGTAAACATGTTTTTG
This sequence comes from uncultured Acidobacteriaceae bacterium, assembly GCA_963775365.1. Classification (GTDB taxonomy): domain Bacteria; phylum Acidobacteriota; class Terriglobia; order Terriglobales; family Acidobacteriaceae; genus PALSA-350. Next base: position 431,579 of record CAVZJL010000001.1, on the reverse strand, counting down.
GATGGCGTTGGTCAGGGAGTCCCGTTCGTAGGCTGCTTCATCCGGATAGGCTTTCAGCAAATTCTGGTCAATCAGGGGGGAGTTGACCTGAGGGTTGGCGCGATAGAGCTCAATGCCCGAGAGAACCATCTGGCGCCGCGCGTCGAGCTTCCTGTATGCGTGTATGTCCGCCAAGAGGCAGATACAAACAGTGAGCGCAAGGGAAGCTGCGTAAAATCGTCGCCGATTGAACTCGGGCCAGCGGCCTGGCAGGTACTGCGAAAGAAAGGAGTAGCAGAAAATCAGCACCAGGATGGAGTAGATACTGTACCGTCCCCCGACCGCGAAGCCGACCGCTCCCCGCACCCATGCAACCAGGAGTCCCGTTGCCACAATCCACACCATGAAGTGAACGGCAACAGGATTGATCCGATCAAAGCGGGTGCGAAGCGCAAGCCAAAGGACGCCCAGGATCACCACGCCTAACACCGCTGCCGGCCAACGGAACGGGATCGCACCACAGCCCAAAAAAGCAAGAAAGAAGAGCGGTCTCGTGGCGTAGGAACTTATATCCGCTGTATGAACGACGCGAGTGTAGTGGTAGAGGTAGGCAGCGAGCGGCAGGAGAAAGCTAGCGCACCAAACCAGAGACCTGGCATAAGCGCGGCGAGGGATAAGGATCAGAAGGCCAACCGGGCCCAGCAAAAAACCATTTGCCGAACTAAACGCGGCCAGCACGGCCGCCAAACACGCCAGCAGCAGACGAATTCCAGTCGGTTCGATCGTCTTCCGGGGAAGCAGAAGATAAAGAGCCAGCAGGCTGAAGAAAATGACGGGAATATTGACCAGTCCGGTGGTTGTCCAATTGAGATTCTCCCAATAAGTGAGAGAGAAGAAAAGAAAGCTTATGGGCAGAAAGGCTAGCAAGCTCTGGTTTAGATCGCCTTCATCCATTCGATAGGTTCGCCACAGGAGATAGGCAAGGGGAAGCAGGAAAAGATTACCCAGAGCAGAGAGAAACGAGAAGTCCACATGGCGAGTGACTTCAACCTCGGCGGCCACGATGGAATGCTCAAAAGCGAGCTTGTACTCGTTGGACTGTGCCGCCGCGATGTACAGTAGCTTGGTCGTAACGCTGGGCAGTTGTTCGTAGTCGGCCGCGAAGGACAGGATAGTACCGTAATCATCCTGGTAGGGAAGATTGAGCGCCTGCCGATACAAGATCCCGTAGGCAACGATGCCCGGCAGCAGCACCAGGAAAACAAACATTAATTTAGTTCTCGGTCGTCCCGTTACGCTTTGCAGCACGTGGCTGATTATATCCAGCAGAATGCTGGGATCTGTCGAAAACGATTGCGGTCAGCTTGCTTAGCAGCCAATCTTGGCTCGAGCCCGGGCTCAACAGGGGAATAGATTTACAGGCCGTGCTCGACCTCATGCTTTGTGTCAGGGCACGGCTTCAGTCGGGCGAAAAGATGGCCGACGATGAGGGCTAAAGCCCAATCCTTTTTCAATCCTGTATTGCCCGACTAAAGTTGTGCCCGGATACAAAACGAAAACTCTGCGGATCGATCTGGTGAGGCTTTCCCGCGCCGGCAATAAATGCCGGGTGCCCCATTCAAGCCGCCCTTTGGCTTGAGTGGGATAAACGGCTCTCGATCCGCCACTTTCCATTTGCCACGCCCGCCCAAGAAAAATGATTCCGTAGAAGGGTACCGGCCTCCCAGTCCCGCCAGTGATCCGAGAACCGGTACTGCTTTTGCCAACGCTTCATCTTGCTTGCGGCAGGGGCAGTTGGGAAGTGTCAGATCGAGGGACACTTATCCCACTCAAGCTAAAGGACGGCTTGAATGGGGCACCCAGCATTTATTGCCGGTGTGGGAAAAACTATGGCGCGCTCATGGAACTTGCTCCACGGATCGACCGGTTCTCACGCAGACACAGAAGCTCTGGGCTTTTCTTCGCCTCTTTGCAGAGGCTCTAACAACATCTCCGCGAAAGAGGCTGCGAAAAAGTCCGCGCCGAACAGCAAGCAATCGCTCAGTGGCTATCAAGCCCATCCTGTTCATAGTCGCTTACGGTCCGCCCAAGCCCACGCCTTGACACAAAACACGTGTTGGCACACCTTGGCTTGGGACGATGTGCATGCGCAGAATCACTACGATTACAACCAACTCGACTTTGCTTGCCGGTGTTGCGCCCTCCAGATCGCCGTTGTTCCGCTAGCTAATTGCTCGCACCAGCGGCAGGCTCTTCATTGCCATCGCCATCCTCAACCAGCACGGCGGACAGCCCGACCAGGTCGTAGCTCACCGGCGTCGCGCCAGACGGTTGAAAGGTCACGCGCAGCGGCTCCCGTTGCCACAGCGCTGCTGCACACGCCGGTGCTTGATTTTCCCCCGGGGACCATGGCGATAGCTTTTTGGCCAGTACCGGCTTGCGAGCGGCTATCTGGGCAACCACCGCATACAACTGCTTGCCGCTGGCTGTAAGGCCGCAGTAGGCGGCGTAGTCGCGGAACCAAATCACATTCGAAACAGCGGGGTCGTAATCCGGCAGGTGCAGGGCCGTGATACTGCCTTTCACTCGATCGACCATGAGCCACGGTCCACGTTGCCATATCCAATGTTCCGCCTTGTCACCGGGAAGTGAATCATTGAGACGGAGAACGCGGCGGACAACGAAGCTGCGGTCTGTGATTGCGTGCGTTTCTCCGCTTGTCCATTCCTTAAGCTTGTCGTCGACGATAAGAGGGCGAACACGCAACTGCTTTTCGCCGGGCAGAGCACCAGCCGGGTCGCCGGTTACAGAGTAAGGAACATTTTTCCCCGCGCCGACGAAGACCGTGTGCACCTTGGTTGCGGCAAAAGCATGCGACGCCGCAGCCTGTCCAAACAGCAGCACCACGTCGATTAGAACTGATAGGCGCAAGCATGGCCGGCCGGCCATTCGGTTTTGTCCTGGCAAAGGAAAGCACGATCTAACCCTGACGCTCATGGGCCAACAGATTAGGAGCGATGCGTAGCAAATACAAGTTAACTAAAACTTATATTTGCTCATCCTATTTTCTGCTTATGGCGCGGGCTAGCGGAGACGCGGAAGCTGGCGGTTTGGGTACCCGGAAAAGAAAAGCCTGCAGCGCTGCCTCTCTCCAAATGTGGGGGTCTTTGCAGGCTTGGCGAAGATTCCTGCTGTGCCGTAACAACCAGATCCGGTAGAGCAGCCGGTCGGTAAAGTTCCCGTTTCTTTTGACATACAGAGTCTGGGCCAGGAGCACATTGTGCATCCGCCAAAAGGGCATGCGGTCAATGTTAGCGTACGATGCTTCGTGCGCCAGCGTCGACCGCATCACGTAGAGTCGATAGCCACCGGCAAAGAGGGCATGGAAGACGGCGTGGTCCAGGTAATCCAGCCAGAACTCTGGAGGAAATCCACCCACCGCGCGCACAGCCGAGACCCTCAGGGTAGAACCGGAGTTATAGGAGCACATCCGTTGTTGCAAAACCCCAACGATATCTCGATCGATGGGGTTTTTGGAAGGCAGGAACTGACGCCGCATTTGATCGATGAAGGGGATGGCCGGAGAGTGGACGATGCCGTTCACTGTTAATTTGGGAACAATGGCTGCGACGTCCGGTTGGGCGTGCAAGCTGGCTGCGGCCTCCAGCAACTCGAAGATGAATTCGCGCGTGGGAGAAGTGTCCTGGTCCATCAGAAGCAGCCATTCGCGTTGCTCCGACTCAGCGCGCGCCAGGGCAAAGTTGTAAGCAGTGGCCAGTCCTCCATTCGAAGGATCGTGGACATAATGAACGGGGAAGTCAGCCGGCATTGCATGGCTCTGCGGCTGCGGCGAATTGTCATACAGAACAAGCGAAAAGTGCTTTCCCATCTCGGCGTTCTCGTTGAGTATTGCGAACAGCGAGGAAACCGATTGGCTTTGGGAAAGCTCGCAGTTGTATAGAACGACGACCGCTAGTATCGACTTGGGTGAATGGGAAGCTGGGGGCATTTCATCGAGAGGAATGCAGCAGGTTCGATCGCAGGCTAGGTCCGCTCTAGACGCCAGTATACCAGCCGGTGCAGGCCGGCCCTTAGTTCGCCGCGGTCCCCTGCCGTCAACGTAACCCACCATGCGATGGCCGCGGTCGCCACGAGCCATAGCGCGAGTACCGCCGGCGGGGCTGGAAGCATAGTCAGCTTTCTCCAGAAGGGATAGAGAAGAAGTGAAGGCGCGGTGATCAACAGAGCGCGAGACACTCCCTGCAGAACAAAACGCGTCCGTGGAATGAGGATGGTTGGCTGGGTGTAGCGCATGCTTACGAAAAGATGCACTCCAACACTGACGAAAGCTCCAACCAGCGTTCCCAGCGCGACCCCGACCGCTCCAATCCTCTGTACCAGCCAGATGCTCAGGACAATATTGACTCCTGCTTCGGCGATCGCGGCGATCGTGGCCAGGTGCTGTTTTCCAGTGGCTACAACAGCCAGGATGTAGGGCAAAGCAAACTGGCGAACGACGTTGCCCAGAACCAGCACTTGTAGATAAAGAGCGCATTGTGCGGCATACCGCTTACCAACCCACAAGCTGAGCAAAGGATAGCTGCCAAATATCAGGGGCAACCCGAGAAGCAAGAGAAGCGAACCGCAATACCGGGTCAGTCTGATGCAGATCTCTCCAATCCGGCTTGGTGTTGTGCCCGCCTGCATGGAGGAGACGGCAGGAACCAGTGGGCCAAATAGGCTGGAAACCACCGCCAGCATGAAATTCGCAGCGCCGCTGGCGATGGAGTAGAAGCCAGTTTCCTTGTACTGGTAATGGCCGACGATCACGATATCCAGCCCGCTGACAAAGAACATGGCCAGAGTCCAGATGGACATGACGCTGCCGTATTTTGCCAGCTGGATTGCGGATTTACGGTGGAATACAAAAAATGAAAACCCGACACGCGCCTTGGCCAACCTTCGCCAGCCAAAGAATTGCGTTGCCGCTGTTACCAGGTTGAAGGCCGCCCACACTATAGCCAATTGCACCAGCCCACCATGCATCAGGAGAGTAGCGACGAGTCCGACAGCTGTTCCTACCCGGCTGGCAGTGGCGACGATCGTGGGAAAGACATATTGCTGCAGGCCGGTGAAAGTAGAAAGAAAAACGCCGAAGGGCAGTATCACCGCAGTAGACAAGCCAACCGCGAGAAGCGCGATACGCACTTGAGGGACGAGCGTCGCCGGCATCTGGTGAAAAAGCTGAGGCACGCTCCATGCCATCACGACGATCGCCACCGAACCGATGGTGGCGGCAAACGCGAGAATCGTAAACGAGGTGCTTATGAGACGATGGCTAGCCTCGCTTTCACCTTTTGCGTCGTACTCCGCCACAAACTTGCCGATTGCCGTCTGCAAGCCCAAGTCCAACATGTAGACGTAGCCGCTCAGTTGCAGGATTAAGACCCATGCACTGTATTCAGCCGGATCCATGCGATGTACCAGGAAGGGCGGCAGCACCAGCGAGACCAGCATGGAGAGCAGCACCCGCACCAGGTTGGAAGCCGAGCCTTGCAGTACTTTCCGCTTACGCGACATTTGTCACTTTCAACAGTTTCGCCTCGGCTCGTGGAGAAATTACTGTCGCAGAACGGCTACAAACTCGGTTTCCTCAATCAGGCTGAAGCCGAGGCTCGCGAGTTTGTCCATCATCAGGCGGGTCTTCTCGGCCCCGATGAATCTGTCGTGTGTCTCCATGATGATCGTGTCAGCGCGTTTTAGTACCTCTGTTTCCTGGCAAACCAGATCGTACTCTACGCCTTCAATATCGCATACGAGTGTGAACCGATCGAATCCGCGCTCACGTGCCAGGTCACCGAGCCGGGCCGTCTGAACCGTGACAGGTGATAGATCCCCGTCCGCTGTAATGGAATTCCCACACATGCTGGAGTTGGGCCGAAAAGTAACAGTGTCGGCTCCATACGCAATGGCCCGGTTAACAACTTCAAACTGGCATTGGTTTAACTTCTTGTTGCCCTCCAGGTGTGGAATGGCAAGAGGATTCGCTTCCACGACCAGGTGAGCAGTCGGATCCTGCAAGAGCTTGTTGGTTATGCACGAGACCACTCCCATAGAGCCACCCAATTCGACGACGGGCAGATCCCGTCGTGCATACCGGGCGATGGCACGGCGCTCAGGTGCTTCATAGTTGTGAGTGATCAGTTCGATTCTCGTGGAGCCATCGGTGATCCCTTCCAGGCTGAACGTGCATCGGTCGATGCGTACCTCGTTCTTGTGCCCCCTGGCCAACATCTGGAGCCTGAGCCAGGAATAGTCGTAGACCTTCTTGACTCCTCCATCGCGGAAGAGGCCATACGCAGTCGCAACTTTCTTGCTTAGCATAGTGAGCCATCGACCGGTGAACGGTGGATGGAAGGCGCTTGCGATGGCGAAGGCTGCTGGAGGGGAATATGCATGGCTTCTTACCAGTATAAAGGCTGGAAAGTGAGCAAGTCTTAAACAGATCCGGATCGGCGACCGCAGCAATCAATCAGGGACTACACGCATCTAAGGGGTCCTTGATTAGGGGCTGCGTCTTTGCCATACAGACATCGTCCCGAAGGTTTCACTCGGCTGATATTTGTCATGGATATACCTGTCCAGCAAAGTCACGCCACTACTCTTCGAGCTGTCGTTGGGCTCGCGCGATGATTCAAACTCTGAATCGAGCACGATATATGGGGGCGGATTTCGTTCCAGCTCGTCGACCATTTGCGTCTGAATGTCGTACCTGTTCTGCAGATCAGGATCAAAATGGGACCATCGCGTAGCCGGTATCCGCTGGGTCGCGAAATAGATGATGTTGTCATTGGCAAATATCCTGTCATGGTGGCTTACGCCGACATAAAGCGTCTGACCCGGCTGGGTATGACTGCCGATGAATTCAATCGCATGAACGCGGTCGTCTTCCGGGAAGAAGCAGAAGCCCGTGGTGAGGGGACCCGCCGTCTTACACCATTCCGTCTCTGTCCCGGGAGCCGCGTTTGGGAATAAGATCCTTTGTGCTACGGAGCAACGCCACACGTATTCAAACCTTATCTCGTGAAGGGCCGACCATGCGGCCGGCAGGATAGATAGCCACATGAGACAGCTGATAAAAATACGGACAGGACGCGGAAACACTGATTGATGTTGAAAGAGTACGGCGACGACGAGTAACGACGAAATGATGGCAAGATACATTTGCAAAGGGCTGGCGCGGACCAGGCCTTTGAGATACATCACGATGAGGAGAATGGTAAATGTGGCCAGAAAGCCATACCAGGCCTGCTCCTGTCGAATGGTCTCAAGAGGTTCTCCGGCGGCCGCCCGGTTACGTAATCGCCGCGCCGCCAAAGCGTAAAGGGATATGATGGTGATCGCGATCGGCAGGTAGACACCAAGGTTCTCGAGTCCTTTCATGTCGATTCCCGGAAACGGAAGATAGCGGCCGCTGTGGTAATACTTTGCCGGATAGAAAACGATGTCCTGGAGCATCGCCGCGAGAGGCGCAACCGACAAGTAGTAAATTGCAGCCGGTAGGGTCAGAACCACAAAGCCAAGCAGGTAAGGCCCGAAGGTAGATATGAAAATCCTTAACCTGTTTGCTGTCCCTTCGAAACAAAGATAGATGGCGAACGCGATTACGCAAGCGTGGATTCCAACCAGCGCGATGCCGGTGTCGGGCCTGAAAAGAGCCGCGGCTCCTGAAATAGCGCCTGCCGCGACCATCCGTCTCGTGGATACGCGGCCTAGAAATATTGGAAGGATTAGGTATGATCCAACCAGATTCAGCAGGCTGACCGGCGTCATCGCAACGCCGAACTCCTTTAAACCAAAAAGCCACAGGATGGTCACAGCGGCTATGAAAATAGCGATCGCTCTGCGGCAGTACGACAAAACGATGGCATAGACCGTCGTCACCAGCAAAGCTTTGATGAGTAGGTCGAAGAGGCGTTCTGCCAGGAGGGATGCCCCGAAGGTCTTGAATAGACCGGAGAGAATGTAGATCTCTGCCGGGCCATAGATGTAATGGAAGTCGCGATGAGGAATTTGTCCCGCCGCAACCCGCATCGCGGCCGTGAGCATGATGCCTTCATCATAAAAACCTGGCCGCCGGGTCATGCCGGCAAACAGAAGCAGATACGATGCCAGGAAAACTATTGCAAGTTGCACCAGAAAATCACGTAGATTCCCGCTTTGCCTGCCGGTGAAATCATCGCTCTGGGGGGCGGCTCTTCCGGAAATTTCTGCAGGTAGTTCCACTCAGCGAATCCTCGCGATGCTTCATCGGCAAGATGAGCAAAGACCAGAGCATATCTTATCGGATGGTGGGGAAGGAATTTGAAAGAAAGCCCGCAGGGCCCTCAGGCTCAGGTTGGGTTTAGGATTGGGAAAGACAACGACTGATTCCCCTGCGCCATGAACAACTCCCTGAATAAGATATCGGTGGCGCTCTGCACGTATAACGGTGAGCCATTTCTTCGCCAACAGTTGGAAAGTATTCAGCAACAGAGCAGGTTGCCGGATGAGTTAGTGGTGTGTGACGACCGATCGACGGATCAAACGGTTGCCATCGTTCGCGATTTCGCCGCCACAGTTTCCTTTCCGGTCGTCATCGTCCAGAACCCCGAGACCTTGGGCTCCGCAAGGAATTTTGAGGAGGCCATTCGCCTTTGTTCCGGGGACCTGATCGCGCTTAGCGACCAGGACGACATCTGGTATCCCAATCGTCTCCAACGCTCCGAGAAGGAGTTCCTGGCCCATCCGCGAGCCGGCCTGGTCTTTTCTGATGCCGACATCATCGATGACCAAAACCGGGTTCAAGACGGAACGCTGTGGCAGCGTCTTGGCTTTGCCGGCAAGCGGAAGCAAGACCTGCTCGCTGGCCAATTTACAGTTTTGGCCAAACACAGGTTTGTGACTGGAGCCACAATGATGTTTCGGGCTGGCCTGCGCGATCGCTGTCTGCCCGTATCCCCAGGATGGATTCACGATGAGTGGATCACCCTGGTCATCGCCACGCTCGCTGATCTGCGGCCCATCGACCAGCCGCTGATTCGCTATCGCCTCCATGGGGCGCAGCAGGTCGGATTTCAAAACAAACTGCAGCAACGGGCCCAGGGAAATACGCGCGCGGAGAAGCATTGGGGGCGCGTAGCCGAGTCGGTCAAAGACCTCCAGCAAATGGTTGACTTCTTGTCGGCAAGGCCGCCGGAGGAAGGCCGGGCAGTCCGCCTGGCTTACCAGGAACACCTACAATTTCTTTCCTTCCGGTCTGGTCTTCCCGCTTCCCGGCTGATGCGCATGGTTCCGATTCTGAGGCGATATGCGCAGTATGAGCAGCACGCCTCGGGTTTGCCCAGCATGCTGAAGGACCTGGCGTTGAAGCAGTCGCGATAACGCTACCCGATCACGGCCACCCTGGCCTGCTTGCCGACGCGTATCGGGATTCGCGCAGGCCTCTTTGCGAGATGGAGTACCTTATCCGAGGTAGTCACGCCGTCGATATTCACTCCAGCCGTTACCTGCCTATCCGCTTCCGTACGCGAATTCTTCAGGCCCAGGGCCACCAGCAACTTGGCTACATGAATGTCGACGGGGTGATTCTGGTCGTTCAGCGCAAGCTCCAGCGAGGCGGCAACCGCCACCTGCCGCAAGTCCACGGCGACCTCTTCGGCAACGGCTTCGACGTTTCGCTGCTGGAACTGCAAAGCCCAGTCCGCGTCCGCTCTGCGCGCGGCCTCCTCCGAGTGAAAGCCGGCGACAATGGTGCGCGCCAGGCGCTTCTTGGCCTCCATAGGGTGGAGAGCTCCGCTGGCGACGTCGCTTTGCATGCGTTCCACTTCGCTCTGCCGCAGATCAGTCAGGAAAATCCAATACCGCCACATGAGCTCGTCGGAGATCGACATGAGCTTGCCGTACATCTCCTGTGCCGGCTCATGAATGCCAATCGCGTTGCCTAGCGACTTCGACATCTTCTGCACGCCATCCAGCCCTTCAATGATCGGCGTCATCAGGACGATCTGCGATGGTTGGTCGTAGTGCCGTTGCAGTTCCCGCCCGATCAGCAGGTTGAATCTCTGGTCCGTGCCGCCGAGTTCCACATCCGCGTGCAAAGCGACAGAATCGTAGCCTTGCGCCAGCGGATAGAGCATCTCGTGCAATGAGATGGGTTGTTCGTTGTTGAACCGGCGGTGGAATTCCTCGCGCTCCAGCATCTGGGAGACGGTGAATCGTGAGGCCAGGCGAATGATGCCTTCAAATCCTAAAGTCGACAGCCACTCCGAGTTGAAACGAACCTCAGTCTTGTCCCGATCGAGGATTTTGAAAACCTGCTCGGTATAGGTTTTCGCATTCTCCGTGATCTCTTCGCTGGTGAGGGGCTTACGGGTGGCAGAGCGGCCTGTGGGATCACCAATCAGCGAGGTGAAGTCACCGATCATAAAGATGACCTGGTGCCCGAGATCTTGAAAGTGCTTGAGTTTGCGCATCAGCACGGTGTGGCCCAGGTGCAAGTCAGGCGCGGTGGGGTCAAAACCCGCCTTCACCCGAAGCGGTTGGCCGGTTTTTCTGGAAGCCTCCAGACGTTCACGCAGGTCTGAGAGCCGGATGATTTCAGCTGCTCCCTTCTGCAGGTAATCAAGCTGTTCATCAACTGGCGGGAAATTGGCCATCTCTTCAGCAGTATAAGGTTTCAGGCAAAATGGGGAGGTGCCAGGCGACATCGAGAGACCCGTGCAGGACCACGACATCGAACGGCTGCGAGCGGAAACCGCGGGCTGCGAGCAGACAACCTTCTTCAACAATGCCGGCGCAAGCCTGCAGCCGCGACCCGTGGTCGCGCGCGTGATTGAGCACCTTCGGCTGGAGGAGCGGATAGGCGGCTACGAGGCGGCCGACATCGTCGCCCCGGAACTGAATGCGTTGTATGGCAGCGTGGCGCGCCTGTTGCATTGCACGCCGGAGGAGATTGCGTTGCAGGAGAACGCCACCCGGGGCTGGGAAATGGCCTTTTACTCGCTGCGTTTCTCTCCCGGCGATCGCATCGTGACCGCGGCCAACGAATACGCAAGCAACTACATCGCATTTCTGCAGGTAGCCCGGCGCAGCGGAGCTGAGATCTGCGTTGTAGAAAGTGACCCGGCCGGAGAAGTGGACCTGGGAGCCCTCGAGAAACTGCTGGACGATCGGGTAAAGTTGATCGCCCTTACCCACGTGCCGACCAATGGCGGGTTGGTGCAGCCCGCAGCGCAGGTAGGCGCGCTGGCCCGGGGAGCCGGCATTCCCTTCCTGCTTGATGCGTGTCAGTCGACGGGACAGATGCACCTGGACGTAAATGCTCTGGGCTGCGATATGTTGTGCGCGACCGGGCGCAAATACCTCAGGGGACCGCGGGGCACGGGATTTCTGTATGTGCGGAGGGCAATGCAGGAGCAGATGGAACCGCCCCTGCTCGACCTCCGGGCAGCGACCTGGGTTTCCACCGGTAAGTTCGAGGTGCGGGACGACGCGAAGAAATTTGAAACCTGGGAAGCGGCAGCCGCCCCTCGGCTCGGGTTGGGAGTGGCCGTCGAATATGCGCTGGCTCTGGGGCTGGACTGGATCGAGCGCCGGGTTCAATATCTGGCCGCCCTGCTGCGGGAGCGGCTCGCGGATGTGAAAGGCGTGACCGTGCGTGATCTGGGCCGTGTGCGGAGCGGCATTGTGACCTTCACGTATGAGTCTCATCCGGCTGGAGAGGTGTTGCAATGGATGCATGCCAACGGTATCGCGGTGCGAACCATTGAGCGTTCGTCGACTCGCCTCGACATGGAGCGACGGGGGCTAGATGAGTTGGTGAGGGCGTCCGTCCATTACTACAACACCGAGGCAGAGCTGGAACGCCTCTGCGGCGTGCTCCGCGCTATGAACGATTAAGAGGTTTAAGCCATGGATGCGGAACGCGCACGGGAGTATCTTTTGCGATTGCCCCACGTGGTGGAGACCATGCAGTGGGGTGCGAATCTGGTCTTTTGGGTGGGCGACAAGGCGATTGGCGGCAAGATGTTTACCGTTCTGAACCTCGATGAAGACCAAAAGGCGGTGGTCTCCTTTGCCGCCGGGCCGGAGCGATACGCGGAGCTGCTGGAAATCGAAGGTGTTTTTCCCGCACCGTATTTGGCCCGCGCGCACTGGGTCTCTCTCCGGCATTGGGGCGTGCTGCGCAGCAGCGAGCTGGAAGAGCAGTTCAAGCTCGGTCACAACCTGATCTACAACAAGTTGCCCAAGAAGACCAGGGATGTGCTGGCCATGCCGGCTGTGGCGCAGCGCAAGCTCTTGAAGGAGCGAAAGAAGCTGCTGGGGGCACGCTAGCCAGAAAATCGAGTTGGATATGCCACTCAACATTCGCGTGCGGTCCAGGTTTACCCCACGACTGACGTCCTGGGGTGAACCCGGACCGCACGCGAATGCTGACCGCAAACGCAGACCTGTCGAGAACCCCTCATGGCCCGTCTAAGACATGTGCAATGTTTCCGCCGCGTCTTTGCCCATTTGTACAATTGGGCAGCAGGAGGATCGACCGGGATGGCGTTAGGGCCTGGCAGAAATGCCTATCGAACATTTGCTTGCCTGTTGGTCATGCTGGCAGCGCTGCGCCCACTGGGAGCGCAGGATCCGGAAGCCGCCGCCAACCAGAAAAAGGCACGGGCCACCCTGGACGCCATGGTAACCGCTCTGGGCGGGCCGAGATGGCTTACGCTCACCAGCACCATGCAGCAAGGCCGCACATCGGGCTTCTATCTCGGCAAGCCCACCGGCATGACCTCCGAGTTCTACGAAATCCAAAAATTTCCCGATCAGACCCGTGTTGAGCTGGGAAAGAAACGGGATGTGGTCGAAATTATTTCGGGAGACCAGGCATGGGAAGTCACTTACAAAGGCAAACGGGAGCTGCCCAAGGACCAGGTCCAGGATCTCATCCGGCGCCGAGAGCATTCCATCCAGACGGCCATGCGGGTCTGGTTGAACGACCCCCGAACGGTCCTCATTTACGGCGGCCAAAACCTCGTGGAACGCCATCTGGCCGACCGAACGACCCTCATCAACGCAGAAAATGACAGCATAACCATCCAGACCGATGCCGAAACGCACTTGCCCTTGCGCCGGACCTACCAGTGGCGCGATCCGGTCTACAAGGACAAAAATACCGACGCGGAAGAGTATGACGATTATCACGTCGTCGAGGGCTTTCCAACCGCCTACACGATCACCCGCTACCACAACGATGACATGACCAATCAGCGCTTCCTTTCCCGCGCGGCCTACAATATCGCCTTGACCCCAGACATGTTTAATCCTGACCAGGCGGCGGCCAAAATCAAAAAATGATGATTTAAATGCTCTATAATCTGCCCTGCGACCATGGAAGACGAGACCCCCAGGCAGGATGCGGCGAGCGGGCTGGACATACGCCAGATCATGGCGATTCTGCCCCACCGTTATCCCTTTCTCCTGATTGACCGCATACTCGAAAGCAGCCCCAAAAAGCGCATCGTGGCAATCAAGAACGTGACCATCAATGAGCCGTTTTTCCAGGGCCACTTTCCTGACTACGCCATCATGCCGGGAGTGCTGATGGTGGAAGCAATCGCCCAGGCAGGTGGAGTGCTGCTGCTTCCTGAGGTTCCGGATCATGAAAACAAGCTGTTGGTCTTCTCCGGTATTAACGACGCCCGCTTTCGCAGACCGGTGACGCCCGGCGATCAGCTGCGCATCGAAGTGGATGTCTTGAACTGGAGGCCCTTGGCAGCGCGGCTCAAAGGCAAGGTCCTCGTAGAAGGCAAGCTGGCGTGTGAAGCCACCATCATGTGTGCGGTGGTGCCCCGGCCGTCCCGCATCGGCACTGATAGCCCGGAAGGTTCGGTTGCTCCGCCTGCGGAGGCTTCGGCTTTGGAGACGGTGAATCAGGAGTGAGCATTCACCCCACAGCCCTCGTGGCTGCTACGGCTGTTGTCCCTGAGTCCTGTAATGTTGGCCCCTATTGCACCATTGGTCCGGATGTCGCCCTGGGCGAGGACTGTGAACTGGTTTCGCATGTCGTGCTCGACGGGAAGACACGCCTGGGCGCCCGCAATCGCGTCTACTCCTTCGCTTGCCTGGGCGTTGCGCCCCAGGACCTCAAGTATCGGGGCGAAGCCACCGGCCTGGAAATCGGCGATGACAACACCATCCGCGAGTGTGTGACCATCTCGCGGGGAACAAAAGGCGGCGGCGGCACCACGCGCATAGGCAGCCACTGCCTGATCATGGCATATACCCATATCGGCCACGACAGCACCATCGGGAGCCATTGCATTCTGGCCAACGGCGCCACCCTGGCCGGTCACGTCACCGTGGAAGACCATGCCAGTGTGGGTGCGCTTTGCCCTGTACACCAGTACTGCTGTATCGGTAAGCATGCCTACGTAGGCGGGGGCACCACCATCACGCAGGATGTGCTCCCCTACTCCCTGACCTCTGCCAAGCGGGAGACCCACGCCTACAGCCTGAACCGCGTCGGCCTCGAGCGCTCCGGCTTCAGCAAGGAGCAGTTGCGCGCCCTGCAGCACGCCTACCGGGTCTTGCTGGCGGCCAAGCTCAACACCTCCCAGGCCCTGGAACGCTTGCGAGGCGAAGGTCAGCCGGAAGACTGCGTGGCTTACCTGATCGACTTTATCGAGCGCTCTCAGCGGGGCGTGATCAAGTAGGAGCGGCCCAGTGAATCCGGAGCTGATTACCAGGCTGGGTTTGATTGCCGGCAACGGACGCTTTCCATTTTTGCTGCTCGATGCTGCGCGCGCGCACGGAGCCCAGGTAGTCGTTGCCGCTATCAAGGAAGAAACCGACCCGGAGATGGATGCACGGGCCGCGGCCGACCCAGGCATTCGCGTGCATTGGCTTTCCTTGGGGGAGTTGTCGCGATTGATCGAGACCTTCCGCCAGGAAGGCGTATCTCAGGCAGTGATGGCCGGCCAAGTCAAGCACAAGCAAATCTTCTCCAGCATTCGGCCGGACTGGCGCCTCGCCAAGCTGCTGTTGAATCTGCGTACCCGGAACACGGATATGCTGCTGGGCGCGGTGGCCAAAGTCCTGAGCGATGAAGGGATCGAGTTGATCTCGTCCACCGCCTACCTGGAGCCGTTGCTGGCGCAAGCGGGAGTGCTGACCGCGCGCGCGCCGAATGCGGAAGAGCAGCAAGATCTCGCCTATGGCCGCCAGGTGGCTTTAGCCCTCGCCGGCTACGACATTGGCCAGACCGTGGTCGTGGCTGGGCAGGCCTGTATAGCGGTCGAAGCCATGGAGGGTACTGATGCCACCATCGAACGCGCCGGCGCCATCCTGCGGACTCTGGAGGCCGAGGATGAGGCATTCACGCCGGCATCCACTCTCGCCCGGCGGCTGACCGTAGTGAAGGTGGCCAAGCCGACGCAGGATATGCGTTTTGATGTGCCGGTGATTGGGCCCAAGACCATCGCGGTGATGCGTGCGGCGGGGGCCACTTGTCTTGCGATTGAAGCCGGCCGCACCCTCGTCTTCGATCGAGAGACTGTTCAGGGGCAGGCCGCTGCTGCCGACATCGCGATCATCGCCGTATGACCGTTTGCGGCAAACTCGTTGCACCGAGCAATTTCTTCAATTCGGGCTTAACCGAAGCCAATGTCGTCGCGGCCATTCCTACTGTTGCTGCAGATCGATGGACAGAAAAGCGTATCCCAGGGGTTAAAGCCCCGGGGGGCACCCTAATGACAGCGCGGCTGGACAGCTTAAGACGAAAAGCGCTCTAATCGTGTGGGCTCACTTTAGCAACAATTTGGAGATTCCAGTGAAAACGAATCGAGTTGCAGTTGTCGCAATCCTAGCGGTTCTGCTTGCTGGCGCCGCCCTGAGCATCCGCGGACGTGCCGATGATACCGCCATGCCGCAAGCCGGCCAGGCCGCTCCCAACTTTACCCTGCCCTCGCAGGATGGCACCCCAACCAGCCTCGATAGTTTTCGCGGCAAGTGGGTGGTGCTCTACTTCTATCCCAAGGATATGACCACGGGCTGCACCATTGAAGCCCACAATTTCCAGCAGGACATCGCCAAGTATCAAAAACTGGATGCCGTAGTCGTCGGGGTGAGCGTTGACTCGACGGACAGTCACAAAGAGTTCTGTGCCAAAGAAGGATTAAGCTTCAAGCTGCTGAGCGATCAGGAAAAGAAAGTAGTGGTGCAGTATGGGTCGTTGGGCGATCACATGGGCGTAAAAATCGCCAATCGCAACACGTTTCTGATTGATCCTCAGGGCAAGATTGTCCAGGTATGGACAGGCGTGAAACCCTCTGAGCACAGCCAGCAGGTTCTCGCCGCGCTGGACGGTTACGAGAAAAAATAGCCCTCTCGCAATCAGGTCCGCAGCATCTTAAAAACTCCCAAACGCAAAAACGCCCGGCTGCTAGCCGGGCTCTTTTGCTTGCCTGTTTGTAGGAAAGAACTACTTCTTCTTTGTTGTCTTTTTTGCTGCCTTCTTGGCGGACTTCTTTGCTGACGACTTCTTGGCTGCCTTCTTTGCCGGAGCCTTCTTCGCCGCCGACTTCTTGGTTGCTGCTTTCTTCACTGCCAAAGGAATACCTCGTTTGATGGTAGATTTTTTGCTACTGGCGCTCTTCTTGTTGCCGACCGCTTTCGCGGCCTTCCTGCCGCTTTTCGCGCCTTTGCTGCTCTTCTTCGCGGCAGATTTCGTGGCGGCCTTTTTGGCCGGAGCTTTTGCCGCAGCCTTTTTCGCTGGGACTGTCTTTACTGCGCTTTTGGTTGCCGGAGGCTTGGCAACTGTCTTCTTGGCGGCCGCCTTTTTGGCCGGCGCTTTCGCCGGCGGTGGCGGCGGGACGCTTACGGGTGGCATAAGCAACTCGGTACCGGCAGCGGTGGTTGCGACGATGACGCTTACTTCTTCTTCCTCTTCATCATCGTCATCGAAGCCGTCTTCCACCTCATCGGGGTACTCGTCCGCCTCGGCTTCAAACTCGTTGTCTGCGTGTGCGTACAGTTTGTAATCGTCCTGCATTCTTTTGCCTCCAAGGCTCGGTTGCTACGGATTCGGATCGCAGAGAACCGCTTTCCATCATACTTGCCTGCGGCGCGGATTATAGCAACAGCATGCAACGGGATGCCAATGAACGCAAGTGCGAATTGAGTTTCTTTTCGGCAAAGTTCTCCGGCATAGCTGATGCGATTGTTTTTTCTGTCGTCTTTCCTGCTCAGAGAGCCGGTGGGCTGTTCTTCGCGGTGGTGTGCGCGCCGGTCGCAGTATGCGCTGCCGGCTTGTGCGCGGATGCAGAGTGCGCCACTCCCTGTTTCGCGCCGGTGGCCGATTTTGTCGATGCGCTTGCCCGACGTTTGGAACCAGTGACACGCGCCGGTTCAGCCACGTACAGACGACGCCCTGGTTCCACCCGGGCCGAGGTCAGATGGTTCCAGCGCCGAAGTTGCTGCACGGTCACGTTGAAGCGATCAGCCACAGTCACCAGCGTATCGCCATGTTCCACCTTGTACAGCGTGAGGCGCGATCTGCTCGACGGAGCGGGGGGTACTGGAATGATGAGCGAGTCGGTCGAAGAGAGGTCATCGCCGGCTTCCAACTGGTTCACAAAGACAATTTCCGCGGGGGTTACGTGGTAATCGTGTGCGACCGTCTGCAGCGATTCTCCGGCCACCACTTTGTGAAACCGCCATTGATTTCGCTTGTCCGCGGGGATCTCCGAGATGCGCTTTTGATAGAGGTCTTTGCTGCCGGCCGGCAGGTGTAACTCGAAGGTGTCGCTGGGCGTGCTCATCCGCAGCAGGCTGGGATTCAGATCCGTGATCTCCTGAACCGGCACTTCGACCAGGTCGGAGACCAGGCGCAGGTCAACGCTGTAGTCCGTGGTCACTGTATCGACCAGCAGTGGTGGGTCAGGCGTTAGCGACTGCAGTCCGTACTGCTGAGGATTTTTCGCCATGATCGCGGCAGCGATGATGATGGGCACATAATTCTTCGTTTCCTGCGGCAACACGTTGCGGTGGTATAGCTCCCAAAAGTCCGCGTAGCCTGTGCGCTGCACAGCCTTTTGCACGTTGCCCGGTCCCCAGTCGTACGCTGCCATGGCCAGATACCAATCGCCCAGTTGGGCGTAAAGCTCTTTCATGTAGCGAGCGTAGGCGTGGGTTGATTTCTCCGGATCGAAGCGCTCATCGTACCAGCCAGTGCGTGCGAGGCCATAGGGTCCCGAAGGCATAAATTGCCACATGCCACCTGCGCCCGAGCGGCCGTTCACCGCCTGCGGCTGAAATCCGGATTCGGCTACGGCCTGATAAATCAGATCCTGTGGGACTTTTTCTTCGGCCAACACCGCCGAGATCATGGCGTGATAGCGGCCGGCCCGCTCCAGAGATCGTGTGAGCGTCCCCTTTCCCTTGGAAGAGAAATAGCTGATGTAACCGGCGACGGGATCGTTGATCACCAGCGGCAAATCGGAGACCGTAGTCTTCAGTTCTGCAATCGCCTGCGCCTTGACCGTCGGGTCCACCGGGAAGGTGACGTCGTTAGCAATATCCACGGGAGCCGGTTCGACCTTGGGGGCGAATCCATTTCCCTGTTTCAGGGCCTCGGTCTCCAGTGTATTGACGGCATCGAGTATGCGGTCGAACTCATCGCGCAGCTGGGGTTCGTTCCGGAGATCGAAGTGGCTGGTCAGCATCATGTCGACGGCTCGATCGAAATCCGCCTTGGCGGTCTGTAGCTTGCCTGCGTGGTAGTCGGTCACACCGCTCTGGTAGGCCGCCTCGACTGAGTCGATCAGGGCCTGCACCTCCGGCTTGGCTGGCGGCGTTGCAGGCGGGTTAGCCGACGCCGTGGTTGACGCGGTGGGCTTGAGCGCGGGAGCAGTAGCCTGCGGTGATTTCGCTGGCCCCGGGGTCACTGGGTTTTCCGGCACACACCCGGTAAGCAGCACCGGTGTCGCGGCGAGCATCAGCGTGGCCACTCGGGGAGCGATATTTAAGCCTTTGAATAAGCCCATGCAAAAATGCCTTGGCACCCTCCGCCTTGGCTGCACAACGAAAGAACGGGTTCCTCCCGGCTTCCTGGCAACATCGTTCAGCTTGATTGTATTGCCCGGGGCCCTCCGGTGTGAATGATAAGATCGGGTGAGAGACTCCTCTCGCCATCAACAGATCTGCCACCCGCCAGCCGGCACCCCTTCATGGATAGCAAGCACATCCGCAATTTCGCCATCATCGCCCACATTGACCACGGCAAATCGACCCTCTCGGACCGATTGCTGGAGTTAACCGGCTCCTTGACGGCACGCGAGATGCAGGCCCAGGTGCTGGACGCGATGGACCTGGAACGCGAGCGGGGTATCACCATCAAGGCCCACGCGGTGCGCATGAATTACCTGGCCCGGGATGGCGAGATGTACCAGCTGAACCTGTTGGATACACCAGGGCATGTCGACTTCTCCTACGAGGTGTCGCGTTCCCTGGCATGCTGCGAAGGTGCGCTGCTGGTGGTCGACGCCTCGCAAGGTGTGGAGGCGCAAACCCTGGCCAACGCCTACCTGGCCATCAATAACGGTCTGGACATGATTCCGGTGATCAACAAGATCGATCTGCCCAGCGCCGACGTCTTGCGCACGCAAGAGATGATCGAGTCCACCGTAGGATTGGACGCAACCGATGCGCTCCCCGTGAGTGCCAAAACGGGCCTCGGCGTCCCCGAGGTGCTCGAAGCCATCGTCACCCGTCTTCCGCCACCCACAGGAGACGCGGAAGCACCCCTGCAAGCTCTCATCTTCGATTGCTGGTTTGATCCTTACCGTGGCGTCATCGTGTTGGCCCGCGTGATCAATGGCATCCTGCGCAAGGGCGCGAGGATCCGGCTTATGTCCAATGGCCGCGTATTCGATGTGGAGTCGGTCGGTGTACTGACACCGAAGCCGGTCGAGATCGGACAGTTGTCAGCGGGTGAGGTTGGCTTCTTTTCGGCGACCATCAAGAATGTCGCCGACACCAAGATCGGCGACACCGTTACCGAGGACACACGTCCGGCTGCGGCGGCGCTCCCCGGCTTTAAAGACATTCAGTCGATGGTTTTTGCCGGGCTCTATACCGTGGATTCGCATGAGCACACGCTGC
This sequence comes from uncultured Acidobacteriaceae bacterium, assembly GCA_963775365.1. GTDB lineage: Bacteria > Acidobacteriota > Terriglobia > Terriglobales > Acidobacteriaceae > PALSA-350. Next base: position 411,404 of record CAVZJL010000001.1, on the reverse strand, counting down.
TGCGTGATGCGCTCGAGAAGCTTCGCCTGAACGACTCGTCCTTCTTCTTTGAACCCGAAAGCTCGGTCGCGTTGGGATTCGGTTTCCGCTGCGGGTTTCTCGGGCTACTGCACATGGAGATCATTCAGGAACGCCTGGAGCGCGAGTTCAACCTGGATCTCATTACCACTGCTCCCGGGGTGCGCTACAAGATCACGCTCACGGATAGCTCAGTCATCGAGGTGGAGAATCCCTCCCGTTGGCCCGATCCCACCGATATCGAGAAAATCGAAGAGCCGGTGATCATCGCCACCATCCTGACCAGCGAAGAGTACGTCGGTGGCATTCTCAAGTTGGTGGAGGAGAAGCGCGGGCGTCAGAAAAATTTCGAATACGTCACGCCGACGCGCGTCATGCTGACTTATGAGCTACCGCTCAACGAGATCGTATTGGATTTTTACGATCGTTTGAAATCAGTCTCGCGCGGCTATGCTTCGCTCGATTACCAATTGGCCGGCATGTGGGAATCGCCCATGGTGAAGCTGGATATTCTCATCTCGGGCGAACCGGTCGATGCGCTCTCCATCATCGTGCACAAAGATTTTGCCTACGAACGGGGTCGAGCGCTGGTCTCCAAAATGCGTGAGCTCATTCCTCGCCAAATGTTTGAGGTTGCTATCCAGGCAGCTATCGGCGCTAAAATCGTCTCCCGGGAAACTGTCGCCGCGTTGCGCAAAAACGTCCTCGCCAAGTGCTACGGGGGAGACATCAGCCGCAAACGCAAACTGCTGGAGAAGCAAAAAGAGGGCAAAAAGCGCATGAAGCGCGTGGGCAAAGTGGACATTCCTCAAGAGGCATTTCTGGCAGTTCTCAAGGTCGGCGAAGATTCCAGCAAATAGTCGGCAAAAGGGGTTACCTTGGTCATGCCCAATTTGCCGTTTTGTGGAAACCCGAAAATTAACGCCACCTTGGGGCGCGCTGATTCCGGCTCATCGACCGAGCTCTAACACGGGCGATAAACGATTGACAAGCAAAAGGTTAAGGGATAGCGAAAAGTGCCCGGCCGCACGTTTTTATGCGCAGGATTTGAAGCGAAAAAAGAGCACACCCCGGCTTTCCACAATTTTTTCCACAGACACGCCGGGAACTGACTGCTAGGTATTTTTTAGCTGGTTTTGGTGATTATTTCCCTCCCGGCAAGTGAATCTTGCCGGGAGGGCGGAGCAGAAAGCCCCTCTACTTCGACGGCGGCTTAGTCGTGCTGGGGCGTGGAGTGGTCGACGGCCGGCTGGGACTGGTTGTGCTGGGCCGCGGAGCCGTGGCGCCTGCTGACGGTTGTGGAGGTACGCCGGACTTGACGTTGTAGGCTTCCACAATCTGCTTGGTGATGTCGGTGGACCCATTGGCCCACAACACTGGCGTCTGTTGGGCGCTGGTGTCGAGCACCACGGTGAACTTGTTCTGGTTGGAATATGTGTCCAACACGGCATAAACCTTTTGTGCCAGTGCCTGGTACATATCGTTCATCGCGCCACTGGCTTCGTTCTGAGCATCTTCCGCGGACCGCTGCAGCGATTTGGTCTTTTCGTCGATCACCCTTAGGCGGCTGTCTCGCTCCGGTTCGCTCAGCGTAGCGCCGGCGTCCTGTAATTGCTTCTTGAGCGAATCGATCTCGTCGCTTTGCGACTTCAGCTGAGCCTGCTTGGGTTCAAACTTCACCCTCAGCTGGGCGAAGTTGCGCTGCCCTTCGTTGGTCGCTGCGACCGCTTGCTGGAAATTGATAATCGCTACCTTGGCACTAGCAGGGACTACACCCGGTGCGGCGCCAAGACCGGCCGTCGAATCGGCAGGGGTGGGTGCGGAGGGAGCTGCGGGAGCTTGGGCTAACGCGCTGCTGGGGGAGCTGATGACGCTCACGCCGGTGGCGGACGCAAGCAGACAAACAAGGGTTAACGTACGCTTCATCGGAATACAGAACTCCTTTTGATCTTTGAATCCAGATCGCCCGCGTCTTTCAGCGGAAAGCGGGCCTTCGCTTGCGGGTCTCCCGCATGCGCATTTGCAATGCAGTCACCTGGCCAGCGCATCTGGCAGCAAATGCGAAGAAGAGACACGGACCGAGACAATCACAGGGCCAGCAGTGATTATAGGTGTGGGCCGAGGGAGCGTCAACGCTGGGTGGCCGCCCCATAACCAATCGCTCTAAACCTTGTCATCCTGGCCTCGCTTAGAAAGTAGTGCTCACGCTCAAGCGGAACGTCTTCCTCGGTTCACGGAAATGTAACAGGGAATCGTAAGCCGTGATCGCTTGCTGATAGGTGTAGTCACCTGCGCCGCCCGCGGGGAACATGCTGCGCGTGATCAGGCTCTCTCCCTGCACATTCTCAAGCAGGCGATTGGTGTTGAATGCGTAATAGAGGCGCATGGGCGCATTCACGATAGGAACCATAGCCGAGAGCTCCCCGCCGACTGACATGCGCGGTACCACGTTGGTGCCCGCGATTGGCCTGATCACATTGATGAACTGAATCGATTGGCCGCCCTGGCAAGCGCCGTTGAAGTAGGCGGTGCAGCCGTAGAGAGGCGAATTGAGTTGGTCTGCACCCTCGACACTCTGCCGTAATTGGGACGTGCGAATCACAGACGTGAGGTCGAAGTCGTCGAAGATCGCGAACTGGACCGGACCCGCTATGGGAATCCGGTACTCAATCGTAGAAGTGAACTTGGCGTCGCCCCCTACCGAAACGGGGCGGTAAATCGGGATCGGAATCGTGATGTTGCCCAGTGTGTAATTGCCAGGATCGATGGGAACGGGCGTCCCGTCAGGATTGGTGAGCGTGATGTTTTGCCGTACGGGGATGAACCCGTAGGGCGTCGCTGCGCGCACGTCGAACCCGCGCAGCTCATTGTCCCCGCCGGAATAGAAACGTGCGAACGGGGGAGCCACATCTCCACTGAAACCCTGGATATAAGAAAGCTGCATGCGATAGCCAAGGACATTACGCCCTTCCGTGTTGGGGCGCAGACCTTTCATCGCGATGAAGTGTTTGTACTGCACCACCGGGGTGAAGTATCGAACGTTACCCCACAGGCCTGCGATCACCAAGGCAGCGGAAATATCCGTGCCGAAGCGAGGCCTGAAGACGGATGGACCCACCTTGTTGTACGTATAACTTAACGAGACCGAGCTGGTGTAAATGCCTTCCAGCGCATTGGCGCCCTGGATCTGGCCGCTGCGGAACGCGAGCGTTTCAAAGAGATTAGCGGAAGCCTGGCTGAAGGCCGTGATGGTCGACTTATCCCAGCTATAAGTCAAGCCGACCCGCTTGAAGGAGCGCTTCAGCGGATAGCTGACAGAGAACGTCACCCCGGTCGAGGACTGGTTGTAATTCTGGGTGAGGGATTGCTGTGCTGCCGTCAGGTTCTCCGCTTGCCCAGTCACCGTCGCGTAGTTGCGCGCTGAGTTGTAATCAGACTTCCTGGAAAAAACCTGGAAGCCTACGCTGGTCGGCTTGTTGCGCAAGTAGGGTTCGTTGAAGGCAAAAACCACGCTGCGTGCGAGGTTGCCGATATTGCCCTGGAGACTTAACGTTTCGCCCAGGCCGAGAAAATTATTGGTCGAGTAGTTGAGACCGAGGAAAGTGCCGGAAAGACCACTGACGCCGCCGTTCAAGCCGATCGAGTTCTTGCCCTTCTCATGCACCTTGAGCAGCAGCGACACCGTGCCCGTCTCGTTATCCGGGTGTATTTCGGTGTCCTGGTCCACCTTGAGCGGGTCGAAGTAGTCTAGCTGGTTCAGGCGCAGCAGGCTCGATTCCCACGAATTGCTGTTGTAGGGCTGGCCTTCTTCAATCAGAAGTTCCCGCCGGATAACCCGGTCGCGGGTGATGGTGTTGCCCTGGAACTCGATGCGCGAAACGGTAAAAGCCTTGCCTTCGTCGATGTCGATGTCCAGGTAGACCAGGTGTTTGGCGTCATCGATGCGAGGCGTCGGGCACCGCGGTGAAGTTGATGTAGCCCAGCGAACCATAAGCCTTGCGTAGATTATCCAGCCCCTTGCCGATGGCGGTGGCGTTGAACAATTCACCGTCTTTGGTGGGGAACTGAGCACGGAGCGCTTTGACGTTCTGCACATGTGCGTTGCCGGTGAAGGTGACGCCGCCAAGCCGGTACCGCGCTCCCTCCTCGACGGGAATTTTAATGTCGATGCGCTTACCCTGGCGAGGGCGAAACGTGAAGAACGATAGGCCGCCCTCATTCCGGATATGGGTGACTGGGGTATCGACCTCTGCCCGGAAATAGCCCCGGTCCTGAAGCGCGCGGCGCACCCTCTCCGTATCTTCCTCGAGTTTGCTGGCGTCGTAGGTGCGCGCGAAGAGGTTCTCCAGGAAGATCGAGTGCGGGATCCCCACTGGCCGGAGGTTCCGCATCGCCGCCCGCAGCTCCCGCGAACTCACCGCCTTGTTGCCGGTGAAAGAGATATTCCCCACTTTCACCGTGGGGCCTTCCTTGATGATGAAGTTGACCGAGACCGAGGATGGCGGGATGGTCTTGATGTCCGGCTTAACGGTCGCGAACTGGTGTCCGTGTTCGGCCAGCAGTTCGCGGATCACATCGATGGCCCGAGCCAGCCGGGTGGGATCGTACGGGCTCTCCACCGAGAAGCCGGTGACATGCTCTTTCTTGAAGCGGTCGAGGACGTCCGAGGTCGAGACCGAGTTCAGGCCCTTGTAGTTGATCTCGCGGATAGTCGGCTTCTCTTTGACGATGATGTCGAGAACGATGCCCTTAGGGGTATCCTCCCGTGCAATCTGCAGATTCTCGAAGTAACCGGTGTTCCAGAGCGAGTTGAAGTCGCGCTCAATGGTTGCCGGATCGTAGGCATCCCCAGGGTGGGTAAACAGCCGCGCCAATACCGTCTCTCGGGGAATGCGGCGATTGCCGATCACCCGGATTTGGGTCACGACTCCCGGCTGGGGGGCGACGTCCTGCTGAGCCCAGGCATTCAGACTGGAACCGCAAAATAGAAGCAAGCCCACGATCCTGCACATCCGAAAAAAAAACGGCAGCACAGGTTGATTCTTATGGAATCGGGAGCGAAGGCTCCCTGACACGACGCGAAGAATAGGCACACCCTCACTGCTAAAAATCGGATCCTGCTGGAGGAAAAGGCGATTATATGTGACGGAAGGGGTACTCCCCAACTCCGAGGACTCGTTTCTCACGCCGCCTACCATCCAGGAGGCCCAGTCAGGACAGACACCAGAACTCCCTCAGCTCTCCAGCTCACTGCTGGCAAAGTACTCGCCCAGTGAGGAATCCCACGCCACGGAGAGAATGTTTGGCTTGCAGCAGACCTGGCAGTCTTCCACATAACGCTGCCGCCCGCCTGCTGACTCGTCCACCACGATCTCATTCCACTCTCCACAGCCCGCGCACTGGAAACCCGCTGGAAACGGCATCGTCGATCTCACGCTTGAGCAGGTGTTCTAGTCTATCGGAGGGAAGAGGTTTTTGGTTGCGGGCAGCTTTCGCACTTCCACCAGGGTCGAATAGAACGTCGGCCCCCGGCCCAGGTCGGTGAGGCGCTCAGAGGTAAGCACGTTTACATTGTTCCCCCCGGTCGGACAGCTTGTTCCAGTTGAGGCTGGCCGCCACCACGCCGGGCGGCACGCTGCCGTCGATACGTGCGCGCAGCTGCATTTTGCCCCGTGCATTGTAGATCTCCACCAATTCTGCTTCGCCGATCTGCCGCGCGGCAGCGTCGCTGGCGTGCATGAATACCAGGCCTGGCGATTCCATCTTCTGGTGGCTGGGAAGGTTGGCGAAGGTTGAGTTCATATAGTGGTCGGCCTTGCGGGGTAAAAACTCCAGCGGAAATGTATGGGCATCCGCGCCCGCGGCGCGATTCGTCCGGCGGGTGAAACGTCGGCAGCGGCTCAAGACCCTGAGCAGCCAACGCGCTCGAATAGAACTCCGCTTTGCCGCTCGGTGTCGCAAAGACGCCATGGGCGAACGGCAGCAGAACCGAGTCTTCGCGCTGGGTTGCTAGCTGTAGGCGTATGCTCTTTTTCGCCTCCAAATCCTGCCTGGTGATGCCTTGAGTCGCCGGAGCATCCAGCGCCTGCGCGATCAGGTCGTCCACGGTGTCGCGGAAGCAAGCCTCGGAGAAACCCATGCGCTGACCCAATTGGCTAAAGAGCCACACGTTGGAACGGGCCTCCCCCAACGGCTCGATGGCCTGTTCTGAGAGTTGCAGGTAATAGTGACCGTACGCTCCCTGAAAGTCTTTGTGCTCCAGGAATGTGGTCGCCGGCAGCACGATATCGGCGTAGTCGGTGGTATCGGTAAAGAATTGCTCGTGCACCACGGTAAAAAGGTCGCTCCGCATCAGTCCGCGCACCACGGTGTTTTGGTTTGGGGCGATGGCCGCGGGATTTGAGTTGTAGACGAAGAGCGCCTTCACCGGAGGTGCGTCGAGCTCGGTGAGTGCGTGGCCCAGGCGCGACATGTTTACCAAGCGCGCTGGGCGCTGGAGCGGGCTCGCCAACATAAGGTCTGGTCTTTCCAACTCCGCTGTGTTGAACGCGAAGGCCCCGCTGGTGGACAGCTGAAGCCCACCGCCGAGCTGCTTCCAGGCGCCGATCAGCGCCGGCAGCATGCTAATCGCGCGCACCCCTGCCCCGCCGTTCTGCGAGCGCTGCATTCCATAGTTGAGGCGGATCACCGCCGGCGCATGGGTCGCATACTCGCGTGCCAGCCGCGTGACGTCGGCCGCGGGGATGCCCGTTAAGCAGGAAACATGCTCCGGCGTGTAGGGCCCAACATGCTCGCGCAGGGCCTCAAATCCATGGGTATGTTTCGCAACATAATCGCGGTCGTAGAGTCCTTCGGCGATGATGACGTGCATCAGGCCCAGCGCCAGGGCCGTGTCGGTGCCGGGCTGAATGGGGATATGCCAGTCGGCCAGCACGGGCGGTACGGGTCAGATATGGATCGATCACCACCAGCCGGGCGCCGCTGGTCGTGCCTCTTCGACGAAGGGCCAAAGGTGGATGTTATTGCCGTGGATATTCGCGCCCCACGCGATGATGTACCGCGCATGGCGGAAGTGTTCCGGTTCTGTGCCCAGCTTTGTCCCGTAGACCGATAGCAAGGCATCCGCGCCTGTCGTCGCGCAGATCGTGCGATCGAGTCGGGAGGCCCCGAGCCGGTGAAAGAAGCGGCGATCCATGGAGCCATAGCCAAGCACCCCCATCGTCCCCGCGTAGGAATACGGCAAGATGGACTCAGGACCGTGCTCCCGGGCAATGAGTTCCAGCCGTTCCGCGATCAGGTCCAGGGCCTCGTCCCAGCCGATGCGGTCGAAGGCATCCGTCTCTCGGCCGGAGGGCATTCTCCCTTTGGGTGCTCCGGCTCGGCGCCGCATGGGATAGAGCAGCCGCGCGGGAGAATAGACGCGGTCCAGATACTTTGCCACCTTGCCGCAGAGAAAGCCGCGGGTCACCGGATGACCCGGATCACCCTGTACCCGCGTCGCCTTGCCCGACTCATCGATCGTCACCAAAATGGCGCACGTATCCGGACAATCGTGCGAACAGACGGCGTGGACGGTTCTAGATCCAGGCATAAGTCATTGTAGTAGGAACGTTGTTGCAATACCTGTCCTGACCAGAGGGTGTGTGTCATAGAAAGGTCAGAGGAAACAGACGGGGGCCCCAAGTTCGCCTGAGCGTGCGTGGGCCGAAAAGGAAGGCGAAGCCCGCCATAGCTTTTAGCAAATTGCCAAGCCACGCTTGCTTTATCTTCGATCCATGAGAAAAGGCAGTGTCCACCTATTCCTCGTTCTCGCCCTGACATTCGCGGCTTCATCACGAGCACAAACCCAGCCAGAGGCCGCGATTCAACACCTGCTCGACCAACAGACGACCGACTGGAACCGAGGTGACGTCGAAGCCTTCATGAAGAGTTACGAAGACTCTCCCTCCACCACTTTCGTCGGCCAAACAGTGCAATACGGCTACGCCACGATTCTCGAGCGCTACAAGAAGCTCTACGCGACGCCTGATGCGATGGGCAAACTAACCTTTACCCATCTCGCGATTCGCATCCTGGATGGCAACTACGCAGTAGCCACCGGAAATTTTCACCTGGAACGCACTGCAGCCGGAGGCGGAAATGCCGACGGCATCTTCTCCCTGCTCTTTAAACGAGATGCGTCCGGCTGGAAGATCATTCTGGACCACACCAGCCGAATCGGCTGAAGCTCAAATCTGCAGTACTTCCCGCTCTTTGTTGCGGCACATCTCTTCCATGCGCCGAATCTCATCGTCGGTGAGTTTCTGAATCTCCTCGAGCGAGCGCTTCTCCTCGTCCTCGGAGATTTTCTTGTCCTTGGCGGACTTCTTGATGAGGTCATTGCCATCGCGGCGAATATTCCGCACCGCGGTGCGATGGTCTTCGAGCGTCTTATTGAGGTGCTTCACCACATCGCGGCGGCGTTCCTCCGTCATCGGAGGGATAGGAATGCGAACAATCTTGCCGTCGTTTTGCGGATTGAACCCCAGGTCAGACGTACGCAACGCCTTCTCGATATCTCCCAGGATGCCGGGATCCCAGGGCTGGACCAGGATCAGGTTAGCCTCGGGAGCGGTCACCTGGGCCACTTGATTGAGAGGCGTGTCAGTGCCGTAGTACGGCACCTTGACCTGGTCGAGCATGTGTACAGAAGCCCGTCCGGTGCGTGTGGACGCAAGGTTGCCGCGGAAATCATCCACCGCTTTTTCCATCCGCGTCTTGAGCTGCTGCTGAATGTCCTTCAGGGCCGGAATGCTGGCCATTACCGAGACTGCCATCGTCTTCTTCCTCGATCTTTCAAAAGATTATGTAAGCAGAGTCACGCCAGTAGACTGCGCCTGTTCGCGCGCGTGGTAGGACGACCGCACCAGCGGCCCCGACTCTACGTGGCGGAAACCCATCCTGAGAGCCTCTTCGCGCATATACGCAAACTCTTCCGGAGTGTAATAGCGGGCCATCGGGAGGTGATCTTTGGATGGACGCAAATACTGGCCAATGGTCAACACGTCCGTGCCAACGGCGGCGAGATCGCGATAAACCTGCAACAGTTCATGCATCTCTTCGCCCAGGCCAACCATCACGCCGGACTTGGTGGTCATGCGCGGGTCGACGATTTTCGCGTACTCCAGCAGCCGAAGCGTTCGCTGGTAGCGTGCCCCCGATCGCACCACGCGATAGAGCCGCGGCACCGATTCGGTGTTGTGGTTCAGCATCTCGGGCTGGGCCTCGACCACGATGCGGATGGCCTCCTCCTGCCCCTGAAAATCGGGGATAAGGACTTCCACCTGGCAACCAGGCGCCTGCCGCCGGATCTCCTTGATGACCATGGCAAAGGCGCGGGCCCCTCCCAAAACGTCGTCGTCACGGTTAACGCTGGTGATCACAGCATGCTTAAGGTCGAGTATGGCGACCGCTTCGGCCACCCGGCGCGGCTCGTCAAAGTCGATGGGTTCCGGCCGGCCCTTGGGCACGGCGCAAAAGCCGCAGCGGCGGGTACAGGTGTTGCCCAGCATCATGAAGGTCGCGGTGCGCTGGTTCCAGCACTCGCCAATGTTGGGGCAGTGCGCCGACTCGCACACCGTATGCAGGTTGAGTGAACGCGCCAGACTCTTCAGCTCGTGGTAGTTTTCACCCACCGGCGCGCGAGCCTTCAGCCAGGCAGGCTTGGGGACGGGACGGCGTGGGCTTGGGTCAATCTGGACGAGGTCGATCACGCTGCATCCATTGTATCGGGTCGCCCACTCTAGCGAAGCCGCCCGGTGACCTCGGGACGCACCAGGTAAAGAAAGAAAACGAGATTGATCACCGCCATGACCACCCCTTGGGGCTGATGAAAGCGGAAAAAGCTGTAGCACCCGAAGCACACGGAGCAGAAAGACCGCGCCCAAAGTAAGCGCCCATCCCCAGCGGCGCAAGCGGATAAGCCCAAGGCCAGCCACGGCAAAGACGCTGCACAAGATCAGGATGCCAACGCGAGCCGCTCCCGCGGATAGTGGCCCGTCAGCACACCAGCCACACCCACCAGAGCCAGCGCCAGCATCTACAGAGAAATAGCCGCCATGCCCGGCAGCGGAAGGTTGCTCATAACGTGTGCAGGTAGGCCATCAGCTCTTCGAACTCCTGATTCGACATTGTATTGCCCATGGGCGGCATCATGGCGTAGCCATGCAGGATGACCGCGCGCACTCGCGTGTCATTTGCTGGCATCCCATTCGACAGATAGGGCTTGGAAAACAAACCCGCGAGGCCGGGGCCGTACAGGCCTTTGTCTGTATCGGCGTAGTGGCAGCTGGAACATTGGTTCACGAACACCTGCTTGCCGGCGGCCTCCTGCGGGGTAAGAGCACGCACTGGTTTGGAGGGTGACTGCTTGCAACCACAAGTGGCCAGCAACCCGAAAGCAAGAATCAAGAGCCGCATTTTCGGAGAGAACATCTTCAATTGGCCTCCGCGATCGCGGCTACGATCTTGTCCATTGCGGTGCGGTCCGCGGGCAGGGATGGAGAATGATCTGTGCACATGATCGAGAAGGCGACCGTCTGGCCACTGGTAGCAACCAGGTAGCCGCTCAATGCACGTGCTTCTCCCAGCGTGCCGGTTTTGGCGAACACCTTGCCATCGAGGGATCGCTGCTTGAAGCGGCCGGAGAGGGAGCCATCCACTCCCCCCACCGGCAGAGAAGTGCGGAATGCTTCGCCCCAGGTCTGCCGTGCTGCGTAGGCGAGCAAAGTGGTAAAGGCCCGGGGTGTGACCAGATCCTGGGGTGAGAGTCCGCAGCCGTCGTAAAGCACAAAGTCGCTTGGGACAATGCCCGCTGAGACCAGGAACTGACGCACCACCCGCGTACCCTCGAGCAGCGACCCATCTGAGCTTTCGAGCTTACCGAGTGTTCTGAGGGTGATCTCGGCGTGGAGGTTCTGGCTGACCTTATTGGTAACTACCAGATCGTCGCCCAAGGGCGGCGACACGTGCGAAGCGAGCAGGAACGACCCCACGTTTGCGGCCTGCACATTCTGAATCGAAATGGGATGAAACACAATGGGCTGTTGCTGCTGGGAGAGAAAGTCGCCGGTTTCATTGGATAGCCGATGTTGCGCCCGGGCGGTCCCGTTGACCTGAACCCCGCGCGCAAGGAGCATAGCCCGCAGAGCCCGTGCGGCATAATCGGCAGGATCTTCGATAGCTAAAGCAGAGTGCAGACCTTGTTGACCTACGGGAGTCCGGCCAAAAAGGCGCACGGTCATTCCACCCGGAGCACGCTCGATGCCTGGCTTGCCCGGATCCCCCGGGGGTGCCGTCGTGAGCGAATTGTCCAGCGTGTAGTAAGCCGTCGACGGGAGCCAGGAAGCTACAGCGGGTTGCCCCACCTGCGCCGCCGGCATGGCATTCAGGTAGACCTCGTTATCGTTCACGCTGAGAGCCGAAGCCGGGGCTCCGTAGCCCCACTGCAGGTCATCCCAGCTCCAGCCCGCGCCGTAGCGTTCGAAGACAAACCAGGTGTCGTCTCCGACGATATCTCCGCTGATGGAATGGACGCCGTGGCGGACAATCTGATCGGCCATATCCTCCAGCGCCGCCAGCGGCGAGCCCGTGCGTTCGGTCTTGATCCCAAAGGGTATCGTGCGGGCTGACATGTTGGGGTCGCCCACGCCAAAGATCGTGACATCGCCGCGAATGTCTCCCGTTTGGCCGACCGGAGCACTGCTTGAGACCACCGTAGTGAAGGTGAGCCCGCTGGGCAGCAGCGCATATGCCGCTGCCGTGGTGAGCAGCTTGGCGTTCGATGCTGGATTAAAGTACTGGCCTTCATTCAGCGAATAGAGTGGGGTGCCGCTAAGCGCGACCACAGAAATTCCCCAGTGCGCCTGGTTCACTCCCGGATCGGCAAGAATATGAGCTACAGCCTTAGGAAGCGGCACCTTGCGCATGGCCGGGCGTCTGGCTGGCAATGCCCCGGCCGTTCCGCTGGAGAGCAAGGCCAGCAACAGGACGAAAAAGGGGGAGCGTGTTCGCATGTCTCTCCGCGGAGTGTACCTCACGCTGTTTGGGCATCCTAGAATGGACTAAGATGCCCTTCGCCAAGCGATCCTGCTACGACTGGAAGCTGCGCACACAGTCCCTGCCACTGGGGAAGCGAACCTTGGTGATGGGAGTACTCAACACGACGCCTGATTCCTTTTCCGATGGTGGCGCCTTTGCCACACCTACGCAGGCCATCGAGCATGCCCTAGAGATGTTCGAGGATGGGGCCGACATCGTCGATGTAGGCGGCGAATCTACCCGGCCTGGAAAGCGCAAGCCACTGCACATTCAGGAGGAGATCGACCGGGTCGTCCCTGTTCTAGAGGGCGTACTACGTCATCGGCCCCAGTCCATTCTCTCGATTGATACCTATAAATCCGCAACTGCAGTGGCGGCCCTCCGAGCCGGAGCCGAGATCGTTAACGATGTCAGCGGATTCTCCTGGGATGTGGAAATGGCCCAGGTCTGCGCCGCGGCCGGCTGCGGTGTCGTACTGATGCACTTGCAGGGGCCGCCGGGCGAATGGCAGGAATTGCCAGAGATGGATGGTAATCAAACGGTAGCTCTGGTCCAGCGGGAGTTGCAGCAGCGTCTGGACCAGGCCAGCCAATCGGGAATCCAGCGGGAGAGAATTGCTCTCGATCCTGGCTTCGGCTTCGGCAAAACCGGCAACCGGAATTACTCCTTGCTAGTGGGTCTGGAAGAGCTGAGTTCCCTGGGGCAGCCGCTACTTGTGGGTGTCTCGCGCAAATCATTTCTAGGCAGAACCTTGTCCCCTCTCTATCAAGGAGTCAACGTGCCGGTAGAGGACCGGGGTAATGCATCCATCGCAGCCGTAACCGCCACCATTCTGGCCGGTGCGCACATGATCAGGGTTCACGACGTACGTCCGGCCCGGGAAGCGGCAGCCATAGCCGATGCCGTCTTAGCCGCAGCCTACGGCTGAAGCGGGGCGCTCGGTCGAAAAAACATTTCCACGAAAGATCTCTGGTCGGGAAAGGCGCACCGCAGGTCCCTCGGCTTCCCTCCGGAATTTCCTGTAAAGATTCGTGGCTTCGGGGAACCTCATGCGGCTTTCCTTTGAGAAAGCGCCATACGTGGCTGTTAATTGGCGCAGCCTGTAGGAAATCCGGACTTCGCGGGGGATGACAAAGTGGAGGGTAGCGCTCGCCTAAGCAGCAGCTCAGGGGATGGACAGAGCCGCAGGTGATCTGCGGTCCTAGTGCTGCTCGTCCGAATCGTGGTTATGCGTGATGCGGCTGGCTTCAAAACTAACGATTCTCCACTGGCCCATCCGATTGCTATACACCCGTGTATAGCGGAACCGCCCGCTAATATCGCGGTCGCCATTCTTGCCCACCAGTTCGGCTTTCGAAGTGACTACTGCCGTGTCCCCATAGATCCGCACTTTGATATCGCTCAGATCAAGCTGGGTGATATGCAGGGTTCCGCTGCGGCGCCGGGTGAGTTCATCTGCCTTGGTTTCCAGGGTGCCGTTGGCGCTAATGCCAAGGTAGTCATCGGCGAGCAAACGGTCGACCTCAGAGATGTTGTTGGAAAGCTGAGCTTGCCGCCAGTCCAGCTCCAGACCTTCAATCTCTTTGTGGGCATTCTCGTGGTGGGGAAAAAGGGCATGCGACTGGGTTGCACACGCGGAGAGCAGGATAAAGACGAAGAACAGTCTGCCGACCGTGGGAAACAGCCAACGATGCTCGGAATGAGCGCGCATAACCGTACCGGATGTTAGTCCGCGTCCGAATAATGAGTCAAAATTGAAACTCCAGAGTGACAGTTTTTGCGGTTGAACGCAATGTCCCGGGGCTTAGACTGCAAGCCCGCAGAGCGCCGGCGGAGACAAAACCGCTCCTTGAACAGGTGGGATGCGGAATCAGCCTGCCAGGGTCAGACCCATCGATACGGGCCCGCGGAGTGAGAAGCCTTAGACGACCGCGGTGAGATTCTCGACCTCTCGCTCGCGCATAAGCTGAAAAAGGCCGCCCACAGCAAATTTCTTAAAATGGGGGGTAGTGCGGTGAAACTCGCTCGCTTCCCGGTCACGGTACTGCTCGTAGATCACGACCACGGACGGGTCGTCCTCAACCGTGTGTGGGATGTAGCTTACGCAGCCCGGCTCCAGGCGCGAAGCGAGGGCCAATTGGCGCAGAATATCGTTAACGTTTTCACGGTCTTCGGCGGCGAATCGCATACGTACGATAAAGCTGACCATTGTGCCTCTAATCTATCGGAAATGCTTCGGAAAAAATGGCGCAAGCATTTGCCGCCCCGCCTGCCCGCTTCGTGGTGGGTCATCCGTGTGAGTTCATGTAGTTCAGGGCTTCGGAAAAATCGGGAAGTATCATGGTCTGCTCCCGATCCGGGCCCGTGGAGACCATGCCGATGCGAGCCCCGGACTCTTTTTCAAGAAAACGAAGGTATGCCTGCGCCGCCTTGGGCAGCCGCTCAAAGTCGGTGATGCCCTCGGTCGAGGACTGCCAACCCTCCAACTTGGTGTAAACCGGCTCTATTTTGTCGAACCCGCTGACATCCGCCGGGATGGTGTCAGAAAGCTTGCCGTCCACACGATAGCCGGTACAGATCGGGATCTCCGCCAGGCTATCCAGAACATCCAGCTTGGTGACCACCAGCCATTCGGTGCCATTGATTTCACTCGAATAGCGCAACAGGGGCAGATCGAGCCAACCGCAACGGCGAGGCCGTCCGGTCACTGCTCCGTATTCCTGCCCCCGGGCGCGCAGCAGGTCGCTGGTCTCGCCCCATATCTCGGTCGGGAACGGGCCCTCGCCCACCCGCGTCACGTAGGCCTTGGTGACCCCGATCACCGTGCCGATCGCGGTCGGTCCCACACCGGTGCCGATGACAGCGCCTCCGGCGGTCGCTGAGGAGGAGGTGACAAAAGGATAGGTGCCATGATCGATATCGAGCATGGTGCCCTGCGCGCCCTCGAACATCACGCTTTGCCCTTTGCGGATCGCATTGTTAAGCAGCGCGGCGGTGTCGGTAACGAAGGGCCGCACTCGCTCTGCCGCCTCGGCGTACTCGTCGTACATCTTGATGGGGTCGAGCGGATCGGTCCCGAAAAGCGCGTGTGCGACCGCGTTCTTTTCATTGCAGGCATTTTCGATATGCGTCTTGAGCAAACTGCGGTTAAGCAGGTCAATCACCCGCAGGCCGCTGCGATGCATCTTGTCTTCATAGGCCGGACCGATGCCCCGGCTGGTGGTGCCGATCTTCTGCCGTCCGGGCGCGTTTTCCGACGCCAGCTCAATCATGCGATGGTAGGGGAGAATCACCTGTGCGCGGTTGGAGACAAACAACTGCTCATCGACATTTACCCCCAGGTCGCGCAGCTTGCCGACTTCTTTAAGGAAAGCCACGGGGTCGAGCACCACACCGTTCCCGATGACCGCCCGGCAATCCGGGCGCAAAACGCCGCAGGGCACTAATTGCAGGACGAACTTCTGTCCCCGGATGATGACGGTATGCCCTGCGTTGTGACCGCCGGCATAGCGCGCCACCACGGCAAACCTATCGGAAAGAACATCGACGATCTTTCCTTTTCCCTCGTCGCCCCATTGGGCACCCAGCACTACCGCAGTCTTGGCTCGCATGCACTCCCATCAATTTCGTGTGACGCACTCTTCCCCTGCCGGCTCGGCCTTTGGAACAAACCTCGTTAAACCTGCTCAGGGAGTGAGTGGAAAGATTACGGATCAGTCTATCTAGAGCCGCGTACAGGAAATCCGGGCGGCGCGCGGCCTGTTCCGACTCTTGATGATATAACGCCTCAGGGTAGCGGCCAAGCACCTGCGACAATGACAGAAGATGAGCCATGCCGGAACTGCCTGAGGTAGAAACCATCGCGCGCGGAGTCGATGAACGTCTCCGCGGGGACCGCATCGAGACCGTTTGGTTCAGCGAAAAGCCGGAACCCTTCGCTTCTCCTCCCCACCTCATGGCGAAGGAGTTGCACGGCCGGCGCATCGATCGCGTCCATCGCGTTGGCAAACACATCGTCTTCGACCTGGCCGATCGCCGCGAGTCTTCACCTGGCCTGCAATGGATCGTGCATCTGGGTATGACGGGCCGCCTGCTGGTCGCCGATCCTGCCACACCGCTTCCCTCGCACACCCACGCCGTTCTGCATCTGAAGTCGGGTAGAGAGCTCCGCTTTGTGGACCCTCGTCGCTTCGGGCGTCTGACGCTCCACGGGGCTTCCTCCAAAAAGACGAAAACCACGCGTTTCGAAGGAACCGGAAAGGAACCCCTTGGTATTTCGTCCGACGAGTTTGCCGCCCTTTTCCGGCACCGGCGCACCTCTATCAAGGCTGCCTTGCTGAATCAAAAGCTTTTGCATGGAGTGGGAAATATTTATGCCGACGAAAGTCTCTTTCGCGCGGGTATCCGCCCCCGCAGAATGGCTCGCCACCTGAAGCGGGCGGAACTGGACCGCCTGCATACCAGCTTGCAGAGTGTCCTCAAGGAAGCCATCTCCCTCGGTGGCTCTTCTGTATCCGACTACGTGGATGCGGCAGGCGTGGCAGGCTTCTTCCAACTCGAACATCGGGTCTATCTCCGTACCGGGCAGCCCTGCCTGGTCTGCGGGACACCGATTCGACGCATCGTTCTGGCTGGCCGCGGCACGCACTATTGCCTCCACTGCCAGGGCTAGATTTGCCGCCGACTCCCGGGCCATTTCTATGAATTCCAGAATCATTGTGAAGGCGCAGCTTCCATAAATCGGAATCTGTGCCCTGGGAGGAAGAGCTAACTAACTGATAATAGGTAACATGGCAAACGGCATGTCAACTGCTATAAGGAAGAGTAGCCAGCGACGCACGTGACACGCAAAAATGCGAGTCCGGCGCTTTAGATCCGGCGATCAGAGCTAGGTTCCACTGGGACCAGCCGTAACCGGAGCTTTACATCCCGCAGACGTGCGCTGCAGGGTTAACCCTTGGGAGGCCAGTGACTGGCCATTGCTAAAGAAAAGCCACCCAGCTGTGGCTTTTCTCTTTCCAGCTGTACTTTCTGCCTTGTTTCTTCTCTTTATGGCCCGACAGTAACTCCCCAACTCTGACTTCCGGTACGAAGCTTTCGAATAGCACTTGCTCTCGGGCAGTGGATCTGTGTATTATCGGTTTTGCCTATCGAGCGGCTGAAGCCAGATCTCGTAGTGAGTCAAGCTCGCCGCAATTCTCGAGAGTCAATAGGGTTTTTCTGCCGCGTCGCACCTGCTGGCCCAAATAGCGCTGTTTGTCGCCGGGTCAATCAATAGCGGTACAGATAACACCAGTAGTTTGTTTGAGAGATCAAACCATAGGTTCCACCCCCAACCGTATCTTTTGGATAAGTTCCTTTTGAGTGCGTGGGTCGTGGCCGCTGGCCATCAATCAAGTGGAAACATGAGTTGCAGCCTATCTCTGCCTTCCCTGGTCCGGGGTCGGTCGCAACTGAGCAAGCTGCAGGAATTGCCAACGCACCGGGATGTGCATGCATGACAACAGAGCAAAATCAACCTCAGGCTCAGCCATCGAATCAGACCCAGCCTGCTGGTCAAACTGAAGGGCAAGGGCATCGTCGCCGGCGCCGCAGACGTAAGGGATACGCGAACAACCAGGCGAAGGGCCATGCCAATGGCGAGCCTGGGGCAGGCTCTGGTCAGAGCCATCCGCCCAAGAAGGCCAAGTCCAAGTCGCCTGGCCAAAATCGCTTTATTGCCAAGAACGGTAATGGTGGTAATGGCAGTGCCCATGCCGCGATGAACAATGGCGGCGGCGGTGGCGGCCGGCGTAAAGGCAAGCAGCGCCGGCAGCAGACGTTCGTCGGCCCCATGGATCACAGCTATCGCGTGGTCAACGGCAACACCGCGGATGCGCCCCATTCTGCCGCGGAGTTTCGTGGCAACGGGCACAACGGGCACTACTCGGAGCCCTTGCCCAAAGAGCCCGTCGTCGTTCCTGTACGAGAAGACGCTCCCGTTCGCATTTACTGCTTCATCGAAGACCTGTTCTTCCTCGCCAAGATTCAAGAAACGGCACGCAAACTAGGAGTTAAGGTTGCCTTTGTCAAGGCGGATAAGGATATTGTGTCGCGCCTGGCGGATGTGCCCGAGGGAAGTCGGCCTTCGCTGATCGTCTTCGACCTGAACAATGTCGGTGCTAAACCCCTCACCCTGATTCCGCGCCTCAAGAGCAAGATGAAGCGCGGCACCTCAGTGATCGGTTTTCTCTCTCATTTGCAGGGCGACCTGAAAGCCAAGGCAATGGAAGCAGGTTGTGACATGGTGATGCCACGCTCCGCCTTCTCTCAGAACCTGCCAAACCTCCTGCGGCGTCACGGACTCGACGCCGAGTTAGAAGCGGCCGAGGCCTAGAGAATTCGCAGATCGGTCCCACTGTAAGTGAGGGGAAACTGGAGGCAGAAAGGCCTCTGGCCCACTCGTACAGGGTGGGATAGAGCCAAATCTGTCGAACCCTGCTTCTGATTCCTCACAACTGACCCGTCAGTTGTGAGGGAATCAGAAGCATCAAACCGCGGTCAGCCCCCCGTCACACGTATAAAGCCCTCCCGTGCAATACGAAGAATCCTCCGACGCCAGAAACACAGCGATACCCTCGATATCGCAGGGCCTTCCCAGCCGCCCCATCGGCACCGCCTCCTTGTATTGCTCTCGAATGACTTTGTCATCCAGCAGGGGAGCGTTCATGGGAGTATCCATCGTGCCCGGGACCACAATATTTACTCGAATTCCATCTCGGGCGTAAGCGGCCGCCATCACCCGTGTAAGTCCATAAATCCCGGCTTTGCTGGTGCTGTAAGCGGTCAGGTTGGGCGCGCAGCCAGTCATCCCAGTGGGAGAGCCGAGATTAATGATCGATCCACCGCCCTGTTTTAGCATGAACGGAATCACGTGTTTGGAGCACAGGAAAGTTCCCTGCAAATTGACCCGCATCACCTGGTCCCAGAGATCCAGGCTCAATTCATGGGCCCGCGCATCGCGGTCGTGGAAGAGCACCGCCGCATTGTTGTACAGCACGTCGATTCGTCCAAATTGATCCCATACCGATTGCAGAAGGCTGGTCACATCGCGCTCTTCTCCCACATCCGTACGGACAAAAGTCCCGTTTCCTCCATCCTTGCGAATCTGTTCGGCCGCGGCGGATCCGCCGGATTCGTTGGTGTCCGCCACGAACACCGTCGCGCCTTCCCGCGCGTAGCGGCTGGCCACGGCGCGTCCTAACCCCACGGCAGATCCGGTAACGACTGCCACTTTTCCTGAAAGTCTCATGAGTCCTATCGGTCAGCCGGCCCGGCCGTTTCCAACAACGCACTACCGCTTACCCAAAGCAGAGTATTCGAGATGCATTCTTCGCGTCTCTGATATTCAGGCAAACTTTTTGTTGCAGCAGCATGATCGCCTGGCAACCGAAGACGACCGGGGTTTTTCAAGATTCATTCGTAGCTTTCTTATAGCCAGTTCGCTAACTTCATAGGACTATGAATGCACTCGGATTGGTGGATTTTGGAGCCTGCCTGGCGGGCTGAAGGGTTTCCTACGAAACTTAAAGGTCGAGTAGCGCTGGTGACGGGTGCCGCATCGGGCATTGCGCGGGCTACTGCGCAACGTTTCGCTCGCGAAGGCGCAAAAGTGATTGTAGCGGATGGCAGTCTTGCGGGTGGCCAGGAGACCGTGAAGCTGATCCAATCGGCAGGCGGGTCCGCGAGTTTTACTCAAGTAGACGTCTCCCAGGCAGAGCAAGTAAACCAGCTGGTTGAGACCATACTCAGCCAGCACGGGCAAATCGACGTCCTTTTCAATGGTGCGGCCATCCTCTTCTATGGCACGGTCCTGGAAACGGCAGAAGAAGCATGGAACCGCATGCTTTCGATTAACTTGACCGGGACCTTTCTCTGTTGCCGGGCGGTCCTTCCGGGCATGATTAAGCAGGGCCGCGGATCGATCATCAACATCGCCTCCACCACTGGCGCCCATGATGCCTGTGCTCGGGCGGTGGCTTACGTGACCTCCAAGGGTGGAGTGAACATGCTGAGCCGCGCCATGGCGATCGATCACGCCAAGCAAGGCATTCGTGTGAACGTAATTTGCCCCGGCCCCACCGACACGCCTATGTTGCGCAATGCAATGACACCTGAGCAGCTGGAGGCCTTCGCCGGGACGTTTCCCATGGGCCGCCTCGGGCTGCCCGAGGAAATTGCCGCCGCCGCCTTGTTCCTGGCTTCCGATGACGCATCATTTGTAACCGGGTCGGTGTTGTATGTCGATGGTGGGCAGACAGCAGAGGTTTAGCTTTTTGGAGGAATTCTATGATCTTCGCCGGTGATCTCGGTGCTCCGGAGGGACCGGTTGCTTTGCCCGATGGCACTTGGCTGATTGTAGAAGCCGCCTCTGAGCGCGGCTGCGTGAGTTGGTTAAGCGCAGACGGCCGAAGCAAAAAAGTGATCAGGCAAACCGGCCGGCCGAACGGCTTGGCCGTGGATGCTGCCGGCGTCATCTGGGTGGCCGAATCCAAGGTTCCCTCCTTGCTGCGGATGACCATGGACGGCAAATGCGAAGTGGTTGCCGATGGATGCGATGGAGAGCCCTTCTTATTTCCTAACGACCTTTGCTTCGGTCCGGATGGCGCCCTCTATCTAACGGATTCCGGGGTGCAGATCGACAATTTTGCGCCTGACAATCAAATTCGTTCGGATTATTTGGACCTGCACTACGACGGCAGGGTATATCGCGTTGATCCAGGCACGGGAGCGGTCACTAAGGTGGATGAGGGAATCCTCTTCACCAACGGAATCGCCTTCGGCCCGGATGACATGCTCTACGTGGACGAGTCGGTCACCGGCAATGTTTTTCGTTATGGATGGCAAAACGACAAGCTGCGAGCCCCGCGCACTCTCTTCGGAAATGTGATTCGTGCCGATGCGCCTCCGGGGTGGAAGGGACCCGACGGCATGGCCTTCGATGAGAATGGCCTTCTATATGTCGCCGTCTTCGGCCAGGGCGATGTCGCCGTTCTGGGGAGCAAGGGTGAAGTCGTTGACCGTATTTCTACGCAGGGTCAGCTCCCGACCAATGTCGCCTTTGCTTTGCCGGGACAGCACCGGCTTCACCTGACCGAATTTCAACGCGGGCAAATGGAAGTCTTTCCCATGAGCTGTGACGGGCTTCCGTTGTGGGACGGCGCAAAACGGAAGGGGCTGTCGCAGTGAGTGTGCCTACCGCAAATCCCACGACTGGTGCGGAAGTTCCCCGCTTGCGCCGGGTCTTGACCCTGTGGGATTTGATCTTCTATGGAATCGTAGCTGTTACCCCCAGCGCCCCGGCGACGGTCTATGGATTGGCGGAGGTGAAGTCGGGCGGATACGTGGTGGTTACAATTCTTGCCGCTATGGTCGCCATGGTGTTGACAGCCATCAGCTACGGCCGGATGGCGGCCCTGTATCCCTCGGCCGGCTCGGCCTACGCCTACGTGAGCCGTGGGATCAATCCATATCTCGGATTCGTAGCCGGATGGGCCATGCTCCTTGACTACATGTTGATCCCGCTCTTCTGTACTCTCTACGGCACCCTTTCCCTGCAAAGGGCACTGCCAATGTTGCCTTTTCCCATCGGTGCACTTTTCTTTGCCGGCGGCATCACGCTATTGAACCTCCGCGGGATTCGATCGACGGCTCTTGCCAATCAAGCCCTGTTGGTTTTTATGGGCATTGTCCTGTTGAGCTTCATCGTGCTGGCGATCCGCTACATCGCGATCCGCCAGGGCTTCCTGGGACTGTTCTCGATCCAGCCGTTTTATCGACCCGGGACTTTTCATGTGAGCGCCATTGCCTCAGCCACATCGTTCGCGGCGCTGACCTATCTCGGCTTCGACGCCGTCACGACGATGGCCGAGGATGTGAAGAATCCGCGCAAGAACGTCCTGCTCGCAGCGGTTTCCGTTTGTCTATTCACTGGTTTCTTCGGCGGATTGCTGGTGTATCTCGGTCATTTAGTCTGGCCCAACTACAACACTTTTACCAACATCGATACTGCTTTCATCGACGTTACCGGCCGGGTCGGCGGGGTTGCGCTGTTGAAGGCGACGGCACTCTTGTTGGTTGTGGCTAATGTAGGTGCCGGTCTTACTTCTCAGGTAGGGGCGGCGCGGCTGCTCTTTGGCATGGGCAGGGAGAATGTGATCCCGTCCCGTTATTTTGCCCGGCTCCATCCCGTCCGCAATACCCCGGACATCAACATTATTCTGCTCGGCGTCGTGGGGTTTGTCGGCGCCCAGGTGATTAGTTATGAGTTGGCCGCGGAGCTTTTGAACTTTGGAGCGTTTTTGGGCTTCATGGGCGTCAACCTGGCCGTGATCTGGAAATTTTGGGTGCATAAGGCGGACGAGAGGGGAAGAAACTTCTTCGTCGACGTCATTCTGCCTGCACTTGGCTTCCTGTTCTGCGCTGTCATCTGGGTCGGGCTGGGCAACAAGGCCAAAATTGCAGGTTGTATATGGCTGGTGGTTGGCTTCTTTGTCGTGGCCAGGCAAACGGGATGGTTCAAGCGTCCGATCGTGATGTCGGATCCCTCTTCTTACGAATAGCGAAAAGGTCATTAGCATGCGCATGAAAAAATTCATCAACGATCCGAAAAATCTGGTGGCGGAACTACTGGAGGGAATGGTCCTGGCCTTTCCCGACAAGGTTCAACTAACCAGCCGCAACATCCTGGCCCGCGCCGTGCCAAAAGAAAAAGGCAAAGTGCGGCTGCTGACCCTGGGTGGAAGCGGTCACGAGCCTGGTCTAAGCGGATTTGTCGGTAAAGGCATGCTCGATGCGAGCGTCGCCGGTGACATCTTCGCCGCCCCGGGGGCGCCCCGCTGCCTGGAGGCCATTCGCAGCGCATGCGCCGGAGGCGAGAGCGCTTTGTTGGTGGTCTTGAACCATGCCGGGGATGTTCTGTCAGGGAACCTCTCCATGGAGATGGCTCTGCGCGAGGGCCACAAGATCGAGATGATGCTCACTCACGAAGATCTCGCGGGCGGCCCGAATCCCGAGGATCGCCGCGGGCTAGTCGGCTTCCTACCGGTCTACAAAGTTGCTGGGGCGGCGGCCGAGCAGGGCGCATCGCTCACTGCATGCCTCGAGATTGGGCTGCGCATGGAACGGAATATGCGTTCCTTGGCCGTCGCAGTTAACACCGCAACCCATCCTTCCACGGGTCAGCCTATCTTCGAGTTGGGCGATGACGAGATGGAGATCGGCATGGGGCAGCATGGCGAAGCGGGCACTGGCCGGATGCAACTGAAGTCCGCTGACGAGACCGCCGAGATCATGCTCAATATGCTGTTGGAAGATCTGAACATCAAGAGCGGCGAAGAGGTTTTGGTGCTCATCAATGGCGCCGGTGCGACCACCCTGATGGAGATGCTGATTGTCTTCCGCCGTGTGGCGCAACTTCTGGCCGCAAAAAAAATCAAGCTGGCGCGCAGTGCCGTGGGAGAGTTCATCACGACCCAGGAACAGGCTGGTTTTCAAATGCTGATCGCGCGCATGGATCCGGAGTTGATCAAGTTGTGGGATGCGCCGGCAGACGCTCCATTCTTTGTGAAGCAATGATTGAGATTCAATGATCCGCAATATCGGAAAGACGGAGTTTGCGAACATGTTTGCCCAAGCCGGGGCCTGTATTCGCAGTGAGCATCAGCGATTGACCGAATTGGATTCCATCGGCGGCGATGGAGATCACGGCACCACCATGCTTCGCGCAGCAGAGCAAATGGAAGATTGGGCCGACACAGCGAACCCGCAGAGCCTTGCAGATGCGCTCAAGGCCACCGGCTGGCGAGTGCTCGGTGTCGATGGAGGCGCTTCCAGCAGTCTTCTCGGAACGTTCTTCGCCGGGATGGGTGATGTCGTGCTCGCCGAGGATGCTATGAACTGCAACGACCTCGCGCAATCGCTTCAAGCAGGTCTGCGCGCGGTGTCCCGGCAGACCAAGGCTCGGGTTGGCGACAAGACGATGATGGACGCGTTGGTTCCAGCGGTCGACGCGGTAACCGCGGCGGCCGACGCCGGTAAGAGCCTTGCGGAAGCGCTGGATGATGCAGCCTTGGCCGCAAAAACAGGCGCGGACTCAACCCGGGACCTGGTTGCCCGCTTTGGCCGAGCCAGATCTCTGGGCGAGAGAACGCGCGGCCATCCGGATGCTGGAGCGACTTCGATCGCTCTCATCTTCAGAGGATTCAGGGAAGCATTAGAGAAAGGGAACGATAGCAATGGCTGATCTCGATAACCTGCAGGATGGAAAAAACTATTATCTTGATGTGCCTCCTCAGAGTGCTCCGGGCAAGCTCAAAGGAAGCAATGCGCTCGATTGGGGAATGAAGAACCGTCTCTCGCGAATCTTTGATCCGCACGATGCGCGCACGGTGATGCTGGCCATCGATCACGGCTACTTCCAGGGCCCAACCACCGGTTTGGAACGAATCGACGTCACCATCGTGCCCTTGATCGCCTATGCTGACGCGCTCATGGTGACGCGGGGCGGACTGCGCAGCTCCATTCCTGCCGAGATCGCAAGACCCGTCGTTCTGCGCTCCAGTGGTGGCCAAAGCATCCTCAAGGAGCTATCGAACGAGCTGGTAGCTGTCGACATCGACGATGCCATTCGCCTCAACGCCTCCGCATTGGCGGTTCAGGTCTACATTGGCGGCGTGCACGAGCATGAGTCGATTGGCAACCTGGTCAAAGTGGTCGACTCGGGCAATCGTTACGGCATTCCCACGATGGCCGTCACCGGTGTGGGCAAAGACCTGGTACGGGATGCGAAGTATCTTGGTCTCGCCACACGCATATGTGCCGAAATGGGAGCGCACTTTGTAAAAACCTACTTTTGCGAGAAAGGCTTTTCCCGTGTCGCAGCGGGTTGTCCCGTTCCATTGGTGATCGCGGGCGGAAAAAAACTACCAGAGCTCGAAGCCCTGCGGATGGCCTGGCAGGCAGTGAACGAAGGAGCCGCGGGCGTCGACATGGGGCGCAACATCTTCCAATGCGACGATCCGCAAGCCATGATTCAGGCCGTGCGCGCTGTTGTCCATGACGATGAGACACCCGAGAAGGCCTTTGACCTCTATCTCAGTCTTAAATCGGAACCGGCAAATAGGTGAATTGATGACCAAGAAAGAAACAGTCCAGGTAGTCTGCGTCGCGGAGTTCTATGCGTTGGAAGGCAAGACGGACGATCTAGTGGCAGCGCTCCACTCACTGATCAAGGCAACAACTGCGGAGCCGGGTTGCATCCGCTACGAGCTGAATCAGCGCGTGGATGATCCACGTTGGGTGAGCTTTGTGGAGAAATGGAAAGACCAGAAAGCCTTCGATGATCACTGCCAGATGTCCTACATCACGCATTACTTCAATGACGTGCGGCCACAATTAGTAGAGAAGTTCGAAGTCAAGATGTATCAGGAGATCCTGCCGTAAGCACCTTGCATTGGGTGTACGCCGAGATGGAAGTAACGAAATTCGCCTTGCATCAGGGCACAGCGTGGCCGTTCCACAGACGGCGTGACCAGGCAGCGAGGGAAGTTAGCGACATGGCTTTATATCGGGGCATGACTGTACGGGTTGCGGAAAGACTTATGTTTTGCGTAAGGGCACGACTTTAGTCGGCAATAAACGTCGGGCCCGGAGAGGGATTTAGCCCCTCAGGGACCTCTTCTTGCTTTTATTCGCAGCCTCTTTTGTTCCTGCGAAAGCCGGTCGATTATTTCTGTGGTTAAGAGGGAACCTATGGTATATCAGGTGTACAACCGCCATTAACAAGAGACGCTCGAATTAGTTCAGAAGACCGAACCATGGGTTAGGTAGGGTGAAGCGACTATGAACTTACATACTTTCTTACCGGGAGTACGCCATGGCGAAGTCGAAGAGATCTTCCGCATCGAAAACTCAAATTGAAAAGTACGATGCCACCGCACAACATCCGCGAGCGCATCTGAGGACCGGTCACGTGCATGTTCCCAGGAAATCCTGCAAAGATCACTTCAGCGTCATTGAGCCGCAAATCAATGCTGAGGGCGTTCACGTCTGGCCCTTCGACGTGTCTTGTCCTGTTGATGTCTTATTTCTGACCGAAGATGGCCAGCACAGCGTCAGGATGAATCGGCACGGCTACTTCGAGATACTCTATCTATGCTCGGGCTCAGCCAACTGTCATATCCAGGACCGGCTTCTTCCGTTCAACGAAGGCGATCTCGCGATTGTGGGCAGCACGCTCTACCACCGTGTGGAGTGTGAATCTTCCAGCCCGCTAACGATTGCCGCGTTGTTCTTTGAGCCCGATCTCATTCGTTGTGAGGGAGGCAGTGACAGCGCGGAATATCTCACGCCCTTTCTCCTGCAAGACTCGGAATTTCCTCATATCGTGCCCGCTGAAACAGGAATTCCCAACCAGGTTCTGGAGCTCATGTTGCGCATCCGTTCCGAACTGCCGCCTTTGTCGCCGCGGGGCAGGCTTGCCGTCAAGACCTATTTAAAGATGATCCTGATGCTGCTGGTGAACCGCTATGCCTCTTATGCAGGCACGGTGGAAACCTTCCAACGTCAACAAAGGGACCTGGACCGGCTTCTACCTCTTTTTCGATTTTTGGGTGAGAACTGCGGCTGTGCGATTCAGGTGAAAGAGGCGTCCCGGATCTGCGGCATGAGCGAATCGCATTTCATGAGCTTTTTCAAGCGCGTGACTGGCCTCTCTTTTATGAAATATCTCAACCATTACCGGGTGGAGCGTTCTCAAGTATTGCTGGTGAACACGGATGAATCGATGGCAAGCATCAGCCAGGAAATGGGCTTTTGCGATCAGAGCTATTTCGGAACGGTCTTCCGCCGCCTGGTTGGCATGACACCTGCCGCGTATCGCAGACGGTTTCGTACCAGAAACGGTTCCGGCCGTACCACGGTCAATCCCGCGCCACCCATTTGGCCTGCGAAAGCCTCCTTGGCAGGCGCACCGCGACCCAGCACGACAGAGATCAACCGCCAACTCGCCGCCCTCCACGACAAACCGGCAATCACTCAGACCTACTTCTACTAAGTGGGCCCAGCTAAGGTGATGAATATCGCAGGGGTCGTCGAACGCTTGCGGTGGACGCAACCGCCCTACGGTTCTTTTACCCGCTAGCCGAGTCCCCATGGAAGCGCCGCCCCACCCTTTGTCATCCCGAGCGTACTCCGGATTTCCTACACGCTGCACCAATCAACGGCCACGTATGCGGCTTTCTTTTGATACGAAAGCCGCGCGAGGTTTACCGACGCCACGAAGCCTGACAGGAAATCCGCAGGGAGCCGAGGGACTGCAGTACGCCTTTCGTGAAGGCAGCTGCTTAAGGAGCCCGTTTCGAAACGCAACCGCCAGGAAGCTTCGCCCTACTGAACCACCATCATGAGCTGTAATCCCGACTCAAGTTGGAGATTCTTCTTGGTCGAAACAAAAGTAGACACGGCCTCCGGCCCGTCCTCGATCTGAAGCGTAACTCCAGGCAATCCGATCACTGATCCTGTGTGGGCCGCGGTAGCTTTCCCCTGCGTACTCCCAGCAGCGCCGGATAGGGCCGATTGAGTTCCGACGGGATTATTAACGAGTTTCGGAGAGTCCTGCACGACGTTGTATGCCTGGCCGTTGAGTGGGTGGTCGTACGGTAAAGGGCCTGCGGAAGGGGACACCATCTTGTTATTGCCGGCCGCTCCAGCCGGAACCGACGCCATAGCCGACACAACGGAGAGGTTGAGTGGAACCTTCACTTTCTTCTTCAACTCCACTGCGTCGAATGTGACCGCAATTGAGGAGATGTGCTGGCCGGTGGAATCCGAGTCCACCTTCACCACGTGACCCAACAGTGTTGAACCGGCAGGAACCACCGTCCCATCCCTAAGCGTTAGCGGCGTCACGGTCTGTGCGGTAATCGGGTCATTGGCCTTCGCCTTGTTGGCCTTTAGGGTCGTCTGCAAACCGGCCTGTACCTTCAGCGAATCAGTGGAGGCAGAAGGAGTCGCCGTCTGAGCCCAAATGGGGGAAAGGGCCAGGCTGCCGAGAAGGGCGGAAACTGCGATGAATGGCTTGCACATATGCCGACTCCAAAGATCGACGAAACCGGCAGCACCGCCGCCGATCGAGCTTTTTGATTGGATCAAGATACGCCCAGTTTCGTCCGCGCGCGATCCTTTTCCAGTTGCCTTGAGAAAAGAAAGCTATGCAAGCGTCTTAGCGAACTTAGAGCAACCGTGGCCTAGGAGGTGGTCAACGAGTGCTCCAAAGAGCCAGCGCCGCAATCATTTCGCGCCTCGAAAAACCGTCGCGCTCCCGCAAACGATCGAGCCATTCCCACAAGAAACTTCCCTGGTTCCGGCAGGTTTTTTCCAAGAAAGAATCGTGGGAATTCACTATACCGTCTGGTAACACCGGCTCAACATTAACAACAACTCAGTTGTTTGGCCCGAGCACGAGGACGTCGCGTTCCACACCAACTCTATGCTCAATCACCATCTTGCTGTGTTCGTCGCTGCTGCCAGGCTTGACCGCAGCGCTTATTGGACCGCCGGGCCAAATTCAGGAGGCGTAACACTGTGACTCAGAAATCAGACGTTTCCAACATACGTTTTCAGCCTTTGCTCACCGCCGTGTTTCTTCCCATCCTGTTGGTTTGCTTAGCCGTGCTCTTCTCCACCGCTCGACTAAATGCGCAGGCGGTAAACGGCATCGACGGCACGGTCACCGATCTGAGTGGGGCGATCATTGTTGGGGCGAATGTCACCGTTACAAACAATGCCACTGGTGTGACCGCCAAGGCGGTAAGCTCGTCAGCCGGCACCTTCACACTGGTAGGCCTAAGTCCCGGCGACTATTCCGTAGTGGTGGACGCAGCGGGATTCAAAACCGTAAAGACAACGCTGACCGTCGAAGTCGCCAAGATGTCGAGCACCAGCTTTCAAATGTCGCCCGGTGCCACCACCGAAACGGTGCAGGTGAAAGAGGCTGACGTGTTGTTAAACACGACATCGCCTGCCATTGGTACAACCCTGGAGCCGGAGCTGATTAAGAATGCTCCCATTGAGATCAATGGACTGGCCCGGCAAATCGACTCGTTCATGTATCTTGCTCCCGGTGTGCAGGGGAACGCGAACCAGCACAATATCAATGGTGGCGTCACTTTTGAAAACGAGGTGCAATTCAACGGTGTGCCGGTGGCATTTGTCGACTACTCAGGAAACCAGACCTATATCAATCCGCCCTATGAAGCAATCAGCGAGTTTCGCGTGAACAGCTCGACCTTCGACGCCCGCTACGGTTTGGGGCAGGGCGCCGTTACCTATAACATGGCATCCGGCACCAACGACCTGCATGGGGATGCATTCGAGATCCTGCGCAATCAGTTGTTCGACTCCGCTGGATTTTTCCCTACCCGTTTCGGGCCGAAAGGCTATCCGGCTCCGCCCATTGATCAGCAAAACAACTATGGATTCACGGTCGGCGGCCCGGTAATTATCCCCAAGCTCTACAACGGCAGGAATCGCACCTTCGCCCATTACAGCGCCGACTGGTTCAAGCAGAACCAGGCGC
Organism: uncultured Acidobacteriaceae bacterium; assembly: GCA_963775365.1. Classification (GTDB taxonomy): domain Bacteria; phylum Acidobacteriota; class Terriglobia; order Terriglobales; family Acidobacteriaceae; genus PALSA-350. Next base: position 381,691 of record CAVZJL010000001.1, on the reverse strand, counting down.
AGAATAACATTGGGACCGTGCCGACGGCGGCCATGAAGACCGGTGACTTCACTGGTTTTGTGGATTCAACCGGAACGCAAATCCCCATATATGACCCGCAGACAGGCAAGCCATTTCCTGGCAATATCATTCCCCAATCTCGCTTTAGCCCTCTTTCGGTTTCGCTTCTGCCAAGCATTCCTGATCCTGACCGCACCGGCATAAATTATGGTCTGCAAAGTAACAAGTCGCCTGCCATTCCTTCTGTGGCGATTAACCAATTCATCTGGGCTTACACCATCGATCACAATTTGAACGACCGTCAGAATATCCACTTCAGCCAGTGGCGCGACCGCGTGACTGAGCCGACCTTCACTGGCGCCCCGATCGTGCCCTTCAACAATCCGTTGCAGAATGGAATCAGTAACGTCCAGCTGGGCAGCGGGTTCCTGCTCAACTATGTGCAAACCATCAACCAGAACCTGGTGGTGACCGCGGGTGCGGACTGGATCGGCTACATCACTGATCAGGACAACGCCAACAAGAATGTCACCTTTGGCGCCGTGGCTGGCGGCGACACCTTTCCGCTCATCGGTTTCGATGGCCAAAATGGCCCTACCGCCTGGGGGGTCAACGGGGGTTCTTATCTCGAATGTTGCGCGGGCGGACTTACCGTAGCAAAAAATCGTAGATTGGGGCTGGTCTTCGTCAACAACTGGTTGTGGACCAAAGGACGCCAGACCTTCAACATCGGGGGTCAATTCCGGCGCACCTACCAGGACATTGTCAACTGCGACTTTTGCAGCGGCACCTTCAATTTCAGCCAGCGAACAACTTCCACGCCGGATTCAACCGATCCCAATTTCGGCAGCTACGGCAGCTCCTTCGCAAGCTTTCTTCTCGGTCAGGCGGACGCCAGTATACGGGTTCTTTCCGATGAGCTGTATATGCGTAACAAAGCGTTTGCCTTCTATGTTCAGGACGATATCAAGTACAACAATCGCCTGACCTTCAACGTCGGCCTCCGTTATGACATCTTGGTTCCGTTCACGGAAAACAATAACAACATCATCTTTGTGAATACTTCAACGCCCAATCCCGGGGCTGGGAATCTGCCCGGTGCGGCTACCAAATTCGGCAATTGCGCCGGATGCGCGGGGGTCAATCGCGCTGCTATTAGCTGGAAGAACTGGCAGCCCAGGGTGGGCTTTGCCTATCAGCTGAACTCGAAAACGGTGCTGCGGTCTGGCTTCTACTACACGACTCTGGATGGCGGCGCCTACGAATATGGCACGTCCCAAAGCGCCTCGTTCATGGGGAGCCTGCTGGCTGGCCAATATCTGCGTGCCGCGACCGGTAGCAGTGTTCCGGGCTATGGAAGCTGGGATACCCAAACGTTGCCCTTGCCGCCAACGACTCCATTTAGTCCTACCATCGGGAATGGAGCCGTCATCTTCAATTTCCCCTTAAAGGATCGCCAGCGGCCACCCCTTCTCCCCAACACGGTGAAGGTTGGCGTGGCCCCATCGGATGTTGCCTGGAGTTTCGGCGTTCAGCGAGAGCTGCCATGGAATATGTTCATGACGGCATCCTACGTAGGCAACCGCGCCGTTCATCTTCCCGCTACCTTGGAGCTGTCCAACCAGCCCAACCCATCGGTGTTGCAATATGGAGCTCTTTTGGGAGAGAACATCCTTTCTCCTGATGTCGTCGCCGCCGGTTTCACCGAACCCTATCCGGGGTTTGCGCAGCAGTATGGCGGTTCGGCGATCCTGGAACAGGCGCTGACTCCGTTTCCGCAATTCGGCGGCTATTTTCCGGTCTATGAGAGTGACGGCTCTTCCTTTTACAACGCGGCCCAGATCCAGGCAGAGAAGCGATTTTCCAATGGCTTGAGTTACCTGGTCAGCGTCACCCTGGGCGCAAATAACGCCAACACTGCTATCGGATCTGCGCCCTATTCTCCTAACGGGCTGAACGCATACAACCCGAAGCCGGAATTCGTACGCTCCTACATCGACCAAGCGTATGCCACTAGCTGGGTCGCCACCTATCAGCTACCGGTCGGCCCCGGACAGAAATACTTCAATAACAAAGGCATCACTGGCCAGCTGATCGGTGGTTGGCAGATCAGCGGAATCCTGACCTATTCCGGCGGCAGCCCAATGGGCGCAAGCAACAGTTACAATCCCCTGCTCGTGAATAGCTTTGATCGGCCGGACATTGACCCCAGTGTCAAGCTTAAGACCTATAGCTATAGCAGGTCGAAAGCCTACTTTACCGGTAAATCGTCGACGCCGCCCGTTCAATATCCCACCAACGCTTTTGTAAATACCGGGCCATGGGCGGTGGGAAATTCGGTGCGTGCCTATCCTGCGTTGCGTACTCCGCCATTGAGAGTTGAAAACTTCGATGCCATCAAGTCCTTCCACATAACAGAGGGCATAGTGGCGAGCCTGCGTGTCGATTATTTCAACGCCTTCAATCGAACCCGCCTCGAGGCGCCAGATAACAATTCGCTCGATTCCACATTTGGTCAGATAACGAACCTGAACTCACAGATCAGTAACCGGCAAGGACAGGCGACTTTCCGAGTGGATTTCTAAAAACGCCATAGCGGGAGCCCCCGCATTCATGCGGGGGAACTCGGCTTTTACGCCGAGCGGCTCGCGCAGGACGAATCGGCTCAGGTGTGGGTTTTTGCTATCTTTCTCTCACCTTGCAAAGGCGATTAAGGTAGTGCAAATTTCTGGGTTGTAACGCAGCGAAGGACTGATGTAGCGAAAGCACAATGAAAACAAATCTCCTCAACAAATCGATCTTCGGCGTCATACTTATGGTGCTTCCTTTGCTCACTTCTTGCCAACAACAGAAGACCCAGGTTTCCGAAGCAACGCCGGCAGTGCCGAAGACCTCCAGCCCAAGTGCACCCGTCTATCCAGTCAAGGTCAGCGCCAATCACCGCTACCTGGTCGACCAGAACAACACTCCGTTCCTGATCGTCGGCGATACGCCGCAAGGTTTGATATCCAGGCTGAACGAAAAGGAAATCGACGCCTTTTGGGCCGACCGTCAGGCCCATGGGTTCAACACCATGGGTTGGGTCGACGTACTCTGTGGCGGCCGCGACTTCATCACCAACACCTACGCGACCACCCCTGACGGTATTCGTCCCTTTACCGGGTTCCTCCACGGCAAGGAAGATCACACCGAGTATGACCTCTCCAAGCCCAATGAGCCCTATTTCGTTCGGCTGGACCACATCGTCGAGCTCGCGGCAAAGCACAACATACTGATCTTCATCGATCCCATCGAGACGGCAGGCTGGCTTCAGACGCTTCGTAACAACGGCCTCAAGGCTGCGACCGCCTACGGCGAATATCTCGGCAACCGCTACAAAAAATACCCCAATGTCGCCTGGCTGAACGGCAACGATTTTCACGGTTGGCAGAAAGAGAGCGATGACGCGTTGGTCAGAGCAGTCGCCAAAGGCATCAAGTCTGTCGATCCCGACCACATCCAGACGGTGGAGTTTGACCCGCCCTTTGGTTCCTCTCTGGAGGATCCGTCATGGTCAGCGATCATTGCAATCAACGGTGCTTACGTATACGGACCGACTTATCTCCAGGTACTGCATAACTACAACCAGACTCCAGTTATGCCTGTCTTCCTGATGGAAGCGCACTATGAACTTGAGGATGTCGGCCACACACCGGATTTCGGGACGCCGCTGGTGCTTCGCCGGGAAGAGTATTGGGCCATGCTTTCAGGCGGCAAAGGACAGTTCTACGGCAACAAATACACTTGGTCCTTCAAGGATGGATGGCAGAACAATATCGACACCCCCGGGGCAACGCAGGTCACTATCTGGAAAGACTTTTTCTCTTCTTTGCCGTGGCAGGATCTCGTCCCAGACCAGGACCATTCCGTAGTAACCGCGGGGTTTGGAACCCCCGGCGACATGGAAACCCGAGTCAGCAAAAGCGATTACGCTACCACCTCCAAGACCCCGGATGGCGCGTATGTGGTCGTATATATGCCGAGCTCACGGACGATTACTGTCAACATGACGAATCTCAAATCAAACGCCAGCGGCAAGTGGTTCGATCCCTCCAATGGCGCCTACACCTCGGTCGCAGGATCGCCATTTGCCAACAAGGGAACTCAGCAATTCACCCCGCCCGGAAACAATCACGCCGGTGATAGCGATTGGGCTCTGGTACTGGACGCTTCGAAATGATGAGGACCGCCGCGCTCATCCTTTTGCTTCTGGGGGTGGGCGCGAAAGCACAGACGATCAGTATCGATCCCGCGAACCCGCACTATTATTTCTTCCAGGGAAAACCAACCGTACTGGTGACCTCGGCCGAGCACTACGGCGCCGTCGTGAACCTGGAATTCGACTACGTCAAGTATCTGGACGCACTCCAGGCTTACGGGCTCAACTACACGCGGATCTATCCGGGGTACCTCTTCGAGCCCATGGGGAAATTTATGACCGGCAACACGCTGGGCGTGAAGCCGGCAAAGCTCATCCTCCCCTGGGCGCGCAGCAATCAGCCGGGCTACCTGCTATCCGGCAACAAGTTCGACCTGGATCAATGGAATCCTGCCTATTTCGATCGCCTCAAGGACTTCATTGCGCAAGCGGCAAAGCGCGGCATTGTGATCGAGATCTGCTTTTTTAACGGGCAGTACGACGATACCTGGCCGCTTAGCCCCCTCTATCACGAGAACAACATCCAGGGTGTCGGCCGCGACAGCTATAGGGACGCACAAACACTGAAGGAACCGGAGTTGGTGGAAAGAGAAGCTGCGTACGTGCGCAAGATCGTGCAGGAGGTCAATGGCTTTGATAACGTGATTCTCGAAGTCTGCGACGAGCCTTCGCTCTTCACCCCAATCGAGGAAGCAGGGCCTTGGGTCGGCCACATGCTCGAAGTCACGCATGCGGCAGAGGCGGGTCTTCCCAAGAAACACCTGATAGGCCAGGAAGTGCAGGGGCCGGTCGATGGTCCTATCGATTTTTCCGGTAACCCATTTAACTCCATCGTAGTGACACAATACTTATGGCACACTGGCGACTGGGAAATGGGCGGTCTGCAAGGCCTTGATCGCGAATACCGCCACAACAAGCCGATCGAGCAGAACGAGACAAATTACTATCCCTTGTATAAGGGAGACAAAATTGGTGCTTCCAGAGTAGAAGCATGGGAGTTCATGGTCGGCGGAGGTGCCAGCTTCAATCAGCTGAACGGCCTCTTTACTCCCGGCGATCCCGCGGGAAACACTCCTGAGAACGCAAAGCTACTGGGCGCGCTGCACAGCCTCAAGACCTTCCTTGAGAGCTTGAGTTTCGACAACATGGTGCCGGACCGCGGCTTTGTCGTAAGCGGATTTGACCGCGAGACCCACTATCGCGGGCTTAGCCAATACGGCAAGCAATACGCTCTCTACATCCATCACAGTGAAGGCGGCGGAGGCGCAGCCTATACCGTCACGCCAGGCGAATACAAAGAAAACCTGGTCCTGAATCTGCCCCCAGGAAACTACAAAGCGGAATGGATCGACCCGGCCTCGTCTTCCACACTAGCTACCGAAGAGTTCAAGCAGACCGGAGCTCTTCACGTGATAAACACACCCACCTACTCCATCGATATTGCTCTCCGCATCATGCGGCAGTAGGCTGCCGCGACGTAGGTCACGCCCTTTCTCCGTCGTCGTAGCATTTTCAAGAGCCCTCCCAAAAGTGTTGCAAAATCGTAAAGTGCGGAATGCTCCCGCAGTAGGTCCGAGGTGGAACTCGTCAGCCACTGCTGACTGTTCCTGGAAGCGCCACCCCACCCTTTGTCATCCCAGCGAACTCCGGATTTCCTACTACGCTGGACTCATCACGCACGTATCGCTTTCTTAAGGGAAAGCCGCATGAGTTTTACCGAAACCACGAAGTCTGACAGGAAATCCGGAGGAAGCCGAGGGACCTGCTGTGCGCCTTTCCTGAACGAACTGTCGTCTCCGCCCGGTGAGATACGCTTGAATATGTTCGAACAAGGGAGACGGTCATGAAACAGCGGATTTTAATTCGCGCCCGGTTGGCAGTGGCCATCTTAGGTTTCATAGTGGCGGCCACCGCGCTTGCGGCGCAGCAGAAGCCGGAAACCTTGCAGCTCGCGGGCCTGAAGCAGCCGGTTGATATCCTGGTAGACCACTGGGGTGTCCCGCACATCTACGCGAAAAATGAGGCGGACTTGTTTTTCGCGCAAGGGTTCAATGTCGCCCGCGATCGCTTGTTCCAGATCGATCTCTGGAGACGGCGTGGCCTGGGACAGCTGGCGGAAGTCTTTGGGCCACAATTCGTCGAGCAGGATAAGGCCGCTCGGCTCTTCCTATATCGCGGCGACATGAAGAAAGAATGGGCGGCATACAGCCCAGACGCGGAGGCGATCGCCACGCAATTTGCCGCCGGGGTCAATGCTTACATCCGCTGGCTTGCGGCGCATCCGCAACAGATGCCCTACGAATTCAAACTACTGAAATACCAACCAGCTCTATGGTCCTCGGAAGACGTCGTGCGCATCCGGATTCACGGTCTGGGTGGCAATCTTCTAAAGGAAGCAGAACGCGCCGGCGTGGTATGCGCCGGGGGCTGGAAGGCAGAGGGAATTCGCCAGCGCCTTGAGCCGCCATGGCAAACCACCGTCCCAGAAGGTCTGGACCCCTGTTTGCCGAAAGACGTGCTGAAAGTCTTTTCCATGGCAACATCCACCGTAAGGCTTGAGCCTGGCACAACGGCGGGCACCTACACGCTGGCCGCAGCCGAACCAGAACCGGCGAACGCACCATCGTATGGGAGCAACAACTGGGTCATCAGCCCGCAAAAATCCGCTACGGGTCGAGCCATCCTGGCCAGTGATCCGCATCGCGATTACGTGCAGCCCAGCGTCCGCTATTTGCAGGACCTCAACGCGCCGACACTCCACATCGAGGGCATGGGACAACCATTTGCCCCCGGAGTTTCTTTCGCCCACAACGATTGGATAGCCTACGCCGGAACCGTCTTCTGGATCGATCAGGAAGACCTATACGTCTACCAGCTAAACCCCGCAAACCCGGAGCAATACAAATACCAGGGACGATGGGAGGCCTTCCGCAGCGTGCATGAAGAGATCAGGGTCAAAGCCCAGCCCGCGGTTGGGGCGGAATTAAAATTCACCCGTCACGGGCCGGTCATCTATGTAGACAAAGAAAAGAATAGGGCCTTCGCCATAAGGACAGCCTGGTCCGAACCCGGAGCATCGCCGTACTTCGTCTCCGTAGCCGTGATGCGGGCCCGCACCTTTGCCGAGTACGAGAAGGCCGTGGCCCATTGGGGAAAACCGCCCCTGAACCTTGTCTATGCCGACATAAAAGGAAATATTGCCTGGACGCCGCGAGGCTATGCCCCCATCCGCCCTAACTGGGACGGCTTGCTGCCGGTTCCTGGAGATGGGAAATACGAATGGTCGGGTACATGGAGCGGAGCGCAATTACCCCTGATCTACAATCCGCCCAGCGGTTATCTCACCACATCGAATGAGATGAACCTGCCCGCGGACTATCCATACAAGCAGAGAAAGCTGGGGTTCGAGTGGTCAGATCCTTCCCGGCATCAGCGGATTGACGAAGTCCTGTCTCAACTCCCCAAGGTTTCGTTGGAAGATTCGATGCGCCTGCAAAATGACGAGCTCTCCATCCCTGCGCGAAGGCTGTTGGCGTTGCTGCGGCCATTGACCAGTGACGATCCGGGGACGCAAGCGGCACTGCGGCTGTTGCAGAGATGGAATGCGCGGCTTGATTCGAATTCAGCAGCTGCCGCATTGGAAGAACTGTGGTTCACGCGCCATCTGCAACCAGCCTTCAAAACGGCAGTGCTGGGCAGCCAGGCGGCCAAACTCTTCGATGCGCCCAATACTCAGGTGCTCCTGGAGTGGCTGGAGCATGCCCCTGCGCAGCAGCGGGACAAGCTGTTGCTCACAACTCTCGCGGCAGCGTACGCAGAGATGAAAACGCTGCAAGGTCCGGACCCAGCCCGTGGACGTGGGGGAAGCTGCACCACAACTTCAGTGAACACCCTTTCTCGCGTGTGGTGGATGAAGCAACGCAAAGACAGTTGGATGTCGGACCGCTCGAAACCGGCGGTAGCGCATTTACGGTAAATGCGTCGTCCTACCGCGCGCGCGATTTTCTGCAATCCGGCGGACCTTCCGTGCGCATGGTGCTCGACGTGGGAAATTGGGATAACTCGCGCGCAGTGAATTATCCCGGAGAATCGGGCGATCAAAACAGTCCGCACTACCGCGACCTCGCGCCGATGTGGGTAGGGGGAACCTATTTCCCCTTGTTGTATTCCAGGCAAGCGGTAGAGAAGGCAACGGAAAAACGAATCCGCCTCGTGCCCAAAGGGAAGTAAGGCCGGACGCCTGCCCGAGTTAGGGAAGAGCCACGCAGACTCGGAAGGCCCCTAGGGTTTCGTTTTCCGTAGCTGTACACTCTTCTCCAATGTGCGTTGACGAACATCCAAGTCCGAAAGCGGACACACGCCCTCGGCGAACTTCCCTTCCCAAGCTTCGCTAGGGCAACAACTTACCAGCAACCCTGCGACGGCCACTCAATTGCACCCTTACTTAAGGCCAAGGAGACGCTGCCCAATGACCACAGGCCTACTCAACCAGGACGTCGCGTACGCCGTGCGGCAGTTGCGTAAGACCCCCGGCTTTACCTTCGCCACCGTGCTTACGTTGGCCCTCGGCATCGGCGCCAATCTCACGGTCTTTCTCCTTCTCTATGGCGTCCTTCTCCGTCCGCTGCCCTTTCCGCATCCCGAGCGATTGGTTCGGGTGGAGCGTTCCTATGCGAGCGGTGACGTTGTGCCTGCCTATTCCGGGACCGTTGCGCTGTTCCTGCGCCGTAGCAGTCACAGCTTCGATTCGGTCGCCATCTACGATTACATGCCTAGCAATGTGAACCTGGTCCAGGAGGGGGAGGCGATTCCCCTCAAGGTCCTGCGCACTACCTCGGATTTCTTTCATGTTTTCGCCATGGACCCCGCGATAGGGCGGGATTTCAACGCGGCCGACATGATTCAGAACGCGCCTGGTGTGGTCGTAATCAGCAATGCCCTCTGGCGCGAACGCTTCGCCTCCGACCCCAACATCCTTGGTAAGGCCATCACTCTCGGCAATCGTCAACACTCCATCATCGGAGTAGCGCGCCCGGAGTTCCGTCTTGATGCCAAGGCAGACGCGTGGGTTCCTCTGCCAATCGTGGAGAGCCCTAAAGACTCGGGTCACGAGTACAACATAGTTGCCCGCCTGCGGCCCGGTGTCAGCCCTACGGAGGCGGAGGCAGATCTGAAAGATGGATTGCTCCAGCTTAAGAACACCTACCCTGACCTTTGGGATCGCAATGAATCCATCCGCGCGCTGGATTTTCATGACTCGCTCGTCGGCGATATTCGTCCCGCCCTGGAAATTCTCATGGGCGCGGTCGCCCTGGTCCTGGTGATCGTTGCTGCAAACATTCTCAGCTTGTTGCTTACCCGTTCGATCGCCCGCCGGCGTGAGATGAGCTTGCGCTCCGCCTTGGGCGCATCGGGCTGGCGCATTCTGCGGCAACTGCTGGTTGAGAACGCCCTGCTATGCCTTGCAGGGGGCGTTGCAGGAATCCTCCTGGCGCAGTTTGCCGCTCCTCTCCTCATGCACCTTAGCCCGCTGGAATTGCCCGCCTTCAGCTCCATGGAGGTGGGCGGACCGGCGCTGGCATTTGCCGCTGCGCTCACACTGGCCTGCGCGCTGCTTTTCAGTCTGGTTCCGGCATTCGAAAGCCGCAGTACACAGTTGAGCCAGTCGCTTCGGGTAAACACCACGCAGATCGCCGGCGGTCGCCACCTCGCGCAAAAGGCCCTGGTGGTCAGCGAGGTTGCGGTGTCACTGGTGCTGATGGTTGCTGCGGCTCTCTTACTAACCAGCTTCTGGAAGCTGGTGCATACCCCACCCGGCTTTGATACCCGTAATGTCTTGACCTTCAAGAACGCCTTCACTGATGAGCAGGCAGCGAGCAGCGCCTCGCTTGGCCAGCGTCTCAACGAACTCTCGGACCGGCTGGAGGCTATTCCCGGTGTCGCCTCAGCCGCCGCGGTCTCCAACTTGCCAACGCAGTTGGTTGCCGATCTGTCCTTCGACATTCTAGGCCGCAGCAAAGATCGCAAAGATGCGGCAGGCGATGAGAAATACATCGGCATTACGCCTCACTATTTCGATGCCCTACGCGTTCCCATGGTGTCCGGACGGTCATTTACGCAATCGGATAGTCACGCGTCCGCGCCGGTTGTGATCGTGAACCAACAATTTGCTCGCACCTATTTCAAGGGAGAAAACCCCATCGGGCAGCACATTCGAATCGGCGCCATGATGGGTCCCGCCTTTGAGGATCCCGTTCGCGAAATTGTCGGCGTGGCCGGCGATATCAAGCAAACCGGGCTCGACCAGCCCACACCCGGGGCGATGTATCTGCCGGCCGGCCAGCTTCCCGACCAGGAGACCCGGATGTTTAACGGTCTGCTGGGAACGAGCTGGATCGTGCGCACCAAGTCCGCTCAGGTGGATGTCGCAACGGCTGCCCGGCGCATCTTCATGGACAACGCGCATACTCCCTTGCTCAGCGTCGAACCGCTTGACGTGGTGGTCAGCGCGTCGGTTGCCCAACAGCGGTTCAGCATGATCTTGCTTTCTGCCTTTGGCCTTATTTCCCTAATGCTCGGTGCCGCCGGCCTCTACGGAGTCCTGTCATTCGCGGTCGCGCGCCAAACCAAGGAGATCGGGGTGCGCATGGCGGTGGGCGCACGACGGGGCGACATCATCCGCATGGTGCTGCGCGATGCAGGAAAGCTGATTCTCCTGGGATTGGCGGCTGGCGTGATCGGCGCACTAGCGGGAGCGCATCTACTGCAGAGTCTCGTCTTTGGCATTGCCCCGCGAGACCCGCTCACGCTGGCATACATGTGCGGAGTCCTCTTGCTTACCGGCTTGTTCGCGGCCTGGTGGCCGGCAAGGCGCGCCGCCGCAACAGAACCGATGCAGGCCCTACGGGCTGAATAAGCTCTCACAGTCTGCGGAAAAACGTGGTTTGTATCAGGGCACTACTTTAGAGCTTGCGGAAAAAGTCTCTACGAAGGGCACGGCTTCAGTCGTGCCGTAAAAGCCGTAGGCGCGAGACGCCTTTAGCCGCTGAGGCACGCTTTTCAAGACGTCTGGTCCGAAATCACCCCGCCTGAGTGCCGTAGATACGGGCGCACTGTGCCTTGAATCAGGAAAGCCGTACCTCAGCGGCTGAACCCGTGCCCTTCGTTGAGTGACTTCTTCCGCAAGTTGTTTAGTCGGGCCGTAAACGATTGAGAATACGACGGGATTGAAGCTCCTGAGGCGAGTCTTTCCGCAGTCAGCCCTTAACCCGGAGGCCAGGTCATCGCCCGTCCGCCAAGTAAGTGGACGTGAAGATGATCGACCGTCTGGCCGCCATCGGGCCCGGTGTTGATGACCGTCCGATAGCCTTTCGAAAGTCCTTCACTCTTGGCGATTCTGCCGGCAACCAGGTGAAGGTATCCAATTAACTCCCGATCTGCGGCCTCTAACTCGGCCAAGGACGCAATGTGTTTGCGCGGAACGATCAATATATGAGTCGGCGCCTGGGGATTGATATCCCTGAACCCATAGATCAGTTCGTCTTCAAAGACCTTCTTCGAAGGAATCTCGCCGGCGATGATTTTGCAAAATAAACAGGCCATGTCGTAATCATCCTACTTGCTGAAGTATCGTGGGTGTCCGCCTGGCTTCCAAGGATCGTAATTTGCCGCGAATGCTTCGCGCTCCGCAATCGGCGGGTGGGTGTAAGTCCAAAAGACAACCAGCGGCGATGGGTAAGGATACTCGAGCGATTGCTCCCCCAGGCGCTGGAACGACTCTGCATCCACCTTCTGCGGGTCGGCAACAATGCCATGGACCACTTCGATTCCGAAGACATCCGCTTGGTGCTCCTGAGCGCGGCTGATGCTGTTGCCGATAGGCTCAGCGACAAAAGAAAGGATAGAGAGCGCCAGCAACAAAACTCCGGTTGCCGCCCAATCCTCGAGCGAAGCGATATGCCAGCGCGGCCCGTAGCGTCCGATCAGCCAATTCACAAAGTGGGCGCCGATCCATAGAAAGAATAGAGACAGCACCGCTCCGATGGCGAGCCCGCGCTCGATATGGTGCAGGACGTAGTGCCCGAGCTCGTGGCCAAAGACCATCAGGATCTCCTCCGGAGGAGAGCTCTTGATGGTGTTGTCCCACACCACAACCCGCTGCGAGGAGCCGAAACCCGTCACATAGGCATTCGAGCTGGTGTACTTTTCGCTGGCCTTCATCAGGAACATACGTGCGGGTGGAATAGAAACACCGGTCTTCGAAACCACGCGCTCCAGCTGCTGCACCAGCTCGGGATGAGTCTGAGCCAGAGGTTCAAAGTGATTGAACATCGGGTCGATGACCAGGGGCAGCACAAAGACCGCCAGCACCTGCATTGGCAGCGAAAACACCCACAACCATAGCCACCAACGACGAGACCATCTGATCAGGACGAAGACCACCGAGAGCACAAACGTTCCGGTGACCAGATCCAAAAGCAGAGCCTTGCCCCAGTCTGAAAACCAGCTACCCCATCCCTGGATCGACTGACCGTAGCTGAGCGAGATGTGGTGGCCGAGGATGGAAAGTGGCAGGTGCGCCAGCGAGAGCAGCAGCAGGATCGCTGGCACGAAGAAAAGCCCCTGTAACCACGGCTTACGTGTAACTGTGGCTGCCCACGCCCCAAGGTCCGCGGCCCAGCGGAAATTGAGCACCGCGAGAAGAACGAGGATGCTCCAGACCGTTGAGCCGAAGTCGAGAGCAGTACGCCAGTAATAGAGCGACCGGGCTTTTTCCAGCACCCCCGGCGCAAGCGTGTACACCAAGTGGGGAACGGCCATCAGAACCACAAGAGACTCCGGCTTCAAAGCTCTATCCTGGCTACTAAGCGACGGGTGCCCCACATCTCGCTCGTTTTTCTTGAGATGTGGGATACCACGAACCTCAACACTTTGAGCGTAACGGCCAATCCAAATCTTGGGAACAGAGCTGCGCCCAACCGTCGATGGGTGACGAGACGGGCATCATCAGTCAAGGCGTCATCAATCGAGCCGAACCAGGTACGCTTCGCCTTCACTGGGCTGCAACTCGCGGGCAATCTCGACTGCGCGGCCCTTGTCGTCCTCCGCCGGACGGATCCGCACCCAATGACCAGTAGGCCCAGTGAACTCGATTACATTCGCCGTGCGGTATTTGCGTGTAAGCTGATCGCGCAACTGAAACGCTCCCTTCTCATTCTTGAAGGCGCCAATCTGCACGCACCAGCGTCCGCCGTGATCCAGTGGCGATGGAGCGGCAAAAACCTCCACCCGCACCCGGGCCAATCCAGGCCGCCAAACTCCAATCGCTTTAGCGGATGCCAAAGAAAGATCGAGCATCCGATCGGGAACGAACGGCCCGCGGTCCGTCACCCGCAGGATGGCCGATTGCCCCGTCGACAGGTTCGTGACCTTGATCAGCGAATTCATGGGTAGCGTGCGATGGGCCGCCGTCAGTGCATCCTTGTCAAAGATCTCGCCGTTGGCGCCCCGCCGCTTGTCGTAGGGAGGGCCGTACCAGCTGGCAATGCCTTCCTCGCTATAAATCACCGGATGAGAGGTGACGAAATCCGCATCCGCCGTGCTATCGGCCACGGAAGCGGGTACGGCAGTGGTGCCGGAAGCCGGCGCTGAAGGCGGAGCAGGGCTGGCTGGGGAAAGTGGAGCGGTTAGGGCTGGGGGTGGAGCAACCGCGACCGCCGGGGATTTGTGGTGGCATCCCGTGATCAACGCGATCGCGGTATTGAACAAGATTGTTTGCAGCAGAGCCCCTCGCACCCTGCCAGGCCAACCGGCTACCGGCGTCACCTAGCGCGCTCCGCTGCCGGGCCCGTCGTCAAGTTGTTGAGCCAATTTGCGTAATTGGTCGGCGGCGACGTGCAGCGCCTGCGCAGAGTCTTGCCGGAGTTGGGGCACCACTTGATCGTTGAGATAGGCGATCACTTTTTTCAGCTCTTCCTCAACCCGCGGCATCGCCTGGTTGAGGCGTTCATCCACCTTTTTGCCAAAATCTTCAAAGCGTCCGCTGCCTTTGTCATTGGATGGCTGTTGCACCATAATCCCCCACTCCTGCATCTCAACTTCACCGGCTCAGGAAACAGCCGCCGGCACGAAAACAGGTTGTTGCCAGGGTATTTTCCGATGACCGCTATGGGTAGAGTAACGCACTGGACTACCTGAGGAACCAAGCCTTTGTGTCCTTGTCCCCAACCTCACAAAGACTGGATGGGCCAATGAATCTGGAAGCCGGAAGGGTTGTTTCAAAGAATGCGTCGCCGTTGTGCCGTGGCTTGGCTTTTGTCTTGTTAGCCTTAGCCTCCGCCGGTGTTGGTCAGGGTCAGACGGGCTCCGAGGCCCCCGGGGCCGTGCGGGCGGCCCTGTTGCCTGATGCGCCGCAGCCTTCAGCGCAGTCGCCCTCCCACAATTTCACGCCAAATACCCAGCAAACAGCTTTTTCTCCGCTCCCCCCTGCGCGAAGATTCGCCCAGGTGATAGAGCCCGGCCAGACGGAGTACCAATTCACCGCGTCGGACAAACTGCTGTTCTCATTCACCGAAGTTGCCCGCCCCATCACGCTCATTCCGGGCCTCTACTCTGCCGGCTACGAACAACTCTTCAATACCGACCCTAAATACGGTAAAGATTCCGGTGCATTCGGCGAAAAATTGGGGGCAGCCATGCTGCGCTCCGCCAGCGTGCGCGTCTTCTCCGACGGCATCTTTGCCGGCACCTTTCACCAGGATCCCCGTTACTACCGGATCGCCGACGGTAGCTTCGTCCGTCGCAGCCTCCTCTCCATGCGCCAGGCCGTGGTTCGCCGTGGAGACGACGGCACGGATCAATTCAATTATTCCGGAATTGCCGGCCGCGCAGTGGCCGCGGCACTGGTCACGACCTACTATCCCGAACCCAGCGTGACCGCCAGGGTTGTTAGCCTTACTTTCCTGTCGTCGATTGCCACGGACGCTGGGGGCAACCTGGTATTGGAGTTCTTTCCCACGGTGGCGCGCCGGTTTCCCATCCTGTACAAAATCCGCGGCATCGAGTAAGCGTAGCTGTGAGCTCCAGAACGCTTTGGCGGTTGCCCGCGATCTCCCGTATCTGTCACTTCACTTGTGACGGACGATACGGCATCCTAAAAGTAGCGTGGCCTTCCTTGCCTCCCGATTGATGACCAGAAGTGTTTTCAGCGGAGCCTTCCTGCTGGCGACCCTTTTCCTGGGACGCCAGCCTCTTTCCGCGCAACAGCCGGCACGGCCCACAACACAATTCTCAACACCATTGGAAGACTTGCCCGACGCGCCCCAACCCTCCGCAGAACTCGCCATGCAGGAGCCGGCGGTAAGCAATCCCGCGCCCGGTGACCGGTTAGCGGAAGAAGCCATCGGTCAGGGGCAAAGAGGCTCCAACCCTCCTGGCTTCCCGCCCGTAATTCCACCCACACCAGGAAGAACGCCTGTTCCGGAAGGCAGCCGGCGCAGCATACCAGGCACACTGCCCGCCTGCCAGCCCGATGCATCCAGCCCAGCGGAGAGAATCATGAGCTGCCAGCCTAATATCCCCATCTTCGTCCGCTTCCTCAACTCCTCAGCTCCGCTGCCACTCACCCCCAGGCAGAAGTTCATTCTGGCAGCGAGAAACGTAAGCGACCCCTTCAACCTGCTGACCATCGCCTGGGTCTCGGCGTACAGCGTTGCCACAGACTCCCATAACGCGGACGGACCTGGATTTCGAGGATTTGCCAAGAATGCCGGCGTCTCCCTTTCCCAGGACATGACGGGCGAGTTTTTCAGCACCTTTTTGATCCCATCCCTTGCCCACCAGGATCCGCACTACCATCGCATGCCAAATCTATCCATGCGACAGCGCATCCTTCATGTCATCGATGCGGTCGTGATCGCCCAGAGCGATCAGGGGGTGCCGATGTTCAACTACGCCACCGTGGTCGGCACCATTTGCACCAACTCGCTGGGCAACGTATATGTTCCCGGCCGGAAGCATAGCTTTGGTGACAGCACGGCCCGCATCGCCACCTCCCTGGCTACTGACCCGATTGGCAATGCAATCACCGAATTTGTACCCGATCTGGCGCGGCACGTGAATATCCAGGTGGTCCTGGTCCAAAGGGTGATCAACCGGGTAGCCATCGCCGAGGGCGGCGCGGCCCAGGAATAACCTGAAGGTGGCCAGAACCCGGAACGTTACCGTTGTGGTTGCACCCTTAGCCGTTCAAATCAATACTTTGCCATCCGGCTCGCTATTCTCGCAGTTCAGCGGGACTCGTTTCGGCCTGCTGCGCGAAGCTCGTAATCTATAACTGGATTGGACCAGCGTCACCAGGTCCAACTATCAGATTCTTCAGTGCCTCCGGCCCCAGCTTTTCAGCGTCAATTAGATCAGGAGACTTCATGTCCAAAGCCGTCAAATATTCCGAGAGAGCGGTAACGATTCTTGCCCAAGGCGCGTGGTCGGTTTTTGAGAGAGTGAACCGTATCAGCCCCAATGCCTCTTTCACCCCAAAGTGGTCGGATAAGCCGCTGCTGAAGTCCTACCAGAAAGAAAAGCCGCCCCTTGGCTGGCCGCGCACCACAGATTCTCTGTGCCCCAAGTGCGTACCCGAGATCCGCCAGCAGATCATCGACGGCAAGCTGCCCCACGAAGTGCTCCTCAATGAGAAGGTGGGCGAGATCAAGGCCCAGATCATCGAGCGCGACGGCAAGATCCTGATGGTCAAGGATTGCCCGACGCATGGTCATTTCGAAGATGTGATGGCCATCGACCCGGCTTCTTCAAGCACCTGGAAGAGGTCTTCCCTGGCCGCGACATCCAGGCGCACAACGACGAGAAGCTGCACAACCATGGCACCTCGACCGTCACCCACGGGCGTGGTTCGGTGTTGACCATCGATTTGACCAACCGCTGCAACATGATGTGCGATCCCTGCTTCATGGATGCAAACCAGGTTGGCTTTGTTCATGAACTCACCTGGGACGAGATCAAGACCATGCTCGACAACGCGATCAGCATCAAGCCGCGCCGCCAGATGTCGGTTCAGTTCTCCGGCGGTGAGCCGACGCTCTCGCCCTACTTCCTGGATGCCATTGCCTACGCCCGCAAGGTCGGCTACGAGTCGGTGCAGGCGGCAACCAACGGAATCGAATTTGCCAAGAGCAAAGAGCTTTGCCGCGCCGCTGCCGAAGCGGGTCTGCGCTATGCCTATCTGCAGTTCGATGGCATCGGCAACGCAGCCAACTCGCACCGCAAGGTCGGCAATTTGTTTGACGTCAAGCTGCAGGCAATTCACAACTTGCACGAAGCCGGCGTGGACATCGTTCCGGTTACGACCATCATCAACGGCATCAACAACGAGCAGGTCGGCCACATTATCCAGTTCGCGCTGGATAACCCCAAGAAGATCAACTTTCTCAGCTTCCAGCCGGTCTCTTTCACCGGCCGGGACGAAGCCGTCAGCGATGAGCGCCGTCTTGGCGCAGCGCTACACCCTCAGCCACATGGCCCATGACGTCAAGAACCAGACCGGCATCGGCGAGCCCACGCGCGACTGGTTCCCCATCAGCTTCATGAGCACCTTCTCCGATTTCGCTGACCTGGTCCACGGGCCCGATCGCGAATGGGGTCAGATCTCCTGCGGATGCCATCCCAACTGCGGCATCGGCATGGCGATCATGATCGACAAGGAAACCAAGGAAGCTGTTCCCGTCACCGCGTTCCTGAATGCGGATCGTTTGGCGAAGGACATCGCCAAGCTGAATGACGCGGCGCGAGGCAAGACTCTCTCGCTCTTTGGCATCACGCTGGCTCTCTTGCGCAACTACAATCCGCTCAAGGCGCCGAAGCACATGCGCATCACGGACCTCCTGAAGAAGTTCGATAAGTTTTCCGGCTCAACCAAGCGCAACTACGGTTCGGTAAAGGCAGACCGCACCATGGCCGACATCGAAAAGCGCCGCGCCGACCGCTGGAACTTCCTCTTCATCGCCGGCATGTGGTTCCAGGATCTCTTCAACTACGACTTCCGGCGCACCGAGCAGTGCATCATCCCTTACGCCACGCAGGAAGGCGAGATCTCCTTCTGCGCCTACAACACCGGCGTGGGCTGGCGCAACATCATCGAGAAGATGCACATGACCTCCACCCTCACCAAGTGGTACGAGGAGCACGGCAGGCACGAGATCTTTGCCGGTGGAAAGAAGGTCGGCATGGGCGATGCGCAGCACACCCTCCTGCTTAACCAGGAGCATGTGATGGCCTCGGCCAATGACACGCTCGACAAGCTGGGCATTGCCAAGAATTCGCGTCAGGAAAAGCTGATGGCACGCGACGCGAAAATCAAGGCGGACGCGGAAAACGCCAAGATGGCGCGGCTCTATCGCGAGCATGTCCTGGGTGAGAAGCCGAAAGAGGGTTTCATTCCCCTCGACACGCTGATCTCCCCGGCGCCCAAGCCAGCCCCGGCGGTAAACGAAGAACCCGTAATGGGCGACTAAGGGTCCTTCGCAACAGGAGTGCGGAAAGGCTGCCAGCAATGGCAGCCTTTTTTGTGCTCCAATGAGAGCGATGCGCAAGATCTGGATTGCAAGTCTACTTGCCGCCGCCCTGGCAACCATCGGCCTGAGCGGCTGCACCATTTATGGAGAGAAGAAACAACCCACTCTCCAGAGCACGACCAGCGCTGAGCAGTATGAGCGGCTCTTCTGGTCGGCGGTGAAGGCAAAGAACTGGCAGCAGCTCCCGGGAATGCTGGCCGCGAATGTCATGTATCAAGTTGGGGGCAAGATTCTCAGCAAAGACCAGGTCGTGCCCTATCTGCAAGGGCTAAATCTCACCGATTTCACCATCACCAGCATGGTGGTGAAGCCCAACGGCGTGGACATGAGCCTCAGCTATACCCTGCAGCTCTCCACGGCCACCGGGCTCCAAACCTTCACCGCCCTGAGCGTCTGGCAACAGGTCCCCAAAGGCTGGATACTCATCGCGCACTCCGAGCATTCGCAATTGCCTAACAATTAGGTAGCCCTCCCAATGTGATTCTCACGCTCGTTCAGCCACTAGCGAATTGCTCCTGAAAGCGCCCCTCCACCCTTTGTCATTCCGAGCGAAGCGGAGGGACCTGCGGTTTCCACGCCCCCTCTGATACATTCGACCCATGGTGGGTCCTCGTCCGGCAGCGATCCGGAAGTTTCAGCGAGAGCTATTAGCCTGGTTCGATTCCCACGCGCGAGATCTCCCTTGGCGGCGCTCCGCCGACCCTTACGGAATCTGGGTTTCCGAGATCATGCTGCAGCAGACCAGGGTGACTGCTGTTCTCGACTACTACTCCCGGTTTCTAGTCCTATTCCCGACCGTAGCTGCTCTTGCCCGCGCAGAGGAACCAGCAGTGCTGGCAGCCTGGAGCGGGCTGGGTTACTACCGTCGCGCAAAGATGATGCATCGTGCCGCGCAAGTGGTCGTCCAGGAACACAAGGGCTCTTTGCCCACCACCGCCGCAGAGCTACGGAAGCTGCCCGGCATAGGAGAGTACACCTCCGCAGCCATCGCCAGCATCGCCTTTGGCGAGCCGGTTGGGGTGGTCGACGGCAACGTTGAGCGCGTGCTGCTGCGTGTCTTTCCCGAGCCCGAAAAACCGGCGACGCCCGCTGCCCAGCTTAAATGGCTGCGCGATCGTGCCGCCAGCCTGGTCGATCCCGATCGTCCTGGAGACTTCAACCAGTCGATGATGGAACTGGGAGCAACCGTCTGTCTGCCCCAACGTCCGTTGTGCCTGCAATGCCCCGTACAGCCATTCTGCGCCACCCGCGGTGAACACCAGGCCCCGCCGCCGAAAAAGATGCGCAGTCAGCAGATTGCCTACGCCCTGCTGCGCCGCGACCACGCTGATATCACGCAGGTGCTGCTTCAGCGGCGTCCCTTGTCGGCCACGCTGATGCCGGGTATGTGGGAACTCCCGGAAGTCACGATGCAGCCGGACGATCATCAGCGGGTCGAGATCGCGTTGCGCCATGCCATCACTGTGACCAACTATCTGGTTCGCGTGCTTCGCTTCTCTGAGCGCGAGGCCAGGAATCGCTGGCCGGCCCAACAACATACTCGCCAATGGGCGAAGAGTTCAGAACTAGGCTCCTTGCCACTGACCGGGCTGGCGCGAAAAATTCTTCAGCGCCTGCAGATCATGCCCCGTAATTTGTGATTCGTGAGGTGAGATGAAGAGATTCCTTTGCCCTGTGCTATCGCTCACGGCTCTACTCGGGCTTACTCTACAGGCCCAGGAACCGGCGATGCCCGAGGTGCCGGCAATCGCAGGAGTTCCCGCCGCAGCGCGCCAGGCTGCTGCAAGCATCGATCCGGAAAAAATCCGTGCCCACGTCCGCTTTCTGGCCAGCGATCTATTGGAGGGCCGCGGCCCAGGTACGCGCGGGGGCCAACTGGCAGCAGAATACATCGCCACTCAGTTCGCACTGGCCGGAGCCAGGCCCGCGGGCGAGAATGGAACCTATTTTCAGAAGGTCCCCCTGATGGCCGTGCACACGGAGGTGGATAAGACAAGCTTTACCTTCGTTCCGGCCACTGGCGCGCCCATCCACCTGAAATACGGCGACGACTACTTAACCAAGGACCAGACGGGTGCGACAAACGTCGACATAGACGCTCCCATCGTCTTCGTGGGCTACGGCATCGATGCGCCGGAATATCAATGGAACGATTACGCTGGCGTCGACGTCAAAGGCAAAATCCTGCTTGTCATCGTCAACCAGCCGCCATCGCATGACGACCATTTTTTCAACGCCAAAGCCCTCACCTACTACGGTCGATGGACTTATAAGTTCGAGGAAGCGGCCCGCAAGGGCGCGCTGGGCGTGCTGATCATTCACCGCACAGATCTGGCAAGCTATGGTTGGGAGGTCCTGCTCAACTCCGAAGCAACAGAGGTGTCCTACCTCCGCGGCGACCCGCTTTCCACTCTTCGCGCCGCCAGCTGGATCCAGATCGACGTTGCCCACAAGCTCTTCGCAGCCGCTGGCATGGACGCCGATCATATGATTGCCGCGGCGGGCAAGCGTGGGTTCAAGGCAGTGGAGTTGCCCATCCGTCTCCATGCGCACATCACCAGCCGGGTGAGAAGCTATGAATCCGACAACGTGATCGCCATGGTGCCGGGAGCCGACTCGAGTCCCGGCGGCAATGTCATTTACACGGCTCATTACGATCACCTGGGCATCGATCCCACCGCGAGCGGAGACCAGATCTTCAACGGAGCGGTGGACAATGGAACTGGTTGCGCGATCGTACTGGAGATGGCGCGAGCGTTTGCTTCCGCGAAAACTGCTCCGCCCCGCAACGTTTACTTTGCGTCCGTTACCGCGGAAGAGCAGAATCTCCTGGGGTCAAAATACCTGGGCATGCATCCTCCGGAGCCAATTCGCCACTTCACCCTGGACCTCAACTTCGATGAGTTGCTGCCCATTGGCGTGCCCACCTCAGTGGTGGCGAATGGTTCGGAGCGAACCAGCTTCTATCCCGTGGTAGAGAAGACGGCGGCTGCCTTCGGTCTTCAGATCCAGCCTGACAACGCACCCATGGCGGGAATCTACTACCGCTCAGACCACTTCAGCTTTGCTCGCTTCGGCGTCCCGGCTTTCTCGATCGATGAAGGTACCCTGTTCGCCGGCCATACGGCCGAATGGGGAAAGCAGCAGAAGAAAGACTACGACGAGCAGCGCTACCACCGCCCTACCGACGAATATCGCCCCGATATGGATTTCCGTGCCGATGCCAAACTCGCTCAGTTCGGGTTCTTATTAGGGTGGCAGGCTTTGTCGACGCCCGTGACCTGGAAGTCGGGAGACGAGTTCGAAGCTGCCCGGAAGCAGAGTATTGGCGGGCAATCGGCCCAGTAGAGGGGATTGTGCGAATTCTGAGTTGGCATGTGCGTCCAGTCAAAGTGGCCGGGCTCGCCTTTGTGCTGCTCGCGCTGGCTCCGCTGTGGGCGCAGACAAGGTCACAGGGTCCGGTGCTGCATCGGCGCGGCTATAACCAGGTCGACGACGATCTCGACATGAGCACCCGGTCAAGCGGCCGGACTATCCTTCCGCAGGAAGCCTCAGGAACATATGCCTTGGGTGCCTCGGGCTCTATTGATGTGGAACTGCAGCCCGACCGGCTTAGTGGCTTCCTCACCAGGATGGGCGATCGCGCGAGCGACGAGGGCACGCCCCTCACCTTCTTTTTTGCCACCAGCCGGCTGGCCGGACAGCAAATGGCTTTCACCACCCGCCAGGTTCACGGCGTTTGGTTTTCCTTTGAGGGAACGATCGTGCGCGGCTCTGCCCGCAGCCGCGACCAGCAGGGCTATTATCTGCTCGAAGGCCGGCTGGTGATGCATGACGTGGCCAGCCAGACGGAGCAAGCGCGCATGGTGTCGTTGCCCCTGTCCCGGCAGGGTCCCAACGGCTAAGCCAGTTCCGCTAATCCAAGCTGAAGAAATCACACTGCAAGATCACTATGCATGTTAAGCCCAGAGGTCTGCCTAAGGAGCCGTACGAGGGGCCATGGCTTCAGCCATGCCCTTCGTGCGGTCCTTACGGTACTTCGCACATAAACTCGTCAGACCTGAGTTTGCATTGGCCATCGCAATCAGTCCCGCGGGGGCAGCTGAAAATGTCCCAGAACGTCAGTCCCGGGCTACTGCTGCGGAGCTGGCGATTGTGGATTCCACATAGCCCGGGAGGCTTGGGAGCCGCCGTACGCTGCGGCGCCTGATTTTATTCTCAAGAATTCCGCCACCCGGCTTCCTGGAAGGCGCTGCAGACATCAATACAATGAGGAGGGGGTACTAGGGTGCTCGCTGGAGTTTCCCTACTCCCCAATTCGCCTCAAGAGGAGTTTCATATGGAGCGCACAGCAAGCGCAGTGTGGCACGGCGGCCTGAAAGATGGCAAAGGCACGATCTCGACCCAAAGCGGAGTGTTGAAAGACAGCCAGTATTCGTTTGGCACTCGTTTCGAGAATGGAATCGGCACCAACCCGGAAGAACTGATTGCGGCAGCGCACGCGGGCTGCTTCACCATGGCTCTAAGCGCTCAGCTCACCACCGCCAACCTGCCGCCAGAATCGCTCGAAACCAAGGCAACCGTAACCTTCGATAAGACGGATGCCGGTCCAACGATCACCAAGATCCTGTTGACGACCACAGCCAAAGTGCCAGGCGCGGACAAGGCAGCGTTCGACAAGGCGGCGCAGGATGCCAAGACCGGCTGCCCTATCTCCCGGCTCTTCAAAAACAACACTGAGATTACCCTGGACGCCAAGCTCGTGTAGAACTGCCAGGCTTCGGTCGAGATGACGATTCTTCTGCAAAAGAAGATTTGTCATCTCGAACCTCAGCTATTAGCGACCACATAGTCGCGCAGACTGCGGTTGATGCCGGCGGCTTGCACTACCCCGTTATCGAGCAATTGGATCCATTGTTTAGCGGATTCGTCATGTGACATAGCGCCCAGCAGATAATTTGCCTGCACGATGATTTCCAGTGCGTTGCTTAGATCGTGAGACAGACGGCGGATCTCTTTGGCCTGTTCTACAGGGATGGTAGTCGGATTGGGCGTCATTCGGACCTCAGCCGAGAGCAGATGGTTCTCTCAGAATATTGCTGGTGTTTACGTTGGCGGTTCCCCGAGCTTGCTGGTTGCACCAGAATGCGTCACTTTGCGACAGCTCTTTGGTAACCTCCCCTCGAGAAGTTGAGCAGAGGCGCCCAGTAACGTTATTGTAATTGGATGAACCCTTATGCACGACAGCTAGGCACTCGCGATCCTCTGAAAGTGGTGGCCACTACCGCCAGGCATCTCGAACAGTTATCCGTTGCGCTCGGTCCGGCGCGCATTGAAGAATCGCCGGCACCGGGAAAGTGGAGCCCACTCGAAATCTTGTGCCATCTGGCGGATTGCGAAATCGTCTTCAGCTACCGGCTACGCCAGGCTTTGGCAGAAAATCATCACGTCATCCAGCCCTTCGACCAGGAGCTATGGGCCCGGAACTATGCCGGCTACGATGCCCAGGCTGCGATGATGACTTTCTCCTGCGTACGCCAATGGAATCTGATGCTGTTGCGCTCGGTGCCTGCAGAGGCGATGAACAAGCGGCTGTTGCATCCAGAGCGCGGGGAGATGACCTTCCGCGAACTCCTCGAAACCATCGCAGGCCATGATCTGAATCACCTCGCGCAATTGGAAGCAATTGCCGTCCAGGTGCCGGTAAGCCGCTAAGCCCTTAGCTTCGGATGATTCCGAAGTGTGTAGGCCGAAAACGCGGGGCTACGCTCCGTCGATCGCTTTTGCTGCAATCCATGCAAAAGCACTCAACCGGATACCCCGCTCCCGCTGGGACAGTCTCCAGCGGAAAGCTTGTAGCTCCTTCCCGTAGCTCCAGGCGTTTGACATCACGGCCGGCTTTTGTACACTAGGGGTTGCTGCCTATCCAGCCAATCGCGCTGGATCGTATCGTGCCGGAGTGGCGGAATTGGCAGACGCGCATGGTTCAGGTCCATGTACTCGCAAGGGTGTGGGGGTTCGAGTCCCTTCTTCGGCACCAAGCTCCATCGAATCTTTCTCATCGTTTCCAGGAAATTAGGATGCGTCTCATGGAGAAACGAGCTCATTCTGAATGCCCTGCCATACGTGAGGGAGACGAATAATAAACGTAGTACCTTCTCCCAGCACAGTCTCGAAGTCGATGCCGGCGTGCTTTCCACAATGACAGACCGCGCGATGGCCAATCCCTGACCGGTGCCCTTTCCTATCTCTTTGGTGGTGAAGAAGGGGTCGAATATTTTGGCCCGAACCTCTAGCGGAATGCCCCCACCCGTGTCTCCAATCTGTATCTCGCCACGAACGAGGCCACAATGGCTGCCAACAGTGAGACAACAACTGTGGGTACGTGATAGTAGACCGGGATCGGCAGGCGGAAGGCCAGCATGCCTGTATAGTGCATGCACTAAATGCCGCCTCCCATCGCGCAGGCCCCACCCAGGAGCCACATCACACGGGCAGAACCGTGGTTCGCGGTGACCCGCCCGGTCAGGTCGAGGGCGGTGTAAGACGTGAGGAAGGCGATGACGAACGAGAGCGCCACCAAACGAGAATCGTAGGAACCGGAAATGACAGCTAGCGGGCTCATCGGGATTGCTCTCGCGACGACGAAAGCGTTCTCATAAGTGTCCTATCGGCGAAAGCGGAGCACCGGGCGTTCGATTTTCCTCCTGCTGTCTTGAGACGGGACGCTCACACCTTAAGAATTTGCCAGATCCGCCGATAACTTCTGCGGGTGCCGGCTCTCAAAGCGTGTTCACGCCGTTCTCCCTATTTGTGGGTGCTGCAGACGGAGAAGTTGCGTCGACCGTACGACCCAGGGAGCATCATGGCCGACAAAGTCCTGTTTGTGGACGACGAACCTTCCGTACTCGAAGGCTACAAACGCGTCCTCTACCCCGAGTTTCAGGTCGATACCGCCGATGGGGCCGCCAACGCGCTCATTGCTCTTAAAGAAAGCGGACCCTTTTCCGTTGTCGTCTCCGACATGAGAATGCCGGTGATGAATGGGGCTGAGTTCCTCGCCAAAGTCCGCCAAAGCAATGCCAACACCGTGCGCATGCTCTTGACTGGCTACACTGACCTGGGCACCGCGATCCAGGCCATCAACCACGGAAATATCTTCCGCTTTCTCACCAAACCCTGCGAGCCGGAAGTACTTGCGGCCGCCGTCACCGCCGGCATTGAGCAATACCACCTCATCATCAGCGAAAGAGAGCTTCTGGAGAAGACTCTGATGGGCAGCATTAAGGTGTTAACAGATGTCCTGGGTGCCGCGAGTCCCGAAGTCTTTGGACGCTCGATGCGGATTGCGCACTGCGTGCGACACATCATGACCAAGTCGCCCCTGCCTTCGCCGTGGTGTATGGAAGCTGCCGCCAGCCTCTCTCAACTGGGGTGCATCACCCTCGAATCTGAATTGATGTCGCGCGCCTACGCTGGAGCTAAGCTTTCCCCCGAAGAACAGGCGGGCTTCGACGCCCATCCCCAAGCGGCCATGGAGCTTCTCAAAAATATTCCCCGGCTTGAGACAGCTGCGTGGATCATCGGTCAACAACTCAAGCGCGATATCCCACCAGCCGAATCCGATTTTCCCGGTTTCTCCGCTACCGAATTGTTGCTCGCAGCAAAAATTCTGAAATTGGCGGTCGCTTTTGAAGAGCTACGAGAGAAGTTCCCTGCCAAAGGTGCGGCCCTCACACATCTGCGCGCGCGACGTAATGAATTCGAGCCCAGCCTCCTCGACAGCCTGATCGATTTGCAACCAACTGCGGTTACGAAACAATTGCGCAAAGTATCAACGTCTAAATTGCGAGCCGGAATGATCCTGGATCAAGAGATTAAGAACGGTCAGGGTGTCCTCCTGGTGGCTAAGGGGCAGGAATTAACCAGCGCATTGATCCTACGGCTCGAGAATCACGCCAGGGCAGGAGCCATCGATAAAGAGGTGATGGCTTTCGTTCCCATGTAATGCCATGTTTCCGCTCTGAAGTACTAGAGGCTTCCAGCCAAATGGGGTTCGTCAGTTTTCGTCTTTCTTTTTCCACTTTCCGCTGCGCCCGTCTTCTCCAGGGCATGAAAAAAGCGGTCGCGCCAGGTAAGAATGTCGGCCTGGCGAATTTGCTGACGCAGGCGGAGCATTCGCCGCCGCCGCTCCTCCGGCTTCATTTCCAGGGCCTGCTTTAACGCAGCGGCAACTCCCACTTCATCATTCGGGTTCACCAGGATGGCGCCGATGCGAAGCTCAGGAGCGGCTCCCGCAAATTCGCTTAAAACCAGCACCCCGTTCACTTCCGTCTTGGCCGCGCAGTATTCCTTCGCCACCAGGTTCATGCCGTCTTTCAGCGAAGTGATGAGGGCGACATCAGCTGCCCGATAGATCGCGATTAGCTCGTCGCGCGGAACCGACCGGTAAATAAAATTGATGGGTACCCACCCCGGCTCGCTGAATTCGCCGTTCACGTGGGTCACCAGGCGCTCCACTTCGCGCTTCAACTGATCGTACCGAGGTATGCCTTCGCGGCTCGGGACAACAATCTGAATCAGCTCAACCTTGCGGTGGAACTCCGGGTAACGGCGTAAAAAGTTGCCATAAGCCTTGATCCGCTCCGGAATGCCCTTGGTGTAATCGAGGCGATCGACGCCGACCACGATCTGAATACCATGCGTTCTGGCTTTGATCTGCTTCACGCGTGCGAGCACCGCCTCGGACGCGGATAGCTCCGCAAAGCTGCGGTAGTCGATGCTGATCGGGAAAGCCTCCACGTGCGTATGCCCGTGCTCGCTGACCACCAGGCGGCTCTCCCCTTTCCCTGAGATCCTGACAGAAGGAACGAAGCAGCGAAGGCAGGCTATCAGGTTTCGCTGGTCGCGCCCGGTCTGTAAGCCGAGCAGGTCGTGCGCCAGCAGATCCTCAAGTATTTCTTTCCTCCAAGGCAGCTTGGCAAAAATGTCGGGCGACGGAAACGGGATGTGAAGAAAGAACGCGAGCCGCGCGCCCGGACGCCGGCAGCGCAAAACCTTGCCCACCTGCATAAGCTGGTAGTCGTGAATCCAGATCAAGTCGCCGGGCTGCGACGCCTTCTCCACCGCAAGCGCGAACTTGCGATTGACGCGCTCGTAGAACTCCCAATAACGAGGATCGAAGTTGCACCGCGATTGCAGATCGTGGAAAAGCGGCCACACAATCTCGTTGGAGAAGCCCTCGTAAAAATTGCTTTGCTCCTCTTCCGTCAGGAAGAGCGGAGCGTACTGATAGGGATTCTTCCCACTCGCCTTTTCAAGAATCTTGCGGATGCGAGGTGAGTCTTCTGTGCCCCCGGAACCTACCCAGATGCCGCCGTGATCCTTGAGCAGCGGCTCCAGCGCGCTGACCAACCCTCCACTGCTGGGCTGGCCTTTGAGTTCTCCATCCTCCGTAGTGAAGGTGATGGGGATACGGTTGGAAACCAGAACCAGGTTGGGAGACTTCATGGGGCAGCCTCCATTGGCGTTACCACGGCCGCGGTTTGATTTTGCGAACCGGCGATCCAGGTGTCCAGAAACGCCAACAGCTCTGCTGGCGGCCGCAGCCAAAACCGCGCACAAGAAGCGCGCACCTCGGTGCGTACCAGGATAGAGAAGCCCCGATCTCCTACCGCGGCAAAAGCGTCTTCATCGGTGAGATCGTCTCCCAGGTACGCTGCCAGGACGGTGGCTGGTTCTTGCGCCAGGATCTGACCAATCGCTGTCCCCTTGGTGCGGTCGGTCGGGCGCAGCTCGATACCACCGTCGAACGGCAGCAGATGCATTCCGTTGGGTTGGGTGAGGCGGTTAAATACCGATTCAACTGAGGAGCGAATCTGCTCTTGCCTGGCAGGTGGAGCACTACGCCAGTGGATGGCCAGGGAGGACGGCTTAACCTCGAGTGCCTCTGGAAACCCTAGCCTTGTCATCTCCAGTCCCACCTGGTCCAAAGCCGCTCGCTGCCCGCGCTCAAGGGCGAACAGCTCGTAGGATCCGTCGCTCTTGAGCTGCTCCCAGCCATGGCTGCCCCAGATTTCAGCCTCGATATCGGTAGGCAAGAGGCTGCGAAGCTCGTGGGCGGGGCGGCCGGATATCAGCACCAGGCGAACCTGGGCCAGCCCGGATAGGGTCGCCAACCTTTCCTCCACCCCCGGGTACGCAGTGGTCGCAAAGCGATCCACGTGGAAGGGGGCCAGGGTGCCGTCGTAGTCCAGCATTAGCAGCGATCGAGGCGCAGATCTGAGTCGCTGCCCCAGGGCCGCATCGTCTGCCGAGTTAACCCAGGGTGCAGGGAAATGATTCATATACCAATCGTTCGATGCCAGTGGCGGGATAGGTGGTCCAAGAGGCGGCAAAAGCCGGGCCGCCCGGCAGCATATACTGACACTAGCCTATGGATAGCCAACTTACAAAGATCCTGGCCAGCACCAGGCGCGGAATCGAGGAGCGGAAGTCCGCATCATCCATCCGGGCTCTGGAGCAGGCGGCGGCCGTCCACCAGCCCCGGGGCTTCGCCCGTGCGCTGCGGCAGAAGGCGGCAAGCGGGCCGGCGGTAATCGCTGAGCTGAAGAAGGCGTCGCCCTCACGGGGCTTGATTCGCTCCGACTTCGATGTAGTTACCCTGGCCGCGGGGTACGCCGACCGAGGCGCCGCTGCCCTCTCCGTGCTCACCGACGAGCCCTTTTTCCAGGGCAGTTTGCGCAACCTGGAACTGGCTTCCCAATCTTGTAGTCTGCCCTGTCTGCGCAAAGATTTTATGCTGGATGAATTCCAGCTATTGGAGTCGCGCGCCCATCGAGCTGATGCCATTTTGCTGATCGCCGCTGCCTTGACCGATGAGCAACTCCGTACCCTGGCGGGGCAAGCCCACGCCCTGGAATTGGACGTGCTCTGCGAAGTGCATACCGGGGAAGAGTTGGACCGGGTCCTTGCTCTGGACTGCGACGCTATCGGAGTCAATAACCGTGACCTCAGCACATTTTCGGTGCGCCTTGAGGTCTCTCTCGATCTGGCTTCGCGCCTGCCTGCTGCCCCTGTTCACGTGAGCGAAAGCGGGATCGAGACCGCTGAGGATCTGAACCGCTTGCGTGCGGCGGGCTTCCATGCCTTTCTTATCGGCGAGTCGCTGATGCGCCAGCAGAACCCCGGCGCGGCGCTTGAAACCCTGCTTATGGCTGCCGCACTCGACAGGAAATCCGCGGACCGCTTGACAGTGAGCAAATGAGAGCCAGCCATGTGGATCAAGATTTGCGGCAATACCAGTCTTGAGGATGCGCGGTTTGCGGCGGAATCTGGCGCCGACGCCCTGGGATTCGTCTTTGCTCCAAGTCCGAGGCAGGTCGAGATTAAGCTGGTTCGCCAGATCACCGAAAAATTGCCCCGCGAAGTGGAGAAGTACGGTGTTTTCGTGGACGCGGGTTTCGAGGAGATTGTGTCAACCGTTGCTGCGGCAGGTTTGACCGGGGTGCAGCTCCATCGCTCATCAGACGCCCTGCTGCCCTCTCGTCTGCGCCAGCATTTTGCCGGGTCTCCAGCCCGGTTGGGCATCTTGGGCGTGCTGCACTATAAAGAGCAGGAGTTTGAGCACCAATTGAGCGACTTGGGCAAAGATGATTCGCTTGACGGAGTACTGGTCGACTCCTCAAGCCAGCGAGCCGTGGGCGGCACCGGCACCAGTTTCAACTGGCAGGGGGCGCGGAACGGTTTCTTTCAAGTTGCGCCGCATCTACGACTAATAGCGGCCGGTGGCCTGGCTCCGGAAAACGTGAAGCAGGCGATCCAGACTTTGCGGCCCTGGGGAGTAGACGTGGTGAGCGGCGTCGAGAGCGCGCCTGGCAGGAAGGATCTCGCGCGCGTGCTGGCATTTATCCGGTCGGCCCAACAGGCGGCGGAGCAAATTGAGACGCCGCTTCCGATCTCATAGAACTCAATGGGTGGGGCGTTTATGTGCGGCGGAGAAACTCATCTTGTCTAGCAAGGCACCTCTTTAGAGGCTGCGGAAAGACACGGGTGAACCCGGGCCCTTCGTGGTGCGTGCTTTTTCGCAACCTGTTCAGTCAGGCCCGCAAAGGATTGAGAAAAGATGGGTTTTACAACGCGAAAACTCATACCCGTGTCAGGGCATGACTTTCAGGGTGCAGAAAAAGCTCATGCTTTGTGTCAGGGCACGACTTTAGTCGGGCCGTAAGCGGTAGAAAATACGACGGGCTTTTAGCCCCTGGGTTTTGTTATTTGAAGGGTACGGCCTTCAGGCCGTACGTAACTGGTTGTACCAGGTCCGGCTTTAGCCGCTGAGGGCAATGATCCTCAGTGGAGAGAGGAAATCGTGAGCACTGTCATCCACACCGTTCCTGGCCGTTTCGGCGCCTACGGAGGCCGCTACGTTCCGGAAACTCTTATGGCTGCGCTGGAAGAACTGGAGCGCGCCTATGCCGAAGCCCAGGCTGATCCTGTCTTTCACGCCGAGCTCAACCTGCTCCTGTCGGACTATGCCGGCCGTCCCACCCCGCTGTTCCTGGCATCGCGTCTGACCAAGCAGCTCGGCGGAGCAAAAATCTACCTCAAACGCGAGGATCTGCTGCACACTGGCGCCCACAAGATCAACAACTGTCTTGGCCAGGGATTGCTGGCGCGGCGAATGGGCAAGCATCGCGTCATTGCCGAAACCGGAGCAGGACAGCACGGCGTAGCCACCGCAACCGTCTGTGCGCTTTTCGGAATGGAATGCGTCGTGTACATGGGCGAGGAGGATATGCGCCGTCAGGAGCTCAACGTATACCGCATGCGCCTGCTCGGGGCCGAGGTCCGCGGGGTCAGTTCCGGCTCCCGCACATTGAAGGATGCCATCAACGAAGCCATGCGGGATTGGGTCACCAATGTCCGCACCACGCATTATCTGCTGGGCAGTGTCCTCGGAGCACACCCTTACCCAACCATGGTGCGCGACTTTCATCGCGTGATCGGGCTGGAGATCAAGCAGCAGATCCTGGAGAAGGAATCCCAACTGCCAACCGCGGTGGTGGCCTGTGTAGGAGGCGGTTCCAATGCCATCGGCGCATTTTATGACTTCATTGAAGAACCGAATGTGCGGCTAATCGGGGTTGAGGCGGGCGGCCGGGGCCAGACGCTTGGCAGCCACGCTGCCCGCTTCAGCGGTGGGAGCCCCGGCGTTCTACAAGGCACCTACTCCTACGTATTGCAGGATGAAGCCGGACAGGTATCGCTGACCCACTCCGTCTCCGCCGGGCTGGACTACCCGTCGATCGGGCCGGAACATGCTGCACTACACGATTTAGGCCGGGCCGAGTATGTCTCCGCTTCCGATGACGAAGCGCTGCAGGCAGCCCTGCGATTGGCCCGGACAGAAGGCATAGTGCCAGCGCTCGAGAGCGCACATGCCGTAGCCGAGTGTATCCGCCTGGCGCCCAAGCTGGCCAAGGACGACGTATTGGTGGTGAATCTCTCCGGCCGCGGCGACAAGGATATGGGCATCATGGCGCGCGAGTTGCAATTGGCAGGTGCGGCCCATGCCGATTGAATTCAATAGGAAGCCAGGGTTGAAGCCCGGCCTGGTTATTTACCTCACCGCCGGAGATCCGGATCTGGCAACCACGCGCAACGTTGCCTTGGCGGCTATCGACGCGGGCGCGGAAGTGCTCGAGTTGGGAGTGCCCTTCAGCGATCCAATCGCCGACGGTCCCGTGATCCAGCGGGCCAGCGAGCGCGCCCTTGCCCACGGTACGACCTTGCAAGACGTGCTCAGCTTGGCTGCTGAATTGCGCATCCTGAGACCCTCTGTTGGGCTAGTGATCTTCTCCTACTTCAATCCCATCCTGCGCTTTGGGCTGAAGCGCTTTTGCGCTCATGCCGCGCGTTGCGGTGTGGACGGCGTATTGATCACCGACGTGATCGTCGAAGAGGCTGAAGAATATCTGACTGAAATGCACCACAACGGCTTGATGCCGATCTTTCTGGCTGCGCCTACCAGTAGCGATCACCGGCTGAAGATGATTGCGGGCGTCTCTGAGGGATTCGTCTATGCCATTTCACGGGTAGGCATTACCGGCGCGCAGCAAAACCTGGCTGCAGATGCGAGCCGCCTGGTCGAGCGCCTGCGCCACTTCACCCATTTGCCGATCGCTGTGGGTTTCGGCATCTCGAGCGCCGATCACGTAGCCGCCGTCAGCCAGTTCGCCGACGCCGCAGTGATTGGCACCGCCATTGTGGCCCTCATAGAAAAATCCGATCCGGGAACGGCGCCCGCCAGGGTCGCCGCTTTTCTACATGGTTTGAGGCAAGGACAACACACCGCCGCCAGCCTGGCATGAACGTCTGCGGGCTGACCCCGGCTCAAGGGGCATGGGCACCGTATCATGTTGATAAGGCTACGGACAGAGCAAGGGACGTGCATGGATATTGACGGCTGGCGAAAGAAAATTGATGAATTGGATCTCCAAATCGTAAAGCTGATCAGCGCCCGGGCGCAGGCTGCGCAGGAGATCGGCAAGTTGAAACGTTCCACCTCGTTGCCGGTCTATGAGCCGAACCGCGAGCGCGTGATCTTCGAGAAGGTTCGCGCCGCTAATCCTGGGCCGCTCCCGGATATCGAGCTGACCCACATATACGAGCGCATCATCGATGTCATGCGCGCACTGCAAAAGGATGAATTGGCATCGCAACGCAAGAACGCGCCAGGTACGGCCGGAGAGACAGGAAAGCAACCATGATAGTAGCTATGCTGGAGACAGCAACCGAGGAAGACATCCAGGGGGTGATCGAACGTCTCGTTCAGGTGGGCTTCAATGTTCACCGCACCACAGGAGCTATCCAGACAGTATTGGCGGGCGTAGGAACGCCATCGCATTTCGACCACAACGACTTCAAATTACTCGCCGGCGTCGCGGACGTGGTCCGCATCTCATCGCCTTACAAGCTGGCTGGCCGTGGCTTCAGGCCCGAAGGAACTATCGTTCGCTTTCCCAACGGAGTCGCGGTAGGTGGGGATGAAATCGTGGTCATGGCCGGTCCGTGCTCGGTCGAATCGCGCGAGCAAATCTTTACGGTCGCCGAGCAGGTGAAGTCGGCCGGGGCCACCTTTCTGCGCGGTGGTGCCTTCAAGCCACGCAGTTCTCCCTATTCCTTCCAGGGAATGGGCCTTGAAGGGCTCAAGCTGCTGAAGGAAGTGGGTAACCGCACCGGCCTGCTGATTATCAGCGAAGTGATGGAGATCTCCCAGATCGACCTGATGCTCCCCTATGTGGACGTCTTTCAGGTGGGTGCGCGCAACATGCAGAATTTCAATTTACTGCGTGAGCTTGGGCTGGTACGCAAACCGGTCCTGCTGAAGCGCGGTATTGCCGCAACGATTGAAGAGCTGTTGCTCTCGGCGGAGTACATCCTGTCCGGTGGCAATTACGATGTGATGCTCTGCGAACGGGGTATTCGCACCTTTGAGACATACACGCGTAACACCATGGATATCTCCGCCATACCGGTCATCAAGAAGCTTTCCCATTTGCCCATTTTGGCCGATCCTTCGCACGGCACCGGCCTGCGGGACAAGGTTCCGCCCATGGCCCTTGCCTCAGTCGCAGCCGGCTGTGACGGTTTGCTGATGGAAGTGCATCCCAACCCCGACAAGGCTTTCTCCGATGGAGCGCAGTCATTATTCCCCGATCAGTTTGAGAAGCTCATGGACAAGCTGCGCCTGATCGCCCCAGTAGTGGGCCGGACCGTAAGAGCAGAAGTTCCTGTAGTCGGATGAGAAGAAAACCCTAAGGAAATTGCTGTCCGGTCCCGTTCACGAAGCAAGAGATCATCGAAGTCCCGTAGAGCCGTCCCCTTCGACGAGCTCAGGGCAGGCTCTACGGGACTTGTCTGGTGTTCATTTCCAGCCCAGGACTTATGTCCTGGGCTACGTTTCAGTCGTCTCTACGGGACTTTTCGTGCGTCTCAACTCAACTTACGTGCTGGGCTGCTCTCAAACCGTTCCTACGGGACTTCAATGATCTTTAGGGTGTTCCGATGACCATCCAACGCATTACCATCGTGGGCACGGGCCTCATCGGCGCTTCCACTGGCCTTGCTCTGCGCGCCGCTCAGTTCCCGGGCGAAATTATCGGCTGGGATCGCAGCCCCTCCCATCTGCAGATAGCTCTGGATCGCGGAGCGATCGATATACCCGCCGCCGATCCAATCAGCGCGGCGACCTCGAGCGACCTGGTGTTGCTGAGTGGGCCCGTCTTCGCCATCCTGGACTGGATGGAGAAGCTCGCCCCACTCCTCCAGCCGCATCAACTGGTAACGGACGTCGGCAGCGTGAAAGTCGCCATTGCTGAACGTGCGCAGCCACTCTTCGGCGGCCCAAACCAGGCCGGCTTTCTCCCCGGTCATCCCATGGCTGGCAAAGAAGTAAGCGGTGCCGCGCATGCGGACGCAGAACTATTCGCGCGAGCAGTGTGGCTCTTCACCGAATTCCCCAGCCATCCCCTGATCGCGGAGTGGCGCAGTTGGGTCGAGCGCTTTGGTTGCCGCACCATGGACATCCAGGCCCGGCGGCATGATGAGATCTGCGCTTGGGTCAGTCATCTGCCCCAGTATCTCTCCACCGCTCTGAGCGCAATGCTGGAGGACCGCTTCGGCGATGCTCCGGATCTGCGCGCGATCGGCGGACGGGCCCTCCGCGAAATGACCCGCTTGGGAGCAAGCCCTTATTCCATGTGGCGAGATGTTGCCCATACCAACACAGAAGCAGTTACTGAGGCACTGTTGGCCCTGGAGCAGCGGCTTGCACACCTGCGCGAAAACCTTAAGACTCCGGAACTGCGCGACGAGTTCGAACTCGCCAATCGCTTCCGGCCCAACTCTCCAGTGAAAACCTAGGCCCGCCGTTCACAACGCTGTCGCGTTGCCGGGAGCACAATAGGCCCATGCCGATTCTCGATATCTTACTGGGGCGTCCTCTGGCCAACTGGGAAGAAGAAGGGGAACAGATCGGTCCGTCCGCCGGGATCCCTATCTTTGGCCTCGATGCCTTGAGTTCGGCCGCATACGGTCCCGAAGCTGCTCTTACGCTGCTCATCCCGCTGGGGCTGCTTGGACTCCATTACATTCTCCCGGTGATCGCGGCCATCGTAGTGCTGCTGATCATCGTGTATTTCTCCTATCGTCAAACCATCGAGGCGTATCCCCACGGCGGGGGGTCCTACACCGTAGCGTCGGAAAATTTAGGAGAACGTGCCGGCTTGCTGGCCGCCGCCGCGCTGATGATTGACTACGTGCTCACGGCGGCCGTAGGCATCTCGGCGGGCGTAGGTGCTTTGGTCTCTGCTCTACCCAAGTTGCAGCCGCACACGCTCGGCCTCTGCCTGCTCATTCTTCTCCTGCTTAGCGCGGTGAACATGCGCGGCGTGCGTGACACCGGCGTTGCCTTCCTCATCCCTACCTATCTGTTTGTCGGCTGCCTGCTGATCGTCATTCTTCTCGGCTTCTTTCATGTGGTCGTGACCGGCGGTCACCCAGTCCCGGTGATGCCTGTGCCCAAGTTGCCTCCTGTCACAGCCACATTGACGCTTTGGCTTTTAGCCAAGGTCTTCGCCAGTGGATGCACAGCCATGACCGGGGTAGAAGCAGTAAGCAACGGAGTGATGGCGTTTCGCGATCCGACGACTGCCAATGCCAAGCGCACGCTGACCGTCATCATCGCATTGCTCATCGTGCTGCTGCTGGGCATTGCGTTCATGTGCCAGGCCTACGGCATCGGAGCTACCGACCCGGAAGGGTCCGGATATCAGAGTGTGCTATCGCAATTGACGACTGCCGTTGCCGGCCGCGGAGTCTTCTACTACATCACCATCGCTTCCATCCTGCTCGTGCTGTCACTCTCCGCAAATACTGCGTTTGCAGATTTTCCCCGCCTCACGCGCGCGGTGGCCCACGACGACTTTCTGCCCCATCTCTTCGCCTTGCGCGGACGGCGGTTGCTTTACTCTGCCGGAGTCTACTGGTTGGTCTTCCTCACCGCCGGCTTGCTGATCCTCTTTCGCGGGGTCACCGACCGCCTCATTCCGCTCTATGCCATCGGGGCATTTCTGGCGTTTACCCTTTCCCAGGCTGGCATGGTGATGCACTGGAAGCGTGCCCGCGGCCCAGGCTGGCAATGGAAAATGCTGGTGAACGGGGTGGGTGCCACGGCGACCGGATTGACCCTGCTGGTGGTGTTGGTCGCCAAATTTGTCGCCGGAGCTTGGGTGACCGCCTTGCTGATTCCCCTGCTGATCCTGCTCATGAGCATGGTCAAGCATCACTATGACCGGGTGGCCGCGCAGACCGCTGGTGATTGCCCACTGGATCTGGCCGGCCTCGCCCCTCCCTTCGTGATTGTGCCCCTCGACCAATGGAGCCGGATCACCGAAAAGGGCATGCGCTTTGCGCTGGGGCTCTCCCATGACGTACAGGCGGTTCACGTGGATTGCGGAGAACATGACGAAGTGCTCGAGAATGATTGGCAGCACAACGTGGTCGCTCCGGTTCAGGCCGCTGGATTGCCGGTGCCCGAACTCATCACCTTGCAGTCCCCCTATCGATTCATCATCGTCCCGTTGGTAGACCATGTACTGAAGATGGAGCGGGAGCACAAAGGCCGCACGATCGCCGTGCTGGTCCCGGAGTTGGTGGTTAGGCATTGGTGGGAAAACCTGATGCACAACCAGCGGGCCCAATTGCTGAAATTGATGCTGCTGGTCAAGGGCAACCAGGGAATTGTGGTGTTGAATATTCCCTGGTATCTGCAGAAGTAACTAAATGGCTTCTATCGCATCAAACCAGAGAACTCGCTTTTGAACAGGTCCTGAAGCAGGCTCAAGGTATCATTCGAGACAGTCGTACAGGGAACCGGACTCACACGATGGGAATTGAGAACGCGGGAGCCAACTTCACTGGCCCGAAATATCCGAGCCCACTCCGGGGAGACTCGGAAAGCCTTTTCGAACGATGTTCATGGTTCTATGCATTCTGTCGTGAACATCTCTTTCGCGATCACACCACAGCAATCTCTCACGCACTTTGGCCCGGCGCCCGGCCCGGCCCCGAAACCCACCTTCTTGAAATAGCCTGCGGACCCGGTTTCTACGCTTGTAGTCTCGCGCAACGTTACCCTGACATTAAAATCACCGGCGTGGACCTATCCGAGCGTTTGCTTTCCCGCGCCAAGGACCGGGCCGACATTCGCCAGCTAAAGAATTGCCATTTTGTTAAAGCGAACGTTCTTGCCCTCTCGGAATCGTTAGCGCCGGTGGATGCGATCATTGCGTCTCGCCTTTTGATGGTGGTAGGAGATCGCCGACAGGCTCTCCGCGAGATATTTTCCGCATTGAGGCCGGGTGGCCGATGCTTTATCGCTGAACCCACGTCTGCCTTGCGCGCGATGCTCCCGCTCTCCTGCATGTGGCTGTTCGCTCGCCTGATGGGAGACTGGAGCACCCGGTTCCACGAACCCTGGCGCGCAGCGGTCCTGAACCAGAAGGAATTCCAGTCCTTGATCGCCACCCAGCCCTGGGGCACGGTCAGCCTGTGGCAGGACAACTGGTATCAGTACGCGGTCTGCGACCGAAGCTACTGAGAGTGGACCCGGATTTCCTACATTGCGGAACCGCCCAATGCGACGTATGCGGCTTTCCGTAAAGAAAGCCGTATGAAGTTACCAACGCCACCCAACTCAACAGGAAATCCGGGGGAGAGTTTTTGCCTTACAAGACACTTCAACCAGGAGAAGCAGTAGGTGTTGGCGAGGGCTGCTGCGCGTTAGCCGTGATGGCCAAGGCTCCGCGCCCAGGCAAGGTGAAGACCCGTCTTTCTCCTCCCCTGACACCTGAGCAGGCCTCAGAGCTCAACATCTGCTTCCTGCGCGACACCACGGACAACATTCAGCAGGTAACAGAAGCCGGCAACAGCGCCGGGATTGTGGTCTATACGCCGGTAGGCGACGAGTCAGCCTTCGATGGCATTCTGCCCGCCGGCTTTCAGCTCCTGGGACAACGGGGCGATGGTTTCGGTGAGCGCCTTCTTCATGCCAGTGAAGACCTATTCGCTTGCGGATTCAGCGCCGTGTGCCTGATCGATTCCGACAGCCCCACCATGCCACAGAGTGCGCTGCGGCAGGCGGTCTCGCGGCTATCGCTTCCGGGAGATCGAATGGTATTAGGCGGCTCCGATGACGGTGGCTACTACTTGATCGGCATAAAGCACTCGCACCCACGGCTCTTCGAGCGGATCGACTGGAGCACGGAGCGGGTGCTCGAGCAGACGCTGGAGCGGGCCAGGGAAATCGGCCTCCAGGCCGAACTTCTGCCCACCTGGTACGACGTCGATGACGGGGTCACTCTCGAACGCCTCCGGCGTGAACTTCAGCCCGCCTCTGGCGAGAGCCTCGCAGGCTATGATGCCAGGCACACCAGGAAATACCTCGAGAGCCTGCGGGCCGCGCAGAGAATGGCTTGCACTGGAAGCAGCCCATGCTGAGCCCGCGTCTATCCAAGCGGCGGAGCGTGGTTGACCAACGGCGCGCTTGCCCTGCTGGGGCTGTTGCTGGTGGGGCTTTGCCGCCAGGGGGTCAACGAGATTCATCATTTCGTAATCGGCTTTGGCCTGGTCGCAATGTACCAGGCGCTCCTCTACCTGGTAGCAGTTTGGGTGGTGCTCAACCGGCCAGTGGACCGTTGGACATTTGTGATCATCCTCGCCTGCGCCGCAGGTTGCAGGTTGGTCTGTCTTTTTTCTCCGCCCTTTCTCTCCACCGATATCTTCCGCTATGTATGGGACGGAAAGGTGCAGGCTGCCGGCATCAACCCCTACCGCTACATTCCAGCCGATTCGCATCTGGCGTTTCTTCGCGATCCCGACATCTACCCCCACATCAACCGGCGAAGCTACGCTCACACGATTTATCCCCCGGGAGCGCAAATGCTCTTCCTGCTGATCACCCGAATCGGCGCATCGGTGCTTTGGATGAAGGCGGGTATGGTGGCGCTGGAGGCGCTCACCATCTGGGTCCTGGTGAAGTTGCTGACAGCTGTCGGCTTACGCCGTGAGCAGGTGTTGATCTACGCGTGGCATCCGTTGCTTCTTTGGGAGGTCGCCAGCAGCGGACACGTGGATGGCGCAGCCTTGCCCTTTATTGCTCTCGCATTGCTTTTCTACCTCCGCAAAAGGCCCGCGGCCACGGGGATCGCGCTGGCCGCCGCGACTTTGATCAAGCTCTACCCCATCGCCTTTTTCCCGGCTCTTTATCGCCGCAGTGCCTGGCGCGATTGGAGGATGCCGGCGGCGCTGGTTGGCGTTGTGGCGGCGGGGTATGCCTGTTACCTGAGCGTCGGCCGCCAGGTGCTTGGGTTTTTGCCCGACTACGCGAAAGAGGAAGGCCTGGAATCCGGCAGCCGCTACTTTCTCCTTACGTTGGCCCGCCACATTTTGCGTTGGGATGGGCTACCGACCGCGGCCTTCTACTGCTTCGCTGCGCTCCTGCTGCTTGGGTTAGCAGTCTGGGCGTGGCTCAAGAGTGAGGCCACTCCGCTGGGAGCGATCCGCTGTTGCTTCGCCATCGCAGCTGTTTTCATGTTCCTGTTCTCTTCTCACTACCCCTGGTACTACCTGTGGCTGCTCCCTTTTCTAACCCTGATCCCTTACGTGCCCATGCTCTATTTCAGCACTGCCTGCTTTTACCTCTACACCACGCAGCTTGCTAATCCCGGGCCGGCCATGTACTACATGTTTGAATGGCTCTATGCCACGACGGCCCTGCTTGCCTTGTGGTGCATGGGCAACCATCTGCTGAAAACGCAGGACCAAGCGTTTGCAATGTATTCCACAACTGTGAGGAACTCATGAGCGAAAGCCTTTCTGTACTACCGCAACCCTTGGCGGAAGACCAGCAGAAGATGCGGCGCTATTTTGAGAAGCCTGAAGACCAGCTCTCCGTAATCATGGAAGCGGATCCCGTCTGCCTCTACCTGGAAACCACTAATCGATGCAACTTGCTGTGCACCACCTGCCCGCGCACTTTTGAAGAGCTTGAGCCAGAAGCGGATATGTCGTGGGAGCTGTTTACCAGCATCATCGATCAGTACCCCAAGATTGCACGCGTCGTGCTGCATGGAGTCGGTGAACCGATGTTGGTGAAGGAACTGCCGCGCATGATCCGGTATTTGAAGGAGCGCGGAGTGTATGTGCTCTTCAATACCAATGGGACATTGCTGACGAAAGCCAATGGGCAGAAATTGATCGATGCCGGGCTCGACGAATTGCGTGTCTCGCTCGATGCAGCAGAGTCGTCTGTCTTCCAGATGGTGCGCGGTAAAGACATGTTCGACCGCATCGTGACCAACGTAGGCAACTTCATCGCCATGCAGCGCGAAAGCCAGTCCAAGCTACCGCGGGTCTCCCTCTGGCTGACGGGCTTGCGAGAGACATTGGCGCAACTGGAAGCCTTCATCCGCCTGGCCCATCGCCTCGGTGTCATGGAGGTTTATCTGCAGAGGATGGTCTATCTGCCCGAAGGACAAGGGT
This sequence comes from uncultured Acidobacteriaceae bacterium, assembly GCA_963775365.1. Taxonomy (GTDB): domain Bacteria; phylum Acidobacteriota; class Terriglobia; order Terriglobales; family Acidobacteriaceae; genus PALSA-350. The sequence goes on along the minus strand of CAVZJL010000001.1, from coordinate 340,306 downwards.
TGGCCCGGCCAGAGCAAGCGTTGTTCGAACACACCACCCGGCAGGAGGAAGAAGTCCTGCAGCGAGCCGAAGCCGTCGCCCGCGAGCTGGGCGTGCTCTTCAGCGCATCGGGAGCCACCGAGCCTCAGGTCAGCATCAAGAAGCGAAAGGACGACAGCCCCTGGTCTCTCTGCCGCCGTCCCTGGAGCTTGATGTACATCACCGCCAACGGACAGGCGCTTCCCTGTTGCATTGCGCCATTCTCCATGCGCGGCTACGACAGCTTCACGCTGGGCAACGCCACGCAACAAACCATGCGTGAAATCTGGAATGGCGAGAAGTATCAGGAGTTCCGGCGAGCACTGCTGAGCCCACAACCTCCCCCGGCCTGCTCCAATTGTGGGCTGCGCTGGAGCCTCTGATTTGGGCTTACAAGGGGTTTCGGTAGTGATTCCAGCATTGAACGAAGGGGAAAATATAGCCGCCGTCGTTCGGGAGCTGCCTTGGGATCTGATCCGCGAATGCATCGTGGTAGACAACGGCAGCACCGACGCTACTGCGGCCGAAGCGACAGCAGCGGGCGCCAGAGTGGTACATCAGCCGCAACCCGGGTACGGCCGCGCATGCGCCGCCGGCGCGGCGGCCGCCGATAGCGGTTCCGACATCTTGGTATTCATGGACGGCGACGGAAGCGATGTCCCTGCCGAGATGTGGCAGTTGTTAGATCCGATCATCGCCGGAGAATCTGACTTCGTGATCGGTTCCCGCATGCGCGGCCAGCGCGAACCGGGCAGCATGTTGATCTCGCAAATCTTTGCCGGCTGGTTGGCAGGCGTCCTGCTGCGCCTGCTCTACCGGGTGAGGTACACCGATATGGGGCCATTTCGCGCCATCACCCGCGAAGCGCTCAGCCGGTTACATATGCGGGAGGAAACCTACGGCTGGAACCTGGAGATGCAGATGCGCGCCGCGCAATGTGGCCTGCGCATCCGAGAGATCCCCGTGAGTTACCGCAATCGCGCAGGAGGAGTGAGCAAAGTCGCCGGTTCGCTCACTGGCTCCGTGCGCGCCGCGGTCCGAATCACTCAAACGCTACTACGCGTAGCCTCAAACCCCAACCCCTAGCCTTCATGTGCATTCGAATGACGAGTGCCTCATGTTCGCCTCAGCGTACACGGGTCGAAAAAGACGGGCGAAGCCCCACATAGTTTTTCTTTTGCCTGACTCAGCCCTTGGCCTTCTCAGCCGCGCTCTCAATCGCCTTCCACTCTTCCGGCGAAAGGTGCAATTTGGCTGAAGCCATGTTCTCTTCAAGGTGTTCTACAGAAGATGTGCCAGGGATCGGTAGCATTACCGGCGAGTGATGTAAGAGCCACGCCAACGAAATCTGTGCAATCGTAGCCTGATGTTGCTTGGCCACCTTGTCGAGAGGACCACCAGCCTTCGCCAGCTTCCCCGCCGCCACAGGAAACCAGGGAATAAACGCCAGCTTGTGCTGCTCGCAGTACTGGAGTGCCTTCTCATGCTGGCGATCACTCAGGTTGTACTGGTTCTGCACGCTGACAATTTTGACCGTCTTGTTCGCGCGCTCGATTTCCGCAGGAGAAACCTCCGACAATCCAATGTGCCGAATCTTACCCGCGTCCTGGAACTCCTTGAGAGCGCCGAGGCTCTCCTCCACCGGCACCTTAGGATCGATTCGATGCAATTGGTAAAGATCGATGCGCTCCAGCTTCAACCGGCGCAGGCTCATTTCAACGCACTGCCTCAGGTACTCCGGCCGTCCATCCTCCGCCCACTTGTTGGGGCCGGAGCGCGTGAACCCGCCCTTGGTCGCAATCACCAAATCCTTCTTGTAGGGATACAGGGCTTCCGCGATGATGTTCTCGCTTACTTCGGGGCCATAGGCGTCCGCCGTGTCGATAAAGTTCACGCCGAGTTCCAGCGCGCGTTGCAACACTTTGCGCGCCTCGTTGCGATCCTTCGGTTCGCCCCATATGCCGGGGCCAGTGATGCGCATGGCGCCATATCCAAGCCGGTTGACCGTGAGGTCTCCACCCAGCGCCAACGTTGTTGTAGCTTCCGCCTGCAAAGATTCCATACCTCTGAGATTCGCCGCCTCGGGCGATTGGTTTCTCAATCTGTGTGCTATCACTGATGTGATCCGATGCCTCCCACCGCCAAAATCGTCGGAGCCGGTCCAAATGGCTTAGCCGCCGCCATCGTCCTGGCCAAGGCTGGCTTCGCGGTGGAGGTGCGAGAGGCGGCTTCCGTCGCCGGTGGAGCCGCGCGGTCGGCCGAGCTCACCTTGCCCGGGTTTGTGCATGATCTGGGATCCGCGGTTCATCCTCTTGCGGTGACGTCGCCATTCTTCTCCACGTTGCCGCTAGCCGAATCCGGATTGCACTGGATTTCGCCTCGCGCCGCTGGCGCATCCGCTGGACGATGGAACGGCCGTAATGCTGGAACGGGACCTCAACGACACCGCCAGCCAGTTGGGGAAGGACGCAGCGGCCTACCGCCGTCTCTACAGCCCGTTCGTGGCCGGTTGGGATAGCCTCCGCCACGATCTGCTCAAGCCCATCGGCTGGCCTCGACATCCGATCGCCATGGCCCGTTTCGGCCTGCTGGGGTTGCGCTCCGCCCGTGCCATCGCCGACGGCTACTTCAAGGGAGCCCGCGCCCGCGCTCTCTTTGCAGGCTTGGCCGCGCATTCATTTCTACCCCTGGAGTCGCCCACTCTCCGCTTCCTTTGGGCTGGTGCTGGGAATCACCGGCGCACGCCGTCAGGCTGGCCCATTCCGCAAGGCGGGGCGCAGTCCATTGCGGATGCGCTCGTCAGCCTGCCTGAAGAAAGCTGGAGGCACGGTTACCACCAACGCGCCCGTGCTCTCGCTGCGGGAGCTGGGCCACGCAGATCTAACACTCCTGGATGTCACCCCCAGGCAGCTACTGAGCATTGGCGGTGAAGAGATTCCAGCCAACCTACCGGCGGCAACTGGAGCGTTACCGCTACGGCCCCGGCGTCTTCAAAGTGGATTGGGCACTAAGCCAGCCGATTCCGTGGCGTGCCAGGGAGTGCCTGCGCGCCGGCACGGTCCATCTGGGCGGGACCTTCGAGGAGATCGCCGCTTCGGAGCGGGCGCCGGCGCGCGGAACCATGAGCGACCGGCCCTTTGTCCTGCTCTCCCAACCCACGCTTTTTGATCCCAGCCGGGCGCCCGCCGGAAAGCACGTGGCGTGGGCCTATTGCCACGTGCCCAATGGCTGGTCCGGTTCCGCGTTGGAGGCGATCGAAGCCCAGGTGGAACGCTTCGCGCCTGGTTTTCGCGAGTGCATTCTGGGCCGGGCAGTCTTTGGCACCGAGGCGATGCAGGCGCTGGAATGAGAACCTGGTGGGAGGCGACATCAACGGCGGCTCTGTTCTCCGGCTTGCAATTCTTTTTGCGCCCAACCTGGCGGCGGTATGCCACTCCGATGAAAGGCGTTTACCTCTGCTCATCGTCCACACCCCCGGGCGGCGGCGTTCACGGCATGTGTGGCTACTGGGCAGCCCAGTGGGCGCTCAAGCATTTACTGACCGGCAAAGACCACGAGTATTAGCAAAACATGCGTCAGACGCTGTAAAGGACTTCGAGCATAGTGAAGTCATCGTTGGGCGGAGCCCGGCCATGAAGGTCTCGACCTTGCTCAGCACGCCCTCGATGTTGGCGCCTTTGACAGCGGATTCCAGCCGCTCCTCCCCAAAAAACTCGCCGTCCCTGCCTTCCGCCTCGGTAACGCCATCGGTAGCCAGCACAATGCGGTCGCCGGCCTTCAGCTGTAAGCGTTCGGACTCGTAGGTAGCCTCTTCGATCAAGCCCACCACCATGTTGGCATTTTCCAGACGCTTGACGCCCTCGCCATTCGCCAGAAGGGGCTGTACATGCCCGCAGTTGACGTATTCGAAGGTCCCGTCCGGGTCGAGCTTGACCAGGATCATGGTGGCGTACTTCTGCACATTCTTCTCGCAGATGTAGCGATTGGCCACGTCCGCGATGTCCGCCAGCGGCTGGCCGGCAAGCACCAGCCCGTAAAGCAGGCCCTGAAGGGTAGAGGCAAGGATCGCCGCCGATACACCCTTGCCGGAGATATCGGCGATCACGATATAGAGGCCATCCGGGGTGGCAATCACGTCGTAAAAGTCGCCTCCGACGTCCTTGCAGGCAACGCTGCGCGCATGCACCTTGGCATAAGGCAGGTTGGGAATGGCAAACTCCATTAGCCCCTGCTGGATAGCGGCAGCGATATTCAGTTCTTCGCGATAACGGCGCGACGATTCTTCGGCCTGGGCAAGAAACGCGTTTTCCACCAGCGCGGCGGCCTCAGTCGAGATCGTCTCCAGAAGATCGTTGTCGACCTGGCTCAGTTTGCCGGGCTGCAGCCGGCTATCCAGGTAGAGAACGCCGAGAATATCTTTCTCATGGCAATCGGCGCCGGCCGCGCGCTTGCGCAGCGGAATGCAATACACCATGCGGATACTCTGCTGCACCATGCTTTCGGTGCGCGAATTGGCCTCGGCCGACAAGGTATCGGTCACGATGAACTTCGAGGCCTTGCAAGCTTGGGCGATAGCGCTGTGGGAGATCGTGGAATCGTCTTCCAGGCGATCGCCCTTGAGGCTGCGTCCCGCGGCCAGGGTAAACTTGCCCTTCTCATCCCTGAAGGAATACGTAGCCTCGCTCTACCTGGGTCAGCTCCAGGGTCGCTTCCACCAGCGTCGCCAGGATCTCGTTCACCGCCCCCAGGGTATTCAACCGCTGCGCCGCAGCCAGGAACCAGCTCAGCTTCTCCAGATCCGAAGTCGGTGTCGAAATCGCATGCAGCTCGTCCAAAAGTTTGTGAATGGTCGAGGTGCTTTCCCTGGCCGGGCCAAAACGCAGCGAGGGGCCATTCAGGGAACCCAGGCGGATCTCGTCCCCCGGCTTCAGCATCTGGCGGTCGATCAGGGGCTGTGCATTGAGAAAGGTGCCGTGGCGGCTGCCTTAGTCGACCACGTGAAACTGGCCCTTCTCATAGAGAATGGCAGCATGGTCGCGGGAAATGAAAGCGTGCGCCAGTACCAGGTCGCGGTCCTGCAGCCGCCCGATGGTGAACGGCGTATGCGTAACGTTGATCTCTTCCTGCCGGGAATCGTCGATCAGCAGCAAAGCAGTGGCGGGAATATGGTTCGGCCATAAGGTGCCTTTCGAAATAGCTCCGGAGGTTGGTCTGCGGCACTAGCCAAATACACCGGACCGATGTTAAGAAAACTACCACATGCCCAGCCCGAAGAACGCTGTCTTCGGACGCAGGAAATTCTTTGTGCTCTTACAGCCCCGCCAGTCTTTCGGCGGCATCCAAGCGTCCAGAAACACGGCGCAGGCATGCGCCATGTACATTCGAAGGCATAGGAGAAGAGAAATCGTGCGAATGCCCCCGATACCGCCCCCCCACGTAGAAGGCTATGCCAGCCAGCTCGCCGCCATGCAGATGCTGGATGGACCAGAAACACTCACCGCGGCTCTAGGGATGAACCGGTCCAGCTTCCGGCCCTTCAGTTCCTTAAATCCCTGGACGATCTGGATGAGGAAGAAGACGAGGACGACGACGATATCGAGGATCTGGACGAGGAAGATGAGGAAGATGAGGAAGATGAAGACGACGAAGATGATTTAGACGAAGACTACGACGATGAGGATGAGGACGACGACGAAGACGAAGAGGAGAGGACGAGGATGAGGATGGAGGCGTTAAGCCGCTGAAGATGGCCTCGTCGCAGCTCATCCCGCGCCCGCTAGTAGTATGCAAAGCGGCTGACAGCTGGAAGGTCACCCAGGTATTCTGGTCCTGGGTCGCTTTTCGCACTGGGTTCCGCCCTGTGACCTACCGGTAGTAATTGCCTGAAAGTGGAAGCTCCTATTTCGGGCGATTGGGTTACCTTGTGACTGGCCCCACGTATCCGGAGAGTGACTGTGAAACGGCGCATTCTGGTTGTGGATGACGATGACGCAGCACGCCAAGCCGCGGCATCAGCCTGCAGACGATGACTGGCTGGGATGTGGTCGAGGCCTATTGTGGCGCGCAGGCGATCGAAAGCGCCACGCAGCATCAACCCGACGCCATCCTGCTCGACGTGATGATGCCGGCGATGGACGGCCCCGCCATGCTGGCCAAGCTCAGGACAGCACGCGCCACCAGTCACATCCCTATTGTTCTGCTCACCGCAAAGGTGCAAGCCGTTCAAAACGGCTCTCTTGCCCATCTTCCCGTCGCCGGCATTTTGCTCAAGCCTTTCGATCCATTGCGTCTGGCCAGCCAGGTTGCGGAGGCGCTGGGATGGGAAAGTGGTATTCCTCAGCCGTGAGCTGACAAGAGCGGCTGTCCAGCACGAAAAGACTGCAGAATTCGACCATCTGGCGACAGAGCCACGAGATTAGCCTCCCGGCCTTCTTCAAGCCAGCCCCAATGCTGGTCAAGACCCATGAGCGCAGCCGGATTGCGCCCGGCCATTTGCGCGCTCACCGCCAGGCTGGCGCCTGTAAACATAGAGAAGTTGCGCACCGCCTGATCCATGGTCAGCACGCTGCCCGCCAGGACCCCGGGGATCCGGCGGAAGTGCAGCGTCCATTGGCAACCTCGACATCCAGGTCGCCAAGTTTGTACCTTCCGTCGGGCATGCCGGTGGCGCTCATGCCATCGGTGATCAGGATAGCCCTTTCGGCCCCTTGGCTTTGAAAAACAGGCGGACCATTGCGGGATCCACGTGAATGCCATCGCAGATGATTTCTGCAAACAGCGCATCGTTGTCGAGAACATACGCGGCAATGCCGGGGTCGCGGTGGTCCAGGCTGCGCATGGCGTTGAAGGTGTGGGTGGCGCTGCGTGCGCCTGCGACGAATCCGGCCTCGGCTTCGCCCAGGCTGCCGTTGCTATGACCCAGGCTGCACACCACGCCCAAGGCACTGGCGTGCTGGATCAACTCGAGGGCGGTAGGCAGCTCGGGTGCGATGGTCATGATGCGGATATGCCCGCGAGCGGCCTGCCAGAATCGATCGAACAGCGATATCGATGGCTGCACCAGTAGAGCAGCCGTGTGCACGCCGCGCTTGGCTACGGAAAGAAACGGGCCCTCGAGATGAATGCCGAGCGGCACCGCGCCATCAGTGGAGGGTCCGCGCTCGATCACGCCGGCAATCATATCCAGGGCGCGCAAAGTTTCCTCGATGGAGGAGGTGACAGTGGTGGGGTAAAACCCTCCCACTCCGTGGCCGGCAAGAGACGCTGCGACCGCATGCAGCGCTTGCGGAGTGCCTTCCATCACGTCGTGGCCCACGGCGCCGTGGACATGAATATTGAGATAAGCCGGGACCAGCATGGCTTCGGGAAAGCAATAGTTGCAATCGTCGCCGGTGGCGTTCTCGCGGCTATGGATGGAAGTGATGTGGCCGTCGTCCACGGTGATCCGCGGATACTCGACAATCTCGTTCCCGCGCAAGAGCCGCCGTGCAGTGATTGTGCTGGTCATCCTTACGTTGCTCCCCTGAGAAAGGATATAGCAACCGGAGGCACCTCTGAAATGACTCTCGCCGCCAAGGACTGACCTTGGCGGCGAGAAGATGGAGAACCCTGGCAACTAAAGCAAGCGCGCAGTTACAGCAACTTCACTCAGTTGACCCTGTGCTTCTAAACGAAAAAGCCTATCTGCTCGAGAACCTCTTCGCTCATCTCGATGTCGCTCAGCTTGGCGGCATGGGTGAACTTCAGCTCTTCCCGGAACCGGTCCAGGACGGCGGCGTTGAGGTCCGTCCGCTTGTCCAGCAAGTGCAGCAGTTCTGCGGCGGTGGTCGCATGCTGATAGTTCGCTTTAATGCCACGTGAATTTTCGATGGTGACAGCCACGGGGAGCGTGCGAAAATCGCTGGCTTGCTGGTGGGGCAGACGGGCTCGGATGTTGACTCGCATATTGGTGACGATATTGTCACGCTGCGACGAGGTAGAAAATACGACCTTAAGGGCTCACGCGTACCTGGAAGGGTCATCAAGTTTAGCCGCCGGGGGACGACCCGGATGGGTCCGACACGCCAAATGGCCAATACCTTTGCTGGCGGGCCAGAAGCAGGAACAGGCCTACCCCGCTGACAATCACCACCAGCACGTAAACCATGTACTTCCAGCCCTGGGGCTCAAAGGCCTGCACCAGGAAGATATAGAGCCAGCAAGCCATGGCGAACAGTGCCGGCAATGGGTACAGCCACATGCGAAAGGGACGCGGCGTCTCCGGATGGCGCCTTCGCAGCAGCAGCAGGCCGATGATCTGGCCTACGAACATGATCAAAATCCGGGCCAGGATCAGGGCGGTGATGATCTGCACCAGGTCGAACAAGCTGGCAATGGCCGACAGAATACCAACCAGCAGCAAAGACCGGTGAGGGAAGTCTTTCGTGGGGTGGGTCTTCGCGAAGAAGCGGAAGAATGTGCCGTCAAGCGCCGCCGCGAAGGGAATCCGCGAATAGCCCAGCATCAGGGAATAGACCGAAGCGAAGGCTGTCACCAAGACCATGACAGTCAACCACTGCCCAGCCCAAAAGCCGGCTACCCGTTCCATGAAGACCGAGCCGACTGCGTCATAAATCACGGTGCCGGGCTGGATCATCTCCCGCCACGGCAAAACCCCTGTGAACGCCACGGAAATCGCCAGATCCAGAAGCAGGACCAGAACAATCGACCCTATGATGGCCCGGGGAATCACCCGCTCCGGCTCTCGCACTTCGTCGCCCAGGTGGCAGATGTTGTAGTAGCCGAGGAAGTTGAACATCACCAGCATGGTCCCGTTGCCCAGTCCCAACAGAAACGCGATATTCAGGTGAAAAGCGTTCGGCGGAAAGTCGAAAAGTAGCCGCGTGTGCAAATGCATCATGCCTTCCACGGCGACCCAGAGGCTGGTCAACAGCAGGCCGCCCCAAAGCACCAGCATGATGCGGGCTATGTCACGAATCTTGCGATAGAGCAGGATCATGGCAGCCAGGGCAAAGGCGGCGGCGAGCAGTCGCAGAGCCCACGGCCGGCCGACCAACCCCTTGAACACATAGCCCGTGTACAGCGCCATGCCCACTGTGCCCGAGGCGATCTCCAGGGTTCCGCTGAAAAGGAACTGCCAGACGAATAGCCAGGCCATCAGCCGCCCCAGGCCCTCCCGCCCGAAGCACTCGCGCAGGTAGTTATACGACCCCCCGGAACTGGGGAAGGTAGTGCCCAACTCGGCAAATACCAGGCCATCCGCAATAGCGATGACCGCCCCCACGAACCAGCAAATCAGGGCTTGCGGTCCTCCCATGGTGGCCAGAATCGCCGGAACGGTAATGAACGGTCCCGTGCCCACCATGTTGGACATGTTGATGGAGATGGCATTGAGCAAGCCAAACTTCTTGGGCAGGTGGACAGTGGGCATGAAGTAGGAGTCGCGAGATAAATCTAAACCATCGGACAAGGGCTCAGAAGAATTACTAAGCCCTTATGAGGATTATTCGAGAGTACATAACGCCTATAGCCATGCCACGGCAGGAGCGAAAGAAAGTCAGCCGGGGCATAGCATGAAGATCCAGGTGCTTATATTATTTCCTAAGCGGTTAGGGTGAAGCAGGAGCACCAAAATGCAACAGGACAGCGTGGTACACGCGCGCAATTTGCCGGCCGATCAGGCGGGAGAAATGGTTGGTTTCACTCGCGAGGAAGCGGGATGGGAGTGGATGAGTTTCGTGGTCACTCGCTTGTTGCCGGGCCATTCGCTGGACCTGCGCACCGCGGACGAGGAGATGGTCCTGGTATGGCTAGGCGGACGCTCAGTCGCGGACTGGGGAGCCGGAGCACAATCTGTCGGGGCCAGACAGAACGTATTCGATGGTCTTCCTTATTCGCTCTACCTCCCAACCGAGAGCCGTGTCACGGTGAAGGCGGAAACCGTCTGCGAGATCGCGCAGTGCCGTGTGCCATCCAAAGCCAGCTTCGAGCCGCAGCTGGTGACTCCAAAAGACGTGGCGACCGGCCTGCGTGGAGGCGAGAACTCCTCTCGCCAGATCGTCGAAGTGATACCGTCCGCCTTTGCTGCCGACAAACTGGTGGTCTTTGAGGTCTATACCCCCGGTGGCAACTGGTCGAGCTATCCGCCCCACAAACATGATGTGGATCAACCGCCCCTGGAAGTTGATTTGGATGAGATTTACTACTACAGGATGAGAGATGGGAAGGGGTTTGCAGTTCAGAACCTTTATCGTTCCGACCGATCGCGCGAAGCGCTGGTGAAAGTGCACGACGGCGACGTGGTGCTGGTCAGGGATGGCTACCACCCGGTAGTCGCCGGCCCCGGCTACGATATTTATTACCTCAACTTTTTGGCCGGCACTTCACGCTCCATGACGGTGACAGAAGACCCGGAGCACGTGTGGCTTCGCTCCACCTGGAAGAAACCCGATCCGCGCCTGCCGTTGGTTCAGGGCTGAGTCGTTTTCGACAGAATCCGGTAGGAACAGGACCGGTACTTCAGGTTCGCTCCAGCGTACCTGGGTTGAAAAAGACGGGCCAAGCCGACGAAAGCTTTCACTCTACCGACCAACAAAATCCATCCACTAGGCTCTTTACGCGTACGAAAAGCACTGGACCAAGGGCACGGCTTTACAGGCTGCCAAAAGGCTAGTGCTTTGTGTCAGGGCACGACTTTAGCCGGGCCGTAAAAGCCGCGCCTGATGAGGGCTTTAGCCCCTGAGGTATTTTTTAAACGTTCACTTCAACCAGCTTGTGAGCGCGGTGTCGCGGCCCGCTCTTAATGTGACCGCCGCCGACTCCTGCTCACTAACGCCGGAAGACCCGGCGCCGCATTCACACTCGACGAACCGTTACGCAAACCAAAGCCGCACGACTCCCGCACACAGAGATGCGGAGCAATCCTGTGAATCACGGCCGGAGTGTTCTTGCCCTCGATCCGGTCCAGAAGCAGCTCGGTCGCGAGGCAGCCAACTTCATACTTCGGCAGTTCCATCGCCGTCAGTGGCGGATCGAACAAGCGGAGCCACGGATAATCATCCAGGGTGACGAGGCCGAAATCCTCTGGACACCGCATGCCCATCTCCTGGGCAGCCTGTAGAAAGCCAACAGTCATCAGGAAATTAGCCACAAAAACGGCGTCAGGGCGATGCGGTAACAACGACAGACCGGCCCGGTGCCCGGAGTCGATACGGTAGTCGCCCTCATACATCAGCTTTGGATTGAAGCGCAGCCCATTTGCTTTGAGCGCCTTCTTGAATCCCTGAAGCCGGGCTCTTCCGTTGCTCACGCTGAGCGGACCGCCCACCATGGCGATGGTTTGATGTCCTATCCTGGCCAAGTGCGAAACCGCTTCAAAGCTGCCCTGAAGATCGTCGGTAATCACTGCGTCGCCTGTTAGCCCGGGATAGGTACGCATCATCAGTACGATGGGGACATTCAGGCTGGAAAGCAGATTCATCGTGGGCGGGCTCAAGTCGCCTGGCGATTTGGTCAGCAGGATGCCGTCCACTCGTTTGGCTACGAGCAGATCCAGGTAAAGCTCTTCCTTCTCCAGAAGCCCGTCGCTGTTACAAAGCAAAATACTGTAACCGCGTTTCTGCGCCGTATCCTCGGCCCCGCGAACCAACATAGGGAAAAATGGGTTGGAGATATCGGGAACGATCACACCGAGCGTGCGTGTCCGTTCGTTGGCCAGGCTCTGCGCCAGCGAATTAGGCCGGTAATTGAGTTTGAGGATGGCCGCATCCACGCGCTTTTTTAGCGGGGCGCCGACATGACTCTTATTGTTGATGACCGCAGAAACCGTGAAGACGGATACCCGCGCTTCGCGGGCTACATCGTAAATAGTTGGTGTCTTGCGCTTTGCAGCCCGTGAACCGCGTGGTGAATCGACCATGCCTCTGTTTCCCCGATCCAGCCAGCTAAAGGATCAACGAATTCTAGCACCGAAACCAGTAGTTACTCGATTCGGCGCGGTTGCAGGATAGGCGTCAGCAGATCCGGCTTTCCCGCAACTCGGGCCAGATGCGGGTAGCGTAAGCCCTGATGGTAATCCACCGAGTAGTCGGCGTAGTAACCACCCGTTAGCGTAAGAAGAGCGAGGGGTTGCTGGCTTGTTTCCGCATTCACAATCGCTTGCCGTAGTAAGTCACCTGAGTAGACGCGATGGTTTACCCCCATCAATTTCGTTCCTGGAGCCAGCCCGGCGCGGCCCGCGGCCGAGTCGGGAACGATATCGATGATGGTGCCATCCTGATCGATGATCAAGCCGATCGAGGTGGATAGGTCAGCCTGCTGGGATACGGTCTCCGTGTCGACTGCGGCCCCGTTAGGTTCGTCGTTATAGACCAGGGTCCATCCGGCCGCTTCCAGACCGGGTGAAACCGGCGTGGGCCGCGTGGCCAGCAGATCGCCCTGAAGCAGACCGTTCCAATCGAACGCGACCACGTGATTCAACGCGGCGACCAGATCCTCGTAAGTGTAGGGCTTAACCGCTACCAACCCATCGGGTGGTCCAAAGAACTCGGCGGCGAAGGTATCCAGGCTGCGCGCTCCGTGACTCTTTTCCCGCAGCAGGCTATCCACTTGTAACCACAGCAGAGGCCCTTCCCGGTAATAGTCCGTGGAGCGGCGAACGTTAGTCCACTGCTGCCCGGAGGAGTAGAGCAACTGTGCCGATCTCGAGACTTCCTGCAGGTTTCGCCAGCCGCGCCCGCTGCGTGCTTCCATCTCCGCCTGGTAGACCGCCATCCGGTCTTTCATCTCGGCACTCGTTTCCAGGCCGGCACGTGTGGCCAGAATCTCCGCCCAGTAGCTGGTCAGCCCCTCATAGACCCACAGCAGGTCGCCAACCATAGGTTGTTGGTAATCAGGCGTTGCCAGGCCAATTGGGCGCCTGAATTTTCCATTCCAGGAGTGGATCATCTCGTGCGCCAACAGATTTCCGGCTTCGGCTGAGAAGGACGGGCTCACCATGCCGAGTTCCGGCATCTGGTCATCGCTGGACTGCGAATGCTCTAGTCCATCGCTGCTGTCGGTCTGCGCTTCCACGAGAAAGTGATAACTCGTGTAGTGGTGCGAGTGAAACAAGGCTCCAGCTTCAGACACAAGATTGCGATAAGCTGCAATGCGCTCCGGCGGAACATTGAGGCCCTCCGGTGACTTCTCAAAAAGATCCAGTAGATGGCGCTGCGAAACCCCCTTCGGCGTGATGTCAAACTCGCGCATGATCGATCCGCACATTAGCGGAGAATCGACCAGCGTAGTGAGCGATACAGGGTCAAAATGAATCGCGGAACCTTGCAATGAGGGATTCGGCAACGCGGTCGCGTAAGACCATCTTTCAGGAAGCTTGACCGAGGCTGCAATCGTGACTTGGTCGGCCGCTGTATCCGCCGGATAGAGGACCACCTGGTCCCAGTTCACATCGCCTTGAACCGGAGTCGACGTGTTACCCGGCGCAAAATCGTTTCCCGCCACATACTCTCCGACCAGGCTGAAATCAGCGACTAGGAGATTGGTTCCCGCAGGGACCGGAATATGGAAGCGATACATGTCCACAGGGTCACGAACCCAGGGTAATGTCTTGCCGTCTGCGCTAAAGCGCAAGTTCACCAGGTCGGCGATGGGGCCGGTGGGGGCATGGTCTCCGGGGATCCATTTGGGGTACACAAGATCGATGGTGTGCGCTGACGTCGAAGGTATGGGAAACGATTCATGTGCGGAGAGGATCTTTCTGGAAATGGTGGTCGCGTCCACGTCCAGGACGATGGTGGACGACGTCGCCTGGGCCCGTCCGGGGGGCACTGAAAAGATAAGTCCAAGACCCAACAGGCCGATGCGCTTGGGACAACACCGGAAGCGGTTCGATAAGGGAAAGGGCAATTCGTCGTTACTCCTGTGCCAGCCTTACATGAGCTAAGCTAGACGTCTCGATTTCGATTGCCCAGGAGGGGGGCCAGCCTTGAGCTGGAATCGGATGCCCTCTCGCTGCTGAAGAAAGCTGACAACATCAAACAAATTGTCTGCGCGCGGGTTGCCCGCGGGTCCGAGCATGCGCATGAGGCTCTTTGAAGGAATGTGGGTCGCTTCGGAAAGCTCCGTAAAACCGACAGTCGCATTGATATAGTCCCGAAGAATGGTCTTTGCTGTGGCGATATCCCCTGTGAGCATAGCTTCGATCCCTTCGCGCAGAAGTTCCTTGCGAAACTTGGGATCTCTCGCGACGCGCGCACGAATCGTCTCCTTGAAATCGCGTGTCAGCGCCATAGTTTCTTTCCTACTTTCTCCGTTTGTAGTCCTGCCAATGGGCAAGGGCGGCCCGAATATCGTGTTGCTGGCGCTTTTTCGTTCCACCACCGAGCAAAATCACGAGGCGTTCGCCATCTTTTCCCAAATAAACTCAGTAACCAGGACCAAAATCTATCCGACATTCGAGCACACCAGAACCAACGCTCTTGATGTTAGAGAAGTTGCCGACTGCTAGTCTGGTGACGGCGACGGCTACCTTGGCAGCCGCTTGCGGATTTAGCCGCTCGAACCAGATTGCGTACGGGCTGCGGCCTTCGCTGTCGTTATATTCCCGTACGTCAATCATTTATAATAGTAACACATACGTTACCATCTACAAAGACCTTAGCCTTCTACACAACAATGTCGATCTACTCGGAACCAGGTCAATGCGGTGAAGCATAGTCTCTTTGAACTATTCAAGATCGGCATAGGGCCGTCGAGTTCCCACACCATGGGACCGATGCGGGCAGCGCTTCGTTTCGCTACGGAGCTGGATTCGACCGGACTGCAGACAGCATCCATCCATGTCGACCTTTATGGCTCGCTGGCGCTTACCGGCCATGGCCACGGCACCGATCGCGCCATTCTGCTTGGGCTTTCAGGGCAGACGCCGGAAGGGATCGATCCGGCTGAGATCGAAGCGAAGCTATCCGCGATTCGCACCGCGGGAACATTGGAATTGCCCGGTCACCGCACTATTCCCTTCGCAGAGTCGAAGCACCTGCTCTTTCATCGCGATCAAATGTATCCCGTTGCCGGCCTTGCTTCGCACCCCAACGGCATGCGTTTCTCCGCATTCGACAGCGACGGTACTTTGCTTGTGGAGCGGATTTTCTTTTCCATTGGTGGCGGCTTCATTGTTTCCGCCGCCGAGTTTGCTGCCGCGCAAAGTTCCCAGACCGGACTGGATAGCGAAGCGAGGCGCGTCCCCTACCCTTTCCATAGCGCGCAAGAACTTCTGGAGAGAGCGGCGGCCGCCAACATCACCATTTCGCAACTCATGTGGGCCAACGAGTGTGCGCTGGCCAGGAGTGGCTCGTCTGAGGCCGCGGAGCAAGACGTGCGTCGCTGCATTTTGCACATCTGGCGAGTAATGCGGGAATGCACGCAGCGCGGTATCGAATCCGAGGGCATTCTCCCCGGCGGCCTCAAAGTGCGGCGGCGCGCTGCCAAGCTTGCGGCCCGGTTGCGTGCCGGCGTGAAGGATCCGCTCTCCCAGCTGGATTGGATTACCGTGTATGCCATGGCCGTCAACGAAGAGAACGCGGCAGGCGGGCGTGTGGTCACCGCTCCTACCAATGGGGCCGCTGGAGTGGTTCCCGCAGTTGCCCACTACTACCTGGAGTTCGTCGACGGGGCGAACGAAGAAGGGATTCTTCGATATTTCCTGACCGCGGCAGCGATTGGCATCCTGTACAAGGAAAACGCCTCCATCTCTGGAGCGGAAGTTGGCTGTCAGGGCGAAGTGGGTGTGGCGTGCTCCATGGCCGCAGGCGGCCTGGTTTCGGCCATCAACGCCCCCGGAGAAACATCGCTCACCGCTGCAGAAATCAATGACCGTATCGAACATGCCGCGGAGATAGGCATGGAACATCATCTTGGCATGACTTGTGATCCCATTGGTGGCTTGGTGCAGGTCCCATGCATTGAGCGCAATGCAGTCGGAGCCATCAAAGCGGTCAACGCCAGTCGTATGGCCATGAATGAGTCAGAAGGCCACAAGGTCTCTCTTGATCAGGTCATCAAGACGATGTACCAGACCGGCCTCGATATGCAGGCACGTTATAAGGAGACTTCACTGGCCGGTCTCGCGCTCAACGTAATTGAGTGCTGAGCTCTTCAGGCTTCCTCGCGCAGGCTGAAGCTTCTCTACACTGCAGTAGCAGTGCATCCACATCGGCGCCGGTGCGCATAATCGAGCACCCCCCGTCTTCAAGCTGCCTCTGAGTACACACGGTGACTCCTCCCTTAGGGCACATCTTGAGGCAGGACACATCCGCTATGTACAGCCGCAGGCCATCCTCATCCTGCCGAGCACGCTTCTTCAACACCTTCTTCAGCTTTGCCAGCTGGTTCTTCTTGCCGGCATGCTTCAACTTTCCCTGACATTTACGGCAAACCAGAACGAGTTGCCCCTTCCAGGGCACGGGATAGGTCCGGACGGGAGCTTGGCCTTGACTTCCTACAGTGCTTGGACGATGGGTGGATCCACTGGACATGCATCGTTGGATGCGCTGTGATCGGTAATGGTCCAGCACGGCGCAGTCGATCGTTTAGCATGTTGCCCTGAGGGTGGATATGAAACGGTCGTGTTTGCTTATCATTGGAATGGGATTGAGCGGAATAGGGTTGAGTGCGAGCCTTCACGCTCAGAGCGAACGGCCGGCGATCCAGATAGAAGTACCCACCGGCACTCCATCGGTGTCGCAAGAAGTGCAGGGTAAACTCTTCCACGCCAGCGACCCCCTTGGGTGGTCCATAGAAGTTGTGATCCCGGGCCTCCGGCCCAACCCTGCGCTCGCGACGTTTCTTCTCCTTTCTGATGCCCAGAAACGCAGCTGGCTGGAAGGGAAATTCGCAGGCGAAGAGGGGGCTCGAAGCGTCGAATTCTCCCTGCACACGGACTTTAGCGACAAGCCACTACTCGTCACCATGCCGCTCAGGGCTATCGCACCCAGGCAGAAGCTCGTCCTCGTGCTGCGCTATTCAGGCTTCCGGCTAGACCTGTACTGCGACGGCGTTCTCGTAGATCAGGAGTGGCCCATGGGGCAGGTGTTGACCGGCGCCACGCCAATCATTGAGGCAGCAGCGCCAGCAGCCCACATATCAATCTGGGGAACCCCGCTGACCGAAACGTCCATCGTGGCCGCAAATGGCGGCGAATCTCAGATTGCCAGGAGAACGGATGTATTCTTCGGCCCGGAACCCACGAACATGCAGTATTCGCGTCCACGCGGCTTCAATACCAATGCCGGCGATGCGATGCCGTTTTATCATGACGGCACTTTTCATCTTTTCTATCTTTTGGACCGGCGACAGCACCACAGCAAGTGGGGACTGGGGGCCCACCAGTGGGCTCACGTCTCATCGGCCGACTTGGTGCATTGGACCGAATATCCAATCGCACTGCCGATCGATCACGAGCGGGAAGGGTCCATTTGCACCGGTTCCATCTACTACCACGACGGCATCTATCACGCCTACTATGCCACCCGCATGCCCGATCGGAGTGAGCATCTCGCCACTGCGGTGAGCCGCGACGGGATCCACTTTCAAAAGATACTGCCGACGCCGTTCGCGGAACCGGCGCCGCCCTTTATCCATGGCCCGAACCGTGATCCTTCCGTCTTTGGTGATGGTAGTCAGTTCCACATGTTAGTCACAGCCGCGGTTACCGGTACCAACGGCTCGGCGAGTGAAGGTGTACTCGAGCATCTCACCTCGCCCAATCTTTCGCAGTGGAGCGTCAGCCAAAAGCCAATTCTGTTGTCGGGGTCGGGCGATCAACCTGAGTGCTCCGACCTGTTTAAATGGGGGAGTTGGTACTACCTGCTCTATAGTCTCCGAGGAACTACGCACTACAAGATGGCGACAAGCGCGTTAGGACCCTGGGTCACTCCAGAGACAGAAATTCTTGACGGGCCAGAAGCGATTGTCATGAAATCGGCCGCTTTCAAGGGCAATCGCCGCATCCTTGTAGGATTTTTGCAACATGACGGGCACTACGGCGGAGACCGCATCTTCCGCGAGCTTGTACAGCAGAAGGACGGAATACTGGGCACCACACTACCCAAGGAGATGCAGCCCGCCGGAAGCTCTCCGACGCACATTCCGGATATCCAGCTCGATGCCGCGAAGTCGCAGGCATTGGTGTCACGGTCTAACGGTTACGTGCGACTCCTGGCCAACGTGGACTCTGCGTCTCATTCCTCGTACGTCGTCGCGATTGGCTCAGCAGAACTGCACAACGAGGAACGCCTGGTCTTCGATCCACAAATCCATCAGGTGTCCTGGTTAAAGGCAGACGGCAAACCTGCCGCCGCCAAACTTCAAAACGTCAGTGACCTCGATGAGCCGGTGTCCATTGCTCTCACGCTGTACGGCACAGTGGCCGACCTCTCGATCAATGGGCACCGAACGTTGATTCATCGACTCGATGACATGAAGGATCCGCAGATAACTTTTATCAATAAAGGTTCTGCAGTGCGGATCTCCAACGTCTCGGTGTCCAAGCTCAAGCAACCGTGAGTGACTCTAGAGTCAGACTACGGCCCTTCTGTGAACCAATACAACTGCTTCACCTTGGACCCCTTCTTCATCGGTGGTGGCGTCACTTTTCCCCACGACGCGTGATTCCAGGTCACCGCTTGCAATCCATCGTGGGCGGGTTGAAAAACCATCGGGGCCTCGGCGGCCTTGCCATCCATGGCGTCAAAGGTGACTGCGACCTGGCCGCCATTATCGGCCCAATGGCCGAACAAGGTTGTGGCGCCATTGCCGGCATCTTCTGTAACCGTGGCGCTACCATCCGCACCTAGGCTCAGGTTCATGGATGGGCCTGATTCATGCGACAGGTAGACGCCCGTGAACTTCGAATGCGCAGTGGTATTGTCTGCCAATGCGGAATTCGGCAAGGCCCACAAGACCAAGCAGGCCAATGAAAGATGCAGCAGGAAGAAGCGGGTGTGTTTCATGGTTGATTGCAGTCTAGTCCAGACACCTTAACTTTTCAGTTGCTCGCATGGGGCAAGCTCTGCTCACAGGCGCGTCATGGCCGCATCCCAACCGGTTTACACGCGGGTAATCGGCTACAGCAGAATACCCCCCACCATGATCGGAAGTTACGCCTTCGTGTTACCACGGTTGGATGAACAGCATCCGGCGAACCGGCATCCCAGCTTTCGCAGGATTCCAGATGAAATCCATCGGCAACACTGCACCCTGTGCCACTCCAGGAAAATAGCCCAGAATCCGACGCCCGATGCTCCGGCGCAGGACTTAGAATGAAGAGATGGACAAACGGCCAGCCTCTTCCGGGAGACAGGGCCATGTTGCCTTATCCGCATACTAAGCGAGAATCCACCACAAGTGTTCCGGTTGCGCGTTCCTAAAACGGCGATGATTGGTCTTTGGCTCCTTCTCGCTGCTGCTCTTGGCCAGCGATCTACGGCGTTGAACCATCAACATCCCGCGGCCGAGGTGAAGCCCAATATCATTCTGATCTCGGTTGACACCCTGCGATCCGATCGAGTCAGTTGTAACGCGCCAACCGCATCACCCACCCCGAATATCGATAAACTCTGCCACGGAGGCACATCGTTCTCGCAGGCCACTTCGATGGTCCCGCTAACGCTGCCCTCGCATGTTTCGATGTTGACTTCAACCTACCCGTTCGTGAGTGGTGTCGAAGACAATGGTGACCGTCTCGCGCCGGGAACCGTTACACTGGCGGCGACGCTGCGATCTCAGGGCTATCGGACAGCCGCATTCCTTGGCGGTTTCGTGCTCGACAAGCGTTTTGGATTGGACCAGGGCTTCGATACTTATGACAGCCCCTCGGCATCGTTGAACAGTGGCAGCAGCGATCCGGGAGATATCAAGCGAAAGGGAGAAGCAGTCGCCGAAGCCGGAGAACAGTGGCTGAACGCCAATGCCGATCGTCCCTTTTTCCTCTTCCTTCACATCTACGACCTGCACACGCCGTACAACCTATCCGCGTCCGAAAAGGCCAGGTATGGTGAAGGCTATAACGGGGAATTAGGTTATATCGACCACGTTATCGGCGATTTCTGGAACTACCTTGTTTCTCATGACCTGGTCAATAAATCGCTGATTGTCTTCACCTCTGACCACGGGGAGGGACTGGGAGACCACGGCGAGAGCACGCATGGGTACTTCATCTATCAAAGTACCCTGCATGTCCCACTGATCGTTCACTGGCCTGCGGGCGAGGCGCCGATGCCGGCGCAAGTCGATGCGCCGGCCAGCTTACTGGATGTCTCGCCCACAATCCTTTCTGCGCTGCGGCTTGCCGTGCCGCAAGCGATGGAAGGCAAGAGCCTGCTCGCAACCGCTGCTCCACGAGACATATTCAGCGAAAGCGTCTACCCGCAGAAGCATTTCGGGACCAGCGCTCTTGCCAGCCTGAGGAGCGGGCACTACAAGTACATTGAAGCGCCGAAGCCGGAGTTCTACGATCTGGCTCAGGATCCCGGGGAGTTAACGGATCTGTACGCGAGCAAAGGCTCCGTCGCGTCGGCCTATCGCGAGCGGCTGAATCAGTTGCGGCTGCTTTATAAACCGCATACCCAGGCGACGCAGAACGCGCTCAGCCCTGAAGCGGTCGAGCGTCTGCACGCACTTGGGTACCTGACCGGAAGAAATTCCGCGCCCACCCCGGCATCGAGCGCGGTGGATCCGAAAGACAGAATCGTCGATTACGAAAAATACGGCCAGGCCATTTATCTGGCTTCACTCGGGCATTTGGAAGAGTCCAACACGGCCTTGAAGGAAATTCTGGCGCGAGATCCTGACCTGTCGGACGTTCGCCTGACCCTGGGGCTGAACGAGCAGCGGATGGGCAAAGACGCAGAGGCGGTAGAACAATTTCGCGCCGTGCTCGCTGCTGATCCGGCCAGTGCCATCGCCCACCTTGACGCGGGTATTAGCGATTTCAACCTGCATCAATTCGACACCGCGGAGAAAGAGTTCCATGCCGCCTTGGCAATTTCGCCTGGGTATGAAAAAGCCGAAGTATTTCTTGCCAGGACGCTTGCCCAGAAGGGCGAGCTGGATCAGGCTGCAGCGGAGTTTCAGCAGGTATTGCAGCAAACTCCCAATAGTTACGACGCCCACGATGGTCTCGGCACGCTGGCGGCGATGCGAGGCAACTGGGACGAAAGCGAAAGGCAACTAACAGCTGCCCTCTCCATCGAACCGGCTGCGGCGCAGACTCACAATACTCTGGGCGGTGTCTATTTGCGCAAAGGCGAGATCGACTTGGCCCGCGGCCAGTTTGAGGAGGCGCTCCGTCTCAAGCCGGATTATGCCGCGGCCCACTACAACCTGGGTGTGGTCTTTGTGGCGCTTAAGGAACTTGATCACGCGCGAAGCGAGTTTCAAAAAGCATTGACCGCCGATCCGGGCTATCGTCCGGCTCAAGAAGCATTGGCGCGACTGAGCCAGTCCCCCTAGTGAACCGAGTCACTGGTTCCCAGCGCAGCGTAGTGCAGTGCAGGGACCTGCGGTTTCTTTTGCACCCGCCTGACGCACTACACTAGATAGAGTGGCTGCTAGAGATTATCTGGAAATTATGAGACGACGATACCTCCCTGGTGTGCTGGTGCTGGCAGCCTCGCTGTGCGCTTGCCCGGTGCGTGCGCAGGATGGAATTCAGGCCATTGGCGCCCAGGGCGAGCAATTGGAGCGTGAGGGCCGATCGGCTGAAGCCGCCGAAGCATACCAGCGCATCCTGACGCTGGATCCCAGGTCGA
Source organism: uncultured Acidobacteriaceae bacterium (assembly GCA_963775365.1). Lineage (GTDB taxonomy): Bacteria > Acidobacteriota > Terriglobia > Terriglobales > Acidobacteriaceae > PALSA-350. The sequence goes on along the minus strand of CAVZJL010000001.1, from coordinate 318,482 downwards.
TCGCTGCTCTGAACCACCTCGGCGCGCTCTATGTTCGTCAGGGCCGAATCGCTGAAGGCGTTCAGTTCTATCAGCGCGCGCTACGGATTAGTCCGCAGGACTTCGGCACCAACCTCAACCTCGGCATCGCCTACCTCAAAGCTCAGGACTACAAAAGGGCAGCCGCTCCCTTGCAACAAGCCGTGCAGGCAAATCCGACGAACACCCAAGCCCTCCAATTGCTGGCGCTTGCCTACGTTGGGCAAGAAGACTACGAGCACGCAATTCCGGTGTTGGAACGGGTGGCCAGACTAAGTCCCCGCGACGCCGGAAATCTCTACCTGTTAAGCCGCGCCTACCTCCAGACCAAGCGCCTGGACAAAGCGCTAGTGGCTTTCGACAAGCTCGCTGCCGCCGATCCAAATTCGCCCTGGGTTCACATCCTAAGGGGGCAGGCTTACGACGGTCTGGCGGACTATGGCAAATCGATCGATGAATTTGAGGCTGCACGGCGACAACAGCCCAGCGATCCGACGGTCCGTTTCTCGCTCGGGTTTATGTATTGGAAGGTGGGCCGCTTTGCCGACGCCGAAGCAGAGCTGGCTAAGGCCCTTGAACTCGACCCCAATTTCCCAGAAGCCAAGTTCTATCTTGCCCATACGTATCTCACGGATCAGAAGCCGCAGCAATCGATCCCGCTGCTGCAATCCGTGATTGCCCAGGACCCGGGAAACGCTCGTGCCATGCGAGACTTGGGCAAGGCTCTTACCTTGGTCGGTCGTCCGCAGGAGGCGGAGCGCGAACTGCAGCAGTCGCTCCGTTTGGATCCAAGTAGTGCTGAGGCTCACTATCAACTCGCTCAGATCTACCGGCAACTCAACCAACCGAGAGAAGGCTGAGCAGGAACTTGAAAGCACGAAGAATCTGCTGGCGGAAAAACGAAGCAAGGAAGAAAGCGTCCTGGCGGCGGCGGGCAACAGGGGCGACGCAACCCAGCAACTCGGTCTCTCCCCCAAAAAGAATTCAGCGGCCTCTCCGGATGGAACGCATTAGCCAAGGCACCCATGCAGTTGGAAGCGGCGCCATGTTTCCCATGAGGACTTTCCGATGGTGGATAGGAAGTTTCGCGGTCGCAGCGACCTTCTCTTCGGCCCAAACGGTTTCTGCCTCTTTGCCCTTGCCAGATGTGTACCTGGTGACGATCGATACGCTGCGCGCCGACCATGTTCACTGTTACGGTGACGATCGAATCCAAACCCCCGCGTTGGATTCTCTAGCCCGGGATGGCTTTCGCTTTGCTCAGGCTTTCACGCCTAGCCCCATCACCAATACTTCGCACACCAGCATCCTGACTGGCCTGCTGCCCAGCGTACACGGCGTCACCGACTTCGCGATCCCGCTGGCCAGGACGTATCCGACCTGGGCCGAGTTGCTGAAGAAAGATGGATACCAAACGGCTGCCTTTATTGGTGCCGTGGTGCTCGACTCACGGACGCTTGCTCCAGGGCTCGACAGAGGCTTCGATTATTACGACAACTTTCCGTCAGAGCTCGGCGAAAGCGAAAGCATTGGGGACGAGGTGGAGCGCCGCGGCGACGATGTCGTGCATCGCGCCGAAGCGTGGATGGGAGCTCATCCCCAGAAGCCGCGCTTTGTCTGGGTCCATCTATACGATCCTCATGACCCCTACGAACCGCCGCCACCTTACTCGCAAATCTATAAAGACCGTTTGTACGACGGCGAGATCGCTTACGCGGATTCCGCGCTGGGAAAGCTGCTGAGCTATCTAAAGCGTGAACAAAGGTACCGCAACGCGTTGATCATCGTGGTGGGTGATCATGGCGAAGGACTCGGGGAACACGGCGAGCAAACTCACGGTATCTTCCTCTACGATTCGACGACTCATGTGCCCCTGCTCATCAAGTTGCCCATAAGCGGCGAGCCCAAAGAGCCGGCCATGACGCAGGAAGGGAAAGTGGTTGAGGCACAAGTAGAAACAACCGACATCCTCCCGACTGTCCTTGATCTGCTCAGCATTTCCTCGCCGTCCGCATTTAACGGACGCTCGCTCAGTGGATACTTCAAAGAGTCAAAAGAAAACGGCAGTGTGGTTTTTGCTGAGACGGATTATCCACTGAGCTTCGGATGGGCGCCGCTGCGCGCGGTCCGCGAAGGCGGCTTCAAGTTCATCGAAGCACCGCGGCCGGAGCTCTACGACCTGGTCAAAGACCCTGCCGAGCTCACGAATGAATATGAGCCCTGGAACGAAACCGTGAAGCACCTCCGCGCGGAATTGGCCTCGTCTCCGATGCGGCCTCCACACCTCACGCCATCCACAGGTACCGCGGGGAGCGCCACGCTTAGCGAACTACGCGCTCTGGGCTATCTCGGACCAGGCGATAAGCAAACCTCGACCAACGTTCCCGAATTTTCGTCGCTGCCGGATCCCAAAGACAAAATCGAGGAGCAGAACCTGCTCCATTCCGCGATGATGTTGGTCGACCAGGGCCGTTCTTCGGATGCCCGTTTGTCGCTGCAGAAAGTGCTGCAGCTAAATCCCGATTCTCCCGCCGCTTTGCGCCAACTGGGAGAGTTGGAATTCAATTCCGGGGACTATCGAAAAGCCGCCGACCATCTAGAACGCGCCCGAAAGGCGCATCCCGATGATGCATTGGCCGCCCTCTACGAAGGCCAGGCACTCGAGAAGCTGGGCGACCTGCAAGGCGCGCGAAAGGCGCTCGAAGCCGCAGTCACGCAATCGCCGGAAAAACTCGACGCTCGCCTTCTGCTCGCCCACATCGACTTGAAATCCGGAGATCGGGCGGCTGCGGAAGATCAATTCGAAGCGGTTCTTCTTCTGAACCCCGCCAACCAGGACGCATTGCTCTCGCTTGCCAAAGAGCATCTCGAGGACAAGCGATTCGCCGATGTCGTCGAGTTACTGGAACCGCACGCTCAAGGATGCATCGGTGAGCGTGGACGAACTTCAGTTGCTTGTTCAGGCTTATGTAGGCCTGGGCCGCACCGCCGATGCAGACAAAGTGCGTGCCCAGATGGAAACCCTGCAACATCGCCGCTAAGGCATCTTGGATTTATCGCGTTGCTTAGTTTTTGACATCTTCAACTCGCCACAAAATCGTCATCCTTCGACTCCGCGATACAAGCGCTTGGTCACGGGAAAGGTCTGTTAGGCGCTGCGCTCAGAATGACGATTTTGCAGTGAGGGCACCGTCCTGTTTCGTTAGGCGCGGCACCTTGAGCCTATTTCTGCGCCACGACGTTCCCCGACCCTTCGAAGATCTGGGTCAGCACATGTCCATGCATTTGTTTTGGCTGTTCAATGCCATACAAGGAGAGGATCGTAGGCGCTATGTCGTAGACGCTCGCTTCCAGCCCCATCAGCCGCAGATCGTGCTTGATATTTGGTCCCATGGCGAAGAACGTTCCCGGAACTTCATCTCCATCCGCAAAATCGTGCTTGGCGATCACCGGCGTAGTCTTTTCGTGGTCCATGTGCATGTGGGGGTCGGTCTGTTCGAACTCGCGCAATGGCTTGATGCCATGGTCCGACACGATGAAGAGATAGGTGTTCTCGTCGATATGCTTCAGGACTGCTCCCAGCACTTTATCGAAGGCAACGTACTGGTCAGGAAAGGCATTTTCCCGGACTGCGTTGATCTTCGGGTTATACCCTGCGTTGTAAGGAGCAATGGGATAGAGCCAGTGGCCGGTGCGGTCTTCACAGGACTGACCCAGCCAGGTGAACTCGGTGGGATGGTTCTCCAAAAGATAGTCGAACAGTTTTGTCTGCTGTTCGCGGATCAAGTCCACTTTCTTCAGCCATGCGTCGATGACTTCCGATTCATGCCCCTGCAACTCCTCGGCCGAGGGCATCCGCTCGCAATCGATGTAGTAGTCACCCACGTTCTTGATCAACTCAGGCTTGAGCGACGCTGGATAGACAGCGCTCCCGCCTTCCACTTCGGATAGCTTCGGAGCACACAGCACGCCGTCCTCGCAGTTTTTTCCGCGGGTGAGCATACCGCTGACCATATATCCATTCACCGGCATCACCGGAAAAGTCGCCGGTACATTCGCCATGCCGACGGTAACGTGATTCTTGGAAAGAATCGACCAGATCGGCTCCTCTTTCAGCATGTTCGTGTTGGCCGTGACTCCGCCGACAATAAAACCGGTGACGCCATGCTCTTCCGGGGAGGTGCTGGTGAAAAGAGTGCTGTAAACCCGCGGGCAGTTGGGCGCAGAAACAGTGCGCAACTTGCCGTATGCGCCGCGCTTGATCACGCTGGCAAGGTTTGGCATCTTGCCCTGGAGAATGCAGAGGGCGAAGGACATCCATCTCCATGCCGTTCACGCCAATCACCACGACTCGTGGCTTCGGCTTCGTGCCGCTGGGAGCTTGGGCAAACAGAAAAGAGGTGGTGAGGAGCAACGATACAGCGAGTGTCCTCGAGGCTTTGATCATCATGAAAAGAACTCCGAAATGCGGGCCTGTCTCTCGTAATCGTACCTGAGAGCCTGCTGCTGATGTCCAACTTCCATTTTGTCTACAGATAGCGAAGCGCCCGATTTACCGGGCGCTTCGCCGTCCATATTTGCTCCGATGATTAGAAAACGATCTTCAGTGCGACCTGGATCTCACGTCCATCGTTGGCGCTTGAAATCCTTCCTACAAGCGTCGGCGAGCCGATGTTATTGGCGGAGGCGCGAAGTAGGGGGTATTCCAGGCATCGAAGAATTCGCCCCGGAACTCCATATCGGCCTTATCGAACAAATTGAAATGACGCAGTACAGCAATATCTGAATTTGACTGACCAGGTGCATCCAGGATGTTGCGCCGTGAATTGCCGAAGGTCGGATCAGCGGCCGATCCGGCAACGGAGAAGCAGCTTTGATTGAACCAGTTGGTAATGCTCTTCGAGCCGACGCCGCTGCAAGAGCGGTTGGGGCGAGGAGAGTCGGAGTTGGTGTTGGAGAAATCCGGACCAAGAACGGCGAACGGATAGCCGGTCTGATAGGAGGTGATATCGGATACTTCCCATCCACCCACAATGGCGCTCACGACGCTCTTGTCGTTGAGATATGCCCTGCCCTTGCCGAAGGGAAGATCGTAGATGGCGTTGACCACGATCCTGTGGCGCGCATCGGTATAAGACCGCGACCACTCGAACGCCAGGTTGTTATCGTCCTGTGCGAGGTTACTATCGTTGGCGCCCGCGCCAAAGCCTTCGTCACCCTCCGAGTTGTCGAGGGATTTGGCAAAGGTGTAGGCGGTGAGCAAATTGAGCCCATGGCTCAGCCGCTTGGTTAGTTTGAACTGAAAGGCGTTATAGCTTGAGCTCCCATCCGAGGTCGTGTAGAGCGAGGTCCCCAGGTCGACGTACGGACGGCGCGACTGCAGAGGGGTTGTGCCCGGCTCGGCCTGGTTGCCGGCGAGGTGCAGGTTCCCGATCTTGGTCCCCTTGGTTCCGATATAGGCGATGTCCATTGCCCAGTCGTTGGAAAGTTGGCTTTGAATGCCGAAGCTCCACTGCTGGAAATAGGGCGCCAGGTAGTGGGGCTCGACATAGAGAGAGATGAATTGGTCAGTCAGCTTGGGGATGCCTGCTCCGGAAAATACGGTCTCGCTCGTCACAGTCGGCGTCTGTCCTGGGGACGTAACGAACAGCTGTGACGGAGAAAATACCGGGTTGTTATCGACGAAGTGCTGGTTGTTGAAGTTAGGCAAGTCGTAGAAGATGCCGTAGCCGGTGCGCACCACAAGTTTGTCCGATGCCGTAGGACGCCAAACTATCCCTAGGCGCGGGGCGAAATCGTGATGCACGGGAAAGATCAATGATCGCTGTGTGCGGCCGGTAAATCCTAGTTGCGCCCGTTGCGCCGAAGTAGCGATCAAGCAACGACCATCGGTAGTGGTGAGATATGAGTAGGCTGGATCGGTGCAGAACGAGTCGTTCTGCGCGTTGGGCGCCGCCGTCACCAGGGTAGCGTTGCCCGGCCCGCTGAACTTGGGCCCGGTAGGCACAAGGGTTACGAAATTGTCGTGCTTGTCGACCGACGGCCGGCGATACTCCCAGCGAAGGCCGGCGTTGACCGAGACGTTGGGGGTGAACTTGACGTTATCTTGAGCGAACAAGCTGATGAAGTCGCCGCCCACCTGGTTAGTATCTGCAAAGTGCAGGCTGCGGTTGGCCCCGTGTGGAGCGCCGAGCAGGAAGTCGGCCAAGTCGGAGGCGGAGGAGACACCACCATTGAGTTCGCCGGCCAACGCAGCATACTGTCCGTTGAAGTCTAACTCGCCGTGCGGGGAGTAAGCCGCCTGCTCACCCAACACCTGCCAGGGTTGAATATCCGCCCCAGCAATGATCGTCTGTCTGCCCTTCGTGATAGTGACAGTGTCCTGATATTTCTCCACCATATCCGGGCTGATGACCGGGCGATAATTGGAGTCGCCCACCGCAGAGAAGTTGCTGAACTCGAAGGGCGGGAAGCCCTCGAGCGATGGCGACAGGGCGGTCAAACCCTGGATGCCAAAAGCTTCCATGAAGCCGGCGGGCCGGGGACACGATGCGCAATTGTTGTCATCCCAGTCGCGCTGGAAGCCGAAGAGTGCCTCGTTGAGAAGACGCGGGCCGAAGGTGTGGGTCCAGCCAATGGCCACGTTCTGCCCCCGGAAATAGAGCTTGTCGCCGAAGGTCGGTAGTGTGCTGTAGCCACTGGTAGGGCTAACGATATTCGCTTGGCCGAGGATATACCGTCCGAATACCTGGTCTTTCTCGCTGATGTCGTAGTCGACACGCCCGACCACTGTTCATCGTTGCGGGTTTCCGGCTCCGAGTTGATGTAGTTAACGCCGGCGTTCCCCGACAGGTTGGGCAAAGGCCAGGCATTGAGCGAAAGCACATGGGCGGCCACGCCGTCGATGTTCGCGATTTGGTTGCCGGGGATGGGTGTGCCGACCAGTTTGGTTTGGCCGGCGGCAGTGCCGGTGGCGCATGTGATTAGCGACTCACTCGCGGGGTTAAAGAGCTGGCCGGAGTCGTAGGTGTATTGCGCGGGGCCGCCAACACCGCAGACGTTCGCATTGGTCCCTGTCAGCAGGCCGCTGAGGTCTCCTGCTCGTTGAGCCGCAGTGGGCACAAGAGAGGTTGCGGATGACCCTTGCACCAGGCGCAGGCCCTCAAAATTGCCATAGAAGAAGAGATGTTTCGACTTCCAGATCGGGCCGCCAACCGCTACGCCGTACTGGTTCCGGCGAAGCTCTGGCTTCACTGGATTGAAGTAGTTCGAGGCGTCCAACACGTCGTTACGGAGAAACTCGTAGATCGATCCGTGGAACGAATTGGTACCGGATTTAGTGATCAGATTGATGGTTGAGCCGGCCGTTTTACCGAAGGCTGCGTCGTAAATATTGGTTTCGATCTTGAATTCCTGCACAGCGTCGGGCGACGGCTGAACGGCGAACCCGCCAAAGGTCAGATTGCGCGAGTCGACACCGTCGATCAGGGTGTTGTTACTGGAGGAGCGAGCCCCGTTGGCGGCATAGGTGGATTCACTGAAGGGTGATCCGAAGGTTGAGTTTGCGAAGCCGCCGCTGACACTACCCGCGCCGGCGTCGGGTACGGTTCCAGGCACCAGGATAGCGAGCGCGCCGAAACGGCGCACATTCAACGGAAGGTCAACCACCTCGCGCTGATCGATCACCGTGCCCACGCTGGCGCTGCTGGTGTCGACCAGAGGCGCTTCTCCGGTTACTTCTACCTTGGTGTCGACCGAGCCCACCTGCAGCTTGACGTCCTCGCGCGCCTTCTGGTTCACCTGCAAGATGATGCCCTTGATGTCCTCTGTCTTGAAGCCCGGCGCCGATACACGTGATGGAATAGCCGGCCGCGGACAAGCTGGGAAAGCTATAGTTCCCCGAAGCATCGGTCGTGGTTTTCGTAACCACGGCCGTGCCAACGTCGGTCACCGTGACGCTGGCGCCAGGAATGGCGGCTCCGCCCGCATCGGTCACCGCGCCATAGAGAGTTGCGGCGGTTTGCGCGCTACAGGGAAGCGCTGCCAGGCAGCCCATCAGCAGGACCAGCACGACGGACGAAAGACGGGGAAAAGAGAGTATTTGCGCCTTGAGTTTATTCACCGCCAACTCCTCTATGTAGTGATTCAGGTACTACGAAAAGTCGACCGCAGCGCGAACTTATGCGTACACACGCAACGCTGCGATCAAGGTCTTAGGAAAGAGATTTCGAGATGGCCGGTTACTTCGAAAACTTCGTACCAGGACTGGCTGAAGGGCCCTAATTTTTCCTGAAGTACCCTAAAATCCTAGTAAGTGGTTGATTGCCAGTCAATTACAAAAGAAGAATGGGTGTCGCTCCATTCAGCACCGCTCCCGCCCCATCTTTAACCGTGCCGAACCGCCGCGGTGAATCTCTTGACCCCACGCGGACTGGTTAACGCACAGGGGGCCCAAGGGCCATTACGAGGGCTACGCCCCATAAGGTGATTCGTCTCATATTGCCTCCAAAAACTAAACAGCTTTACCGGGCCCGGCTTGCGGACTGCAGGCAACTTTGGCTGCTCTTCAGCGGACCAACTGATTTACTTTAGTGACCGTACTATATGCACGCGAGGACCCCGAATGCAAGAAGAATTGTCAAGTGGGTCGCTGTTTTTTCAAAAAACATCCCTATTCGAACTCTCGGGCCATTCGGCAGGGCACTGGTGTGGAGCAGGCATCCGAAATCTCAGGGTTTGAGCGTCTTCAGATAGGCCAGGCTTTCCCCAAAACTGTCCAGAATCGGACCAGCCGACTTGTCGTAATCGAGAAAGGCGTAACGTGTGCCTTGCTCTGCGGCCTGCCTCAATAATGCTGGCCAGAGGATCGTTCCTTTGCCCAATTCAATCGAATGATCGGAGCCCGGGTCGGTCGTATAGCTGGTGGGAAAGCCTGCCAGGCGGTCCTTGAGGTGAAGAAGCCTTACGCGCTCTTTATATTTCTCCAGGAACGCGGCTGGGTCCAACCCTGCCTGCGCAATCCAGTAAACATCGACCTCGAGGTGAACCAGCGCAGCATCTGTGTGCTCCATCAGCTCTGCGAAACCGGAGCTCCCCTGCTGCGGCATCAATTCGCGGTTGTGGAAGAGCAATGCAAATTGCATACCGCGGCTACGGACATTGCCGCCCGCTTCGTTTAAGCGGGTTGCGATAGCGCGGTATTGGTGGAGGCTCTCAGGCCTGGGCCGGGGCAGCATTGCGACCATGTAAGCAAGGCCCAGTTCCCCGGCGAATTCGAGATTTTTTTCTATGTCGGCTAGGGCAAAGTGCCCGGCGGGGGCGCGCAGGCCGGCATCCTCGATCATCCGGCGCAGTGTCTCTGCAGGGTGATCGTAGACCATTGAATGCAACTCCACCTCGGTGAAGCCAATGTGCCGCAACGAGCGCAGAAGCCGGGGAAGATCCCGTACGCCCTCCTGGCCCACACCCGCGATCTGAACGCCGTAGAACAACTTCGGATCCTTCGTGGCCATCGTTAAGCGGGCGCCCGCGCTGAGGTGATTGCCTGCGGAGTGAAAGTTAGATCATCGACAAAGGGATAAGAGGGTTTGCGGAATTTGTTCTGCGGTAGATGGATGATGTCCTGATCGACCGCTCCCTGAGAAAGGGCCATGAGGCTGGGATTGGCCAGAGGCGACAGTTCAGGGGAAAGATAGCCCGATTTCACCACGATGATTTTGTACGAGCTTGGCTGCAGGCCCAGCCGCGTGAAGTCGACAATGTCGTGATACGGTCTTCGCTGAGCGGAGAGAACAAGCGTGACCCCGTCAATCTGCACCACCGCCTCGCGCAGGCGAGGCGTCTCCGCCGGTAGCAGAAAAATCACCTTGGCCGTTGCTTTGACAGGCTTACTGCCCAACGGATCGAGTGTCGCGCCAATGGAGAGCGGGATGGTGGCCCCGACTCCAGCCTTGTAGCATGCATCCGTAGCCGGCCTGTCGGTGATTCCGGCGAAGACAACATTTTTCGCCTTGAAATAGAGCAGCCTTTCCAGCACTTCAGCACGATCGCCGGCGCCGCCCGCGGTAGGATTATCTCCCGAATCAGCCAGAATTGCAGGATGGGTGGTCGCCTTCATCGCACGTTGAATGCACTCGTCGATGGTCCCGGTCTCGGTGCCGAACTGAAACTCCTTGCGCGCGTCCCAATACTGTTGTGCCAGGTCGACTGCAATCTTTTTTTCTGTCGCTGGAGCAGTGCCCGTCACCACCGCTGCTGCACTCGAGCGCGGTTCATCGGCCCACACGTAGCCGACCAGCAAGGATACGTCCAGAATGCCCGGCTCCTCGTTCAACTTCGGCAATTGTGCCCAAAGCCGTTTCCCCGGCTCCCAAAGCGTGCTGCTGCGTTCCCCCGGCATCAGCACAGGTATGGGAGCCCATACAAGAGTCGGGTGAATCTTCTGATCAATACAGTGAATGAGCATATTGCAGGCGCGCTGCATGGTCTGTTCGTAATCGATATGTGGTGCGGTGCGAAAGGCGGAAAACGCGTCGATGTTGTCGATCACCCGCTGGCTCACATTGCCGTGAAGATCGTAGGAAGCAGACATGAGACAGTTTGTGCCCACCACCTTGCGTGCCGACTCCATCCAATCGCCTTCAGCGTCCTGCATGCCGTCCACAAACATGGCGCCATGCATGGGAAGAAAGAGGCCGTCCAGAGGAAGCAAGCGACTGGAGTCGATGCAAAAAGTCTGCCTTGATTGTGTCGTAGGTAGCCTTCTCGACTGGGCCCCCAGGCACAGCTTGTGCGACTACGGTCGGCAGGAACGGCACGGGATATTGCTTCAGGAATGCGAAGCGCTTGGAATCCGTAAGCTCCTTGTCTCTGAGAATGGTGAAGTCTTCCATGCGGGCACGGATGCGGCCATAGGTGCTGCACTCGATCCCGATACCGCCGTAGGCGATGCGTGGTTGCTGGGCGTCCGCAAAACTGCCGGCGAGGCCGTATCGAGAGAGCGAAGCGCCGAGGGTGGCAGCGGATGCACTCTTAAGAAAAGTTCTTCTTTGCACGAAATGAACTCCAGTCCGAAAATTTTACAGCCTAACGAAATTCTCTCGAACTCAACCCCGCCAGGAGACGCAGACCCTGCGGACTGGAGGTTCGCCTTGACCGCTTTCTCGCCATTTGTTCCCGACAACGCAGCGATCAGTCAAAGACCGGCGTCAAAGTCCAAGGTCAACCTTCCACTTTTTCAAGCGAGAGATCCCGGTCTTGATATCCGCGAGCCTCTTTACTTCATCCGGCTCTTCACGTTCAATGCTGAGCGCACCCTTATAACCGAGCTCCCTTAGTTCTTTCAGAAAAGCGGGAATGATTGACCTCCCCATCGCCGAGCACGCATTCAGAGCCGAGAAGACCGCTGCCCTTAGCGGGGAAATGTGCGTCCTTGCAGTGAACCGAGATCACATGAGGGCTTAGACACCTTGAGGGCACGTCAGCGGATCGCCCGACTGATACATGATCATGTTCGCCGGATCGAAGTTAACCTTAAGATTCTTTCTGTCTACGTCCCCGATAAACGAGAGCAAGACCGCAGCAGATTCCTGGCCTGTCTCGAGCACGAAGTTCTGATCATTTTTCCCGCAATGGTCACAGAGCGATCTGGTCAGGTCGCGGAGATCCTTGTAAAGGATCTCGCCCGGATCACTCGGAATGAAGCCTATGTGGCAGGACACCCCTGGAATACCCAGATCATGAGCGAAGTCGGATACGCGTTTCGTTCTTGCAATCCGCTCGGCCCTTAATCCTTCCGTCGTGAAGCCCACAGTCCTGTGAACCGTTTCGAAGTCTGTATATTCTTCGCCCATGTAGGAGCAAACAGCACTGGTGATTACTACCTGGAATTCCTTCAGGCCATTCTTCCACGCGTTCAGGGCACGGTCGCAATCCAGTTCCGGAGGCACGCCAAGTTGTCCAACATGAAGACCAAGTTCGTGGACGGTTCGAAGCGCCGTTTGGGCGTCCTGGGTTCCCCAGAACATCAGGCCGATTTCCATCGGTTCTATCTCTCTCACCATCATTTCCTTCCGTTCTGGTCTCTCGACGTTGTACGGTTGATCCAGTGCTTCCCGAGCAACGATCGGGAACAGTTGGAGTCATATTAACGTAAGCGTTGTGACAAGGGAGAGAGATGCGCGTCACGTATCGTTTGTTCGCTGCGACATTTCTGGCGGCGATGATCTGCTCTGTGTATTGGAGTTCGGCTCAAACGCCGGCTGCGGGAGAGGCTCCGCAAGAGCCTGTCGGGGGATTCGTTCCTGGACAGAAGCGGCCACCCATCGATCCTGCGGTCGTGGCCCACGGAAAAGCGCTTTACGCCGTTAGCTGCCAGGGTTGTCATGGACCCGATCTGCGGGGCGGCGACATGGGCGGTCCAAATTTGTTGCGCTCCCAGGTTGCATTGACCGACGTCGATGGCGAATCGATTGTTCCCATTATTCAAGGCGCGCGCCAATCCATGGGGATGCCTAAGATTCCACTGAGTCCCGAGGATGCAAAGACCGTGGCCGCGTATGTGCGCAGTGTAGTGGCTACGATAGGACGAGCAGGAGTTCCTCCGAGTGAGCAACAACCTGTCAATATCGTTGTCGGCAATGCGAGCGATGGGGCCGCATATTTTGCCAGGACCTGTGCAGGCTGCCACTCCCCGGAAGGTGACCTGCGCGGGATCGCGTCCAGGGTCACCAGCCCGAAAGCGCTTGCAGAACCTGTGGGTGATGGGCGGGGCAAAAGGTCAGAAGAACGACAAGACGGCTGCCACGGTCACGGTGACTCTGCCTTCCGGGGAAAGCCTGCAAGGGCAACTGGTTCGCATCGACGATTTCGTTGTCACCTTGAAATTAAGCGATGGCGCATTCCGCACGTTCACGCGGAAGGGCGACTCGCCCAAGGTCGTGATCCAGGACCCGCTGAAGGCTCATAAGGACCTGCTTCCGAAATACTACGGATAAAGACATCCACGATGTGACTGCCTACCTGGTGACCTTGAAATGATCCTTCTCAAAATCCTACTTCCCGCCTCGCTTCTGCTGGCCTCAATGCCTTCCATGGGACAAGTCAGCGGGGTCACGCCTGAGGATCTGCTCAAGCCACTCAAGGACTCCTGGCCGACCTACAACGGCGACTACACCGGAAAGCGTTTCAGCGCGCTCACCCAGGTGAACCGTGCGAACGTGAAGCAATTGACCCTCGCGTGGACCTCGCAAGTGACTGCCGGTTCTGATAATCCAGAGCCCGCCAGTGAAGAACGAAAGGGCAACCAGCCTTGAGACTCCGGATCTGATCGTCGGCGGCGAAGGTCCGGGGAATATCTCGATCGAGGGTGGCTCGATCAAGTGTTCGATGCTCGAGGTGGATGGCACTCTCTATCTCACGATGCCGGACAATGCCTGGGCAGTAGACGCTCGCGATGGGCACGTACGATGGCACTACTTCTGGAAGACGAAAGGCGGAACGCACATCGGGAATCGCGGTGTCGGCATGTGGAATAACTATCTCTACATGGAGACCCCGGACGATTACCTGGTTTCGCTGGATGCCAGGACCGGCAAGGAACGCTGGCACAAGACTCATCGCCCTCGTCGATGAGGGCTATTTCTCAACCCCGGCTCCCATCGTGATTGGAAACCATGTGCTGGTGGGTGTGGGCAACGACATCGACTCGCCGGGCTTCCTGCAATCTTTCGATCCTGAGACTGGCGAACTGCAGTGGAAACACTATACCGTCCCGATGCAGAAAGGCGACCTGGGTGAGGACACCTGGGCTAGTCTGGACGCGGCGCGGCATGGCGGTGCGCAACCGTGGATCACGGGAGCTTACGATCCAGAGACCAAGCTCTATATTTTCGGTACGGGGAATCCCACGCCCGCTTTTACCACCGGCACCCGGGGCGACAAAGACAATCTCTTCACCTGCTCGCTGATCGCTGTGAACGTGGATACCGGCAAGATGGCCTGGTATTTCCAGACCTCACCCCACGACATGCATGATTACGATTCGGCGCAAACTCCGGTTCTGGTGGATGGCGACTTTAACGGCAAGAAACGGAAGATGGTCGTGACCGCGGCGCGCAACGGCTACTTCTTCGTTTTGGATCGAGTCACCGGAGAGCATCTGCTCACCAGCAGATACGGCCTGACGACCAATTGGGCTAACGGCTCGAATTCTGCGGGCGGTCCGAAGCGTGATCCATCGAAAGATGCTTCGATCGCCGGTTCTCTCGTATCGCCGAATTCATCTGGAACCGTGAACTGGGAGCCTCCTGCTTTCTCACCGCAAACCGGCCTCCTATATGTACCCGAGAATGATACGTATGCGATCTACTACCTGACAGAAACGGACCCGCGCGGCTCCATGGGCTTGGGCGGAAGGGAAGAAACACAAGTTGGCTCGGCAGGGAGCTACCTGACGGCGATTAGCTATAAGACCGGCAAAGCCGTTTGGAGGCACCACTACTACAACGGCGGTGGCGGCGGTGGAGGTGTGCTCGCGACCGCCGGCGGCCTGGTCTTTGCAGGGGATGGCGCCGAGAGCCTGGTGGCGCACGACGCAGCCAGCGGAGACATCCTATGGAACACTCGCATCGGGTTCGTGTCTAATCCGCCGCAGACCTACATGCTGGATGGGCATCAGTATGTTATCTGCGCGACTGGCGACAGGATCTGGTCCTTCATGCTTTACTGACCCGATCTACCGGCAGTCGGCTGAATTTCTTTATTCCGTAACATGACGGGTGCCCCATATCTGCCCGGTTTTGGCAGACGTGAAATTCCACGGCGCTGGACGGGCCGCTTTTTCTACTGCAACGGATCCCGAAGATCCATGATCATCTACGCCGTGCATAATCAGCGGTCGAGGTCCGTCATTTGTTAAGGGCACAGAGCGGCAACTCTGGGAGAAATCCAGGTTAGATCACCGCACCGGGCAGTGCGTCCCCTGCAGCAGGGCTGACGACCGGTTCAGAGGCGTCCTCCTTGTCGGAGAAGGTGAAGAGAAAGCCCAACAGCACGGCTGCCGACAAAGCGCCGGCCCATATCCAGATTGGGCGCCAATCGTAAAGAACGGCGCCATCCTTCGCAACATTGGCCATAATGCCCGACCACCGCGCCCGAAACCCATGAGCCGACGAACATGCCGAGACCGTAGGTGATGAGCGACATCAAGCCCTGCGCTGCCGCACGCAGGTCAGGCGACGCCTTACGATCGATATAGATCTGCCCGGTGACGAAGAAAAAGTCAAAGCAGACTCCATGCACAAGTATTCCGAGCCACAGCATCCAGACCCGGGGACCGGCATTTCCGTAGGCGAACAAGGCGTATCGCGCGGCCCACGCAAACATGCCCGTAACCAGCATGTACTTGGCGCCCAGGCGACGAAAGAACCAGGGGATCAGCAGCATACAAAAAAGTTCAGAAATCTGGCCGCCGGTCATCTTGCCGGCAGCGTCGCGTACTCCGCTCTGGTTCAGATAGAGGTTGGTAAACGCATAGTAGAACTGCAGCGGAATGCATATGAGGAGCGATGCGATCGCAAAGACGGCCATCGAACGCTCTTTCAGCAGAGTGAGCGCTTCTTTGGGAAAGAGCTTGCCGACGGAAAATTTCTCCCCCCGGGCCAACGGCGGAGTGTGGGGCAGCGTAAAGCAGTAAAGGCCCATAAGGACCGAACAGGCGGCCGCGATTTCGACGGGGTGGTGCGTTGCCTCCAGGCCGAGCGAGCCAATGAAGAGCCCGGCAACGATCCAGCCCGCGGTGCCCAGCACGCGAATCGGCCCAAACTCCTGCTTCGGGTCCTCCATCTGGCGAAACGAAAGCGAGTTGGTCAGCGCTATCGTCGGCATGAAGCAAAGACAATACAAAAGCATGATGGTGTAAAGCGCGGGAAAACCGGTCTGGCGCGATGCGGCTAAAAGCAACAGCGCACCGGTAAGGTGTAAGCAGCCGAGGATCTTCTCTGTCGCCGCATATCTGTCTGCAACCAGGCCAACGAAGAAGGGCGCCACAATGGCCCCCACCCCGGTCGCGCCCCCGACGATGCCCACCTGCTCTCCCGTGAAGTGCAATGAAGAGGAGAGCCAGGTGCTGATCGTGACATACCAGGAGCCCCAAACGAAATACTCCAGAAACATCATCAGGCCAAGGCGGGATTTCATTTGCAGCTTCAAAATGCCTCCAAATCGTGTGCTTAGGAACTGTTCTCTCTCAGGCACTAATGTCTTTGCGTGCTCGTACTTAATCTGTTCGTAACGCTTCCAACGGTTCGACGGAAGCCGCGCGTCTTGCCGGCAGCGTCAGCGGCGCTCCAGACCTGGGCGCCAGTGATGAAGCGACTCCATCTCTCATCGTCCTGCATCGCCGGATCTGTGTAGTGGATGCGCTGGGCGAGAGTACCGAAAACCATGGGAGCTGCCGGCTGATCGAGAATGTTTGGCTCTGCCTGAAAAGCGGCTATCTGGTCGAACTGCGGCGTAGATTTGCGAAGGCGCTGATAAAAATCGTAGGAGAAAATTCCCCATTCTCCCTGCGGATTGGTGGAGTAGCAGCAGGTCTTCCCAGTGCCGATGCAAAATAGGCCCTGCGGATCGATGACCGGCAATGGTCGCAACATGACCGCATGGACTAAGGAGAAGATAGCGGTGGTCGCGCCGATTCCGAGGCCCAGCGTGAGCACAATCGTGATCGTCAGCACGGGGGCGAGACGCATCTGGCGCAACGCATAGGAAAGGTCATTTACCGTGGAAGAGACCATTCAGCTGTTCTCCAGAGTTGCCTGATCACACATGCAATAACGCCGGTGGTTGTGGAGCCCTGGGCCCCGCTCGCTCGATCAGGAACTGGTGTGCGGCAATGCTGGCGGCGCCCCGCACCATAAAATCCTTTTCTACTGACCGGAATTCCAGGCGCGTGGTGGCCAGCAGATGCGGCATGATATTGCGCTCGATCGCCTGCCGGGCGCTGTTCACAAAAACGCCGTTGCCGAACCCAGCGAGATCCGCAAATAGGACCAGCTCCGGGTTGTTGAGCTGTATGGAGTTCGCTACCGCGATCCCGACAGCGAACCCGGCGTCGTGAAGCAGTTCTCTCGCCTTCACCGAGCCACTCGCAGCCAGCGCCTCGAGCTCTCCGATTTCACTCACTTGCAGTCCGAGTTCCGCGGCCCTTCTAAGCAGGGCCAAACTGGAAGCAAACGCGTCCAGGCAGCCTTCTTTCCCGCATTCACAGCGAGGCCCGGGGCCCATGGTGCAATGGCCAATCTCACCTGCGGCTCCGGTGTGCCCACGGTACAGGCCCCCCTGCATGTGGCTGCCGCCGCCGATACTCTTGCCCAGCATGATGACCGTGAAACTTTTGAGTTCCCGGGCAACACCGAAGAGTTTTTCTCCTAACGTCACCGCATGCGCGTCATTATCGACATAGCTTGGTATTTCTGTCGCTCGCTCAACAATTCTAGCGACGGGCACATTATGCCAACCGAGCAGGTTCGAATGCACACAAATCCCCTGTGCGTGGCTGACGAGTCCGGAGAGCGCAATCCCGACGCCCAGTACCTGGTTGCGCGAGATCCCCGATGCGCGCGTGAGATGAAGAATACCCTGGTTGATCGCCGCGGCCACCTCTTCCGGCGCCATCACCATGCTGATCTGATGTTCCGCCAACACATTGCCGTGGCAGTCGGTCAGCGCCATCAGGGGAGGATCTTCAGTGAGGCCGACGCCCACAAAGTATCCATACTTTGCGTTCAAGGAAAGCATGATGGAGGGCCGGCCCTTGCGCAGCTTTTCACTGACGGATGGCGATTCCAGGAGAAATCGATCTTGAATCAGGCCCCGGCTGATCTCCGTCAAAGCCGAGCGGCTCAGGCCAACGGAGTCTGCCAGCTCCGAACGAGACATGGATCCGTTCTCAAGCAGCGCCTCGATAATCCTCACGTACGAGGAACTTGCCGCGGCGGAGGGCCCCCGCATATTCCCATCCGCGGTTCGGGACAGCCCCTTGGTCGCTCCCTCGCGCTTTCCATTTTGCCTTGGCATGACATTAAAAACTAACATGGCGGGTCAATTCGCCTGGTGTACCTCCGTAAGCCGCACAGTCTTTGGGGTTTTGCTCCACTCCAAGAGCTCAGAAGTGCCTCTCAGAGGTGGAGAAATGGCTCGTCCATTGTGCCAAATCGGCCGACCTCGGTAAGTTAGGATCGTGGCAGAGGATTGAGATCTTGCGCAGGGCAATGAGGAGCAGACGAGACTTTCTTGTCGGAGCCGGCGTTCTTGCAGCCGGGGTAGCCGCGACACCGCTTGCCTTTGCAAGGAAATCTAACTCCAGCGAGAACACTTCCCTGGCGGCACCAACGCAATCAAGCTCACGAAAAAATGTAATGTGCGGCCTTATGGTGGACGCGGGGCGCGTGCCCGAAACCATGGCCTACTATAAGCGGGTAATCGAGTTCTGTTCGGACTGGGAATTAAACACCCTCCATTTCCGGTTGACCGATGATCAAGGGAGCGCGATGCATTTCACGTCGGTGCCCGATCTCGTGACTCATCGAAATGCATTCACCCCGGAAGAATTAAAAAGCCTGGTGGAATATGGCCAAAGCCACGGCGTTGAACTAATCCCCGAGGTGGAGTCGTTCGGCCACACCGGGTACATCACACGCTCTCCTGCCTATGCGCATCTATCGGATCGCGACGCGACCGGCGGCGATGCTGAGTTCAATGGGATCATTCCCGTCAATCCGGAAACGCTGATTCTACTCGGCAAGCTCTATCGTGAAGTCGCAGCGATCTTTCCTTCGACCTACCTTCACGGTGGCTGCGATGAAGTGAACTGGGGAGGCTCATTGCTCTCCCGCAAAGCGCTTGAGGCGAAGGGGCGCGCCCGCGTGTGGGCGGAATACCTTAATGCGCTCAACGAAATCTCTACAGGCCTGGGTAAACAGTTGATCGTTTGGGGCGACTTCGTGCTCCACAAGGAACCGGAAATTCTCGGTCAGTTGAATAAAAAAATCATCATCATGGACTGGAACTATTCCGACAACAGTTCAGCCAAATTTCTTGAGACCTTCCAGAAGGTCAGTGCCAACGGTTCGCGCGGAATCGGTTCGCCCGCATTGACATGCTATAAGTGGGGCCCGCGGGTAGGCACCGAACAACTAAGAAACGTCGACGCGTGTGTCGATGCTTACTCGGGCACGAACGACCCCAACGCGCTGGGCGTTATTGTCACTAATTGGGTGCCCAGTCGTTACATCCAGGCTTCGATCTGGGATCAACTTGCTTACGCCGCCGTGGCCCTCAAGAAAGGAACGGCGATAGCGCAAACCTCCGGCTTCCGCCGTTTTGTCGAGAAGCATTATCGAGCGGATTGGAACGTGGAATGGGACGAAGTATTTAAAACCATGTACGACCAGGCGCCCTACAGGAAAGATCAGGAAACGTCGTCCTGGATGGGTCTGCTTTTGCCGGTTCCCTGGAGTGATGATGAACAACTGGCTGCTTTGCTGAAGAATGGGTCGCCGCAACCTAATCCCTTCACGCGAATCCGCAGCCTGCTCGTTCAGTTAGAACCACTGGTAGTCAGGAATTTCTCGGATTTTCAAGCCCTTGAACTTTGCGTGGAATATCTGGAGAAGATGTTCTGGCGTGAGACGGTTGTGGTCGAGCTAGCTCAAAAGAGACCGTTGCAACTGGAAGCCGCGGATTTGCTCATTCAGAGCATCGCCGAGCGAGATCGGGCTATTGCAGAGGCCTTAACCAAGGACTGGGATAGGGGTCGTTTCCCGGATGCAGCAGCAAAGCGGGAATCCGTCGTTGACCTGGAGCCGCAAGATCAGTTGCTCTATCAGTGGAACCGGGCGACGGCTTACTCTGCCTCGCTTGCCAGCCAACCGAATCGTTTCTATCAACTTATCGAAGCCGCAAAACGTCAATAGAGGGCGTAGCATCAAACTTACACGGGAGGTGGGTAGATCATCCGCCGAACGTTGCCGCTATCCCATTTAAGATTAACGATTTATCTTCGGTGGGGCGGCCCGTGCGGTGATTTGACGGGTTAACCGCGCCGTTTTGGTCGATTGCGCGCGGCGCACAAAGAATGGATCGCATTCCGATCTTCCTTTACACTAGGTAGATAGCCGTGGCACAGCCGCCTGCTCTTCGTAATTCCAGGTTGAAAGTCGCTACCCTCTGTATCGTAGGGGTAGCTGCGCTGTTCGTTTGGCCAGTCGCCCATACGCTCTTCCACCGCACAACGCCCGATCAAGTCGAGTTCAGCCGGGATATCCGGCCCATACTCAATCAAAATTGTGTTTCTTGCCACGGAGGAGTGCGGCAGAAGAACGGCGTTTCGTTCATCTTTCGTGAGGAGGCATTGGGAACGGGCAAGTCGGGTCGGCGCACCATCGTGCCGGGCGATCCTGATCACTCCGAGTTCATGGCGCGCCTGACGTCCACGGATCCCGAGGGGCGCATGCCTTATCACGGGCCGCCGTTGACTCCCCAGCAAATCGCCTTGTTCCGTCGCTGGATCAAGGAGGGGGCGAAGTGGGAGGACTATTGGGCTTTTGTACCGCCGGCGCCCCGACCACTGCCGCAGGTGAAGCGCGCGGATTGGGTGCGCCAACCCCTGGACCGGTTCATTCTGGCGCGGCTGGAGAAGGAAGGGCTGGAGCCCTCACCCGAAGCCGATAAGGCCGCCTTGTTGCGGCGCGTATCTCTGGACCTCACCGGCCTGCCGCCGACTCCCGAGGAAGAAGCAGCCTTTCTGGCAGACTCATCACCCGGCGCCTACGAAAAACAGGTGGACCGCTTGCTGGCCTCGCCGCGTTATGGCGAACGCTGGGCTTCGATGTGGTTGGATCTGGCCCGATATGCGGACACTAAAGGTTACGAAGCGGACCGTAATCGTCCGGGCGTCTGGCCCTACCGCGACTGGGTAATCGATGCCTACAATCGAAACCTGCCCTACGACCAGTTCGTGATCAAACAGCTGGCAGGTGATCTACTTCCTAATCGCACCTTCGAGGATCAGATTGCCACTGCCTTCCATCGGCAGACTCCCAACAACGACGAAGGGGGCACCGATGATGAGGAGTTTCGCCTGGTAGCGGTGATGGATCGCGTGGCCACAACCTGGTCCGTGTTGAACGGCCTCACCATGAACTGCGTGCAATGCCACTCGCATCCATATGATCCTATTCGCCACACCGATTATTACAAGTCGATGGCCTTCTTCAATACGCAGTTGGACGCGGACATTGAGGACGATTCGCCAACGCTAAAAATTCCCAAAGACAAAGCGCGCTATGCGGAAGCAGCTCAAATGGAGCAGGAAATGACCTCCCTGGTGCATGGGATGGAAAACTCAGATCGCCAGTTGGAGGCTACGGCGCAATGGAAGCAACTACCGATTCAGAACGCAGTGGCCAACGAGGTGCCGGCCTTGGCACCCTTGCTTCCGAAGCTGGAAGGTCAGCTGGTGGAACTGCAGAAGAATCAGAAGCTCGCCGCAGATAAAAAAGAAGACGCGTTGAAAGAACAACGCAAGGAAATCAGCGACACGAAACTAAGGCTCGCTCATGCCAGGGCTGCGGGGGCGGCAAAAACCTTCACTCTCCGCGACGGAGAGGCCTTTACGAATGCAGACGTCCCGCCACAATCTTTTTATGAGCTGACTGCGAATGCTAACCTCCCTTCGCTGACGGCAATCCGCATTGAAGTTCCTCCGCTTAACCCGGAAACGGCCCGCCACACACCGGAAGCCGGCTTCATCGTGGACAAGGTGCAAGGTTGGGTGATTGCGCCGGGTGGCCAAAAGAGCAAAATCGCGTTTCGCTATTTTGTCCAGGATTCGGAAAGGAATTTCCGGGCTGCATTACTGCCCGCGAGCGACCCAGACGAAGGACGCAAAAAAGCGGATCCTGACCCGAGCGCATTTGCAGCCCGGACCAGAGTATTCCGGACACGCTGGATCGTATGCGTGCCCACCGAGCCGCTTCAGTTGGCCGACGGCAGTCGCATCCAAATGGATTTGGAGCAGACAAAGGGCATTGACTCAAAGCCCGCTCTCATTCAGCGTTTGAGGCTCGCAGGGAGTAACGATCCAAGCTGGGCTTCTCTGAGTCATGACCCAGTCCGAGCACAAAATATCGCCCGTCTGCAGGAACTTGACGGTCAGCTGGCCAAGATCCCCACCGTTCCACTTCC
The DNA here is from genome assembly GCA_963775365.1 of uncultured Acidobacteriaceae bacterium. Lineage (GTDB taxonomy): Bacteria > Acidobacteriota > Terriglobia > Terriglobales > Acidobacteriaceae > PALSA-350. The sequence goes on along the minus strand of CAVZJL010000001.1, from coordinate 296,219 downwards.
TGTGATGGTGGAGGAACAACCCTATGCGCGCCGGGCCACCCTCGAATTCGAGCGCGGTAATTTTCTAACTAAGATAGGCCCGGACCTTCCGCCAGATGTGCCCGCGATTTTCCCCAAGTTTCCCGCCGGGCAGCCGCGCAACCGTCTCACCCTGGCGAAGTGGTTCTTTCTGCCTGGTCAACCACTCACCGCGCGGGTTGCCGTCAACCGCTATTGGGAAGAACTCTTCGGAACGGGCATTGTCGAAACCCTGGAAAACTTCGGCAGCGTAGGCGAGGAGCCGAGTCACCCTGCGCTTCTGGATTGGCTGGCGCTGCACTTTCAAAACGACCTGCATTGGGATAGGAAGGCACTGCTGCGCGAACTCGTAACCAGCGCGACCTATCGCCAGAGCGCAGCTGCAACGCCTTCTCTTCTGGCGAAAGACCCTCGCAATCGCCTGCTGGCTCATGGTCCGCAGCAGCGGCTCACAGCAGAGATGGTGCGGGATCAAGCTCTATTGGCCAGTGGCCTACTAAACACAACTATGGGGGGACCGCCGGTTATGCCTCCCCAGCCCGCCGGCATTTGGAATTCGGTTTACAACGACTCCAAGTGGACGGACGCGACTGGCGCCAATCGGTACCGCCGGGCCATTTATACCTTCATCAAGCGCACTGCGGGTTATCCCAGTTCGTTGGTATTCGACGCATCCGATCGTGATACGAGTCTTCCCCGGCGCATCGCGACCAACACTCCGTTGCAGGCGTTGGTGACGCTGAACGATCCGGTGTATGAAGAAGCCGCGCAAGCCCTGGCCCGGCGTGTGATAAAAGAAACTGCCGGAAAAACATCACCCGCTTCCAGCGCGGATTCTGTTCTGAACACCCAGCTTATTTACGAGACGCGCCTCGTCTTGTCGCGCGATCCTACTCCGAAAGAGTTGGCTGTGCTGCGCAAGTTCTACAAAGACGCTGTCGGCATGCATGACCGGCCCACAGTGGTGAAAGCAAATCTGAACCTATCGGAAACATCGTTGGGCAAGCTAGTTCCCGCAGGGCAACTCGAGGCGCTAACGGCTGTCGGCAGTGTCCTCTTTAATCTCGATGCCGCACTCGTGAGGTGATGGTTATGTCAGATCCTGAAACCGATACAAAGAACAATCCGGCCCCTGAACTCACTGGTGCATTGCATCCGGAAGCACGCTTCGCATTGCTGCAAGCGCAAACCCGCCGTCACTTTTTGCGCAGTTTCACTGCCGGTGTGGGCTCGATGTTTCTGGGCAGCTTGGGCTCGCCATTTGCGCCTACGGCCAACGCAGCGGAACGCAATGTCGATGGAAGCTTGAAACTCGATTTCACCCGCGATCCTACCCGGCCGCTATCGGTTCTGCCGCCGCAATTTACTCCTCGGGCCAAGCGAATCATTTATCTGCACATGGCCGGCGCGCCGAGCCAATTGGAGCTCTTTGATTACAAACCTGATTTGAACAAGCTGAATGGGCAGGAATGCCCTGCGTCGTTCCTGGTGGGCAAACGGTTTGCGTTCATCAGCGGTGTGCCCAAGCTGTTAGGCGGGCAATATCCGTTCCACCAGGCGGGAAATAGCGGCCAGTGGCTGTCGGACCGCCTGCCCCATCTGGAAAAGCACGTCGACGACCTTTGCGTGATCAGGTCGATGCGCACCGATCAGTTCAACCATGCTCCCGCTCAGTTACTGGTACAAACTGGCAATGCTCGTCTCGGCTATCCCTCGATGGGTTCCTGGGTGATTTACGGGCTGGGCACGGAGAACCAGAACCTTCCGGGTTTCATCGTGCTGGTCTCCGGCGGCAACCAGCCGGACGGCGGCAAACAATTGTGGGGATCTGGATTTCTGCCCAGTGTGTATCAGGGCGTGCAGTGCCGGTCTCACGGCGAGCCAGTGCTCTACCTGGAAAATCCTCCAGACGTAAGCCGGCCTCTGCGCCGCCGCATGTTGGATGCTGTCGACGCAATCAACCAACAAACTTATGCCGAGTTCGGCAATCCCGAAACCGTTACCCGCATCGCGCAATACGAGATGGCCTTCCGTATGCAAATGGACGCCACGGACGCCATGGATATTCGCAAGGAGTCCCCTGCGGCCCTGGCGGCGTATGGCGCGAATCCTGCCGACACCAGTTTTGCCAACAATTGCCTGGTGGCGCGCCGCCTGGCGGAGCGTGGTGTGCGCTTCATCCAGCTTTACCATTGGGGCTGGGACGATCACGGAACCAATGCCAAAGATTCCCTGAATATCGGCTTTGCGGATCGCTGCCGCGAAACCGATCAGCCCATTGCGGCGCTTCTCACCGACCTCAAGGAACGTGGCATGCTTGAGGACACGTTAGTCGTCTGGGGTGGCGAATTCGGACGCACGTCCATGCGCGAAAACCGCAACGGTCAAGTGATGCAGTTTATCGGCAGGGACCACAATCCGGGCGCGTTCACCATTTGGATGGCCGGAGGCGGAATTAAGCCAGGCATCAGCTATGGCGAGACCGACGCGATGGGCTATGAGATCGCGAAGGACCCGGTAGAGATTCGCGATCTTCATGCGACCATCCTCTACGCCATGGGCTTTGATCATCGCAAGCTCAACTATTCCTTCCAGGGGCTGGAGCAAAAGCTCACCAGTGTAAAGCCGGCGCGAGTCGTCGCAGAGGTTGTGGCGTGATTCGGCTTCCCGGCGATTGTTCTCTCCATTGTCGAGGCCACATGGCCGCATGACATTTTCGGTTCGCCAGGCGCCGTTGCGGCTGCGCCTTGGGTTGCTCGCGCTCGCGCTGATTGTGCTGCTTACCGCCCTGGTCGCCTTTCTTCCTCCCGACGGACTCGAGGGCGCCGCCTGGATCCAATTCATCGGGCGCTTTCATCTGTTAACGGTGCACTTTCCGATTGCGCTGATCCTCATCGTGCCTGTTTTGGAATGGGCCGGAAGAAAGCCCAGCTTCTCTCATCTGCGCTCCTCGGTCGATTTCGTATTTGCCCTGGCCATGTTGGGCAGTTTGGCCGCCGCATTTCTGGGATGGTGCCTGGCGCGGAGTGGAGGCTATTCGGGACGTCTGGTCACGCAGCACATGTGGGGTGGAGTATCCGTTGCGGCGGCCTGCTGGCTATGCTGGATGCTGCGTGGACACTTCAGCGGTCCGCGTTTCGATCTCGTCTACACCTTGGCGCTGCTTGCCACCATTGGGATTGTGTCGTGGACGGGATATCGCGGCGGTCAACTATCGCAAGGCGAAAATCACCTCACCGAACACATGCCGGGAGTGCTGCGAAAGCTCATCGGCCTTCCTGGCCCCGCACCACTACCACGTTCGAATCCTGCTTTTTTCTATGGCGCTCACGTGGAACCCATTTTCGTGAACCACTGCTACGAGTGCCATGGTCCGGATAAGCAAAAGGGACGCCTGCGGTTGGATAGTTATGAACTGCTGATGCGCGGTGGCAAAGACGGTCCAGTGGTGAAGGCTGGAAACGTCAAAGGCAGCGAGCTGTTTCATCGTGTCACGCTCCCGCCTTCTGACGATGACGCCATGCCTCCTCAGGGCAAGCGCCCGCTGGCGCCGAATGAGATCAAGCTGCTGGAACTATGGATTGCCGCCGGAGCCTCATCCACTTTGGTGGCCAATGGGATCAAGGGCGCGCCCACGGATGTCGTGCCCGTGGTTGCCGAGGTAACCTTTCCGGAGATTGACCCCGCCGCGGTGGACAAGTTGCGCGCTCCACTCGCTCCACAGGTTGCGCAGGTGAAGCAGCGCTACCCGGAACTTGTGGATTACGAATCCCGCGGCTCAGCCAATCTTGTGATTGACGCCTCAGCGTTGGGCGCCAAGTTCGGGGATGATGATTTAGCCGCGATAAAACCCCTAAGCGATCAAATTGTAACCGCCGACTTTTCAGGCACGGCAATCACGGACCGCTCGGCCCCGTTGTTGGCTTCTATGAAACACGCGCGAGTCTTGCGCCTGACCAATACCAAAATCACGGATGCTACCGTGTCGGCATTGGCCGGTCTGAGCCAATTGGAGTCCCTGGATCTTTATGGCACCGAGGTGACACCGGCGTGCTTGAAGGTGGTGGGGAGCCTGCCGAAACTTCGGCATCTCTACGCTGGAGCGACAAAGATTCCGGCTGATGTTCCCGTGCCGGAGGAAATGAAGGGCAAACTCTTCTTCTGAGGAAGCTGCGGCTAAACTCTTCTCCGGGTAAGAAAGCCAACCCTCAGGGGCTAAAGCCCGGGTGCGTTGTGTACGGCCCGACTAAAGTCGGGCCCTGACACAAAGCATGAGTTTTTTGCGCAGGCTGTAGAGTCGCGCCCGGGCGCAAAAAACTACAGCCCCTGGACGTCGACTATAGAGGCTGCGTGTTGCGTTAGTTCATGACGAACGCATACAACTTGTCGCCCGCACCGACCACCAAATACTGATGCCCGTCCAGTTCGTAGGTAATGGCGCCATTCGATACCGGACTGCCGAGATTGGCATGCCAAAGCGGCTCGCCGGTGGTGGCGTTGAGCGCTACCAGATTGTTCGCCGGATCGCCCGCGAACACCAGGTTCCCCGCTGTACTTAACAGGCCGCTCTCAATTCCCGGTGTCTCCCACTTGTGGCTCCACTTGATCTTCCCGGTGCGGTAGTCCAGCGCCTGCAGCATCGACTCATCCCAGGTACCCAGATCATGACCACCCCATCCTTCAGGCTTATCGCTGTCGTCAAAGATGTAGTAGATGGCGTAGGAGCGAGTGGCGTTGACATAAAACAATCCGGTATCCGGACTATAGGTTGGCGGCGGCCAATTCACGCCACCTTCCGCATTCGGCGCCACCAGTGTGCCGGCAATCTGCGGCTCCTTCGCTGGATCAGGAATCGGTTGCCCCTTTGCATCGAGGCCCTTTGTCCAATTCGTTTTCACAAAGGGCGCGCTGACGTAATTCTTTCCAGTCACCCGGTCCAGTACGAAGAACCAGCCATTGCGGCTCGCCTGCGCCAACAACTTTCGTGGCTTCCCGTCCATCTCACCGTCGAACAATACCGGCGTTTCCACCGCATCCCAGTCGTGCGTGTCGTGCGGTGAAGGCTGAAAATACCAAACCAGTTTGCCGGTATCCGCATTCAACGCCACAATCGATGTAGTGAACAGGTTCGCGCCTTCTCGCTTCTTGGCCGCCATCACTGGCTGCGGATTCCCGGTACCCACATAGAGCAAGTTCAAATCCGGATCGTATGTGGGCGATATCCACGTCATACCCCCGCCATGTGCCATCGCGTCGGCATTCGGCCACGTCTCCGAACCAGGTTCTCCCGGCTTCGGCACCACCGACCACCGCCACTGCAGTGCGCCGGTTTCCGGATCATGCGCTTCGAGAAAACCTGGCCGATCCAGATCGTCCCCACTCACCCCGGTAATGATGTGATTCTTAACAACCAGCGGAGCCACTGAGGCGTAGTACATCTGATCCAGATCGCAGATCGGCTGACTCCAACGTTTCTTGCCATCGGCCAGGTTCAGCGAGACCAGGTTGCAATCCGGCGTCTCGAAATAAAGCGCGTTCCCGGAAATGCCAACCCCCCGGTTTCCCAGATGAATTCCGCCTTTGGAGGTCCAGGTAAAAGCCCACAATTCGCGGCTGGTGCGCGCGTCCAGCGCCCACACTTTGTCCGGGGATGTGATGTACATCACCCCATTCAACAAAATCGGAGTGCCCGCAAGCCGGCCGCCTGGAGCAGCGCCATTTCTGGGCAACTGATGCATCCACGCCAGGCTTAGCGATTTCACATTGTGATCGTTGATCTTGGTCAGAGTGCTGAAGCGCCGGCCGGAGTAGTCACCGTTATAGGTCGGCCACGAATCTACTGGTGGACGCGATAACACGGAAGGGTCCAGTCCACCATCCGAAGCCCCATCATGACCCAGGCTCCAGGCAGCCATGGGCGCCAGTGCAAACAGAGCCGCAAAGATCGTCACAAGAAACTTCATTTCAAGGTCTCCAGATAGGCGACTACGTCGTGTATCTCTTTATCGGTGTATTTGTCGAGTAGTGCGACGTGCGCGGCATAAGGATCATGCTTCTCCACTTTGACCCCGGGCCCGCGTGTGAAGCTGTGATACTGGCCTGAGGCATCGCGCAGCGAAACGTTGAAGTCGTCAAGCTCGGTCGGCACTCCAGTCACGCTTTCGCCGGACGCCGTGGTAACCGTAACCGTCAGTGGTTTGCGCGGGCTCTCGCTTCCCTCGCGCGCGACTGCGCGGTTCTGCGGAAACACCACCTTTAACTGCAAACTGGGCGGATCATATTTGCTGGCGATGTGCGCCAGGTCTCCGGTCGGCGAGTGACAATGGCTGCACCCTCCCGTTCCATTGAAGAAGACCTTTCCTGCGTTAGGATCGCCCACCAGGATGTTGAGCACGTTGTTGTAGGGGCCGGTTCGCAACGTGTCGCCCACCTGCTGGTGCAGGAAATGGGACAGATCCACAATCTGCTCCTGCGTCAACTCCACTGGTTTGCCCGCCGGGTGCCCTTGCGCTAGATAAGGACCAATCGTGCTTCCGTAGCGGTCATGAAGAACTACCAGCGATCGCACCAGGTCGGCGCCCCGCTCGCCTCCCCGCGCCCGTGTTCCATGGCAGGTGATGCATTGCGCGATATACACGGTCTTGCCCCGCGCCGCAGCATCTTCGTCGACGATTTGCTTGTCATCTGCGCCCACCTGGTCAATCAGGCTTTTCCTATGGACTGGGGCAGTTTTCGCAACCGGGGCGCCCCCACCGCCTTGCTGGCCGGGCGGGAAAGCTTTGGCAAGATAGTTGACGACCTCGTCGAACTCCTCGTCGGAGATCTTCGCTCCCCGGCCGATCATGTTCGAGACAACACCGCCCCATTGCTCCCGGGTCATCCTCCGACCTGTAAACATCTGGACCGAATGGCACCCTGAGCAGATGCGTTGCGCGGTTTCGCGGTTCGGCCCATCGGGTAACTGCGAACCCGGCTCTTGCCCGAAGCCGGACAAGGGTGCGACGCCGGCTAGCAGCAGGACACAGATACGTGTGAATCGCATGAAGAGACTATAGTTCATCGGTGCCGGGTTCGGCTTTCGTGGGACGAACACGAGGGCGGCCAAGCCGCAACGAGGCTTGGCTTGTCCTGTATAGGATCGTGGGTGCGGGAAAGTGTCCGAAGACGAGGCGGGTGCGGAAATCGGTCCGGAGTCGGATAACGCGTCAAGCCTTCTTAGGCATCTCCCCGGAGATTATCAGCCCAAAGCGCCGGCGCATCTCTTTCAGATAGGCTGCGTCCCCCGGATCCAGTTCTAGGGTCGCCGTACCCTGGTAACCGATGTCGCGAAGCGCCTCATAGACCGCTAACCAGTCGATGTCCCCCTCACCCAAGGGTACCCAAGCGGCCACTGAGTTATCGGTGCCCTTCTCGTGCCTGAACGAAAAGTCCTTGATGTGTACCTTGGCGATCCGCTTGCCCAGCGTGCGAATCCAATCCTGCGGGTAGCCGTACAGCACTACATTTCCCACGTCAAAGTAAGCCTTCACTCGCGGCGAATTATATTCATCGATATAGCGGGCAAACTCAAGCGGGCTCAGCAGGAACTTATTCCACACTTCCTCCAGAGCCAGGGTTACATTCAACTCCTCCGCCAAAGGAATCAGTTTGCGGATGACCGGTTGAGACCGCTCATAGGCTTCTTTGTACGTCGTGTGGGCATTCACTACGGCAGGAACCAGAAGCACCGTCGTAGCTCCCCATAAATGCGCGTTGCGAATGGAGACCCGTGCACCGTCCAGGCTGTGTTCCACCACGGCCGGGTCAGCCGAGGAAAACGGATATTCCCAGTGGTCCATGTTCATGACCGAATGGATCGGCAGCCCGGTCTTTTCTGAGGCTGCCTTGATTTTCTCCGCATCCCCCTGATCACGAGTCGTGGGGCACTCTATCCGTTCAAACCCGCAATCCTTGGCAAGGACAAACCGCTCCATGATGGACATCTTTGGGGCAGCATGTTGTACTCAACCGCCATCGCGATTGGCAAACGAGTATTAGCGCGGGCGCGAACAGTAGACATAACTGTCAAGGCAGCGGCGGTCTGTAAAAACCTTCGGCGATGCATAATGTGTCCTTCAAATATACCCACGTTAGCAACGCTGCAAGCAAATACTTTGTGATTCAGTCGAAAAGATGACAGCCTGGCACGGCCGCACATCGGAAGCACGAAGACGCTCGGTCTCGCCTCGCGGCACCTTTCTGGTTCCCAGCTAGAATGACCGGGGAGCAATCGCCGGCTTTTCGCGAAGTTGCAACGAGCTGGGATTGATATATATCAGTTGAACAAGCGCCTGCTTACGGCCGCATTAGTTGGTTCGTTCGGGGGATTCGTTTTCGGGTACGACCTTGGAGCACTTTCTGCTTCAACCCAAAGCCTCAGAGGTCAATTGCACCTTTCCCCGCTTCTCTTTGGTTTGACCATCTCTTCTTCTTTGTGGGGAACTGTCTGCGGGTCTCTTCTCTCGGGCCGGATGGCAGACCGCGTTAGGCCGGCGGGATTTGATAGCGAGCTGTTCGATACTGTATGCGCTTGCGGCTATCGGGATCGCTCTGCCAATTTCATCGGCGTCGATTCTCGTTCCCGGAATGAGATTTCTGTCCGGAATGTCCATTGGGGGCTTTACCGTCGCCTGTCCGCTTTATCTTTCTGAAATATCTCCAGTCGCTCTTCGCGGTCGACTGGTGAGCCTGTTCCAGGTTCAGGTCGGCGCAGGTGTGCTGGTTGGCGTTTTCCGTTCGGATTAGTCGTTGCACATTTGGCCGCAACCGGGACCCAATGGAAATGGTGCCTGGGGTTAGGAGCGATCCCCGCAATAATTTTACTTTTCTTGCTGCAGTTTATTGCGACGGTGGATTCCAGGCTCAACCCTGGCGACAGCCACGAGACGCCCCCCGTGACCACGACCTCGTCCGATCCCCGACAGAGCTCTCGCCAATGAAAAACTATTTTGCCGCAAGAACACCCGTCCCATTCTGCTGGCGACGAGCATCGCAATTTTCAATCAACTCTCTGGTGTGAACATCTTGTTGTTGTACCTGTTGGATATCCTGTCCAGTGCCGGTCTTGGTGTCTTCTTAGGGCACACTTACACAGTTCTGATTTCGTTTATCAGTCTGGCTACGACTGTGCTTGGAATGGCGTTTGTAGATAAGTTGGGACGGAAGCCTCTCCTGCTTTGGGGCTCTGCCGGAATGGCTGTCTGCCTGCTTTGCCTGGGCCTCGCGATCCCACATCACCTCGGTCCGCTATTCTATTTGTCAATTCTCGTTGCATACAATGTGTTCTTTGCGTTTTCTCAAGGAACGGTTGTCTGGGTATATCTTAGTGAGTTGTTTTCGCCGGGAACACGTGGCGCAGGGCAGGGATATGGTTCGTCAGTGAATTGGATTGCGAATGCTATTCTGGTTTCGATCTTTCCGATCATGCAACATGCCTCATCTGTTCGCGCCTTTTTCTTTTTCTCCTTGACGATGGTCCTGCAGATTGGCGTTGTGTTGCTTTGGTATCCGGAAACCCGGGGAACAGCCCTTGGCTCTCTCGCCGCACCAGAAAGAGCAGGTGGGAATTGGCTTTACTAAGCTTATTGACCGGATTGGCTGAGAAATGGCTGTAAAAAGAACGCAAGTACCCACATTGGTGGACGTCGCTCGAGAAGCCGGCGTCTCGCTCAAGACAGCATCCCGAGTTCTGAATCGATCTAAGAACGTCAGCCAGGAAAAGGCCGCAAAAATCCGGACAGTCATGGAACGGCTCGGCTATCGGCCGAACGAACTGGCTCGGGGACTCAAGGCAAAAAGATCCGCAGCGATCGGAATGATTGTGCCAAATCTTTCTGACCCATTCTTCGCCAATGCGGTGCACGCTGTTCAGGAAGTTGCACGGACGAATGGTTATGTAGTGATTCTTGCCAGTTCAGGCGGGGAAGTTGGCTCTGGAACGATCTGAAATCGAGGGCTTAGTCGGCCGGCAAATCGATGGTTTGCTTGTCGCTCCCATTGATAGTCGAACAGATTCTTTCAGCGACATCATCCCCGCGGGCGTTCATGCCGTGACCTTCGACCAGTTGCTGCGAAATGCTGATCTCGATTCCGTGACCGTGACCAATCGTAAGAGCGCACGAGAGGCGACTGAGCACATGGTCGGTCATGGCTTGCGTAGGATTGTCGCCATTGGCGCGCGCCCGTACCTCTATACCTGCAGAGAACGGGTAGCCGGCTACCGCGCTGGGATGAAAGGGGCGTCTCTTGAGCCAAGAGTGTGTCTTGTGGAGCACGAGAGCTCGTTAGTTGCCGAATGGCTCGCAAAAGGAAGTCTTTGGCGTGCAGAATGCCGACGCCATCTTTAGCTTGAATTGGGTTTGTACCATGCTCACTCTTGCGCGGTTTGCGGCAACTCGGGAAAAAGGCCGGCCGCGATATACCAATGTTCTCCTTCGACGATTTTGAACTCGCGGACATGCTAACGCCCGGTCTATCGGTTGTTCAACAGCCTGCCGAAATGCTTGGACGCGAAGCTGCGAATTTGTTGTTCGAGCGACTGCGAGGCCGTGGAGGGCACTCCCGCTCTGTTGTTCTGCCCACCAGCTTGATCGTTCGACAGTCCTGCGGGTGTGAAGCCCAAGGCTGACGACCACCTGCGCCAGCTGCGTGTTGATCATCGGCACCGCTACGCGGCCGTAACTCGCCACCAGCAGAGAGCTGAATTCCCTCAGGCGTCGGCACAGGTCGCACGAGTGCAATGCGGCTGGACGTCGTAGCTCTCGACCTTTCCGTCAGCGACGACTTGGCACGCTTTCATTCTGTCCATTCCTGGACAGGGTTTGGTGGCAGTTCATTACGGAACTACGCCTCTGAAAGAATCAAATTGACAACGATGTCATTTGAGGCATATTGTGCTCTCCGGTAGAAGATCTGTGCCAAACGCGTCGAGCCAAATTGCCGGCCTTGTTCGCTCCGCATTTTGCCGTCCGTGAGGTGACGAGTGTTCCGCATCGTACGTAAATGATTGAAGCCGACCGAAGCAGGATCGGCCGCGAAATAGAAAACTCTGCAGCTTTCGGAGATCGAAGTGACATCGTATGTGAGGATTTTGAGCGCCGCTCTTTCGACCGCAGGCCGTTCGATGTTCATCCTGAGCACGCTTGTTTGTACCGTGCACGCCTGCGAAGGCCTGGCGTCATACACGCTCACGCCCACCACCGAGGGCATGCAGCTAAAAACGCCGCAGGGAAAAATCGTCTTTGAATACAAGACAAAGATTCCAGCCAATCTTCAGTCGCCCAGCGCGGCATACTTTGACCCGGTGAATACTCCCTCTGGAGAGAGAGTCTCAAATGCCGCACCCGATGATCATCCGTGGCATCGCGGTATTTTCCTGGGCATTTTGAATTCGGAATTCCGCACGCCGGTCGATACCTCGAAACTTCCTCCGAATCACCTCGAGGGCGCCTTCAACGTAAAACGGGCCGACTTTTGGGCGTGGGGTCTCTATGCCCCACGCGATAACCGCATCATCAAAAACCGCGATATTCGGCTCATCGATGCCGACGATAAGCACGCAGAGTCGGAGATCCACAATGACTGGCTGGTCGATGACCAGAAGATGGCCGAAGAGACCGACAATGTCGCCGTCGCTGAGCGCGATGGCGTCTACGTCATCGACCTCACCTACCGCATCGCGCCAGTGGTCGACTTCGTGCTCAGCCAGACTGCGTTTGGCGGCTTCGCATTCCAGGCCCAGAAGTATGGGGATTCCTACTACTCCAATGCCTCCGGCAAGGTTGACCTTCCCAGCCCGCATTACTCGTTGCCTAATTCGGATTGGCCCTCTGAGCCCTGGTATGACTACTCCATCAAGCTGAAGAGCGACGGAAAACTGGTCGGAGTGGCCGTTCTGGACCATCCGATGAATCCACCCACTCGCTGGCACAACGTGCTCTGGATGGTGAACCCCTGTATCACCTCGTTCGGCCCGCTGACCATCCATCCGAGTGAACCTCTGATCCTCCGTTACCGGGTTGTCGTTCACGATGGAGTCACGCCCACCGACCTGCTGCAAAAGCTATCAGTCGAATGGCGGGGAATGAAAAAGGATCCATTTACCGACCAGCAGGGAAAGGGTGAGTAGAACTGATGAGACCCCGAGCCTGCTTGAACTGGAAGCGTGGGAAAAAATCAACCGGAGCGATCTGGCTGGCGGCTCTTTTGGGCTCGCTGTTCCTGGTGCAGTTTCAGGTGACGGCTCAGAATCAAAACGGCCGCAAGTAGGAACCATTGCGATCCAAGGACAGACGCTGGATTTTCCGGACCGGCCGAAATATCCCCAGGAAGTAATCGATCGGGGTAAGACGACCTACGGTGTGAGTTGTTCTTTCTGCCATGGCTCCGATGCCAGAGGCGGCGAGGTGGGGCCGAATTTGTTGCGCTCCGCAGTGGTTCTTGAGGATCAAAACGGTGAGCTGATAGCGCCGATTGTTCATGGTGGGCGAGCCCAGCAGGGCATGCCTCGAGTCGACATCACCGACGAGCAAATAAAAGAGGTAGCAGCATGGCTGCACCACTTTAATGCCACGGGCAAGACGGTTATGTACAACTCGGCTGAGATCAACATTCTGACCGGGAACGCCGAGGCCGGCGCGGCCTATTTTCAAAAGACCTGTGCCTCCTGCCATTCGGCCACCGGAGACCTGGCGGGGATAGGCTCGCGCATTACAGAGCCCAAAACCCTGCAACAGACCTGGTTGCTACCCGGGGGCGAGGGAGGCGGCTCTGGCAGATACTCCGCCAAGGCTCTTGGACTGCATATTCCTCCGATCACTGTGACGGTGACGTTACCCAACGGCAAGAAGATCGAAGGAAATCTCGTCAGCATCAGCGACTTTTATGTGGGTCTTACGAATGAAACGGACGGGCCGCAAGGGTTCCGTCGTGACGGCGACATACCCAAAGTTGAAATTCATGATCCGCTCGCGCCCCATCGCGAGCTTTTGCAGAAGATCGCCGACAAAGATGTTCATGACGTGACGGCATACCTGGTGACCTTGAAATGACCACAGCATTCAGGAATTTCGTTTTTATTCTTGCCGTGCTGGTGGCGCCCAGGCGCCGCGATGGCCCAGTGGTTCGACCCAGCCAAGGGTCTTGATCCGCAGCAGATCTTCAATCCTCCTCAGGATGCGTGGCTGACTTATTCCGGTGATTACTCCGGCCGCCGCTACAGCCCCCTCACGCAGTTGAACCAAAGCAACGTGAAGAATCTTTCGCTCGCCTGGGCGACCCACGTGGTTGTCGGACCGGAAGGCCCGGTTGGCACTCCTCCGGTGATTGTTGGCGGAACCGAGCAGGGTGTGGATGCACGCTACCCGGTAACCGTGAAGGGCGCCATCCTGCAGGTAGGAGGCATCCTCTATGTAACCTCGCCCGACAATGCGTGGGCCCTGGATGCGCGGGACGGCCACGAGATCTGGCACTACTACTGGAAAACCAAGGGCGGTACGCACACGGGCAACCGTGGCGTGGGCATGTGGCATAACTGGGTCTATCTTGAAACCCCCGACAACTACCTTCTCTGTCTCGATGCCAAAACGGGCAAGGAGCGGTGGCGCAAAGAGATCGCCAGCTTTGACCTGCAATACTTCTCGTCGATGTCGCCCATTGTGGTCGGCAATCATCTTCTGGTCGGCACCGGGGACGACATGGACGAGCCCGGCATGCTGGAGTCTTACGATCCTGACACCGGTGATCTGCAGTGGCGGTTCTATACCGTTCCCATGAAAAAGGGCGACCCCGGCGCAGAAACCTGGGCCAACATCGATGCCGCGGCTCACGGCGGGGGCAATGTCTGGGCTCCGGGTTCCTATGATCCAGAGACCCACCTCTATATCTTCGGAACCGGCAACCCCTCGCCCGCTTACACATCGCAAACCCGCGGTCCCGGCGACAATCTCTACACCTGTTCTCTGCTCGCAGTCAATGTGGACACCGGAAAGCTGGGGTGGTGGTTCCAGACCTCTCCGCACGACACGCATGACTACGACTCGGCGCAGACTCCTGTTCTATTCGACGGAGAGTTCAACGGCAAGCCCCGCAAGTTGGTATCTACGCTTGCTCGCAATGGCTTTTTCTTTACCCTGGACCGCGTGACCGGCGAGCACCTCGTCACCAGCAAAATCACCGACACGGTGAACTGGGACATGGGCATCGACAAGCGTGGCGAGCCTGTCCGCAATCCAGCGAAAGACTACGATATCGGCGGAGCGATTGTTTCTCCAAATGGCCTCGGCGTAACCAACTGGACCCCGCAAAGCTACGATCCGGTGACAAAGCTTTTCTATGCTCATGTCGCTGAGACTTATAGCATGCGTTATCTGGGCACGCTCGATCCAAAGGGAGCCATGGGCCTTACCGGCGTTCCCGGTGCCGATATGGGCTCGCGTGGCAACCGGCTGGTTGCCGTGGATTACAAGACGGGCAAAATCGTCTGGAGTCACCGCTATGCCGGCGTTGGCGGCATTGATGTTCGAGGGGACTTCCCTGGTCTGCTGACGACGGCGGGCAAGTTGCTCTTCGCCACTGATCCTAACGGCGACCTGGTCGCGCGTGATCCCCTGAACGGCAAACCACTGTGGTACGCAAAAATCCATCCCACCAGCGCGGCAGAGACCTACATGCTCGACGGGCACCAGTACATCCTCGTGGGCGCCGGTGACATGGTGTATGCGTTTGTTCTGAACTAAGACCTGACGTTTGAAGGTGAAGAGACTGTGACATTTCGTAGCAAACAAGCATCACCAGGCGGAGTGAGCACCACCCTTCGGGTGACAATGCTCCTCATCGCCGGCGCGGTCGTTGCACTTGCTTTCGGCCAGTCCGGCCATGCGCAGCACACCAAGCGAACGACGCGCGTCGCAATTGTCACCGGCGAAGATACTCACCCTGGTCATCATTGGAAAGAAACCTCCGCGGAACTAAAAACTATCCTGGAGGCCGGTAAACCGGACTTTAACTTCGACGTCACGATCGAGGCCGATCCTAATTTCCTCGCAACTCCTGAGATTTTCAAATACGATGTGCTGATCTTTGATTTCAGGAACGCCGAACCGCTGGCACAGGATGAAAAAGACAAAGCCAATCTTCTAAAGTTCCTGGGCAAAGGCAAGGGCTTAGTCACGACTCATTGGGCTAACGACGCCTTTCCGTATTGGCCGGAATATAACAACATCGTGGGCCGTTCGCAGCAGCTCCACCACGACAAGCGTGGGCCCTTCACTGTCAAAATCGTCGACCACGACAGTCCCATCACCAAGGGAATGGCCGATTTTCAGACCGACGATGAACTGTACTACGACAACAAAGACGGCTCTATTCCGGTCCAAATCCTCGCCACTGCCCACTCGAACGTAAAAGACGCTGACTTCCCGATGGCTTTGACGGTTCACTACAAGAAAGGCCGGGTTTTCAATACTCCTTTGGGGCATGACGTGCAGGCTCTGCAGGTGCCACAGGTGGGGGAGCTGATTCGCAGAGGAACGGCTTGGGCTGCGGGAACCTTAATGTAACTGGGCGGGAACCTTAATGTAACCGGCGTCGTATTGTGATTTGTGGCGCGATTCCGAGCGGTTGAAAAGATGTTGGGTTGGGAATCAAGGTTGCGCAGAAAAGGATCTTGTTGTGAGCGGAAGGAGTGTTTGAACCATGGACCGGCGTGAACTTCTCAAAGGCCTGGCCGTCACGTCGTTCAGTCCGCGGGCCGCGGACGCCCTGGCGGGCGCGCAGGCCACAAACGCAACCACTCCGCCTCCGCCAGAACGGACGCACCCGCCCACACCGGACCCTGCGCGCCCGCGATTTGTCGAAGATACCTGGCCGGGCAAGAAAATGCTCCTTGCCATCGCTGACGCTGACGTTTGGTATAACCGCCAGCGTAACTCCTATCATCACGATTCGAGTAGCCATACCCTGGCTACGATTGAACGGCTTGGCCGCGAATCCGGCGACTGGATCACGGTGATCCGAACCGACTTCAAACTGCTCACCAAAGATATCAATTACGGTCGCAATGCCCGGACCCTTAATGACTTCGACGCGGTCTTCTTTATGGGTGGAGGCTCCTGGGAAATCACCGACGAGCAAAAGGACGATCTGCTCTCATTTGTGCACGACGACGGCAAAGGATTTATCGGCGGTCACGCGTCGAACGGCGGGGGCTGCATCGTGTGGAGGGAGTATGCGGAAATGGTCGGCGGGGATCTGGTTGCGGAGTTCCCATCGATTACGCTGCCCATCGTGGTCGAGGATCCTGACTTTCCAGGGCTGAAGAACGTTCCTCGCGAATTTTCCTTCCGCGATCAATACACCATTCTGGGGCCGAACTATTCGCGGAATATCGATCGCGTAATCCTCCGCCTGGACTCAAGCAGGTTCGCTGAGAAACTTGCTTCGCTGAACGCGGAAAAAGAGGGAAGCAAAATGTCCGACGAGGCATATCGCGCCCGGATCGCCAAGCTGATCGGTGTTCGAACGGATGGCGACTACCCACTTGTCTGGGCGAAAAAATACGGCAAAGGCCGCGTGTGGTATTCGACCTTCGGGCATATCGACACCAGTCTTGACGATCCCCGCTTACAGGAAATTTATACCGGCGGCATTCGTTGGGCTTTGGGTTTGGTGGATGCCGATATCACTCCGCGGCCTTATCCGGGAAAGCCGTATCCGTAAAGCAGTCTCCAAACTCAACAGGGGTCCTAAGACAGGCCGGTGGTAAGTCTAACGGGAAGTGTAAGACGGTAGGGATGTAAAGGTAGCTGGACCAAGATCAGAACACGGTCGGGCCAAGTAGTTTCGAATCGGGCGGTACTTTTGGAGGTGGTATGAAACGTTGCGCACGGAGTTTTGTCAGAGAAGGCGGAAGTTTGTTCGCCGGCATGCAAGGGCTGGGCATCCTTAGTCTTCTACTTCTGTTCCTGGCGGGTTCCGCCAGTGCCCAGGTATCAACCGCGTCGATCAACGGTGTGATCCGAGATCCCGCCGGGGCTGTAATCCCGGGCGCCACCATCGTGTTAAGAAATGTCGATACCTCGGTCGAACGTACATCGACCACTAACGAAGCGGGTGCGTATGGCTTTGTCAGCATACCGCCTGGGAGCTATACCATCGAGGCCACCGCTAAGGGATTCAGCTCGCAAAAGTTAGCGCCGTTCGTGCTGGCCGTGGGCCAAGCCGCCACATTCGACTTTGCTCTCACCGTGGGAACGGCAACACAGGTGGTTACCGTTGAGGCGGCCGCGGCCCAGCTGGACGTGACGAACGCCAACTTGGGCACCGTGATCGCGACCCAGCAGGTCAACGACCTGCCTTTGAACGGTCGAAATTTCACCGCCCTGCTCGCGCTCACTCCGGGCGTCGTTGCTATATCGACTGCCCAAAATGGCACCAATATCGCTGGTGGCGGTTTCGGCTCCGCCATTGCGCTCGGTTCGGACTATACCTTTCCCGCCATCAACGGGCAGAGCAACCGCAGCGATTACTTTCTCACGGATGGCCTCCCCAACTTTGCTGCCATCAACAGCACGTATGCGGTCGCGCCGATCATTGATGCTATTCAGGAATTCAAGGTGGTATCTCACACCGACGACGCGGAATTCGGCTCCGTGCTGGGCGGCGTCGTGAACGTGGTCACCAAGAGCGGCACCAACGAGTTGCATGGCTCCGCGTGGGATTACCTGCGCAACACCGCCTTCGATGCCCGCAACTATTTTCTTCCGGCAAGCCAGTCCAAGCCCTTCTTCCATCAGAACCAATTCGGTGGGGCGATCGGCGGTCCGGTCATCATCCCCAAGCTATACGACGGCAGAAACAAAACCTTTTTCTTTGGGGCTTATCAGGGGTGGCGCTATTCCAGGGCGGAGGATAACGACATCCTGGTGCCCACCGCCGCGGAACTGGCCGGCGATGAGGCGGACAACGGGCAAAACCCGATTTACGATCCTTTCAGTACCGTCGTGACCCCTACGGGCTACAGCCGCACGGCGTTTCCAAACAATCAAATTCCCGCGGATCGTATTGACCAAAGCATGGTCACCTGGGCTAAATTCATTTACCCTACGGCGGGCCCCTTCTTCAATCCTACGGGCAACGGCTCGTTCTCGGCGAACGCGGTCGACACCACTCCCCAGGTGCAACAGTTCAACGAATTCAGTGTCCGCGTCGACCAGACCTTCGGGTCCAAAGATTCTGCATGGTTCCGCTATAGTTTCATCGACTCGACGCTCACTCAGTCCGGCGGTCTTCCGTCGTTACCTACCAGCCTGATCATCAATTCGCGCAATTTTGGCGGCAGCTATGTCCATGTCTTCGGCCCGACGCGCATCGCGCAATTCCAATACTCGCACTCCATTGTGGCCGACAACGGCGTCAACGAATTCAAGGCTCCCACGGCCGATCTCATCAGTGCCGTTGGCTGGTCCCAGTCTTTCGTCGGCGATTTCTCCTCGGGGCGCGACTTTGTTCCACAGTTGAGCATTCAGGGGCTGGCCGGAACCGGCGAGGAAATCAACCTCACACCCAAGGCTACGGACAACAACGGATTCCAAGGCAGCATTACGCAAATTATCAACAACCACACTGTGAAGTTCGGGCTGGGGTGGGTCACGACCGGTTTTGAAAGTACGATCAACTACACCCAACTTGGCTTTAACAATCCGCAAACGTCTGCGCCCCAATTTCCCAATCAGGCGACAGGCAACGGCTTCTCATCCTTCCTGCTGAACGTTCCCCAGTCCGCAGCTCGCCGCAACGTCGACGAGATAGAAAGGCCTGGCGGTGTCTTAAGCGCCTACCTGCAGGATACGTGGAAGGCAACCCCCAGACTGAGCTTGAATTATGGTTTGCGCTACGACTACACCTTCATGCCGGCCTACGGTACCAATGCGACCATCGGCAAGAATGGCGGGATTGAAACCGGCGATATGGATTGGGACAACGGCCTCTACATCGTGCAGAAGGTGCCGCCGCCGTGCTCAGCCACGGTCTTCGCTCCCTGCATTCCGGGAGGAACTCTACCCGCCCATGTCTGGGCGAGCCCCAACGACAAGATAAGCCACAACGTGCATACCAACTTCGGGCCACGTGTCGGCTTTGCTTATAAGGCTACCGACAAAACAGCGGTTCACGGCGCCTTCGGCATCGTCTACGACAACTGGGCGGCGGTTACCCAGCTGGTGCAGAACGCCGAGGGTTCGTGGCCTGATATCGGCCAGCTGTCTCTCCCGCAAACCAACGTACCCTCCAGCGCTTCGCCGACGCCGACCGTAGCCTCCCAGAACCCCTTTGGCACCGCCGGGCTGTACCCGGCTGCCACCCCATTTAATGACAACGATTGGTTCTTCGACCCCAATTATAAGAATGCCTATTCTGAGCAGTGGAACTTCGGCGTGCAGCAGCAGCTCAGCAATTCGTTGTCCTTGAAAGTGGACTATGTCGGCTCTGGCTCGCACCGCACCAATATCGGCGGCTATTACAACACCGCTCTCACACCCGGTCCTGGGGACCCGCAGACAAGGGCGCCCTATCCCTATGGCATTGCAACGCTTTACGACCACGGTATCGGAAGTTCCGCCTACAACGCCCTTCAGGTGTCAGTGGATAAGCGCTTAACAGTGGCTTGTCGTTCCAGGTAGCCTACACCTGGTCCGAAAGCTTCACGGCAGACGACGGTTGGTTCAACTCGGAAGGTCTCACCGTGCAGGATGCGTACAACCCCAAAGCGTCCAGAGGCTATGCTGGAACGAACGTGCCTCAGGCGATCGCTATCAACACTATTTACGATATCCCGGTCGGTCCGGGCAGGAGATTTTCCACCGGCAACAAAATCGGCGACTACATCCTGGGCAACTGGCGGCTCACCAATATCTTTACTGGCCGCAGCGGGCAGAACCAGACCGTGGTCGACACCGCGGACATTGCCAATATCGGTAACCCCAACGCCTACGAACGCGGGAACATGGTAGGTAACCCCTTTTCCGGGTTTCACAGGTCGGCATCGGAGTGGTTCAATACCGCGGCATTCGCCATTCCTGCGCAGTACACATTCGGGAACTCGTACCGGGGTCTTATACAAGGCCAGCGATTGATCAATTTCGACACAGCGGTGATTCGATCGTTCCCCCTCTGGCGCGAGACTCAGTTCCAATTTCAGGCTCAAGCTTTCAACCTTTTCAACCATCCAGTCTTCGGCCTAAATGAGTACAACAGCACCGATCTCAACAGTCCGAGCACCTTCGGATCGGTCGACGGTGCCCAGGCAAACACCAATCGAGAACTGCAGATTAGCGGCAAGTTTGTTTTCTAAGAAGCATCAGCGGACCACGCGGCCGAAGCCTTTACGGGGCGGCCGCGTATTCTATCGTAAGGAGGATTAGGACGAACTGGGAACGAGGTCTCTCTTGGGAAAGAACAGCCGCTGGTTGAGCGTCCATTGGGCGATCGAAAAACGTCTGTACACCGCGGTTGGTGTGGTGACTCTTTTCTTATCTTTTGCTGCCGTGGCGGGAACAAGCTCTTCCCCATCGGGCTGCATTGCGCCGTCGCGGGTTGTTCCCGGAAAGTTCGTCGACATCAGCGAGAAAGCCGGCGTTCACTTCCTGCACAACGCGAATCACACGGCGACCAAATATCAAATTGAAACCATGGGCTCTGGTGTAGGCCTCTTCGACTGCGACAATGATGGACGGCTCGATCTTTACCTTGTGAATGGCGCTTCCTATCGAGACCCCGAACCCCGAGGTTCGATCCCACAGAAAAGCGGTCCCGGTGACTGGAACCGGATGTTTCACCAGAAACCCGATGGCACCTTCGAAGACGTCACGGAAAAATCCGGGCTGAAGGGGGTGGGGCTAGGGATGGGCGTGGCCATCGCGGATTACGACAACGACGGCTTTGAGGATGTATTCGTAACCGCGTATGGCGGCAATCGGCTTTACCGCGGAACCGGCAACTGTACTTTTCGCGACGTGACCGAAGAGGCGGGGCTGGCGCAGCCGCAGGCTGCCGGCAACACCTGGTACACCTCCGCCGCTTGGGTAGACCTGGACAATGACGGACTGCTCGATCTTGTGGTGGAGCGCTATATCCAGTGGGACTGGGAAGACATATGGTGCGGCGAGCATCGTGAGGGGTATCGAGGCTACTGCCACCCGGATCATTTTCCACCTATACCCATGCTGGTTTACCACAATGATGGTAAAGGGCACTTCACCGAGGTCTCGCACAAGCTGGGCCTCGACAAGCCTGCGAAAGCGTTGGGCATTGCCATCGCCGATTACGATCGCGATGGGCGCATCGACCTCTTTGTCGCCAATGACAGTTCCCCGGAATTTCTGTTCCACCAGAAACCGGATGGAACGTTTGAGGAAGTAGGCATTCCATCCGGCGCGGCTGTAGACGCCGGGGGTGATCCATTCGCCGGCATGGGCGTCGACTTCGCCGACTACGACAACGACGGATGGCCCGATCTCGCGGTGACTGACTTGTCGGGTCAGAGATACGCTATCTATCGCAACCGGCACGACGGAACTTTCGACGATGTGAGCGATTCAACTGGCATTGGCGCCATGACCCAGCCTTACTCGGGTTGGGGAATGCGATTCCTTGATTATGACAACGACGGATGGAAGGATCTTCTTATCGCGCAGGGTCATGACACGGACAACATCGAAAAAATTCGCAGCAACATCCATTACCGTCAGCCCATGCTCCTGGCGCGGAATACGGGCAAAGGTTTCGTCGACGTTTCTTCGATCTCTGGAGAAGTGTTCAAGGAAGGTTGGGTGGGGCGTGGTATGGCCACGGGCGATCTGGACAACGACGGCCGCGTCGATGCAGTCGTGAGCACCAACGGCGGCCTCGCTCATATCCTTCACAACGAGACAGCTACCGGCAATCACTGGCTGTCGCTTCATCTTACCGGCCACAAGAGCAATCGAGACGGTATTGGAGCCGTCGTAAAGTTGACAACTGCATGTGGTTCGCAATGGGCAACGGTCACGACCTCGAGCTCATATCTGTCGGCCAGCGATCCACGTGTGCACTTTGGTCTGGGGAAAGTTGATGCCGATGCTGCGATTGAAATCCGCTGGCCGAGTGGGATTGTGCAGACCTTGACACACGTACGAGTCGACCAGGAAGTGCACGTGGAGGAGCCGGGCTCCTAGTTTCTCATGGTGTACGCCGGAAGTCTGCCATCTCGTTAGTGGGATCGAGAGGGCTAATTCCACCGACCGCAGTATTAGCAAAGCGCGTTAAGGCGCGACTCCAGCGTCACGACGAATAATCGTCACTGTTTTGAGCAGCAATGTTCAGAGCCTTCACGACGTCTGCATCATTCGGGTTAAGCTTGAGCGCTTCCTGCAGCTCCTGTTTGCACTCGTCGAGATTTCCGTTGTTGCACAAAGCCAAGCCGAGGTTTTTGTGCAAAGCCGCGAGCCAACTCGCAGTCTTGGCAAGACACGAGGGCTTTTTTCAGTATCCTGATCGCCTCCGGCCAATCCTGCTTATTGGCAGCCAGATACGCTTCGTTGCCCAGCGCTTTCACCTGGGTTAGATCCGCGTCCTTGTGCTTCTCAGCTTCGTACTTCTGCTGAAGCGCCTTCGACTCTTCCGGGTTAGTTCGTCGAAGTGCCATGGACAGCATATAGAGCGCATTTTCTGAGTCCGGCTTCAATTGCAATATGTGTCGAAGAACCGAAATTTCCTCAGTGCTTTTCTCCTCGTGTTGCAAGCTTTGGGCCAGCAAAAGCAGCGCGTTCAGGTTATCCGGCTGCAAGCGGACGAGCTGTTGAAACAACGAGGTCTCCTTTGCTAAATTGCCGCGATCTTTTTCCAGCAGGCCCCAGTAATAGAGACACTCCGTATTGGTTAGGGGCCAGCTGGTTGGCGATGGAAAACTCTTTCTCTGCTTCCTCTGGACGGTGAAGATCCGCAAGTAGTCGTGCCCGGTTCACATGCACCGAAGCCGATTTTGGAGAAAGCAATGCCGCGGCGGATGTTTCCTTCAATGCTTCCTCGAGGTCACCGGCGTCTGCAAGCGCAATAGCCAGATTCACATGCGCATCCGCCGATTTCGGCTGGCCACTGGCAACGCGCCGAAACAAGGCAATGGCATCGGCATGTTTGCCGACTCGATCCTCGATTTTGCCAAGCAAGGTCAGCAGAGCATAGTTCTCGGGGGCAAGTTCCGCGGCCTGCTTCAGCGGGACTTCCGCCTCCGCAAATCTGCCTTGTGCTGCGAGGTCCTGTCCCTCTTGCATCAGTTGGTCTACTTGCGAGCTGGCAGATTGGGGGTTAGCTGATCTTGATTGACCAGCAGCGGTAGGCATACGGCAGGCGCCGAGCGATAGCGATAGTAACACCAGCGAGACAGTGAGACTGAAACCTCTGGGGGGATTGTCCCGTAATACCATAAGACGAGTTTAGATAGTATTGGTAAGGTGTGCTACTCCCTTTGCGGCTCGGCCCCTTAAGGAAAATCCACGTTAGAGCGTCTTCTGCCGTGTCGAGTTCGCCTGGGAACCTTGCCTGCTCGCCGTATCTCCTAAGTTCAGAAAAGAGCATGATGAGAATCCGCAAATGTGTGCCGTGTCTTTCGTTAGCCAGCGCTTTGCTCTTTACTTGTCACTCTGCCTGGGCGCAAACTCCTTCGCCGGCAACACCCGAAGACCGGCTTATTTTTCAAACCGGGCATGCCTGGTCGCCGCGCACCAACATCAATGCCGGCACGGTCATGGTGTATGGCATCGACGAGACTACCGCTGATCGCATTCGCTCCTGGCGTGATCATGGATACCGGGTCACGGTCATGACCGGTGTCGCGTGGGGGCGGTATGCCCCTTACCTTCGCGGAGATTTCGACGGTAAAGAACATTGGAACGAGACACAGCAGGAAAAGAGCGGCAAGCTTATCCTCCATAGCGGCCGCGAGGTCCCCTATATTGCTCCTAGCCTTTCCTATGGCCGCTATCTCGCCCAGGGAGTAGAGGCGGCGATCGATGCTGGAGCCGAGGCTATCTATCTGGAAGAGCCGGAGTTCTGGGCGCGCGCCGGCTGGAGCGACAGCTTCAAACATGAATGGCAAGAGTACTACCATCAGCCCTGGCAGGCTCCGGACAGCTCCCCCGACGCACAGTATCGCGCTTCAAAGCTTAAATACTTTTTGTACCGGCGCGCCCTGGCGCAGGTCTTCGATGCGGTGAGAATTTATGCCGCAAGCAAGCACCTCACCGTCCCCTGTTACGTAGCAACGCACTCCCTCATCAATTACGCGCAATGGAAGATCGTGAGCCCGGAGTCGTCTTTGCTCGATGTCGGCGCCGACGGCTACATCGCCCAGGTTTGGACGGGAACTGCGCGCACGCCGAATGTCTACAACGGTGTCACCAAACAACGTACCTTCGAAACCGCGTTCCTCGAGTATGGCGCTCTGCAAAATATTGCCCGCTCTTCCGGCAAGCGCATCTGGTATCTCAACGATCCCATTGAAGACAATCCCAACCACTCGTGGGTCGACTACCGCACCAACTGGGAAAGTACGCTTACCGCCTCTTTGCTTCAGCCCGGTGTAGCTCGCTACGAAGTGCTGCCTTGGCCCGAACGTATCTTCGGGCCCAAATCGATGCATCCGGTGAGTGAGCAAACTGAAGCTAATCCCAATCCGGAAAAGAGCCTTATCCCTAAACAGTACGAGACAGAGCTGCAAACTGTTTTCCATGCCCTCAATGAGATGGAGCAGCCCGCATCCGCCGTTCGCTGGGAGTCAGCCGGGACACAGGGGATTGGCGTGTTGGTTTCTGACACGCTCATGTTTCAACGTGTCGCGCCCGAACCTTCTGATGAAAACCTCGGGCAATTCTACGGCCTCGCTTTGCCTCTGCTGATGCGCGGCATGCCCGTTGAGCCGGTGCAGATCGAAAGCACCTATTCCAAATCCGCGGCCGGATTCCTCAACCCCTACAAACTTCTACTCCTCACCTACGATGGCCAAAAGCCTCCGTCGCCGGAGTTCCATACCGCGCTCGCTGCCTGGGTGAAGGCGGGTGGCGTCCTCGTCGTTCTCGACGATGATAAGGACCCCTACAACCAAGCCACAGACTGGTGGAACTCTAACGGAAATCACTTCGCCACACCCCGCGATCATCTCTTTCAAGTCCTCGGCCTATCTCCCGCCGCAACCGGCCTTCACGCCGTCGGCAAGGGATACGTCCTCTATGAACCGCAAAGTCCTGCAGCTTTGACTTACTTGCCGAATGGCGGAAACGTGGTCTACGACTGGGTTCAAAAGGCTGCCAAACCGGCTCGCTTACCTCTGAAAGAGACAAACGCATTGATCCTGCGTCGCGGCCCTTATGTGATAGCGGCAGGATTGGACAACGAACCAGGCGTCGCTCGGCAGCCTTCGGTCCATCCGCTATCGGTGACCGGCGACCTGATCAACCTCTTCGCCGCCGACCTCCCGGAGACCCACGAAGTAGCAGTCGAACCAGGCACGCGAGCCTTCCTGCTCGACGTGAATTACTTCAAATCCTCAACGCCGCGCGTCCTCGTTGCCTCCGCTAAAATCGCTGGAGAGCACGCCTCTAATGGCAGCTTCACCTTCCAGGCTGAAGGGATCGATCAAACCAACGCCGACATTCGCATCCTGTCCAGCAAGCCTCCCCGGGAGGTCACCGTAAACGGCAAGCCGCTGGATAATGGCCAGTATCGACAAAGCGGACGGACACTCCTTTTACATTTTGTAAACACGGCCGCACCGCAACAGATTCAAGTGCTCTTTTAGCAAGTCCGCGTTTAGTCTGCAGCCATTGAATCCAAAGAGGAAACGCTCGGCGTCAGGGCGCGCCCTCCTTGACCGACCCAGGTCGTCGTCCAACTCTTCGAAACGGCACGGAGCATGATGAGAACGGCGGTGGCCAGCAACGCGTACAGAATGAAACCGGCTCGATAAGACCTGGTGTATTGCTTGGAGAGCCCAAGCAGGTTGGGCAGGATCGATCCACCGAGCGCGCCGATCTCCCCGATCATGCCGCCCGCAACCGCGGTTGTCAGCGGCCAGCGTATTGGCACCAGCTGGAAGGTAGCACCGTTGCCTGCGCCCAGTGCGGCGAAGCAAAGCATGAAAAGCAGCGTGGTTGCGAACAGCGGCGGTGCAGTCATCAAGCCAAAGAGCCCGGCGATGGTAATGAGAAATACGACTGAGAGCGTAGTAATGCCACCGACGCGATCGCTAAACCAACCGCCCAGCACGCGCGTCGCGGATCCGGTCAACGTGGCCAGTACCGTGAGTTCGCCGGCCATGATCTTGGTTACGTGGAATTGCGCGTAGTAGAACGACGGCAGGAAAGTGGCGAGGCCGATGAAGCCGCCAAAGGTGATGATGTAGATCAAGTTGAAATACCAGCCGTCCTTTTCAAAAAGACAACTGAGATGTTGCCTCAGAGACTGATGCTCGATGTCCGGCGGTTCCTTGGCGAAAAATATCATGACGCATAGTGGCAGCAGCATCATGGCCGCGGCGAAGCCATACACATGCTGCCAGCCATAGTGCGTCGCCAGCCGCGGAGCAAAGAGCGCTGCCACGGCCGTGCCGCTGTTGCCCGCGCCGGCAATGCCCATGGCCAGCCCCTTGTATTGCCTGGGAAACCATCCGGAACCGAGCGAGAGCGCCACGCCAAAGCTGGCTCCCGCAATGCCCAGCAGAACGCCCATGGCCAGCACGTTGTTGAAAGTGTGAACGAAGAAAAAACCATACAGCAGAGCGATCACGATGGCTGACATCTCAACGATGGCGGCATTCTTTCTGCCGATGTACTGCGAGAGCACGCCCAGCGGGAAGCGCATGAATGCGCCGGCCAGTGTGGGCACCGAGACCATCAGGCCGATCTGCGCCGGGCTCAGATGAAAGGCATCGGAAATGAAAGGGCCCATGGCGCCGTTCAGCACCCAGACCGCGAAGCTGAAGTCGAAGTAGAGAAATGCTGCCAGCAGCGTGGGTGGATGCCCCGACTTCATGAATGCCTTGAGATTCGCCATGGATATCGCTCCAGGTTAGATTTGGCTGTGTTTCTTTGCGGTGGCCATGCGTGTGGGTGTATTTACAACCTGGCTGGAGAGCGGCGTAATAGCTGTCGCAACTTCTCCGATGATGTCCTCGGGAACACCGAGTTCGCGAAGTGTTTCCACCAGGTGTGTGGCAACCGAATCGAAGTGACGCTGCTCGATAGCCAGCCTTGCATGCGCTTCGCTCATGGATGATCCGGAGTATTGCTTCGGACCACCAAGTGCCTGGGACAGAAATGCGAACTGATGCGCCTTCAGCCGGGGCATGCTTACTCCGTTGAAAAAATGGCTCAGCGAAGGGTCAGCGAGAACATGCTCATAAAAGCGATCCACCGCCGCACGCACAGCTGCTTCACCGCCGATCCGTTTGTACAGCGTAGTTTCGATAATTGATTCGCTCATAGTGTTCTCCCTTCGGTATTGCAATATGCAACCGCATTGGACCTCGCTTGTGGAGTTTTACGCAGGTACGGCCGATGACTTTTCTACCCGAACCGCACACTGCTTGAAATTGGGCTCGCGCGATATGGGATCGAATGCGCCCAAAGTGACCAGGTTCGAGTTGGTCTCAACAAAATGGAACGGCATGAAAACCTGGCCTGGCGCCACGATTCCGGTGATGCGCAATTCCAGGTTGCGCACGCTGTTGCGGCGAGAAGTGACGGTGACCTTGTCGTGCGGCTTCAGTTGAAGGCGCGCAGCATCTGCGGGATTCATCTCCAGCCATGCATTCGGCACCATGGCATTCAGCATCGCCACCTGCGCAGTCTTGGTACGAGTGTGCCAGTGCTCCACCGTGCGGCCGGTGTTGAGGATGAGGTCGTAGTCTCTGTCTGGCTGTTCAATGAACGGCAGACAAGGCACAGAGTGAAGGATGGCCTTGCCCGTTGCCGTAGGAAAGATGGGATCTGGTGTAGAGACGCTCGCCACCCCATTGCATACCGCCGTTGTCTTCAATCTGCTGCCAGGTAAATGGACTGTAGTCGCACATGCGTCCGGCGGAGACGCGCTGCCACTCCCGGAAGGCATCATGAGTCGACTTCCAGCCCGGATAGAGCTCATCCTTAACGCCCAGTTTTTCGGCGAGAGCGAGAAAGATGTCGAAGTCCGTGCGAGCCTCACCGGGAGGCGCGACGAGCACGTTTGCCTTGCTGATGCGGCGCTCGGAGTTGGTGTAGGTGCCTTCCTTCTCTCCCCAGATGGCCGCGGGCAGAACCAGGTGCGCGAAGTCGCTGGTGGGCGTGGGATGAAAGCCATCCTGCACCACCATAAAGTCCACGCTGCGCAGCGCCTGCTCCAGCAACCCGTAGTTGGGGAAGGAGACCGCCGGATTGGTGGCGATGAACCAAAGGGCTTTGATCTTGCCCGAGACCGCACCTTCGATAATGTCGGGATACGCCAGCCCGCGCGCAGTGGGAATGCGATCGACGTCGATGTTCCACAGCGCTGCCAGATCGGCTCGATCGGTCGCCGATTCAAATTTGCGATAGCCCGGCAGGCTGGAAGTGAAGCCGGCCTCGCGCGTCCCCATCGCGTTGCACTGGCCGGTAATCGAAAACGGCGAGGCGCCGGAGCGGCCAAGGTTGCCGGTAATCAGCGCCAGATTGTTGATGGCAGCCACGGTGACCGCGCCCTGCGTAGAGTGGTTGACGCCCATGGTCCAACCGATGAAGGCGGCCTTCGCATTGCCATATAGGCGCGCGGTGTGGACGATGTCGTATTGCGAAAGTCCGGTAATTTCGGCGACGTGCTCCGGGGTAAAGTCGGCGACGAAGGCTGAAAACTCCTCAAAGCCTGTGGTGTGGGCTTCGATATAGGCGCGATCGATAAGCCCTTCGCGAATGAGCACATGGGCGATGCCGTTGAGCAAGGCAATGTCGCTCCGCGGTTTGACCGGCAAATGCAGGTCGGCCATCATCGCGGTCTTGGTTACACGAGGATCGACCACGATCACCGTGGTGGCTGGCTGGGCTCGGGAGTGCCGCGCATACGATTGCGCTCCAGCCGCTGGCACAGGATGGGATGGTTGTCCGCAATATTGGCGCCGATCAGCAGAATGACATCGGCAGTCTCCATATCCGCGTAGGAGCCCGGCGGCCCGTCGGAGCCAAAGGAGAGCTTGTAACCCGAGACCGCCGACGCCATGCACAGCGTGGTGTTGCCGTCGAAGTTGCGGCTCCGAAAGCCCAGCTGCACCAGCTTGCCCAAGGTATAGAACTCTTCCGTCACCAACTGGCCGGTGCCGATGACGCCCAGCGCATCTCGACCATAGCGGGCTTGCACCTGGGCGAACTTTTCGATCATGGTGTCAAGCGCCTCGTCCCATGAGACGGGCTCGAGTACGCCGTTCTTACGTAACAGCGGCTGTTTTGCACGGCCCGGCGCATCGAGAATGTGATGTTCGCTGAGACCCTTGGGGCAAAGCTTGCCCCGGTTTACCGGGTGGTCGGGGTTGCCGCGAACCGCGACTGCCTTGCCGTCCTTGATGCCGACCAACATGCCGCAGCCGACCGAGCAGTAGCCGCAAGTGGTCTTGACCCACCGCTCGGCAACCCGGGCGCTGGCGATGTGGCCGGCTACCGGGTCGCGCTGGAAGGTGTACTTCGCCTGCCGGGTGTCGATGCCCAGCGCGCGCCGCAGACGGGTCCACATCAGTACGTTCCCCCGCGGGTGAAGGTGAGTGCCATGTTCAGAGGAACGACGGAGACAAAAAAGAGATACCGCGCCAGCAGCACAGCGACCAAGGCCGCTGCACAGGCAAGCGCAGAGTTTGCCGTTACCCAGGCCAGGGGAACCGCTGCTGCGCATGCGAAGCTGCCTATGAGCGCGGCTCTATGTCCTCGGCAGATTGAGCAATGCGGCGGCTGCGCGATGTTCAAAGATGGCTGATCGATTGAGCCGGATAAGGCGTGCAGCGTGATTCGCGATCCACAGCAAAGAGGCCAAGGCGACCGGCCAGAACGGAAAGACTGCGGGCAGCGATGGGGCGGGAAGAATGCGACGCCAGGATTGTGCTCAGCACCGCAGGCAAGGTAGTGCCGATGAGCGCCGCGCTCAGCAGGAAGTCGATGGGCGTGTGCACCATGTTCCAGGACGGTCTCGCCGGGACCAGGTAGATGAAGGAGCTGGCGACGATGCCGGCGATACCCAAAGCCGCGGCAATGATCCCAAGCGTAAGAAGAGCCAGAGTCGTGGCCGGCAGTTGTTGCAGCCACCCAATGCCGGTGAGATGCAGACGGTGCAGCCAGATCGCGGGGACGGCGTTGAGGCAGCTGGCAACGGCGAAGCCGGCGAGTGCGCCGAAGAATAAGCCAAAGAGCAACACCTCGCGGCTGAGCCAGGAACGCCGCCACATCTTGAGCGCGCGCCACGCGTAAGCTGGACGGCCCAGATGAAATACAGAGATGTTCAGGGCCACCGCGGTGATGCCAAGCAATGCAACCAACAGCAGAGGTTGCGCGGCATGAAAGAGCAGAGCGAACAGCAGCGAGCCGGTAACGGCCTGCATCAGCGTGGTCATGAAGACGAGAGAGAGGTGAGCGTGTTCCGGAGCAATGCGTCCGGTGTCGACGCGCTCCAGCCTCGTGGCCGTATCGGGTGGCAGCGTGATGCGGGTAGTCGAAATGGTGTGCCCAGCGGCGGGCATCCCAGGCGACTCGGCCAGCGCGTAGTCTGAACGCCAGGCCAGCATGTCAACGATCTCGATCTCGATTGCCCCTTCCGGGCAGGCATTGACGCATGCTGGTTCGAGGCCATCGGTAAGGCGGCCGTGGCACATATCGCATTTCCCCACCACGCCGCGCTCTTCATTGAATTGAGGAACGGAGTAGGGGCAATTCCACACGCAGTACTGACAGCCGATGCAGGCATCGGCGGAATGCAGCACGATACCGGTCACCGGATCCTTGGTGTAGGCATCGACGGGGCAACCCTTGAGGCAGTCGGCATCGAGGCAATGGTTGCAGCCCATGGAGAGATAGTGGCGGCTGGTATTGGGATAGACGCCGCCCTCGATCTCGCCAATGCGCCGCCAGCGAATCTCTGCGGGGTTTCCGTTCTGCTCGTTGCAGGCAATCTCGCAGGAGCGGCAGCCGATGCACTTGGTCATGTTGAAGTGGAAGCGGTATTGCTCTCCTGGCTCGAGTGGCCTGTCGGGAATGAGCATAGGAGCGAGCGGAGGCAGGGCGGCCGGCGCAGATGCCAGTGGCTTGAGGAAGTCGTCAAGCGTCAGGCGAACGAGCGTGTCGCTGCTTCCGTCTTGTGCGCGTTCGTGCAGTGGCAATGCCATGTGCGGACCTTCCTTCACAGCACGGGCCCGGTGAATCAATAAACGTCGCGATGGTAGCGGTGCTGGTCTTTCAGGTTCTGGACGTAATCGACGGCCGCTTCCCTGTTCAAACCGCCCTGCTGCTCCACAATGGTGTGCAGCATCGCGTCCACATCCTTGGCCATGCGGGTGGCGTCGCCGCATACATAGACGCAGGCCCCATCCTGCAGCCACGACCAGAACAGCGGCGCCTGCTCCAACATCTTGTCCTGCACGTAGATCTTGTGGTCCTGATCGCGGGAGAAGGCCAGATCCAGTCGCGTGAGGAAATTGTCTTTTTGCATCGACTCCAGTTCCTCGCGATACAGAAAGTCAGTGGCAGCGGAGCGTTCGCCGAAGAAGAGCCAGTTCTTGCCGCTCGCCCCGAGTGTCCGCCGCTCATGCAAAAAGCCGCGGAAGGGCGCGATGCCAGTTCCCGGCCCGATCATGATGATTGGGCGGCTCAGAATCTTTGGGAAGCCGGAACTTGTTGTTCGGCTGGATATAAATAGGCAAGCGGCATTCGGGTTGCGACCGGTCGGCAAACATGGTGGAGCACACGCCGCCACGTTCGCGATTGTGCGAGCGATAGCGGACCACGGCAACCGTGGTATGAATCTCCCCCGCATGCGCCGCTGGGCTGGATGAGATGGAATAGAGACGGGGCGATAGCTTGGGCAACATGGCTACCAGGTCCGCCGGGTCGCGCAACACCTCAGGGAATTCATAGAGCAGGTCGATCAGCCCGCGGTCCCAGGTGTAGGCGTCGAGATGCGACTGCTGTTCCGGCTTGAGCAAGTCCAGCAGCGGAAGGCATTGCCCGATGGTCGCGTAAGCCTGGACCATCTTGCGCGTGAGCCGGGTGATCTGCAGATGGTCGAGCAGCGCCGTCTGCAGTGGCACCGTGCCTGCTTTGGGCAGTTGCACCAACACGTCCCCACTGAATTTGAGCTTGTGCAAAATCTCTTCCACCAGGCTGGGCTCGTTTTGCGGGATGACGGCGCAGGCATCGCCTGCCTCATAGGTGACAGCCGATCCCTCGACGGAGAAGGCCATATGCAGCGTGAGCTTGCTCGATACCTCATGCGTGAGGGGCCGTTTTTCGACGATTGGGGCGAGGAAAGGGTTGTCGCGCGTATGCGCCGCCGTTTTCTTTTTCGCCTGCTCGGGTTCGCTGATGCGGCGAGCGTCCGCGGATGCTCGCATCGTTCGCGGCAGCGCGCTTCGCCGGACGGGTGGCGACAATCTCCTCGATGCTCTTGAAGAGCAAGCTCTTCCATCGGGCGAACGGCTCGTCGGGATCGACATCGCAATCGACTCGTTCACACATGCGGAAAGCGCCCAGCGATGCGAGCTTTTCGTCGAGGTCGCGGCCAAATTTGCAGAAGTGTTCGTAGTTAGAGTCGCCCAGCGCCAGCACGGAAAACGAGAGATTTTCGAAGCGCGGAAAGTGCTCCATGCAGAGCTGGTTATAGAAGGGTTGCACGGCATCGGGCGGATCGCCTTCGCCATAGGTGCTGGCGATCAGCAGCGCATATCGTTCCGCGGCCAGGGATGCGGGCGTATACCCCTCGAGCGGCAGAAAAGTGGCCACGTGGCCCTTGGAGGTAAGTTCCTTGGTGAGCTTGCGCGCCAGCCCTTCCGCGGTGCCTGACTGGGAGGCATATAGCACAGCAATCTTGAGCGCCGGCGGCGGCTCGGCGGCCGTAGGCGCTTCGGCGTGCGAGTAGATACCGGCGAGAAATCCATTGAGCCACGCCCGCTGCTCCGCGGTAAACGGCGCATTCTCCGGAATGAATGGAACCTGAGAGACAGGGCCGGGCATACTAGCTACGCTCCTCTGGTTGGCAGAACGCTTTGAGCTCTTCGATTGCGTGGCGGCGGGTAAATGCAAGAAAGGATTCTCCGGCCATCGCGCGCTGGGTGTAGGCGCTGAACAGGTTGTGGATGCGCGGCGGCAAGTCGCTGAATTTCACTGCAGGAAAGAGTTCGCGCGCCAGCCCCTGGTCCTGATCCGAGCCGCCACCCAGCATCACCTGGTACCCCTCTTCACCGCCCACCTTCACCCCCATCAAGCCAATGTCTCCAACGTAGTGCTGGGCGCAGGAATGGGCGCAGCCGGTTACGTGCAGATTCACCGGCTCGAGAATCTTGAATGCACTGTCCAGCATGTTGGCCAGCGTTACTGCATGAGTCTTGGTGTCGCTGGCAGAAAAGCGGCAGCCCTGGTTCCCCGTGCAGGCAACCGTTCCGCTCAGCACTGTGCCGGCATCGAAGCTCAAGCCGGCGGCGAGAATATCTGCCTTGGCCGCTTCAAGATGTTCGCCGGCGATATGGGGAATCACCAGGTTTTGCCACACGGTAAGGCGTATTTCTCCGTTGCCGTATCGGTCCGCCACTTCGGCGAGAGCCAGCATCTGCTCCACCGGCAGGCGGCCAACCGGCACCGAAACGCCGATGTAGTACATGCCGGGCTGGGCTTGGGCGTGAACGCCGATGTGGCCGGCGCGGTCGATTCTGTGGCGCGGCTCGCAGTCCGAAGCCAGGAAGCGAATCAGCGGAAAGGCCAACCGCTTTTCCGTTTCGGCGAGAAACTTGTCCATGCCCCAACGGTCGACCAGGTATTTGAGCCGAGCCTTCTTCCGATCCGTACGATCCCCATGCTCGCTAAAAACGCGCACCATGGCGGCGGCAACGGCCACCGTCTGGTCCGGCCTGAGGAGCAGGCCACAATCGGTAGCGAACTGCTTATGGCCGGTGATACCGCAGAGCAGAACGCGAAAGTAGATGCCCGGCGGCACGCTTTTGCCGTCTGTAACCCGCACGGCGACGAAACCAATATCGTTGGTATCCGCCAGCACGCTGATGGCTCCGCCATTGTCGAAGGCGATATTGAATTTGCGCGGCAGACCATACAGATCGCGTGAGTTGAAGATGTAATGACCCAAGCCCGCGGCCAGCGGGGCTACGTCATAAAGTTCCGCAGGGTCGATACCGGTGATGGGCGAAGCGGTGATATTGCGGATGTTGTCGGCGCCGGAGCCACGCGAAGACATGCCGAGAGCCTGGATTGCATTCAGGACGCGGACGATGTTCTTTGGTTGCAGGGAGCGGATTTGCACATTGCTGCGAGTGGTAAGGTCGGCCCGGCCGGGGCCGTACTCGGCTGCCAGTTTGGCCAGCCCGCGCATCTGGTGCGAAGAGAGGATCGCTCCAGGGATACGCAGGCGCACCATGAAGGAATCCTGCGCGGGGGCGACATAGAACAGGCCGTGAAATTTAAAGCGGAAGAGATCGTCCTGCGCCGGAGCCTTGTCTTCATTGGCATGCGCAAGCAGCTTGTCCCAGATGTCGAGCGGGTTCTCTTCGAATTTCCATCGCTCTTCGCGACACAGGTCAGAGACCGGAGTGTTGAAGTACAGACTCCTCCGCAGCCATGTTCGCGCTTCCCGAGGCGGGGTCGTTCGTGATCTGGCCGGACGTCGTATGCCCGGCAAATGGAACCAGGCCGCGCTGGGCCAGGCCGTCGAAGAAACCCTTAAGGTATTCCTTCTGTTCCGCGGTAAAAGAGGCCGCGGGAGCCGGATTGGAAGCCAATTGAGATTCCATGCTGCACACCCTGAAGAACGCTTGGGCACGGAAGCCTGACGGACCCGCATGATCGATGCAGGCGGCGCAGACAGCCGGGCCGAATCAGACATCGCTTGCACGCGATGCATTCAAGGCTCTTCGTGGAGCGTGGAACTCTGGAATCGTTTGGTAAGCGTCCACAGCGGGGTGAACACTTTTGCGAGACGCCCTACGGCACGGTAGGAGCACGCAATATTTCGATAGTAACGGCAAGACTGTATGGCTGCAACAAGATTCTGAATTGATAAAATGCGCCGTTTTGCGGGGTCTTTGCAGTTCATGTGCAAAAGCCGCTAGACTCGTGAATGATCGGCCAATCCTAATGCGATAGGAATAGAGCGTTGTACACCGGCCACGGTGGCACCCGAAGTGTCTCTCCTGGCCAGTGCCTGGAGGAGGTGCATGGCGCACGCGAGCTTCGACGGATTGCGAGTGTTGTCGCTTGAATCCCGTCGTGCAGTCGAGGTGGCAAAGCTGATCCGCACCTACGGCGGAGAGCCCTTTGTCGTGCCCGCCATGCGTGAAGTTCCACTGCAGTCCAACCGCCAGGCTCTGGCTTTCGCCGACGACCTCCTAGCCGGGAAAGTCGACCTGGTCATCTTCCTCACCGGCGTCGGTGTGCGTGCTTTGCTTGACATCGTGCAGACCAAACACGATCGCGAGCAATTTCTTTCCGCCCTGCGGGCGGTGAAAGTCGTCGCCCGCGGCCCCAAGCCGGTGGCCGCCCTGCGTGATCTTCGCGTGCCTGTCGTGGCCACCGCAGCCGAACCTTCCACCTGGCGCGAAATGATGACCGCGCTCAACGCGGAGTTCGGCGACTCTCTTCAAACTATGAGAGTAGCGGTCCAGGAGTATGGCGCGTCCAATCCCGAGTTGCTGGCAGAGCTGACTGAGCGTTGCGCTGAAGTCACCAAGGTTCCTGTCTATCAATGGGCGCTGCCGGAAGATCTGCGTCCTCTGCGAGAAGCTGTGCACAGCGTCGCTAACGGTAGCGTAGATGTAGTGCTCTTCATGACCGCGGTACAGGTGATTCACCTCTTTCAAGTGGCCGAAGAGATGGGTCTCCGCGATGACCTGAGCGCTGGGTTGCGTTCCCTGGTTGTCGTTTCCATCGGTCCGACCACTTCTGAGGAACTGGCACATTACGGAATAACGCCGGACTTCGAGCCCTCCCGGCCAAAGATGGGCTTTATCGTCAATGAGGCTGCCCAGTACGCAGGCAAGATCCTGGAGCAGAAGAAGATCGGGCTCGCCTCGCTCACTGTACCGACTGATCCAGACACGACCGCCGCGGTTGAGAAAAAAGAAAACAAGCGCGCTGCGCGCGTGCACCGCGTGGCCCCATCCACCCCAACCATGGCAGGTTTTCGCGACGGCCTGACGTCCATTGATTTTCTGCACCAGGTCAGCAGCCGAATCGCCGCCGCCGACCCGCTTCACGTGGTGCTGGGCAGCATCGTGGAGTTTGTAACCGCCGTCATTCCCTGCGATTCCTGCTTCATTTATGTTCTCGAGCAGGGGAAGCTGGTGTTGCGCGCTTCGAAGAACCCGCATGCTGACCTGGTCGATCACCTTGGGGTTCAACTTGGACAGGGAATTACCGGATGGGTTGCGGAAAACCGCGAGCCTGTTGCCATCGCGTCGAACGCCTCGAATGACCCTCGCTTCATGATCTTCCGCAGCCTTCCGGAAGACCACTTCGAAGCCATTCTGTGCACGCCGATCCTCTGCGCGAGTAAGGTCGTCGGCGTGATTAACCTGCAGCATCGGCTCACCTATCAACATACCGAGAATGAAGTGCGGTTGCTCTCCACGCTCGGCTTTCTGGTCGGCGCGGAAATCGAGCGAGCACGGTTGGAGACAGAAAACGTGCAATTGGCCAACCGGCTTGAATCACGCAAGGCAGTGGAACGAGCCAAGGGCGTACTGCAACGTGACCTGGGTATGAGCGAGGATGAAGCCTACCGCACGATGCAGAAGGAGAGCCGTCAGCGAAGAATATCCATGCAGGACATCGCGGAGGCAATTCTGTTAGGCGATGATCTGAAGAAGGGACGAGACGCCGCCAAGTGAGATCGCCAGGTGGTTGATTCGCCGTCGGCCGGGATTACCGGAAAATGCCGCGGTATCAGGCAGCCTTCACGGTTAAATTGATTCGTTCCGCAATGCTGCAAAGGAAATCATCCACATGCCGTTCTTCGGCCAGTGTCGCCTCTAATAAAGAGGCTTGGTACGTGTAGCCTAAGACCAGAGCCCACTGCAATGCAGTTTGATAGGACGCGATCTCGAATTCTTCTATCCTGTGCGCGCTTGCGGCAAGCCACGCATCACGAACCGAACCTCGGTCCGTTTCCCTAATGATCTTTTCGACGATTGCAATCAGAGCTGCGGTGACAGCACATTTTTTTGACAACTACTTTGCTGGTCAGCTCAAGCAAAATCTGATCGACCCGCTCGCGCTGAAGGCCGGCCTCCATCAGGTGCAAGTGAAACGTCTGTTTTAGCTGCTGATCGGATGCGGCTTCGGTCAATTCTTCGAGACACTTGGGAATCTGATTCAGAGTCGAGAGTAAATACCGCATTTGAAGGATATATAGGGACGCGATGGAGTTGCTGTTGTGAGTGCTGATCAGATGCATATGTTCACCTTAGTGGAAGCTCGGGAAAGCGTCGTTCCTCCCAGGCAACACACCCTTCTGCGCCGTACGCGCGGGATGCTCTTTGTTCAAAGAGCCCCCTACTCTAATGGACGGACAATCCCGGGAAGCGTCATGCCAGTTCCGCACAGTTCTGAATGGGCGCCGGAGCGCGGTGATGCAATGGCGGCGATCGCTCCGCGGAAGTCATAGCCTGCACGATCTGCATAAGCAGGCTTAATCTGGGTCCTTTCTCGTAAAAAGCATCGGCGGGTAAATCGGGCGGTATGTCGTCATCGGAAAAGGCACCGCTCATGGCAATAACCCGGATGGCTGGAAACCGGCGACGGACTATCGAGAGGAACTCAAACCCGGACATACGCGGCATGTTCAGGTCGGAGAGAATGATGTCGGGGACTTCCTGACGAATCTCAAGCAGCGCGGAAGAGCCGTCCTCAGCCGATCGCACACTATGACCGAATTCGGTAAAGAGTTGGGATAGCGACTCTCGAACGGACTCATCGTCCTCCACGATCAGGAGCTTCACTTTTGCCTCCGACATCTTGCACCTTCCGCAAAGCATTCAACGTGCTCTGCTGTCCTTCGAGTGCGGCCCGCTGTTTTCCCAGCGTTATAGGGCACCCAAGAGAACTAACTGTTCTGGGCCGTTATCCGTGACAGCCAGATTCTGACTCTGCGGATCAGCGGTACGCTATGACTTAAGTCATAGTTCAGGCGGGGCTCCTCGTCGCGGAAAGGAGAATAGGGCTCAGTTGATTGATGGCGGTCCACAGGCTCCCGCGTCCGCGTAGAGCTTGAGAGCCTTTACGTTGGGGATTGTCACTTCGTGACCTTGCGCAGTTATCAATCCATCGTGCTTCAGCCGGGCAAAAGCACGAGCGACTACATCTCTTACCGAACCTATGCGAATAGCAATTTCATGGTGAGACAACGGGAGGTGAAATGCAGCTCGATCCTGCATAGGCGTGCCAGCGTATTGGGCTCTCATTAACAGAAAAAGCGCGAGTCTTTGCCCGACCTCATGAAAGCACAAACTTTCCACCAGTTGTGCGTGCTTCCTCACTCGCTGCGCCATCAACTTCAGGGCCTGTAGCGCTAAAGCCGGGTACATCCTACAGAAATCGTGCACATCGTGCTTATCGATAAAGAGCACGTCCACATCGACTTCCGATATTGCGGATGCGGGATATGGCCCGCCATCGAACACAGCAACTTCAGCAACGACAGAACCGGCAGTATCTATATGCATCACTTGTTCTCTGCCCTCTGCGTTCTGCTGGAAGACCCTTATCTGGCCATTCACGACCACAAAGAGCCCTTTCGCCTGTTCGCCTGAGAGAAACAGCATCTCCCCCTTCTTGAAGTGAAGCTCCGCAGCTCGCTGTGCGATATCCGCAAGCTCCTCCGCAGTCAGGCACCCGAACAGTTCTGTATGTTGGAGGGTCGTGACTTTGCTCGTCTTCATTGCGTTCCCCACAAACGATGTCCCAAGTATGACCTAGGTCATAGCATACCGCTGATCCATCGGCCAGAATCAACAGTCGAAGCATCGCCGCCAAGAACTAGAGCTCCTGGACGGTCAGATGCATCCGGCGATGAGCACAGTCGAGCCTACATTCTTCGGAGAATAATGTGATGGGGACCGCAAGGGTCGGGACGCCGCCCGAACTCCTACTGCTGCCAGAAGGAAAGCTATCTGAATAGCGGATACGGCCTTAAATCCTGGCTGCTGACGCAGGACCACAAGCGCATCGCTCTTCTTTATCTCTTCACGACCAGCTTTTTCTTCGTCATCGGTGGTACGGCCGCCTCATTCATTCGATTGGAACTCCTTACGCCTGCCGGCGATCTTGTAACCTCGGATACCTACAACAAACTGTTCTCCATGCATGGCATCATCATGGTGTTTTTCTTTTTGGTGCCGGTAGCGCCAGCTGTCCTGGGCAACTTTCTTATACCTCTCATGATTGGCGCGAAGGACGTGGCCTTCCCGAAAATCAACCTCATAAGCTGGTACCTGTTCGTCATGGGGGGCTGCGTTGAACTGTATATGATGCTCTCCGGCGGGGTGGATACGGGATGGACTTTCACCACGCCGCTCAGTACACACTTCCTCAACACCAATGTAATCGCCGCGGCCATGGGAATTTTCATTGCCGGCTTCTCGTCCATATTGACTGGGCTCAACTTCATCGTCACCATTCACCGGATGCGCGCCCCGGGCATGACATGGTTTCGCCTGCCGTTGTTCATCTGGTCCTACTATGCGACCTCGATCATCTTTGTTCTCGCCACGCCGGTGATCGCCATATCGATGGTGCTCCTGGTGCTGGAGCGGGTCTTCGGAATAGGTGTTTTTGATCCTAGACTTGGCGGCGATCCGCTTCTCTTTCAACATCTCTTCTGGTTCTACTCCCATCCGGCCGTCTACGTCATGATCCTGCCCGGCATGGGGATCATCTCAGAAGTGATTGCATGCTTCTGCAGAAAACGAGTCTTCGGATATACCGCGGTGGCATTTTCATCTGTCGCTATTGGGGTGTTCAGCTTTTTCGTCTGGGCGCACCACATGTTCATCATGGGAATCTCCAACTATTCCTCGCTCATTTTCTCCATCATGACCATGTTCGTCGCTGTGCCTTCTGCGATCAAAGT
The DNA here is from genome assembly GCA_963775365.1 of uncultured Acidobacteriaceae bacterium. Classification (GTDB taxonomy): domain Bacteria; phylum Acidobacteriota; class Terriglobia; order Terriglobales; family Acidobacteriaceae; genus PALSA-350. Next base: position 255,809 of record CAVZJL010000001.1, on the reverse strand, counting down.
GTTCAACTGGGCAGCGACCATGTACAAGGGATCGATCACTTTCGATACGCCCATGCTCTATGCGCTGGGCTTCATCGGCCTTTTCACGATGGGTGGACTGACTGGAGTCTTCCTGGCTTCGCTCGGCATGGACATTCACTTAACCGAAACGTACTTTATCGTGGCCCACTTCCATTACGTCATGGTCGGCGGCATGGTAAGCGCCTATATGGCAGGTTTGCACTTTTGGTGGCCGAAAATTACCGGAAGAATGTACCCGGAATCTTTGGGCAGATTGGCCGCCGTGATCCTCTTTATCGGTTTCAATCTCACATTCTTTCCGCAGTTTATCCTTGGCTACCTTGGCATGCCTCGACGCTATCATGCGTATCCTCCCGGAATTCCAAGTGTTGAATGTTCTCTCGACCGCCGGCGCCTCCATCCTTGCCATCGGCTATCTACTGCCGGCAGTTTATTTTCTCTGGTCGTTGAAGTACGGGAAAATCGCAGGACGCGAATCCATGGCGGGCTACCGGATTGGAATGGAAGATCCAATCACCTCCCCTTACAGACAATTTTCTTGAAGTCCCAGTGGTCACGGAAGAAGCCTACGACTACGACAAGATCGGCGATCGTGTTGAGTGTGATGGGTTGACTGCGCCATCCAAAGCTCCCACTGGCCAGTCCGGTAGTTCGTCTCTCTCAATCCTCCTCTTCCCTTTTTGTCCCCCTCCACGAGCCAGGAGACGCCGTCGCGTGCGGGACGACTAGCCGGTTCGAAACCCGCGGTGTTCCACAGCATCTACAGGGCATGGGTCGTACCGGTAAGTGCTTCTCCGACGGTTCATGTAAGTGGTTGAATAATATAAGGTTGGTGCGTCCTATATCGTAATGCGATAATTAGCTCATGTCGAAAAATCTGCAGTCGAAGATCGGCTCAGACTACGGAACCTGGCGGAGTTCCGCTATGAGCTACGACGATTCCTCCAATTCAGCGAAGGCTGTGCCACGGAGGCGGGCCTCCATCCGCAACAGCACCAATTGCTGCTGCAACTCGCAGGAGCTCCCGATGACGAGGAGACAACCGTGTCCTATGCGGCGGAGCGGTTAGGGCTGCGACACCACACCGTTGTCGAACTGAGCAAGCGCTGCGAAGACGCGGGATTGATCCATCGCGAGCAGGATACGAGTGATCGCCGGCGCATCCAGCTGCGAGTCACAGCGAAGGGCCACCGGGTACTGCGAGTTCTTTCGGAAAATCATGCGCGGGAGCTGTATGAACTCGCCCCCAGGCTGATTGGCGCCTTGTCGATGATCTGCGGTCCTGAGGAGCAAACCACAGACGATCAACGGGCCACGGTTCCGGCTCGAGGAGACTACAGATGAAGTCGGAACCATCTGCCTTACGCGATTTCACGGTCGATCGCAGAGTCTGGCTCCTTTCAGGCGTCTCGATCGGCATTGGGGTCTGTGCGACGGCTCTGGCAGTCCTTCTGTTACGGTGTATCGCGCTTTCCACCAATTTGTTCTACTACCATCGCTTCAGCATTGCGCCCGTTTCTCCGGCAGGCAGTCCGTTGGGTTATTGGATGGTGGTAGTGCCAGTCATCGGCGGCGTTCTCGTCGGCCTGATGGCCCGGTTTGGTTCAGACAAGATTCGTGGACATGGGATACCCGAGGCCATTGAGGCAATCTTGCTGCACCGTGCCAAGGTTGATCCCAAAGTCGCTGTATTGAAACCCATATCAGCCGCGATTGCCATTGGATCCGGTGGCCCCTTCGGCGCGGAAGGCCCAATCATCATGTCGGGAGGTGCCGTCGGCTCCCTCATCGCGCAATGGATCAACGTCACCGACGCTGAGCGGACAACCCTGCTGGTCGCCGGTGCAGCAGCGGGCATGTCTGCCACGTTCGCGACGCCGGTCGCCGCGATCCTCCTCGCCGTCGAGCTGCTGCTCTTCGAATGGAGACCCAGGAGCCTGGTGCCAGTGGCGTTCGCCAGCGCGACCGCAGGCCTCCTGCGTGTCTATTGGCTCGGTGCTGGACCACTGTTCAAAATGCCGACCATCGCTGGAAATCCTCGCATGGCCTTCGCCATCGGTTCTCTATTGCTAGGCGCGTTTGTGGGTTTGGTCTCTGCCGGGATGAGCCGCATGATGTACGCCTTTGAAGATCTTTTCGAGCATCTGCACGTTCACTGGATGTGGTGGCCGGCGCTGGGAGGTATCGGAGTAGGAATTGGAGGCCTCTTCTTCCCCCGTGGACTCGGAGTCGGCTATGACAACATCGCCGAACTACTGCGCGGCAACGCGACCGTAGGTTTGATTGTTGGAATCATCATTGCCAAGTCACTTATGTGGGCATCTTCGCTGGGGTCGGGAACTTCAGGCGGTGTCCTGGCCCCATTGCTCATGATAGGCGGTGCCGTGGGCGCCACCGTAGGGCACGTGTTGCATGCTCCACTAGAGGCCCAGGCATTCTGGGCGCTCATCGGCATGGGATCCATGCTCGCCGGTGCGCTTGGTGTTCCTTTGACGGCGATTCTTTTCAGTCTGGAAGTGACCCATTGCTTACCGGCTCTACTGCCGCTCACCATAGCGTGCATCGCCTCGTATCTGATCACCTCGCTCTTGATGCCGCGGTCAATCCTTACCGAAAAGCTAAGCCGTCGAGGGTATCACCTCAGCCGGGAATATGGGGTCGATCCGCTGGAACTGGTCATCGTGCGAGAGCTGATGTCGCCCGTGGTGGCCCCAGGGCCGAAGCAAGCGCTACCCGCGCACTATGTCTATGCGGACGGCACGGCACGGGGAGCGGCAGAGATAATGGCGACGGAAGGCCTGGGGACGTTGCCAGTAGTCGACCGCGCTACCCAGCAAGTGTGCGGAACAATCGCCCTGAATCAACTCCTGCGCGGTCGTACCCGATCAGTGGAACGCGAGAACGAGCGTTTGAGACTTTTCAACTACGTGCCACCCGAAAACGGAGGCCACAACTGATCGTTCAGATCGGCTCCCAAGACAATGACACAGCGTCTTGGGAGCCCTGAGATCTCACCCAATCGGTTTTCAACGTGCTCATGGGTGTCATGTACATACTGCTTCAGCGGTACAGCGCGTTCTTGTAATTCACAATCCATCGTATTACGATATAGATGATGATTGATGAGACTGCCGTCTCGTCATAGGCAGCGAGAATCGGATCCTCGAACGGAGGAGACATGTTTACCAGCCTCACGACATTGATGAAGATCCCATTAGTCACAACTGATGGGGAAGAACACCAAGTCTGTAGCTTTCTTATTTGACGATCGATCCTGGAATATTTGCTTTCTAGTTGCCAACGCAGGAACGTGGTTCTCCAGGCGGCAGGTAGTGGTTCGCACCTGTGCCACTGACGGGCCTGATTGGACAAAAAAGGTCATCACCGCCAACCTTACGCATCAGGAATTGGCCAGATGCGCAGATGTCAGTTCCGTCAAGCCGGTATCTCAGCAACAGCAGCTTGCGTTGAAGAAGCATTTCGGATGGCCCGATTTCGAACCGAGATGGTATGTGCCCGCTGCGCTGGTCCCAGCTCAGAGGGAATTTCCAGTCCTGGCAAATGACGATCCTCACCTCCGTAACACAATAGATCTTCTTGGCTATGAGGTCTGGTCCGCGGACCGGCGTGTCGGAATCCTCTCGGATTTCGTAATGGAGCCAAACTCCTGGCACATCAAATATCTGTCGGTGAAATTCGGAGACTGGGTATATCACGAGGAGAGATTTGTCCCTACGCTCGCCGTTCAAAGCATTTCCTGGGGAACACATCGGGTGACTCTCAACGGCCGCAGTTTTATCAGCAGTCAGACTCTCCCCTTCGGCCAGGATTCCTTCACGGAAGCAAGTGGAGGATGCAGTACCCAAAGTGACGGCATGCCGGCGAAGTAGACAAGGACCAAAAGCGACTACGCAATGGGACGCTTGGAATCACTTCTTTGCTCAACTTGCCTTCAAGCATCTGCGGATTTCGCTCACTTGTTGACGGCTTGAGACGAGGGACCTGACGCAAAAAGTCGATGTCCGGCTTGGACGACTCACGAGCATGTCCGTGAGCCGTGCCCGATCTTAGAGCATCACCGAGGACCGAGACCAGATTACCGGCCATTACAAGGGGTCGCCTCCGCACATTTCGTTACCCAAGGCAGCGCACCGATTGAACAACGAGGCGATGCAATCAGAAGACCGCAGCTGAGGACAGGATGAGGTCCTAAACGAGAGTCGATGTGATTACGGCGTGCTCCAACCCGGACTGCCATAGGGAACTGCATTACCTTCGTGGCGGGCGAGTCGGTGAGAGTCATTCGGCAGGCCGGCGGTGCACCCGAGATCGAGCATTTCTGGCTTTGCGAAAAGTGCTGCGGATCCTATGCTTTCTCTTTTCTTCCCGACGGACACGTCCTTTGCAGAAGTAAGCGGCAACCTGCGATCGACGGCGCAGAAGTGCATCATGCCGATGGTTCCCCCGCCAAACTCCCGGAAGCGTCGGTGCACTGATGAAAACGCAAGGACCGGGCTGGCCAACGGAGTGACCGGGCTATTCTAACCCTGGTCTTCCTCCCTTGAATTATAGCTCGCATTGCGATACTATTCGCGCGTTGGCGGCTAGCGGCCGTCGTGGAGACGAGGAATGCCCCAACTGTGGCTGACGGAGGTGATTTGTGATACCTCTTGCGTGGTTCTACATATTCCTTGTGGTGTTCTTGTACGCATTGCTCTTTTATTCGGAAATGAAAGCTCGCGCCAAGCGACATGTGAAGGGCTGCCCTTCTCTTCCGTATATTTCTCCCGCACGTCTGGATTCGTTCATTGCGATTGAACCTGATTTGTTCATTATTGAGTTGAGCTCTCGGGCCGATTCGGGCGAAAAACCGCAAATTCCCGATGCTCTCAGGATGCCCGTCTCCCAACTTGAGAGGTTCCTACAAAAGGCCTCTTGTCGTTCTGTTTTCGTTTTCTACGATACTGCCGTAGAGCCAGTGACGTGGTCTCGTGTCGAATGCATTGTCAACGACCATGCAATGCGTAATGTCTTCGTACTCAAAGGCGGTCTCGAGTTGTGGTTGAGCAAACACCAGGATGATGGAATGGCGGTTGCCACCTAGATAACCGCCCGAAACTCGTCGAGCTGCCGGCACCGCCGGTGCGCACCATTGAATTGCCTTGGGATTGCCATATCCAATCTGGCGCAACCAAACACTGCCTACTGGAGCCCTGAATGAACGCAGAAGCGCCTATCACCGAAACAGAAATCGATAGTATCGTCGAGCGATTCTACGCAAAAGTCCGCGTGGACCCCGAAATCGGCCCTGTCTTCAACGATGCTGTGCGATAATTGGGATGCCCATCTGGCTCTGCTGAAAGACTTCTGGTCCACGGTGTTGCTGACAACGGGCCGATATAAAGGCAATCCACTGCTTGCGCATTTCCCTCTGCCCATCGAGGAGAGATATTTCGCTCGTTGGCTGAAGCTGTTCTCAGAAACCGCCAACGAGGTGATGACAGCCTCGCAGGCGGCAACCGTTACGCGCAAGGCAGACCTTATCGCCATGAACATGAAGCGAGTTCTCGCATCGCGGAAGGACTGGCCCGCGCCGCTCAACCGAATCTCTTAGAATGTGGTGGTGGCCAGAGACGGGATCGAACCGCCGACGCCGGCCTTTTCAGGGCCGCGCTCTACCACTGAGCTATCTGGCCTCGGAGAATCCAAGGACGCTGCTTCCGCTTAGGTCGTTTCTGAGTCTGCAGCTTCAGGCGGAGGCCCGGCCAGGTCAGCAACTGCGCACAAGCAACAAACGTCAGTATAGCAACCACTTCGCCCTACGCAAACTTCGCCCCCGCAGGCCCTTGTCCTACCCGCCGGCGGCATATCGTACACTGGACCCTCACCCCGATTTCCTGTGGAGCTTGTTGTGTTGGCGAACCTCAAGCGGCTTAAACCGCACCCGTAGCCATGGATGGAGCCAAGTACAGGAAATCAGGGTCGCAGTTCACAATCTGAATACACCGGGTGCCTTCGCGCTCTATGTCCCGACGCCGTTCTCCAATTTGCCGGGCCCTCCTTGCCGCCGCCTCCGCTCTGCTGCTTTGCCTCGCGCCGGCCGCCATCGCTCAGCCCCAACTGGTAACGCAGAATTCTGAAGCCCGCGCCGCTCGAGCCTTCGAGCAGGCTCGCCGGCAAGGCCCCCTTGCCCTCTATGCCTTCCTGCACGATATGCCCAAGGGTGCGGATTTACACACCCACCTGGCGGGAGCCGTGTATGCGGAAAGCTTCATCCGCCAGGCAGTGGAAGACAATCTCTGTGTCAACTCCAAGTCCCTTACGCTTTATAAGACAACCGCCACGACCCGCAGTCTGCCTCCCCAGCCAGTTTGTGGGGAAGAGGGCCAGCGCGTCTCCGATGCACTCATCAACCAAAAGCTCTACGACCAGCTGATCGACACGTTTTCCATGCGAACGTTTGTTCCCACCACCGGGGAGTCGGGGCACGACCACTTTTTCGCATCCTTCGATCACTTTTTGGCGGTCGAAGATCCCAGGCATGTGGGCGAGTGGGTGGATGAGTTGGCGAGTCGAGCGGCCGCGCAAAACGAGCAGTACCTTGAAATTATGAGTACGCCCAACTTTCGACCGGCCACTGCGGCTCTGGCCGGGAACCTGGGGCCGATCGACCTGCAGACGGACTTCGCTCACCTGCGCCAGCAGCTGCTCGACGCCGGCCTGCCGAAATTCCTGCCTGAGCAGCGTGCTGAATTCGATGAAGGCGAGCGCCGCCGCCGCGAGCTGGAACATTGCGGCTCAAGTGGAGCAACGCCGGCGTGCAATCTCCAGGTCCGCTTCCTCTACCAGGTGCTGCGCGCCCTGTCTCCACAAGACGTCTTCGTGCAGCTGGTCTGCGGTTTCGAGCTCGCCTCCACCGACCCTCTGATTGTGGGCATCAACATGGTGCAGCCGGAAGATGGGCGCGTCGCCATGGCCAACTATCAGATGCAAATGAAGATGGTCCATGCGCTCCATGCCCTCTATCCACGGGTCCATATCACCCTGCATGCTGGCGAACTCGCTCCCGGTATGGTACCGCCGGATGGGGTGCGCTTTCACATCCGCTCCGCCGTCGAGGAGGCGGACGCCGAGCGTATTGGCCACGGAGTAGACGTGATGTACGAGGATCGTCCTTACGATCTGCTCAAGCGTATGGCATCCAACCGCGTAATGGTCGAGATAAACCTCACCAGCAACGATGTCATCCTCAACGTCAAGGGCGCCGACCACCCTTTGCCCCTCTACCGCCTGTATCACGTGCCGGTCGCGCTCTCCACTGATGATGAGGGGGTATCCCGCATCGATCTCACCCATGAGTATGTGCGCGCCGCGCTGACTTACCCGCTCTCCTACGGAGACTTTAAGCAGATGGTGCGGACCGCGCTTGAACACAGCTTCCTGGCCGGCGAAAGTCTTTGGGACCAGCCGGGCTCATGGGAAACGTTCACTCGCCCGCGTGTCGCGTGCCGCGCTCAGCTCGGTCGCGAAAAGGCCACCGGAGCGTGCGCCCAGCTACTCCAGGTCAGCGATAAAGCGCGCCAGCAGTTTGAACTGGAGCGGCGCTTCCAGATCTTTGAAAATTCACATTAGGTTGCTGTTTCTTTCGGACGGCTCCCGGTTCGCAAGCGAGATGTGGGGCACCCGTCCTTTGTGAGCGAACGAGAAGCCTCCCCGGATGGCTCCTCTTTCATCTTGCCCGTTTACACTGCAGAGGCAGCGCATGCGCATTGTCCTCTCCAGCTTCGGCACTCTTGGCGACATTCACCCCTTGATCGCCCTGGCGCTCGAGTTGCGGCGTCGAGGCCACGTGCCGGTTCTGGCGGTTCCCGAACTCTTTCGCTCCAAGATCACTTCGCTGGGCCTGGAATTTGCGCCCGTCGGTCCCATCCTGGATCCGGAAGACAACCAGCTGGTGGCCATGCTGATGGACATTCGCAAGGGAACAGAACGCACCTTGCGCGAAATCCTGTTTCCAGCAATCCGCCAAAGCTACCGGGAACTGCTCGCGGTGGTCCAGGCCGAGGGCGGTGCCGATCTGCTGCTTGCCGGAGAACTCGTCTACCAGGCTCCCATCGTGGCCGAGGTCTCAGGGATCCCATGGGCCTCGCATGTGCTCGCACCGTTGTCTTTTTTTTCCCGTTACGATGCGCCGGTGCTCCCGCCTTATCCCATGCTGGCGCGCCTGCAACCGGCGCTGCCCGGGATGGGCAGGGTGATTGCCCGCTTTGCGCGCTGGGTAACACGCAGCTGGCCGGAGCCCATCTATCAGCTGCGTGCCGAGCTGGGCTTGGGCCGAGGCCCCGACCCCATCTTCGAGGCCAAGCATTCGCCTTACCTGGTATTGGCAATGTTCTCGCCCTTGCTGGGCGAGCCGCAACCGGACTGGCCCGCTTCCACCAAAGTGACTGGCTTTGTGTTTTACGATGGCGACGCGGGTCACCGTGATCTGCCCCCGGAGGTTGAGAGTTTCCTGCAACAGGGCCCGCCGCCGCTCGTCTTTACCCTGGGCTCGGCAGCAGTCCTGGACGCCGGCGACTTTTACCAGGAGAGCGCACTCGCTGCCGAGTTGATTGGCCAGCGTGCCGTGCTCCTGGTGGGAAGCGACCCGCGGAATATTCCCCAGCAGACTTCGCAGAACGTGTGTGTGGCCAACTACGCGCCTTATTCCAGTCTCTTTCCGCGCGCGTCGGTGATTATCCACCAGGGCGGTGTGGGCACAACCGCGCAGGCGCTGATCTCCGGCAAACCCATGCTGGTGATGCCCTACAGCCATGATCAGCCCGACAATGCGCGCCGGGTACGCCGGCTGGGCGTGGCCCGGGTGATTCGGCGAAAGCGTTATACGGCGGAACTTGCTGCCCGAAAGATCACACTGCTCTTAGAGAAGAACGCGACCCGGCGCCGGGCGGCCACGATCGGCGAGCGGCTGCGCCGTGAAGATGGATTGAAGGCTGCCTGTGATGCGCTCGAAGCCCTCGCAAAGGGCCGTACCCAGGCACCAAGGCTGTGAGCAGCATGACCCGAGAATTTTCTCTATCGCTCTGCAGTCTTATCCAAATTGGCTTTGCTCGATCGGCTGATTGGGATAGGAGTCGCTGAAACTAATCTGCTGTCAGTGCGTGTCGCGATGAGTCCCGAAGGGGGCGGCTGAGAGATTGGCCCAGGACGTCAGTCCTGGGTGTACCTGGACCGCACGTGAACGCTGACAGGTGATCATCAGAGCCAACCAGGTTTTCTTCGAGAGAACCCGGTTCTCCACCCATCAACGGATTACCGCTCGCCAGCCCCGTTTTATGCCCTAATTTGGACTGTTCCGGTCCAGCGTCCATGCGCATTTAGAATGCACTAGACATGTCTGAAGATATTGCGCTACGGCTTCTCGCCGTCGCCGTGCCACAACTCGAAGCCTCCTTTCGCGACCTACCGCAGTTGGCGCCAGCGCCCGCCAGCGACCACATGGCTGCGGTGCTGAGCCAGGTGGCGGAGAGAATGGCCGACAACTACCCGTATTTCCATCCCCTTTATGCGGGGCAGATGCTCAAGCCCCCGCACCCGCTGGCGCGTGCGGCTTACGCGCTCGCCATGGCCATTAACCCCAACAACCATGCCCTCGATGGCGGCCGCGCCAGCTCGCGTATGGAAGTGGAAGCGGTTCGCGAGATCGCCCGCATGTTTGGCTGGACAGATTATCTGGGGCATCTCACCAGCGGCGGAACTTTCGCCAACCTCGAGGCTCTTTGGATCGCCGGCCAGCTAGCTCCTGGCAAACGCATTGTTGCTTCAGAACAGGCGCACTACACGCATGCGCGCATCAGCGCCGTCCTCGGGCTGCCCTTCACCAGTGTGGCAACAGATCGTGCGGGGCGTATGGATTTGGCTGCCCTCGAGCACAAACTCCGCGAAGGCGACGTCGGCACGGTGGTGGTAACACTGGGCACAACCGCCACCGGGGCCGTCGATCCGTTGCATCAAGTGCTTGCGCTGCGCGGCACTTATTCATTCCGCATTCACGTCGATGCTGCCTACGGTGGTTATTTCAAACTCGTCTCCACGCTCGGCGAGAGCGCGGCGCAGGCCTTTGCCTGCATTGCACAGGCCGACTCGATCGTGGTGGATCCTCACAAGCATGGGCTGCAACCGTATGGATGTGGCTGCATCCTTTTTCGCGATCCCACGGTAGGCCGCTTCTATAAACATGATTCGCCCTACACCTATTTCACTTCGCAGGATTTGCATCTGGGCGAAATCAGCCTGGAGTGTTCGCGCGCCGGCGCCTCAGCTGTCGCATTGTGGGCAACTCAGCAGTTGCTGCCGCTCATCACAGACGGTGAGTTTGCTAGTGGACTGCGTAGCAGTCGCGAGGCGGCAGTGCTGTTGCATAAAAAAACCTGCGCGGATAGTCGCTTTCTCTCCCCTTTCGCACCCGAACTTGACATTCTCGTGTGGGCGGTATGCGGCGATACCGTCGCTGCTTCGTCCCGCTTGGCGGAACAAATCTTCACCGCAGCCGCCCGCGAAGATCTTCATCTCGCGCTCGCCCAATTGCCTGCCAAATTCTTTCCTTCCGGCTCGTGGGCCGACCAACACCAGCAAAACAGCGTCACCTGCCTGCGTTCCGTTCTGATGAAGCCGGAACATCTGCAGTGGGTGGATGGAATTTGGAGCAGATTGAGCCAGGCCACGGATAAGGTGCTGGCAATGCCTCCTATAGGCCATGCCGGTGCAACTGTGGCTGGATGAAACAACCCACCCGCGCGTGTTCACGCCCTGAACAGGAAAATGTTGGAAATGTGCTCCCACAGAAGCACTAGATTGCTTGACAGAAGTGTCACTCCGATTCGTGATAAAAGCCGGGCGGTCGATGGTTAGAATAAGAGTACTGCGGTCAAACAGGAAATTTCGTTGATGTGAACGGGCAAGAGTTCGCGAAGGCTCGCGCGCGAAGCGTGTAGCTGGAGCATCACCGGCGGTGCCGGCTAACAGGAGATAAGCAGGATGCATTTTTCGAACCAGCAACGCGATTTTTCTTCGATGTCTCTCTCCGAGCGAGAAGGCATAGTTGCGTACTTTTCGATGGAAATCGCCATTGCGCCCGACATGCCTACCTATAGTGGGGGCCTGGGTGTGCTTGCCGGAGACACCATGCGGTCCGCAGCCGATCTGGGCCTGGGACTATGCGCCGTCACTCTGCTCCATCGCAAGGGTTACTTCCAGCAACATCTCGATGCACAGGGAATTCAGACCGCTGCGGATCAACCCTGGCCACTGGAAAAATTTCTCGTGCTCGAAGATGCCGTGGTCGAGGTAACGATCGAGGACCGTCCGGTGATTGTCCGGGCATGGCGGTACGATCTTGAGGGTGTCACCGGGCACACGATCCCGATCTACTTGCTGGATACGGATCTGCCCCAAAATGACCCACGCGATCGAGTGCTTACCGACCACCTCTATGGTGGCGATACGGATTACCGCCTACGTCAGGAAGCCGTTTTGGGAATCGGTGGCGTGCGCATTCTCGCTGCCCTGAACTACGACGTAAATGTCTACCACATGAATGAAGGTCATGCGGCCCTGTTGACCGTCGGCTTGATGGAACTACAGTTGGACGGCGTTATGAGCCGGGCCATTGAGGAACGGGATACGCAGGCAGTGCGCAACCGGTGTGTGTTCACCACCCACACTCCAGTTCCCGCGGGACATGACCGCTTTACCATGGACCAGACCTACAGGATTCTCGGCCCCGAAGTGGCAAACCTGCTCGAGCGTATGGGCGGCTGTCACGACGGCATGCTCAACATGACCTATGTGGCCCTGGCTTCCTCCCGCTTTGTCAACGGCGTCGCCATGCAGCATGGCAAGATTTCCCGGGAGATGTTCCCCGACTATTCTATCGATGCCATCACCAACGGTGTACACGCCGCCACGTGGACCGCTGCCCCCATACAGGCAATCTTCGATCGCAACGTTCCGCGTTGGCGCAAAGACAATTTCCAGTTTCGCTATGTCATCGACATTCCGCTGCGCGAGATCGAGAAGGCGCACGCACAGTCCAAGCGCATCCTCATCGACGAGGTCGAGAAGAGGACTGGCATTACCCTACGCAGCAACGTCTTTACCATCGGCTTTGCCCGTCGCGTAGCCACCTACAAACGGGCGGACCTGCTTCTATCCGATCCCGAGCGCCTGGTCCACTGTGCGGAGAAATTCCGTGGTTTGCAGATCCTCTTCAGCGGCAAGGCTCATCCCCATGACGAACCTGGCCAGAAGTTGATCCGGCAGATCTTTGAGGTTGCTGCCAGGCTGGAATCGGATGCGCTCAAAATCGTCTACCTGGAAAATTACGAATGGAAGCTCGCATCGATGCTCACCGCGGGGGTCGATCTGTGGCTGAACACGCCGCGCCGCCCGTTCGAGGCTTCGGGTACCAGCGGTATGAAGGCGGCGCTCAACGGCGTTCCCAGCCTGAGCGTCCTTGATGGTTGGTGGGTCGAGGGCTGGATTGAAGGGGTTACCGGCTGGGCAATTCCCGACAACGACAACCAGGATCTTGAGGTCGCGAGTCTTTATGACCGGCTGGAGTCGACCATCCTGCCTCTCTACTATGGGGATCCCGAGCGGTGGCGCGCTGTCATGCGTTCCACGATCGCGCTCAACGGCTCATTCTTCAACACCCATCGCATGCTTCAGGAGTACATCTCGAACGCCTACTACCCGGATAAGGACGCCGTCATCTCCAACGTCCTGGAGCCGGCTCTCGCCAAATAAATAGTTAGTAACGACGTTGTCATCAGCGCAAAAGACTCATCCGAGCCGGACAAGCTTAGCTGTTTGTCCGGCTATTTCTTTGCTGCGCCTTCTTTTGCTGCGTGAACCGCCAGCTTGTGAATCAAATTGCCCGCGTTAAACATCCCTGACTGTAGCTTGTCAAAAGATTCATACGGAGAGCCCGGATTCAACGGCCTTTCATTCCAAAGAGCACCGTGACACCTCTGGCTGCCGATTTGATCGCACAAAACGTATAATTTGGTTGTGGCTGAAAAAGAGCTAAAAAACCGCATGCCCTGCAGAGGGTAAAGCAAAAGCCTCGGTTCCGTAAAAGAACGCTCGCAAACTATTCGCCGATTCTTCCGCTCGGGCCTGGCCGGCTCGTCTATGCCGGAGATTCCCCCCTCTCCCCGGGGTCCTTGAGACTCCCGGAGAGTACGTCCCTAGGAGTGAGCTAGCAAATGTGGATTGTTCGTCTTGCGCTACGGCGGCCCTACACCTTCGCCGTCTTTGCGCTCTTACTGCTGATTATCGGCCCACTGTGCATTCTTAATACCCCAACCGATATTTTCCCCAATATTGACATTCCTGTAGTCAGCATCGTGTGGCAATACCAGGGTCTCTCTGCCCCGGATATGGCCAGCCGCATCGTTACACTTACCGAACGCACGCTGACCACCACGGTCGACAATATCGACCATATTGAATCGCAATCGCTGGTGGGCGTGGCGGTGGTGAAAGTCTATTTTCAGCCGAAGGTCACGATTGCCACCGCCATTGCCCAAATCACTGCCGTGTCGCAAACCCAGTTGCGCCAGCTGCCGCAGGGAACAACTCCCCCCTTGATCATCACCTACACCGCATCGAGTGTGCCCATTCTGCAACTCGGTCTCTCCGGTCAGGGCCTTTCTGAACAGCAACTCAACGACTACGGCCTGAATTTCATTCGCACGCAGTTCGCCACCATCGAGGGTGCTGAAAGCCCCTATCCCTACGGCGGCAAGCAGCGACAGATTCAGATAGATCTCGATCTTAAGGCGCTTCAGGCCCGAGGACTTTCCCCCACCGATGTAGTCAACGCCATCGGCGTGCAAAATCTGATTTTGCCTTCCGGAACCGTGAAGGTGGGCTCGTTCGAGTATCAGCTGGCCACCAACAGCGCGCCCTCTACGATCGCTGGACTGAACGATATTCCGATCAGGAGCGTGAATGGAGCCATCGTCTATATCCACGACGTGGCTCATGTGCGTGACGGTTTCCCGCCCCAAACCAATATCGTGCGCGTCGATGGCCAGCGCGCCAGCCTGATGAGCGTGCTGAAGAACGGCAATGTTTCTACCCTCGACGTCATCTCCAGGATTCGGGCGATGTTGCCGACGATCGCCCAGCAACTGCCGCCGCAACTGCGCATTACGCCACTAGTCGGATCAGTCGATCTTTGTGCGCGGCGCCATTAGCGGTGTGGTGCGCGAGGGCATCATTGCCGGCTGTCTCACCGGCGTCATGATCCTGGTCTTTCTAGGCAGCTGGCGCAGTACCCTCATCATCGCGGTATCCATTCCTCTTTCCATCCTTGTCTCCCTGATCGTGCTGGGGGCGCTTGGGCGAGACCATCAACATCATGACCCTGGGTGGCCTGGCGCTGGCCGTTGGCATCCTGGTCGATGACGCCACGGTAGAGATCGAAAACATCAATCGCAATCTCGAAGAAGGCAAAGAGGTGGAGCAGGCGATCCTCGATGGCGCCGCGCAGATTGCCATTCCGGCCTTTGTCTCGACCCTATCGATTTGCATTGTCTTTGTGCCCATGTTCTTCATGGGCGGCGTGGCCAAGTACCTGTTTGTGCCGTTGGCCGAAGCCGTGATCTTTGCCATGCTGGCCTCTTATTTTCTTTCCCGCACCGTGGTTCCGACCATGGCCAAGTACCTTCTTCAGGAGCATGACCCGGCCGGCGAAAAGCAGAAGCAGCAAAGCCGCAATCCCGCTGGTTCGGGCCCAACTGGCCTTCGAGCACAGATTTGAGCAGCTTCGTGTCTTCTATTTCCGCGTGTTGCAGCTCGCCATCGCCCACAGCACGGTCTTTCTTATCCTCTTCTTCGTTTTTTCCATCGGCTCGTTTGCCCTGCTGTACCCATGGTTGGGCCAGGATTTCTTTCCCTCGGTAGACTCGGGCTCAGTTCAAGCTTCACGTGCGCGCGCAGACCGGCACCCGCATCGAAGAACACGGCGCGCCTGTGCGATCAGGTCGATAATGCCATTCGCCGGGAGATTCCCAAAGAGCGAACTCGTCAGCATCATCGACAACATCGGCATCCCCTATTCCGGCTTGAATCTCTCCTACACCAGCACCGGTGTGGTCGAGCGCTGCGGATGCGGATATCACCGTGGCGCTGGCCGAAAAGCACCATCCCACCGATAACTATGTGCAGGACCTGCGCGCCAAGCTGGGTGCCGAGTTTCCCGGGCGTTATCTTCTACACCTTGCCCGTGGATATGGTGACGCAGATTCTCAATTTTGGCCTGCCGGCTCCCATCGATATCCAGGTAATCGGCCAGAACTTGCAAGGCAATCGCGAATTCATCGACCGGCTGCTGAGAGACATCATCTACGTGCCGGGCACGGCGGATCTTGCACATCCAGCAGCCTTTCAATAATCCGCATTTTTTCGTGGATGTGAACCGTTCCAAGGCGCAGGACATCGGGTTGACGCAGCGGGATGTGGCCGGCAGCCTGCTGGCTTCACCAGCGGCAGCTATCAGACCAGCCCTACCTTCTGGCTTGATCCAAGAAACGGTGTCAGTTACAACATCGCCGCGCAAACTCCGCAATATGATTTGCAGTCGCTGATCGATCTGGAAAATATCCCGCTGACCACCAGCAGCGCGGCAGCCACGATCACCCCCAATCCCAATCTTTCGGTAGGCGCATCAACCTTACCCCGATCAGGACCGGCGCCGCGCCCTCGACCGCGGCGGGTGTCCAGCCGATCCAGATTTTAGGCAACGTGGCCACGCTCGTGCGCGGACACGGAGCCGGCCACCATCAGCCATTACAACATCGCTCCGGTACTCGATATCTACGGCAATGTGGTCAACAGTGACCTGCGCAGCGTGTCAGACAAGATTTCTCAGATCGTCGCCCAGCATCGCAAAGAGCTGCCCCGTGGTTCGCAGATTGTGTTGCGCGGCCAGGTGCAGACGATGAACTCCTCGTTCATTGGGCTGACCAGTGGCCTGGCCTTTTCTATCCTGCTGGTTTACCTGCTCATCGTGGTGAATTTCCAGTCGTGGCTCGATCCTTTTATGATCATCGCCGCCCTGCCCGCCGCGTTGAGCGGCATCGTGTGGATGTTGTTCATCACCGGAACGCATATCAGCGTTCCCGCGCTGACCGGTTCCATCATGACCATGGGCGTGGCCACCGCCAATTCCATTCTGGTGATCAGCTTCGCCCGCGAGCAGATGGAAGAGAACGCCGGCGACGCCCATGCCGCCGCGCTGCAGTGCCGGATACACCCGTTTCCGTCCGGTGCTGATGACCGCGCTGGCTATGATTATCGGCATGGTGCCGATGGCGCTGGGTCTGGGGGACGGCGGCGAACAAAATGCTCCGCTCGGCCGTTCGGTCATTGGCGGATTGTTGTTCGCGACCTTGGCCACGCTGTTCTTCGTGCCGACATTCTTTAGCGTGATCCATGGCTGGCTTGGGAAGCGCGGCAAGAGCGGCTGCAGAGCGCGCGAGCGTGACTGATCTGGAAGACTAGAAAACAAATCGGAGAAAGAGCGTAGAGATGAATCAGGAAAAAAGAGACGAGCGGCCGCAACCGGTTGGGGAGGGGCACGGCGGCCTCCCCGACGCGCCGCCCCTTTCCGGCCGCGTCGCCGCGATCATGATCGTGGTTCTCCTGTTGCTGGCCGTCCTGGTTGCGGTCGGCGGGATCATGCCCCGGGTGCGCGCTCGCACCGAGCTCAAAAACCAGACCGACGCCCTCGCCGCCCCTAATGTGATCGCCAATCCGCCGCAACAGGGCAAGACCGGGCAGGAAATCATTTTGCCCGGCAATGCCTATGCCTACAGCGATGCGTCGCTCTATGCCCGCACCGACGGCTATCTCAGCAAGTGGTACTTCGACATCGGCGCACACGTCCGCCAGGGTCAGCTGCTGGCGGTCATCAGCTCCCCGGAAGTGGACAAGCAACTGCTTCAGGCACGCGCCGACTTGGCCACCGCGGAAGCCAATGCGGGCCTGGCCAAGACCAACTCCAGCCGCTACCAGGGATTGCTGACGCAAAACGCCGTTTCCAAGCAAGACACCGATACCTTCGTCAGCCAGGCGGAATCCACCAGCTCCACCGTAAAGTCTGCGCAAGCGAATGTTCAGCGGCTGGAAGCAGCTGCAATCCTTCGAAAAGATCTATGCCCCCTTCAGCGGAGTGATCACCGCCCGCAATGTCGATGTCGGGCAGTTGATCAATGCGGGGCCGGCACGCTGATGTTTCGCATCTCTGCCATCAACGTCTTGCGTGTATACGTCAATGTTCCGCAGATCTATTCCCAGTCAGCGGTTCCCGGCACCACGGCCGCGGCTCACTCTTTCCGAATTTCCCGGGCAGACATTTACCGGCAAGCTGGTGCGCACGGCGAGGGCCATCGATCCCGCCTCACGCACCCTGTTGGTCGAAATCGATGTCGACAACCGGGATGGCAAGCTCTTGCCCGGGGCCTACACCGAAGTCCACATGGATGTGCATCAGGGCGTCGCGCCCATGATCATTCCCGTCTCCGCACTGATCTTTCGCACCGCAGGGATTGCAGGTGGGTACGGTGGTGAAGGGACCCAACGGAGATCAGGCGAAGCTCGTCCATGTGACGCTTGGGCAGGATGATGGATCCACGGTGCAGGTCATCACCGGCCTCAACGCTGACTCGCAGGTGATCCAGAATCCACCGGATTCATTGATCGACGGGGAACCGGTGCACGTGGTTAAGCCGGGCAAAGACGGGGGCGCGCCGGAATGAAGCCCCTGTAATACCCATCGCAGTCCTACTCATTTGAGCTGGACTTCGCGCAAAGCATGGCTTCTTCTTTGCCGTGCTGCGTTGCTGCTCTCCGGTTGCACGGTAGGGCCCAACTATCATCGGCCCTCTGCGCCTACCGCGCCGGCCTTCAAAGAAAGGCCGTGCCTGTCCTCCGCCCAACCTGCCCGGCGGGGGATGGAAGCAGGTGAGCCCGAACGACAGCGCGCTTCGGCCCAATTGGTGGGAGATTTATCAGGACCCGCAACTGGACAAGCTCGAGCAGCAGGTTGCGGTTTCGAACCAGACGCTCAAGGCCTCCTATGAGCAGTACATGCAGGCCCGGGCGGCCATCCAGTTCTATCGTTCGCAGTACTTTCCCACGGTGCAAGCCGGCCCCTCGGCCACGCGTGAGCGCCAGTCGCACCAACCGTCCGCTGTATGTGCCCGGCAGCAAGACCACCTACAACGATTTATTTCTGCAGGGCGCAGGTCTCCTGGGAACCGGATTTGTGGGGCAACGTCCGCAGGCGGTGGAATCGCAGACAGGCTACCGTTCAAGCCACAGCCGCTGACCTGGCAAATGTCGATCTGAGCCTGCGCTCGGAGCTGGCGACTGATTACTTCGAATTGCGCGGCCTCGATACCCAGCAGCGCTTGCTCGACAACACCGTGCAGCAATATGAGCAGTACCTGGAGCTGACCCAGGCCCGGTTCACGGGCGGAGTGGCCACCGACTCCGATGTTGCCCTGGCGCAGACTCAGCTGGACCAGACCCGCGCCCAGGCCATCGATGTCGGCGTTGCGCGGGCCCAGTTCGAACATGCCATCGCGACGCTCACCGGTGTCCCCGCATCCAGTTTCGGTCTTGCCGCCTGCGCCGCTCGATCTGCAACTGCCGCAGGTGCCGGTGGGCGTGCCTTCGCAATTGCTGGAGCGCCGTCCGGATGTTGCCGCGGCGGAACGGCGCGCCGATGCAGCCAATGCCCAGATAGGGATTGCGATTGCGGCCTACTACCCCACCATCAACTCTCACCGGCACAGGCGGCTTTGAAAGCAAGAACGCCGGGACCACCTTGATCCAGGGGCCAAGCTCGCTCTGGTCGCTGGGCGGCTCGGCGGTGGAGTTGCTGTTCGATGCCGGCCGTCGTCACGCGCTCACCGAAGAGGCGCGGGATGCCTATGAGCAGAACGTGGCCAACTACCGGCAGACGGTGCTGCAGGCCTTCCAGGAGGTTGAGGACAATCTTTCCGGCCTGCGAATTCTGAACAGCGAATCGGTGGCGCAGCAACGGGCGGTTGACTCCGCGCGGCGCTCGCTCGATATTTCGACCAACCGCTACAAGGGCGGTGTCACCACCTATCTTGAAGTGATCACGGCGCAGACCACGCAGTTGGCCAACGAGCGAACCGCGGCGGACATCACCACCCGCGAGTTTGCCGCCAGCGTGCAGCTCGTCAAAGCCCTGGGTGGTGGCTGGGATACGACCAAGTTGCCCACTCCCTAGACGGTCCAGCCTTGTAGAGTTCACGTCTGCGAATTAGGCAGCGACCCGGTGGTGAAGACCTGCTCCGCCTGTCCACCGGATACGCGATAGATCACGAATTCCCGATCGCGGTTGATGCGCAATTCGAATACCAGGTCTCCCCGATTGTCGGCCTTCGCATCCACCGCATCCACCAGCCGCATTTTCGGCGTCACGTCGAGATGATCGTCATCCGTCACCGACTTGAATAGCACTTTGGGCACGCCGTTGAAATCCGGCTGGGCGATCAGCGTGACATATTTCACTTTGCCGGCGTGATCCGTCGTCTCCCCGGAGAAGACCAGCGTCGCCCCGCCGCTGTAAGGTGAGCTCATAAGCCTTGAACCGCTCGTTGGTAAACACCGGCTTCGGGGCGGCGGCCGCCGTGGCCGCGGCCGCCTTGCGCCGCTGCGCGCTGCAGTGGTGGCCGTGTGCGGCTTTGGAGTGGTGCTTTCGCTAGGCTTCGCCGGCGGCTGCGGCCGCGATGGCGTTGCAGCCGCAATCTCCATTTGCGCTTCATCTTGTCGGCGTCCGCCGGGTCGGCCCACAGATACACGAAAGGATGCGCCTCGCCCTCGCCGGCGTCGGAGACCGCGATCATTTGCTGCAGGCCGGAGGGTACTCCGGTGAGCTGGGCTGGTTGAAAGTCGTCCTTAGGCGTCTGCTGCCCATGGATCATGTGTGGCCGGTCCGGATCGGCTCCGCCGATGCGCGGTCTCAGGCGCCGGGCTATTCCGCACTGCTGGCGCTCGCGGCTGGGGCCGATGCGGACGAGTCCGACCGCCTGCGCAGGGTAGGGCGATCCGGATCGCCGGCAGGCGGATTGCTCGGAAGCCGGTGGCGCTCGTAGAAGCCGGAGGATGAATCTGTAGACGCAGAATTGTCCGCTCGACTCCCGGCCCTTGAAGATGAGGCCGGCCGCATTCCCCGCATCGGTCACCACCTGGGGCATGTTTCTGCCTTGCTTCGGCCTTCGCCCTCTTTGGCGGGGCAGCCATGGGTTTCCATGCACCATAGCCAAACCAATAGCCGTCCACGTCCTGCGCGGTGTTGACGTCAAACAGACCACGGGCGATCCCGGCATCCTGCAGCACGTACTCTGTTCCCGGTTCGAGCGCCAGCGGCTCCGGCTTGGCCAGGTAGAGCCCCCCAGGCTGATACTGTTCTCCATCGAAAACGGAGATCGGTATGATGCGGCTGGCGCTCGGCTTGCCCATCTCGCCCGTCCACTCGAGCACGGCGATCGCCCGCACGGTAGGCGCCGTTTTCTTGGCGTTCTCGATATGCGCCCGGATACTGCGCCCAGGCGGGCGCGGCCAGCGCAAGCAACATAGCGAGAGCTGCTCGCGGCTTTCGTCATCATGGAATAATCTCGTTGCATTGCATCTCGTTTTGGGGAAGGATCTTTTCATGGAAGTGAACGACAAAGTCGCCGACTTCACGCTTCAGACCGACGAAGACAAAACCGTGCATCTGAAGGACTTCAGCCGGCAAACCGGTGGTGCTTTTCTTCTATCCCAAGGCCGACACTCCCGGCTGCACCATCGAAGCCTGCGGCTTTCGTGACGTCTTCAAGAAGATACAGCAGGCCGGCGCCGTTGTTCTCGGTATCTCGCGCGACACGCCCAAGGCGCAGAAGAAATTCAAAGAAAAGTACGACCTGCCCTACACCCTCCTTGCAGATGTAGACGAAGTAGTCTGCAAACAGTTTGACGTTCTCAAGGAAAAGAATATGTATGGCAAGAAAGTGATCGGGATTGAGCGGACCACGTTCCTGATCGGACCCGACCAGAAGCTGCTGAAAATCTTCCCCAAAGTAAAGCCGGAGGGCCATGCCGAAGAGGTTCTTGCCGCCGTCAAAGCAGCCCATGGCTAATACTTCGGCCTGCGCGCAGGCGACTCTCGTCCCCCGAACTTTTATCTCGATCCGCCCGACGTGGTCGCCCGGAAGCTGCTGGGAAAGCTGCTGGTGAGAGCCGGGCGAAGGCATGGTCGGCCGCATCGTCGAAGTGGAAGCCTACTTCGGCGAGGCTGACCCTGCGTCGCACTCCTTCGCCGGCAAGACGGCAAGAAACGCCGTGCTCTTCGGACCGCCGGGTCATGCCTACGTCTACTTCATCTACGGCATGTATTTTTGCCTGAATGTCTCCTGCGAACCGGAGGGCCGTGCCGGCGGCGTCCTGTTCCGCGCGCTGGAGCCCGTCTGCGGCTTGGAGGCCATGGCCAGGAGCCGCGGACTGGCCCCCGATCCGGGCCGGCATAGCTGCCCTAACCTCCGGACCGGGCCGCCTGTGCCAGGCCTTCGGGATCACCCGGGACCGTGACAACGGCGTCGATTTTACCTCACCGAAATCCGATCTGCAGATTCGGGATGACGGCTTTGCGGCCAAGAAAGTCCTGGTTACGCCGCGAATCGGCATCAGCAAGGACGCGGAGCGGCCGGCCCGCTTCCTGCTCGCCGGCAACCCCTTTGTTTCCGGCCGCAAAGTCTAGCCAAAGTCTTCCAGGTGCTTTTTGAGGATCTCCTGAACCTCAACATGGCCCATTTTCTGCGCCCAGGCCTCGGAGTAGCCCACGGCTCGGCGTCCTTCTCCCGCACCGGCGCGCCGCGCTGATCAGCAATTCAACCAGCTCCTTGCGTCCCCAACGGCAAGCCCAGCCCAGCGGAGTCGATTTGCAGCAGGTCATCACGCAGATCCAACCGCGCACCGTGGTCAATCAGCATCGCGGCGAATCGAGCCCGGTCGTGCTCCCGACAGACCACTATGACGGCCGGCCGTAAAGTGCAGGACGGTCTCATGGCGACGGCCAACGTTGGGATCGACACCGTGATGGAGCAGCACCTCCATGCTCCGGAAATGGCCTTCATTTCGCGAGGAATCCCCTCCCGCACCCCGAATCGGCTGAATGAGGACCCAGTGCCAGCGAGGATCCTTGAGCGGGCCAATCAAGATGAGGCAACGCCATGGCGACAATCTCCGGGCACCCGTGGTCCGCCGCCGACCAGGCCAATTCAGAGACCACCTCCTCGTTGGCGATTCGCGCAAGCAGTCTCCTGCGCCTCCTCTACATCGTGCGTCTCGGCCACCATGTACGGTTGTCGCTTCGCCCCTCGCTCCAGCAGCAAATTTTTCACTCGATCGTCCTCATGATTCCACGCATTGCGCAGCGGCCATCCGGAGGCGTAAACGTTGGCATTCGGATCGGCGCCTCGATCAAGCAGCAGCCTGGTCATGGCGCAGATCGCCCGCCAACGCCGCGTACCACAGGGGCATACCCCAGCTTTCAGTCGGCTCTTCGAGCTCTTCCAGCAGCACGCGCTCGTCCACGTCCGCGCCAAGATCGAGCAGCAGTTGAACCATCTCCAACTGGCGATGGTTCACGGCAAGCGTCAACAGGCCGCCCGCGCCGGTGATTTGCGCGCAGCAATCCCGGTTCAGCCGCGATGAATTGCCGGACCCGCGGCATCCCCCAACGCCACTGCTGCGCGAACCGTCAGCTCCGCACCGTGCTCCAGCAGCAGCTGCCGCGACCTGCGGGAAACCGTTCGCACGCATCAGTTGCGCGGATCGGCTCCAGTGCAGCATGATCGAGCGGCGTGAGGCCGCTCGGATCTTTCTTGTGCACATTCGCCCGCCTCTCCAGCAGCCATGCGACCAACTCCAGCCATTCCTGCGCGCCGCCACATGCAGCGGTGTCATCCCATCCCGGTCACACGCCTGAATCAGCGTTCGATCCTCATCCAGCAGTCGCATCGCCGTCGCGTCGTCTCCCTGAGCGATGGCCGCACTGATTTGGTCCTGCGCCGGCGAGACGGTCGCGTTGGAACAGCTCATCTCCTCGCGCCGATGGCGCTCCTCTTCCTCGATGACCGACGACAATATCGTCGTATTGCCGCTCCTGCGCGAGCGTCCATGCAGAGGTTGCATCGCGATGCGGACAGATGCCCTTGCGCGCGTCCGCACCCGCCTCCATGAGCAGGCGCACCATCGCCGCATCGCGCCGCAGAACCGCGTAATGCAGTCCCCGATGTTCGTCGTTCCCTGCCCTGTCCATGCGACACCAGTTCCGGACGGCTCGCGAGCATCGATCGCACCCGTGTAAGATCGCCGCTCTGTCACCGCCTCCAGCGAATCGGGCGATATTCGCGCCATCGACAAACGCCTTCAGCTTTGGCCAACTCGCAAATCCGTATGCGCGGGCAAGCACCCTCTGTGCATCGTTGAGCGCGAAGCTGCTCTCGTCTCGGGTTGCGTTCAAACCGGTTCACTTCGGCGATGGCGTCGGGCATCACCCGAGCGAAGCCCTGCAAGAGTTCCTTGGCTTGTTTACGCAGTTGTTCCAGGTTCGGCTGCTCGGCAGACGGCGCGTGGGCGCTGGATGGGAACCGAGGAACGGACATGACGATCTCCTTTTTGTCACTGCCCGCTGTCCGCGTGTCGGGCTCAAAAGAAGATTCGCCTTCGAATTGTCAGAGATCAGGATCGTCGGTGGGCTCAGCCCTGCCCGCGGACACGGAGGCGTCCGATACGCCACCCCGAGTATAACGTGGAATTGAGGGGGTCAAGCGCCGTCTCCCTGGGCCGGAGGAGGCATAAAGTATTGTTTGCCCTTGATCGGCTCGGAGAGCCGCTTGAGCAGCAGTGCCAGATCCTGGTCGCGGTTCACGAAATCGATCTCCGATGTGTCGACCACCAGCAGATCGCTGGCCGTGTAGTGGAAGAAGAAGTGCTCGTAGGCCTTCGCCACCTGCTCGATATAGGCGTCGCTGATGGCTTGCTCCTGGGTGATGCCCTTGCGCTTGAGGCGCTGCTTCAGCACCTCCGGCGAGGCCTGCAAATAAATCACCAGGTCTGGCGTCGGTACCTGCTGCGAAAGATCTGGTAGTAGCGGTTGTAAAGTTCCAGCTCCGCATCGGTTAAATTGATGTAAGCGAAAAGCTTGTCCTTTTCAAAGAGGTAGTCGGCCACCATCGGGTGGCTCGCTGCCAGCTAGATCTTTCGCTGCCTGCCGCATCTGGTCGTACCGCTCCACCAGGAACCACATCTGGGTAGCGAGAGCCATGCCGCTTATCTCCTGGTAGAAGCGGTCGAGAAAGGGGTTGTTCTCGGGCTCCACGATACGCCGAGCGTGCAGTTTCTCTGCCAGAATCCTGGCCAACGTCGACTTGCCGACACGAATCGGCCCCTCGATGGCGATGAATCTGGGCGTCTCAAACAACTCAACCATGACGATGCCCTTTTGTAAGCGAAGAAAAGCCGAAGATACCATGAGCCGGTGAGTGCCGCCACTCTACATTTACACTCTGGAAGCATGCTTACCAAGCTGGTCTCCGCGGGTCTGATTACCGGGCTTACGGCCGGGGGCTACAGTTATGCAGCAAGATGGCCTACCTCCCAGCTCTTCGGTCGCACCGTCGTCGCCGGCACCGATATACGGCAAGTCGCGCTCACCTTCGATGATGGCCCCAATGATCCCCATACCCAGCAATTGCTCGATTTGTTGGACTACCACCAGGTGCGTGCGACCTTCTTCCTAATCGGCAGCTTTGTCAGGCAGCGCCCAGATATTGCCCGCGAAGTCCAACAACGCGGCCATCTGCTGGGGAACCACACGATGAGCCATCCGTCGTTGCTCTGGCAGCGGCCCAAGCGTGTCCGCGAGCAGCTAGCGACTTGCAACGCTGTCATCGAGGATGCAACCGGAGAAGCAGTGAAGTGGTTTCGACCGCCTTTCGGCTCCCGTCGTCCGGATGTGCTGCGTACGGCGGAAGAACTCGGCCTCAGGCCAGTCATGTGGAACGTAACCGCGCATGATTGGGATGCCACGGACTCTGAGGCGCTGACGGCACGGATACAAAGTGCCATCTACCGCAACCAGCGCCTGCATAGGAGCAGCAACATCCTCCTGCACGACGGCGGTCACAAACAACTGGGAACCGACCGCTCCATCACGCTAACGGCGACTTGGCTTCTGCTCGAAGCCTGGGCTGGCACCGGCTTGCAAACAGTAACCGTAGATGCCTGGGGATAAGACTTTTCGCGCTCGTCCGACAACCGATGACTGGGTGCCCCACATCTCGCTGGTTTTTCGCGAGATGTGGGATACCCCAGCTCTAAACCAGCGAGCTTTTTAGACATTCACGGACATCGAAGTTCTAATTCTGAGTGGCAAGCATCGACGCAAACGCCTTGCGAGCCGCCTCAACCGTGAACTCAATGTCCGCGCTGGTGTGAGCCGTGCTGAGAAAAGCAGCCTCAAACTGCGAGGGAGGAAGCCATACACCCTGATCCAGCATCGCCCGCTGAAACCGCCCAAAAGCTTCCGTGTCCGATGCCGCCGCAGTCGCAAAATCGGTGACCGGCGCTCCGGTAAAGAACCAGGTGACCATGGACCCGGCACGGTTGGTTTCCACGCTGATTCCCGCATCCCGTGCCGCTGCGGCAATGCCCTTAGCCACAGCCGCGGTTTCTTTCTCCAGCCCGGCATACACGTCCACCGCATGGTCTGCAAGGATAGCGCAGGGTAGCAATCCCGGCAGCCATCGCCAGCGGGTTGCCGCTCAACGTCCCTGCTTGGTAGACAGGCCCCATCGGCGCCAACAAGTTCATCATCCTGGCTTTGCCGCCAAACGCAGCACAGGGCAGCCCCCCGCCGATAATCTTTCCCAGGCAGGTGAGGTCAGGATCGATACCAAAGACCTGCTGAGCCCCGCCTAGCGCAAGGCGGAAACCCGTCATGACCTCGTCGAAGATCAGCAAGCTTCCCCTTTCCTGCGTGATTCGCCTTAGACCCTCCAGATATCCAGGTGCGGGAGGCACGCTGCCCATATTGCCCACCACCGGTTCCACGATCACGCAGGCAATCTCGTCCTGGTGCTTCGCGAAAGCATCCTCGACCGCCGGCAAATCGTTAAACGGCAGCGCAAGCGTCCAGTGGGCGATCTCCTCTGGAACGCCGGCCGAGCCGGGCAGGCCGAACGTGGCCAGGCCTGATCCGGCCTTAACCAGAAGCCCATCCGAGTGACCGTGATAGCAGCCCTCAAACTTGATCACGTATTTTCGAGCAGTAAACGCCCGCGCCACGCGAATGGCGGACATCGTGGCTTCGGTTCCCGAGCTGACGAAGCGCAATTTTTCAATAGAGGGCATGGCGGTCACCACCAGCTCCGCCAGGTCGGCTTCCGCGGCAGTGGAAGCCCCAAAGCTTGCGCTTCGCTCCGCTGCCCGTTGAATCGCCTCCACCACCAGCGGGTGCGCATGGCCGAGGATCATCGGCCCCCAGGACCCGAAGTAGTCCAGGTAACGATTGCCATCGGCATCCCACAGGTAGGCTCCCTCGGCCCGCACCAGAAAAGGCGGGTCTCCCCCAACCGCGCGGAATGCGCGCACGGGCGAATTGACGCCCCCAGGCAAGTAGCGCTCCGCACGCCGCTGCAATTCTCTGGATCGACTTAGTTCTCGGTGCAAGAGCAGTCCCCTTTCGCTTCAGTATAGGGGAATGTGCAGAGCTGCCTGGGCCCCGCGGGCGATGGTAAACTGGCAGTTCCCGGGGACACATTTTCAATCCAATCGAAACGCGCCAGCCTCTCGGCCGGTATCCCACGCGAAATTGGAAAAGCCTTGCCAGATGCGACGCGCAAATCCGCCAAAGCCCCCTGCCACCTACGCCTCGGCGGGTGTGGATCTTTCAGAAGGGGATCGCACCAAGCAGCGCATAAAGTATCTTGCGCAAAAGACATTCAATAAGCAGGTGCTGGGCGATATTGGCGGTTTCGGCGGCCTCTTCCGCCTGGACATCGCAAAATACGCCGACCCCATCCTGGTTTCGAGCGCAGATGGGGTCGGCACCAAGCTCAAAGTAGCGTTTGCCCTGGGCATGCATCACACCGTCGGCGCCGACCTGGTCAACCACTGTGTGAACGACATTGCGGTGCAGGGCGCAACGCCCCTTTTCTTTCTCGACTACCTGGCCATCGGCCAGCTAGATGGCGAAGTGGCCCAAACTGTGGTCAGCGGTGTAGCCGAGGCCTGCCGCGCCAACGGCTGCGCTCTCATCGGAGGCGAGACGGCACAGATGCCAGGCTTTTACTCCGATGGAGAGTACGATCTGGCCGGCTTTATCGTCGGCGCCGTCGACAAGGCAAAAACTGATCACCGGCAGCAAGATCCAGGTGGGCGACGTGCTCATCGGCTTTCCTTCCACCGGCCTGCACACCAACGGCTACTCTCTGGCCCGCAAGCTCTTTTTTGAAGTGGCTGGCTACGCGCCGAACCAATACGTCAACGACCTGAAGGACAAGGCCGGGGCCGCCCTGATGAAGGTGCACCGCAGCTACCTGGCAGTGATTAAGAAGCTCACCGCCGCCGACCTGGTGGTCGGCATGGCTCATATCACCGGCGGCGGCATCACCGAAAACCTGCCCCGCATTCTGCCCAAGACGATCTCCGCCGTGGTTGAAACCGCCTCCTGGACGCCGCCCCCCATCTTCACCCATTTGCAGCAACTGGGCAGCGTCGAGCAGGAAGAGATGCTGCGCACCTTCAACATGGGTATCGGGCTGATTGCAGTGGTGCCGGCGGACAAGTTCAGGCGCGCCAAATCGATGCTCGACCGGGCCGGAGAGAAATTCTGCGTCATCGGCCGGACGGTTAAGGGAGACCGCAAGGTGTCTGTACACATGCACCTCGGGCGCAGAGGCCAGCGCGGATCCACCGCTTGGGATCCTGCTTTCTGGCCGGGGATCAAACTTTCTCGCTATCGCCGAGGCAATCGCCCAAGGCCGCTTGGCAGCAACGCCGACCATCGCGGTGGTGATCTCGAATCGCCGCGATGCGCCCGGGATCGCGGCCGCCCGCAGCGCTGGGATTCGCGACCCAAGTGATCGAGGCGCAGGGACGGCAACGCGCCGAACACGATGCCGAGATCGTCGCCAGCCTGCAGGCGCATCAGGTCGATCTGGTCTGTCTCGCCGGCTACATGCGCCTGCTGTCAGCGGAGTTCGTGCGCGCCTTCCCGCAGCGCATCCTCAACATCCATCCTTCGCTTCTGCCGGCCTTCCCCGGCCTGGATGCGCAAAGTCAGGCTCTCGCCTATGGAGTTACCGTGTCCGGATGCACCGTGCACTTCGTTGACGAAGAGCTGGACCACGGCGTCATCGTGTTGCAGAAGACGTGTCCCGGTCCTGCCGGACGATGATGAGCACACGCTTGCCGCGCGCATTCTCGCCCAGGAGCATGTGGCCTATACCGAGGCCATTGCCCGCGTGCTTTCCGGCAAATATCGCTTCGCCGGGCGGCGCTATATTCCGTTGTAACCGTCAGACCGAAACCGAGTGAGCCTCGCCCAGAGTAAGTTTGGCCGTCATTTTCCTTGTCCACGGAAGAACGTCACGGTGACGGTATCGCCGGCCTGGTGGTGGTCCATGATCTCGGAAATATCCTGCGGACTGGTCACCCGGTCTTCGTCGATCGCTACGATCAGATCGCCACCAAGATAAATCGGGGTATTGCCCAATTAGGCTTGTTGATTGCCGCCCCTCAAACCAGCACGCTCGGCAGCGCCGCCTGGAAGGACCTTCTGCACCAGCACGCCGTAATCAGCGGGCAATCCAATCTGTTCCGCGAGATCGGGCCCGATGGCCAGCGATGCGATGCCCAGCGACGGACGGCGCACCCGGCCATACTTGGTGAAATCCGAAAGCACCGCCTTGATGGTGTCGACTGGGATGGCGAAACCGATGCCGGAATTTTGTTCTGCGCCGCCGGTGGCAATCAAGCGTATTCATGCCGATTACCTCACCGCGCGAATTCAGCAGCGGGCCACCGGAGTTGCCGGGATTGATCGCCGCATCGGTCTGCAGAGCGTTTTCGATGGTCGCGCCTTGCGGTTCCTGCACCGAGCGAATGGAGCTGATGATTCCCGTCGTCATGGTGCCGTTCAACCCGAAGGGATTTCCGATAGCGTAGACATTCTGGCCCACCTGCAGGTCACTCGATTCGGAAAGCATAGCTGGGGTGAGGTTCTTGGCGTTGATCTGCAGCAAGGCAAGATCATGTGCCTTGTCCTGCAGAATGACCTGCGCCTAATAGTTGTGCTTATCGCTGAGCGTTACCTCGACGTTCTGCGCATTTTCGATCACATGGTAGTTGGTGAGGATGCGGCCGTCTTTGCTGAGGATGAAGCCCGAGCCCTGTCCTGACTGAGGCACCACTCCGTAAAAAAAGTCGAACGCCAGTGCGGAAGAAGTGACGTTCACGACCGAAGGCAATGTGCGCTTGTAGACCGCAATGCGATTGGCTTTCCTCAGCGGTATAAGCCGGCTGGGCGTCGGCCTCGGTAAGCTGCAACGGAGACCCGCGCCAGGCTTTTGCCAGGGGGAGATTGCTGACGCCGCTGAAGTTGCTGTACGAGGTGAGGTAGACGAACGCGCCTACCAGCAAGACAATCAAAATGACCGAGCGAATCTTCATAGCGAGCTAACTTCTATTAGATCATTTCCGGTCTTATTGGGACGACAGCCTGCGCGAGCTCCCCGGTAGATCTCCCCTACCCTTCGTGCACGTCTCTTCAAGAGAACCCGTGTTGTCGATCACATACTCGCATCGGCCGGCTTTTTCCTGGTCGGGAATCTGCATCGCCATCCGCGCGCGGGCGTCCTGTTGATCGCCTCTAGCCGGCTCTCGGATACGTCGTTGGCCATCATGCGCGCAACAAAACGAGCAATCTTCATTTCGTCGGGCACGGTGACCAGAATCATTCTGTCGAATCGCTGCACCCACCCCGGCGCCGTGCCCCACTTTTCCACTTCGAAAATCAGCGCGGACTCCACCATGGCGACGCGCCTGGATCAGCGGCGAAGACATCCGCGCATCCACTCCTCTTGCGCGGCGATCACGGCAGGATGGACGATGTGGTTGAGCGCGTCGGCCTGGTTATGTTGAAAGGCCAACTCGGCGAGTGCCTTGCGGTCGAGCGAACCGTCGCCCCGGACCACACCCCGGCCAAATGTCTTGACGATCGCCGCATAAACCGGCTCTCCGGGCTGCATGAGCTGGCGCCCAAGCTGATCGGCGGAAATCACCGCCGCGCCCAGCTCCGCGAAACATTCCGGCCACGGTGCTCTTGCCGCTGCCCAGACCGCCCGTCAATCCGACGCGCAGCATGCGGTCCTAAACTGGCAGCCCGCGCCGCAGCTTGGCCGCGCGCACGGTGTTTGCCATCAGCATGGCAATGGTCAGCGGTCCAATGCCGCCGGGCACGGGTGTATAGGCGCCCGCCAATGCGTACGCTTGTGGGCAGCACATCGCCCACAATCGCCGAACCCTTCTGCAGGAACACTTCCTCGCGGCGAGCATCTGCCGGCGAAATAGCGCTCAAACTCCGCTCGGTCGGTAACCCGGTTGATGCCGGCGTCCAGAATCGTAGCGCCCGGCTTGACCATCTCCGGGGTCACGAATCGCCGGCTTGCCGATAGCGACCACCAGGATGTCTGCCCGCCGGGTGAACGAACCCAGATCACGCGTCCGGGAGTGGCACACGGTGACCGTCGCATTCTCCGCCAGCAGAAGGATCGCGGTGGGTTTTCCCACGATGTCGCTGCGCCCAACCACCACCGCATTCTGTCCCGCAATCGGCAGATGGCTGCGCTTGAGAATCTCGATGATGCCCGCCGCCGTGCAGGGAGCCAGCGCCGGCTGGCCGGTCTGCAAGCGGCCCACGTTGACCGGATGAAAGCCGTCCACATCCTTGTCCGGACTTACCGCTTCGAGCAGCAGCTTGGCATTCACCTGCGCGGGCAACGGCAGTTGAATCAGGATGCCGTCGATATCCTCGCGTGCATTCAACTCCGCGATCAATGCCAGCATCTCTTCCGTGGTGACCGTCTCCGGCGGCGTGATCAGCTCGCTGAAAAGCCCCAGCGCCTCGCAGGTCTTTACCTTGCTGCGCACATAAATTTCTGAAGCAGGAACATGCCCCACCAGCACTGCCGCCAGCCCGGGCCGTATGCCCTGGAGCGCCAGTCGCTCCACCTCCGTCCTGCACTTCCGCCTTGATCTCAGCGGCGATTGCGGTTCCATCCAGAACTCTAGCCATGCACCATCCTTCCCTGCTTTGCCATGGTAAATGGCTCAGCGTGTGAATGAGCTCGAGGTCACTCGCCCAGGACTCGTCTAAACTCTTAGGATGTCGCGCCCTATGCTTTCCCAGACTCTGCTCGAGATCCTGGTTTGCCCGGTGTGCCATCACTGCGCTTACCGTCGGTCCGGACCAGCGCCTCGCATGCATGGCTGCATTGCACCGGTTGTGGCCGCTACTACCCGGTTGAGGACGGCATTCCGGTGATGCTCGAGCATCGCGCAACGCCCCAGCCTCCGCTTGCATAAGAGCCACGCGTACTTTGCGGATCCACTTTTCTCTGCTCACCAGTCGATTGAAAATTAGTCTATTTGTTATAGAGCCTGATGAGGAGAGTGCGGAAAAGGAAAGCGACTTCGACCCTTGGTTCCCGGCAACCGGGAGGGTCGGCGGGCACCCAATACAGTTACCGGCGGACCAATGCAGTTACCGTTGGACTCGCCACTTTTGGAACCGCTTTCCCAGAATTGATGCGTTGCATGGAAATGTGCTATTCGCTCGCATTGCGTCCTCGCCAAATGATTCCAACGTCCGATACATCCAGCAGAGCATTCCAGCATCAAATGAGCAGATTTGTGGGCATAGTTGCTCCGGCGGTTTGCACTGTTCAGGAGACGCAGCTTGGCTCTCGCAACGAAATCGTCCGTTGCGGGTTCACATAATAGCAAGTAGACACGAAACTGGTTCGTTTCTGCCTCAGATTGGTTGCACGGCGCAGTTTTCGCGCAGCGGTCGACGGCAAGTGCTGTAAATCGTGCCTGGGTCTCAAAGTACACAGAGAGAGAGGAAATACAATGTCTGCAAATGCCAAGATCGAGAAATTTTCCGCACGCGAGCTGTTGAACCTGCGCAACGAGCTCCTGCAGTCGGGGATCGATTCATGGCAGGCGGCGGAAGTCCTCAGTGGCTTTCTCACTGGCCGCGGATACGGCGTGAGCGCTCCCGCAGCTCGCAACGCCATCACCCGCCTGGAAGAGATGGGCTGCAATCTCGATTGCATGCAGGCAGAGCTGGAGAACCTGGCCTTCGTCATGTAACTCCCCCGGCGCCGCGTCCCCCACTCGGCGCCACTCTCTTCTTTTAAAGCTTCTGTGCTGAATCCTCCCCATGTACCTACTCGCATTCCTTCAACCTCCGGCGGTGGACACAACCCCGTACTCTTCATTCGAGACCCCTTAAGCTGTATCGTTACAGACGGCGGATAACTTCCACTGGTGAGGACTACTGTGCTCGATTTGAATCGTAGAAACTTTCTTAAAGCGGCAGGGGCGGCGGCAACGGTGGAGACATTGCTGGGTCGAGAACCCATTTGCTGGCCGAAGCCCAATCCGAACCGGCCAAGCCG
Organism: uncultured Acidobacteriaceae bacterium; assembly: GCA_963775365.1. GTDB lineage: Bacteria > Acidobacteriota > Terriglobia > Terriglobales > Acidobacteriaceae > PALSA-350. The sequence goes on along the minus strand of CAVZJL010000001.1, from coordinate 222,954 downwards.
GTTGCAGCCAACGACCATATCCAGATCGCGCTGATCGGCGCCGGTGGTCAGGGCCAGGGCGATACCAAGGTTGCGGTGCAGGTTCCCGGCGTGAAGCTCGTCGCCGTCGCGGATTGTTACGACGGCCGGCTGGAGCACAGCAAGGAACTCTGGGGCAACGACATCTTTACTACCCGCGACTACAGCCAGGTCCTGGAGCGCAAAGATATTGATGCCGTCATCATCGGCACGCCCGACCACTGGCACAAGCAGGTCGCCGTGGACGCGATGAAAGCCGGCAAAGATGTTTATTGCGAGAAGCCGATGATCCATCTGTATGCCGACGGGCCGCAGATGATCGAGGCCGCACGCGCGAACAACCGCATCATCCAGGTCGGCAGCCAGCGCGTAAGCTCGGTGATCTATGCCAAGGCGAAGGAGCTGCTCGCCGCCGGCGCCATCGGAAAACTGAATATGGTGACCGCGCGTTGGGATCGCAACTCGTCCATCGGCGCCTGGAACTACACCGTGCCTCCGGATGCCTCGACCGAGACCTGTGACTGGCCGCGCTTTCTGGGCACCGCGCCCAAGATCCCCTTTAACGGTGAGCACTTTTTCCAGTGGCGCAAGTGGAAGGCCTACGGCAGCGGTGTGGCGGGCGATCTCTTCGTGCACCTCTTTAGCGGAACCCACTTCATCACCGGTGCGCATGGGCCCACGCGGGCCATGGCAACCGGAGGAATGCGCTTTTGGAAAGACGGCCGCGATGTGCCCGACGTGATGCTGGGTCTCTTTGATTATCCGGAGGGCTTCAACCTGAGCCTGCGCGTGAACTTCGTGGATGGAGGCGAAGAAAGCGAAGGCCTGATTTTCACCGGCTCGGAAGGCACGATGGAGATAGCCGGCAACAGCGTCATCGTAAGCCGTGTGCCGCTGGAGAAGGAGCCGGGCCTGATGATCGGAACCTTCACCGATGCGATGCAGAAGCGCATCGAGCAGGAATACCACCAGAAATATCCGCCGCACCCACCCCATGGGAGCGCCGCAGCTGGGATACGAGAAATATGTAGCCGCGGCCGGATACAGCGACAGCTATGATCACTTCCGCAATTTCTTTTCCTCGGTGCGTTCGCGCCAGCCCGTCGTGGAAGATGCGGTCTTTGGTTTCCGCGCGGCCGGAGCGGCCCTGCTCAGCAACCTCAGCTACGAACAGGGCAACGTTGTCCACTGGGATCCCGAAGCACATGAAGCTGGTGTAGACTTCGCCCATGAACTTCCTGCCGCCTTCTTCCATTGTTCATGGTTTGCATGACGGGCTTCGCCCAATCGGCGCCGCGTGCCCGCGCGCTCGGCGTGCCATTCGACGGCAATCCTGGCCCACTGGATGCGATCACCGACGTCAAAGGAGTGGAAGTAGGCGACACGACTCTGATCCGCGGCGAAGGCAAACTGGTCGTCGGCCAGGGTCCGGTACGCACGGGTGTGACCGTGATCTTCCCCCGCGGCCGTGCCGATGCTGAGCCGGTGTATGCCGGCTGGTTCTCGCAAAACGGAAACGGCGAAATGACGGGCACCACCTGGGTGGAAGAATCCGGCTTTCTCGAAGGCCCCGTCGCCATTACCAACACCCACTCCGTCGGACTGGTGCGCGATTCCGTCATCGCCTGGTCGGTGCAGAGCGGCCGTCTTGCGCAGCAGCCCTGGTCGCTTCCCGTGGTCGCTGAAACATGGGATGGCTACCTGAATGACATCAACGGCTTCCATGTACAGCAGTCGGACGTCTTCTCAGCACTCAACTCCGCACAGGGCGGCCCTGTTCCCGAGGGCAACGTAGGTGGAGGCACGGGCATGGTTTGCTACGGCTTCAAAGGCGGAGACGGAACCGCCTCCCGCGTGCTTTCCGCCGAGGCGGGCGGCTATACGGTCGGTGTGCTGGTGCAATGCAATTGTGGAAGGCGCCCACAGCTCACCATCGCCGGTGTGCCCGTTGGTAAGCTCATTCCCGCGGCCCCGAGTAAGTCAATGCTCGCCCCCGAAGTGAGGGGTGATGTCGGTTCCATCATCATTGTGGTGGCCACCGACGCCCCGCTTCTGCCTACGCAACTGAAGAGACTCGCGCGCCGCGCGACCATGGGCCTGGCCCGGACCGGTTCCAGTTCCGGCAATTCCTCCGGTGACATTTTCATAGCCTTCTCCACCGCGAATCGCGGCGCCAACAAGGAACCGGGTCCCAACTCTGTGCTCACGGTTTCCAACGAACGCATCAGTCCCTTGTTTCAGGCCACGGTCGAAGCTACTGAGGAAGCGATTGTGAACGCCATGGTTGCTGCCCAAACCATGACCGGTGTGGATGGCCACACCATCGAAGCCTTGCCGCATGACAAATTAACCGAATTCATGAAGCATTCACCCGCAGTCACCATGAAGCACGCAGCCCTGGGCTTTCAAATGCATTCCGGCTGGGGAGTGCTGGTGGCTGTTTCCCGGGCTCCTCATGCAATCGAAATACTCGCTCGGCGGCGCATCGTGACCGCGGATCCCGAAATGCCCGGGGCCATCCAGCCCTATCACTATGCAATGAACCTCAAACTCCCTGAGAAGCACATTGCGGACTGTGCCGTGGCCTCAACTCGTTTAGCTGCCGCGGCCATCGCTGAGTTGGTTGTTGAATTGAATGCGAGCAATTACCGTGTCGTAGGTGCCGCGGTCTTGTTAGCCTCGGGCCGCTCCCTGCCGCCGCTTGACAAGATCCTTGCTGCTCACCCGCTAATCCACACCGCAGAAGGCGAATTCTTCCGCCACACCGTCACGCAAGCCTGCGAAGATTTGCAGATCCCCGTCACCGCCATCAAGCAGCGGGACCTCGAAGAGCGCGCCAAGGCCACATTCGGCAAGCGAGCGAGCGTGGCCCATTCCACTATCGAAAACCTTGGAAAGACGATGGGACCACCCTGGACCAAGGACCACAAAACGGCAGCACTCGCCGCCGCGCTGCTCCTCTCATAGCCTTTCGCCATTTCGCAAACGAAGAACGGGTGCCCCACATCTCTTTCCCTCTAACTTTTTGATCTAGCCGATGCGCTGAGTAAGGAGCACGGCTTCCCAGTTTGCAGCAAGACTCAGGCTTTGTGTCAGGGCACGACTTTACAGCTTGCGGAAAAGCTCATTTTTCTGAAGGGTACGGCCTTTAGGCCGTACGCAAATGCTTTGCAATGAATCCGTCTTTAGCCGCTGAGGGATGATTGCTTCTATGTTCAGAGACTTTTTCCGCGACCTGTTTAGTCGGGCCGCAACCAATGCGCTCGATGAGGGCTTTAGCCCCTGAGGTGTTGCTTTCCCGGTTGGACAACGACGCCGAACAGGCCGTAAAGTCTGCGTGTGGTCACAAGCACCAGTCTTATCGCAGTCATTGCGAACGCCCAACGCTACGGCCCACGCACCGCGGTCGTTGATGGGCAGGGGTTTTTCACCTACGACCATCTGTTGGACGCGTCCTCACAGATAGCAGCCGCGCTGCTCGCCGGCCGCGACGACCTCCGGGAGGACCGAGTGGCGTTTCTTGTCACGCCGGGCTTTCCGTGGGTAGCGATGCAATGGGGCATCTGGCGCGCCGGCGGCGTTGCCGTTCCACTCCCGCTGAACTCCACACGCCCTGAACTGGAATACCTGATCGAAGACACCGGGGCATCGGCCCTCGTGTTCGATACGTCAGCAGCCCCGCTTCTGGAGCCAATCGCCGCGTCCCACCCTCTCCGTGCGTTTCTCTACGATCAACTTCCCATTTGCCCACCACGTCCGCTACCGGAGATCTCCAGCGAGCGCCGCGCCATGATTCTCTACACCAGCGGCACGACCAGTAAGCCGAAGGGCGTGGTCACGACCCACGCCAACGTTGCAGCACAAATCAAGAGCTTGGTGGACGCCTGGGAATGGTCAGCGAGCGATCGCATCCTGCTTTGTCTGCCGTTGCACCACGTGCACGGAATCATCAATGTGGTTGGCTGTGCGCTGTGGTCAGGCGCCATATGCGAGATGCTGCCGCGCTTCGACGCCAATGCCGTGTGGGATCGTATCGCCGGCGGGGAACTAACTCTGTTCATGGCGGTGCCGACCGTTTACACCAAGCTCATCGCCGCCTGGGATGCGGCTTCGCCCGCGCGCCGCGCCGAGCTAAGCCAAGCCTGTTCAAGGCTTCGCTTGATGGTCTCCGGCTCAGCAGCGCTGCCGGTGAGCACGCTCCAGCGATGGCGGGAAATCAGTAATCATACGCTGCTCGAACGTTATGGGATGACAGAGATCGGCATGGCGCTGTCGAACCCGTTGCGAGGTGAACGCGTGCCGGGAAGTGTAGGAGCGCCCCTACCCGGCGTCGAACTCCGCCTGGTCAACGAGCATGGCAATCCCGTTGATCCAGGCACACCGGGCGGCATCGAAGTTCGCGGTCAAGCAGTGTTCGCGGAATACTGGGCCCGCCCGGACGCCACACGCGATGCCTTCCGCGATGGCTGGTTTATCACCGGTGATACCGCAGTCGTCGAGAACGGTATCTACCGCATCCTTGGTCGAACGAACATCGACATCCTCAAGACCGGGGGCCACAAAGTATCCGCTCTGGAGATCGAGGAGGCGCTACGTCAGCATCCCGCAGTTGCCGAGTGCGGGGTGGTCGGGATACCCGATGCTGAGTGGGGCGAGCGCGTTGCGGCAGCTGTAGTGCTGAAAGACGGCAGTGTCCTCGACCTGCAATCGCTGCGCACATGGGCCAGAGAACTGTTAGCGAATCACAAACTTCCTTCGCGTCTCCTGGTGCTCGATGCGCTTCCCCGCAATGCGATGGGAAAGGTAATGAAACCCGCTCTGGCAACGCTGTTTCAAGCTCCAGGCACTGACGGCCAGTTCTTGATGTAGCTTTGGTTGGTAACACCGAGGTGACGAACATCCATGAGCGATTTTTCCCGTCGCGATTTTATTCTCACAGGGAGTGCCGCGCTGACCTCCTACTGGGCGAAGGCAGAAGTGACACCGACGCCGCTGACTGCTGGCGAAGTAGTGGACCGTATCCGCAAGCAAGTGGGAATTCCCTGGCGGGCGCAAACCGTCGATCAAATCGTTGCCGGAAGTGAGAGCACCCCAGTGCGCGGAATCGCAACCACCATGATGGCGACTCTGGACGTCGTGGAACGGGCCTCAGCCGCGGGCAAGAACATGATTGTTACCCATGAAACGCCTTTTTACCTGCACCAGGATCACACCGAAGACATCAAAGACGACTCAACTCTGAAATACAAACTGGACTTCATCCGCAAGAACGATATGGCCATTTTTCATTTTCACGACCACTGGCACGCTCGCCAGCCTGACGGGATTGCCACCGGAATGATGATGCAGCTTGGTTGGGAAAAAAATGTCGATCCAGAAAACCCGAAGCGATTTACTTTTCACGGAGTCCAGCTAGCCCATTTCTGCAAGGAGATGCAGGCGAAGCTGAAAGATCGCACGATAAGAGTCGTTGGCGACCCGCACATGCCGGTCAACCGAGTTCTTGTAAGTTGGGGGTTCGTGAGCAGGATGCCGGGCATCTCGCTTTTCGCCCGTCCGGATGTCGACGTATTCATCGCCGGCGAAACACGCGAATGGGAACTGGTAGAGTATGTGCGCGACAGCATAACGGCAGGGAACAAAAAAGCCCTCATCCTGTTGGGCCACGTGGTCTCCGAGCAGGGCGGCATGACCTATTGCGCGGATTGGTTGCGATCCTTCATTTCTGAAGTGCCCGTAGAGTTTGTTCCCACCAGGGAACCTTTTTGGACGCCCGATCATCCGGTTGAGATCTGAGTGAAATCTACCGTGGCAGCGCTAAGCAAAAAATTTCTTTAGCGGTTCCCAATAGTGCGCATGCCATCCCCACTCCAAATGGTCGAAGTCGCCTTCAGGAAAGCCTTTGTGGTCCAAAGCTACGAGCGTTCCGGAACTCCCAGGTTTGAGTTGAAACTCAACGATCGAGTAGATGCCCGGTTCCCAGTGGGTAGGGCGCCACGCCTGCACGATGCGCTGGTTGCTGACCAACTCGATCGTTCGTCCAACGATTTGTCCTCCAAACATGGAAAAGGCTCCTCCTGCTTTGGGGTCGATCTCTGCCGGCATACCGCTGAATGCCGCGAACTGCTTGGCATCCAGGAGCGCCTCATAGATTCGTTGCGGAGTCGACTTCAGCTCGATATCTTCATGCAGGGATGTGCGCATCTTGTTGGCAGCAGTGGCCGGTTTCTCCTGCATGGTTTCCTGCGGATTTTCCGCCAAGGACCGGTATCCTGCGGCCACACCGCAAGAAATGATCGCAATCGCCTGCCGCCGCGTCGGCCTATGCGCCTCGTTCATAGCATCCTCCTGGTACCCGTCGATCGCATCTGCGACCGTCAATGCATAGGACCATGCGATTAAATTATGTTCAAGATCATATTTTGCTGGAAGCAATACTTCGCCACACCGGCAACCAGGAGGGCTCATGCCTTATCCCAGAGGGCACCGCACCGAGGTAAAACAGAAGATCATCCAGAGCGCTCGCCGGCTCTTCAACCGTCACGGTTTTGACAGTGTCTCGCTCGATCAAATCATGTCTGGCGCAGGCCTCACGCGCGGCGGATTCTATAGCTATTTCAGTAGCAAAAGTGACTTGTATGCCGAGGTATTAGGGTGCTTCTTCACCGACCCTACATGGAAGAGCCGTTGGGAGGGTGTAGAAGTAGATCTGGCTTCGAAGGACGTCGGTACCCAGGTCATACGCGCCTATCTCTCTCGTCAGCATTTTGAGGATGTAGAGAATTCTTGTCCTATGGTGGCGTTGCCGAGCGACGTAACGCGCAGCGGTGAAAGCGCAAAACTTGCCTTTGAAACCGTCTTCGGCGCGATGGTCGGCGTATTAGAGCGCAGCCTGGCGCAGAGTCGAGCCCGCAACACTAGGGCACAAGCCATAGCGGCGTTGTGCATAGGCGGGATGGTCGTGGCTCGAGCCATGCACGATCGGGCCCATGCCGACAAACTGCGCGACGATTGTATGTCAGTCGCTCTCGAGCTTGGTGGCTGGAAGAAGGCGGGCGGTAGCCTGAAGGGAAAGTCGGCCCCGTCAGCGATGTCTCGGAAGTAGCCGCTAGGCGACTCTTTCAACCACTAGCCAATTCCTCATGAGGAGCCGACTTGCCTGTGGCAAGTTAAGGGAGCAATGACCTTGCCTCCTGCACCGGCAACGAAGGTTGGGGTGCCCCATTCAAGCCAGGTCTTTGGGCTTGAGTGGGATACGCAGCACTCAACGCCCCACTCTCTGGTTTGTCATTAGGAGCGAAGCCGAGGGACCTGCGGTGCGCCTTTCCCGAACGCAACTGCCCAAGTCAAGCAATCTCAATGATCGCGCCAGATCATGGCCGAAATCCTACCCTCATCCTGAAACGTCCGCAGCACATCATCCAGACTGGTAATCACGACATTGTTCACCACCAACTCGTAAACCAGCTGTCTACCTCCTTTGCTGCTGATATAACCCCCGAAAGCCTGCCCCTTCAGCACCAATCCCGCCGCGTTGCCTTCAACGAAGGTTCCAGTCTTAGCCGTCACCTGCCCAGTCGCGCCTGTGAGCGTTGGGTCAGACTTAAAGTCCGTAACGAATCCCAATGACCCATCCACGCCCAGTTTAGGCAAATCGTTGAAGAACGTCGGGAATGAGGACTTGCCCTTCATATCCATCAGCATCTTAGTGACCGCCTGGTTCGTCGCCGTAGTAAGCCCACCTCCGCTCCCATCGACAAAATGAATGTCGTCTGCCCGTATTCCATAATTCGTGACCAGGTTCTTCCGCTCCACCTTGAGCGCATCGGTCATGTTGTCCACCCCCTGCGTAAGCCCAAACAGAACCAGGCTGGTATCCGCGCCGATGTTATAACTCACTTTCAAAATCAGCTTCGCAGTCTCCGAGTAAGGAATCCCTGGCAGCTCTGCCAGTTTTTCCTTCGCTGTGTACGAACCCTTGGCGGGAAGCATCTGCACAGGGTTCTCGGCTACCGGGGATGCGTGAACCATTACACCGGCCTCTTTAAGCGCCTCGATGAAGATCGCGCGCGCATAATTCGAAGGCTGTGTGATGCGGAACGCCTGCACTAAGGGGTACCTCTTGGTGAGCGGAGGAACAAAATCGACAGGAATCTGGCCCGCGATAGCTCCCGTGCAGCCGGGCTTGCCGATGCACTCTGGCGCCACCGGCTTCAAGTTGAGCGTTGCCTGCGAATGCGCCGCGCTGGTAATCAGATTATTGTCGACCCCCAGAGCAGCCGATACCGGACGCCACTTCACCGACGCGGGTTTGCCAGGAGTAGTAGGTCGGATGCTCAGATCAACCAGGTCGCCATTGACGAAAATAGGCCTAACGTCAAACTGGCCCCTGAAATTGAACGGCTGAAAAAGCCGGTCATCGATGACAACGTTACCGGTAACCTCCTTGACTCCAGACCCAGCCACCTGCTTCGCTAACTCGATATACCCAGCCAGCGGATTAGGCTTGGTTAGCGTAGCGTTTCCCAGGCTGTCGGCCTCATTGTGGTCGAAATCGGTGACTGCAATAGTACCGTTGAGATTCGTTCGCCCACCCATCGTCAGGTCGCCCGATGCCACCAGGACCAGATCCCCATGGAGCACGCCGGCGCCATTCAACTTTCCATGACGATAGACCGGTGTGTTGTATCGGTGGTCAGGACCTACCTGGTCCAATAACTCCCCCACGGAAAAAACCTTCCGTACCGAGCCAATGAAGAAATTGCAATGCGGCTGCAGATCCATCAGCTCTTTCCCGCTGCCAAGATCTACTATGCGAAGACCCCAGATTGCGTCCTTATACGCGGGTTTGTCGAACACCGCTTTAATGTCGGCAGGGACTTTCCCGGAATTGTCGCCGCAATTCCCCTGGGTTTGCGCTACGCCTAATATGGTGGAAAAGAAGAAAAGGCAGATGACGGAAATGCGAATCTCGAGGCTCTTCATCATAGGTGACGTCCCTCTGTTTTTTGGCTTTGGGTCTCTACTATATCTCCCTGACCGGTTTCCACAAGGTCAACTTTGGGCATCCAAACTACGACCTCCGAAATGACTTTGGAAGATTCTCACCATGATTAACGACCTCTGGTACAAGAACGCGGTCATTTACTGCCTATCGATCGCCACCTTCCTTGATTCCGATGGCGACGGCATCGGCGACTTCCAGGGACTCATGAGCCGCCTCGACTACCTGCAGGGACTTGGTGTCACGGCCATATGGCTGATGCCCTTCCAACCCTCTCCCGGCAGAGACGACGGCTACGATGTTGCGGATTACTACGGGGTAAATCCCCGCTATCGGCACCTTGGGAGATTTTGTGGAGTTCACCCAGGGCTGCCGGCAGCGCGGACTCCGGGTCATGATCGATCTGGTCGTCAACCATACGTCAGACCAGCATCCCTGGTTCCAGGAAGCGCGCCGCGATCCAAAATCCAAGTATCGCGACTGGTATGTGTGGTCGAAGAAGAAGCCAAAGAACGCAGCCTCCGGGGTGGTGTTTCCCGGCGTCCAGAAAACGACGTGGACCTATGACGAGGTCGCGAAGGCCTACTACTTTCATCGCTTCTATGACTTTCAACCGGACCTCAATACCGCCAACCCTGAAGTGCAGGCCGAGATCCTCAAGATCATGGGCTTCTGGCTTCAGCTTGGCGTGTCGGGCTTCCGCATGGACGCTGTGCCGTTTGTGATTTCCTCCAAGGGAGCCAAGGTCAGCAAACCCGAAGGAGACTACGAGATGCTGCGCACCTTCAGCCAGTTTTTAAGCTGGCGGGAAGGGGACGCGATCATCCTTGGCGAAGCCAACGTCCTGCCGGACACGGATATGTGCTACTTCGGAAATGCCGGCGAGCGGATGCAGATGATGTTCAACTTCGAGGTGAATCAACATCTCTTTCTGGCTATGGCCACGGCCGATAGCCGGCCGCTGAAAAAGGCTATGCAGTCCACGAAGCAGCGGCCGGCAACGGCGCAGTGGGGACTGTTTCTTCGTAATCACGACGAGCTCGATCTCGGCCGCCTTGAAGACCAGGAGCGCAAGGCTGTGTTCGCCGCGTTCGGACCGAGCCCGATATGCAGCTATACAATCGCGGCATCCGGCGACGGCTCGCGCCCATGCTAGAGGGCGATCGCAGGCGCCTGGAACTTGCCTACAGCCTGATGATGACCTTGCCCGGTACTCCCGTGATCCGTTACGGAGACGAGATCGGCATGGGCGACGATCTTAAACTGCCGGAACGTAACTGTGCCCGCACGCCGATGCAGTGGTCCACCGAACCGCATGCAGGCTTCACCAAAAGCGACAAGCCGGTCATGCCCGTGATCAGCTCCGGCCCGTATGGTTTCGAGCACGTCAACGTCGCTGCCCAGCGCCGCGATCCTGATTCGTTGCTGGATTGGATGGAGCGTATCATTCGCATGCGCAAAGAAGTTCCAGAAATAGGTTGGGGTGACTTTTCTTTATCTCTGCGAAAGCCAGGGAAGTGCTCATCATGCGCTACGACTGGCGCAATAACTCGGTGCTCTTTGTTCATAACTTTAGTTCTGTGCCTCGAGAGGTTAGCTTTTCCGTCAGCAGCGGCCAACAGGAAGCGTGTACCCTGATTAATCTTCTTGCGGAGAATCACAGCCAGCCGGTTGCCGGCGACAAGCACCGCATCTTGCTCGAACCGTATGGTTACCGATGGTACCGGCTTTGCGGACTCGATTACTTGCTTAATCGCAGCCCTATGTAAAGGTTAGCGTTGCGGCGCGTGCCCTCGAACGTTCTAAATTGCAGCAAAGAAATCTAACCATAGACCCAACGTTCCCGGACAAAACGCATCACACTTATCAGCGGAGGCTTACGGAACGGTAAAGAGCCTCGCTCGGAAAGTCGAGAATTGTATGAAAAATCTGTTGGCTGCTTTATTGGTGGGTATAACTCTGGTTTATGTCGCCCCGGCAAAGGCGGCAGATGTATCCAAGCTGGACGCGCGAATCGATGCGGCCCATGAAGTTTTGCACGAGTTAATGGGTACTCCTGACAAAGGCATTCCCTTCGACATCGCGGCCAAAGCCCACTGTGTAGCTGTTATTCCGGCATACAAGAAAGGCGCTTTCCTGGTAGGCGCGCAGTACGGGCAGGGCGTGGCAACATGCCGGACCGCGACTGGCTGGAGCGCACCTGTCTTTATCCAACTAACCGGAGCTAGTTTCGGATTCCAGGCGGGTGGCCAATCCACGGATCTCGTCCTGGTTGGCGTCAACCGTAGAAGCCTCGATGATCTGCTCAAAGACAAAGTCAAGCTTGGTGGCGACATTGCAGCGGCCGCCGGCCCCGTAGGCCGTGATTCGCAAGCTTCTACCACTGAACTCGCCAATGCTGAATTCCTCACTTATTCGCGCAGCAGAGGACTCTTCGCTGGCGTGGACCTAACCGGTGACGAGGTACATCAGAATACAGCCGACACAGAAGCGTATTACGGAAAAGACATTCCCTATAAAACTATCTTGAGCGGCGCGGTTCCGACGCCCGCTTCGGCGCACCACTTCGTTGCAACTGTTAACGAAATGTTTCGCAGGGGCCGGGCTGACACCGCAAAGCGCTAAGCAAAAGTTCCCGACTTGCCGGTCGAGAGGGATGGTTTCCTCTCGACCTTTTATTTTGTGGCCCGCAGAGTTTTTACCCAGTTGCGCTGGCACTCGCCAAAGGTGAGGGCAAGGTGACCCTGGGAGACGCCAGGCTGGCCTGCAGAATGATTTGGGCCAGCGTAGTGCAAACCAGGTTTTGTTCCCCTCCGCTAATCTCCAGCGCAGCTTTAACCGGGTCTTCCGGATAATTCCATAACCCAATGATGATTTTCTGCTTTGGGCGCTGCATGCGCAGTCTTCTATAGATACTGCGGGCGTGCGAAACAGCGTATGGCGGCAGTGCCGAAAGACACACGACCTCTGGTTCCGCGTTGATCGCTTCTGCCAGCATTCCGTCCACACTTCCAATCGCAATCGCCATTGCGGAGTAACCAGCTCGTTCCATTAACTGTGCCAACATGATGCCTACGACCTCGTCCGCATCATCGCGGACAGGAAGGCAGACAATCTTCTTCGAGAGTGCGTCTGCGATCCCTGGAATATTCCCGAGGGTTGCGAGTGGGCCCTGGTGTGCGCTGGAACCAACCCTTCCGGGATCGTCTGTCCTGAGGCTGAATTCTTCTACCAGGTCCTTCGTAGTTTGAGTAATGAAGTCGACGGTCGAATCGTCAAGTGCATTGCGATGACGGTCTTGTTCAGCCAGGTTGAGCGCGGGAATCAACACGGTGTCGTAAAGGTCCTCAAGCGACGCGTGCTTCAGATGCGTCTCCAGTACATGGCTTGCTTCACGCTGATCGTTAGCCAATAAGCGCTGGTAATAGTGAGCGCCTGGTTGCATGACCGGCTGATCCCCGAGAAGAACCGTTAAGAATTGCAGACTAGGCACATACGCGCCCAGAACGACCAGGCAGACCGTTAGCGGCACAGATAGGATGAGGCCGATCGGGCCCCAGATAAGCGCCCAGAAAATCGCGGCTACCAGAATCGCAAGTGAAGATAGGCCCGTATGCTTGCCGTAAACCTGGGGCTCCAGGAAATTAGCCGTGAATACCTCCAGGCAGAAGAAGATAGCCATGATAAGCAGGGTCTTCGTCCAGCCATTGAAGACCGCCACGGATAATGCGGTGGGAAGGAAAGCGCCGATGGGCGCTCCAATATAAGGGATAAACCGAAGCAGTCCCGCCAGCGCTCCCCACAGCAGGGCGTGAGGTAGCGAAATAAGGTGCAGAGCAACAAAGACAACCAGGCCGTAGCTCATATTGACGAGCGCCTGCAAAGACAGATACCGGCTGACACGATTACTTGTGTCATCCATTGCCTGGGTCATAAGGTGCAGGTGTCCTTGGCCGCTCAGCCGAATGAGACGATTCCGCAGGTCCTCCCTTTGCAGCAACATGAAGAAGCTGAAGACTGTGACTAAGATGACTGACACAACCACACCCAGCACACCGCTGAGTGCGTCTAATCGGCCTTGACTGCCCCCCACCTCTCGTACGGAGACAGGGTGAGTGGGTGACCCCAGCTCCACTGCGCTGCCAGGCTTTTGATTGCTGTTGAAGCCAGAACTCCATTCACTGATTTGCTTGCTAAGATCGTCCAGCTCTCTTTGCGCCCGGTTGAACCCCGCCGTCTGCGGCTGTTGGAATGATTGAATTTTTTCCTGGATGTTTGTCGTATACGCCGGAAGCGCATCAGTGACCTGAACCAACTGCATGAAAACCGTCCAGCCGGCAGAGCCCAAAATCGCCCCTGCCGCAAGCATGACCGCCGCGATCGCCATTGTCCTCGGGAGCCGGGCCCTTTCTAACCATGTGACCAGGGGAGCGAGCACAAAAGTTAGAAGCATGGCCAGCGCCAGCGGCAAAATCACTGTCTTCGCAAGATAGAGCACAGTGATCAAAACCACTGTCACAACGACAGCTAACAGTTGCGTAAGTGTTCGAGATGAGTTCGAGCGGATCATGGCCATTCTGACAATGGAACATGCTATACCATCCGGAGCTCCTGCCATGAAAATAGAACCCTGAACAGGGGCCCGAACGTGATCTTGTGGAGGGCAAAGCAAACGTGCGAAACCCCACTTTCAAATCAGAGTTCAAAAGTGGGGTCAAAGGAGGCATGTGCTATGCGCCGCATCCCAACCAAACTACCGGCGATGGGTGCCGGTCTTTTTCGCGGGTTTGGCGCCGTTGGCTAAGTGCCGGGCGCCCACCGGCGTCGAGTCAAACTTAGACGTTTGTTCGGAATCCGGGGTCGGTTCAGTGGGCGTGGTATTGAGCCCGGTCCCTTCAAAAATAGGCGAATCAACTGCCTCGAGGTCGGCTGCCTTCAGAATCGACGCAACTGAGTCCTTTTCGCCGTCATCTCCAACTCCAGTCGAATCGTTAAAGAACTCGTCCACCAGACCCGGCGTGGGAGCAATCAGTCCGATTGAGAATTGGGGCTTGCCCATGGTCTCGAGGGCCGCAGTGAAGGCGCGCATATGTGTGATCTCACGGGTCATCAGAAACTGCAGTGCTTCTTTGCTTCCGACGTCATCGGTAAAGTTGATGAGGCGCTCATAAACGATCTTCGCTCGCGCTTCAGCCGCGATGTTGCTGCGCAGATCTACGGATAGATCTCCAGTGATTTTCAGGTAATCGCCCGTCCACGCATCACCCATGGAATTGACCAGCGAGACGCCCCCTCCCCCTGCAATCGACACCAACGGGTCCGCCTCGGCTGCAGCCCGGTCAAACTTCATCGGTTTCAAATGCATTCGAATCAGCGCCCCTACTACTTCCAGGTGGCTCAGTTCTTCGGTGCCAATGTCCATCAGAAGATCCTTGCGTGCAGCATCTTCGCAGTTGAACCCTTGAATGGAATATTGCATCGCTGCTGCCAGCTCTCCATTGGCTCCGCCAAATTGCTCCAGCAGCATATTGCCGAAGCGCGGATCTGGTTCGCCGACATTTACGGTATACATCAGTTTCTTAACGTGGTGATACATCGGTGGGGTACTCCTTTGAGTGAAACGTGCGCTAACTAAAACTTACGCGGGGTTCCGCATTAGGTTCAAGAGATGCCGTTCCCATGACGCGTGTTGCCATCAGTGACAATGTTCGCCAGGAAAGAAAAAGTGTGGTCCGATGCCACACGCGGATGCGGCATCTCGCATCTATGAGACGGAAGGCAGAATGTATCGCCTGGAGGCAACACATGAGTGTCGAAACATTGCAGGAGTTGTTCCTGGATGAGCTAAAAGATCTTTATTCGGCAGAGAAGCAGATTACAAAGGCGCTGCCAAAACTGGTAAGGGCGGCCACTTCGCCAAAGCTTAAAGATGCATTCCAAAGCCACCTGGAAGAAACCAACGGCCAGATTGAACGCCTGGAAACAATCTTCGAAATGCTTAAGAAAAGGGGAACGGGCAAAACCTGCGAAGGTATGAAGGGCGTTCTTTCCGAGGGTGCCGAGGTTCTGGAAGAAACCGAAAAGGGAGACTTACGCGACTCGGGTCTGATAACCGCGGCTCAGCGAGTGGAACACTATGAGATGGCGGGATACGGAGGGGTTCGCGAATACGCCCGGCTACTCGGCCAAAAAGAAATTGCGGCTCTCCTGGACGCGACCTTGAAGGAGGAAGAGGCGGCCGACAAGAAATTAACTCAGATCGCGAAAGAGGTAAATGCAGCTGCGTTGAATGGTTCAGAAAAAGAAGACGACGAAGAAGAAGAGAACTACTAGCTCTCTGTTTGAATGCACCAGGCAGGCAAGGTAAGGAGACTCATCATGACAGCAGAGAGTGCCGCGGCCTTTGGCATCTTCGAAAGCAGAGCGAGTGCGGAGGCAGCTGTTGACCGGTTGACAGCTGCCGGGTTTTCGACTCAGGAGGTTTCGGTCCTTATGTCTGGTGCGGACGCATCGAAGCAGGTCGAGACAGAAAAAAACACAAAAGAAGATGCCACAACAGGAGTTGCCGTGGGCGGGGTGGTCGGAGGAACTCTGGGCCTTCTCGCAGGGATTGGAGCCATCGTGATCCCGGGCGCCGCTCCGCTTATTGCTGCCGGCCCCCTGGTTGCCAGTCTGGCCGGCTTGGGCGTTGGGGGAGCCGTGGGTGGCTTAGTCGGCGCACTCGTTGGCTTAGGCATTCCAGAATACGAAGCGAAGCTTTATGACGACAGGGTCAAAGACGGCGAAGTGCTATTGTCCATCCACTGCGTTTGCAGTGAGGAAGTCGCAAAGGCAAGAGCCATCCTCGGCGAGGCTGGCGCGGTTGACGTAGCATCTTTTGGTGAAGAATCCATCGCTGGCTATGGAGTGCGTGAAGACACCGAATTTGTGACAAATACTCACGCTTACTAAGGCGTGGTCACTAGGAAGGCAGTTCCATAGCGGCAGCGGGTGGAGTCGCGGCAAAACGCTCTTATTCGATCCGCCCGGCTGTCCCCACTAATTCAGGTTTTCCTGATCCAGCAAGTGCTGAAACTCCGGCGTGGTTCGCAGGGTCGCAAAATCCTTGTCTTCATCAAGTCGTTTGCGGTCCTTAAAGCCCTCATCCATTGCCTTACGAAGATACTTGAGTGCCTGTTCCTGCTTTCCTACCCTGGCGTAGGTCGCTGCAACAAAGTAGTTCATCGCAATCCGTTGTTCACGGGAGCTCCCGGCCTCAATCATTGCCGCCTGGTTAGGAGCAAATACCTTGTCATCCATTTCGAAGGCCTTGCGATACGCCTTCATGCCCTGCTTGTATTTTGCCTCGGCGAAATATGCGGTCCCGAGATTACAGAAGATGACCGCGCTCTCCGACGAATGCTTCAGTGCTTTCTTATAAAAGTGCTCCGCGTCACGATAATCATGTTGGCCGTAATAGACGGCGGCGAGGTTATTGGATGCAGCAGCGAAGCGGGGATTGATCGCCAACGCCGTCTGGTAAGCCTTGCGTGCCTGCTCCAATGCGAACATATGGTGGTAGGCCATCCCTATGCTGTTCCAGACAGTGGCGGATTTTAGATTTGCATCCTGATAGGCAATGATCGCCGCAGCGTACTCTCCACGTGCCATCAAAATATCTGCCTTCGCCTCTGCAGGAAGCGGCTCGAGAGAGAGCGCCCGGCGTTCCGGAACAGGTGCAGGAACAGAAGCAGACGTGTGCTTAGGGGTGGTAACTGAGGTTTGCGCCGAAGATGTTTGGGACACCTCGCCGAACAGTCGAACACTGGCCGCCGCGAGAATTGCAAACGCGAACCAACGTTTGACGCTGACCAACGGTAAACTGGGAATCTCACCCATCGCTCGCCTCCTATAAGTGACACCTTTCTGATTGCGGCGATGCAATCAGACACTTGCGCGTTTTATTCTCCTCCCAATTCCAACCGGGGGCAATATCCACTCCTGGGCAAATCTCGATAGCCAATCGGCCCACCAGCACACCGACAGGCAGATCCGGGAAGGGGTGACCAATGAAAAGCAAACGTTTGCGTCTGTGACTACCCGGAAGGTTACAGGGTAGTGTCTGATTCGACAACGGTAGACAAGCCCCTAAGTCTCAAACTGTCATATCGTTGTAACAAGATTGCTATATTCCCTTCTCATGACTATCCGGCAAACCTGGGAAGGAAGCAGCATGCGAAGTTTTCTAGAAGCTCTGCGCATCCAGCGGTGGGACGACCATCGCTACTATCACCACAGCCGCATTAATCAGTCGCTTCACCTGCTAAGTGCCATCAGCTTTCTTACCGCTTACGGCCTCATCTTCAAGAATCCCGCGGCCTCGGCGCTCATCGGCTGGCTGGTGGCGATGGTCAGCCGGCAGGCCGGACACTTCTTCTTCGAGCCCAGGGGGTACGACGAGGTAAACCACGCCACCCATGAGCACAAAGAGGACATTAAGGTCGGTTACAACCTCCGCCGCAAGATCGTCCTGCTGTCGATCTGGGCGCTGTCCCCGGCGCTGCTGTGGCTAAGTCCAACGTTGTTCGGGATTTTCCCGGCCTACGCCGATCGTGCCACCTTTATTCAGCACGTCGGCCAGATCTGGCTGTTTGTCGGCTTCGGCGCTCTTCTCTTCCGCACCGTGCAGCTGTTCTTCATCAGGGACGTCCAGACTGGGCTCGTCTGGATGACAAAAATCCTGACCGATCCGTTCCATGATTTCATGCTCTACTATCGAGCGCCGTTTTACCTGATGGGGGGTCAGCTGATTGATCCCATGGACGATGTAGACGAGTCCGAAGCATTTCTCGCAGTACGCGACGCCTAATGGCTTTGTCGGTGAGCGCCTCATTCCGCCACCACCAGCCATCCTGCTGCATTTGCCGCGCCGCCGATACGAAGCGATCGGCGACCGCGGCGAAGTCTTCATCGCTGTAATTCAGGCTGAAGATGAGCCGGCCCGTTCCCACCCAGCTCAGGGCCAGGTCTTCGGCGCGCAGGTAGTACTGAAACATCCAGTGATAGCGTGATGGCTGTAGATAGCAGACCGTCCATACCGAGGAGAGATTCGCCACCCGGACACCCACCCCTGCGTCGCGCAGACGCTCATTGAGCCCGGCGGCCCGGCCGTCCCACACCGCATCAAGGTCGCGATAGCAGGCCAGGATGACCGGCGTGTCCAGACGCTCGAGGAACTCGCACATCGCCCCCATCACGTATGGGTGCGAATTGAAGGTGCCACGCGCAAAGCAGACATCCGCAGGCCGATCCTCCCGAAAGCGCTTCATCAGGTCACTCCGCCCGCACACCACGCCGATCGGCAAACCGCCTGCTACCGTTTTTCCGTAGGTCACCATGTCGGCGCGGACACCGAAATACTCCTGGGCGCCCCTGCGGGCCAGCCGAAAACCAAGGAACACCTCATCGAAAATCAGCACGATGCCCCGGTCCGTACACACCTGCCGTAGCCGCTGCAGCCATCTTGTGTAGGCCCCGCGGTCATAACTGGGGCGGGGGCCGCTGCCCACCAGCGTCGAATCTGCCGCTGCGCCCAAGTTGGGATGCAACGCCTGAATCGGGTTAACTAGCACGCATGCAATGTCGTGCCGGCTGCGCAGCACGCGCAGGCTTCGCTCATCCATATCCTTGAGCGTAAGCGTATCGTTCTCGGTCACCGGATTGCCGACCCCCGGTTGCACCTCGCCCCACCAACCGTGGTAAGCGCCGCAGAAGCGGACCAGGTAGCGGCGACCAGTGTGGTAGCGGGCCAGGCGCACGGCCTGCATGACCGCTTCGGTGCCCGACATGTGGAAGGAGACTTCATCCAGCCCGGAGATCGCACGCAGGCGGCGCACGTTCTCCGCCGTCACCGGGTGGTAGGCGCCGAGCACCGGCCCAAGGTCACGAACCCGCGCGCTGCCCCGTTCGATACATTCCTTGTAAAAGTCGTAGCCAAAGACATTTACGCCGTATGAGCCGGTTAGGTCGTACCGTCGGTTGCCGTCCAGATCGGTCGTAGTGGGGCCGCTCGAGGAGAGGACGAAGGATCCGCTGTTAAGGTACCGGCGGACGAAACGGCTGAACTGGAATGGTACGCGGTAGCGCGCCGTGAATTGTAGATCGGAGATCTCATCCTGCACCTCTGCGGTCTGTCGCACGGTATTGGCGAAGCGTTGCGCATAGAGTGCGGCCAATCCCTTGAATGCCCCCCGGCGCTGTTCGCCGATCTCCTCCGGGGCATCGTCGGCTCGGAAGAACTGCGCTTCGTCATACTCGTAATAGGGAACGAAACGGGCCAGCAGCCGCCCGAGCCGGGCATGGCCGGCAAGCGAGCGGTGCTTGGCGCGAGAGAGCTGCAGGCGCAGCAGCAACCGGCGAGTCACAAACAGCAGTACGCCTAATCCGAGCAGCCACTCGAAGATGGTTATCGTCACACAAACCCTCTACGGCACTGTAGTCCAGGAGAGTGACAATAAGATGACGTTTCGGACGCCAGATTTTAGGAGGGGTTCAACAGTGAAGAGCATGCCAACTGCGATCCTCCACGTTCCACTTCATAACCTCTTCCCCCCGAAAGAGCTTATGGAGGAGTTCATGGAGAACCGCGGCCGGCAGGATGAAACTGGACGCAGACAAGTATTGCAGGTATTTCCTGACCGTCAGACCCAGCCCATCTATCAAACACCGAGATAGTGGTAGCGATCCGCCCAACGTTACAAACTTTTTGCAACCTCAAAGATTCTTGTGTTTGAACAACATCGACAGGATCGATATGGGTGCATCGAACAAATCGGTGATCTCGTAGCTGAGAAGAAACATAGCCCCAGCGAAAATTCCTGGGGAAAACCGCCACGCTCTCTCTGTTGACCGCCACACAAAATTGCAATATGCCGGGATGTTGGCGCCGGCGGCGAAGGCTACTCCCAATACTGCCCCCATTAGTACATCCGTGGGCCAGTGCCAGCCTAAATAAACTCGCGGGGCCATAATAAACAGAACCACGTACCCAAGTGCCAGTAGGCCAAGACGGCGGGAAGCAAAGAACACGCCGACGGCCAACGCAATAAAGAGCACCGCGTGGTCACTCGGAAACGAACTCCAGCTGTAAAGCCTTTCTGTGGACATACCGTGGGCTGTTTGGAAATGCAGGGCAACCGTCCGAAAAGGTCTCTCCCGAAAAGGAAGAATCTTAGCCAAGACCCGGGCAGCCACCACTCCGGCAATCGCCAGCGGAATCGTCGCCACAAGCTTGGCGCGGTTTTCCCTGAGGCTACGTTTTTCGAAGAACGCGGCCCAGCAAAGGAAGACGATAGGTGCGCCTTTGAGTAGATTGCGATTTACAAAAAGCAGCATCGCGGCATCAAGACGCGGCCAGCGATTGATGTAGTGATTCAGGTGAGACTCGATGGCGAAGTCGAAAGCGTTTTGCCACCCCTGATGGACGCCAAAAAACGTTCCAACGCCATGCCTGGCTCCTAATACACCGGCGAAAAGCGTGAGCACGCAAATGGAGGCGGCGGAAAAGACAATTCGATACCTTGAGAGTGAATAAGGCGAAGGATAGAGGCCTGATGCCCTGGACATCTAATGAGTCCCCGTTCTTGCAGCAAAGTTAGCGGGGGACCTGACGGGCATTTAAACATAAACTGCACAATAATCGATACAAAAATTAACCTTATGTTCACAAATTAAAGGGCGGCCACCCTCAAGAACCATATATTAATGAGTGCTTTACGCGAATTAAAGCAAAATGGACGCCCACAGCGCCGGATGCGCATTTAGACCCGACCCGAAGGGACGGCTGAGAGTCAGACTTGTCCAAATTAGCTTTTCGACTCTGTCCATCCACCTCCGCTCATCCCAAGGTGGGCCACTAGCCTCAACCTGTCACCCCGACTGGAGCGGACCCGGATTTCCTTCATCGCGGTACTACCCGGAGAGCCGTATGTGGCAATCGCACGAAGTTCGCCAACGCCACTAAGCTGGACACGAAATCCGGGGCTGCGTAAGGCAGGGACCTGCAGTTTTGCTCGGATCGCTCGCGATTGCCCATAATTAATCGACGAACCCAACCCGACGCTCTTTAAGACCCACGTGCCTCCACGCAATCAAAGGATACTCGCCCACCAATCCCGATTTGCCGGCTAATTTGGACAGGTCCGGCTGAGAGAATGACGCAGGACGTGGGCTACTGTCCCGTACGCGAATGCTGATTGGTGATAGCTAGCTCACCTTCACGATCATGTCCGAGGATGCTCCCGGTTCCTGGGGTGTTTTGTACAAGCCACCGCTAACCTGGGCCGGGAGAACAAAGTGATCTTTGAGATGCGGAATGTGTTCGAGAAAGACCACTTCATGATCGAGAGCGACGTGATTGAAGAGCACCAGGTGCTGATGGATCTGCCCCATATCCCCGACGTGGGGCACGATGGGCAAACCCATCTTCTTGGCCATCAGGCTGACCGTGAGAAACTCGCTGACGCCTCCTAGCCTCGTGCAATCCGCCTGGACGAAATGCACTCCGCCGTAGCGTAGAAAGTTTTTGAACAGAACGCGATTGGGAATGTGTTCGCCTGCTGCGATTTTTACCGGCGCGATTTCTTGCGCCAGGGTCACATGCGCATACACGTCATCCGGATGCGTTGGCTCTTCTATCCACAGCGGCTTGAACTGCACCAGCTCCCGACACATGCGGCTTGCGTCCGCCAGGTTCCAATGCTGGTTGGCGTCAAACATTAAAATTCCGGCCTCGCCGACCAAGGCACGCAGCATGGCAGCACGCCGCAGGTCGCGCGATTCCTCCGCTGATCCAACCTTCAACTTGAAGGCCCGGAAGCCACCGTCGATTGCGCGCCTTGTGAGTTCGCGAACCTTCACGTCGTCATAAGAAATCCACCCGATGGAGGTATCGTAGCCCGGATACCCACTCTGGATAATTGGCTCCCGAAGCTTCCGAGTCGCGACCTGTGCGCGCAAAATCGCCAGCGCGTCTTGCTCGCTCAATACGTCCTCAACGTAGCTCAGATCCAGCACTGCGACCATTTCTTCCGGGGTCAAATCGAGCAGCAGTTTCCACAAAGGAACTGCGCGGCTTTTGGCCCACAGATCGAAACACGCATTGGTTATGGAAGCGAGCGCGAGGTGAACCACTCCTTTATGCGGCCCAAGCCAGCGCAGGCACGGATCGTCCGCGAGCCGGCGGAAGAACCTTCCGAAGTTCGACATCAACTCGTTGATCTCCAGCCCAGCAAGCGGCTTTGCCAGCAAATCGATAGCTTCGCAGACCAGCCGGTTCCCATCGCCCAGCGTAAGCGCAATCCCCGTCCCGGAAATCTGGCCATCGCCAACCAATCGTGTCACGGCCATGCAGTATTCAGTGCTGGTATGGATAGAGTCGGTACCAGCGCCCTCAGGGAGTGCAAAGCGCGCATCGACGGTTGAAACGGATTGAATCACGCAGCTCTTCATCTCGCGAGGCTATCTCCTGAAACCCAGCTCTGCACCGCCGCTCACTGGGAGGATGCAACCAGTGATAAAGCGGGCTTTGTTAGAAAGTAGGAAAGCGGCAGCGTCCGCGATCACGTCCCCGTGCGGGCATGGTCCGAGCAAGTGCATGTCATCGAGATACTTGCGGATATTTGCTGGGTCCGGCTGCTCGCCACACCACCTCTCAAGCATCGGTGTCCATACTCCAGCAGGGCACACCGCATTCACTCGAATGCCATAGCTGGAATAATCGGCAGCCATGGCCTTGGTCAGAGAGATCATGGCGCCCTTGGTTGCCACATAAGCCGCATGGTTCGCTTGCCCAACAACTCCCGCCATGCTGGCGGTAAGCAGGATGGACCCCTTGCTTGCGGCCAGGGCCTCAAATGCGAACTTGGTCGTCCAGAATACAGACTTCACGTTCACGCGTTGCAGGTCGTCCCATTCCTGCTCGGTAGTTTCATGGAGAGGTTTCGAAGGGCTGGCGATCCCCGCGTTGTTATGCACCGCGTCAATGCGCCCAAACCGGCCTAACACCGCGGCAATGGCAACGCGAGTTGCCTCGCCATCCGACACATCGGCATGGAACGCCGCACTGTCGCCGCCTGCATCCGATGCGGTGCGCCGGGCCGTCTCCAGATCACGGTCGAGAATAGCGACCGTGGCTCCTTCGCGCGCGTAGGCAAGCGCGCACTCGCGGCCGATTCCATCACCACCACCGGTCAGCACAATGATCTTGCCCGCAAGATCAGCCGGCGTGTGAGATACGTTTTTCCCAGTTGTCATATGCGGTCTTTGAGAAGCGTTCCATCGCTTTCTTCACATACTGCTCTGCGATCTCGCCCTCGCCTTCGCGCAAGAGATCGATGATTCTCTGATGGGCTTCCAGATCCCTATCCCAGGCCGACGTCTCTTGTCCGCTCGCAGACACACGCATTCGCACAAAAGCGAAGAACGGAAGCAGGATGCGCCGGGCGTGCTGCATCACGTGGGGATTGCCAGAGAGTTCGCAAAGTTCGAGATGGTAGAGCAAATCGCAATCGAGCAAACCCGCGCAGTTCCCCGCGCTTGCCGACTCCCGCATGACGTCCATGGTGGCCTGCAGCACGTTCAAGTTCGGCTTTGCTTCTGCTGCCAGGCGCGCCGCCAGACCCTCCACTGCGCCACGCAGCTGGTAGATGTGAACCACATCGTCTTCGCTTAGATGGATCACCCGGGCGCTACGCCCTGAAGCCTTGGAAACAAACCCTGCATGGGCCAGAATATTGACCGCTTCCCGTATAGAAGCTTGCGCGACACCAAACTTGGCCGCCCAGGTAGCTTCGACAATACGCATGCCCGGCCGCAGCGACCCGTTCAGAATCTCCGTGCGCAATTGTTCCGCAAGGCTGTGTTTGAGCAATCCATTGTCGGCATTTAAAGAGATATCAGGCATCAACAAGCGCTCATATTATGACATCCGATGCTACTTTTCGCCATTATGATCCGTCAAGCGCATATTTAAGCGCTCACGGGTCGGTCTGTCCGTCCACGTCACCCCTGCCAAGATGAGCCCCCGCCCTCCACCTTGTCATCGCGTCTGCCCCGGTGTGCCGTAGGGCCTGAGCAATGAGCCATGGAGTGCGGTATCGCTTTCCCCTGAACAACCCCTGCAACTCTGTCCATCCACCCCCACCGATGCCAAGGTGAGCCACCGCCTGCCACCTTGTGTTCGCGCCGGTCCGGGTGCGTCGTAGGGGCCTGAGCAATGAGCCATGGAGTGCGGTATCGCCTTCCCCTGAACAACCCCGCAACTCTGTCCATCCACCTCCACCGATGCCAAGGTGAGCCACCGCCCTCGACTTTGTCATGGCGCCTGGCCCGGGTGTGTCGTAGGGCCTGTGCAATGAGTAATGGAGTGCGGTATCGCTTTCACCTGAACAACCCCTGCAACTCTGTCCATCCACCTCCACCGGTGCCAAGGTGGGTCACCGCCCTCGACCTTGTCATCCCGAGCGCACTACGGATTTTCCTACCACACTGCGCCACCAACGGCCACGAATGCGGCTTTCTTGGAAAGCCGCACGAGGTCTACCAACGCAACAAACCCTGACAGGAAATCCGAAGGGAGGCGAGGGACCTGCAGTTTCACCTTCGGACAAAGCAAATGTGTCGTCGGCGAATCACCAACAGAACTCGCTTTGGATGAATCAGCAGAGAGTTTGCCGCGATAAAGGGAATTCAAGGGCCAGCGCGCCCGACAACACGCCAGTTCCTATTTTTCTCCCTGAGACGGGGAAGGCTCGTCCACCACCACCACCCGGTCGCCGCGAACATTCTTCAACGTCTGCACCACTCCACTAGGCCATCGAATTTCGACAGTCTGCGCCACCGCATCACTCCCGAGTCCGAAGTGAGCCCGCTTGTCACTCGATGACAGGTAGCTGCCAGCCGTGGACACAGTAACAAATTGACTCCCCTTCGACGTACTCACGTGAATCTCCGCGCCAATCCCATCGCGGTTGCTCTTGTGCCCCACGAGCTTGATCCCGAGCCAGTGGTTATCCGTCTGCAACCCGTTGCGCAAGATATAAGCGGGGCCGTCGTTAGTCGTAACCACTACATCCACATGACCATCGTTCCAGATATCACCGGCTGACAAACCGCGCCCGGCCCATGCTTCATGAAACACCTCGCCCGATGCCGCCGATACATCCACCAGGTTCTTGCCGTTGTTGTTATGCATGAGCAGCGGCGGTTCCTTGTAGTGCAAATTCGGAAAGGTCAACTGGATGTTATCCATGTCGTGCCCCTGGGCCACGATCAGGTCTTTCCATCCATCATTGTCATAGTCGAGAAATGCGAGCCCCCAGCCGGAATGAAGGAGCGTCGCCGCGGCAACACCGCTCAAATTGCTTGAGTACGTAAAACTGCCATCACCGTTATTCTGGTAAAGCGCGTACTTCTGGTTGGCGAGATCGGAGACCACCAGATCGGGAAGACCATCGTTGTTGTAATCAGAAAAGTCGACGCCCATGCCCGCATACGTGCGTCCTTCCGCATCTACAGCAACCTCCTGCAGCAGGCCAACCTCCTCAAACGTCCCGTTGCCTCGGTTGTGGTAGAGAAACTCCACCATCGAATCGTTGGCGACGAAGATATCTGTGTGGCCATCCCTGTCATAATCCGCAATTCCAATCCCCAGCCCCTTCCCAGGCTTGTCGAGTCCGACCTTCGCGGCAACCTCGCTAAAGTGGCCGTTGCCGTCATTGTGATAAACCAGCGGAGCAATCGGTTGAAAGAGATCAGGATGGCAATACATGCGATACCCGTCGCGGTGTTCACCGCACCAAAGGTCGCTGAAGTCCCATTTCAGATACCGCAGCACAACCAGGTCGAGCCGCCCATCGTTGTCCAGATCGACCCACGCCGCGGAAGTGGACCACCCGCTGCCGCCCGTACCGGAAGCCTGAGTCACGTCAGTAAAGGAGCCATTGCCGTTGTTGTGGTAAAGACGATTACCGCCGTATCCAGTGACGTAGAGGTCTTCGTAACCGTCATTGTCGTAATCGCCCACGGCCGCGCCCATATCATAGCCAGCGCCGGCCAGGCCTGCCTTCTCGGTCACGTCTTCAAAGGTTCCATCTGCTTTTTGATGGTAGAGCCTATTCCAGTCTTTGGGCCCTGTCTTTTGCGGGATCGTGCCCGGTGCCGTCGGATCGCTTAACGACGCGCCGTTGGCGAAGAAAATATCCAGCCGTCCGTCGTTGTCGTAATCAAACAGGGCAACGCCCGACCCCATCGTCTCCATCAGGTACTTCTTTGCTGTGTGGTATGCCTGACCCTCGAAGTGAACTCCGCTGGCCGCCGTTACATCGACGAACTTTCCTGCCTGGCCGGCTGCGGCCTTCGGCATAGTATGCGCAGCGGGGGAGCCGCTCTGCGCCGTCATACTCCAGCCACCCAGCACGATAACCGCCAAACCCAATATTAGTAACCGCGACAGGCACCTGCCTGATGCGCCAGCCCCGGCACTCATTGGGCTTTATTTTCTGCCTGGAGAAGGTGAAGCGCCTTGGCGACATCCTGGTCCCCTGGCGACAACTTCTGCGCTTCCAGCAGTTCTATCCGCCCATTGGTGTAATCACCGGAATGGCAATAGATCAGCCCCAAGTCCTTATGAAGCTGTGGCAACGCACTGCAGTTTCCGCATACCTGCAGAGCTTCCTTCAGGTGCGCAATCGCTTGTGGCCAGTCATGCGCATCGGCCGATGTCAATGCAAAGTTTCCCAACGTTTGCGCCCGATCCATGATGTGTTGCTGTGCCTGCAGCGCCTGGAACCGGGCCTGCAGCTGCTTCGCTTCCTCGGGATTGGATTTCATCAGCAGCCGCGCAAGACTGAAGATCGCCTCATTGTAGGTAGGACGGATCTCGATTGCTTTGCGCCATTGCGCAATCGCCCCCGCCTCATCGCCTTTGCGTATAAGCTCTTGCCCGAGCAGGAACAATGCCTCCGCGTTGTCCGGCCTTGCGGCAAGTGACTGCTCAAACTCATGGATCGCTTCGTCCGTATTGCCCGCCTGCCTCGAAATCATGCCCAACAAATACCAGGAGTCTGCCGCGTTAGGATCAAGCCGAGTGGCCGTTTCCAACTCAGGTTTTGCCTCCGCATTGTGCTGCAGATCGAGCAGGACGCGACCCTTGTTGTAGTGCGCTAGTGCGTTGTTAGGATCAAGACGGATAGCCTCGGAAAATTCCGCCAGCGCGCCGTTCAGGTCGAATAGATCCGCCAGCGCGAATCCAAGGTTTAAATGCGCTCCCGGTGACGTTGGGTCCAGTTGCGTCACCTTGCGAAAAACGGGCAAAGCCTCGTTGCCTCGGTTCAGCCGCACCAGAACCATCCCGTATGCGCTCAGCGCACCGGGGTTTTTGGGCTCAAACTGCACCGCGCTGCCAAGCGCCTGCACGGCTTCCGAATACCGCGATTCACTAGCCAGAATCAAACCCAGATTCGCAAACGCCTGACCGTACTGAGGATTGTTTTCCGTCGCCTTACGGAACAACTGTTCCGCTTCGCCGTTTTTGCCCATTCGGCCATACAGCACGCCCAGATTGTTTTGCGCCTCGGCATATTGCGGATCGAGGGAGATGGCGTTCTTAAACTGCTCCTCCGCATTTGCTGCTTGGCCCGCCTGCAGCTCTAAAAAACCCAGCTGATTGTGAACCGGAGCCAGGTTCGCATCCAACTTCATCGCCTTCTCTAATGCATCGCGTTCTCCGGAATAGTCGCCCAGCTTGTCTAGCGCAAGCGCCAGGTTGTAGTAGGTGTGTGCATTGTTCGGATCGTTCGCCAGCGCTTCCCGGTAAAGAGCGGCTGCCTTTTGTGCGTCCCCGGACTGCAGATCCTCACCCGCTTGGTTGGCCGTGACGCCAGCCACATCCTGCCGTACGTTTTCCGCCTTTTTCGCCTGCACAACCTTCAATTCCTCGCGAGCCTGATCCGGCTGTCCCATCGAGCGAAGAACGGACGCCAATTGGAACCGTGCCTCGCTGGAGTTGGGGTCCAGCGCAAGCGCCTTTTCCAACTCCGCCCGCGCTTCAGGAAGCTTTTCCTGCCGGGCCAGCACAAAGCCCAGGTGATACCGTGCCTCGGCATGCTTCGGATTCAAGGCCACCGCTGGACGCAGGACCTTCTCCGCATCGGCATAATTGCCCACCCCTTGTTCCACCACCCCGTCAAAGTACAACGCTTCGAAATCGTGTGGATGATGCTTGACATAGTCCCTGATGATGGGCGCGGCCTTCTCGTACTGCGCGATCGCGCACAACGCCTTCACATACGAGAGGCGAGCTTCATCGTCCGCGGGGTCGAGGCGCAATGCTTCCTCGAATTCCTGCGACGCTTCCGCAAACCGCTTCTGCTGCGTATACACAATCCCTAGGTCCATGTGCGCCTTGGCATAGGACGGGTGCTCTTTGACGATCGCGGAGAGTGTTTGCAGGGCCTCATTTGTGTTGCCATTCTTCGAATAAGCGACAGCCAGATTCAGCTGTAGTACTTCGTTGGCGGGCGCATTCTTGAGTTCGGAGATTGCCGCCGTATATCTGCCTTGCGCAATCAGCGCTTTCGTTAATCCATCCAGCGCGGGCACCGATTGTGGATCCTGTTTCAGAATCGCCTTGAATGCATCGCTTGCCGCTTCCTGTTGATTCGATGCGCTGAGAGAAATTCCCAAGGGCATGAGGATCTTTGCCGACCCGGGCTTGAGTTTCGACGCGATCTGCAGCTCATGGGCCGCGCGCTGGGGATTGCCGCTGCTGAGCAAGGCGACCCCGAGATCGTAGTGACCATCCCACATATCGGGCGCCAGATGAATCGCGGACTCGAAAGCCGAAATAGCACAGGAGAATTGGTGGTGGCTGGCAAAGTAGGCTCCGAGCGCGTCGAAAGCGCCTGGTGAAGGGTTCGACGCGATCACGTGCGCAAGGTCGGCAGGTCCCTTGCAGGAGGAAACCTGTTGTGCCGCAATGCTGAGCGGGAACGCCCAAAGTGCGGTCAGCGAAAACCACCCACTTCACCATCGCGGGCATCAGACTTGGTTCACCCGGGCACCGTTCAGATTGCGATTTCCCGATTGAAAATGAAAGGGCCTGTGTGTGATCGGTCATGTTTGTTCGAGACGACATTCTAACGGTCCGCTCTGTTGCGTGTCCTGGGGAGGCCTCGCCCGGTGCTACAATCCGCCAAAGATGACGAAGCGTTTCCCAACGCCTGCGTGGCCTTCTGTCCTTTTCCTCCGCTTCTCGATTTTCTTAATCCTCTCCGGGGCGGCACTTAGTCACGCTCAGATGGGCGTGGCAACCGGCAATGGAGTAGCCACGCCCGCCAAACCCTTGCCTCCCGGGATGAAACCGCCCACCGTGCAATATGAAGACATTGCCACGCAGGCCGGCGTGACCGGCGTAAATGTCTCAGGCGCAGCGCAGAACAAGCAATACATCGTTGAGACCACCGGCAACGGCGTCGCCATCCTCGACTACGACAACGATGGATTGCCGGACATCCTTTTGGTCAACGGCGATCGCTTTCAGAAAGGCGGGACCGCGCCGAGCCCTTTGCTCTATCACAACCTGGGCGGGCTGAAGTTTGAAGATGTCACGCGCAAGGCTGGGCTATCGCATACCGGCTGGGGCCAGGGAGCATGTGCAGGCGACATCGATAACGACGGAAACGTAGATGTCTTCATTGCCCAGTGGGGGCAAAATGTCCTCTATCGAAATCAGGGGAACGGAACCTTCCGCGATGAAACTCAGGCCCGAGGACTATCTTCACCGCAGACACGCTGGAGTTCAGGATGCGCATTTCTGGACTTCAATCGAGACGGTTTTCTTGACCTTGTCGTTGCCCACTACATTGAGTTTGACCCGGCTCGAACTCCGCATCCCGGCGAAAGGTCGCAGTGCGAATGGAAGGGCCTGCCGGTGATCTGCGGCCCTCGAGGTCTGCCGGCGGAAACCATCTCCCTCTATCAAAACGACGGTCACGGTCACTTCACCGATGTCTCGACTCCGATGCACATCACCACACCCAAGGATTATTACTGCTTCACTCCGCTGGTCGCCGACTTCGACAATGATGGCTGGCCGGATATCTACGTAGCCTGTGATTCCACTGCAAGCTTGTACTTCCATAACCTGGGTAGCGGTAAGGGCTTCGAGGAGTTGGGCGTTCTAGCCGGGGTTGCTTACAACGAAGATGGGCGCGAGCAAGCCGGCATGGGAGTTACGGATGCCGACTTCAGTCACGACGGGCGGCTCGATATCTTCAAGACCAACTTCGCCGACGACACCCACACCCTTTATCGTAACCAGGGCAATAACAATTTCATCGACGCCACCATCGATAGTGGCCTCGCGGTCAATACCAGGTATCTGGGCTGGGGCACAGCCGCTTTGGATATCGATAACGATGGATGGAAGGATCTGATCCTCGCCAACGGGCACGTCTATCCCGAAGTGGATACAGGGCACACCGGAGAGAAATTCAAGCAGGGGCGTCTACTCTACTGGAACCGCGGAGATGGGCAGTTTTTCGATCTCTCTCCGCGGGCCGGAAGCGGCATCACCGCCGCGCACTCGTCCCGCGGGCTGGCGATCGGAGATCTGGACAACGATGGCAGCGAAGAAATTTTAATTCTCAATATGGGAGAGGCGCCCACGTTGCTCAAGAATCTCGCCCCGCAAGCGGGACATTCCATTTTGATACGCGCATTAACCTCCAACCGCGATGCAATCGGAGCACGCATCACCGTGACTGCGGGAGCGCTCAAGCAGATTGATGAAGTACGCAGCGGTGGTTCCTATATCTCGCAAAGCGACTTCCGGCTGCACTTTGGCCTTGGCAAAGCCGCATCGGCCAATCTATCCATCCAGTGGCTCGACGGCAAAACTGAGAACTTCTCCGACGTTGCCGCGGGACAGGTCGTAACCATCCAGGAAGGCAAAGGCATCATCAAAAAACAGCCCTTCACGCCAGTAAAACCTTAGGGTGCCCCATTCAAGCCGTCCTTTGGCTTGAGTGGGATAACGAATCTCGATGTTCGCACCCTGTAAAGCCAACCTAATCGTTTTGCTGTAACAGTAGAAGTACGCTATTCGCTTTACAGGCCTGTGCATACTGCCTGGTTTCGATCAAACGCATCTCGACCCCGCCGCACGTTCGGGCTATTTTCTTTTCGTAGAAGCCCGAACCACCAGCGTCGGTTCAAGGATGATAGTCCGAGCGCGAGGCGTTTGTTTGGATTCGATCAGGCTGAGCACCAGCTCGGCAGCACGCTGCCCGATCATCTGGCTGTGTTGATCGATGCTCGATAACGGAACTCGAAGCCAGTCATTGTTGGGTAAATTGCTGCAGCCGATCAAAGCAATGTCTTCCGGAATTCTCAGGCCTGCTTCGAGGATGGTACTCATCGCTCCGATTGCCAGTGGATCGTTAAAGCAAAATACCCCGTCAGGCCGCGGATCTCGCTGCAGGAGCAGGCGCATGGCCTTCGCGCCCTGAGAAGTGGTATCGGTATCCGTGTGATCTGACTGCACCACGATGTCTTCTG
Organism: uncultured Acidobacteriaceae bacterium; assembly: GCA_963775365.1. Lineage (GTDB taxonomy): Bacteria > Acidobacteriota > Terriglobia > Terriglobales > Acidobacteriaceae > PALSA-350. The sequence goes on along the minus strand of CAVZJL010000001.1, from coordinate 191,336 downwards.
AGTAGGGAATTCCGTGGTTTTGCAGTGCCCGCCGATAGCCTTCGATTCGGCCGGCGCCCGTGCTGTTTTTCCGCCCCCGAATATGCGCCACCCGGCGGCAGCCGATGTTAATCAGGTGTTCCGTCGCCAGCCGGCCGACTTTTTCATCATTGATGCCGACAAAGTTAGCCGCCAGACCAGCCAGATCCCGATCGATAAGCACGTACGGTTGAGCCTTGCTGTCCATACGCTGGAACTGCTCGAGATTGGCCCCGGAGGACGCGACCACCAGTGCATCCAGTCGCCGTGCCAGCAGCCGCGATATTTCCTCCCTCTCCAGCTCCGGATCCTCCTCCGACGAAGACACGATCAACGAATAGCCCTTGTTCCGAATTTCGTTGGAAAGGGATTTGGCAATCTGCGCAAAAAATGGGTGAAGCAGGCTGGGGGCGACCAGGCCAATCAAATAGCTACGCCCCGTAACCAGGCTGCGGGCCAGGGAATTCGGCTGGTAATCGAGCTCTTTGACCCGCTCCAGCACCCGCCGCCGCGTCTCCTCGCCAATATCAGGATGCTCCCGCAGCACCTTTGAGACGGTTGCCTGTGAAATCCCGAGATCCTTCGCTATGTCCTTCATTCGAATCGTCATGTGCAAAGAATTCCCGGTCTATTTCTTTCTGGCGCTTCCGCATCTGGCGCAAGCTGTCGGCTTTCGCCTCCACCCGATTTACAGGGTAGATTGCCCGACAAGAGTACACGAGTCTGCTAACTCAACCGCTAACTATAGCGAATTCGTGAATCCACCGGCAACGCAAAAGGGGGGAGTCCAAACGGGCAAAGAGGGGATAGGCGGCGAATTCCAGCAAGAGGGTTGAGGTGAACCTCAACCAGGAGATTGACTTTTTCCCTTGACAACGCTTAGTTGGATTCGTTAAAAGTTGGGTCGCCTCCCCGGAGTATACGGAAAAGTAACGGTATAAGTAAAAACGCAAGAGTCGTGAGCCAGATGGCCTTGCACCGGTTGGCGTTTTAAGACGAACCCTTTGTAGAGAGGTCACACATGCAAGCACCACGTTTCGCCCGCCAGGGTGGGTTTTCACTCCTCGGCCTCCGCACTGCAGGTCTCCTTACCATCCTTCTCCTGCTCATTGCGGGTTCAGCGAGCGCCCAGGTCTCAACCGCTTCAGTGAATGGCGTGGTCCGCGACCCCAAAGGGGCAGTGATTCCCAACGCGACCATCGTCCTGTCCGCCGTCGACACCTCGGTTCAGCACACATCCGTCTCCAACGGCTCCGGCGAGTATGTCTTCCTCAACATCACGCCGGGCAGCTACACGCTCTCCGCCTCGGCTCAGGGATTTAATCCCCAAAAGGTGGACACGTTCGTTCTTGCTGTCAGTCAGATCGCGACCGTTGACTTCAACCTTACGGTTGGAACCGCAGACCCAGATGGTCACTGTCCAGGGAACTGCGGCGCAGTTGGACGTATCCAGCGCCAGTCTGGGTACCGTCATTGCGACGAAGCAGGTCAACGATCTCCCCCTCGATGGCCGCAACTTCACCACCTTGCTTTCGCTCACTCCCGGCGTCGTGCCCATCATGACCGGGCAGAGCGGAGGAATGCAAAACAGCGGCGGCTTTGGCGCTGCCGTGGCCATTGGTTCGGACTACTCCTTCCCTGCCATCAACGGGCAGACCAACCGCAGCGACTTCTTTCTCATGGACGGCTTGTATGACTACAGCGCTATAGAGAGCACTTACGCCATTGCGCCGATCATCGACGCCATCCAGGAATTCAAGGTGGTTTCGCATACCGACGACGCGCAATACGGCTGGGTGCTGGGCGGCGTCGTGAACGTAGTCACCAAAACCGGCACCAACAGTCTTCATGGTGCGGGCTGGGAGTATCTTCGCAATACCGTCTTCGACGCACGTAGCTACTTCCTGCCTACCGACCAACCCAAGGCTAATTTTCATCAGAACCAGTTTGGCGGGGACATCGGCGGTCCGGTCGTGATTCCCAAACTCTACAACGGCAGGAACAAGACCTTCTTCTTCGGCGCCTATCAGGGTTTCCGATACTCTAAGCCAGCCAATACCAATCTGCTGGTGCCTACCGAGGCAGAGTTGGAAGGCAACGAGGCCGACAATCATCAACCGCAAATTTATAACCCCTACGCCACGACGGTAACCCCCACCGGCTTCACCCGTCCGGCATTTGCTGGCAACCAGATTCCCGCCGCCCTGATTAATCAACAAATGGTTGCTTACGCAAAGTTTGTCTTCCCTGCGGCAGGACCCTTTTTCGGCACACCCAACAGCAACGGTGCCTACCCGGCCAACGCCATCGACACCACCCCGTTGACGCAAGTCCAGAATGAGTTCGATGTCCGCGGAGACCAGACCTTCGGGGCGAAGGACTCCGCATGGTTCCGCTACAGCTTCATCAATAGCACCGTGAACTCATCGGGTGGGCTTCCCACTCTGCTTACGCATCATCCCATTCAAGCCCGCAACTGGGGAGGCAGCTACGTCCACGTCTTCAGCCCAACACAGATTGTGCAGGGGCAGTTTTCGCACACTACGGTCTTGGACAACAGCACTACGTTCTTTAAAACCTCAACGGCGGATATTATCTCCGCCGTTGGATTTGCTGACGGATTTACCAGCGGCTTTGCCGGCCTCAATGGGGGTTCTTTGCTCGCATCACCCGGCATCAGCGGGTTGGCGAACGGTGGTGAGAGCGTCGACGACACGCCCAAGGCGACGGACAGCTACGAGTATGCCGGGACCTATACCCGCATCATGGGAAACCACGAAGTTAAGTTTGGCATGGGATGGGATACCGCTAACTTTGCCAGCCCGCTGTCCCAGCTTTCCCTGAATTTTTCCGCGCCGCAAACAGCTGCTCCCCAGCTTCCAAATGTAGCCACCGGGCGACCCGCTTTCTTCCTTTCTCCTGAACGTTCCCTCCGGTGCGAATCGCCGCAACGTGGATGAGCTGGAAAGGCCAGGCGGCCTCCTGAGCGCCTTCCTGCAGGACACCTGGAAAGCCACGCCGCGCCTCACCTTGAATTTTGGGCTGCGCTACGATTACCCCTTCCTGCCCGCGTACGGAACCAATGCGACCATCGGCAAGCAAGGTGGGATTGAAACCGGCGACATGGATTTCGGAAACGGCACCTTCATCGTGCAGGTGTTGCCGCCCCCGTGCACCGTTCGCGGCTTTGCTCCCTGCATCCCGGGCAATGGAACCCTGCCCGATCATGTCGTGGTAAGTCCCAACCGCAAGATCACCCACAACGTCCACACCAACTACGGGCCGCGCTTCGGCTTCGCCTTTAAAGCCAGCGACAAGACCGTTGTCCACGGCGCCTTCGGCATCGTCTTCGACGACTGGGCGGCAGTTACCCAGATGGCCCAGAACTTCGAGGGCGCGTGGCCTGATATCGGTCAGCAGATTCTGCCTTCCACCGCGAATCAACCCACCACCGCCCAGCCCACACCGAACATAACCGCCCAGGATCCCTTCGGAGGCGGCGGCGGAGGCGGCCTCTTCCCGCCTGCCACACCATTCACCAACAACCAATGGTTCTTCGACCCGCACATCAAGAACCCTTACTCTGAGCAGTACAACTTTGGCGTGCAGCAACAGTTGAGCCCTTCCATGGCCTTGCGGATGGATTACGTTGGCTCCACGTCGCATCGCACCAACGTCGGCGGCCAATACAACACCGCTCTCACGCCGGGCCCCGGCGATACCCAACCAAGGGCGCTCTATCCCTACAGCGTTCCAACCTTTTATGACCGCAGCATCGGCACTGGCAACTACAACGCCCTTCAGGTGCAACTCGACAAGCGCTACACCAATGGCCTCACTTTCCAGATTGCCTATACGTGGTCCAAATCGGAGACAGAAGACGATGGCTGGTTCGGCGTCGAAGGGACAGTGGTGCAGAATCCGTACGATCCCGGAGCTTCCCGCGGGTTGTCCGGAACCAATGTTCCCCACGTGTTCTCCGCCAACGGTCTCTATGAGATCCCCATCGGCAAAGGCAAGACGCTTTTCCACCGGCAGCAGCATTGGCGACTATATCCTCGGTAATTGGCAGCTCAACAGTATCTTCACCTTCCGCAACGGGCAGCCTTACACCATCATCGACAGCGCGGATATCGCCAACATCGGAAACACGGGCTACGAATTCGCCAACGTGGTGGGTAACCCAAAGGCTGCCAAAAAGACAAAACAGCAGTGGTTCAATACCGCGGCCTATGCGATTCCTGAGCAATACACTTACGGAACCGGCGGCCGTAATACTCAGCAATACCAGAGGTGGATCAATCTCGACATGTCTGTCATTCGATCGTTCCCAATCAAGGAACAGTTCCACTTCGAATTCCGTGCCGAAGCCTTTAACCTCGCCAACCATCCGATCTTTGGTGAGCCTGGCAACGATCTAAATAACCCAAGTACCTTCGGCTCGATCGGCACCAATCAAGCCAACCTCAACCGAATATTACAAGTGAGTGGCAAGTTAGTATTCTGAGTGGATGGGCCGGAGCAACCACTCCGGCCTACTTCGCAATCTTCGTAAGATCATTTTTAATACTGGCCTAGGCAGGTATTTGTTCCCTTCAGTGCATCCGCATGAAACCTTTGTCCCTTCACCAGTGAGGGTCCCCTACTCCACTGGCAAATCTCAAGTTTGAACCAATGTTAGATTTGTCATCCCGAGCGTAGCCGAGGGAACTGCTGTGCGCTTTTCCCGTACGCAAATGCCGGGTGGGTGGGCCCAGCTTGTGCCTAGGCCTCTCTCCATAAAACATTCACGGGTACACACCAAGCACGAAAGAAGATGTAGAGAAAACCCTCGGAACGCCAGTATCGTTGAAAGTGAAAATGCTTTAACGCTTGAGGAAAACGTGCAACGCTACAACACCGGGAAATATTCATCCCGCATGAGCGCCGCTCTCGGCGGGATCATGCTCGATCTTTCTCGTCGCGTTCCTCCCCAACACCCAGGCGCAGCAAGCATCATCGGACTCGCAGGAGTTAGAGTTAGGCGTCCTCATCGTCACCCGCGCCGAAGATGCCGCCGCGATCCTCAAGCAGCTCAAAGCAGGCGCAGACTTCGGAGTGCTGGCCAGAGAAAAATCCATCGACTCAACTGCCGCCCAAGGCGGCTATCTGGGGCGATTGAGTCTATCAAGTCTGCGGCCTGAACTAGCAGACGCAGTACGCGGAATCACTGCCGGGCAATACACAGATGTCGTCCCCATGCCCCCAGCGGGTTTCGCTATCCTTACCATCTTCGCCGCCGGCCCCACGCCCGCCCGATCTTGGCCCTCAGCGAATTCGTTCTCTGCTCAATTCGGGAGCCATTCTCGGCGACCTCAACGCTTCCGGCATGATCAATGCGGAATCAGCTTTGCTCGACTATCCCAAGCCGGACGGCTGGAACGGCGATCTGCACCAGCTCTGCGAGGTCCGCAAAGGATCGTATGCCTGGGCCGTGGATCGCCAGGCGAAGTTTCTGGCTGCGGCAGACGCGGATCCAGATAAAGTCTCTGCCTCCGATCGCTTCTACGGCCATGGATCCCTGGCGCAGCTCAAGGCATACGTGGGAGACATGGACGGCGCGATCCGCGAATGGACGATTCAGTACCAGATTGCTCAAGCCAGTCTCCCCGATGCGGTCAACTATATGCAGGAAACCTTGGGAGTCGCCTACCTGCACAAGTCCGAGATGGAAAACGGCATCTATCGCGATTCAACCACCCAGGACATCTTCCCTCCTTTGCACCCTGGCGCGCACTACGCTAAGCAGGAAGATTCGAAGCTCGCCGTTCAGTATCTTCTCCAATGCCTGGAGGGGGCTCCAAACAACCAGGCAGTACGGTGGCTATTGAACCTCGCCTATATGACGCTCGGCGAATACCCGGACAAAGTTCCGCCGAAGTATCTGATCCCCTTGAGTGTCTTCGCATCGAAGGAGAACGTCGGCCGCTTTACCGATGTCGCACCCGCCGCCGGATTGAACGTCATCGCGGGAGCCGGCGGCCTGGTCGTGGACGATTTCGACAACGATGGCCGGCTCGATGTCGTCACGTCCAGCCAGGATATGTGCGACCCCATGCACTACTTCCACAACAACGGAGACGGAACCTTTACCGATCGCACCAGCCAGGCGGGACTCTCGAACCAGTTGGGTGGACTCAACATGGTTGCGGCCGACTACAACAACGATGGCTGCATGGATCTGCTCGTCCTGCGCGGCGGTTGGGAACAACCCATGCGGAAATCTCTGCTGCGCAACAACTGCGACGGAACCTTCACCGACGTAACCCAGCAGAGCGGGCTGGGCGCAACCGTCACCCAATCGCAAACCGCAGTCTTTGCCGACGTAGACAACGACGGCTATCTCGATCTATTGATCGGCAACGAGAACACCCCCACCCAACTCTTCCGCAACAAAGGAGATGGGACCTTCGAGGATATCTCGCACGCGGCCGGCGTGGATCAAACCGCATTCACCAAGGGAGTGGCCGCGGCCGATTACGACAACGACGGATATGTCGACTTCTACGTGTCCAATACCGTCGGCGCAAATTTTCTCTACCACAACAACCATGACCTCACCTTTACCGAGATCGCCAAACAGGCGGGCGTCCAGACGCCTTACTACAGCTTCGCCACTTGGTTCTTCGACTACGACAACGACGGTTGGCCCGATCTCTTCGTGGATGACTATCTCCCCTCGGTCGACGAGGTCATCCGCAGCTATCTCGGCATTCCCCATCAGACAGAGACACTCAAGCTCTACCGCAACCTGCACAACGGTGCCTTCGAGGACGTGACCGCGCAGGTTGGCCTCGACAAAGTCTTCTTGCCCATGGGAGCGAACTTTGGCGACGTAGACAACGACGGCTATCTCGATATCTATCTCGGTATGGGCACTCCATCCTTTGCCTCGCTGGCGCCTCACGTTCTCATGCGCAACAAAGACGGCAAGAGCTTCGTAGATATCACGGCCTCTTCGGGAACGGGCGAATTGCATAAAGGCCACGGCGTAGTCTTCGCCGACCTTGAGCGAACGGGTCACGAAGATATCCTTGCCCAGACAGGGGGCGCGGTGCCCGCCGATAAGCACGCGATGCGTGTCTTTCAGAATCCTGGAAACGACAACGACTGGCTCAACGTCCGTCTGAACGGTGTCAAGAGCAACCGGTCTGCAGTGGGGGCGAAGATCAAGATCACAGTTGAGAATGATGGACGTGCTGCCCGCTCCATCTACCGTACGGTGGGCAATACCGGTTCCTTCGGTGTGAACCCGTTGGAGCAACACATCGGTTTGGGCCACGGTGCACGTATCCTGACCGTGGATGTATGGTGGCCTGCGACCAACACCAGGCAGCAATTTACCCATGTCGCAAAGAACCAATTCATTGCCATCCAGGAATTTGCAAAAGACTACACGAAGCTCAAGCGCCAGACCGCTCGATTGGGAGAAAATAAGTAAGGCAGTTTCGGAATTGGTGTAGACCGAAGTGACAGGCCTTTTCGTGGTTTTCTCCCAAAGAAAACCGCACTTCGCGATCCTTATGAGGCCTCAGTAATTGCAGAAACTGCTCTCGCTGCCGTAGCGAAGTGATTCGTGGAGGTGAGCCCAGCGATGAAGTTTGCGGCAATTCTGTTATCGATAGCCTTACTGGCAAGCTCTTCGGGCCGAGCTCTCGAGGAGCATCCCGTCAAAGGGCTCGTACTCAAGGTCGACGTAAAGAATCGCTCGCTCGTCGTGTCCTGCGACACCATCCCCGGCTACATGGATGCCATGGAGATGCCCTTCGCCGTGCAGGACTCGAAGACCTTGGCCACTTTGAAGCCCGGGATGACCGTTCGCTTCACCATGGTCGAACGCGCGAATGTCCTCTACGCAGAAAACATCCATGCGGGTACAGCGGCGAACTTCGAACCAGAGCCGGTCGAGGCCGGTGAGCTTTCCGCGCTGCATCGTGCCATGGACCCGTCCACGATTGCCAGGACCGTAAGTGTAGGGCAACAGGTGCCAGATTTCGCACTGACAGATCAGGCCCAGGCGAAAGTCCATCTCTCCCAATTGGAAGGTAAAGTCGTCGCCCTCACCTTTGGTTACTCGCGCTGCCCCAACCCTAACTATTGCTTGCGTCTCTCCAATAACCTGGCCACCGTCGAAAAGCGCTTTCACGACCGCGCCGGACGCGACCTGGTTCTCTTAACGATCATGATCGATCCTAACCATGACCAGGGCGCCACTTTGGTCCAATATGCCGGCGTCTTCAAGGCCAATCCCGAGGACTGGCATTTCCTGACCGGCCCGCTCCCCGAGATTAAGCAGATCGCCGGCATGTTCGGCATGAACTTCTGGAGCGACGAAGGCTTGCTCACTCACACGCTTCATACCGCTGTCATCGATCGCCAGGGTCGCCTGGCCAGCAACATCGAGGGCAATCAGTTCACCGCACAACAGCTAGGAGATCTGGTCCAGACCGTAATGGACCGTCCCCAATGACTTTGCAACCTCGCAGCCAGCTGTTCCCAGGCTTGTCACAATTAGTAGTGGGGACCCCGCGCATTTATGCGGTGGAGGAGCCAGTCTTGTCGAAATTAGCGGTGGGGACCCCGCGTATTTATGCGGGTGGAGGAGCCAGCCTTGTCGAAATGAGTGGTGGGAGCCCCCGCATTTATGCGGGTGGAGGAGCCAGTGGAGGAGCCACTTGTCGAAATGAGTGGTGGGAGCCCCCGCATTTATGCGGGTGGAGGAGCCAGTCTTGTCGAAATGAGTGGTGGGAGCCCCCGCATTTATGCGGGTGGAGGAGCCAGTCTTGTCGAAATGAGTGGTGGGAGCCCCCGCATTTATGCGGGTGGAGGAGCCAGTCTTGTCGAAATGAGTGGTGGGAGCCCCCGCATTTATGCGGGGGGAGGAGCGCTTTAGCGCTCTGTGAACGAACCTTGATTCTGATCACGCGCTTTAGCGCTGGCAATGCAAAGACTCATTAATCCCCGCTTGACAGAACCACAGAAAACCCACCCGCTCCCTAGGCCGGAGGGCCTAGGGAGCGCAGAAGGCGCGGCACTTCTATCCGTTAGTGTCTAGCACCAGCACGGTAGCGATAGGATCCAGCGCCTTTGCGGGCAGCTGAATACTCTACCCCGTCTCCTGTCTTAGTCACCTTCAGCGGCTTATGCGTCGGATCGGCAAGCAAGTAAGCACTGGTAACTGTCCGCGGGACGCTTTCCAGATGAAAGCTGCCGTTCGGCCATGTGAAAAGCTCAATGTAGATCTTGTCGGCTGTCGTGGTTGAACGCCAGTTCCAGCTGGGGATGAACTTGGGCTTGCCCTCCTTGTCCTTCTCTGTGGTGCTGAAGCTGCCCGCCTCAGGTCCAAAAAGAGTCGGTTGCGTGCCGTAGATCGCTGCGCCGTTTACCGCGAGCCACTTGCCCATCTGGTGAAGGCGCTCGACCTCCGGCGGAGGGACAACCCCTTTTGAGTCGGGCCCGATATTGAGAAGATAGTTCCCGCCTTTGCTCGAGATATCGATGAGATTCCGCAACAGGGTTTCGGTGGATTTGAAATTAGTGTCATAGGACTTGTAGCCCCATGTATCGTTCATCGTCATGCAGGCCTCCCAGTCGCGGCCGGGATAGCCCTTCGCCGGGATGTACTGCTCAGGTGTATCGGTGTCGCCTTTGTACCCTCCGCCAAGCCGGTTGTTCCAAATCAGGTTGGGATACTTGTTGAGCAGAGCGACGATCTCTCCGGCCAGCGCAGGCGTCATATCCGGGGTCGGCGTGTCGAACCAGATGACCACAGGAAAGTCGCCGTAGTTCGTCAGCAGCTCCTTCAACTGAGGAATGGCTTTCTTGTGAAGATAAGTAGCATAAGTCGCCGTCCTGCGCCGGATCCCAGTGATGCGAGGGAAGGTCGTGATTGCCGGTCTTATAAGCCGCGCCGCCGGGTGCTGTCCAGTCCTGGTCCTGCGAATAGTAGAAACCGAGCTTCATGCCTTGTTTGCGGCACTCCTCGGCCAGCTCGCGGATAGGATCCCGATGGAATGGTGTGGCCTCGACGATATTAAAGGGATCTGCTTTGGAGTCGAACATGGCGAAGCCATCATGATGTTTGGCGGTGATGACGATGTATCGCATTCCCGCCGACTTGGCCAGTGCAACGATGTCATGGGCATTGAAGCTCGTGGGATTAAATTGTGCCGCGAACCCCTTGTAGTCGGCCACCGGGATGGAGCCTGTGTTCATGATCCATTCGCCAATGCTCGGGACCCGCTTGCCCTTCCAGGTTCCTGCAGGGATGGAGTAAAGACCCCAGTGGATGAACATGCCGAAGCGTGCTTCCCTCCACCACGCCATGCGTGCGTCACGCTGCGCAGGCGTCTCGGTATCCTGGATCGCAGCCACGGGATGGGCTGAAGAAACGGCGATATGCTCGCCGACTACCTGGGCGAATGAGGGCAGTGCGATGGAGGCAAGGAGCGCGGCGGCGACGGTGATAGAACGGCAGGCTGATTTCAAGACATATCCTCAAGGTAAGTTATGGCACAACAGATTCTATGTGAAAACACTTATTACGTTGATTCAACTTAATAACTCTGAATTACCGCGTCAGATCACGGACCTGCCGTTTAACTCAACGTCCAAACATCAATCTGCCCGCAGTTCACCGCTCTTGATTCCCACGTTTCTCCCAGTGCGCGCACGCGGTCTTCGCAAAGCGTTCCATCGCCCTGTTCACATATTGCCGCGTAATTTCGCCCTCACCTTCGCGGATCAGGTCGATGATCCGTTGATGGGCTTCCAGGTCTTTACTCCACAAAGACGTCTCCTGCTGACTGGCCGCCACGCGCATGCGAACGAAGGCAAAAAACGGCAGCAGAACGCGGCGCGCATGTTCCAGCAAAAATGGATTGCCGGCGGCCTCACACAGATGGAGATGAAACTGGAGATCACAATCCAGCACAGCTTCGCGATGACCCGCGGTTCGCGGCCTCGCGCATTCCGTCCACGGCAAACTGGAGTGGGGTAAGGTCGGGCTGTACGGATGCCGCCAAGCTAGCCGCCAATCCTTCGAGTGCTCCGCGAAGCTGGTAAAGCTGTATTACGTCCTGATGGCTAAGATTGACCACCCTGGCGCTTCGGCCGGATTGCTTGGTGACGAACCCCTCTTGGGCCAGGATGTTGATTGCTTCCCGGATCGATGCTTGGGCCACACCGTACTTGGCCGCCCAAGTGCCCTCGACGATCCGCCCGCCGGGCCGGAGCTCGCCGTTCATAATTTCCGTGCGCAGCAGATCGGCGATGTTCTGCTTGAGAAGCCGTTCCGTCGAAGGAGTAATTGAGGTCGCCATTTAAGCGCTCGGATAGGAAGCTTTGAACATAATATACCCTGTCCCCGGGCACCGCCTACCGTTGCCAGCGCCTATCTACGATGGCATCTCCAGCGGCCTTCAGGGCCGGTACAAGAGCGCCATTCTGAGCGCTTATGGGTCTATGGAATCGGTCTTGGCTCAGCCAGCCAAGTTTTACAGATATGCGGAAAATCCCGGTCTTTTGCAATGCGCTCACGGGCTTAGTGTCTGCGTGAGAACCAGCGCCGGTCCGGAAGCGAGTCCCGAACGGACGGCTTTGCAAAGTCAGTCTTTTCCAAATTAGCTTTTCTCGATCGGCCGATTTTGGGCGGCACTCGCGATAACAAATCAGCCATCTGGGCGTATCGTGTCAGTCCCGCAGGGACGGCTGAAAGTAGCCCAGGACGCCAGTCCTGGGTGTACATGTCCCACCGAAATCGAGTCCCGTAGGGACGGCTGATTATGCCCCAGGACGTTAGTCCTTGCGCCCTGCCCCAAAACTCGGGAGTGGTGGACTATCAGTGCAGGCGCTACAGGAACCTCTTGCGACGCGAAAAGAGGGCGAATGTTGTGAGCAGAGTTGGAGGAAGTCTTCCATCTGGACTAAGGCGTCGAGGTGCCACCTCAGCCGAGCGCTCATAATGCGTTCCCCTCGGACAAATGCAGCCCGCCGCAAGCCGGCACGAATCGTAAGGGCTGCCGGACCAACAATAAGCCCCTTTCGGTTGACAGAAAATTCCGTCGACCGCTATCATGGCCTCCCATATGAGCGCTTATCCTGCGAGTCGCCGTCAATTCCTCAGGCTTGCTCTGGCTGGTTCCTGTCTCCCGTTTCTTCCCCAGCCCAGGGTGGGGAGACGCCATTGCCTGCGACCGGACAACCTGGTATCGCAATGCCAAGTTCGGCATGTTCATCCACTGGGGTCCGTATTCGCAGGCCAGCGTGGAAGCTTCCTGGCCGATCATGGTCCCCAAGCCGGGCGGCATTACCGAGGCCGAATATCGTGCCCTGGCCAAAACCTTCAATCCGGTGAAGTTTGATCCGCAGGCGTTTGTCGATCTGGCGCGATCCGCAGGGCAACAGTACATGGTGTTTACAACCAAGCACCACGACGGCTTTTGTATGTTCGATTCCGCCTATACGGACTACAAGATCACCAACACTCCCTACGGCAAAGACATCGTCGCCCAACTCGCAAAAGCCTGCGATGACGATGGCATGCCTTTCGGCTCCTACTATTCGCCGCCCGACATGCATCATCCCGACTTCCGCGACACAACCAAGCTCGCCAAAGAAAACTGGAATGGGGAACCGGAGCGGCCGGAGTGGCCAGGTTTATCTCCAGTACATGCAATTGCAACTGGCGGAGTTACTCACCCGCTATGGTCCGATCGCGCATCATCTGGTTCGACGGCCTGCACAATCAGAGGAAATACGACGGCGCGCGGGTGATCGAAATGATCCGCGAATTGCAGCCGGCTACGCTCGTCAATGACCGCATCGGCGTGGATGCCGACTACGAAACGCCGGAGCAGTTCATTCCCACTGCGATTCCCACCAAAGGCGTGGTGCTTACGGGCATTGACCCGAAAGTATCCGAGAAGCTGAAAAACACAGTTCCGCGTCCGGAGGATTTCCGCCTGTGGGAGACCTGCATGACCATCAACAACACCTGGGCCTATAACAAGAACGATCACGATTACAAATCCGAGCAAACGCTGATCAGGGCGCTGGTCGAAGTAGCCAGCCGTGGGGGAAATTTCCTGTTGAATGTGGGACCTCAGCCCGACGGCCAGATCCAGCCGGAGTTCCAGCAAAGGCTGCGGGCTATTGGGGACTGGCTCACGCTGAACGGCGACTCGATATACGGAACGACCTATGGGCCAGTGCAGGGAGTTGCGGGTTTGCGGACTACGGCCAAGGGCAAGTCCATCTATCTGCACCTATTCGACTGGTCTCCTCCAACCTGCGAGATTGCCGGCATCGACGCAAGAGTCATGTCGGCCCATCTGCTTGCGAATGGCAGAATGTTGACCTTTCGACAGACCGAAGGCAAACTGCAGATCGACATTCCTCAGCAAGCGCCCGATGCGAACGTCAGCGTCATCGAGGTCAAGACCTACTAACGCGATCAGATCGACCTCAGGAAGAGATCCCTGGGCGCTCGAAAGCGGATGTCCCCAACGTTCCCCAGGTGAATTCAATCTCCTCCGCCTCGCCTATCACAGGGGTGAGACTCAAAGAGTTTCAACGGTCGGCCGATTGCGCAGCCTTCGCTGATTATTTTTTTCCACTCTGTCCATCCATATCCAATGACGCCAAGGTTGACCACTTCCCTCAACCTTGTCATCCCGACCGGAGCGGAGCCGGATTTCCTTCATCGCGGCGCCATCCAAGGCCACGTATGCGGCTTTCCGCAGAAAGCCGCACGGAGTTCGCTAGGGCCACTAAGCTGGACAGGAAATCTGGGGTAGCGTAGGGGAGAGACCTGCAGTTTCAATCGACCGCACGCAAATGCCTTCGGTGAGTTGGTGGGCGAGGCGGGGCTTGAACCCACAACCCCCGGCTTAGAAGGCCGGTGCTCTATCCAATTGAGCTACTCGCCCGTTTCCGCCATTGTATCGTCATCGGGCCCGCGTCGAAGCTACGTCAGAGCGAACATCCATGATCACCGCCAGCGCGGCATCGAAAGCCTGGCTCCAGCCTTGTCCGGCGCGCTGCGCAGTCGCGCCGCACCCCTCGACGAACCAGCTCACTCCAAAACCCGGCAATGCCGTCAACCTGCGCGCGCCGCATGACAAGTTCCACCCGCGCCGCGTTCGCCGGTATCAGAGCGCAAGTCTTTCGGTCACCGCTCGGATCCATCGCTCCTGCGCATCGAAGCTACCGCGAAGCCTCGAAATCGCGGGGTAGCAGGTCGATGTACGAGCCCGCGCCAAAAGCTGTCTCTCCGGGCTCGGCATCCATCTCGTAGGGATCGAATGGCTCATCGCCCTCGCTCCGCGCTGCTGGTCCACGCATCGCACTTCGCCGTCCACAGCTGCGAAGTCGACGCCGTTCAGCAGCAGCAATGCAGACCGCAAAGCCGGTCTGGCCCGAGCCTCTTCAATCTCGTCGATCAAGTGCGGACTCCAGGCGCAAATCGACGAATCGGCACCTGGCGGCCATCGTCGCCGGGCGCAGCCCAGGGAACGGTGATCACCGGATCATCGGCCGCAAGCGCAACAGACCAATCGGCCTCCATCAGGCTTTCGTCGACCGAGAGCAGAAAATCCAGCAGGATCTTCTCCGCCCAATAGCCGTCGTACTCGGCCGCCGGCGCCAGGAATGCGCAATGGCCCCCATGCGCCGTCTCTACCAGCCGAACCCGGGGATTGGCCAGCAAAGCGGCGCGGGTCGATGGCAACATCCTGATAAAGGGATCATCGAGGGCGTGCAGAATCAGTGCCGGCACAGCGATTTGCGGCGCCCAGATGGGAACTGGACGCGCGGTCATAATAGTCGTCCGCGCCGCGAAAGCCGGAGTAGCGGGCAGTGATCTGGTCGTCAAACTGCCGCAAGCGTCGCAATCCTCTCCAGCCCTTCGGTCGAATAGATAGCAGGAAAGAGCTCCGCCTTGCGCCGAAACCGCCGCCGCAAGCCAACCAGAAACTTCCACTCGTAGACGCGGTTGGAGACGTTGTGCAGCGCATCCGCGGAGACGGCCAGATCCATCGCCGGCGAAATCCCAACCACGGCTTTCAGATATTGCGGCGCACCTGCGCCCAGCTCACCAGCCAGTTTCAGCACCAGGTTGCCGCCCATGGAGTAGCCCATCAGCGCAAAGGCGCGGAGGCCTTTCTCGGCGGCGAGTGTCCGCATCACCGCTGCGACATCGCCCGAAAGTCCGGAATGATACAGTGTCGGTGACAGATCCTCGGTTCCCCCGCAGTTGCGCATGTTCATGCGAATGACATTGCACCCCGCGGCCCACGCCCGCGCCGAATTCCCCAGCATATATTGCGATCGCGACGATCCTTCGAGACCGTGCACCAGCAGCACCGTCAGGCCTCTCGCTGGCATTCGCCTGCCAATGGCAATGGCAAAGCACATGGCTTGCGCCGTGTGAGCGGGCATCCGTTTGCGCTTGCGCCAGCCGGTTTGCTGCCCCCGAGTCGGACGGCCGGGAATCTCCATACGTGGCGCTGGCTTTACCTGGCGTCCACTTGAATGATGTGCGCCTCAGCCTCAGGTAAGGCATATTGCCGGGGCAAGAAGTTGCCCATCAATGTCTGCAGGTGGCCGTTGCGCAGAAATCGCCGCGGAAAAAACTCTTCCACGCGTGCGCCCAAGGCTGCTTGCGGCTTCAGCGAGACGTCGCTCGTATCCCTCACTGCGCCCTCAACCTGGTAAGCAGGGCAGCCGCCTGCAACGCGCCTTTGGGCGTGTCCTCGTGCTTGATGTACGCGAAAACATCTCCCCGCGCGGCCTTCTCCGCGAGCTGCTCTTCGATCTGCTGCAATCGGCGGCCCCGTACTCGCTCTTGCGCAGCCGGTAGCAGCAGAATGGCGCGGTGATGACGTCCGGTGTCTGCAGTTCGTCGCTCTCGGCTACGCAAAGCGCGGCTTGATGCTGCCGCAGCAGGTCGAAGATCTCGTCTGCGAACCACGAAGCGTGGCGGAATTCAAAGGCGACGCGCAGCGCAGCTGTCCTCTCAGGCGCGGCTTCTTTGAGGAAGCCCGCAAGCCTCTCCGGGTCCGCTTTGAGATTCGGAGGCAACTGAAATAGAACCACGCCCATGCGTCCAGCACGGATGACCGGCAGCAGCGCTGAGTAAAAGGCAGAGAGCGTGTCGCTGCACTCCTTCAGTCGCTTGATATGCGTGATTCGCTGCGGGGCTTTGAAGGAGAAGCGAAAGTCCGCCCCTGTCTGCGCCAACCATCCCATCGACGGTGGCTGCAGAGGGCAAATGGCGGAAGGTGTAGTTCACCTCGACGGAGTTAAGCTGCGTCGCGTAATACTCCAGCATCTTCTTAGCCGGCGTTTTGGGCGGGTAGAATTCCGGTTTCCAGGTCGGATAGGCCCAGCCGGAGCAGCCGAGCCAAGACAGCGGATGGTAGAAGAAAAGGGCTGGGTGGCCACGTCGGCGCTCTCCACTTGGAACTTATCTCCGCCTGTTACAGATCGAGAGCAGCCGAGGCCGGAGATGGCTGCGACTGGGGGTCGAATCTGCTGATTCACGTATTTTGAACCACTTAGCGTCATCGGGCGGCACCCAAAAGACTGGCCAGAATCCAAAGTTTCTGCAAGTTGACCATAACTGACCCTCGATTTCCGGGTTCATCGTTATTTTAGCAAGCCCTCAACTGAGCGCCCCGACCCAGCTCGGGGGGTTGTGCCCAGCCAGGCTTTCTCAGTAGCTCGGGTTTTGAGTGTTCATGACCCATCAACAACCGGCGGCTGCAAAAGAGGGAACGCCAAGCAGAAGCCCGAGATTCGAGTTTCACCCGGCTGGAACACTTCCAGCTCGATATGGTGATGGCTCTTGAGTTTGGGTGGATTTCTGGTGGATTCCACTAGATAGAGAAAGCCGTCGTAAAGCGTGCCCGAGCTTCAGGTCCTCCAGCATGTGGACAAGATATGATAACTTTTGGGCACGTGTCGAGAAGACATTATTCGGGGCCTTACAAGTAGTGTAAGGATGAGTTACTACGCGGCCTCCTGGGAACTTTGCCACCGAATAAACTATGAAACTTGGCATCATTAATAGCGCTTTCGGTCAGGCTGGTGTGGATACCGCCACAGGCCTCGAACATATCGCGCGGATCGGCTTCGATTGTGTGGACATCTTTACCGAAGCGATGACTATTTCGCCCGAGGAAAAGCGCACCATCGCGCGCACCTGCGAAAAAGAAAACCTGCCCATTGTGTCACTGCCGGTCGTTGCCACCGGCCTTATCGATTTCAATGACCCTGTTCGCGATTTCCACGTAGCCCGCTGCAAGCAGTTCCTCGATCTCGCGGCCGAGTTCAAGCCAAGAATATCGTGCTGGTCCTGGGCGAGTACTTGTGGCAGCGCGAAGTTATCCCACCCAATGATCAATGGGGCTGGGCGATCGCAAACTTGTCGCATCCTGGGCGATTATGCTGATCAGAAGAACGTGGATATCGCGCTTGAACTCGAGCCTTTCCGGCTGAGCCTGCTGAACAATGTCGACGAGATGGTGCGCTTCATCGACGAGTGTGCTCACCCCGGGTACGGGCCAATATCGACATCAGCCACCTGGTCCTCTCCGACTGCGGCCCCGATTCTCGTTCAAAGGCTGAAAGACAAGGCCATTCACGTTCACATCAGCGATTGTGACGGCAAAGTCCACGGCGATCTTCCTCCCGGAAGGGGCATCGTGAAATTCACGCCCTATCTGCAGGCGATCAAGGAGCTCGGCATTGGAAGGCGTCGATCTCCATCGAATTGGAATATTCTCCTGATCCCGCGCGCATCGTGGAATGGGTGGAAGAGGCTTACCGGGAAACCGATCGACTGATGCGGCTAAACGGATTTGCGCGGATGAAACTTTCGCGTAGCCGTGACTTTCGCATAGCCGAGACTTTCACGAAAGAAGACCGACTATGAGCAACGGCACTAATATGCTCGCGACACCGCCGGTCAAGCTCGACTACAGTCTCACCGGGGTGAACGCCACCGCGGCTCTGGAAAAGGGGCTCGCCGAAGCGGACTGGTATCAATCCCCAGTTCCGCGCGAGACAATGCGCAGACTACTTCGAGCGCCGCGATGGACCCGCGATGCGCGACACGATTCTCTGGTTTGCCCTCATCCTCGGCGCTGGCTTCGCTGACCTATGCTCTCTGGGGCTACATGGTGGGCCATCCTTCCCTATCTGCTCTACAGCGTGCTCTACGCATCGACCTCCGACTCCCGCTGGCATGAGTCCGGCCACGGCACGGCGTTCAAGACCGACTGGATGAATAACGCGCTCTATGAAATCGCGTCGTTCATGGTCATGCGGGAGTCCACGGTCTGGCGCTGGAGCCACACGCGCCATCACAGCGACACCATTATCGTTGGCCGTGACCCGGAGATCGCTGTCCCTCGCCCACCTGACTTGAAGGGCATCGTCATGTCGTTCTTCAATCTCCGCGGTGTATCCAGAAGTATTTCTGGCACATTGTGCTTGCATTCCTTTGGCCGCATGTCCGCTGACGAGAAAACGTACATTCCCGAGATGGAGTTTCCCAAGGTCTACCGCAGGGCACGCGTTTATGTCGCCATCTATGGCGTTGTCATTGGACTCTCCATCTGTGAGTCGCAGCATCCTTCCACTGTTGCTCGTTGGCTTGACCAATCTCTTCGGCACCTGGCTGCTGGTCACGTACGGTCTCACCCAGCACGCCGGTCTGGCCGAAAATGTTCTCGATCACCGTCTCAACTGCCGGACGGTGTACATGAACCCGATCCACCGGTATCTGTACTGGAACATGAACTACCACGTGGAGCACCACATGTTCCCGCTGGTGCCCTATCATGCCCTGCCCAGGTTGCATGCCGCAGTGAAGGATGACTGCCCCACGCCGTATCCAAGCCTGTTCTCCGCCTGGCGTGAAATTGTGCCGACCATTCTCAGGCAGGTTAAGGATCCCGGCGTATCACGTCAAGCGGCAGCTCCCTGATCGAGAATCCATGTGCGTGAAGCCGCTCACTCGTCCCAAGCCAAGCCGGATGCGGAAGGCTGGATTGAAGTTTGTGCCGCTGCCGATCTGGGCCTCGCTGACGTTGTTCGCTTCGATCACGGTAAGAAAACCTACGCTCTCTATCGCGACGGGGATGGCGAGCTTTACGCGACCGACGGATTGTGCACCCACGGCAACGTCCATCTTTCCGACGGCCTGGTAAAGGGAAAGCTCATCGAGTGCTCCAAGCATAATGGGCGCTTCAACCTTATCGACGGGTCACCCGCGCGCGCCCCGGTCTGCCGGGGCCTCGCCACTTATCCCGCTGAGGAGCGCAACGGTCGAATCTTCATTAACGTTAGCCGGGCCGGCGGTGCCGGCGCTCGCCCGCAAAAGACCTACCAGTTCCGCGTCGTCAGTAACCGCAACGTTGCCACCTTTATCAAAGAGCTCGTTCTCGAACCCTTGGACGCCACGGAAAAGATTTCCTTCACCCCGGGCGATTATCTGCAGCTTGATATTCCCGCTTACGACGCGATCCGCTTTCGCGATTTCGATATTCCCGAACCTTTTGCCACAGTGTGGGAGCATCAACATGTCTTCGATCTTGTGGCGCGGAATCCCGAGGCCGGACGGCGCAACAACTACTCGCTCGCCAGCAACCAGGAGCGAGACCGCACGCTGCGTTTCAACGTGCGCATTGCAACGCCACCTCCTGGCCAGGATTGTGCGCCCGGTGTCGGCTCCAGTTATGTGTTCAGCCTCAAGCCAGGCGACATTGTTTCCGCCATCGGCCCCTTCGGCGATTTCCATATCAAACCCACGCAACGGGAGATGATCTACATTGGCGGGGGCGCCGGCATGGCTCCGCTGCGGGCCCACCTCTCCCACCTGCTCGAGACCGAGCAGACTGCCCGCAAGGTCAGCTTCTGGTACGGCGCGCGATCAAAGCAGGAGATCTTCTACGAAGACTACTTCCAGGAACTGGCCAGGAAGCACCGCAACTTTGCCTTCAACCTCGCGCTCTCTTCCCCGCTGGCTGAGGATAACTGGACTGGCCACCTTGGCTTCATCCACGAAGTAGTCCTGGAAAAATATCTCCGCGAACATCCGAACCCCGAGACGATCGAATACTATCTCTGCGGTCCGCCGATGATGATCAAGGCGTGCACCACGATGCTCGCCGGGATGGGTGTCCCCGGCAACCGCATGGCGTACGACGAATTCTAGGTGCGTCCCGCATGATATCCGTATCCGGCTTCCTTAACGACAACTCTGGTTCTGCTCCAAAGCTCGCCGTCTACCTGAATCTCGACAATCTCGTTGGTCTCCGGGCTGACTCCGCGTGGCCTGGGCTTTATGGACTGCCCCGTTATCAGCGTCTCATCGCCCACGGCTTCGAAGGTGTCCAGCTCGCGAACAACGACGCTCCGTTGGCTGGTGCGCCACTGCCCCAATGTGGACTCGACCGCGTCAATACGCCAACCGAAGCAGACTCCATCGCCGCAAAGCACTCGGCACGCGGCGATCTCTGCTTAACGGTCCACGCAGGCTGGGGATTGGAAGACGACGATGGCGTGTACCGGCTCGTCGAAGCTATCCTCGCAGCCTCGCGCAAGTACGGCCTACCCATCTTTATCGAAACTCATCGTGCAACGATCACCCAAGACTTGTGGCGGACGGTGCAAATCACGAGGAAATTCCCTGAAGTCCGGTTCAACGGCGACTTCAGTCACTATTATTGCGGTCAGGAACTCGTCTACGGTGACTGGGCCACGAAGCTCGCCTTTATGGAACCCATCTTTGCGCGCGTCGGGTTTATGCACGGTCGGATTGCCAGCCCCGGCTGCATCCAAGTGCCGATTGACGTGGATATTGAGTCAAGACCATCGCAAGCCCACGGCGTCATTGATTATCTCGACCACTTCAAAGAGCTTTGGACCCTGGCTATGCTTGGCTTCCTCCGCACTGCGACCCAGGGTGACGTACTGATTTTTGCGCCGGAGTTACTAGCGGGAACCCATTACTATGCACGTCTCTTTCCTGATGGGTCAGGCCAACTCGTCGAAGAATCCGATCGTTATGCACAAGCCCTCCTCTACAAGGACCTTGCCCGTACTTGTTTTGCCGAAGCACAGCGGCGTAGCATCGCGTCTATTCGATGACCTATCCTGCCCGCCTCGCGGTTACAACCTAAGTGAGTATCTAGCGCTCGAGATTGGTGCGCCGGCAGGTCGGCCATGCACTCCAGGATCCAAGTTTGGAGCGGGAACCTAGGCTGACTCTCAGCCGTCCCTGCGGGACTGGTCCGTGATGATAAAACGTACCCAGGACTCACGTCCTGGGCTATCAGCCGTCCCTTCGGGACTGAGCCGTGATGGCAAAACCTACCTCATGTCTTGTGTCAGGGCACGCCTTTAGCCGGGCCGTAAAAATGGTCAATGATGAGGGCTTTAGCCCCTGGGCTTTTCTTCGGCAATTTGCAGAGACTTCATAAAAGGTCTGGTTAAAAAACGCTGCGGAAAAGTCCGCAGCGAGCAGGAAAGCTACACCTCTGGGGATTTAAAGCCCAATTCTTTTCAGACCTTTGTGGCCCGACTAAAGTCGGGGCCCTGATACAACGCCTGAAAGCCGAGACCTCCAGAAGGAGCGCGCATCTGCGCAAATTTGCTACTACTCCTGAATCAACTGCTAAAGGCCACGAGTTTTCAAAATGCCCTTCCGGTCGCTCCCTTTAGAAAGAGAATCTGCCATAAGCCTGCATCGTGCGGTTGCTATTGGCGGTCGCTGTAATCTGGCCGACGCTTGGATTGGGGATGCCCGACGCAAGAGCCGCGGCGCTGAGTTGGTTATTCGGGATACTGAAGCTTGGATGGTTCAGGAAATTTGTCGCATCCATGCGAATCTCGAAGTGCGCCGATTCCCACTTGGGGATATTGAAGATCTTGCCCAGAGATAAATCAATATCAGTGAGGTCCGGTCCATAGAGCGTGTTCCGCCCGTTGGTGCCGAACGTATTGTTCGCTGGCGTCGCATAGGCAAGCTGATTGAACCAATTATTGATCGATTGTTTCGTCGCTTTGGGATTGCCCACACGATTTGGGTACCAATACCCATCGAGAGCACCGGCATTGGTTGCTGACGACATGATCGGGGTGAACGGATTACCCGCGTTGGCGAGGAACATGGACGAAACCTTCCAGCCGCCTAGCACAGTCGCCCCGATTCCGTGGCTCAGCAACTGGTGTCCACTTCCGACGGGAAGCATGTATACCAAATAACCTTTGAACATTCTTGGGGAGTTGAAATTCGAGGGCCCATAGTTCGCTGATGGATTGAAAGCGTCCTGATAGTAGGCTGTACCTCCGTAGTTTTCCCAACCAGCGGTGTCCTGATCGTCCAGCATCTTGCTCCAGGTGAAATTGACATCGGCCAGCAAACCGAAGCCCATTTGCTTATGGAGCGACAGCTGCATGGAGTTGTAATTCGAAATATTGGTGAATAAGCCGGTTAGAGCGCTGGGGACGGAGGGGCCAATGCCTAGATACTGTGGATAGGGTCGCGCGGCCTGCCCGCCACCGAGTTTGTTGGCAGGCACCTGGTTGATGTCCGCAGGAAACTGTAGCCCGGATCCATGGCTGCCGACATACGCGGCTTCTGCCGTCATATTTAGAGGCAGACGGCGTTCGATGCCCAACGACCATTGCCAAATCTGGGTAACCGGAGTGTGGTAGGGCATGTAAGGTATGTTTCCGCCTCCCTGGCCGTTGTAGGCGCCAGGATTCCTGTTTGGCCCGACGATATAGGGCAGATTTGTACCAGAGCCAGAAAGCTGGACCACGGGCGGCTGGCCAGGATTAGCGGATATACTCCCCGTGCTGGCGGTGCCGAAGCCAATAGGGGAACCGTCTGAGTCCACGCTCCACAACGTTGCGTACTTGCCTACGCCCCCTCGCACCGCCCAGTTGGAGCTCGGCGACCAGGCAAACCCAATACGCGGCAAAACGTTGCCATAGACCGTCGCAAAAGCCTGCGTTCGTCCATCATTGCCCGCAAACCACATGGAGCCCGGAGTATTCGTGATGGGATTGATAAGCGTCGGATCGAAGCCGCCTGCCTTGTTATTTGCCTCGCTAAAGCCTTGATGGACCTCCCATCGCAGGCCGAGGTTCACCGTAAGAGTCGGCAGAAGCTTGATATCGTCCTGAGCAAACACTGCTGGAACTTTGGCTCGCATCCCATGGTTTCCCTGATCCAGGGCGGACCACTGTTGTACATCTCCCAGCAAAAAGTCCGCATAACCGACATCAGCATTGGGTGAGGTGTACTGGCCGCTGAAGGTCAGGCTCGCCCCGTTGAGGTTTCCCCACGGTGTCGAGTTATCCTGTTCCCACAGCAAATCAGCACCGAAATGCAATAGGTGTTTTCCCCGAATCATCGTCACAACGTCTGACAGATCGAAGGCGTTCTGGGCATACTTCGCATTTGCTTGTGGGTTGAGCGTGTTGTTACCACCGATTCCGCCGATCATGATGTTCGGAAACATATCGACTTTCGCAAACTTTAAGCCAAGCGTGGCGGGAAAACCCTTGTTCAGGCTGCCCGGAGTCTCCCAGATGGCCTGCCGGACAAAGGAGTATCGCGCTTCGTTCACTAGTTTGGGGCTAAAGGTGTATACGTCTGTAACTTGGGCTTGATAATCGTCGCTCGAACCAAATTGTGTATCGATGGGAGCAATTGTGTTCAGGGTGGGGACCTGAACGGCGGTGTGTTCCTTGATGCTGAAGTTGATCCGGTTCTTATCGCTGACGTCATAGTCCAGCCGGCCAAACGGCATGCGCCAGGGACTCGCGCTGGTTTGCAGGTACCGATAGTTATTACCAACGAGTCCCGGGATGTTCGGCTCCTGATAGAACTTCTGAATGGCTACAGCTACTGGATCAAAACGGCCGGCTGGAATTTGATTGCCCGGAAACGGCAGACCGGTGGTGGGATCATTGATGACGCCGAAGATAGCAGGGTCAAAATAGCCCTGTTTCATGGCATCAGTTGGTACGGTCGTAATGTGCGTCGATTGGCTGGGAAAGGCAACCTGGTCGTAGTTGAAATAGAAAAACAACTTGTTCTTTATAACCGGCCCGCTGAATGCCCCCCCGAAGTTATTGAACCGGATCCGCGCCTTGGCCCCCGAGTCAAAGTAATTTCTCGCATTCAGGGCGTCGTTCTGGAAGTACTCGTAGAGGACGCCGTGCCACTGGTTCGAACCGGTTTTCGTGATCACGTTGAAGACATTACCGCCGCTGCCATACTGGGCCGAAAAGGACGTCGCAACGACATCAACTTCCGCAATCGTTTCGGTGACCTCGTTGTCGACATTGGCGCTCTTTGGAAACCGAATGGTGCCTCCATTCTCGAGAAAACTGGAGAAGTAGGGTAAGGTTCCATTAATGCTCATCGCTGCCCCCGGATTGCCTGATCCCGCAGGGGCTGACGGAGAACCCGAGGCGCCGGGGATGATCTTGAGGAAGTTCCGCCAATCCGGGGTAACGTTTGGCAGGGAAGCCAGGGCTGTAGTGTTCAACATGGTTCCCACCTCAGGGTTATCCGTATGCATGAGCTGTGCATCGGATGTGACCACAACCTGCTGAGTAGCCGAACCCACGCTCAACGTGGCGTCGATCGTCGCGACGCCGACCTCCAGACCGACCGGGCCTCGCACAAGCTGCCCAAATCCGGCCTTCGTAAAGGTCAAAGTGTAGTTTCCCGGCAAGCTCGAAACGGTATCGTAGATGCCTTCGCCATTAGTGACGAACTTCCTGCTTACCCCTGTATCGTTATTAGTAATTACTACGGTTACGTCAGGTACGACCGCTTTTGACGCGTCCGTTACTGTGCCGCGGATGTCAACGGAATTAGTATTTTGCGCCCAACTAACCCCGGTCACGCACAGCAGCAGAAAACACACCAACGCAATCCGACCTGCTCGACTCATTAACACCCTCCCAAGATCGATGCTATCGTTGCGATCCTCCGAGAGCTTCTCGGCTCAACGAGTGAAGTTGCCGACTCTTTGCATCTCTGCAATCCTTTGCCGCTCAGGAACCCGCTCGATTAAAGAGGCATTAGACAGTCGTCTGCTTACTCTGCCACAAGGATCCCGAAGAACGACGACGATGCTTGTAGAGCCCATCACAAGTTTAAGCATCTGGAATCTTTCGTCGTTTCTAGCGAACCGATACTATGCGCGCCTTCATGTTGATGTCTTCTCGAAAAATGCTAAACAGTGATCGTCTTTTGTCGACAAAACCATCGAGGCTCGATGGCTCTATTGAAGAAGAGCATTCCAAGTCTATTTCTTGTGCAGCTTGTCCCGCACCAGGCAGATAAGAAGGAAAGCGATCAGGACGCAGAGAAGGACTTGCATGGAAGTCTATATATCAGTGATTTTGCATTGCGTACGTAAACTACATAACATAATCGAGAACCTGACTCTCCGTTGCGCTGGAACGTCACTTATGAGCATTGATCTCGATCTGAACTACGCCTTCCCAAAACCGCTGCGGACGGACCTCCCTATCGGCATCGTTGGTGCCGGCTTCATTGTGCGAGATGTCCAACTGGTCGCTTACCGTAATGCGTCCTACAACGTCCGCGCCATAACCTCCCGATCTCACGAGGTGGCGCAGGAAGTCGCTTTGGTTCGGGATATTCCCAAGGTGTATGAAAATTATGAGGAGCTTCTTGCTGACCCGTCGGTGGCAATCCTTGATATCGCAGTCCCACCCGATCAGCAGCTGCGAATCGTCAAAGCTGCCGCCCGTCACAGCGATCACATCAAGGGTATTCTTTGTCAAAAGCCGATTGCCACGAATTATTCGGAAGCCTGCGAGATTGTTCGGCTTTGCGATGCGGCTGGAATCACCCTGGCGGTCAACCAGAATATGCGCTTCGATCAATCGATCCGAGCTTTGAAAACCCTGCTCGACCGCGGTTATCTCGGGAATCCCGTTCTCGCTACCATCGAGATGAGGGCCGCTCCGCATTGGCAGACTTGGCTGGCCGGCTGCGGGCGCCTCACCCTGCTGAACATGAGCATTCATCATCTCGACTCCTTCCGCTATCTCTTCGGTGATCCGGAAGGTGTCTTTGTCAGTACGCGGCAGGACCCAAGGACGAAGTTCGCACATACGGATGGGATTTGCATGTACATCCTGGAATACGCAGATGGCTTGAGAGCTGCGGCGTGGGATGACGTGTGGGCCGGACCGTCTACCGGCGGCGCCGTCAAGAATTGCTACATTCGCTGGCGCGTAGAGGGCACAGACGGAATGGCGCAGGGCACAATCGGTTGGCCAAGCTATCCGAACCAGGAACCAAGCACCATAGATTTCACAACGAACCGCCAGCCCGGATACACCTTCTCACCCCGTTGGAAAGAGGTTTGGTTTCCCGATGCATTTGCCGGCACAATGGGCGACCTCCTCGACAGTGTTGCTCGCGGTACTCAGCCTTCGATTAGTGGTCACGACAATCTCCGAACCATGGCACTTGTGGAGGCTTGCTATCGCTCAGTTGAGGAGCATCGGGTTGCAACTGTTGCTGAGATAGAATCTCAATTCGCCGGCTCACGTAAGACTTGATAGAGACTCCAAGATCGCCTGCGATGTCTTTCAGCCGTATGGCTTTTACCCTCGTCCACCTATCGCGCAGAGGTGCAACGGGCGATCGATCTGGAGGAAAGCCGTCTGATTCTGTGCGATGTGGAGTTCGAATTAAGACGCCAGTGAACCTGCTCGACTTTAATGGTTTCTCTCAAAAGCGAACCACGTGATGTTGAACAGACGCCGTTGCGAAGCATCTCCGCTCCCACGTGCAACCAGATATAAATCGTGGGTACCTTTTGCGGAAGGCCCAATCGCGGCAGTCAAAATCCTGTATTCAGTTTTGCCACCCGTTTTCGGCACAGGGACGACTCCCACCAGAGGACCCGCTGGATTGTCCAATCTGATCTCGAGCCGTCCCTCCTGTAGCAAAGGATTTTCTGAGCTCGCCTCTACACGAAATCCCTTCGCGCCTTCACCGAAATCCACACTACGGAAGGCCAGATACCCGCCGTCACCGAGCTTCATTTGGTATTCACCTTTGAGGCCCGGCTCACCTTCCGCATTGACCCGAACCTGGAACTCCGCTGCTTCCCGGCGTGGGGCAAAGGCATCCAGAGTGAGATGAGTAACGCCGGGGGTGCCGACACCAACATCTTTCCCCGGGAAGACGGGCTCGATTGTACCGTCCTGATGAATGTGTAATGCAGTGACGGCTACCTGGCGGTGATGATCGCTCTCGCCGGCGATGTTTTCGTACGGAATGTGGTAGGCAAGGTACATCGCTCCACGGTAAGAACAGATTCCTTGTTGTACAGACTCCTCTCCATCTCCTGCCGGGTATATGAGATGTCGAACCGGTCCGTCGAAAGGACCGAACATGCTATCCGCCACCGTGTAGTCGACGTAAGATCCTTTTGCATCGCACGATGGGCCCTTAACGTCTTTGTAGGCAACATACGTCAGATACCACTTTCCGACAGCTTTGAAGAGAAGCGGGCTTTCGAAATACTCCAGATTGCCGCAGGAATCCGTCTTAGGAACAGCAAGCTTCTGCGGGGTATTCGCAAGCCGCGTCATATCTGAGCTCAATCGCGCGATCATCACTTCGTGCTGCGCAGTATCCCCCGATCCCCATATGAGGTAAGGAGCCCCGTCATCTCCCCGGATTACGGATGGGCTCAAACCCTCGAGAGCCTTTCCGTCAGCCTTTTCCATCGGCCCCTCAACAATACCTCGATAAGGCCCAAGAGGGCTCTGGGCTGTGAATAACCCGATGTCATACGTCCCGTAATTCTTTTCCTGGGACGAGTTCACTCGGAAGGGCGCATACGCATAAAACTCACCGTTCCCCGGCACTCCCGCGTCGCCATCCCATAGTGCTTCACCGTTGTTCCACGCAACGTCCCTTGCGGTGAGAATCGAGCCATGATCGACCCAATGGTCGAAATCGACGGTCGTGAATGCGTGATACGCATACATCCCTTTGTAGAATTCATTGGGGCGCTCAAACACAGTTGAAAAGGGATCCTGCGTTGTGAAGAGGTAGAAGTTGTTATCGATTTCCCGGCAGGTGGGATCTGAGTTGAACAAATACCCGGGCGTTACAAGCTTCTGCGAATATGCCTGAGCCAGGACAACCAT
Source organism: uncultured Acidobacteriaceae bacterium (assembly GCA_963775365.1). Taxonomy (GTDB): domain Bacteria; phylum Acidobacteriota; class Terriglobia; order Terriglobales; family Acidobacteriaceae; genus PALSA-350. The sequence goes on along the minus strand of CAVZJL010000001.1, from coordinate 163,043 downwards.
GAAAGTACAGACAACCGGGCTTCTCCATAGCGCTCTTTTCAACACGATTCTCCTTTCAGCTGTTGCGCCTAACTCTGGTACCCAAGTCGTGCATGCAAGTGATAGCTGGAGAATGGCGCACTCGGGTCCTCAGCATCAAGTCAGTTGGCACAAGTGCTGACCAAGGCTGCGGTGCAAAAGGCGTAGGCCGTAGCTCGGCGTAGGTGATGTCCGGGACGCAGGGTAATGTCGCCGAGGCTCGGAGCATTCACTCCATCTGGATAACCATGGCATTCGAGGCAGAGGCCGGCATGCCGCGCGTAGGCAGTACCCGATTTTCCAATGAGTGAGCCGTCGAGAAAAGCACCTGTATAAAGTTGAAGATGTGTCTCGGTGGTGAACACGTCGAGTACACGCCCGCTGCCGGGATCTACCAGCCGGGCGGCGGGCACAAGGTTGGGTCCGGGGTTCCCAACCGCCTTGCGCAGGAGATAAAGATCTCCGTGGTTTCTAAACAGCAGCGGGAGCGCATCCCCCACCCGTCTAGGCCGGCGAAAATCATTTTCGCGCTCCCTTACAGGTTCGACACGGCCTAACAGGGTCATGCGCACATCTGTGGTGACAGATTCATCTGCGTGGATCTGGAGTTCATGGTCGGCAATGGAACCCGAACTCTCTCCTGCCAGGTTGAAGTAGGAGTGGTGGCTCAGGTTGAATGGGGTAGAACAATCGGTGATAGCCTCGGTTTCAATAAGATAAGTGTTCTCGCGAGTGACCGTGTAGGTGACGGAGACGTTCACTGTACCCGGGTAACCCTCTTCACCATCGGGACTCCGATAACTAAGGCGCAATGAGGGTGCTCCGTCAGGACTATTCATGGGAGCGGCGTTCCAGATCTTCTTGTCGAAGCCTTGGATCCCGCCGTGAAGATGGTTCGGAGGATCATTGCTGGCGAGTGTGTAGGTTTTTCCTTCGAGATTGAATTCGGCGCAGGTAATGCGGCCTGCCACCCGCCCGATGATCGCGCCAAAATAAGGGTGGCCCGCCAAGTAAGAGTCCAGATCCTTGAAACCGAGGACGACATCATCCAGGCGCCTATTACGGTCAGGCGCGAGCACGCGCGTGACGATGCCGCCGTAAGTGATAACTTCGAGCACAAGGCCACCCCGTCCAGTCAGCGTCCAGGCCTCCACCGACTTTCCAGTGGGGAGGAACCCAAAGACCCGTGATTTCAAGGAGGCAGCCATAGCTATCGAGTGTCTCTTCTATACATTTCCTGGGCGTGCGATGTCTTCTCGACATGTGCCAAAGAGTTATCGTATCTTGTTCCGATGCTGGAAAATCTCAGACTCGGCAAAGCTTATGACGGCTTTTTATATCTGGGGGAATCCATTAGAAATCCGCCCAAACTCGAAAGCCATCACCACATAGAGCTCGAGTTGAATCTGGTGGTACGAGGATCTATCACTTATGTCGTGAGCGGACGGCGGTTCACCTTTCGATCACGAACTCTGCTGTGGCTCTTTCCTGAGCAGGAACACCAGTTGGTGAATCGTTCGGATGACGCGCAATACTATGTCGTGGTTTTCAAGCCTTCACTCATCAGTAGATCCTGCCGCTCAACTGCTTATGATGGTTTGAAGGACAAGAGCTACGAGGAGGGCGGCGTTTTGAACACGCTACTCGAGTCGGCTTCCTTCGATCTGATTCGCAAGACAATGGATTCGCTGATGCAGGATTCTCTGGATCCGGACGTGCTGAACCGGGAAGCTGGTTTCGGTGTCCGGCCGGGTTTCTCTTTCGAGCACGGCGACCCAGACGGGTTGAATGCCGGACTTCACTACCTATTGTTGCTGTGTTGGCGCAGCCGGCGCATAGGGAACATGCGAGGTGATGTCATAGCTTTGCATCCAGCGGTGCGTCGCGCACTCAAGATTTTGAGCGAAGGTAGCTGGGAAGGGGATCTACGCCAGTTGGCGAAAATCTGTGGAGCGAGCGAAGCCCATTTGAGCCGGACCTTTCGTCGCCAGATCGGTGTTCCCTTGAGCCGGTACCGAAATTCGCTACGGCTGTCCCGCTTTTGGGATCGTTATCAGCATCCGGAACAGACCACGATCGCGGAAGCCGTGTATGCCTCGGGCTTCGGCAGCTACGCACAGTTCTATAAGGTTTTCACGCAGACCTATGGGTGCGGTCCTCGGGCCTGCTTTAAGGGGGCAGGCGGCCTACTTTCCTGAGCAGTATGCTTTTCGCACCCTCCAGGTCAGAGGGGCGACAGCGCCTTCTGAAGGCTTATCTCCGCCCGCTCAAGCTTCCCAAAGAACATTGTCCCGGAAAGAATCGAAAGCAGCACAGGCTGAAGATGGCTGCGACTGGGGCGGCTAGTGGGGGTCGAACCCACGACATCCGGAGCCACAGTCCGGCGTTCTGCCACTGAACTATAGCCGCCATATAGACTTAGATTGTAACATCCAGGTTCGCGCCCTCCGCGGCTCGGATGGCCCTTCCGTGCCCTCGCCCGGCCGCGTTTTTTGCCTATGCCCAGCAGTCGTCAGCCCGAGATTCTGCCTCCCAGAAAGTCCGGGCCGGCCCCTCGTTTTCAGAAGGCGAGTGGTCTCTTCGCGGATGAAAATCTGGATTTCCTATCGCACGTCCTCGACGAATGGTTCCGCGTTCCCGGCACCTCCATCCGCTTCGGACTCGATGGCATCATCGGCCTCGTCCCCGGGCTGGGAGACATAATCGGCGGCCTCGCTTCTACCATCATCGTTGTGGCGGCGTGGGTACGGGGCGTGCCCTATATCACGCTGCTCAGAATGGTGGTGAACATTGGTATTGAGGTACTGCTGGGCACGGTTCCCCTTCTGGGCGACGCCTTCGATATCGCATGGAAGGCGAACCGCCGCAATTACGCGCTGATCGTTCGCCATCTGGAACAACCGCGGCGGCAAACCTGGCGCGATTGGGTCTTCCTGTTACTGATTGCCGGGACCTTGAGCGCCATCTTTCTCGCCCCCATCTTCCTCATCCTCTGGTTGCTGGAGTGGCTCGCCCACCAAGCCTGAGAGCTGCTGGTTGCGGTACAATCCGAGAATCGGGGCGTAGCGTAGCCTGGTAGCGCATCTGCTTTGGGAGCAGAGGGTCGGGGGTTCGAATCCCTCCGCCCCGACCATCAAATCAATTAGTTACGGTCCTCACATTTCCTGATATCCCTCGGTGGGAACGGGTAGGCCCCCGTCGTTTCTTCAGGACAGAAACCACCGCAGCCCTATCCTAAACTGCGCGAATCTCCAAGGTCTTGCCCAGAGCCTTCATCGCTCCGGCGATTCCATCGATCCTCGAAGTGTGATGAATGTTCGTCAGCCGGTTCACCTCTTGCGGGGTCGTCTGCAGCCTGCGCGCCAATTCGGCAGGGCGAACCCGCTGCCGGATCATTTCGTTTAACAGAAGTACTTTCGCCGCAACGCTGGCAGGGAGTTCCACGAAATCCTGACCGCGCCTTATGCGTGACGGCTTGGGGACAACTCGGGAGTTCTCAAAATAGAAATCCAGTGCTGTTTCGAGCGCGCTCGTTGCTACCTCTTTGGCCTCCTTCTGGCTCTTTCCCTGAGTAATAGCTTCTGGGATATCGGGGAAGGTTACGAGGAAGAACTTTCCATCCGGCTTTACGTCGATTGGGTACCGCATGATGCCTCCTACTTGAGCCCAAGTTGCTTCTTGATAGCTGCCACCAACGGTACCGAGTTCCTTGCCGTGCATCGGCAGAACAGAATTTTTGTCGTTAAGGGTGACCTTGAGGTGCGCCAGCCAGCGTTTGAACTCGCTGCTCTTCATCAGATACCAATATAAACAATATTGTTTATATCTCCAATAAAATTCTTTGACGGCCACGTCTCGCGAGGAAACAAAAGAGAGGCCCAAGGCAGATAAGAAAGCAAGGTAACGCGTGCGCGTCGCCGAGTGGTTGCTGCGAATCCCCGGAAGATTGAATCAACCTGTGGGAGGCCGACAAACCCGAGCGCAAGCAAATATATCCGCAACCCGCCGAATGCGCCACTGTGGAAATCCAGGAAAACGCACCCAACCCACCCTCGTGCCCTACTTACTGCACGATCGCGTCAGCGTAAGACGTACCAGTCAAAATAAGCACTTCTGCTGCAGCATCGAGTTAGCTGGAACACTATGACACCATTCTTTCTTCGCGCCAGGTTGTCCTTTCCTTTCCTTCCCGTTCTTCTTGTCTTTTGCGCCCAGCCAATCCTGGCGCAAGAGGAGTCCGTCTCCCCTCGGGACGTGAGCGTCTCTCCCTCGACCGCCAGCAAACCTGCGACTGACCTCTTTGTCCGTCCCCAAAACGTAACTCTTAACGGGCAGATGCTAACGCAGATGGATGTTAGCGCCTGGCTTCCTGGTCGGTGCCGACTTTTCCGTAGCCGTTTTAGTCGCTTTTAATCCGGATCGCCGGTTTTCGTCCGCAGTGGGCTACGAAATCGGGTGTGTCCGCATCCAATCAATACGGAATGGACGAACCCTCTCATTCCGAGCCGGGCGTTCGGGGGAACGCCCGGCTTATTGTTGCTCCCACTCCCAATTCCGCCTCGGCGGCGAGCATGGCCGCTACTTTTGCGCGACGAATTCGCTCCCGCAGCTGCGCGGTGACCGTTCGATGGCAACGCAAGCACAGAGTGCGAATGTTATCCAGGTCGCATTCCCCTCCACCTTCCGTCACCGGCAGAATATGATCGGCATCCCACAGACTCTTACGCATCCGCCTGCTGAATCCCCAGTGCCGCATCAGGGCCTCGCGCCTGTCACCACGCGCTCGTTTCAAGTTGCGATGCTCCTTGATCGTGTCGAGACGGCAATGGGCGCAAACCCCGCGATCGCGCTTCAAGATCTGCTCCCGTAAATACCCCGGCTGAGACCGCAACTTCCATTCGTGTACGCAATATTCCGAGCAGAAGGTGAACCGGCGTGCCGGCACTTCGAGCAAGCACCACCGGCACAAGCCACGCCCGTTAGGCCCGCGTGGAATATTTTTGCGGTCGACCCAACCACCGGGCATCGTTCGAGCGGTGCTCATATGCTTGTTTTTAAATGGGCGAGCACTCTCGCCGTAAGTGCCTCTGCAGGCGACCCTATAATTTCAAAGTGCGTTTGGAGAATCGGATATGTACGCAGCCCTGGTAGAAGATTTCAAATCGCCCCCGCGCTACCGCGAAGTCCCTCCTCCGGTCCCGAAGCAGGGAGAACTCCTGCTTAACGTTCGGGCCGCCGCCCTGAGCAATTTGGTGCGTGGTCAAGCGAACGGTTCGCACTACAGCAGCGGTACCACACTTCCGTTCACGCCCGGGAACGATGGGGTCGGCATCGCGGAAGATGGTGCGCGTGTCTACTTTATCGCTCCCCGCGCGCCTTTCGGTTCCATGGCCGAGTACACCGTGGTTCCTCAATCCATGACCATTCCGTTGTCTCCGGATATGGATGACGCCGTCGCAGCCGCACTCGGAAATCCAGGGCTTGCCACCTGGGGTTCACTCCTCGGTAGAGCGAAGCTACAGCCCGGAGAAGTGGTCATGATCAACGGAGCCACCGGCATTGCCGGCAAACAGGCTATCCAGGTCGCAAAATACTTGGGTGCGTCGAAGATCATCGCTACCGGCCGCGGCGATCAAGAAGCGCTGGCGGGATTAATCGCCCTGGGTGCGAGCGAGACCATCTCGCTGAGCCAACCGCACGAGGATCTCGTGCGAAGTTTCCGCTCAGCACTGCACGAATCCAGCGTGCAGGTTGTGCTCGATTTCCTCTGGGGACCTTCGGCGGAAGCCATCTTAGCCGCTGCGGCCGGCCATGGAAATCCGCAAGGCGAGCCACGCATCCGTTTTGTGCAGATAGGGTCGATCAGCGGAAACACCATCGCGTTGCCCGCTGGCCTGCTGCGTAGCTCCGGGTTGGAACTGCTCGGCAGCGGCCTGGGTAGCCTCTCCTCCCAAGCCATCCTGCAATCGTTGAGCACCATGTTTGCCGCTGCATCCAGGATGCGGTTCGCGATAGACATCGACCCGGTGCCCTTGAGCCAAGTGGAGCAAGGCTGGACTCGCAAGGAGCAAAACAGAATCGTGTTTATCCCTTGACCGTGGTTCTCCGGGGCGTCACAGCTTCCTCCACCGGAAACGGTCCATCGGCAAAGACTTCGGCATGATAGCCCTTCGACCCCACCAACTGGGCCAGAGGGCTGCGTAGGTCGTCGTCCCTTTTCAGCCTATCGATGATGGAGTCGAAGTCATATCGCGGTACCCAGCCCAGCTCGTTTCTTGCCCGCTCATTCACATAGACCCGATCGATACTCGGGAACATCTTCCATTCCCGCCGGTCATATTCCACCTCGTACTTCGGAACTCGCTGGCGGACCACTCCAGGCGCATTCGCCCGTAGCTCCGTCAGGTCGCTCGGTCGAAAGGGAGTGGTTGCACTGATGATGTATTTGCGGAACCCGATCGCCGCAGCATGTTTTGCCGCTAACAGATGCGCGCTCACGACATCTTCAATGTCTACCCGCCGGTAAAGGAATTCATTGGCCTTCGCATTCGCGTCGCAGTAGCTGTTTCGAACCTCCGGGTTGTCATCCTCCTCGGGAAAAAACCGCGAAGTGCGCAGCACGACGCAGGCAAGACCCTGGTTGCGGTGGAACAACTCGCACAGGTCTTCGGCCGCCGCCTTGGTCACGCCGTAGATGTTCTTGGGAACCGGCGTGACGTCTTCCGTGATCCAGGCGGCGGGAGCTCCTTCGGGCGGTACCAAGGCGTCACCGAAGACGCTGGTTGTGCTGGTGTAGACAAAAGACTCGACGCTTCCCGCGGCCTCTTCCAGCAGATTGAGTGTGCCGGTGACGTTCGTATCGACAAAATCCTGCCGTCGATGGGTTGCAACATGCGGCTTGTGCAGCGTTGCCGCGTGAAGCACCACTTGAACGCCGCTCAAGCAGCGCCGCACACAGGAGCGATCTGCAATCGATCCAACGCAGGTGGTAAAGGGCGATGCAAGGATGTCGAGTCCAATCACCTCAAGTTGCAAATCCAGCAAGCTTCGCACCAGCGCTTCTCCCAGGTGCCCAGCACTTCCAGTGACCAATACCTTCATGACGGTGTCATCTTATTTCGCCGGCTGCGACCCGGATTTCCTGTACGCTGCTCTGAACGTGTCCGCGTATGCGGCTTTCTTCACGGAAAGCCGCAGGAGGCTCATTGATTCCAACAAGCGCCACAGGAAATCCGGGAAAAAGCCTCTTTTCATTCTAGAACCCTTAGGAGTAGAATTCGGCGCCTCACCGGATTTCCTGTTTGGTGTCGGTGGCGCGGGCGAGCTCCATGCGGCTTTCCTTAATGAAAGCCGCGCAACTCGGAAGCGTCCAGTGTAGCGAGGCAGGAAATCCGGTCACCGGATTCCTGTTTGGTGTCGGTGGCGCGGGCGAGCTCCATGCGGCTTTCCTTAATGAAAGCCGCGCAACTCGGAAGCGTCCAGTGTAGCGAGGCAGGAAATCCGGTAACCGGGAAGCCCGGTTTTCATGAGCCTCTCCCGGTCCATCGTGTTCGTAGGATCGGATCGATCGCTCTGGAGGTGGACTATGAAAACGCGCGAAAAGCAAATTTTCCTTGCTGCACTGGCCATGGCCCTTTCCATGATTGTCGGCGGCTGTGAGCGCCATGCAAAATCTGAGCATTACTTCCTCATCGCCACCAACATCAATCTCACTTACTGGCAGTCCGCACACGAAGGCTTCACCCGGGCCGCTGCGCAGTATGGCGTTACAGAAGACATGCGCGGGCCTGATACTTTCAATCCCGCAATCGAAGTGGATGAGTTTCGCGCCGCAGTCGCCAGGAAGCCCGCAGGCATCCTGGTATCCGTCTCTGATCCCAGATTGATGGGGCCCGAAATCAACAAGGCAATTGCTGCCGGCATTCCCGTCATCACCATCGACTCCGATGCTCCCGACAGCCAGCGCCTCTACTTCATCGGCACCAACAACCTGGAGGCAGGCCGGTTGGGTGGCCAATTCGTGGCCGCCCAGTTGAACGGCAAAGGTAATGTCGTCTTCTTCACCATGCCTGGCCAGCCCAATCTTGAGGAGCGGCTTAAGGGATACAAAGATGTATTTGCCAACAGTCCCGGAATCAAGATTGTTGAGGTCTTTGACATGAAGGGACAATCGACCGCGGCGATGGATAAAGCGGTGGAATACCTGGCCCGGACGGGCCCGGCAAAAATCAACGCGTACATATCTCTGGAGTCATCGTCAGCCAAGGACGTAGGCGAGGCCTTCAAACGCGCCAAGCCCCAGGATGCCATGGTGATGGCCATGGACGTCGATCAGGCGACTCTTGAACTGGTCAAGGACGGCACCGTCAAAGCCACCATTTCCCAGAAGCCCTTTACCATGGCCTTCCTTGGCCTCAAGGCTCTGGATGACCTTCATCACTATCCTCTCAAGCCCTTGGCCCGGGACTACGGCTCCGATGCGCAATCGCCCATCCCAGCCTTCGTCGACACCGGGGTCTCCCTGGTCGATAAAACCAACGTCGATAAGTTCCTAACCCCGGACACAAAAACACCCTAGCAGGCCGAGGAAAAACCATGAGCATTGAAGGGGCAGGGCCTGCCTCGCTGCAGAGAACATCACGCCGTACATAAATGATCTGTGAAAAAGCCTAGGCTCTTGAGAAAAGGCTCAGGCTTGAGAAAAAGCTTAGGCTCTGAGAAAAGGCTTACGCTCTCGAGAAAAAGCCTAGGCTCTTGAAGGGTACGGCCTTCAGGCCGTACGAAGATGTTTTGCCAGTTATCCGGCTTTAGCCACTGAGGGAACCCACTTCTTCCCTCATACAGATTTTTCTGTCGCAACTCAGTCGGCTCCTTGGAGGAGCCCCTGGCCTTGTATCAGGACACGGCCCATACAGGTTGTGGAAACCCTACCGCTTTGTATCAGGGCACGACTTTAGTCGGGCCGTAAACGGTTGAGAATACGAGGTGCCTTAGCCCCTGTCTGCCCGTGCAGAGCCCTTGATGGGAGATACCCGGCCTATCGTGGCGACCCCCCGAGAACCCATCGCCTCCTCTTCCCCTTTCGGGGGATGACGCACGTCCGAAAAACTGTCTATAGCTTGGTATGCCTTGCAGTGAGATCGGGCCGAGGAGACTATGGACTTAGGATACGGAAAAGGAAGATTGGTGCCGACAGGCAAGCGCGGACCAGTCACTTATGTAAGTTACAAAATCGGCCACCAACTAGTGGAAACGACAAATTCCAATGGCTCCTTCCTGCGTCAGAAAGCCATCGTTCACTCGATTGATGCTGAAGTCGGCCAGCACATAGACCTCGGCGACTACGACCTGCTCGTCGGGGAAGAAATCGTCCGCTTGAAACACATCGCCGGCGATCCCGAGTGGCTCGTACTTTCCTCCAATGTATCCGCGATCTGCGTGTAGGGCATTGCCTTTGGCTTGGCGCGTGATCCAGAATGCAGGGGTATGACCGAATGGAACCCCTCTGAATATGCGCGGATCTCCGCGCTTCAAGCCGCGATGGCCGAAGAAGTCCTTTCGTTGCTGGATCTTAAAGGCACCGAACGCATTCTCGATGTCGGCTGTGGAAACGGTAAGACAACTACTGAGATAGCAGCGCGCGTGCCCGCCGGCGCAGTCGTCGGCGTCGACGCTTCAGCCGGTATGGTAGCCTTCGCCGTGTCGCAAACCGACCCGGCGCTTCATCCTAATCTTCAGTTTGCCGTGGCAGATGCGCGTCACTTGCCCTACCACCACGAATTCGATCTCGTGGTCTCATTTAACGCGCTGCACTGGATTCCCGACCAGGCCCAGGCCCTCCAATCCATTCGCTCCGCCGTGAAGCCGGAAGGCCGGATTCAACTGCGTCTGGTCCCGAAAGGTAAGCGGAAAAGCCTTGAAGACACCATCGAGGAAACCCGTCTCTCCCCTCCCTGGACCGGCTACTTCAAGACCTTTCACGATCCCTATCTTCACCTGACCGTCGAGCAGTACGCAGATTTGGCCGAGCGGAACGGTTTTCAGGTTAGCCATACCTATACCGAGGCCAAGGCGTGGGATTTTCAATCGCGCGCCGCTTTTCTGGCCTTTGGCTCGGTAACCTTTGTAGAGTGGACTCAGCATCTGCCCGAAACCAAGCGTCTCGACTTTGTAAGCGATGTCCTGGATCGCTACCAGCTAGTCGCCGCCGATACGCCAGGCGAGGAGAATTTCTTCCGCTTCTATCAAATGGATATCGCCCTCTCGCCGAGCTGAATCTGCCTGACCTCAGCCCATAACGGGAATGTTTAGTGGTATCAAACAAGTCCTCGCGTTCACAGAGTAGAAGGTGCTAACATCCGTTTCGTTAAGCTGGCGCGCAGGAAGCCGGCCGGGAAAGCTCCCCCTTTTCCCCATTTAACAGAAGACAACCGAAGTCCCCTGCTGGAATTGAAGAGGAGGCGGACATGCGAATCACTTTTGGAATCACCACCACAGCTCTCATGGCATGGATGCTCGTCGGGATGTCATCCCCAGCGCAGGAGCCTGTTGCGCCCGCGACTGCATCGCCCACCGATAGCGCAAGCTCGACCGATACCGCCACAGATAACGCACAACCTCCCGCTCCAACCCCCAGCCACTCCAAAATTCGCATTGTTCGCCTCAGCGAGGTCAAAGGCCAGGTGCAACTTGACCGTCAAACCGGCAAGGGCTTTGAAGGTGCGATGGCTAACCTGCCGGTGGTCGAAGGAGAGCGCCTAAAGACTGAGGACGGTGTCGCTGAGGTCGAGTTCGAAGACAACAGCACTATCCGCGTGGCGCAGAACTCCCTGGTTGAATTTCCCCGCCTCGAACTACTCCCTTCGGGCGCCAAGGCATCCTCGATCAATGTGGTCCAGGGCATGGTCTATGTCAGCCTGGTCAACACCAAGGGCAACGAGTTCACCGTCAACGTCGGTCAGAACAAGATCAACCTGCCGCCCGATAGTCACATCCGCCTGCAACTGACGGCCGACCAGGCTAGTCTGGCGGTCTTGCATGGGGAAGCGCAGCTTCAGCAACCCTCCGGCATCAGCAGTGTTGGCAAGGACAAGACCATGACCTTTAGCTTGGCCGGTCAAAACCAGCCCGTCATTGCCAAAAACGTTACCGAGGAACCGTTAGACGCCTGGGACAAAAATGCCACGCAGTACCACAAGAGCTTTGCCAATGCGAGCTCTTTTGGGAACTCTCCTTACTCCTACGGCATCAACGACATGAATTACTACGGAAGCTTCGTCTCCGGATGTGGCGGATCCATGTGGCGGCCATACTTTACCAGTGCGAGCTGGAGTCCATATGGTAGCGGCGCATGGGCCTACTATCCGAGCGCGGGCTATTCCTGGGTTTCTCCGTATCCGTGGGGCTGGACACCCTACCATTACGGTAACTGGTCCTTCTGTTCGGGCATCGGTTGGGGTTGGCAGCCGGGCGGCGCGTGGATGGGCTTGGCAAACAATTCTTTCGTCGCGAACCCTGCCGCTGGTGGTGGATCCCATCCTCTTCCCCATCCGCCGGTCCGTCCTCCAACAGCTGCTTCCCAATCAACCCTTGTCCCGGTGAACCTGAAGTCCATGCCCGCGTCGAGCCTGACCGAGCATGACAAGTTTGTCTTCCGCAACGATTCCGCCGGCTTAGGTGTTCCCCGCGGAACTCTCGGCAAACTCCACAGCTTCTCCAATCAAACGGCCCAGCATGGGATGGCGAGCACCAACATCTATTACGGCGGCGCGCAACGAGGAGAGGCTCAGCACGGCGGTGGATCCTATGCCGGACCCGCCAATACCGGACTAAGCAGGTCGCCCAGCATGACATCGAGCCCCTCCCGCTCCAGCAGCATGCCAAGTGGTGGCATGCAAAGCGGCATGCAAAGCGCATCTGGAATGGGCGGCTCGCACTCATCCGCACCCGCTGGCGGAGGCGGAGGAAGACACTAACCCGAAACACCGTCCTGACACAGATCAAGGGTCGCCTCAGCTTCATACACGTCCGCTGAACCAGCCCTTAGGATTGGTTCAGCGGACAGAGCTGTCCAAGTTAGCTTTTCGAATCTGTCCATCCACCTCCACTCATGTCAAGGTGTGCCACCGCCCTCAACTTTGTCATCCCAGCGCTGCCGAATTTCCGGCCACGCTGTTCCGAGAACAACCGCGTGTGCGGTTTTCCGGAGGAGAAACCGCATGGACTCGACCAACGCCACAAAGATCAACAGGAAATTCGGCAAGGCGAGGGACCTGCAGTTTCCCTCGACCGACCGCAAATCTGGAAGTGGGAGAGCCGTGGGAGCGGCACTCGCTCCGAGACGCCAACCTCATCTCGTCATAATCGCTCGCGGCACTGGCTTGTTCAATGAAATCAACACACATTCGACCATTCCGCTAATTTGGACAGCTCTAGCTGAGAATGCCCCAGGACGTGAGTCCTGGGCGCCCCATACCGCAAACAAATGCTGATTGGCACCGTCAGAACCAACCCCGGCCGCCGCCCCACTCAAGGAACCTCCGCCAAAAACGTGGAAGCAGGCAACGGCACCCCATTGTAGAGATTGGCATCCGTGAAACCCTGCCAGGCATAACGCACCTGGGCTGGCTCGGTAACCTCAGGAGCAGACACGACCACCGACGTACCCTGCACAGAAGCCGTCGCCGGCACAAACTTCCCATCGGCGCCCGCGACCTCAAACCCAATACAGCGCCGCCGCTGCTATGCAACCCTTCCGCGTGATCGAACCATACACGGAGAGACCCCCCTTCCCGCGTGGTCTGCCGATAGAGCGGCCCATTGTAGGGCAGCGTGGGCTCTCCGTAAGCCAGCGCGCGAGCAGCCAGGGCAAGCCGTGCGCCCACCGTTTGTTTATCCGGCGGATGCACATTATCGCGCTGTCCGACGTCCAGCGTGACGGCCATGCCGGTATTGATCACGTGGAGGGAACGGCGCTGGCTATCGCGAATCAGTCCCCAGTTTTCTTTCGGAGACTCGAAGTTAGAGATCTGGACAAACAGAAACGGTAGGTTGCCTTGGCCCCACTGCCGTCGCCAATCGCCGATGAGCGTGGGTAGCAGTTTCGCGTACAGGCCTGACGCGATCCGGGGCGCTATCCGTTTCGCCCTGATACCAGAGGAAGCCCTTGATGGTGTAGGGGGTGAACGGCGCAACCATACCGTTATAAAGCGCGGCCGGGATCCACGAAGATGGGTCGGGGTGCCATGGGTGTGAAGGCGCGGGCAGGTGCTGGGCGGCAGCCTCGGCATCGGCGTGTTTCTCCGCTGACTCTATGAGCTCCATGTGCGTCTGCATGTCGGCGAAGTGGGCCCGCGCGGCGAAGGCGGGCATCAGCGAAGCGTCGGCGGAGAGGGAATCGAGACTGATCCAGGAATCGATCGGCGTGCCTCCCCAGGATGAGTCGATAACCCCGATGGGAATGTGTTCTCGCCGGTTGATCTCGCGCGCGAAGAAGTAGGCGACAGCAGAAAAGTCTTTCGCCGTTGCCGGGGTGCACGGTTGCCAGGCTGGCGGAGATGCTCGTCCAAAGGAGAATCGGAGGATTTGTGCTCCATGCAGCAGCAGGCGGACCTGCGGCAGGTCAGCCTGGGCGATCTCCTGGGCGGCATTGGTTATGTGAGCCGCCGGCAGGAAATCCGGCAAGTGGCATCTCCATGTTCGACTGGCCGGAGGCAAACCATACATCGCCCACCAGCAGGTCAGACCGGCTAAGTTCGGAGCTGCCGCGGACAGTGAGGGTGAAAGGACCGCCGGCCGGCTCCGGCATGAGCCAGGCCTCCCACAGGCCCAGATGGCTCGCGGTGGTTGCGACCGACTGGTCGTGGAAATGGATGGTGATCTTTTCCTCCGGCGAGGCCTCGCCCCACAGATGGATGGGCGCGTCGCGCTGCAAGACCGCATGGTCGCGTAATCACGCTCGGCAAGTCGAACTTCCGCCCCCACGGGTGTAACTACCAGGCAGATCGTAGCCAGGGTGGAGATAGCGAGGGTATATAAACTAAGCTTCATCGTGCGTGGCTCCTTAGGTACCGGACTTGATTGTCAAGTTAACCGGCCATTGCTATTTGCGGGTGGAAACCTCTATCTCCGACCGCCATCCAGAAATAAGTCCAGGGCATTACAACTTGTATTGTGCAGAATGCCTCTCATTGGACTAGGATAGGGCGGTATCTGAGTGTCCTTGCTTCTCCCCCGGGAACATCATTCCACTGCAGGATAAAAGGAAGGAACTATGTGGTTTTCATTTGGTGGATTATCGTAGGTTTGATTGCAGGTTGGCTCACAGGAAAGATCATGAGCGGCGGAGGCTATGGCCCCCTGATGGACATCGTTGTCGGCATCCTGGGGGCATTGGCAGGTGGCTTCATTATGTCGCACCTGGGCTTTGCCGGGTCTGGCGGCCTCATCTACACCATCATCGTCGCCGTCATCGGGGCTGTGATACTTACCCTACTACTGCGCCTGGTCACTCGCGGACGCGTTCGGTCGATTTGATTACCGCCAACCATTAACCCGAAAAAACGTAAGCCAAACAACGAGCCTGCTCCCCGTAGAGCAGGCTCGTTGCGCTGCCGGATGATGTTTCTGCCCTGGATAATAGAATGCCCAGAGGAAACAAAGATGATGCTTTGGAAGGGGAAATTTGCTGCCCTCGCTGTCCTTGCCGCGATCACCGCATTTGCCGGCGGCCAGACAGTCGCAGACAAGGTTCCGGTCACCTACTACAAGCTGCCCAATGGCCTGAAGGTCGTCCTCTCGCAGGACAGCTCCGCTCCCATCGTGGCCGTGGGAGTGTACTACCAGATTGGTTTCCGCATCGAGCCTCGTGACCGCACCGGCTTCGCCCACCTCTTTGAGCACATGATGTTCCAGGGTTCGAAGAATCTAGGAAAAATGCAGTTTGTCCGTCTGATTCAGAATAACGGCGGCGTTCTAAACGGTTCCACGCGGTTCGACTTCACCAACTATTACGAGGTCCTCCCGGCGAATACTCTGGAGACCGTGCTGTGGGCTGAGGCCGATCGCATGCGCGGGCTGGACATCACCGAAGCGAATCTTACTAACCAGAAGGGCGTTGTCAGCAATGAGGTAAAGGTCAACGTCCTGAACCGGCCTTACGGTGGTTTCCCCTGGCTCGACATGCCCCAGTACGCGAATACCAACTGGTATAACGCCCACAATTTCTATGGCGACCTGAAGGATATCGAAGCCGCCACCCTGGACGACGTACAGCACTTCTTCGCAACCTACTACGTACCCAACAACGCAGCGCTTGTGGTGGTAGGCGATTTCAAGATCGACCAGGCGAAGGCATGGGTGCAGCAATACTTCGGCAACATACCCGCGGGTAAGGTTCCACCGCTGCCTGACTTATCCGAACCGGAGCAGACCGCGGAGAAGCACGCCACCAAGACCGACAAGCTGGCGAGCAAACCGGCACTGGCCTTTGCTTATCACATGCCCGAGCGGCGCAGCAAAGATTGGTACGCCATGGGCCTGCTCAACCAGATCCTGTTGCAGGGCGACGACAGTATGTTGGTCCAGGAGATCGTTAAGAAGCGGGGATACGCGAGTTCCGTCGATGGCGGCGTCAATCAACTGGGCAATCTCTACGACTACCGCGGACCAATGCTCTTCACCGCAAGTTTGATCCATGATGACAGCGTCACTTCACCGCAAATCATGAGCGCGGTCGACGGAGTCATGCAGCAGGTCATCGACCAACCAGTGGACGCTGCCACCCTGCGCCGCGCGCAAACCAAGCTCATCTCTGACCTCTACGATCAGGAAGGAAACCTGGGACTTGGCAAGGTCGACCTACTGGCCTGCTTCGCACTGTTCGACGATGATCCGGACCAGATCAACACGCTGGTGGAGAACTTTAAAAAACTCACGCCCCAAGACCTGCAAGCCGCCGCAAAGCAGTACCTGCGGCCGCAGAACCGGACGATACTCGAAATCGCAGTTGCGCCCAAGCCCGCCGCTGCAGCGGCTCCAGGAGGTCGATAATGTTTGCTCGCTTACTCGCTCTCACCTTCTGTGCCGCCCTGTGCAACATTCCGGCGGCAGCCCAACAGCCGCCCAAGGAGCAGCCACCAGCCGCGGCCCCGGCGAGCTCCTTCCATCTCGCGCAAAGAACGCATTATGTCGCTTGGCAACGGAATCCAGGTGAATCTATTGCAGTTCGGCTCTGTGCCCAAGGTCACCGTCTTGATCGAGGAGGCAGCGGGAAAGGTCAATGAGGATCCCGCAGCACGTAGATCTCTCGGCAATCACGGCAGAACTGATGGCTGAAGGTACGTCGACCCATAGCGGCGAAGAACTCGCGCGCCTGGCCGGCGACATGGGCTCCCAGCTCTCCATCCATACCGATACCTACCAATCGGAATTCTCCATGGATGTTCTCAATCAAAATGCAGCGGATGCGATCGCCCTTCTGGCTGACGTGATCCAACACCCTGCCTTTCCGGAAAAGGACCTGGAGCGGCTGCGTGCCGACCACCTTCGCTCCCGCGCGACTTCGCTGGCAAACCCTGCTTTCCTTGCCCGGCAGAAATTCGCGCAGGTGATGTATGGCGACCAGCCGTATGGCCGGTTGCTCCCGACCGATGCCATGTTGAAGAGTTACACCCTGGCCGACGTGCGAGGTTTCTACTCGGCCAATTACGGCGCCCAACGTGCCGCCATCTATGTCGTGGGCCGGTTCGATGAGAAAGCCGTAAAGAAGGCAATCGAAGCATCTTTCGCCGGATGGTCCAAAGGGCCGGCCGTGCAGATGCCGGTGCAGACCGCCGCGGAAGGAGCGCATTTCGCTTTCGTCGATCAGCCTGGCGCAGCGCAAAGCAACGTCATCTTTGGCCTTCCGGTGGCGGATGTCAGGTCTCCCGATAACACTCCGCTCGACGTCATGAATTCGTTGCTCGGGGGCTCCTTTGGCTCGCGCATCACGGCCAACATTCGTGAGCAGAAAGGCTATACTTACTCCCCGCGCAGTAGCCTCTCGCAAGGCTATGGAACCAACATCTGGGCAGAGAACGCTGCCGTCACCACCACAGCCACGGGTCCGGCAATTCAGGAAATTGTGAAAGAGATCAAGCTGTTGCAGGGTGCTCCACCTACCGTCGCCGAACTCGGTGGCATTCAGCGCTATGAGGATGGCGTGTTCATCCTGCGAAACTCGTCCCGTCAGGGCATTCTCGCGAACCTCACCTTCGTCGACTTCCACCACTTAAGCGACGAATATCTAACTGGCTACGTGCAGCGGGTGAACGCCGTCACACCCGAGCAGGTGCAGGCCATGGCGGGGAAATATCTGCACCCCGGCGCAATGACGCTCGTAGTCGTTGGAGATCCGGCAATAGCAAAGCCCCAGCTTTCCGACTTTGCCACGCCGGCCAAGTAGCGCGTACAGCAATCTTCCTTGGTTCTTTCCCCGAAAGGTACGGCCGACCTCGATGAGCGACCATCGGCCGTACGTCAATGTTTTGCTAACTTCCACGAATCTCCCTTCTCCGCACCCGTTTAGTCGTGCAATAAACGATTGACGGGCGTATCTTACTGCAACGAGAGAAGCGGCTCTGAAATGTCGATGCTTTGTGTCAGGGCGCGACTTTAGTCGGGCCGTACCCCATGGAGCGGATGAGTGCTTTAGAATCTGCGTGAGAACTACCCTCTCCAAATTTAGTCCCGTAGGGACGGCTGAGAGTAGCCCAGGACGTAGTCCTGGGTGGTGTACCGTCCCACCGGGACGAGTCCCGTAGGGACGGCTGAGAATGCCCCAGGACGTTAGTCCTGGGTGAACCTAAGCTCGCAGTGTGAAGCTGATTGGCAACAGGGCTGGCTGCCTCGAATCGCGAACAGTCCATTTCAGAGGTGGAGATACCCCAGGATTGCATCCTGGGGCATTCTCAGCCGTCCCTGCGGGACTGGTTCCTCAGTCGAATCTATCCCCAGGACTACGTCCTGGGCTACTCTCAGCCGTCCCTACGGGACTAGATTTGGAGAGGGTAGTTCTCACGCAGACTTTTTAGCCCCTGAGGTACTGGTTTCTTACCCGGTGCAGACACTTCCCCAAGACGCTTAGCCGGTCGTAAATGGTAGAAAAAGAATTAGGCCTCGGAGCTCGCGTGAAAGCAGGTACCGATCCACCATGCGAAAACATTCCGTTCTTTGCCTTCTGGCGTTTGCCTGCGTCCTGAGAGCCCAGGTTCCCCAACCGCAGCCTCCGCGACTCGAAAACTGCAAAGCACCATCCACCACCGACCCTTGGCGCGACCGACAGCAGACGCCCGAATGCCGAACCCTCGAGCTCATCCACGCCATGAGCCCAGACGAGAAAATCAACCACATCCTCGAAAGACCAAAGCCCGATCGCTTCGAAATCCCTCCCCTCAACCCAGCCGACGGCCCCAACGGCTACGCGAAAGGCCCGATCCCAGGCCCACCGCCACCCTCCGCATTGGGAGTGACCGCCTTTCCCAACGAGATAGCTCTTGCCGCAACCTGGGATCGCAACCGCGCCTCTGACTTCGGCCACGCACTCGCAGAGGAGTGGCGAGGAAAGGGAAGTTCAGAAATCGTCGGACCCACCCTGAACATCATGCGCACCTGGCACTGGGGCCGCTCTGCAGAGACCTTCGGGGAAGATCCATTCCTGAACGGACAAATGGCGGCCGCCGAGATATCGGCGATCCAAAAAGAACATGTCATCGCGATGGTCAAGCACTTTACCGGCAACAACCAGGATGCGGATCGCGTCGGGCACTTTCCCGATTTCACCGGCGTCAACGAGATCATTTCTGATCGCGCACTCCACGAGATTTATTATCCCGGCTTTCGACAAGCGATCCAGACAGCAGGCGCTGCAGCCGCCATGTGCGCTTACAACCAGATCAACGGCGTCTTTGCTTGCAACAACGAGAAAGTCCTGGGCCAACTCCAGACAGTGGGGTTTCATCGGTGCGGTCACGCCGGACGCGGTCTTCGCGCTGCACGATCCGCTGCTTGCGCTCAAGGCGGGTGTAACCTTCGTGGGCCCCGAAAAGCTACTGCAAGAAATGGTCGCCCACGGACAATTGACCGAACCGGCCATCGACCGCATGTTGTATGACATTCTTTTCCCAATCTTCAATCTGGGCATCTACGACCAGCCGGCTCCCGGAAAACCCACCGCGCGCGTATCCACCAGCCGAGCATGTGTCCTTGTCGAAGAGCATCATCGAAGAGAGTGCGGTGCTGCTCAAGAACAAGGATCACCTGCTGCCGATCTCTGGCGAAAAAGTAAAGAGCATAGCCATCATCGGCGTTGCTGCCGGACCCCAGGCGGTCATCGGAGAAGAAGGCCCCACTGTCTTCGTGGAGAAGTTGAGCGTGCCGGCGGAAGCCCTGGAGGCGCGCGCCGGCTCTGCCATGAAAGTCTCCTACCACGATGTCGGTGTGGGCATCCGGCCGCTCCCGATTCTTGAGGGGGACGTGCTCACCCCGTCTTCTGGCTCCGGACACGGCCTCACGGCCACCTATTACCGCAGCGGAAATTTGACTGGCGAGCCGGCCGTAACCCGCACCGACGCGAGCGTCGACATTCACGGTCTCCCCGCGCCGGAGTTGGGTCAAGCGACGTTCTCCTTTGGGCCGCCTAAGTTGTCCTGGTCCGCGCGCTGGACAGGAACGCTCACGCCACCATCAACCGGCGACTACATGTTCTCGCTCGACGGAGCGGGAACGGCAAGCCTTAGGATCGATGGAAAAACAATAGTCCAGTTGCAGAAGGTAAATTTCCGGTCGACTGCCTTTGGCGCCGCGCACCTCACGGCAGGCACGCCGGCAAAGCTGGTCCTAGAGCACTCGAATGACTATGCGTTGCTCGGGAGTGCGCTCCATTTGGGCTGGTATCCTCCCCATCCTGATGAGATGGCTGCCGCGATGCAGGCCGCGAAATCGGCAGACATCGCTATCGTCTTCGCCGGAGAGCAACTCGGGGAGGGGATGGACAAGACATCGTTGCCCCTGCCAGGAAACCAAGATGCATTGATTGAGTCCGTGGCCGCGCAAAACCCGCATACCGTCGTGGTGCTCAATACCTCCACACCCGTGGCCATGCCATGGCTGGATAAAGTGGATGCCGTTCTGGAAGCCTGGTACCCGGGCCAGGAGAGTGGCGCCGGCATCGCAGCAGTGCTTTTTGGCGACGCCGATCCAGGTGGCCGTTTGCCCATGACTTTCCCCGCATCCCCCGATCAAGGCCCGGGCGCGGATGCAGAGTCCTACCCAGGCGTAAATGGCAAAGCAGAATATAAAGAGGGAATTCTCGTCGGCTACCGCTGGTACGATCAACATCAACAGACACCCCTATTCCCCTTCGGCTTTGGTCTCTCGTATACAAATTTTCAATACAGCAGCCTGAATCTGAAACGCATCGGCAATTCGGTATCCGTCAGTGTTACGGTAAAGAACACCGGAAACCGCACAGGATCCGATGTCGTGCAACTCTATGTGGCCGAGCCCAAGTGTGCCGAAGAGCCTCCTTCTCAACTGAAGGGATTCGAGAAGGTACTTTTGAAACCCGGAGAGACTAGAACGGTCAACCTCCAAATACCCCTCGCTAGTCTTGCTGGCTGGAGCGAGAAGAGCAATGGCTGGAAGCTCTGCAAGGGTACGTACGACTTCAAGGTTGGTCAGTCCTCCAGGACAATTCTTCTGAGATCCAGCATCGCGCTTGGCGATTAGAGGGGAACCTGCGATAAAGTCACGAACAGAAGGCACGAGCAAAGTCCTGCAAGCAGTAGAATCGGAAGGTTGCGACGTACCGATGGTTGGCAACTAAGTTTCGTGGCAAGGAGAAAGGCATGCGATGTTCTAAATGGTCAGTGATCGGTTTGCTCACCGTCGCGGTAGCGAGCGCTCAGCGCAGATGAGAGATTACAAAGATTCCTACACCGCTTCGGACGCGGGCAAGACCATGGCGCCGGCCAAGGCATTGGATGTCATGCTGACCCAGCTCGAAACCCAAGTGATGGGTGTGGCTGAGGCGATGCCTGCGGAAAAGTATGGCTTCGCGCCCTCGGCGGAAACGTTTGCTCCTGGCTAGCTCCGGCGAAGTTTGGAACCGTTCGCACCTTTGCCGGTCAGCTGACGCACATCGCCGGCGCCAATTACCATTTCTACAGCCAGGTGAGCGGCGCAAAACCACCAGCGGCGGCGAACCAGGTACGCGATCTGAAAACCAAAGATGAAATCCTGGCAGCACTCAAGCAGAGTTTTGCCTATAGTCACGCTCAGATCATGACCATCACGCCGCAGAACGCTTTTAACGGCATTGAGGGACTCGACGGATTCCATACACCAGCGACATTAGCGGCCTTCGCTGTGGCTCACGGCTACGATCATTACGGGCAACTGGTGGAGTATCTACGGATGAATGGTGTAGTCCCCCCGGGCAGTAACTAGTCAGAGCCATCTCGTGGGATGCGGCAAGGCTCCAGGGCGCTCTACGCCCTGCGCGATATCCGCATCCAATGCCTAAGGAGATTCGAGAATGAAAGGTCTTACTTGGGTAATCGCGGGTGTAGGTGTCGCTTTCGCCGCCTACATTGTGCTCAACCAGCCTGGTCCGCAGTATGCGACCGGAGACGATGACGTAGAGTATGCTGCTGACCGAACCGCTCTGTGGGGCTCGAAACAGCGCGTTTCCGGTACCGGAGGACGTTTCGCCGGCAGACTCAAAGAGGGCCTTGGCAGAGCAATCGGGAACGATCAGCTGGCAGGCCAGGGCGCTGCCGATCAGTTGGCCGGAACCGTCAAGGACACAGCCGGCAAAGTAGCGCAAGCGGCGGGTCAAACCATTCACGATCTAAACCGTTAACACAGTCTCATTATTTCTTGACTCAAGATCGAACGTCCCCCGTCTGCCCCACAGTCGGGGGCGCGAAAATACCACAGCAGTTACGCAAATCTGAAAAGGAATATGCCGACAGATTCCAGCCACCTGCAAGAGCACATCCAGGTGATCTTGAAGCACGAGGAAGAATTCCTGACTCGTCGCACCGCGGCTGAGCGCGTGGGTGACTCTCTGGGCGCATTTGTGGGAAGTCTAACCTTTATAGGCATTCACGTGATCTGGCTGGCGGCGTGGATTGTTGTCAATACCCTCCACATTGCGCAAATCCCTCACTTCGACCCCGCTCCCTTTTCCATGCTTGATACGATCGTGGCCATTGAGGCCATCTTTCTGGCCAGCTTCATCGTGATGAGGCAGAGCCGCTCCAGCCGCCGTTCCGATGAGCGCGATCATCTGATCTTGCAGGTCTTGCTTCTCGCTGAAAAAGAGATCACAGCCGTGCTCCAGATAGACAGAAAAATCGCATCGAGGATCGGCTTGGCCGAGGTCGCGAAAGATGCCGAAATCGTGCAACTAAGTCAAAAGACTTCCATCGACGACGTGGCTCAATCGTTGAAAGACTCCATGCCTTCCGAATGAGCCTCAGTTAACGCTTCTCTGGCGGATCTGGCGGGATACCGGGACCCTCTTCGTCCATCGCCTCGACCACGCTGTCGTCGGTGTTCGGGCGTCCATCCCGGACGCTTTGCGCTCCCAAAGAATTCTTGCTTCCGGCAGGCGCGTTGCGGTCGATCTTGATGTTCTGTGGCTCCGCCTGGGGCATTTCGCCTGGTTTTTCCTGGTTCACGGCCATTGCACCCTCCCTTTTCTTCTCGCAGAAACTAGGATGCCCAAAACTGCCGCCGCGTAAACCAAACTCTATCTCTAAGTCATGCTAAGAAACCCGGGCCGGGCGGCCCAAGGTTTTGGCAACCTGCCCAAAAAGGCTTGCCCTGGAGAGTACACCAGGATGCACTCCCGGGCTTTAGCTAAGGAAGCAACAGTTGCGAGTACTTCAGAGGCACTTTCCCATACCAGGCATCATCGAGCATCGTGCAGAAGCACCGCCTCCGACGTAGGCGCCTCGAGGATCAGGCCAAGCTTCTTCCCGTCCGGTGATGGACGAATCCAGTTCACCGTCCTCCCAGGCAGGTTTGCCACCTTTACCGCAGTAGCAGTCTCCAATGGTTGCCGCCAGATGGTTGCATCTGAGCCTTTCTCAGTGACGTAGAAAATGCTCTTGTTATCTGCTGAAAATGCAAAGCGCTTGAAATCATCAAAATCACGCGTGGCGAAGCTATGAATCGTTCGTAGCGAATCGAGCGAAACAATCTGCAAGGGTGCACCTTGGTCGACGGCGGCCGTTGCCAGCAGCTTGCCATCCGAGGAGACGTCAAACCATTCACGCCCCTGCGCTATCTTCTGCGGAGCACCACCCCGGAGGGACTGCCGCATCAGAATCGCGTTTTTCTCCTCCGTGGCATCTGCGTAGAACAACCATTCGCCATCCGCCGTGCACTCCGGAAAGGAATCCATCGGTCCCTTTGTCACCTGCGTCAATCCGCTGCCATCGAGGTGGAGCGTATATACGCGACGAATATCCCCCTGCAAAGCGGCGCCCACAAGGACCATCGTGTCCCGCCCACAGGAAGACGGTTGGCCGAACAAAAATCCGTTCTTTATATTCACCGCAGTGGTTTCGTGTTTGCGAAGATTAATAATCCTCAGATTCCCGGCGCCGTTAGCCACAATTGTGTCGTTATCCAGCCACGCGAACCAGATCAATTCGCCGGTTTGGTCTTCCTCGATTGACCCCTCCAGCGGAAGCTCTGCGAATCTTGCGTTCAAGTTATTTTGCGTGGTGGCGATGGTCTTGCCATCAGCCGTGAGACTGATGCCTGAATAGACATTCAGGTCGCTGGTAATCTGTCGCATCTTCCCCGAGGGATAGGAAAGAAAACCGACCGGAGCAAAATCGACCTTTTCCCACTCCGTGGTGAAGAGGCCTTGTCCGCTTGGTATCCACCGCATGTCATTCAGATATCCGCCTACGGCGGCGTTAGAAGCTACGGTCCGCGTCGAGCCTGAGTCGAAGTCGAGGCTCTCGACATTGCCGAGTGCGTCTTCGAGAACCGCGAATCGGCCGCTCGGGGAACAAAGCGTAAGCAATGGGAATGGCTTTTTTCCGTTTGCCAAAACCTGCTGGTCACTGCCGTCCACGTTGGCTTTGAGGAATTCGTACGAGCCCGCCGTGAGATCCTGGCGGTAGAAACACACTCTCTGCCCGCCATCGATAAAGGTAAGTGGGAAATCTATACCGGCGATCACCCGCGTCAGCTGACCGCCGAGGACCGGTATCCGATACTCGTCCCATCGATTGGGCTTAGGCTGCCCCAGGGCATCGATCCGGAAATAGATGTAGTTGCCATCCGGAGAAAACGTGACGCGAGCATATTTATAAGCCGGATCCTGGACAATCGTTCGCTGGCTGTTTGTCGGAATGTGGTGAAGCAGGAGCGACTGCGCTCCTTTCGCGTCACTCACCACCGCTGCCAGGTAGACACCGTCCGGCGAGATGGCGACGCTGCCTACGTGCTTGCTGTCGATCGCTCTTTCGAGCGAGTAGTGCGCAAACGGCGTTGGCGCACTACCCACCACGAAGTAGTATGTGACGATAGAAACCGCAACCATCGCGGCTAGTCCGATGCACCAGGCCAGCACCCTTCGTCGCCGTCGCTGATCCGGACCTTGTACGGCAGACGGCGACGAAACACCCGATTCCGACAGGGCTTCCAGCGCAAAGGCCAGGTCCGAGGACGACTGGAAGCGCCGTTCGGCGTTCTTCTCCAGGCAGCGATGGACGACACGCTGCAGCCCGGGAGGCGCGTTGCGTGCAATGAGCGAAACGCTCGGCGGATCTTCGTGCAAGATGGCCGTCATCGTCTCCGCCGACGTCGAATGCTGAAAGGCGCGCTTACCCGTCAACATCTCATACAGTACAGCTCCAAAGGCGAAGATATCCGCCCGGTGGTCGACCGCCTTGCCTCGCACCATTTCCGGAGACATATAGCCGGCCGTGCCCATCCTCGAGCCAGGATCGGTTTCGTATGTCTGCGTCGGCGCGCTTTCGTCCTTGTCTGTTTGGGGCTGCGTCAATTTCGCCAGGCCAAAGTCAAGAATCTTGATCCGGCCTTCTTTGGTGACGAACAAGTTCTCCGGTTTTAAGTCCCGGTGAACGATGCCTTTATCGTGCGCTGCCGCCAGCCCATGTGCGATCTGAACGCCCAGGTCGATCGCCCTGCGAAGCGACATAGGGCCGTGCCTTAGCACCTGTCGCAGAGTCTCTCCCACCAGTAGCTCAGAAACCAGGTAGGGTGCTCCCTCGAAGACGCCGAATCGGTAAACCGCAAGAATATTTGGATGATTCAGAGCTGCGGCGGCCTGTGCCTCTTGTTCAAACCGCCAAAGCCGATCGGGATCTTTCGCAACAAAGGCCGGAAGAACCTTAATCGCCACTTCTCGCTTCAAGATCGGATCACGGGCGCGATAAACCTCGCCCATCCCGCCCGCGCCCAACAGGCCCAGAACTTCATACCCATCAACGTTCGCGCCCGCGGACAGTGCCATTTGAGGCGGATTATACCTGCACGCCGAAGCCGGTGACAGAATCTCGAATCATGGCTGCGACGACTCTGTCCATCCACCTCCACTCCTGCCGAAATGGGCCACCGCCCTGAACTTTGTCATCAACTGAAGCGGATCCGGATTTCCTAAATCGCGGTACTGCCCAACCCAACGTATGCGGCTTTCGCAGAAAGCCGCATGAAGCTCGCCAGCGTCACTAAGCTTTACAGGAAATCCGGGGGTAGCGTAAGGGAGAGCCTGCCCTGAGCGAAGTCGAACGCGGACCTGCAGTTTCACTCGAACCGCACGCAAATGCCGACAAGTGATCAACCAGCCAATTACTGGCCAACCCAACCAAGCGCTATCCGCTAACATCCCCGATATCCAAAGAAGCGCCCGTCAACAGCGATAGCAATTGATGGCAACAATGCGTTCCTGCCCGGGTGACGTAGGAGCAACTTCATGAGGCAAAATCCCACCCAGCAAAATGATGCTATGACCGCGATCCAGAGGTACCGATACCCCCGCGCCCCTTCCCGCCGCGCGAACGGCAGATAGCGGCTCGCGAATGAAATCGGGATATACAACCAACTCGCCTGCCGGGCAATCCGCCATGCACCTGGTAAGCGACGTGATGACGGCCATATCGCACTGCTCAACATCGCGATGGACAGCGAGAAAGTCCCCAGCCTGCTCATAAAACGAATAGGTCCCACTGCCCGACGCGGAAACGCTAAGCCCACACACGCTAGCCAGCGTCTCGGCCATCTGTTGGCACCCGTGCAACTCCCAATGAAGCTCGCGTCCAGGGCCTGATAAATAGGCCCGTGCCGGAAAGCCGCCCCGGCCCTCCGTTCCGTCCGAATCCGTCACCAGCATGCGTTGCGCGTCGAGCCTCACTTGTTCTGCCTCCGCTCGCAACTCCTGCAGCGTCGCTTCGTCGAAGAATCCCTGAACCACGAGATACCCGCCCGCAGCAAACAGGCGAGATTGCAAGACCTCTGCCGGCGGGTCGAATTGCCAATCGAGAGCAGGCTCAAGATGGTGCAGTTGAGGCGTCATCTGCAAGGAAAGAGGCAATCAGGGCCGTTTTATCGGCGGGACCAACGGCGTCCGATTAGGCTCTCGCACCGGCGGGATCAACGGGTTCCGATTAGGCTCTCGCACTGGTGGTCTCAGCGGCGTGCGATTAGGCTCTTGTAACGGCGGTGCCAGTGGCGGCACCGTAGGGCGCTGTATCGGTGGAACCAGTGGCGGCACCGTCGGCCGCTGGGCCGGCGGTTCGCTCGCATGTTTAACGGGCGGTTGGATCGCTTGAACCGGTTCGATGGGATGATTAGGCGACGACATCGGATCAATCTCCATTTACGAGAGACGAAAATTTGTACGTGAATCTGGGGGGACCGGGTGGCGTGGCCATTATATCCGGATCCTTTAAATTGCAAACTGTCTCGATTCCATCGCCGGCATCACCTTGTCCCCTGCTAACAGCCTCCTCTACACTGTCCCCGTGCAGGTAGTGTTCAGCTGTGAAAATACAACCTACATGTGGTGGCAGGCGGAGTTCCTCCACTACACCTACGTGCAAGCCGGCATGAAGGCGGACTTAACAGCACTGGTCGCGGCCACAGAGGAACCCGAGTACCAATTCACTTGCAACACCATCCGCGTAGCCAACTACAAAGATTCCGTTCCCAACGCGGACCTTCTTGTCCTGAACAAGCCAGGTGGCATCGCGGAGTGGGCCGCGCTCGACGGACCTCGCGATGAAACGGTCCTCATCGTCGACCCCGATTCCATGTTCGTCCGTCCGCTAGTCGATCCCGGCCCATTGCCCGCCGGCCAAGCTTATTCCGAAGAACACGACTATATGTATGTCGACATCCCAGGGAACCGTACCGTGATCGACCGGCACTGCAAACAGGAAGTGCGTGCCAGGGTACAGCCAGTGGGCATCTATATCTTTATCAATCGAGGCTGCCTGGCCGAGCTGGCCCGCTGTTGGCTACAGAAATCGATCGAGATCGCCGCCGATCCTGTCTGCCGCGAAGCGCTCAGTGGCACAGGTTGGCTGAGCGATATGTGGGGATACGCGATTGCCGCGGCAGAACTGGGAATTCATCATCACCTGATGGATTTTTCTCAGGTTACCGGCTCCAACTCTGTAGAGAAGCCCATCACCCACTATTGCTTTCCCTTAATGCAAAACCGCGATGATTACTGGACTCGGGAGACTGAAAAGCCAATCCTGTGGAGTAAATGGACCTACCAGCCCTGGGAGAATCCGCCGGATTCCTCAGGTACCACTGTAGAAGGCCAATTATTGCTTGAGCGCCTGCATGGATTTGTGACCCGGCAGACCGCAACACAAACCGATAACTCCTCGATCAACGCACTGGGCTGAAGCCACATCGAGATCCCTTGACAAGGGATGGTAGAGCATCTACCATCGCCACAATATTGAGGGTAGATTGTCTTCTATGGCGAAGCAGACACAACAGCAACAGCGCACCGGCCTTCTCCAGGGCACTCTAGACATGCTCATCTTGAGGACGCTTCTCTATGGTCCGGCTCACGGTCACCAGATCGGCAAACACATTCAGCGAACCACGAACGAGTTTCTACAGATGCAGCACGGTTCCCTCTATCCAGCCCTGCACCGCCTGGAAGAAAGAGGATGGGTTGTCTCCAAATGGGAGACTGCGCCCGACCGCAATCGCGAGTTCAAATACTACCGCTTGACCGACAAAGGCAAGAAGCAGCTCGTGGTCGAGGAATCTCAGTGGAAGCAGATGGCCGAAGCCGTAGCGCGCGTAATGTGGCCCGCCGCGGAGGAGAGCTGACATGGCATGGTGGCGGATCACGAAAAAAAAGGACCTCGATCGCGAGCTGCAGTCCGATCTTGAATTGGAAGAAGAAGAACAGCAGGAACGTGGACTGTCATCGAAAGACGCGCGGTACGCGGCTGTGCGCGCTTTTGGCAACACCACCCTGATCCGCGAGCAAACTCATGCGACCTGGTCCTGGAGTTGGCTCGAATCCCTCATCGGCGATCTGAAGTACGGACTTCGTGGAATGCGTCGCAATGCGGGTTCCACCATATTTGCGATTCTCATCGCCGGCCTCGGGATCGGGGGCGCCTCGACCGTATTCAGCGTAGTCAACGCGCTGCTGTTACGCCCGCTGCCCTTCCGCGATCCAGGGCAGTTGGTATTCATATCCAACGGAGAAAACTACAACACTCAAACCGAACACTTTTCCGACCTCCGCGATCAGAATCAGTCCTTCTCCGACTTGGCCGGATGGTCTGGAACCTACAGCTCGGGCGACAGGGAATTGACCGGCACCGGTGAGCCCGAACGTCTTACCAGCGTTCCGGTTACCGGGAACTTCTTCCCCTTGCTGGGAGTCGAGCCCGCAATCGGACGATCGTTTACCAGGGAGGAGACCGAAGGCAGGTACTCCGCGCCACCCGCCACGCTGTTGAGTTACAGCTTTTGGCGCAGACGCTTTCACTCCGACCCGGCCGTGGTAGGGCAGAAGCTCACATTAGACAATCAGCCGGTGATGATCGTCGGTGTCCTACCCGCTTCGTTCGATTTCGCCGGCATCTTTGCCCCCGGCACGCCCATCGATAACTTTGTTCCCTGGCCGCTCAAGGACGATACGAAACCCCACGGGAACACGCTGTCCATCATCGGAAGGCTCAAGCCAGGCGTCTCGGTACAGAGCGCGCAGGCTGAATTATCCGTTCTGGCAAAACAACTCGAGAACCAACATCCTGACCGGAATCCGGTCATCCCCAGGCTCGTTCCTCTGGAACGGCACGTAAGCGGGCAAGTGCGTCCAGCTCTTCTGGTGCTGATGTGCGCAGTGGGCGTCGTCATGTTGATTGTCTGCGCCAATCTTTCCCATCTGCAATTAGCGCGCATGGGGACGCGGCAAAAGGAAATGGCAGTACGATCGGCGTTAGGAGCCGGGCGTTACCGGCTGCTGCGGCAAGTGCTCACCGAGAGCATAACCCTGTCCCTTTGCGGAGCCGCGCTGGGCCTGCTTTTGGCCGTGGCCGGTACGCGCGGGCTCGCGCACCTGAGTGCGTTCAACCTCCCTCTCTTGTCAAGCGTTCGCGTCGATGGCAGCACCCTGGCCTTCACCTTGTTAGCGGCCGTCGCTTCGGGCGTGCTCTTTGGCTTGGCGCCCGCGCTGCAAATCACGGCGCACAATCTCCGCGAAGGGCTGCAAGATGCAAGCCGTGAGTCGAGTGGCAGCATCCGGCATGGCTGGTTCGGCGACGGATTGGTCGTTTCCCAGTACGCCCTCGCCTGCGTGCTGCTGGTGGGCGCGGCGCTGCTCATGCAAAGTTTTCTGCGCGTCCTCGACGTGAATCTGGGATTTCGACCGGAGCACGCAGCCTCGTTGAGAATCGATCCCGGTTTCAAGATCCCGAGCCAGGCTCAACAGAACTCATTTATCGACGATGCGTTGCGTCGCGCCCGGGCTGTCCCCGGCATTACGGCCGCCGGAATATGCGAGATGCTTCCGCTCGACGGCGACAGAGGTTGGCAAGTCGGGGCCCAGGGACAGGTTTACGACAAGTACCATCATCCGGAAGCATTTATTCGCATCGTGAGCGATGGATACTTCGAAGCGCTCGGTATCGCCTTGAAGTCGGGGAGAGTCTTCACCGAAAGCGATCGAGCGTCGAGCGAACCCGTGGTGATGGTGAATGAATCCCTGGCTCGCACCTTGTGGCCCGGACAAAATGCGGTCGGGCAGATGGTGACGCAGGATGGTGGAAGGAAAGTCGTCGGTGTGGTTGCCGATGTCCATCACGGAGGCCCCGAGAACTCGGGCGGCTCTGAAATGTATCTGCCAATGCGGCAAACCCAGGACTACGTGGCGATGAGGCTGGTGGTGCGAACCGCCCTGCCGCCGGATAGCCTGGCAGCAGGTCTCCGCACGGCGCTGCGGCCACTCGATCCGAACCTCCCCGTCACCGACTTTCAAACACTCCAGGGGCTGGTCGACAAAGTGGTGTCGCCACGCCGCTTTCTAGTGATGCTGCTGTCAGGCTTTGCAGTCTTCGCCTTGTTGCTCGCATCACTCGGGATTTACGCGCTGATTTCCTACTCCGTGAACGAACGCACCAAGGAAATTGGTATACGGATGGCGTTGGGAGCAAACTCCGGGGTCGTCCTGCGCGGGGTTCTCGCAACGACGCTTCGGCTCGCACTCGCCGGCGTGGCACTAGGCACGCTCGCGTCCTTTGCGTTAAGCAAGTGGCTCGAGTCCCTGCTCTTTGGCACAACCCCGACCAACCCAGCGGTCTTCTCGGGCGTAGCGTTGCTCCTCTGCGCCGTCGCGCTGGCCGCTGCCTACCTTCCGGCGCGACGAGCTTCACGCATCGAGCCCTTGCAGGCCTTGCGAACCGAATGAAATTCGTGTTCGTCCAATCGAAAGTTGGTGCGAAACCTCATGTTTTGTGTCTGGGCACGCCTTGTAAGCTTGC
Source organism: uncultured Acidobacteriaceae bacterium (assembly GCA_963775365.1). Classification (GTDB taxonomy): domain Bacteria; phylum Acidobacteriota; class Terriglobia; order Terriglobales; family Acidobacteriaceae; genus PALSA-350. The sequence continues at coordinate 131,976 of CAVZJL010000001.1, read as the reverse complement.
GGAAAAAACTCCGATGCTGAAGGGTACGAGCTTCAGCTCGTACGTAAATGCTTGCAAACCGGTGCGGCTTTAGCCTCTGAGGGAAATTCATTTTCATACCCCCGAGTTTTTGTCAGGCACCAACTCCCAGGCTGCGAAAAACTCATGTTTTGTGTCAGGGTACGACTTGCAAGCTTGCGGAAAAGCTCCGATGCTGAAGGGTACGAACTTCAGCTCGTACGTAAATGCTTGCAAACCGGTGCGGCTTTAGCTGCTAGGGAATTCATTTTCATACCTCCCGAGTTTTGTCAGGCTCCAACTCCCTGGCTGCAAAAAACCTCATGTTTTGTGTCAGGGCACGCCTTGCAAGCTTGCGGGAGAAACTCCGATGCTGAAGGGTACGAGCGTCAGCTCGTACGTAAATGCTTGCAAACCGGTGCGGCTTTAGCCGCTGAGGGAATTCATTTTCATACCTCCCGAGTTTTTGTCAGGCACCACCTCCCAGGCTGCAGAAAACCTCATGTTTTGTGTCAGGGCACGACTTCAGTCGGGCCGAAAAGGGATTAAAAGAGAATGGGCTTTAGCCCCTGAGATCTTGCTCTCCCCCGATGCCGCGCTCTCCGCAGGGTACCCCGCGCTGCTAGAATCGGATGCGGGGATAGGCATCATTTCGTGCCCTCGTCTGCTGGAGGAAACAACGATTGAGCAAAGACGAAAACTTTGACGTCTGCGTCATCGGTTCCGGCGCCGCCGGTGGCGTCATGGCTAAGGAACTCTGCGAGGGCGGCGCGAAAGTTATCATGCTGGAAGCGGGACGCGGAGTCCCTCTGCCCGAGTTGCTCTCCCACAAGTGGCCATACGAGTTGCCCTTCCGGGGATTTCGCGGTGAGAAGCAGGTCCCCTTCTATCAAGGAGACGTCGCAAAATCCATCACCTATGCCGATTCCGATCACGTCTCGGTAGACCGCGTGCGCGCCCTCGGCGGCAGAACCCTGCATTGGAATGCCGTTACCTTGCGCTACGCCCCGAGAGACTTCAAAGAGTGGTCGTTGCAGGGCATCGAGGAAGACTGGCCGCTGAGCTATGAGGAACTAGAACCCTATTACGATCGCATCGAACAGATCATCGGTGTCTGCGGCAACGACGATCATCTGGAAATCCTGCCTGCGGGAAAAAATTATCTGCCTCCGATCCCGTGGCGCTGCAGCGAACACGTCATGAAGCGGGCCACGAACGCCATGGGCATACCGCTCATCGCCGTACGTAAGGCAGTGCTCACCCGGCCTTACGATCAACGGCCGCCTTGCCACTATTGTGGTCACTGCATGGATGGATGCGACGTCGCGTCCATCTTCAGCACTCCCGATTGCATGTTGCCCAAAGCTCGGGCCACCGGCAACTTCACCCTTCGCCAGAATGCTCTTGCACGCGAGGTCCTGGTCGACCGCGAAGGCCTGGCGAGCGCCGTCTCCTTCATCGATACCGAGACGCGCACGGAACAGCAAGTCAAGGCGAAGATCGTTGTTGTCTGTTGCGCCACTGTCGAATCTGCCAGGCTCCTGCTCAATTCACGATCCCCAAAATACCCCACAGGACTTGCCAATTCCAACGGCGTCGTCGGCCATCATCTCAACGGCCACTTGAATGAGTCGATCAGCATCTATTTGGAGGAATTCGAAGGGCAAAAGCCTTCCAACCAGGATGGCGCCACCGATCACGTCTACGTGCCTCGTTACAACCAGCTCTTGGGCAAGACTGACTACGTCGGGGGTTGGGGTTTTCAAGTCAACTATTCCAGTTACATGTTCCCGCACCAGGCCACCAGGCTGCCAGGCTATGGAACTGCCTTTAAGCAAAAGGTGCGAAAAATGCAGCCGGGATATTTATCCTTCGGAAGCTGGGGCAAGGTCACATCCGACTACCGGAACTACGTGTCCGTCGATCCGGCACGTGTGGACGCCCATGGCATTCCGACCCCGGTCGTGCATTTTCGTTTCAGCGAAAATGATCATGCTTTGTGGCGGGCCTCCATGCAGAGCATTCTGGAAGTATCGTCCCACATGAAAGGCACGGTTTATCCGAGTTTCGGCACGGCCCCCACCGGCTTTGCCAGTCACGAAGTAGGAACCATTCGCATGGGAAAAAATCCACGCACCTCGGTGCTCAACAGCTATTGTCAGGCGCGAGACGTAAAAAACCTTTTCGTCACCGACGGCAGCTGCTTCACCACTTCCAGCGAGAAAAATCCGACCCTCACCATCATGGCCCTGTCCCTACGCGCCGCCGACTACATAAAGGAGCAACGAAAAAAAGGAGAGCTCTAACACTCCACAGGCCGCGCAAAAACTCTGGTTTGTGAAGGGTACGGGCTTCAGTCCGTACGTATGTGTTTGCAAATACGTCCGGCTTTAGCCGCTGAGGGATTCAATTGCCACCCCCCGCCAATCGGCTTTCGGACACTCGCTCCGCTACCCCAACCTGGTTTCGGCGTAACCGGTCGCCGCACCCGCTGTTCAACGAAATCGACTCTACACGGTCGAACATTCCGCTATTTGGACAGCTCTGGCTGAATATGACCCACGACGTCAGTCCTGGGTGAACTTGGACCACAGGCGAATACTGAAGGGCAATCACCAAAATCAACCCGATTCTCTTTGAGACCACCACAGAAACGGCGATTGCCTCGCACGTAGACCCCTCGACCCTGCTACGATTTGTAAGCATATGGAAAGAAGAACGGTCCTAAAATTAGTCGCCCTCACCGCGTTATCACAAAAGCTGAACGCGCTGCCGGGTGCTATGGCCCACATGCAGGCGCCCCCGGCCGCGCCGGCGGCTCCCTACATGCTCCAGTTCTTCACCGAGGACGAAAGCCACCTTCTCGACCAGCTCATGGAAATAATTATCCCCGAGGACGACCACTCCCCGGGCGCGCACGAAGCAAAGACCAACCTCTTTGCTGACCTGATGGTGGCCACCAGCGACAACGCAACCAAGAAGCAATGGCAAAACGGGATCCGCCTGATCCGGGAAGACGCCAAGGGCTCATCGTTGGACGAGGCACTGCGTCGAGCATCAGCCAACGAAGAAAATCCAACAACCGATCTGGAACGGTTCTTCGTATTGCTGAAACAGATGACCGTCAACGGCTACTACACTTCTGCGATTGGCATTCACAAAGACATGGAATACGTCGGCAACGCATACCTCGGCGCCTTTCCAGAATGCACTCATCCCGAACATCAGGAAGGATGAAGCGCGCAGCCCTGCTGATCGCTACACCGAAAGGCTGTGCATCGTGACGTCCAGGCCCTGCATTTAGTAGGGATGTTGCTGCTACGAAAGGAATCGAACCCAGGTCACGGTCAAGTGCAGGTAGTAACGGCGGCGGCCAACCGATTTCAACTGGTAGCCGAGGTCTGACTGCGGAGGCGAAGCTCTCGCGGAGAAACTGCTTACTTCTTGAGCATCTGCTCAATATAGGCAAGTGCTCGTGGATCATTGGTTTGCCCCAACCAGAAAATCGCTTCCTTGCGAATAGCAAAATTGGAATTGGTATCGGCAACGTGGACCAGCTGCGGCACACTCTCTTCGCGTGGCAATTGGCTGAGCGCAAACACCGCCTTCTTCTTCACTTCAAAGTTGGGATCGTTCTCGATAGACGCGTTCAAAGTGCTGATGGCCTTCTTGCCCGCCTTCTGTGCCAACCAGAAAAGAGCCTGAGCACGAACCCGGCTGTCGGCGTCCGACTTGGCCAGCTGAATCAAATCGTCCATGGCACCCGGGTCTGAGTTAATCGAGAGATCAAACGTAAGCTTCTCGCGGACCTTGCCGTCTTGCTCGCTGCGCACCAGCTGACGCAAGGCCACCAATCCATCGTGCCCGCGCTCCGAACCCAACCAGAATGCAGCCTTTTCACGCAGGTAAGCACTGCTTTCGGGGGAGGCAAGCGAAACTAGCACTTCGGTTGCCCGGGGCGTCGCATGCATGCTCAGGGCAGCTAGATTCTCATCGACCCTGCCACCGTGCCCAGCCCCGCTGTCGCGAACCGCCGCCGCATTCTGGGCAAGCTTCCCGAGAAACGCCGCGCTGTCTTCCGGCTGCACATCGGTCAGCCACTCAAACGGAACTCCGCCGGCGTCCAGGGTGCATCCCGCGGGAACCGCCCGCGTCTTCGTAATCTCGCCGTGGTCGACCCGGAAAAGCACATCGACGACGGGCGCAGGGGAACCCGGCTCGGTGTTGCTCAGATTGTCTGCTGTGTCCTCGAGTTGAACCTCATTGCAGCATCCAGCTTCCACTCCTGATGATCCCGAGCCAAATGAACACGAAGAATGATGTGTTCGTGGAAGAGCCGGCACCGCATATCCCACCCAAAGCGGACCATTGGAGTGGCGAAATCGGTCCACCGTCGCGGACAGTCCCAGACTCACCGGTCCGGAGTGATTCTGCGTGTGCGTGACCTTAGGCTCCTGAGCGCTACTTATCAGCGCGGAGGCGGCGAGTGCCATGACCATAAGCGCGTTGTTGTTCATGGAGCAATCTCCTTCCAGTTACTTGTTGAGAATTTCGAGCATGTAGTCGGTGGCTTCTTTGTTGTGCATGAGGCTCAGTTGCTGCACCAGCGACTGCTTAACCGCCGGATCCTTTTCACCGCGCGCAAGTTCGACCAGATCGTGGCTATCCCCTGCGAGGAAGAGCGCCTGCGCAACGGCTTTCTTCGTCTCCGCATCCGCGTTCTTCTTATAAGTCGCGACCAGCGCCGGCGCCGCGGACATACCACCAGCGATCCCCAGGTTGCGAATCGCTTTCCGGCGTAGTTCGGGATCCTGCTCTGAGCCCGCAATGCTGCCCAGCGCGTCGGCGCCCTTTTGGCCCGCGGGAATCAGCCCCTGGATCACCTCCGCCTTCACCTCGGGGCTGCTCGTGTCGTGATAAAGAGCGAGCAATTGCGAGGTTGCGCCCATCGCGCCCAGCGTGTGCACCGCCGTGCGCACGAGTTCGGGATTGGATTCATGACGCGCCGCTTCCACCAGGGGATCGGGGGTGCCGATGATGAGATAGGTATGGAGAATGGCGTTCTTGACCTCGTCGTTCTTGCTTTGCCGGTAGATGTTGGCCAGCGTCTCGGCGGCTTGCTTGCCGCGGCCGACAGCCAGCATCTGTATGGCCCTCCGCTGCAAGGCTGGATTGCGCTCGTCGCTTGCCACCTGGCCAAGTAGTGCCTGCGCCTGCGGAGATTGATCCTGTGCCAGAACGAAAAGCGCGCGATCCTTAAGCTTGTCGGATTTGTCACTGTTAAGGATCTGTTGAATGATCGGCAACGCCTGCGCTTCATCCTGCTGCATCAGCGAGTTCAGGGCCAGCAGCTTCAGCTCTTCATCCTGCTGCGCCTGGGGCGGCATAGGATCGTCGCTCTTCCCATGAATCTCGATTTCTAATGCGCTGCATTCCTTAGCCCAATTTCCCTGCGGGTACGTATGCCTGAGCTCCGCACAGATCTCGAGGGCACGCGCCGCATTGCCCTGCTTGTTCTGGGCATACGCCTCCCAATAGAGGGCTGCTTCCGCGCGCGCTCCATGCTGCGACGCGAGATTAGAGAAGATTTGCTCCGCCTGCGCCCAATGGGCATCGTTGATGGCGCGCGTGCCTTCCGAATAGAGCGTATCTTCCTTCGCTTGGGAGGCAGCGTTGTCAACCAGCAGCAGAGAAGAAGATTCCGCGCATAACGCCGGCGGCGCCGCCAGAGAAATAAGCATGGTCGCAAACAGTAGTGGTTTCGTATTCATTTAGATAGGGACCCCTTTCATTGCTTTGGGAGCGTCTTGCTGTTCACTACCCGGGGAGTGAACCCGGGAGCGCAAAACGCGAATGTCAAACAGAAGACCGTCTGTATTCATCTCTTGCCGCAGGCGGCTGACATCAGCCTCGGTGAGCTTGTCCGGCTCATTGGAAAGCTCCATCAGCAGACGTTCCAGCCGGTCGAGCGAGGCCTCGACATTCAGGTCGCCGGCCCGCATCGCACTCTGCCTCACCAGGCGGTTGCTGGCCAACAATTCTCGCGCTTCGCTGCGCAGCGGCAAATCCGGCAAATCGTTGCCATTCGCGTGATTGAGCTGGACCAACAGCCGCTCCGAACGATCGAGGTGGTCGCCAAGAACAACGATCACCACACGCTGGCGAGCTTGCGGATCAACCGCGACCGCTACCGATGGGGCCTGCTTGCGCTCCCACCGCCGCCCGGCAACGAAGGCCACGGCAACCAGCAATACGCAGGCGGCTGCCCAACCGAGGGGACGGTAAAATCGCATCCAACCGCCCTTTGCCTTTTCATAAACCGGCAGAGAGGTGTGAATGGATTGCCAGATCTGTTCGACGTAATCCTCTCTGCGCGCCGGTGGCGTGGTCGTGGTAACTCTGTTGAGGTCTCGGCACAACTCCGCGTACCGCTTGGCGCACACCGCGCAAGCTTTCAGGTGACGCTCACTTTCGCCCATGTTGGCCGATTCTTCGTAGTAGTGCTCGACCAGCTCTGCTTCTTCCAGATGCTTCATGTGTTTACCCATAGGGGCGCGAGTTCGCGCCTCAGTTTCTGCACCGCGCGAAACACTGCCTGTTTGGCAGCATTGGGAGCGATGTTGAGAGCGGCTGCAATCTCTTCCGTCGTTCGGTCTTCCATGTGGCGCAGCACGAAGGCGGTGCGCTCGGTCGGTGTGAGCTCGCTCATCGCCGCCTGTTGCCTGGCCTCGATCTCGCGGCTCAACAGCAAGCGGTCGGGCCCTGCCTTTATGTCGGCCAGCTGGACCTCACTCCGTTCCGGATCGTTCTCTTCCGCAATCCGGCTCTGCGCTTCCGGCTTGCGCTTGCCCACAACCTCAAGGGCGCAATTGGCAGCGATGCGATAGAACCACGTCGCCATCTTCGACCGCCCCTGAAAGCTGGCGAGTGCCTGGTACCCGCGCAGGAACACCTCCTGCACTGCCTCTTCGGCATCCGGCTCATTGCCAGTAATCCGATAAGCCACCCGAAAGACAAGTTGGGTATAGCGCGCCATGAGCACCTTGTAAGCATCCTTGTCGCCGGAAAGGATCGCCCGGCGTATGGAGTCGTCACTCTCTTCCATCCAGCGCATTAGATAAGAAAATGCCATTCCGGTTAGGTTCTGATCTCGTTTTTTTAGCGATTTAAACGAGAGTGTGTGGCGTGGAGCAAAAGCACGGCGCGACCAGGGGAGTTTGGCACTCCTTTGGCTTTGTAGCCAGAGTCATTTCAGCCTGAACCTTATCGGGTTCAACGAAGCCAATGAGAATTGGACGGGTGCCCAGGGTTCGCCAGGGCGTACCTGGGCCGAAAACGATCGGGCTCCGCCGTAAGCGTAGCCCCCACGATCGCCCTTGCTGAATCCCGGTAAAATCGGCTCTCGGATACCACAACTCTTTAACCGGATCGCTAAGACCAATACCTCAAGGTCTATCGCGACCAGTCCCGAAGGGACGGCTGAAAGTCAGACTTGTCCAAATGAGCGGTGGGAGCCCCCGCATTTATGCGGGGGAAGGAGCGCTTTAGCGCTCCGGAAAGAGTCTCGGCTCTTATCACGCGCTTTAGCGCTGGCAGCCAAAGCCTCATGCGTTCCCTGCGTGAGAGAACGGCAGAAGAGAACCATCGCTCAGGCCCGGAGAGCCTGCCCGGAGCTTGCCGAAAGGGCCGGTACCAAACGTCAGCCCAGCCCGTAAGGGCTGGGTAAAGATGGAGGTTGATCCCGCCTGCCCCGGCCTGCCGTAGGTGCGCCACTCGCTCTCCCACCCCAACCTGTTTCGTCAGAATCGGTCGCGGCGCTCGTTTGTCCAATAAAATCAACCCCACAGAGTCAACCAATCCGCTAATTTGGACAACTCTGGCTGAAAGTAGCCCAGGACGTAAGTCCTGGGTGAACCTGGACCGCACGTGAATGCAGCGGCGAATCATCCAAACCCAACCGGTTCTCTTTGTTTAATTGCCGAGAAAGCCCGATTTATTAGCGCGCCTCTCCTGGGTGCTGCCCGCAACGCACTTCAGCCGGAAACCAAATATCGATCCATCCAATCGATAATCTCCCCCCGCATCACCGGTAACTCCTCATGAGCACAGTCGAAGAGTTCAATCTTGCAGTCTTCCGCGCGCCCATAAGTTCGATAAAGATCCAGCAGCTTATCGCGGACCTGCTCGACGCCTGCCGGCGGAGTGAGGTCGTCCTTTCGCCCATTCACGCTCAGGCGTGCGCGCGGCACGATCAATTCGTTAATCTGAAAAGTGTCAAAGTGCTTCAGCAGCGAAGGAACAAAATAGTAGACCCCATGCCTGCTCAATCCGTGGGCCTCAATCAACGAGTCATAATTAGTCAGGCAACAAACATCAATCGTAGTCCGTACGCGCGCATCGAGACCCGCCAGCCACCACGCCTTCGTCGACCCCATCGACATGCCAAACGCCCCAAGCCGCATTGGATCCACCTCCGGACGGCTCGCCAGATAACTGAGCGCGCGGAACTCATCGAACATCATCATTCCCCAAAGCACCTGGCCTCGCCACAGCATCAGCTTGAAAGTATCTTCTTCCCCTTGGTGTCCAACCGTTTCGTGCTTACGTTCACCGAAGCACCAGCTATCGATGGCTAAGGTCACCAAGCCCTTCTCAGCGCATATCGGCGCGTATGCTGGTTGCACCTCTGTGCCGCGAAGTAGTTGTTCTTTCCCCAGGTCGTACTGGCCCGCGTGCCAATGGATAAAGAGCAGCCCAGGCGCCCGCTCCCGCCGGCGGTCCGGAATAAGCAGCACCGCTGGAACAGGTTCGATTCCATTGAGATCGAGAACCAGCCGCTCCAGCGTGTACCCATCATGCTTCTCGGTACTCACCACGCGCGGCGGCGCGGGCTTATGGTCCCAGGGCAAATCACCCAGTAAGCTCCAAAGCTCCCATCGGCGGCGTTCCTGGTAAATAGCGAACTCGTCTCTGGCCCCCGGCGAAGCAAACTGTTGAGTATCTGCCTGCATTGGTAAAGTCGCTCCTACGGCAGCCAGGGCCGCCGACCCGGTCATAAACGCACGCCGGCTTAACTGAGACACCGATTTTTCCATAACTGCTCCGGAATTTGATATCGAAATTCGCGGACACTAGTGTAAATGCCGGCAATCGGTCTGCATTAGGATGCTCGGGACTTATCAAAATAGAAGACCCCAAAGTTTAAAGAGACGGATACCCGGCTCTTCAGTTACCATCTGGTGATCCCCGAGCTTTTAGCGAATCCCCCAATATCAACAGATGGCATCCGAGATGGGCCTACCGTTGATGAAGGCCAGCAACCCCTTTTCCCGGGACCCGAGCTAACGAGGCAAAATCAAGATGCGAATGGGAAAAACAAAAGACTGGGCTTGGATTGTCGTGCTCACCGTCCTATTCGGGCTTGCCGGCAGCGCGCAAGCTGCAGACGATACGGCGCGTTTCAACGGCACTTGGAAGGCCACCTTTCCTTACAACCGCCAAACGGTCACCATGGTTTCGGTACACAACGCCAACGGATTCGCGAATTACTTCGTTGTTCCCACCGGCTACAGCCCTGCCGGCAACGGAACCTTTTCTGCGGCGAATGGCCGTTATGTAACCAACTCCCCCAGTCCCAACAATGCAGGAACCTATCGCTTCATCAATAACGACGCAGTCATTTGCACCAATGCCGCCGGGCAGTCGCTCACCTGGAGAAGGGACAAGACGTCTCCGCCACAGGCTCAGGTTCAGGCTCAGCCGCAGCAACAGGCGCAACAGCGAGCTGCCCCGGCAGCCACTCAGCCACATACCACGGCAGACGACCTCAGCCCCGCCTTTCTCCCCGAAACCAATGCGGCCATCACCGCTATCAATCGTAGGGATTACAACACCGCCTGGCGGGATTTCATGATCGCGGCCCAGAAAGGCGATTCCGAAGCCGAAGCCGGCGTTGGGTCCATGCTCCTTCACCATGTCAACCCACCCGGCACCGGCTATTATGCGCAAGCCGAAAAATGGCTGCTCGCCTCCGCCAACCAGGGCAACGCCAAGGGCATGACTTTCCTCGCGACGTACTATTACGACTCGGGTGTTGCCGTTGCAGGTGGCATCAACCCCGGCATCAACACGGCTCCGATCCCGCCCGCCACTTAAGCAACAAGCAGAACAGCGCTTTGCCCTGGCGCGCGAATGGTATGAGCGTGCCGCGGCTAAAAACGATGGCTACGCCATTGGTAAGCTCGCGATCATGCTCGACGCCGGTGTCGGAGGGCCTGCCGACCCTAACCGCGCAGCGCAACTACGCGAACAGTTGAAACACCCCAACAATCTCAGTTACACCGATCCGGCTTACGTTAAGAAAGCCACCGCCGACCCTGGCAACCTCTCCATGGCGACATCCTGGCAGTCCGGACACTACGCCGAGGCGCTGCAAAGCGCCCAAGCCCGGGCTGCGCAAGGCGATGCGAGCGCCGAGGCGCTCCTCGGTCGCGCTTACTACGAAGGCGTTGGCGTGAATCGAAATTACTCCACCGCCCTTTACTGGCTCAACAAAGCCGTCGCCCAAAATAATGCCGACGCGATGTTCATTCTCGGCCTCATGTACGAATGGGGTCGAGGCGTCAATCAAGATCTCAACAAGGCGCTTTCGCTCTTAGACCGCGCGGCGGCCTTAGGCCAACCAATGGCCGACATCGAAGCTGGTGGCATGCGGATGCAAGGAGAAGCAGCAGCGCAGGCCGCCAGGTATGCGGCGCAATGCCGCAGCCGCGGGGGCTATATCTCTGACGATGGGTGCATGCGGGGTGGTTATCGCATCGATCCCTATTAGGCTTCCCTCCGCTCGCGCATTGACACGACACCCGCCCTTGCTTTATTTTCCAAGAATCAATCCGGGTAGTGCTGGGCGCAGGGGCCTGAGTAAAGGGTGCGTTTCCAGCGCGATGATTGATGCGAGCCTCCCTAGCCGTTTGGGGGAGGGCTCCGCTCCAAACAAGCTACCCGATCCCACCTAGAGAACCGTCTTTCCCCGGATAACACTAGACGCTGTGCGTCCGAGGAGGATCTTCGTTTGCAAAACAATCTCAAAACCATGGTGGCACTGTCCGTGATGAGTATCGTTCTGCTTGCCTCAGCACGGGGCTATGCACAAAGCGAATCAGCAAAAATCCCATACGGCGCAAATCCCGCGGCCGGCCACTATCTGCAGGTGAACGACGCCAAGATTTATTACGAAATCTACGGCAGTGGTGGAACTCCCCTGGTGCTGCTCCATGGCGGCCTATACGGGTACATCGAAGAGTTCGGGGCGCTGATCCAGGAACTGAGCAAGCACCGCCGCGTGATAGCGATCGCCACCCGCGGGCACGGCAAGTCCGAGCTGGGGACGCAGCCTTTTTCCTACGCGCTCTTTGCCAACGACGCATTCACAGTCATTCGCCACGAGACCACGGAAAAAGTGGACGTGCTCGGATTCAGCGACGGCGCGGTTACATCGTACACGTTGACCGCCGCTCATCCGGAACTGGTGCGCCGCCTCGTTGCCATCGGGGGCCCAAGGGGGCTGGCCGACTGGACCGCGAAGGCACAAGCGGAACTGCGCGCGTCGAAACCGTCTGACGTAGAAAGAGACTCACCCCAATTTGTGGCCGAGCGCAAGAAGTTGATGCCGGCGCCGGACAAGTGGGACGAGTTCAACCAGAGGCTAATCAGGATGTGGTTAGGGCCGGTCTATGTGACGGACGCGCAGATACGATCCATCAAAGCGCCGACGCTCATCGTTGCCGGCGATCATGATCCCTACAATCAAATCGAGAAGATTCTAGAAATTTACCGCTTGTTGCCCGACGGAGAGCTGGCCATCATTCCCGGATGTGGGCACGTGGTCCTGGAGTGCAAAGGACCATTCACGATCGGCGCAGTAGACGACTTCCTTAACGCCCAAAGAAAACCATGACGAACAGACAGCCCGCAATCGGGTGTCGATCTGTCCAGCACGCCCCGCCAACAAATGCTGGGGTGCCCCATTCAAGCCGCTTTTGGCTTGAGTGGGATAACGGCTCTCGATGTACGTCCTGTCCGATCGTCCGCGCGAAGAGGTTAAACGTCGGTTAATTTAACAAGGCGCAACCCGTCACTGTGGCAAATACCTCTCCGCAACTACACTCCGATAGTCCGAGCGTTCTAGTCAGCCGGGCGTCTATAGAAAAAAGGACACAAAAACCCGCTGTCTCCATACCAACACGAATCGAAGGGCTGCTGGATAAGAAGATCGGCACGTCCGCGTTGTCGTATCAAACCTCACATAATCCGATCGCTTGAGAGGGGGGATTACAGGTGCCACCCACCACGAAGAATTTCGCGGAGTGGATAGAGAATCGTTCAAGCTCTAGCCGTAAGAGCCAGCGCACGACCCCCAATCAAATAACCACGTGGATCTGGTCGCACCCGGTGCCGGTTTTCTTCATCATCAGTGCAATTTGGGTCTTGCTTCTTTACTGGAGGGCGCTCTGCAACCCCTTCGCCTCCTATGACGATCTGACGAATATCGTCTTCAACCCTCGTTTATCTTCGTGGCAAGGCATCCTCTATTATCTGCGCACAAATGTCTCATTTGTTAACGACCTGCGGGGAAGCGGGGAATCGTACTATCGGCCCCTCTACTGGGCCAGCCTTGCCCTCGACAATAAGCTTTGGGGAACGAATCCCGTGGGTTTCCATTTAACCAGCGTGGCTCTTTTCTGGATCGATGGTTGCCTGTTTTTCACGCTACTGAGAAAGTTACGCGTGCCCCTGGCGGTCGCGGTATGCACCGTGCTCCTATGGGAAGCTTTGCCCATCAACTCCGAAGCCGTTGCCTGGATCTCCGCCCGAGCTTACCTGCTGACCGCCTTCTTCGTCCTTCTCAGCGCGTTACTTGCGCAGCGTTTCCTCGAGAAGCGGGGTGCACTAGCATTTACCGGCTACGCGCTAAGTGCGATCTGTGCTCTGCTCTCCCACGAAGCGGGAATCTTCGTTATCCCTCTGACTATGATTGTTGCGTATTCGGCAGGGAGGTCTCGTACACGCTCTGGCCTGGCGCTCTACAGTGCCGCGGCAGTGGCCAGTGCGATTTACTTCGGGCTCAGGCGCCACCTCGGCACATCGGGTAGCTATAAGCAACCGCCCCACGTCGCTCCCTTCGGCATGGTCTTCTTCAAATATCTCAGCTGGCTTGTATTGCCCGTAAAGATGAGCATAGAACGCTCCACCAATACTCCTCCTGCCAAGCTATCCTTCCCGGCTGCAGTCGCCTGGGCCGCTTTCCTGGCTATCTGTGTTGCAGTGATTGCGCTGCGACGCAAATGGCCGATGATTGCCACGGCGCTCGCCTGGACATCCATCTCACTCGTGCCCTTCTGCGGCCTCGTGCCGACATATCAAGGCATGGCGGAACGCTTTTTGTGTTTTGCCTCCATGGGCTTAGCCTTCCTGGTGACCGCCCTGTGCTATAGCATCCCGCCGCAGGCACGTATTCTCTGCCTGAGCATCGTCTCTCTCTGGATACTTTGGGGAGCCGTAAGACTCAACCGCCGGCTCGTCGATTGGTCCGATCCCATCCTGCTGTATCAATCCTCACTCGAAGGGAGTCCGTACAGCACCAAGCTCCTCTACAACGTCGGAGCAGTTTCCGAACAGCGCGGAGACCTTGCTAAAGCCGAACGGTATTACCACGAAGTGCTTCGCTTGCAGCCGGCTTTCGAGAAGGCAATTGCCGGCTTGGCCAATGTCCGCCTCAAGTCAAATGATCCCAAAGACGCGGCGCAGCTTTACCGAACCGCGTTATCCGTCACTCCGGATGACGTGGGGGCTGTAGACAACTACGCGGCCTCCCTGCAGGAGCTCGGCCAATTAGACAGCGCCGCGGCGGAGTATCGCCGCGCCATCGCCCTCGCTCCCAAAAGCGACGACGGATATTGCGGATTGGGCGTCATCCTCTATCAGGAAGGCAATGCGCTCGGAGCAATCGTGCAATTCCTGAAAGCAAAAAGGATCGACCCCTCCGACCCAACACCCTACTACGATCTAGGAGCCGTCTACGAGAAATTTGGAAGATTACCCGCGGCCGCGGACTCCTACAGGAAAGCATTAGAGCTAAGGCCAGGCGATCGGGACTCGGAGACAGCTTTGCTGCGCCTTAAACGCCAAGGCCAGGGCAGTTGACGCATGCGAAATCTACGAAATCCAACCCATTCAATACCAAACTAAAGCTGTCGCCGAATCGCCAGGATCCAATAGGGTCAACGAAGCCGGATCCGGAGGGTTATCACGGTAAGTCCCGCAGGGACGGCTGAGAATGCCCAGGACGTCAGTCCCCGGCTGCACACATAAACGACATCGAATGCCGCCAAGCATCGCCACTGCTAAATCTCCACCACTCTTCATCACGTCCCTCCGTTTTGTAGAATCGATCCAGGCGCTTACGAAGGGTCCAATCCATGCCGCTCGATAGAAGAGACTTTGTCAAATCCCTGACCGCCTCATTCGCCCTGCCGGGCATGACCCCGGCGCTGGCAGACGCCGGTTCGACCGGCCCAGTCAAACAGCACAAATCCCCAAACGTAATTCTCATGATCTGCGACGATCTGGGTTACGGAGACCTCGGCTGCTACGGCTCAAAACTGCCGACACCCAATCTCGATGCCATGGCGGCCGCTGGAGTGCGGATGACCCACTTCAACTCCGCGCATCCCATCTGTTCCGCGTCACGGGCCGCGCTGCTCACCGGACGCTATGGTCATCGCATGAACACCACCGGCGCCTTCGGTCCCAACTCTCCCACCGGAACATCTCTTGATGAAAAATTGCTGTCCAATCTTTTTCGCGCCGCTGGTTACAGCACCAAGGCTATCGGCAAATGGCATCTGGGAGACAAGCCGGAATACCTGCCAACCAATCGCGGCTTCGACTCCTTCTACGGAGTACCATACAGTGACGATTACTATCCCCTCCCCTTGATTCGCGACCTAACTGCCCTCGACAAGGATACGGATCGCGATCTGTTGACGCCCCGCTACACCGAAGAAGCGGTGAAGTTCATTGAAACTCACAGGGCCAAGCCCCTATTCCTCTATCTGGCGTTTTCCTATCCCCACGATCCAGCGCGAGCGTCTGTCCGCTTCCGCGGCAAGACGCAGTTCGGCGATGTGGGCGACAGCATCGCCGAGATCGACTGGAGCGTTGGTGAGATCGTGCGCGCAGTCGAGCGCCAGGGCCTAACCTCCAACACGCTGCTCTGCTTCACCAGCGACCACGGCCCGTGGTATCAGGGGAATCCCGGCGGATTGCGCGGCCGAAAAGGCTCCTCCTTTGAAGGTGGCCTTCGCGTTCCATTCCTCGCGAAATGGCCGGAAAAAATCCACGCCGGCACGGTGGAAGATAAATGGCATTCCAACCTCGATGTACTTCCCGCGCTCTGCACCTTGTGCGGACTAACGCCTCCCGGCAAGCCCCTCGACGGTGTAGATATGTCCGCAAGCCTGGGAGGCAAGAGCACCAACCCCAAGCCGGAACCACGTCTCTACTTCTGTCCGATGGGGAACCGCGGCCTCGACTTACACTGCATTCGCAAAGGTAAGTGGAAGCTGCGCGTGGCTCAGGGAATCGAAGGCGAGATCTACCTCAACGACCGCACCACAGCGGCGCGAGGCAGTGCATGGCTCCAGCGGGCAGAGCTATATAACCTCGAACTCGATCCGGCCGAAAGCTACGACGTCGCCGAGCTTCATCCTGAAATCGTCGCCGAGCTTTCGAAAGACATCGAAGCATCGATGCCCACTTTCCCGCCCGATGTAGTAGCGGCCTACACCGCCCTACGAGAGCGGAAAGGCGACATCAGCACACCTCCAGGCGCTTCGCCAAGACCCCTCCATGCCCCAAACGCAGCCTGGTCCTGGGAGCCCGAAGACCGTCGCTAGTGTTCCCTTCGAATGAAACTCACTTAGCGCTTGGTGCCTGGTACCCCTGCCACAGATACTCGAGCGCTTCCGGCAATGTCTGCATCCGCACTGCGCGATCGACGTGCCCCGCATTCTCTGCAAACACATACTGGTAGTGATATCCCTTCGCTGCCAGCACCTTCGCCATGCGCTCGTTAGCCTCGACCCAGTCGTGCATGTTGTCGCGCATCAGGTTGGGACTGTAGAGATCTTTATCGCCAACCTCCATCCAGATCCGGATTGGCTTCCGTGGGCTCTCTGGAATCAGGTGCGTGTGGAACCCCCATGCTCCCTGCGGGCTCTTAGGATCGTAAGGCCACTGCTGATTGATATAAGTCCCCGAATACGTCAGCACGCGATGGTAGAGCTCCGGATGATACCAGGCCATAATCAGCGCGCACGACCCACCCGAACTGCCGCCCGTAGTCGCCCGTCCATCAGGATCGTGCGTCAACTTGACCTGCGCCTTCTCCTCAACCAGCGGCAGCACCTCGTGCTCGACAAACTCCGCGTAGCGGCCAGACATAGTGTCGTACTCGAGCCCCCGCTCGCTCCCTTGCGCATCTCCGCTGCCGTTGCCGATCGAGATAGCAACCATCACTGGCACCTTATGTTCGGCAATCAATCCATCCAGCGCAGTAAACAGCAGTCGATCCGGTCCATCCGCCCCCACAATGAACGGGACCACGCTGCCCGGCACATAATCCTTCGGGACATACACCGCAACCTTCCGCGTATACGCCGCCGGATGGCTCGTAGTAACCACCAGCTTCGCAGGATTATTCGGGTCCGGAGTACCAAACGTACCCTTATCCCGAGCAATCCCCGGGTAGTACTTGCTATCGGCCGAGCTCATGGTGAACTCGACCACATTGCCATGGGTCAGCTCCTGAGCCGACATCTCCGCAGCCGGAGGATGCGTAGGCCCAATGATGAAGTTGCCATCCTTATCCGCCGCCGGCACCGTCCCATCGGGCAGCTCCTTAGCCTGCACATACCCCGGCGTATGCGGATCGCGCGTAGGCGGCACAGGACGAGCCGCCTGTGGTGCCGCCGGCGCCACGGCAGCCGTCTGTCCACCGAAAGCCAGCGCTGTCGCAGCACCAAGAATCCCCACTCCAACAAATCGAACTTTCCAACTCATCCAGTCCTCGCGCGGCGGTTACTTAACTTAGCGATTCCGCCCAACATCCGTGCCAAAGGAATACTACACGCGAAGTCTCCGAACTCTTACCCAGCATCGAAACGACGCGCGTAGCCCACGATCGCATTCTCGTTTCCTGACAACCGACAGGTGCCCCATAATCTCGCTCGTTTTTTGCGAGATGCGGGAGGCCACTGCGCCATCCCTCGAGCCCTCGATTCACCCGCAGAAGCTGTGATCCGAAACCGAGATCTTTCGACAACCCGCCGAACCCCCGAAAACCCACCTATCCAACTGAAAGATAAACACTTCAACTCCCCACTCACCCCAGCCCCCTCCCAACGGCACATTGACTGTCGAATTCCAAAAGGCATACCATTTCCACACAAAGAACCGTGCATTTTTCACGGTGGCAGTGCATTCCCCCCGCAGTTCCGACAGAACGAAAAACCTGATTGAGGAAGGGCCACCTGAGGAACCTGGGGCACTTGCGAACCACACTCCGCCGGCAACGGCTGGCGACCGCGCGTACAGCAGCCGAGAGCAGGGGAGCTCAGCGATGAGGTGTAGAACCCTTTTCCTCTCCCTCTCCCTCGCCGCACCCTGCATGGCGCACGCCGCCACCCCGCTCCCCGCGCCCGTTCCAACCTAGACCAGCAATTCGACCAAACCGTAAAACCCTTTGTCGGCAAATACTGCGTAACCTGTCACAGCGGAAAAATGGCCCCCGCCCAATTCGACCTCAAGTCCTACACCAATATGGACATGGTCGCCGACGACTTCCCCCGCTGGGCCCTCCTGGCTTAGCGCCTAAAAACCAAAGAAATGCCCCCCAAGCCCATGCCGCCCCCGCCAGCCGCCGAAGCCCAGCAAGTCATTGACTGGGTAGCCGCTGTCCGCACGGCAGAAATCAAGAAAGCCGCCGGAGACCCAGGAGTCGTCCTCGCCCGCCGCCTCAGTAACGCCGAGTACGACTACACCATCCGCGACCTCACCGGGCAGGACCTGCGCGTCGCCAAACAATTTCCCGTCGATCCCGCGAACCAGGCCGGCTTCGATAACTCCGGCGAATCCTTAACCATGTCCCCGGCCCTGCTGAACAAATACCTGAAGGCCGCCCGCGAAGTATCCGATCACGCCGTCCTCAAGCCCGATGGAATCGACTTCGCCCCCTACCCCATGCTGGTAGAAACCGACCGTGAAAAGTACGCCATCCAGCGCATCGTGGGCTTCTACAAAGCCCAGCCCACCGACTATGCGGACTACTTCCAGGCCGCCTGGCGCTACAAATACCGCCGCGCCCTCAAAAAACCCACGCCACCCTGACCACCACCGCGCTCGACGCCAAAGCTATCCCCTAAATACCTACCCATGGTCTGGCAAATCCTGCACGACCAGAACGCCGTCGGCCCTGTCCTCAAGCTCCAGAAGATGTTCCAGGCCCTACCCCCGCCCGACGCAGCACAGACTGGCGGCCTGCGCACCAAATGCACGGAAATGCGCGATTTCGTCGTGAAAATCCGCGACCACACTGCCATGCAATTTGCCGCGCCAATCGTGAACGGATTGCCCGCGCAATCCGAGCCCCTTCTCAACTGGAAGCTGAAGCAATTCGCCGAGCATCGCCGTGACAGCGACCCCAACGATCTTACGCAACGACACCGATCCGCCGCCCGTCGTCCCGGCGATCCCGAAATATCCCGCATCTCCACGAGGAAGCCGCCCCCCGTTGGGCCGCCCTCTCCGCCAAGGCCCGCGCCAACGACACTGACCTGATCGTCCCGGCCGCCCAGCGCGCCCGTTATCAAGCCGCCTTCGCCCGCTTCGCCTCCGTCTTTCCCGACGCGTTTTACATCAGCGAACGAGGCCGCTATTTCCCTGACGACTCCCAGGACAAAGGCCGCCTGCTCAGCGCCGGCTATCACAACATCATGGGCTATTACCGTGACGATCTTCCGCTCGTGCAGCTCATCCTCGACGACAACGGAAAGAAGGAACTGGATCGTCTCTGGAACGAGTTCGACTACATAGCCGCTTTTTCCGCCCGCACCTGGACCCAGTACTACTTCAACCAAAGCGGAGAAGTTTTCGGCAAAGGCGACGAGTCCGGCTCCGACGCGCCCCACCGATCACGCCGTGACCGATACAGAAGTCATCTTCAAGATGCGAGACATCTATCTGGCCAAAGCCGCGGCCGATCCCAACCAACGACCCCGTAGCCGCCGAAGCCATCCGCGATCACTTCAACCGATGAACGCCACCCTCCGCAGCCTGGAAAAAGAGCGCGCCGAAGCCGAACCAAAGCAATTGGAATGTCTCCTCGCAATTTGCCCAGCGTGCCTACCGCCGCCCCCTCATCCACTGCGGAACGAACCGACTTGCTGGCCTACTACCACCAGGATCGGACCCAAAATCAGTCCTCCCGCGAAGAAGCCCTCCGCACGCTGATCACCAGCGTGCTGATGGAGCCGGACTTCCTCTACCGTCTCGACATGGCGCGCCGGACACCGCCGCCGTGACAAAGCGCACCGCCGCGTTATCCTCCCGCCGAAGCGATGCGAAGTGGAGGGCTCTGCGGTTTCCTCGTCCGCCGTCCCCTCCGAGCCGCTCATCCAGCTACGCGCTGGCCAGCCGCCTCAGCTACTTCCTCTGGGCCAGCATGCCCGATGAAGAGCTGCTACGCCACGCCGCCGCCAATGACCTGCAAAAACCTGCAGTCCTCCTGGCCCAAACCCGCCGCATGATGAAAGACCCCCGCGTCCGCGGCCTGGCCACGGAGTTCACCGGCAACTGGCTCGCCTTCCGTCTCTTTGAAACCAACAACGCCGTCGATCGCGCGCGTTTCCCTCAGTTCAACAACGATCTCCGCGAAGCCATGTTCCAGGAACCCATCCGCTACGTCGAAGACACCATTCAGAACAACCGGCTCCGTCCTCGACCTTCATCTACGGCGACTACACCTTCGTGAACCCAGTCCTGGCCAAGCACTACGGCATCCCGGGAGTCGCAGGGCGACACCGACCACTGGGTCCGCATCGACAACGCCCACCAATACGGACGCGGCGGCATCCTCCCCATGTCCGTCTTCATGACCCACAACTCACCCGGACTCCGCACCAGCCCGGTGAAGCGTGGAAACTGGGTAGTGCAAAAAGTCTTAGGCATCCGCGTGCCACCGCCGCCGCCCGTCGTACCCGAGCTGCCCGAGCGACGAGTCCAAGTCCGATCTTCCTGTACGCGACATGCTGGCCAGGCATCGCGCGAATCCCTTCTGCGCCGCCTGCCACCAGCGTTTTGATTCCTTCGGCCTGGCCTATGAGGGCTACGGACCCATCGGCGATGTGCGCACCAAAGATCTGGCCGGCCGCCCCGTCGACACCGCCGTAACCTATCCCGGAGGCATCAACGGAGTGGCTTTGAAGGCCTGCGCGACTTCATCCGCGATCATCGCCAGCACCAATTCCTCAACAACCTTTGCCGCAAGCTGCTTAGTTACTGCCTAAACCGCTCGCTGCAACTCTCCGACGAAGCCCTGGTCGACACCATGCAGACCAACCTTGCCGCGCAAGGCTACATTTCGACACGCTGGTAGAAACCATTGTCCTGAGCCCCCAATTCCGCAACAAACGAATACCAGCGCCTAAAGCCAACCCAAATAGCCTCCAGAAAGGGTGAACTAGCAGTGGAAAAACTGAGGCAAAGCGCTCCATCGAGGAACGTCTGTCTTTTCGCTCTCTGGCCACGCCCTTGTGAGCATCCCGCAACGCGGAGCAAGTCGTGGGGACGAAGCAACGCGTCAGCGTCCGGCAACCGCTCTGGCTATCGAACCGCAAGCCCTCCGCAAGCTTTGTCATCACCGAGCGAAGCGGAAGGGATACTGGCAGTTAGCCGCGGATCATCTCGTGGAAACGCAAGTGCTGTCCTCAGACACGAATGGCAGCGATTCCTCTTGCAGTGCACGGTCTTACAGGCTGTAGAGATCAAGCTTTGTATCAGGGCACGACTTTAGTCGGGCCGTAACGACCTAAATAAAGACGGGCTGCCTCGCCGCAGCGAGCTTTAGCCCCTGCGGGCTTAAGCCTAACAAAAAGCACCAAAGCTCTACCGAAACAGGTGAACAAACCATGTCGGCCAAGAAATTCTCACTCCCCATTTCCCGCCGCGCCGTACTCCGCGGAGCCGGTTGCACCGTAACCCTGCCTTGCCTCGAATCCCTGCACGCCTTAGCCGACGTCCCCCCGCCCTCCGCCTTCCCCAAGCGTTTTGGCATCGTCTTCCTGGGTTGTGGCGTGAACGAGGATCACTGGAGCGCCGAGGGCCAGGGCGCCGACATGAAATTGTCCAAGACCCTCTCCCCCTTGGAACCGCTAAAACAAAAAATCAACGTCATTGACGGTCTCTACGTGCACGCGCTGACCGGCCAGGGCATTCATCCCGCCCAGACCGGCAGTCTTCTATCCGGCGCCCACATTTCCAAAGGCGCCATCATCCACTCCGGCATCAGCATCGACCAGATGATTGCCAACCACGTCGGCGAAGAAACCCCGCAATCCAGCATCGTGCTCGCCTGCGAGCAGCCCATGACCGGGTTACCACGAGTCCAACTTCTCCCTCGCCTACAGTTCCCACCTCTCCTGGCAAAGTCCCGATTCGCCCGGTCCCGATAGAAGTCTACCCATCGCTCGCCTGGGACAACCTGTTTGACAACCGTGGCAGCCTGCAGAATCTCAGCATTCTCGACCGCGTAAAAGACCGCGCCCAGGATCTTTCCAAGTGCATCAGTGCGCACCGACAAAGGCAAGCTCGATGAATACCTGACCAGTGTGCGCGAAGTAGAAAAGCGCGTAGAGGGCATGCGCAAAGACATGGGCGATGCCAACGACGCAGCGAAAGCCAAAAACACCGTCGCCGCCACCATGGAACGGCCCGCCAACGGACTGCCCGGAAGACCTGCGCGATCACTCCCGCCTGATGTGCGACATCATTGCGATAGCCTTCCAAACCAACAAGACGCGCGTCGCCTCCTTCATCATCTCTCACGATCTGTCGGCCATGTATTATCCCTTCCTCGACGTAAAGGAAGGTCACCATTCCGCCTCGCACAACAACAACTCCGACGGCTACGAGCGCATCGCTCGTTTCCACGTCGAGCAGTACGCCTACCTGGCGTCGAAGTTGGACAGCATGAAAGAAGGAAACGGCACGGTTCTCGACAACAGCTGCCTGATGTTCCTATCCAACATGTGGATCGGCCGCAAACACGACAACTTCCGCCTGCCGGTAGTGCTGGCCGGCGGGCTTGGCGGAACGCTGCAAACGGGACGTTCGCTGAATTATCTGAAGGACAGCGAAGACAACCGTAAGATGTGCAGTTTGTATCTGTCGCTGATGGATCGCTACGACGTGAAGCTGGAGCAGTTCGGCGATTCGCAAACGCGGTTGGAGCGGCTTTGAGCAGAGCTTGAGACTGAGGATTTTGCGCGAGAAAAGGGCCACCATGCCTTTTCTCCAAAATGCTGCATCTCGTACGCTGTCCGGTTATCTTCCCGGCTTCTTTGGCCAAGCACGCTACTCTCTGGAGATACATTGCCCGCTAAGTCAGTTCTCTGTGCTCCATGGATTAGACTTGCCTGATAAAGACCGACAAAGAGCTTGCCAGGCGCGTCGTATTCCAGCTTGAGGAATACTACCTTCGGTCTCTAGTTCTTGAGCAGATTCTGACTCTAAAGTTGGGTAATAGCTGGAAAATAGAGTATAGCCAGATGATGAATGCCCGAGAATATCAGGGCCCCCTGCGGGCACAGTTCGATGCAATTCGTCAAGCGATTCTGGACGCTCCTGATCTGACAACCGCCGTCCGTGAAATGCTAAGAGACATTCCAGGACCTGACCCAAGGGCGTGAGACACTGCATTGCGTCATCCGATCCGAGCAGAAGCCTATACTAGCGCTCTGGTTCTTACGTGAGGTGCCGGATGAGCGATGTAACGATTGACCTGAATGACCTGAAGCTCTTGGTTGATTACTGTTTCGAACAAGACGTTCATCAGCGGGCTCAGAGGAGCGCACTCATTTTAGGCGCCCAAAACAGTCCATTAGGTGCTTCTGTGTTTGCTGGGCTCGTGACAGAAGCGACACCGGAGGCTGAGGCGATGACCGCTTTACGTTACGGCGATTTGCGGCGCGCTCTAAAGAGCGGTATTGGTATTCCTGCCGCCTTATCAGATTCCTTAGGGAAAGCTCACAAGTCTCCAGGCGAACGGTCAGCATAGGTCATCAACCAAAGAGGTTGATGCGGCGATAGCATACCTACTACGCGCCTGGATCAAAGAGCGGGTGGATATGTATCCCCGTCACTAGTGTGGTGCGTCACAAGTAGTGGCGAGTATATGGCTGCTGCGTCGATCCTATGAAGGACATGCCTTGCGTGGTTAGGGCAAGCGGCGGGCCAGATGCAGAAGCGTGAGATTGTGCTTGCGAATACGTCCTGCGGGTCTCGCTTGGATCAGGTGACGCATCTGGTCGAATAACCACTCGCGCTTTACCAGCTCCAACAATTGGTGGTCTGAGGCAGTCCGCATCAGGGCGACGTGTTCGTCCGCAGTGAACTCCTCAGTCCAGAGCCGCCGGATTACGCGCACGTCTTCGAAGAGACCGGTCTGCTCAATCTCTGCGCGCGCATCGGCAATCGATTCGGGTGGCGGCGGAGGCCACGGCAGTCTACCGGCGCCGATGGCTTCATAGCCATCCTGTATCTGCTCGAAGAATGGATCGAAGTCCGGAGGAAAGGCTTGCTCACCGATCGAAAGGGCGAGAATCGCGCCCGGTTTCAAGGCTGCGGCAACTCGCTGATAGCGCACAGCGGGATCGAGCCAGTGCCACGATGTGATGGCGAGTGCGAGATCGAATGGTTCGGGTGCCGGCCAATCTTCGAAGCGCGCATCGATAACCTGCACCTTGGGAAAGGCCGCCAAATGCCGCCGCGCAAGTCGTGCGAGGTTCGTGCCCATTTCAAGCGCGACGACATGACACCCGCGCCTAGCCAGGGGCAGAGTCGATTTGCCTGTGCCACATCCGATCTCGAGGATGCGCGTAAGGGTGGGGTCGAGCCCCGAGGAAGAAAACAGCGAGTCATAAAGCCAACTGGGTGGCTCACGCCGTCCCTGGTCATAGAGTTCGGCGATCTCGTCGAAAGTCTGCGCGCGTTGCAAGCGCCGATCGGCAGGAATCTGCATTTCTTCACCGTATCACCGGGGCGTTGACGGGAGCGGGGCGTTGACGTGAGCATGGTGCGACCTAAGAAGTAACGATTATGTTCCGGGCCACTGGCTGCTCATGACTCAACATAGGCAAATACAAACCCGGTGACAGACAGAACATAACCGTGACAGTTCGTCCGCAAAAAGTGCGCCTCTTGAAGATCAGCATCACATTTCGCGAGATCTAATGCATCGACGCAATACCTATTCCCTTCAAGTTTGGTCTGGCGGGGACAAGGGCAAAGCGGACCCCTTCACTGGACAACACCCTTCTCCGGCAACTGGGCCGTTCTATTTCTTTCGCCGCTTCACATTGCCACGTAGGAAACTGCTGTAATCCGCTTCATCGAGCGTGCCGTCCGCGAGCTTAAGAACCGCTTGTGCGGCGTCTTCCTCACTCGCGACAAAACGATAGCCGTTGAGTTCGAGAAACAGGATGCCGACCACGAAACCCGTACGCTTGTTGCCATCAACGAACGGGTGGTTGCGCAAGATACCTACCGTATAGGCCGTTGCCATATCTAGGATGTCAGCGCCCTCGGCATAGGCATATTGCTGCTGTGGGCGTGCCGGCACCGATTGCAGCAGCCCGCCATCGCGTAAACCTCCAGCTCCACCATGCAGCGCCAACAGACGATTGTGAAGGACGAGGGCGTCGCGCTCGTCGATCCAGACCGGCTTCTTCATTTAGCGAGAACATGCAGCGTGTTGCGGTAGCGGTGCATGATGTCCTCCGCTTTCGCCATCCTCTTCTCGAAGCTCGGATCGTAGGGAGTAAGCTGGTACCCTCCATCCGGCGCTTCGATCAGGAACAAAGCTTCGCCATCCGCGGTGTGCAGACGGCTGATTACTTCCTTGGGCAATACGACCCCCAGCGAGTTCCCGAACTTGCGCACCTTAAGCTCAACTACGGCAGCACCTCCAAAAATGTTATTACTAATGTAATAACGCTAAATGGCTTTTTGCAAGCGGCCAAATTCGTAGAACTTTAAGAGCGTCTTCGAAGGGAGTTTCGTGGACCGGGAGCGCCGGGATAACCCGGTACGAATTTTCGTCCAATCCGGTGAACATACCTATTACGGAAAATCCACTGCGATATCTGGAGCCTCCGGCACCTCGCTTCATACCCCTAAACACTACGCCGTAAGGTATATGCCGATTTCCTTTCTTTCGGGTTGCAGTACAAAAACTCGCCCCCCGTCCTCCGCTAGCCCGCACAGCACCTTGCTACGATGGTACCGAACTATGTCCTTCCACTTGTTCTCGTAGCATGGAGCCCCTCATGAAGCTGTCTCGACTCTACGGAGTGGTTCGTAGTCTGCTCTTCGCGCTCTGCGTAATTTCTGCATCGTCAATCCAGAATTCTTTCGGACGGGATGCGTGACAGACGGGACGGGGATGCGTGACAGGACGGGGATGCGTGACGAAATAACCCCGAATAGCTCGCGGAATTATTTCGTCTACCTACCCTCGACAGCGATAAACACGAAAGCTTACGCGCGCCCGGATTTGGGCTCTTCGTAGTGCCATTGAATAATAGCTGCTTGCATCGCCTCGACCGCGCCAGGGGGCGGCGACACCTCCACGATTTGTGAAAGCCCGGTCTCAACCGTAACTTCGGATTCGAGATCTGCGTGGTACGTATAGAACTTGCCACGAACAAACCAATAATTTTGCTCTGCGGTCCAACTGCTGTGCCGCAAGTGAAGCCGCCAGCCCCCTGCGAATGCGAAGCCGCTGACCTGGTAATCTCCAACCTGAGCAAGTTTCAATGAAGGCTCTCGGGGACCAACGGAGTAACCCTTAAATGATCCGCTTAATCCGGCGAATCCGCAACCAGCCCTGGACGCGGCGGAGCACCCCAGCATCCGGCGTGAAGACACTCTAGCGAACCAACGGGCCATTTGCCCGCTGGTCTACTCCGCCGGATCGGCAAAATCCCCGACGCAAATTCACTACATGTTGTTGCTTCCTTCGCCGCGATTCACGTCTTCGGCGGGAGTTTCGTGGACAGAGAGCCCCGCGATAAACCGGTACATTCGTAGGGGATGAGAGAGCCCTGCGGAAAAGGAGAAGCGACTCCATTCCGACAAAACCGACTAGAGACGGAAAGTAACCTCTACCACAATGAATGGAGCTCCCCTTATTTCGCTTGCCCAACAACCTCGCTTTGTAAGCCATGGCTATTCCGAGTTGCGAATGAATCCCCTTGAACCCGCAAGCCCTGCAAATACTTCCTTACCGCTAGCGCATCGCCACTCTTCGCTCTGAGAGCAACGTACCCATCCGGGCGTACCAGCCACAAGCCACTTCCATCAAAGGGAGTGCGCAGCGTGGGCTCGAGAATATCGGCAAACTCCCTCACCACGGACGCAAGCGCATCGCTCCCCACAGCAAACAACGCAAAGCGCGGCGTAGCACCTACTCCTACCGGTGGCTCACCCTCACGAAGAGGAGCCCTCTTTCCCGGCGCAGGTCCAGCATGCTCAAAATCACAAGACCGGTTGAGCGGACTCTCCGGATATCCCACCGAAACCTCGGAAAGCAGATTCGCCACCGCGTGCCGCACCGGAGCCAATCCGAATATCAAAGAAGCAACGTGGTTACGAATGGCCTGTTTTGCCTCGCCTCTCATCAGCGCCATAGTGGTGGTTCTGCCTGTCTGCTCAAGAACCATCTTGGCAACTGCGCTACGCTCCAGGCTGTAGCTCGCAAGCAGCGGCTCGGCAGCACACAGCCCCCGCGACGCCAGTGACAGCTTCCACGCCAGGTTGAATGCATCGTGCATGCCGGTGTTCATACCCTGCCCGCCGGCCGGGCTGTGTACGTGTGCCGCATCCCCCGCGAGAAACACGCGTTGTGCTCGGTAATCCGCAACCTTTCGCTCATTAATGGCGAAGCTCGACATCCATACGGCATTGCTTGCCACCAGCCCCTTCGGGCCGCGAACATCAAGAATCCGTTGCACCTCTTCGAGCGTCGGCACGCGATGCTCGCCGATCGTCTGCGAAGCCGACTTACCCATATCCGCAATGACGCGATATCGTGTGCCCCCCAACGGAAACACCGCTAAGATTCCCTCCGCATGCCAATAAATATTGCCCGCAGGAGCCCCTTGCATACCGTCGATATGAAGGTCGGCGAGAACAAAGTCAGTGAGCATCGTGCTGCCCTCAAAACTCATCCCCAACTGATGCCTTACCGTGCTGTGAGCCCCATCGCAGCCGATCAACCACGAGGCCTCGACCGTCTCTTCGCTTCCATCTGCATGCGCAAGCGTGCAGGTCACAACGTCTGAGCTCTGCTCGAACGTCTTAAGCTCGACCTGGCGTTCAACCCTCGCGCCTAAGCCTGCCAGATGCTCCTCCAGCAGTCTTTCCGTCTCGCTCTGCTGGATCAGCAATATGTATTTGTACGGCGTATCGACAGAAGACAGCTCGACATGTGCGATCTGTTCGCCGCTGGCAAAGATGTTCGTATACGCCGCCTTCAAACCCGCGTCGATGAACCGCTGGGTAACTCCGGCTCCCGTCCGGTCAAGCAACTCAAGCGTCCGCGCCCACACCGCAATCGCCTTCGATTTGTCCGTTCGCCCGGAGTCCTTGTCGACGACTCGAATCGACAGCCCATAACGCTGAAGCTCTGCGGCCATAGTCAAGCCAACCGGACCCGCCCCGACAATCAGTGCATCCACCTTCATCTCAAGTCCTCCTTCTCTCGTAACAACTTCAAGACTAACGTCGCAGACCAGCGAAAAAAATGGAGGCTGCTACACAAACACCCATGTGGTACCACATGCGAAGCCCATCGAGCGGGCATTGAGGCGAGACTAGGGACATGATACCTATCTCCAACCCGCCATCATTGCAAGCGTCAACCTGCCCGCCGTATCCTCGTCACCCTCCAAAACCTCTAGGGACCAGAAGCAGCCAGACTTTTCCAAATAAGCGGTGGGAGCCCCCGCATTTATGCGGGGGAGAGAGCGCTTTAGCGCTCTTGAGAGAGTCTCGACTCTGATCACGCGCTTTAGCGCTGGTGGGCCAATGCCTTATGAATTCCCTGCGGTAGACCTTCTATATCAGACTTGTCCAAATGAGCGGTGGGAGCCCCCGCATTTATGCGGGGGAGAGCGCTTTAGCGCTCTTGGAGAGAGTCTCGACTCTGATCACGCGCTTTAGCGCTGGTGGGCCAATGCCTTATGAATTCCCTGCGGTAGACCTTCTATATCAGACTTGTCCAAATGAGCGGTGGGAGCCCCCGCATTTATGCGGGGGAGAGAGCGCTTTAGCGCTCTTGGAGAGAGTCTCGACTCTGATCACGCGCTTTAGCGCTGGTGGGCCAATGCCTTATGAGTTCCCTCCGTGGGGGCTCTTGCCCGCTAGTCTACTCCGCCTGATCCGCAAAATCCCCGACGCAAATTCACTGCACGTTGATGCTTCCTTCGCCGCGATTCACTATGAAGGGGATGCAACAATTTTGCATTTGCAAGGAGACCTGGTCTTGAAAAACACCGCGGTTGCTATGAGCATCATCGCTCTTAGCCTTGGATTCCTCCCCGCCACGCACGCTACGGCACAAAATTTTCCTGTACTGGCAATTGGCACCCTCGATCAGTCGCGGGCCGGCTCGTTCGCGGATGTTTCCGGCCTCACCTACGACCTGGAAAATGGCGTGCGCGCCAATGAACTCGGCGGCTTCGGCTCAGCGATTGCCTATGCTTCCGGAAACACCTTCCTGGCCGTACCCGATCGCGGCCCCAACGCAGTCGAATTCGACGATGCGATCGACAGCACGGCCAGCTACGTCAACCGCTTCCACACCATCCAAATGAAACTGGAACCCAACACCAGCGGCAGCGGTTATCCGTTCACACTCACGCCCCAGCTGCAAGCGACGACCCTGCTCTGGAGTTTGACTCCCCTTGTGTACGGCACGGGAGATGGTCTTGGCGTCGGATCCGGCAAACCGCCGATCAACAACTTTTTGCAGCACTTTTTTACTGGCCGCTCCGATAACTTCAACCCTTTGCAAAACTCTGGCGACCCCGCGGACGCACGCCTGGACACAGAGGGCCTGCGCCTTTCCAACGATCTGCGCACCATCTTCATCTCCGATGAGTACGGCCCGTACGTGTATCAGTTCGACCGGCTCACCGGCCTGAGGATTCGCTCCTTCCAGTTGCCGGAATCGTTCTTTGTGACCAACCTGAGCCCCATGGGCAACACGGAGATCAGCGGCAACACGGTCGGCCGCACCGCCAACAAGGGTATGGAAGGATTAGCCATCACGCCCGATGGACGCACACTGGTCGGGATCATGCAAAATGCCCTGATCCAGGATGCGAACGAGGGCGGCGCCGCAGCCAACCTGCTGCGCATTGTCACCATGGATATTGCCACCGGCCGCACGACGCACCAGTATGCCTACCTGCTCACCAGCGGCACCGGGGTGAGCGAGATCGTAGCGCTCAACGACCATGAACTACTGGTGGATGAGAGAGACGGCAAGGGCCGGGCAGATGCCACCAATGCCAAGGTCAAGCAACTCTTCAAGATTGACCTGAACGGAGCCGTGGACGTCAGCAACATGGATGGCGCCACAGCAGCCACGCACGCGGTAGCCAAGACGCTCTTTCTGGATATTGTGCAATCGCTTGTCGCTGCCGGCATCCCTGCAGGCGAGATTCCAGCCAAGATCGAAGGGGTCGCCTTCGGCCCTGACGTGAAGGATGGATCGACCAGCTATCACACGCTTTGGATCGCGAACGATAACGACTTTCTGGAGTCGGTACCGGACGCGAACGGCAACATGATCCCCAATCCTAACCAGTTCTTTGTGTTCGGATTTAACGATGCCAACCTCGGCGGCTCGGCTTTCGTGCCCCAGCAGTTTGGCAGGTAAGACTCGCGAGGGTAACTCACATGGTGGAGAAAGGGCACGGCCATCAGCCGTGCCCTTCGCTTTGCTCACCTTGCCTCGGTCGACAGTCTAATGCGTCGGTTTGAATTCGATGGCTATTTCGGACTTAGAACGAATCACCTTGAACCCGCAAGCCGTGCAAATACCTCCGCACTGCTCGTGCATCGCCACCCTTTGCCCTGAGAGCAACGTAGCCATCCGGGTGATGCCTGACGAAACAACCCCAGACGCCTTTTCGATAAGACTGGCCCAGGTCGGCCTCCGTAAACTAACCGGCCAAACTGCTCTGAAGAAGCAGGGCATTAAGACCCGATGGACTGGATATCATCACTGAGCCCCGTAATATTTGGCGATCAGATCACCGAAGGCGCAGACGAAAGCAGACACCGCCGTAGCAGCAATTAAGAACCAATTGAGCTTCTTTAACTCGTCACCATCAACAACAATCGCAGCTCGCAGGGTCTCGATTCTCTGCGATAGCTCTACAGACGTTAATGCTGCGTGAGAGTCATCATGTTCCAGGTCTGTCATGTCCTTTGCTTCGTCGTACAGCTTCATGCCGTAGTTGCGCGCAATGAACATGAGAATGAGCGCCAAAGCCGTGCCCAGGGCCCCGCCCCGCAACGCATCTTCTTTGTGGTGTGTAACTGAGACCGCAATCACTATTCCGCCGATAGAGACCGTCACGGGTAGAATGGCGGCCAAAATAATCCTCAACCAATCGCTCATAGGCTATCAACGTCATTCAGTTTCTTACCGTGCTTATGCCGGTCTTGTTCAACAAAGCGCAGGTTGTCGATCATCAACTCAATGCTTACAGCAGTGCATGTTTTCTCCTGGGTGTCGACTCGAAATAGGCATCGCCAGTTCCCATCAATCAGCGAATAAATCGGAGTGCCTTCAGAATCATCCTGTACATAAGCAAGTTCCTTCTCCGGGAGAACTGCCCTGTCCTTCGTATCACTGAGTTTTCTAAGTTTTCTGACGAAATGATTGAAACCAGCGATGGATCTTTGCAGCTGCTTGGCGCTTTTACCTTTAGGCGCAGCATTGTGAGCTGCCAATCGAGCTCGAAAATCAGCGAAACAGCCGGCTAGGTTTTGTTTGAATTCAGAACTGTTAATCACAGTCCAATCTTGCATCAAGCTCCTAAAGCTTTGGATCGCCGAATTTTTCGCCGACGGCCTTTTCCAGTTCGGCCATTTGCCTGTCAGTCTCTTCCCACATGGCTTCGCTCTCTTCGGGCGAGAGCGCGCGCGACTCACCAGTCCGAAGACGTTCGCCGAATTTCAAGGCGTGTTGTAACCCGGGGTCCTCTACAGACATAGCTACCTCTTCAAGGGTCCCAAGTTGAACCGGTTCCTTTACATCCGCCGCATCACTTTGACCAATAGCGGTATTTGCGCCAGGAACATGCTTGATGTCAATGAAACCAGGATCGAAATTCTCGGAAGCTTTTCTTTGGTCCACAACGTGGTAGATCACTTGCCCATCAGCGAGTTTTGTCGCAAAAATCTGGATCTTTTTGTTGTGCTCCAGCTCCCTGCGGAGCTTCCACACGATTTGCTGTGTAGCCTCAGCAGGTGATTCATTTTCTCCCTTTTGCAACGCGACAATGCCGTCAATATGCTCTTCAAGGGCTTTGACAATTTCCGCGGCACTAAGCTCCGCAGTCGCTCGATTCGCCACCTTCTGCTTTTCGGCTTTCTCTTGTACTCTTTGCATTCCACTTAAATTCTAGTCCTGGTGGCGGGCGCTCGGAACTTCAAAATCCTTACCGCTTCCGTCCGGTGACTCGCCCCCAAAGTCTTGATAGCGATGAATGCTACTGATACTAAACAGCTTATTGTTGCGGGCACATGGTCGCTAGGCCTCGAGGACTGTAGGACGAATAGCAACAATTGGAGGATTCGGTCGCTGGATTCGGCCCGAAGAAGTTTCGTGGACAGTCATGGCCCTTTTCGGGGACGGATCAACGCAGGACGATCGAGGCAGGACAGCCTGAACCGCGTTGTTTATCTAAGGAAGCTCTGCTAGCAACGTCGCGTCCCGGCACGGGCTCACCCATCGACGATCTGCTGGCCGCCGTCGATGTCGTACGTCGCTCCGGTGACCGCTGTGTTTGTCATAAGGTGGACAGCCAGCGAGGCGATGTCGGCCGGGCCAACCACGCGGCCGATCGGTAGAGTGGTGCGCAGTTGCTCGCGACGCGCGTCTAGCTGATCGCCGAGGAGCGACGCCGACAATGGCGTATCGACAAATCCGGCGGCGATCAGGTTGACGCGAACAGGCGCAAGTTCGAGCGCCAGATTTTTTGTCAAGGCCGGCATCGCTGCCGTGAGCGCCGAGATGAGAGCGAATCCCTTCGCCGTGCGGCGGCCCCCCGTGCCACCTATGAAGAGCAGGCTTCCGCCCGGGCGAACCTTGTTTGTAGCGTGACGAGCAACCTGCAGCGGTAGAAACAGATGCGCCTCAACGTCGTGGCGTGCTTTTTCGAAATCGAATTCGGCCAGTGGCGCGTAGTAGGGACCG
This sequence comes from uncultured Acidobacteriaceae bacterium, assembly GCA_963775365.1. Lineage (GTDB taxonomy): Bacteria > Acidobacteriota > Terriglobia > Terriglobales > Acidobacteriaceae > PALSA-350. The sequence goes on along the minus strand of CAVZJL010000001.1, from coordinate 99,149 downwards.
GGCCCAGTGACCAGTACGTGGTCGATCATCGAGGGCAGTTCGCCGAAGAACTGCGCCAGGCGCTCGAAGTCGGTGGCATCGAAAGCCACTGCATGCAGCGCGGTGAGTTCGCTCGCTACCTCCTGAAGGCGACCGGAATTCCGGGCAGCGAGGATAAGCTTCGCCCCTTCGGCGCCCGCTAGCCGGGCCGTCTCGAGCCCGATGCCCGCGCTCCCGCCGATCACGACCACCGTCTGTCCGGCAAGTCGTCTTTGGATAGGAGAGGCGCCGGTTGCAATGCTCATGATTCCTCCGTTCAACATCTCAGGTCCAATAGCGCTGCGGCAGAACGCAGCATTAAGCAAATAAGGAATTCACAACAGCTGTGTCGAAGTATCCCGTGACCTCACTTAATTTGCCGCCGGTCACCCGGATGACCCAACAATAGTCGTTGGCGTAGACCCCGCCCTTAGCCAGCGGAGTCTCGCCGTGCCACTCCACCACGACCAAATCGCCCTCCGCAACGACGCGCTTCACCTTGCACGAAGTGGGGCCGGCGAATATCGCCTGCAAAGGCAGATACGTCTTTTCCAGGTACTCTTTCTTGCTGTGCGAAACGCCGGAAATTGGCGTGCTGCCAATCGCGGTCCACACCACCTCATCAGCCACCGAAGCGAAGAAACCGGAAGAATCGCCCGCCTCCCATTTCGCAAACAAACCGCTTACAACTTCCTTTGCATTCACACCTGCCTCCCATCGGTTGCTCGCCCACAGCCATCGGTATGTATCGTTGACTCCTGAAATATCGAGGTGCCCCGACGGTTGGCGGTCGATGACCAGGAAGCCGGACACAGTGACGACAAAACCCAGGACAGACGAAACGTAACCGTCACGGATAGTCTCTCAAGAACCACCCGGACGTTAGAGGGATAGAGCGATTTAGGGGCGCACTCCAGACGCAACCCTACCCGGGCTCAATGATCCAAGTGAGTAAACGTCCCGTCTGCCCTCGTCAATCCCATTCCCTCATCGTAGATTCAACAGGGGCGGCCGTTCGGACAGATTCGGATGGAAAGTTCGTGGCCATGCCGGCAATGAGTGCCATCCTTTTTCTTGAAATGAACTTTATAGAAAAATTCTGCTTTTTCCTTAGGCATACGAAGGGATACGGGCTGTTCAAGGGTTCCGGTGAGTTTGTCACCTGGCTTGGCTGGACTGGAACCCTTAAAAATGATTTCGAAATGTGGGCACTCGGTGGAGTGGTTTGTCCACATCACTTCAGCGCCAAAATCGACGAATTCGATCAGGTGTTCAGTCATGGCCGCTTCGTCGGTGTTCAGATGGACAACTTTGGACTTTTCTGACATTGTGATACCTCGCGATCTGGGAAGAGTTACTCTAAGTGATCAACATCATGCCAAGAGATACACCGCGGATCGAGCCCGGTATCCCTTGAACGATTGCACAACCTTATACCACAACTATTTAGGGCCCATGTGCCTTAGGTTCCCAACCAGGCGCCCCGGCTAGCGCGCCTGCTGGTAAATGACCCAGCCTTCCACTCTCTCGCCACAAGCCACTGCAGGAAACATGGCCGGTACGAAGTAACTGCTGCTTATGGCAGGGGCAGGTCTCAGCGTCGCATACGTTCATAATTAGGATCCTTACGTAGTGATTGAAGTTCAGGGAATGGTAAGAGCTGAAGATCGGTGGCGCCTTTCTGGAAACACGCGGCCAGCGTAGTCAACGCCTGCTCACGTCTTCCGAGGAGCTCCAATACCCTCGCCTTGCAGAGCTGTGAATCCATGTCATGGGCCCCTAGCGATTCAGCCTTCTGGATCAGAGAAAGCGCGTTCTGGGGGCGGCCCGATTTCACCTGGTAAAGCGCAAGCAACATCCAACTCTGTCCATCACTCGGATCCGTCACCAGGTGGCGCTCTGCCTCTTGAGCGGCTCGCAGGTACGCAGACTTTGCATCGCCCTGGTGATTGCGCAAAGAGGAATAGCAATCACCGAGTTCTAACCAGTTGGTATCGAGCGCCGGATTGAGTTCGACGGCTTTGCGTGCGAACGGCAGTGCCGCCTCGTACTTGCCCTGAGAGCGAAGTGCCTGGGCGAGGTTCGCAGCTGCGTCGTCAGAGGTCGGGTCGAGGGCCAGGCCGCGTCTTAAACTTTCCGTGCCTTCGGCGAACTGCCCAACCTGCATGTATTCCGAGCCCAAATTACTCCAGGCCATGGGGCTTTTGGGCGCAACAAGAGTTGCCACCCGAAACGCGTCGATGGCTTGCTGAAACTTTCCTTGTTCGTGGAAGCCGGCGCCCAGCTGATTGTAAGCAGGCCAGTCATTGGGGTGCTCCTTCAGAACTCTCTCCAGGATCTTCTGGTGCTCTTCCCATCGATTGAGCCGCCAATAAATCTGCGCCTGCCACTCCAGCGGCTTCGGGTTGGATGGGTCGAGCAATAAGGTCTTGGAAAGCTCTTGCAGAGCTTCTTGCTCCTTTCCGGAAAACTGCAAAATCAGTGCCATCGCGAGATGTGCGTCCACCAGGTTGGGGTCAAGCCTGAGCGCGACTTCACAATTGCTGCGAGCCAGCGTCAGCGCAGCAGGGCTTCGCTCGTTCGCGGAGAAATTTGCGTAGGCCTGGGCCAGCTTCGCATAAGCAAGTGCGTAGCGCGGATCCAGTTCTATCGCTTGCTTGTAGCCCTCGATCGCTGCATCGAGCGATGCCCGGTCTGGCCGCTTGAAAGCGGCTTCAGCCGACTGGAAGGCAATAAAGGCTGCAGCAGAATGCGTTGTCGGCTTTGCTCCCGAATCGTTCCTCATATATGACGTTAGGTCCAGCATCGTAGCCACGGCGTGAACAGCTTTGCCCGGCAGCGACGTGATCTCTGCTGCAGCGCACGCAAGTTTCTTCTCCCGCAGTGGCTGACTTGTGGTCGGATCCAGCACCCGCAGAAAAAGCTGCAGGTCCTTCGTCCCCGGTAACGCAGAAGCGGCTAGCACCAGGTTCGCTCCCAGGGGGTCGCACACCTCTTTCAAATGGGTAAGGCCCGCTACGCTCATGTTCGCGTCCTCGGGCGAGATCACAAATAGATCCCTGTCCAGCGTCTCAAACCGGGTCAGCTCGCTTTTGATGGCGGTTAACACGCTGGTCAGCATCGGTATCAAGTGGTCGTCAGAGGTCTGCGGCCAATTTAAGAGAGCAACAAAACGCTTCTTGGGCAGCGGACGCAGCAGGTCTTCCAACTTATCCCACTGCCACCAGGCGCCGCCCGCGATGGTAAAGAAAGCGCCCGCCGCCGCCCCGGCAAAGTGACGGCGTGTCCATTGCAAAGCGGGGCGCTGGCTGACATGAAGTGAGTCCAAAGCGGACTCGAAAGCCTGGCACCTTCGCTTCGGATCGCGACTGAGGCATTCAACGATCAGCTGGATGCAAAATGGCGGCAGTCCTAAAGCGTTCAACCGCGGATGGATGCTGACAGTGTTACCGTCTGCGGACACAACCGGCTTCTGCCCCGTAAACACCTGGTGCAGAACAACACCGAATGCAAAAAGATCCGTGGCTTGTGTCGGCGTCTGCCCCAGGTAAAGTTCCGGAGCCATATAGTCCGGTGTTCCCGCGATCAACCCCTTGCTGGAAAGCGATGGCTCCGCCTCGTGGGCGCGAGCCAATCCAAAATCGGTGATGTAGAGCCGCACATTCGAGCCGCTGCCATCGAGCATGATGTTGTTTGGCTTGATATCACGGTGAACGATGCCCGCGGAATGGATGGCCGCGAGCCCGCCCGCCATTTGTTTGAGGATGGTCAGTCCTTCCGCAGTCGCGATAGGCGTAGCTGACCGCAATCGCGCGGCCAGGGTTTCGCCCGGGAGAAGTTTCATGGTCAGGAAAAGAAACTCGGGCGCCGGCTCCTGGCAATGAAAAATGTCATAGATCGGGCAAAGATTGGGGTGGCTCACTTCTCTCGCCAACAATACTTCCTGCTCAAAGCGTTGCCTGAGCGCCGGCTCATCGGCGATGTGAGGAAGAATCGTCTTCAGGGCAACGCGCACGCCTTGTAAGAAGCGGTCCTCTGCCTCGTAAACCTCTCCCATCCCTCCTTTGGCAATAAACCGGACGATGACAAAACGATCGATCAGGATCGATCCATCTTTAAGGCGCCCCGCGGCTGGGGACGGAGCAGAAATCACAACCTTGCCGATCGAATCGGCGGTATCGACCACACCCGGAGAACACGCGAGCGCAGAACGAACAAAATCGAAAGCTGGATGCTCAAGTTGGCTTCCAGCCTCTGCGTCCTGATCAAGCAGCTCTTGAACCGTGCGCCTTAGCTCTAAGTTATCGCCGCACACCTCGCCCAGGTAAGCTGCTCGCTTTTCGGGCTCCAGCAGCAGAGCGGTCTCGAACACCTGCTCAACCAACTCCGGGTGCGTACCCATAAGTTCGAATCCCTCATGACGCAGATGCGAAAAGGTCCCGGCTTCGCCCGCTATTCCTGCTACTGCTATGCACCCCGGCCTGTCCCAATACGGAAGGCCAATAGCATGACTTGAGCTACAAAACCGCCTATCACTTATTAAGCGGATTTCTCCGCCCAAAAGGGCCAATCCCCAAATATCGTAGGCCGGCTCTCTCTAAGGGACCTCATGCGCCGCTGCGGATACGGAGCATGGGGCGCGGAGCACGAAGCTGTGGTGAAAGGGTACACGCTTATTAAACTGTCTGGAATAATAAGGCTACTGCCGGAAACAGCTGGGTCCACCCACACCCCGTCTCAACGATCAATGTGGCCAACCCCGCCGCAGCACACCCCTGATCCGGCTTGTGTAGGGAAAACCCCACGCAGGCAGCGCCCACCTTCTACATCACCGGCCGCCAGCCACGAGCTGTTGTATCAGGCCGCCGATGAGACACCCAGGTGCATCATCATCGGCCGAATGCCCACGCCACCATCAGCGGGAACTCTTCTTGCCAGAATGCGCCTCCGTGCGATCCAGCTCGCTCCTGCATGACCATATCCGCACCTGCATCGCGTAGCGCGTTCGCCCACCTCCTAGCGTTTCCCAGGAAGAACGGCTCCTGTGTCCCGGCCACGAGGTATGCGCGTGGAAGCGGACTCGGCATAACGACAGGTGGCTTGTAACCGCCGCCAGGCGAGGCGCAGAAGATCGCACCGTACACATCTGGATGCCGAAGCCCCAGAGCCAGGGCCAGCTCTCCACCCGCCGAGACACCGAGAACTGCGCAACGTTCACTGGGCAACGCCACGCCAAACCGCGACTCCGTCCATCGGCGAACCTCCTCGACGAAGAACACCTCGTGTGCCGCGAACCGCTCCGGATCGAAGCCCGGTGAGTATTCATGGAGCCGCAGCGTCTCATCGGGCTGTCCATGTACACCGGCGATCATTGTGGACGGTAGGTCGGCCTGCTCGAGCAGCCGGCCCCACTTCGAGATTCCCAGACCGTCGCCGGCGAAGACGATTGCTTCGGGCGGGTCCGGTGGAACGTATACCGTGACCTGTCGTCCACCGTCGTACGCGAACCTCTCAGTGACAATCTCTCCCGCAACTGTGCCGCCGGCCTTGGCGGTCGTTCCGGCGGTCTCACTTGGCTTGCGGTCTACGTGATCGCGTGCTTCCTTCTTCATGGCTTTGGCTACATGGATAGCAGTGTGCTCAGCGAATTCGGCGCTGAAATAAAAATCGGGATAGCTGTCGATTTTTCCTATCCCCAACGACTATAGGACAAAGGAACGATGAGCTACGGCTCCTGAATAAACAGGAAACGAGTCATCGGGAACAAACGACAGGAGAACAATTCATGCCACAGTATCTGGTTGCCAGCTATCTCCCCGACGACTTCGACCCGTCCACTGTAACCGAAGCGATGATCGAAGAGATCCACTCACTCAACCGCGAAATGATTGCTGCAGGCGTAAGGAAGTTCGCCTGCGGCATTTCCCCGGTCGCCAACGCCAAGACGGTGCGCAAGCAGCCCGACGGCACGGTGCTCGTCACCGACGGGCCGTACCTGGAAACCAAGGAGCACCTGGGCGGTTTTTGGATTCTGGAAGCCGCCGATATGGATGAGGTACTCGCGTGGGCGCGCAAGGGTTCCATCTCCTGCGATACGGTGGGCGAGGTGCGCGAACTCCTATTCTTTCCCGCTCCGGAACAAGCACCCGGCGAAAGCAAGTAAACAACCCGGGGCCGCCGCGACTTCGGAATCAGCCCCGTCTCGACCATGGGATGAATGAGCCAGCGAAGCTACCTCGCTGGCTCCCCCCGGAATATTCGTTCTGCTTAGCGCACCAATGTGACACGCGCACCGCACCCTCATTTCTGATCCAAAGTGAGGCCGTAAATATCCTCGCTTCCAATGTCGCGCAGCAGCAACGGCGCGTTTGTCGGGTCCAGCCCCATATACCTTCCAAACCATCCCGCGTCGTGCCAATCCTTTAGATCGGCGATCTTCTCCGCCGTGCCACCACTGATGCGGATTCGATACACTCCCGCGTCGCCGCTAACCCGCCTGAAATAAATGAACTCGCTATCCCCTGACCACTCGGGACAATCCGCAATTCCCGGTTCCGTAAGTACCGACCATTTTCCTGTCTTCAGATCGAATACTTTCAGCTGCAAGTTATCGAAGCCGGCGCCTGCGAGATATCGGCCGTTCGGAGACCAGCGTGGCTCAAACAAGCCAGCCGATCCGGGAATGATCGTGTCCTGGCCAGTGTCAAGGTTGAGAATGACTAGAACGAATTTTCCGTCCGCCGAGGTCGAAGTGCCGGCCATCTGGTGTCCATCCGGCGACCAGGTAAGAAACCCATCCAGATGTTGGTCCTTGGCGAGGAACTTCCGCGGGCTGCCGCCATCTGCGGAGACAAGGTAAAACGCCCCATTCGGTCCAGGATAATCGCCCGCAAACGAGATCTGTTTGCCGTCTGGCGACCAGCGGGGCATGAAAGCCTGGAGCGGAGGCTCGGTCAGTTGCACGGGGTTGCTTCCATCGCTGTTCGCCTTCCACAGGATGCCTTCGGGGTAAGAGACATAGGCTATCGACTTGCCGTCTTTGGAATAGGAGACACCCTGGGCCGAGAGACCTCCCAGGAAGGGCAGGAACTGTTTGGTCTTCGCATCGAACCGGGAAAGCTCACCTCGGGGTGATAACCCGAGCGCGAATATCCTGCTACCGTCCTTGCTTGGAACGGGTCCTCCCCAGAATTCCCCGCCAAAGTAGTTGCCGGGTAATGGTCCGCCCCAGCGGATGGGGCCTTGCGTCAATTGAATCGGTTCCGCCGGCGGCCGGCGGAACAACCCCCGCCGCTCGTCGAGAGCCCAAATCTGCCCATCCGAAATGAATAGGAAGAGTTTCCCGTCAGGAGTCCACTTGCCACAGCATTGAGCGGAGGAGTCGTGCCAACCGGGCATCGCCTCGTGAAGCCCCGAGCCGCTCGAAGACATCTCCCAAATCCGGTCCTTCACGGTAAATCGGATCGCACCGCCGTCCGGGGACCATGCGATGTCGCTGACGGTGTCTCCAGGAAGTGCCAGCTTGTGCGTACCCGTCCCATCGCTTCCCACGACGTAGATGCCACCACCTGCCGCAAAGGCCACGGAGTTCCCGCCCGGTGAAAAGGACGCGTCCCAGGCATCTCCCAGGGGGTGAGCCTGGCCTCCCAGGATTCGCACATTCCATAATCCGGTGTCCGCACCAACCAGAAAGCTGGACCCATTCGGCGAAACGTCCATCAGGAATGGGTTGGGTAATCCAACTGGGACCGGTGCAATCCCTCCGCCCGAGATTGCGACCTGAGCGATCGATTGGGGCGATAACGGACCCGACATCCAATTGAAGTAGAGCCGGCTCCCGTCCGTTCCTACGAGAACCTTCTGGCGGCCGTCATGGGTGATTTGGGCGTATTGCGTGATGCGGGGCTGGGGCAGCGTGCGGTGCAGGTACCAGATGGCGCCCGCCAGGCATACAGCGAACACGCCGCCGGCGGCCAGCGCCCAGCCGCGCCATTGCCTCCGCCTTGGAACCTTCTCTCCGGCGCCGCTCAAGCCAGGTGGCTTTTCGCTGTTCTCCCCTACTCCTGAAGGCTCCTCAGAAACTTCGACCTTGCCAATGAACCGGTACCCGACCGTCGCCACGGTGGCGATGTAGCGCGGCTCCCGGATGTCATCTCCAAGTGCGCGGCGCAGCTTTGCGATGCTGCGCGTGAGAGAGCTTTCTGTCACCGCGGCATCGGCCCATACCGCGTCCAGCAACTCCTCCTTCGTGATCAGTTTTTGTGGGTTGTGGAGAAGGAATAAAAGAACGCGAAACGCCTTTGGCTCGATCGGCGAGACCTCGCCCGCCTTTACCAGGCAGAACTCCCGCTCCCGAATCTCCACGTCTCCGAAGCGGAAAACAAGCGACTTACTCTCCGTCATAAAACCGCCATAAGTGGTCGGAATTTCGTCATAGTTCCGCCAAGACCGTGCGGAACCACCCGCCCAGAGTGACCTCAGCCTACCCGGCTCAGGAGCTCTGCAATGACAAATTTCAAGAGTTTCGCTTTCCTGGTTCTTGCCGCAACCATAGTCCCCGCGCTTCCGGCAGAAACGCATTGCCCCGGAAATGTCGCAAGTCTACCCTTCCGCTTCGTCAACCACCACCTGATTGTTTTGGCCGTATCCATCAACCACACCGGACCCTACAACTTCCAATTGGACACCGGCACCCAGATCACGATAATCGCTCCTTCGCTGGCCGCGGCACTTCACCTGGAATCCCAGGGCGCGGCTATCGTCGCAGGCGCGGCATCGCGTCAATCTGCTTCCATCGCGAACTTGGACCTGCTCCAAGCCGGCTCTCGCTCCGTCGCCAACCAGCGGGTCGTTGTCTATGATCTCCAGAATCTCCAGTCCTCCAGCCTCCACGTTCAGGGAATCCTCGGCGAGGATTTTCTTGAGCACTTCGACCTGTTGATCGACAATGCCCACAGTTTGCTTTGCCTCGATGACACGGGTGCGATGCGACCCGGCGTGAAGGGAACGCATATCCCGCTCGTGGCTTCGGCCGAGGCGGCGAACGGCGCGCTGTTGCCCGGTTTGCTCATCATCGCGGCCCATCTAACCGGCGGGACACGGCCCGTTCGCCTCATGCTCGACTCCGGCGCGAATGCTCCCATTCTCTACAACACCTCTCAATACATGGCGCTGCCGCTGTCTCAAACCGTGGCCGTGCGCGGGAGCGGTGTGGATGGAGCGCAGCGCATCTTTTCGGCTTTGCCGCCGCAGGACCTGAAGATCGGCCCACTCGAATTGACCGGCGTGCTGTTCTTCACTCTCGCCGGTTCTCAGAAAGATTCCATGGCAAAGGGGTTCGACGGTGTGCTGACGATAGCGCTCTTCCGGCGCGTCTTCATCGATCACACCGGGCACTTTGCCATTCTTGAGTCGAGATAACAATGAAGATCGACGCCGCCAACCCCGCGTCTAAACTATCAACGTGGCCAACCCCGCCGGAGCACCCCCGACCCGGCTAGCGCCGGGAAAACCCGACGAACACCCACGCACCCAGCACCCGCCGCCCACCTGCGTCCCCACCCTCACCGCGCCCACCTCCTCTATATCACTGGCCGCCAACCGCTCAGCCCCAAAGCCATCCTGCTCGCGATCGTCACTGCCTTCGCCGCGCTCTTCTCCGTCCTCTATGCCCTAAGTCACACCGGCGACACCCATTTCACCTCCGGTAACTCCGCGGCAGATCGTTCCGCTAGCGCCACCACCGGGGCCGCCTCCGCTGCCGGCCAGAAAGACGACGACGATCCAAATCAGGTCGACACCATCGTCCTCGGCGATCCCTCCGAAGCTCCATCGCCCGCCCGCCTGGGAGACCACGTCAGCTCCGTGCATCCCACCATCATCGTTCGCCTCCCTCGCACCGGCGGCCAGGTGGGCTATATCCCTAACAGTCCCGCCGGCCACCTGCTCTACAACTGGCTCGCCGCCTTCAATCACGCCGACGACTCCGCGCTCGCGACTGCTCTCCCCAATGTCGCCCCCGCCTCCGCAACCGATGCACAAATGGAACTTCGCCGGCAGACCGGCGGCTTCCTCTTGCTCTCTTCCAAAGAGGTGCTGCCCGGCGTGCTCGTCTTCCGGCTCAGCGACCAGACCCCGTTGCGGGCAGAAGTCCTCGGCACCCTCCAGGTGCGCCCCAACTCCAACCCCGCCACCATCGCAAGCTTCAGTCTCCGCGCCGTCCCCTCACCTCACCACGACCCCGACGCCCCCACCACCCACTCCGCTCTTACCGCGCCTCGATGAGCCGCCAACAGTAGATGGAACCGCCGCCCCAGCACCTGCGTACCATCGATACAAGCCCCGGGAACCAAAGCAAGATACACGAAGCGGAAAGAGGGGGAGCATGAACGCCGACCTACGACTCGCTCTACGGCAATTGCGAAAAGCGCCTGGATTCGCCTTGACCGCCGTGCTCACACTGGCGCTTGCCATTGGCGCCAACGCCATCGTCTTCAGCGTACTGAATGCGTTGATCCTGCGGCCCCTCAAAGTGTCGCACCCTGAAACGCTGTTCATGGTGGAACGCGCCTACGGGGCAGATACGTCCCCTTCCCATTCCTATCCGGATTACCGCGACCTGCGAGATAGGAACCACAGCTTCGACTCGCTGATCCTCTACAACATCATGGGCGGCGTTGGCCTCGATACCGGCCACGGAAACCCCTCCGTTGTCTGGCCCTACACCGTAAGCGGCAATTACTTCGATGCCCTCGGCGCGAAGCCCTATCTCGGCCGATATATCCATGCTTCCGAAGAGCATGGGGCCAACAGCATGCCCGAGATCGTTCTAAGTTATGCGCTTTGGCACACCCAATTTAATGCGGACCCTGCCGCGGTAGGCCGCACCGTGCGCATCAACAAGTATCCCTTCACCATCGTCGGGGTCGCCCCGCCTGACTTCCGCGGCACCGAGCTCTTTTTCGCGCCCGATCTATGGGCGCCCGTCGTCAATTCGCAGCAACTGACTGACTTCTTTTCCTTCGAAGAGCGCGGCAACCATAACGCCTGGATAATAGGACACCTCAAGCCCGGAGTCACACCCGCCGCGGCCACCTCCGATTTGAACACCATCGCTAGTTCGCTGGCGAAAGCCTATCCCAAATCCGATGATGGCATTAAATTCTCCTTGTCCCGCCCCGGACTCGCCGGAAATACCCTGGGCAAACCCACGCGCGCTTTCATGTTGGGACTCATGCTCCTCGCAGGTCTTATCCTGCTAGCTGCCTGCGCCAATCTTGGTAGCCTTTTCGCCGCGCGGGCTGCCGATCGCTCGCGCGAAATCGCGGTCCGCATGGCTCTCGGATCGCGCCGTCAGCTCATCCTTCGCCAGCTCCTCACTGAGGCCGTTTTGGTTTCTTTGGCCGGAGGTATCTGCGGCATGGCGGCAGCCGTCGTCATCTTGCGCGCTCTCAGCACCTGGCGCCCCATCCCGAATATCCCCATCAACATCCCGGTCTATCCCGACGTGAACACCTACACTCTGGCCTTCTTGCTCGCTGTCTTGAGTGGCCTTTTCTTCGGCCTGGTCCCCGTCCGCCAGGTGCTCCGCTCCGATCCCTGGCAGGTCATTCGCTCCGGCAGCACCACCGCAGCCAGCGGCCGCCGCTTTACCCTGCGCGACCTTCTGCTGGGTTTGCAAATCGCCATCTGCTCCGTCTTGGTCACCGCTTCGCTCGTAGCCGTGCGCGGCCTGGTTCGCTCGCTCGGAAACAACTACGGCATCAACCCTAAGAACGTGATGCTGCTGAAGACCGATCTGAAGATGGCTGGCTATGATGGCGACAAGCGCGTGCCCATGCAGAAGCGCATGCTCGAAGCTGCCGCGGCCATCCCCGGCGTCACCGCCGTCGGATATGGCGACCGTCTTCCCCTCAGTATCGGTGGTGGAGATTCCGACGTTTACACTGACGCCACCACCGACTTCCGTCCCACCAACGCTGCCGCCGATGCCCAGAATTTCCAGGTCTCGCCTGATTATTTCCGTGCGGCTGGAACCGCACTGCTGGCCGGCCGTACCTTCACCATGCACGATGAAGACAAGGCTCCTGTCGTGGCCGTCGTCAATCGCGAATTTGCCCGCAAGGTCTTCGGCTCCGCCGACAACGTATTAGGCAAGCATTTCAAATTCTGGGGCGGCAGCAACCGGGCCGAAGTGATAGGTCTGGTGGAAGACGGTAAATATCAGACCCTTACCGAAGACCCCAAGCCCGCCATGTTCTTTTCCTTCCTCCAGCACACCTCCAGCCAGACCTGGCTCATTGTTCGATCGGACCATGACCCGCAAGGCATCGCCACAGCATTGCAACGCTCGATGCACAACCTGGATCCAGCCCTGCCGCTCGAAATCAGATCCTGGAACAGCGAGTTGGATTCCGCCCTCTTCGCCGCTCGTGTAGCCACCGTTTCGCTCGGCGTGCTGGGCGCGCTGGGCGCGATGCTGGCCATCACCGGCATCTTCGGCATGGCCGCCTACACCGTCAGCAAGCGTCTCCGTGAACTCGGTATCCGCATAGCCCTTGGAGCCGATCAACGCAAGGTGCTCGGCGCAGCGTTAGGGCGCACCTTCCGCCTGCTCGCCATTGGATCCATCGCCGGCATGGTCCTTGGGGTACTCGCAACCAGCGTGCTTTCCTCGATCGTGTATCAGGCCACGCCCAAAGACCCCGTCATCCTCGGCGGTGTCATTCTAACTATGCTTTGTGTAGGCGTCATCGCTGCCCTCGTCCCCGCGCGACGTGCCCTCGCCGTCGATCCGATGATTCTGCTCCGCGATGAATGATGGAGGGTGTATCGGCTTAACTACTCGCTTCCTCAACAATCGTGGCGATCAAGGGGATGACCGTGTCCACGTTAGTAAGCTTGAACAGTTCCAGGACGCGTGGGTTCACTCCGGAAGCAAGAAACCGAACGCCATTATCTTGGCACCGGACATAATGCCGGACGACCATACCCAGTCCCGAAGAATCCATGTAGGGAACGTCGCTCAGGTCGAAGACGTTTAGCGTCGGCGCCTCGCCGCTATTCAACATCAATTGCAAATCGAACATCTTGCTCACCGCTTCGGCTGATTGGCATTCGAATACGGTGCGCGCGGTGAAGGGTCCTGAGAAACGGAACACCACCGTGCCAGGAGCCTCGTCCACTTCGCGTTCGAATGTGAGTGGAAGTCGATTCGAGCTTTCACCTTGAGTCATGGCATCACTCCGGCCAACACTGAATCCCTCGGATTCTACCACTCGTTAGCCAACTGGGCTGCGGATGCGTAGTGTAGAATCGCCTCCCTTGAGGTAAGCACGATGATCACCTTTCTGGAAGTTTTCAAATATCTCGCGGCCGGGATTGTCGCACTCTCTGTACCCGGCTTCGGATTGGTGGCCCTGAGCTTCCTGATGTTTTGCGATCACGGTCCGCTCATTATCTGCTTCCTGAGGACGGCTCTGGCCGGGGGAATCGCGATCGCTCAAGTGGTAATCCTCTTAAAAGCATGGACTCTTCTCAAGCAGCGACAACGTCCCGGTTTATCGGCCGGCCTCATGCTCCTGTCGATTTTGCCCGTGCCGTTAGCCATCGCGTTCTACATGAGCATTCCCGCTTGACCGCAAAAGTAACCTCCAAAACGATAACCAACGATTGCAGATGAGACTTTTTGTCCCTGGATGCGATTCTGCAACGGGCCGTACGCTGTGAGCAGATGATATCGGCACACGGGCGGCCTCTCGTCACCCTCCCGCTGGTCGGCACTTGCCGGTAGTTTCGGCCTAAGGCGAGCGAAGGACAGTCTTACCGCTGTCCGGTGGCACACCCGATCCTTGTCTCGAAATATCGCAGTCCAACCCCCCGCCCAAGCGGGATTTTTTATGCACTAACCTTTCAAAACCAAAGGAGCCACTTATGCCAAAAAATAAAGTCAACGACCCCATCACCGATCAGGAAATAGCCTTTGCCCGCCTGGTCCTCTCTGGCGCCATGACCGACCGTCAAGCCGCTGAAGCCGTCGGCCTCAACCCCGACTCCGCCGCCTACACTAAATCCAAGCCCCGTGTACGCGCCTACATGTTCGAACACCGCGCCGCCGTGCAGCAACAACTCGTCCAGCAAGACGCCAACGAACAGCACCGCCGGAACCTGGACCGCCAGCAAGTACTGGACCGTCTCTGGCAAATAGCCAACCTCGGCCCCGAAATGACCCGAGGCAGCATTACCGGCCAGGTCAAAGCCATCACCATCATCGTGGCCATGGAAAACTTCATCCCCAACCGTTTCGCCCACGCCGCAGAGAAAAAATTCACCCCGGCCACCACCCAGCAGCCAAGCCCAGCACCGACCCAGTCCACCTCCGCCAGCAGCATCACAACCTCGAAAGCCCCCGTACCCTACGTCCCCCTATCCAATTCTGCTCCCGACCTGGGACTGGATTTCCCTACAAGCAAGACCCCATTGAACCCCTTTGTCCGTCCCCGCTAAGCAACTAATCCCAAAAACGACCCAAAAATATCAAATTTTAAAAATAACCAAACATCACGGAAGAGGAGGCTTAAAAGCCGCGGACAAACTCACCTTCTAAAGCAAGCAAAAGCTAACCCTTCTGAAGGGTTAAGACGAAGGGTACGGGCTTTAGGCCGTACATAAATACTTCGCAATGAACCCGGCTTTAGCCCCTGAGGGATTGCTCCCTGCAGAACGGTGCTGCTCAAAAGGCTGCGGAAGACTTGTCCAAATTAGCTTTTTTACTCTGTCCATCCACCTCCACGCATGCAAAGGTTTCGGCACCGCCCCCAACTTTGTCATCCCGGCCGGAGAGGACCCGGATTTCCTGGACACGAAATCCGGGGTAGCGAAGGGAGAGACCTGCCGTTTCACTCGGGTCTCACGCAAATGCGGACAGCGAGGGAACCCTTGCCTTCCTATGCGCTTCTCTCCAACCACTTACTTGAGCCCTGCCTCGACGCAAATAGAGTTAGACGCGCAGCCACCGGGAACAAAGCCTCCGAAGAAAAAAATAATCAGTATTATGGTCAGGGCTGGAACACTACATCAGCCTCTAACACGGAGAACAAGCCGCAATGCACAAGATATATGTCATGTATAAGCTAAAAAAAGGCGTGACGATGGATCAATACAAACAGTGGTCCAAAGAAATAGACCAGCGAATCACACCTGGTCAACCAGGCATGATCCGTTTCGAGGTCTATGAAATAAAAGGTGCAGACAAGGGCGTACCCTTTGTACAGGTGGTCGAGGACATTGAAGTCGAGGACTACGATGCCTGGATGCAAACCTGTCGTGAATCGGGAATGGCTTATGTGCAAGAGACGGTCGGCCAGGTCATCGACGAATCGACAGTCCAGATCATCTACGGCCAGCGCATTGTTGCCGACTTACCTCACGGCGCGCGACCGCCGCTGCCGGCACTAGGCTGATCGCGACCCTGAATTCGTTCCAAGCCTAATGCAGCATGGCGTGCGTGCTCTCTTCACGCCCTAGCGTGGTTCACCTACTTCGTAATACTTGGAAAGTTCCTCGGGTGTAACCGAATGCTCTTCCGTCGCACGCGGCGACAAAACTGCGTCTACGATCATCACTCCTACATCGCTCTGCCACAGCCACAGTCCGTTTGCCTGCCCGCGGAAGCTGCGCTCACCACCCAGCTTGCCGTGCGGCACAAAGCCCGCCGCCAGTCCCATACCGTACAGCTGCGGTAACGGATTGCCCGAGTCGTCCATCACTCGGCACGCTCCATCCACCAGCGGTGCATGCGGTGAGGTTTCCGAATGGAGAACGATGCGATGCCATTGCTGATCCAAAACCGGCAGCCCCCGCGGCCGGTAACCGAAGCAGGTGACGATCACATCCGCCTGCTCCAGCAATGCGAGTGTCGCGGCGTTGTCGCGATCGAGACGGTGCAACTGCAAGCGCGGTTCTGGTGGACGCCCCGCCATGCCGCGAGCTCTCATAATCAATTCCCGCGAGTCCATGCGGAAACCCGCGAGACGGAAAACCCGTCCCGTCAGTGGACAAATATCATCCGGGCCGAATTCGGTGTAATTATCCTTGAGCGCCGCTTCCACCGTGGGGTAATAGATGCGCAGCTCGTGCCGGTGCATCATGGTGACCCCGGCCGGGCCCCATTTCACCTGCGGCATCCGGGTAAGCATCGCACAGGCTACGGAAGCCGCACTCGTCGATCCACCAATGATCACCACACGAGGGGCGCGCCCCAAACCAGCAAGCCTTGCCGTCAGGTCAACGAAGCCCTGGTGGCTGATTACGTCTCCGGACTGGAACAGCTTGTCTCCGTACCTCTCGACCAGGTTCACCCCGGCCACCTTTTCCTTGCGCATGCGCTCGTATGGCTGCCATGCGCCAGTAGCTAATAAAAGGTTGCGGGATTTCAAGACGCGTCGAAAGCCAGTCTGCTCGTACTCAACCAACGTCTCCCACCCAAACTCGGTTTGCCGCGCTGAGATGGCATGGTGGCGTGTCAGGACTTGGCCTCGGGGCGAAGCCGCAACCAACTCATAAACCGCCTTGCCCACAATTCCTAGAAATTCCCCAGCGCGTCGCAGGTTCACCGTGCCCTGCGCTGCCTCGCCCATCTCCTTTGTGAGGGGATGTTCCCGTAACGCCGCAAGTTCACCGTCCTCGGGTCCCGCCAGGCAATCGGCAAAGGTAAATCCCGTGCTGTCCGAATGGATGCACCAGTCGCCAATCGCCCCCGCGCCCAGAGAATCACCGCGCTCCACGATCGAAACGCCGCCCGCAAGCAGTTCCGCCAACCGCCCGCGCCGATGTGCAGCAAGCAACGGAGCTATGCCACCAGGGCCTCCGCCGATAATGACCAAATTTGTGAGATCGATGCTCATTGTCACCTGTTCTGGCGGAGACTCTCATATCGAGGGACCGCCGGCTAGATTTTGGGGGATCTTTGTTTGGAACCGCAACCGTTGCAGCAGAGGGAAAAGTTCTTCAGTGGCGCGCCTTGTGTTCTTGTAAGAGCCTGCTCTCAGCCTGTATTCCGCTTATCTCAGCAACCGTGGCAGTCCAAGAGTGGCGGCGCATGTCATGACCATATGCCTTTCCCGCTTCTTGTGCTGTGATCTGCATCACACAACTCTCCTATCAAAACGCTCAAACATCACTTCAGCCGCCCAGGAAACCTTAAAAACTAACGCGAAGGTAACGAAGGTGTACAGAAACACTGTTGTACCTGTACCCCGTTGACCGTACTATGTGGGATGTGAAAACGGCGAAGATAGCGTGAACACCCAGGCCGCCAAGCCCAGGTCGAGAACGCTATTGCAGCGGCAGAAAGAAGATACCGGCAGCGGTTGAATATTTGCTAACTCCCGCGAACTGGGCCAACAAGCACGCTCTTCACCGCCTTCACTCTGGCAGATATCGGGCCTCTTCATCACCCCCAAGAAGCGGGGCTGCGACGTGTTCTGTTTCCTGATTGCCCGTATAGATCTGTACTTTGGGCTGTAACTCAGCCCATCTCCTAGCGAAGCTGCTAAAAGGACCGAGAGTACAGCATGGGCGCCCCGTCGTCAGAATTAAAGCAGCTATGGATTCGCGTTCTCAGACGCGTTCATCCCGATCTCGCGGTAGACGAGCAGGACCGGATCCGTTGCGAGCGCCTCACAAAACTGGCCAACGAGGCCTATCAGGCTGGCGACGAAGACGCGTTGAGAGCAGTCCTCAGGCCCCAATGGCCACGGATATCTTTCCCACCCGGACTCTCCTTTAAGCAATTGTTTCCTGTAGCGATAGCGGTGGCGTTTCTCCTTTGGGGCTGTTTCTCGCTTTATTCAATAACGACCAGTCAGCACCCCGTGACCAACACCCCGGCAGCGCAGGTCGATAGCAACCATGCTTCCATAAAGGCCCACGCGGAGCTCGGCCACCCTCCCCAGTTCGAGTTGTATGGAGACGTGATTCACAACAGCATCTCCCGCAAATTCAATCCATCTACCGTCGTCAACACGCCTGCGGGAGCCACGGCCGTGATTGGGTTCACCATTTCACGCGAGGGCACTCCTCAAAGCGTCTCACTGTTTGCCACCAGCGGGTACCCCTCGTTGGACCTCTCCTGTGTGAATGCAGTGCGGCAGGTCACAACCTTTGGGCCGCCCGAAGGGGGAGCCAACGACGGGCTGAGCGTTATCTACGACTGCTCCTATCACCAGCCGGACAATCAGCAAGCACCGCAAACGGCAACAGCCCCCGAAGCGGCTTCTGTCCAGCCCTCTTACCTCTATATGAAGCAAATGGCCGAGAGGCTCCATCAGAGCTTTAGCAAGTATGAATGGGTCGATGCCAACGTACCCGCGGGAAACTCGGCCGAAATGTGGTTCGACGTGAACCGCGATGGTCATCTCAGCAATGTGAGAGTAGGCAAGCCCAGCGGTTGGAATTCCTTAGACTATGCTTGCGTGCGCGCCGTTCAGCGCACTCCGACGGTTGGCCCCTTGCCGGAAGATTACAAGTTACGTACTCTCCCCGCGACCTTTGCCTGTACCTACACCGGCAGCAACGCTCTACGAACATCCACGCCCGTTGATTCTGCAACCGGGAAGCCGGATCTAGTAGGCTCCGTCCGCGACACAACCCACTAGGTAGAAGGTGGGAACCCCCGCATTTATGCGGGGGAACGAGCGCTTTAGCGCTCGGTGAAAGACTCTCGACTCCAATCGAGCGCTTTAGCGCTGGCAATGCCTAAGCCTCATTAGTCCTTGCCTAAGAGAACCGCAAAAGAGAACCCATCCGCTCCGTAGCCCAGAGGGCCGGCCCGCCAATCATGGCTTGTCAATAACGCCCCCTCGCGAATGCCCTTACTGCTCACCGGGGCAATTCATCCGAAACTCCGCAATCAACGGCAGGTGATCTGACGCAATCAGAGCCGTCCGGCTGCGCCAAAGCCGTGCCTCCTCAAGCTCCAGCGGCGGCTCGTAGTAATAATGATCCAACGAGAGCAGCGGCAGCATCCCTGGATACGTACGCGGGAACCGCAACCCATGTTGCGGCCGAAAGGTCTTGAAGCTCCCACGAAGCAATCTGGTGGCCAACCCCGTCGTCCACTCGTTAAAATCCCCAACCACTAATCGCGGGTCGCGAAGCCCCTCCTGCCCAAGCACCTCGGAACTCAACAGCCGGGCTCCCTGAGAACGCCGCTCCGTGAAGCTCGTACCTAAATGGATATTGAACACATGCAGCGCCTGGTTCGAGCCGATCTGGATGTCCGCCTGCAGCACACCCCGTTCCTCGCGCTTTTCGTGGGTGAGATCATGATTGCGCCAGCCGCGTATAGGAAACCGTGACAGTGTCATGTTGCCGTAACTGCCGCCGCGAAGAGCACGATTCCTCCCGAAGCACCACGAATACTCTGGGAACGCTTTTGCAATCTCTCGCGCCTGATCGAAGATTCGCGGACCCTCCGGCGCATCGACAACCTCCTGCAGGCAGAGAATCTCCGCCTGCAGCTCCTGAATCACCGCATTGATACGGTCCGGTGAAGTCCTGCGATCGAAGCCCTGGCACTTGTGGATGTTGTACGTAGCCACCCGAAAGCGGACGCCCATTACTGCTGCCGCTCGAAAATCCACCCTACGAGCTCCGGTGCGCGCTCGGTCACCGGCCGCTTTCGCCACTCGTCGAGCGAAATCCGCCGGCTCTGCTCCAGATCGCTGGACATATCCCGCTCCAGCCGCTCCGCGAATGCTGAGTCGCAGACAGCGAGGTTCACTTCATCATTAATCCCGAACGACCGGTTATCGAAATTGGTCGAGCCCACCACAGCCCATAGCCCATCGACGCACAGCACCTTGGCATGAATCATCGCAGGCAGGTACTCGTAAACCTCAGCCCCGGCCTTCAACAGCGGACCGTAACCAGCCCGGCTGGTGCTCCGCGTCAGGAGATGGTCGCTCTTGCGCCCCGGCACCAGGATCCGCACATTCACTCCCCTGTCTTCGATAGCCCGGCACAACTCCCGCATCAGGCTCTTGTCGGGCAGAAAATACGGTGTGGTGATGGAGATGCTGCGCTTGGCCGAGGCCAGCAGCAGTTGAAACAGCACCCGGGCTCGCGTGGATCCTCCGACCGTGGGCGTGCTGTTGATCACCATCGCAGCCGTCTTGTTCGGACATGAGATTTCAGGAAAATACGCATCGCCGGTCAGCAACTCGCCGCAGGCCGCCAGCCAGTTTTCTGCGAACGTCGCCTGCAGATTCGGTACCGCTTCTCCCTGAACACGCACCATCGTGTCCCGCCATCGTGGCTGACCGTGCGCCCCCGAGTACCATTGGTCCGCGATGCCCGCGCCCCCGATGAAACCAATCTCCCCATCGACAATCAGCAGTTCCCGATGCGTACGATTGTCCAGCTGTGTCATCCGGTACCACGTTGGCGAGTTATACCAGTGAACCTTGCCGCCTGCATCGAGCAGAGGACGAAAGAACCCCCGCGTCACACCGGCGCTCCCGAAGGCGTCCAGCACCACGTTGACCGCCACGCCGGACCGCGCCCGTTCCGCCATCGCTTCCAGGTATTGGCTCCCGATGGCACTCTTTTGAAAGATGTATGCTTCCAGATTCACGCTGTGCCGGGCATCGCGGATCGCCTCCAATTCGGCCCCATAGAACGCAGGTCCGTTCTTCAAGACTTCCAGGCTGCCCGTGCGGTTCACCTTGGCATCCACCATCGATTCCAGCAGAACGAGGAAATTTGGCGAATCGTTGGAAGGCAGCTGCTCCCGGTTTGCAATTTCGTATTTGGGAGTAGGACCAAAAATACCTGAGAGTAAAAATGCGCAGAGGAAGATGAGGGCGATCACGCCCACCACAAAGAGCCCAGTCGATATCGGAATCACAAGGACTGTCGCGTACAAGAAATCGGCTCCTCTCCAAACAGGTTCGGCTTCACCCATCGCGGTGCGACAAGTAAAGCTCCCCGCCGGGGTTAGATGCGTTCAAGCTGGTGCCCGTTCGCTCCAGTTGGCCGGAGATTTTCGAGGCATTTATGAGCCCGGAAGACGTGCCCAAATCATCGGGAACCAAGCCTTCGAAACAGCAGTTAGCTGGATTCCTTCACCAGCTCGACAGGTTTCCCGTGGGGTGTATGTCGATAGGCGTCCGCCCAGGCTTCCTTGCGGGCAAGCATCTCGTTCGTATTGGAGAGTCCTTTCGCCGTCACCAGGCGTTCGAGCGCAGTCAGCCAATGTTCATAGTAGGCAGAGCCGTCGTCCGGGTGCCCACGATCCGCCGCGGACTTGAGTTCATTGGCCAGCACCGCCGCCCACTCCTTCCAGGTGAAGTAGCCCTGCGCGGAAAGCCGCACCGCTAGCGCAAACGCCTGGGCCTGCCACGGCTCAGCAAACACGGGACCACCCTCGTCGCGAGGCAGCGAGGGCAAAGCAGCGAGCCGGTCGGAATCGGATGGCAATTCAGGCATGGTCGAGGTAACTATCCCACAGATCGATGGAAACAGAATCGCGCGGCGAGGCGTCCTCTCCCCACAACTCCCGCGCCGCAAAACGAACTGAGTACAAGTGCTGCGGCTGCTCGCCCAGAAAATGCGCGTTTGTATCCGGGAATACGAAGATGCCGTGACAGCGGACCACCGCGCCCTTTTTGCCTCTCGCATATCGCGGCAGGCGAGTGTGGCCAACTGGATGCATATTCCGTGCGCGGACCTGCTGTCCCACTTCGAAGCGAGCCTTGGCGTCTGCTTCCGGCCGCATAGAATTGCCGCGCAGCCCGGCCACGGCGACTAGGGCGGCGGAGGTAAGCGGCGGAGTTGCCTTCTGCGATCCCGGCGCGGGCTTGCCGGTCTCCATCTCCTCCCGCGTCACCAGGCCAGACTTCACCAGCAACTCCAGGTTGCGGGCGAGCCATCTCTCGTAGTAGCTCATCTGCAGATAATCAGCGGGGGGAAGAAGCTCGATACCGTAACGGCCTGCATCGATATTCCACTTACCCCACGCACCAAGCGCGCGGTTCATCGCAAACACACGGCCTTCCCAGGGCTGGTGAAATACGGGTTCGTTCTCTTCGCGCTCGATAGGACCCATATCTTGCATGCCGCCCATATCGTGGATTCCGTTCATGCCTCGCCTCCTGTCGGCGGGGCAACCTTAGCCACCCCGATCATGGAATCCCGCGTAACCAGGGCCGCAAGTTCCTCCTCGGTCAACTTTTCCGTGCCCGCCGGCCTTTCGGGCAACACGAGGTAGCGGATCTCCGCCGTGCTGTCGGAGACTCGAACCTCTACATCCTGAGGCACATCCAGCCCAAATTCGCGCAAAACACCACGTGGATCGATCACTGAGCGCGATCGATACGGCGCCGATTTGTACCAGACCGGTGGCAAACCGAGAATTGGCCAGGGATAACAGGAGCATAGCGTGCACACCACCAGGTTATGCACGCCTGCGCTGTTTTCCAACACGACCATGTGCTCGCCCTGGGCCGCTCCATAGCCCAGTTCGGCAATGGCCGCTGGGGCGTTGTCGAGCAACCGTTCTTTATATGCCGAATCCACCCAGGCGCGCGCCACCACGCGAGCGCCGTTGCGCGGGCCAATCTTGTTTTCGTAAGCGTCGACCAGCGCATCCAATGCAGCCCGATCTACCAGGCCTTTTTCCACCAGCAACGATTCCAGCGCCTTGGTGCGCAGCGCCGGATCGGACGGAACTACCTGGTGGTCGTGATGATGGTCATGATCGTGCGCGGTCATTTCTGCCTCGGCATCCTCGATGGCCAACATCTTAACACCCAGGGGTGTTCATGCTTCCCTTGGAATGGCCTGCGAGGCAGCAGCCGCCAGCAGCACAAATGCTCCGGCCAGATAAAAGCTGGTTCTGAAGTGTCCTGACAAGTCGGCCAGAAATCCGACAGCGGGTGCCCCGGCCAGAATCATCACGATGCCGATCGTGTTTACGAATCCCATAGCCGCCCCGGCGCGGCCAGGAAACAGCGCCGCTGCGCGATTAAAGATTCCCGCATAGGGCAAACCGCACCCCATACCCAGTGCGACAATCGCAACCAGCGTCAGCGCGATCCCATGGCCCCAGCCCAGTGCCAGGCACGCTATTGCGTTCAATAACAGTGACAAACCAATCAGCGTCCTGATGGGCACCAGATGCGCCAGCCATCCCCCCAGCGGCCGGGAAACGATGCCGAGCAACAACACGATGGAGCCCAGCAGCCCCGCGGTCTTGAGCGGCATCTGAAAGTCGGCCTTGAGCAGAGTCGTGATCCACGTGCCCACCACGATCACTAATCCGAACGAAGCCATCTGCATCCATCCCAGCAGCCACAACTCGCGATGGCCCATCATCCCACCCAGGCCTGCGGCCGGCGGTATCGGTTGCGGCACCGGCGCGGTCCACATCCACCAGGCCCACACGGCGGCCGCCAGAAGCGCGCAGGCCAGAAAGGCGCCACGCCAACCAAGAATGTCCAGCAATTGCGGCACCGCAAACAGCACGAAACCAGAACCCAAACCGATCGATGCGCCGTACAATCCCTGGGCCAGGTGGAGCTCACGGTCCTGAAACATGCCCACGACATAGCGCGCGCCGGCGGCAAAACAAGCCCCCGTGCCCACACCGGCGACAGTCTTGCAAAGCAACAACTGCCAATAGGCTCCCGAAAACGCGATGGCGAAGTTGGCCAACGCGATCCATGCCAGCGCCACGATCATTACGCGTGATGGGCCCAGCCGGTCTGATAGACGCCCTCCCGGAATCTGCATCAGCGCATGGCTAAGAAAGATGCCGGTCGTCAACAACCCCGCGCTGGCCTGACTAAAATCGAAATCGCCGCGTAGGGCGGAAACCATCGGCGCGTGGTTGGTGTAGTTGGCGGAGAACGCAAACCCTGCGGCGCAGGCAGAGATCAAGGCACGCTTATTCAAAACTGACCATCCCGGAAGCCGCGGGCCTAGAGTAACATCGTTGGCATCGGTTAGCGCAGTTCCATACTCGGTTGACAAAACAGGCAAGCGGGAAGAAATTCATCTGCATGAAACGCAGATCGTTTCTCCGTTCGTCCGCCGCGCTTGTGGGCGTCGGTATGCTTGGCGCGGGCGATAGCCACGCCGACCATATCCATTCCCATAGCGCCCATGCAGCGTCGCTCATGACCGAGTGCGCCAAGCGCTTTCTCGCCGCGCTCGATGACGGTCAGCGCGGCAAAGCGACCTTCCCGTTCGATGCCGATGAGCGCATGAACTGGCACTTCATCCCCAAGGAGCGCAAGGGGCTGCCGCTTGCGCGAGATGAGCGCCCTATCAGAAGCACCTCGCCAGCGCGCTGCTGGCGGCCGGGTTGAGCCAGACGGGTTACATCAAGGCCGTGACGATCATGAGCCTGGAAGAGGTGCTCAGGATCATGGAGAACGACAGCGGCGAGAACCGCAACCCGGAGAAGTACTATTTCTCAGTCTTCGGCACTCCCTCCGACAACGGCACCTGGGGCTACCGCGTCGAGGGCCATCATCTCAGCCAGAACTACACCGTAGTGAATGGCAAAGTGGTCGACGGCCCGAGCTTCTTCGGCGCCAACCCCGCCGAAGTTCGGCAAGGACCGCGCAAGGGCCTGCGCACCCTGGCTGGAGAAGACGACCTTGGAATCGAGCTGATCCATCGCCTCGACGAACAGCAGCAGAAGGTCGCGATCGTGGACCCAACCGCCTACAAGGACATCCTGACCGCCGCCAGCCGGAAGGCAGCGCTTCAGGGCCAGCCCTCCGGCCTGTCCGGCTTCCAAGATGAGCGCCAAGCAATTCGATGCGCTCATGGCCCTCATGGAAGAATATGCGCGCAACGTGCCGGACCGAATTGGCCGAAAACCGGATAGCCCAGATCAACAAGGCCGGTAGGAATATCTACTTCGCCTGGTCCGGCGGAATCAACCGCGGCGACCCGCACTACTATCGCGTTCAGACGCCGTCCTTCCTCATTGAATATGGATGACACGCAGGACAACGCCAATCACATCCACTCCGTATGGCGCGACTTCAACGGCGACTTCGGCCAGGATCTGCTCCAGCAGCACTACCAGGCCAGCCATCAATAGAAGTGACTCTAACCAAGCCTCATTAAACGCACTCTCAATTTGGAAACTCAGATCGCTCTCTTAATTCCGCACGGGCTTTCATTTCCTCTCCCAGCATTCCGTGAACAAGTTTCGCCGCAGATGATCGCTAAATTTTAGCGACTGTTCAGAAACGAACATTCGTGACAACTGACGAGATGTTCGGGAATGAACACAGTTTTTCGATTTCGACCGATCCTCTCATCGTCACGGCAATCTTCATCGCGTACTTTCAATGCTTTGCTCGAAACATTCCACTTAATAAGTGGGCCCTAAGATGCCACGCAGGAATGTGTG
This sequence comes from uncultured Acidobacteriaceae bacterium, assembly GCA_963775365.1. Lineage (GTDB taxonomy): Bacteria > Acidobacteriota > Terriglobia > Terriglobales > Acidobacteriaceae > PALSA-350. Next base: position 73,699 of record CAVZJL010000001.1, on the reverse strand, counting down.
CGTAACGATGTATCTGCGGGAACCTACTACGAAACAAATGCGTAATTACATCGCAGGTAGTCATCACTCCGTGCGTTCTTCCAAATTCCTCTCGGGGGGCACGCATGAACGCCGTGCTTTCTTTTCTTCGCTCGAAACTGTGTCTTCTTTTTCTGGTCGCTCTCGTCTTGCGCGTTGGCGAACTCTGGCCTCAGACCGCGGATGCGCACATCCCTTCGTCGCAAGCGCAGATCGCTCGCGATCTGGAGACGATTCGCACCGCGGAACAGCATCATCCTCCCCCTCTCCAGCAAGCCGCTTTGTGGGGACAACTCGCATTGGACTACCACTTGGCAGCAGACTTTCTGAAAGCGGAAGATGCCTACTTGAAGGCGTTGCGTCTGCTGAAGGATGAACCATCAGCCAGGGCAGAGTACGCCTCCACACTCGACAACCTCTCCTCGCTCTACCTGATCTACGGTCGTTTAGACGATGCCGAGAGAGTCCGGAAGCAAGCCATCAAGGTGCGCCAGAAGCTCGGTAACCCGGTCGACTATGCGGAGGCTGAGGTCCACTTGGCCGACATAGCGATCATGCGGCGCCAGTACAAGAAGGCAGAACGGCTCGCCCTAAAGGGACTTCAAACGATGCAATCTTCTTCGAATCAACCAAAAGCCGGTATCCTCTCCGCACTCATCGCTCTCACCTATGCACGGTGCTCACAGGGGCACTGCGGCGAAGGACTAATGAGCGCAAACCAAGTGGTCGCGTTCGCAGACAAAAACTTCGAAGAAGGATCGCTGGCCAAGGGGTTCGCGCTGCAGACGCTCGGCTTTGCCGAATGGAAGAACGGTGCGCCGCAAGATGGGGAGAGATCCATGTTGCAGGCTATCCAGATAGTTCGGACAAAGCTGTCCGCTACCGATCCCCGCGTAGCCGGCGTCATGTTGCAATACAAGTCCTACCTGATTGAGGTTCACCGTCCGGCGGAAGCGCAAGCAATTCAAGAACAAGTGACAAGGATAACTCGCCAGGCAGGATCTTACTGTCAGGGGTGCACCGTAAGCATCAACTCTTTATCCAACACCTTGCGCTAGAGGGTCGCGATAGCAGTATCACGGAAATGGGCCCCATGGCGCAGAGACTCGGCATGGTTACAGATGAAAGCGAAATTCGTTCAGGTCTGCAATAACTCGGCAGTTGCTGGAACTGACCCTTGAATCGCTCCGAACGACTGCTCGATGATCTCGGCGGCCACCTCCAGCCCACGGGTCTTCGCAATCCTGTCTCGGAAGTAACGCGCCCTCACGCGGTAGCTCGGATTTGTAGCGACGCGCTGCATCAGTCCTAAAAGCCGGTCTACCGTCAGATCGCCAACTTCGACGAATTCTCCTACCCCATGGTGGGCAATCCTGGCAGCGACTCCCGGTTGATCATATCCGATGGGAATCGCCACCATAGGTACCCCTTGCGCTAGCGATTCGAGCGTTGTGTTCAGTCCCGCGTGCGTGATGCACAGCGAGGCCCGCTTCAACAACTCAATTTGCGGAGCCTCGCTGACGACGATGGCATTCTCGGGAATCGGGCCCAGGACGTCGGGGTTGATATTTGTGCCGACGGAAAGCACTGTCTGGATCTCTGGAAATTTCCCGGCCGCCTCGAGGATGACCCGGTATAGGTGGTCCAGGCCATTCACGATTGTTCCCAGTGAAGCATAGACGAGTGGCTTGCCCGTCAGCTTCTCCCAGGGAAAGGATTTCCCTCCGCCCTTCGTCGTCGTGAAAAGGACCAGCATTGTGAAATGTGGGTGGCCAGTTATGATTTGGAAAATCGAATTCCCTGGGCGACTGCGTGATCGCGGCCAATTTAGAGACGGTCGCGGAGGGATCGTTCCAATCGATACCCAGTCCAGCCTTCTCCGCGTAGGGCTTCGCGATACTAGCAGAACAAAATGGGAACAGGGCGGGAGCCCCAGGTTCGCACCAGCCTACGTGGTCGACGACGATGAGCGTCCGGGTAGCCCTTACGATCGCCTTCGCTGCATCTGCAAAAGATGCCTTTTTGAAAAGTCATTCAACCGGATCTATGGCGCCATCAACGCCCAGAGCTGCCGAAGCCCTGGCTCCCTCGGGCGCCGCTCGTCAGCTCGGTCGTCTCTGTTACGGCCCCAGTCAGCACGGGAGTTGGAACCAACTGCGCGATCCTGTCGCCCGAACGGATCTCGTAAGTGTCCGTCATGGTGCTCATCAGCACCATGATCTCTCCCCGGTAAGCCGAGTCGATCACGCCACCGTGCGTGAACACGCCTTTGGCCGCCATCGATGAGCGATCCTTCACCAGAAACCCGATAGGCAATCCGTTAGCCATGCCGGCAACCGCCACGCCCGTATGCACGCGATGAACTTGACCGGGAAGGAGTGTGTGATCTTCGCTGGCATAGAGGTCATATCCGATGTCCTCACCGGGGTGAGCCACGGTGGGCACCTTTGCCGACGCTTCGAGTAACTTCACGCTCAACGATGCCATGATGCTTGCCAATCATTTCCCCAATCAAATCCGCGGATCATCTTTATAGGGTATCGCAAAGCCGATTGCGTTTTGCCAGCAGGCCAGTAGAGCCGAGAACCCACAGACATTTCGCTGTCTTGCCCGGCAGGCCATGACTAGACCTTTTCGGGGATGCGCTCAATCTTCCCAACCAGAAAAATATAGGACGCGGCTCCCATCAGGGCCATGGCTGAAACGGCGATCAGCGGCCGCGTAAAGTCGTTCCCCTTGATCAGGAAACCAATAGCCAGTGGGACGACCATGGCGGCCAGATTGCCGATGAAGTTGAAGACGCCGCCGGTCAGGCCGATCAACCGCTCCGGAGCCATCGCTGAAACCAGCGACCAGGTGATAGACCCGAAGCCACAGCCGAAGAAGGCGACGGTGAGGCAGGCGCTGATGGAAAGCGGGTCGCTCACATAATTAGCCACCACGATGGAGCTCGAAAGCAGCATGCCCACGATAATCGGCACCTTGCGCGCCACGGTCAGTGAGCACCCTTTTCGCAGCAGGCCGTCAGAAACAAAGCCTCCCAGCAGCACGCCGGCGAATGCTCCCAGGAATGGCAGTGCCTCCAGCAGTCCCGACTTCGCGAAGCTCACGTGACGGTAGGTGACCATGTAGGTCGGGAACCAGGTCAGGAAAAACCATTGCGTCGCGTTGATGCCGAACTGACCCAGGTAGACGCCCCACAGCCTTCGGCTTACCAGGACAATCTTCCAGTCCGCCCAAGCGAGGACTGTCTTCTGCCGCCCGATGCGTTGGCTCAAGTCGGGAATGCCTCCGCGGGCCGCGATATGATCGATCTCCGCCTGGTTGACTCCGCCGAACTCCGCCGGATCGCGATACAACACGTACCAGGCCGCGGCCCACGTGAGCCCCACCGCGCCGGTCACGGCAAACACCGCTCTCCATCCATAGGAGAGCTCAAGCCAGGACAACAACGGGGTTAGAAATCCCAGGCCCACGTACTGGCCGGAGGTGTAGACCGCGATGGCGCCGGCGCGCTCATCTTCCCCGAACCAGGTGGTGACCACGCGATTGTTAATTGGATAGGAGGGCGCCTCAAACGCGCCCACCGCCAACCGCAGAATCAACAGGCCTACAAAGCCAGTAGCCAGACCCAGCGACAGCGTCGCCAGTGACCACAGTCCCAGAATGCAGCCATAGAGATAGCGTGGGTGTACGCGGTCGACCAGCCAGCCGCAGGGGATTTGCAGTGCGACGTAGGTCCAGCCGAAGCCGGACAGGACTATCCCCAGCTTCACCGGCGTCAAGTTCAGCGCGCGTGAGAGCTGCGGCCCCACGATGGAAATATTGCTGCGATCGAGGTAATTGATCACCACGATGACAAACAGCATCATGGCAATGAGGAATCGTCGCTGGCTGGGGGCCTCAGGCATCACATGCGGATGAGTCAGAGTTCGTTAGCGGATTGTCGCACAGAAGACGTGGCTGCATCTGGCAAAAGGTCGACAGCCGAAACGCAAATCCCTCGTTGCAGGCGGGATCACAATTCTTACATGCCCGTGATCTCGCCATTCTCATCCACATCGATCCCCAACGCGCGCGAAGTTTTTGGCAGCCCCGGCATCAGCATCATTGCACCCGAGATAACAACCAGAAATCCTGCGCCCGCCGAGAGCGCTATGTCCGTCACATGCAACTTCCATCCCCGTGGCGCGCCCAACCGCTTCGGATCGTCGCTCAGCGAGTACTGGGTCTTCGCGATGCAAATGGGCAGTTCGCCGTAGCCCCAGCGCATAAACCGCGCCAGGTTTTCCTTCGCGCGCTCGCTCAGCTCAATGCCTCTGCGCCATAGATCTTCTGAGCCACCTTTGTGATCTTCTCAACCGCGGGATCATGGGCTTCGTACGTTCTCGTTAGCTGTTACCTTTGGATGGGCCTCGATCGTCTCAACGACTTTCCGCGCCAGCGCCGCCGCTCCTTCTCCACCCTTTGCAAACGCTTCGGAAAGCGCAAACGCCGCTCCCCGCTCCTCGCAATAGGCCCGGCAGCGATTCGAGTTCCGCCTCCGTATCGTCCGGAAAGCGGTTGATCGCCACGACCACCGGCAATCCAAAACCTTTCACGATGCGGATATGGGTATCGAGATTCGTAAACCCGCGCTCGAGATCGCCCTCGCCCTGTTGCTTCATGCTCTGCACCGTCGTCACCAACACGGCGATGGACGGCTTGATGCCAGAGGACGGACTTACCAGATCCATGTACTTTTCAAAGCCGAGGTCCGACGCGAAGCCTGTCTCGTTCACCACGTAGTCCGCCAGCTGCAATCCCATCTGCTGCGAGATCACCGAACTGGTGCCGTGCGCGATGTTCCCAAATGGCCCGCAATGTACCGTTGCAGGTGTCCCCTCCGTCGTCTGTACAAGGTTAGGCAGCAGTGCCTCGCTCAGCAGCGCCATCATCGGCCCGGTTGCCTGCAGGTCCGACGCGCGCACCGGCTGGCCCGCGCGGTTCGCTCCAATCACGATACGCGCCAGCCGCGCCCGCAGATCCTCGCGGCCGGACGCGAGCGCAAGGATCGCCATAATCTCCGACGCCGCCGTAATCAGAAATCCACTGGAACGATTGCTGCCGTCGCGCTGCTTCTTGTCCGCGCCGGTCACGCTCACCGTGATGGCCCTGAGCGCGCGATCGTTCATGTCCAGCGTGCGTGGCCAGGTGATCGCATCCGGATCCAGATCGAGCTCATTGCCATGAAACATGTGCGAATCGATCAGGGCTGCCAGAAGGTTGTGCGCACTCGTAATCGCATGGAAATCGCCGTGGAAGTGCAGATTGATCTTGGCCGCCGGCTCCACCTGCGAACGCCCGCCCCCGGCCGCTCCCCCTTTCATGCCGAACACCGGCCCCAGCGACGGCTCGCGCGAAGAAAGAATCGCGCGTTTACCAATCGCTTCCAGTCCCTGCACCAGCCCGATCGAGGTGACGGTCTTGCCCTCGCCCGAAACCGTCGGCGTTGTTGCCGTCACCAGAATCAGCTTGCCGCCGCGGTTAAATCGCGCATCGCTTCAGCAGCTCCAGGCTTAGCTTCCCGCTGACCGGGCTGCGCTTCTCATATAGTTCGTCGGGTAAATCCAGCTTGGCGGCAATCGCCTCAATCGGCAACAGATTCTTCTTCACTCAATATCCTCAACCGGTCTCGTTATGTGCACTGCTGTTCGAAGCATATCTGGTTCTGCCCGCAGATCAATAACGACGGCTAAATCCCCCGTGCTTTAGCTGTATGTTCTCGCAGGTGGTTAGTTACCAAAGAATTCGCCAGGATCAAGCGTGCCTCCTTTTATACTTAGCGGGCCTTGGGAGTCAGCGCAGAAAGCCAGCAGACGAATGTACTCCCCTAAATGAACAACTCCCCCTGGAGGGTTCGTGCTTCGCACTTGTCTGCTCGCGGCATTTTTTGGGTTTTTCCTTGTTTTATCTGGTTGCGCAGGGTCGAGTTCCGCTTCCCAAGGCGGCGGGACTACGCCTGCTCCCCCGGCCACAACCCCGGCAAACCCCACGCCGGTGATTGCCTCCATTACACCTGCCAGCCTGCTCGCCGGCTCACCGTCGCAGTCCCTGACAATAGCCGGCAGCGGCTTTATTGCTTCTACCGTCGCGCAACTGAATGGCACCGCGCTGGCGACAACCTACCAAAGTGCAACGTCCGTAACTGCGGTCGTACCGGCATCCGCCATAGCGGCCGATGGTACCGAAAAAATCACAGTGTCGAATCCTGCTCCGGGCGGAGGTAGCTCGCTGGCGCAGAACTACTCCATCGCGGTTCCTACACCAGGAATCTTGGGAATATCCCCTCAAGACGTGTTTCAGGGCGCCGCGAACCAAATCGCAGTGACCGGTACGGGATTTGAAGCGAACTCTGTGGCGCAGTGGAACGGCGCTCCCCGCACCACCACGTTTACCAACTCCACCAGCGTGCAGATGGCCCTGACGGCAGCAGATGTACAGAACTTTGGTACGGGGCAAATCTCGGTCATCAATCCCGGCTTGCCCGCCGCGGCCCCAGCCCCTCTGCTGGTCAGGCCACACACGCCCTCCGTTGTTTCCTTTAACCCCGCTTCGGTGGCCGCGTACACCGGTTCCAGCCTGCCTCGGCAAATCGTCATCACCGGCAACGGTTTCGTCACCGGCGCCGTGGTACAAGCGAATGGGCAGCCGATCCCCGTGCTCAGCCAGACATTTACCACCATCACTGTGTCGATACCTGCCGGCTACTTTGCCGTGGCTGGCTCCCTCTCCATCGTGGTTACCATTCCCAGTGTGCCGCCCGTGTCGTCGCCCCCGGCAATGTTGCCGGTGACCGCATCCCAGGCGCCGGTGCCCGCCACTACGTGGGTGCGCGAACTGAACTACGTCCCGAACGATATCGCGTGGGACGCAGTGCACGGAAAGCTGTTGGCTTCCATGCCATCGACCGACCCTACCAACCCCAATACTCTGTTGGTGCTTGATCCGGTTGCGGGAACAGTTTCGACCACCGTGTCGACCGGTCATAATCCCAATCTACTTTCCATCTCCGCCGGCGCGGCCTACTTGTGGGTAGGCATGGATGGCGACTCTTCTGTTCAGCGCTATCTTCTACCCGGCTTTCAGAAGGATGTCTCGATCGCCATACCCAAAAATCAATACGGTATGCCGCAGTATGCCATCTCGCTCGAAACCGCACGCGTGAATCCACACTTGATGGCGATGGTTCCAGGACAGTGGGAAGGCGGGGGTGGCAACGGAGTGATTGCGTACGACGATGCCGTGGCACGCCCCAACACCGTACCGGGCTTTGGCAATGGAGTCTCCTTTGAACTTGATTGGATTCAATGGGGCCAGCAGGACACGGCTCTTTACGGCACACAACGCGGCACCGGCGATGAGCCGGGTGGTGTCATCCCCATGAATGTGGATGCCTCGGGAGTGACCCTTTCTACCAGAATCGACGGCAAGCTTGCCGGAGGGGGACTTCTCGATGCCGGTCAATACACGTACTACAATCCCGGAACCGGTCTGATCTATGCGAACAACCTGGCAGCCGATCCGCTTCTTTTCACCCAGGTAGGTCAGTTCTCGCTCGACACAAGCGACTATCAGTGTGTCGGCGACCAATCGGTAGGACGCTATTTCTGCGTTACCCCGACACAGCTTCTGGTCTATGACCTGTATCACTATCAGTTGCTGGAGCGTGTCAATCTATCCACTCAAATTACCCAAGGACTTGGCCGTGTGGTGCGATGGGGCACATCCGGGCTGGCTGTGATTGGCAAAAATAGCCCCGTCGACGGCTCTGGGGGAGGATTATTCCTGATCGATGGCGCCGCCATCAATCCCAAAGTCGCGCCCGACGTCACTACGGGAACCGCGGTCACCCCCTACCCATCCCTTGCTTCGTTAACACCCCAGTCAGCTCCGCTCGGCAGTAGCGATGTGACGGTCACGATCAACGGCGCCAACTTTACCCCTAGCAGTGCCGCCTGCCTGAACTGCTATATCCTGCAACCGCAAACGCTCTCGACCACCTATGTAAGCCCGACCCAGCTGATCGCTACCATCCCCGCGGCTCAGCTGCAGACCGCCGGCTCTTTCTCCATCTTTGTCTACGACCAGCAAAGCACTTTCGTCACTCCCGGCTCGCTTCGGTTTACGGTACTGCCTACTCCCACCACCACGAACATCCAGGCGCTGAATCTGTCCGGTCTGGCGATGGCCTGGGACGCAACGCGCTCGCTGCTCTACGTGGGGGTCGCTGATTCCGATGGGGTCTATCCGAATGGGATCATCTCGCTGGATCCTTCGACTGCCACGGTGACATCAGCGCCGGTGGTAAATTTCTCCGATCCCTATCTCCTCAGCATGAGCGCTCAGGACCAATATCTATATGTCGGGTATGCAGGCGCAACGGAAGCATCGCAAAACTATCTACCCGGGCTCGCTCCTGCATTTTCCTGGTCGTTGAACAAGGGACTTTACAGCACTTTTGACCAGTACTACGCTGTCGATCTGAAGGCGGCCCCGCAGAGCGATGCTACAACGGCAATATCGCTTGGTCCGTTGCCCATCACCACCGGCGCTTTCGACGATAGCCCTGGCGGAGTCGCGGTGTTTGACAACACTCGGATGCGGCCAATCACCGTGGGCGCGTGGCCGCAGCCAGGTTTCGGGAACGTGCTGGCCTGGGGCAAGACGGATGCAACTCTCTTGGGTTCGCAGAATCAGGAACCCGCGCCGTCGCAAGATCTTGCCTATAACGTGGACGGAGATGGCGTCTATCTGGCACAAACGGTCGCTGCGAATCTCACCGGGAGAGGAGACCAGATTCATTCCGACTTCGGCACCGGGCTTGTTTACAGCGATAACGGCAATGTCGCGGATCCGGCATCAGGAAAAATCGTGGGCACGTTCAACGCTTCCGGTCTGGCTGCGCCTGACTCCTCGCTCAATCGAGTATTCTTCCTCTCTCAATCGCAATCGCAGACGAACACAAATAGTTTCACCCTGGTCTCCTTCGACCAGACAACCTACGCCCAGGTGTCGACGATTGCACTCAGCAATCTTGCCGGCGCACCATTTTCTATGGTGCGCTGGGGAGCGAATGGACTCGCAATACTCACCGATATCAATGGCCAGGGAGGAATGCTGTATCTCATCTCGGACGCCGGCTTTGTGAGCGCTGCGGTGAATCCACCGGCAAACGGGTCTATCAAAACGGCTCCGTCATCGGAATTCCAATTACGTTGGAAGCGTCTCTCCAGGCAGGAAATACTCCAGCGGGCGCATGGCGTACGCGCGGCGCGCACAACATCACCGCAGTGATCCCTCACGCTCGTTAGCCCAGATGTGTCGGCCCCTGGACGGGCTGAATTTCGAACCAGCTGAGCATGCCTCAAAAGCATCGCCGCCCCTAATCTTTCCCGCTGGTCCCCCCTTTACACTAGAATCCCTGCCAAGGTGAATTCATGCGCTCATTGTTGTTGATAGCGGTATTTATCGGGTCTTCCGGCAATCTGTTTGCCCAGGCCGCTCCGATAAAAATGGGGTTATGGGAAAAGAAAATGACGATGGATATGGGCACCGGTACACCCAGGCAGTTGGTGTCCAAAAGCTGTATCACTCCTGAGAGCTGGCAGGAAATGGTGGGAAATATGTCGAAGCCGCACGAAGGCTGCAAGGTCGACAACGTGAAGAATGCTCACGGCTATACCTTTACCGCGACCTGCAACACCCCCAGCGGCGGCACGATCGTGACGCGCGGGAGCGCGACGATCCAGGACTCTCAGCACATCGTCTCTGAATCCCATTCGACGATGTCGACGAATGGCCAAAAGCGAGAGATGGAGTCGAAATCCACGAGCACTTTCCTGGGCGCCGATTGCGGCAAGGTAAAACCCGATGAGCCGGAAACGGAAGACCACTAACAAGAAGTGGAGGCCTTACCTGAGGCCGACGGCTACGGAGTATTCTGCCCCGGTTATGATCCTGACAAGTGACTAAATGGCCCCAGCACACCCCAGGACCCTGCTTCAGAAGGATGTCCTCCGATCATTTGTTCGATGGCTTGTCATCGGCTTGGCGTCTCTCTGGTTGCTTGCCGTTCTGCTCCTTCTGTCTGCCCGGTGGATCGACCCACCGACCACTGCAGTGCAGATCCAGCGTCGTTTGCAGGCCTGGGCTGACAGCACGCCGTATCGCAAACGCTACAAATTTATTCCTCTCAGCCAAATCTCGCCCAATCTTCAGCACGCTGTCATCGCCGCGGAAGATGCGCGCTTCTACCAGCACCATGGCTTCGATTGGCACGAGATCCAAATTGCTGCCGGCGACGATTTGGAGGGCGGCCGCTTCCGCGGAGCCTCTACCATTACGCAGCAACTGGTAAAAAACCTCTTCTTCGGAACCGGCCGCTCGATCCTCCGCAAAGGCGCGGAGTTCACACTGGTGCCGCTGGCCGAACTCTTTCTTGGCAAGCAACGCATTCTGGAGATCTACCTCAATGTGGTCGAATGGGGGCCCGGGATCTATGGCGCGGATGCCGCCTGTCATGCCTATGACGGAACCGCAGCCCGCAATACCGACCGGGAACAGGCGGCACGGCTCGCTGCGATTCTACCGGCTCCTCTGAAGCGACGGCCTGCGCGCATGAATAATACAGCGCGCTGATCCTGGAGCGAATGCGACAAATGGGCTGGTAACGGACACGCCTGATACGCAGCATTTAGGGTAGCCTGGCAGGCCAGCCCCGACCGCGGGGAACACCGCGTCGGGGCCAGTCTATTCTCGCATGAGCGTGCAGAGCTCTAACCCACAGCTGCGCTCGCCATGCGCGATTCCATCTCTTCCGCTGGGACATCTTCGACATGCGTGCCGATCGTCCACTTGTAGCCGAATGGATCGAGAAAGGTTCCCGAACGATCGCCGTAGAATTGATTTTTTACCGGACGCAGCACTTTGGCTCCTGCTGCGACGGCCTTCTTGGAGAGAGTGTCGACGTCATCAACGTAAAGCATCAGGCTGACAGGCGATCCGTTGTGATGTTTAGGGCCGTACGCATCCATTTGCGGAGCTTCATCGGCCAGCATGATCCGGGAGTTTCCGATCTGGATTTCAGCGTGGGCGATCCGATTACCCATGGGCATACGAAAGAGTTCCTGCGCGCCGAATGCCTTTCCGTAAAAATCAATCGCGGAGTTGGCATCCTCGAAAATAAGATAGGGGGTGACAGAGTTATATCCGTCGGGAATTGGCTTGACCACAACAAAGCCCTCCTTTCCTGGACGAATGTCCAGTGGCAGAAGTATAGACCCTCGGCAGCCGAACAATGATGAAACACAGGGTCTGTCCTATTCAGAGAGCCCATCCGAAGCAGTATTGACCTGAAGGGTAGGCAACACGACCCCTCATCTCATACGATGAGTTTGTAAGGAGAGATCATTGTTCACCCTCGACGGCGTACGGAAATTTCATAGTTGGACACACGCCAGCCTGAACCTGGTTCTCGATCACCTGTCCACAATGCCCGCAAACGATTACGTGAGGGAAGTAGCCGGCTTTGGCTTCCGCACTCTGCGTGAACAAGCGATTCATATCTTCAACTGCGAGGGATTTTGGCTTCAGACGCTCCAGGGATTACGGTACGCCGACCGGACTATCGAGGAGTGCCCGCTCCTCGCCGATGTAAGACGCCTACAGAAGGAAGTCAGCCAGTCGACTCTTGCATATTTGTTGACCTTGACCGATCAACAGCTCAATGCCGATACCGAGCTGCATTTCTCCGATGGAGAAGTCGCTGTCCGCGCGCCGGCGCTGATCCTTCACCATGTCCTGACGCATGCCTTTCATCACAAAGGCCAGATCGTGGCCATGTGCCGTGTGTTGGGCCACCCTGCCCCCGACACCGATCTAAACCAATTTGAATGAAATTGGAAGTCGAATCTCGTAGTAACTGCGGCCTCCAGCGGTTGAACATCTGAGAGGCTGCGTAGATGGAAGTTATGTCTTGCGGATCAGCGAAGTAGACGGAAAGAAAGATTCAAGGCTTTGCGTCGAGTCGCAGGGGCTACACGACTCACTGAGCGACAAGTGCCCAGCCCAGTAAGGGGTCCCGATCTCTGGTAACACGCTTTATGTGCTCGGACCGACTAATGTCAGGCGCCTGGGCAGGGCTGAAGCGCTCATTTTGGACAAATCAAGCAATGGTGATGCCGTGGTCCTCCACCTGGCTGAAAACCGCCAGAAGGTTCGTCAGCTTTAGCAAATTGCGAAGCTGTTTACCAAGGTGAAGCAACTTGAACTCGCATCCCTGCCTGCGGGCGGATGTATGCAGTCGCACCAGCGTACCAAGTCCCGAGCTATCCACGTAGGTAAGTTCTGCTAAGTCAACAACCACCATTTTTGTCTGAGGTAGTAGATCTTTCACCTCCTGGTAAAGTGCCTCGGTGGTGCCTGCTACCAGTCGGCCGTGACATTTCACAACGGCTTTGTCCCCGTCATGTTCGATTGCAATGGTCAGAACTTTTTCTTGCTCTTCCGGCATCTGGGTTGCTCCTGGGTCGATAACGAACGCTGGGCTTAACTATCGACGTGGGAATTCTCGCACAGGGAACCTAAAGACAGGAACCAATTTGTGGCACTGCGGCTTTGATATAGGGCGCGAATGGCAGCAATTCAGCGTTCGGCGCGGGGGTGTCTGATTCGGTCAATGGGAGAGAGTTTGAGGCTTTGTCGCCGGTTGCGCATCTTATGTGATAGAAGATTGTGTCATCCCATGGATGACAGACTGAGGTGTGAAACTTGTCGGTCCCCGTAATCAATTATCCAGATGCGCTCCGCTGGTCGAGGCACGTCCCGCATGCTGTCATTTCTTGATCGTGAAGTCTCTGTTGCCCATCCCGGTTTTAGCCGGTGGCTTGTGCCGCCCGCCGCACTTTCCATTCATCTGGCCATCGGCCAGGTCTACTCATTCAGTATCTTCAAGAATCCGCTGCTGGCGCTAAAGGGCGCGGACGGCGCGGTGTGGAACCTGAAAGAGGTCGGCTATATCTTTTCCATCGCCATCGCGGTGCTGGGGCTTTCCGCGGCTCTGTTTGGCCGATGGCTGGAGACGGCGGGTCCTCGCAAGGCGATGTTTGTCGCGGCTACCTGCTTCGGGTCCGGATTTCTGGTAGCGGCTGCAGGCGCGGCGACACATTCTCTGGCGCTCATCTATCTCGGCTATGGAGTCATCGGGGCGTCGGGTTGGGGCTCGGCTATATCTCACCCGTCTCAACGCTGATCAAGTGGTTTCCTGACCGGCCGGGACTGGCTACCGGCCTCGCGATCATGGGCTTCGGCGGTGGGGCGATGATCGGTTCGCCGCTGGGCACCAAACTAATGATCTTTTACCGGGCGTCCGCGCATCCCATCGCGGCCACCTGGGTGACGATGGGCCTTCTCTACTTTGTCTTCATGATGTTTGGCGTCTTTACCATTCGTGTGCCGCGGGAGGGTTGGAAGCCCGAGGGATGGGTTCCCAGAAAAGCGCAATCGGCCCTGATCTCTACCCATAAGGTAGATGTGAATGCCGCCTCGCGTTCGCCGCAGTTCTGGCTACTGTGGCTCATTTTGTGCATGAACGTGACCGCCGGTATAGGGATCCTGGAGCAGGCGTCGCCGATGATCCAGGACCTATTCCATGGGCGTGTCTCGCCGATCGCAGCAGCTGGTTTCGTGGGCCTGCTAAGCCTCTTCAACATGGGAGGACGTTTTGTCTGGGCGTCCATGTCGGACTTCATCGGACGCAAGACCACTTACTCCGTCTTTTTTGTTGTGGGCGTGTTGCTATATCTTGCGCTTCCCTTCACGGGCAATACGCACTTGAACTCCGTGCCGCTTTTTGTGCTGACTGCGGGTGTGCTGATCAGCATGTACGGCGGAGGGTTCGCGACTATTCCGGCCTATCTCAAGGATCTCTTCGGCGGCTATCACGTGAGCGCCATCCATGGACGGCTGCTGACGGCGTGGTCCACCGCAGGTATAGTCGGGCCACTGATCGTCAACGGCGTCCTCGATCATTACGTCGCCAACCACTTGCCCAAGCAGCAGGCTTATCCGGTGATCCTGCACATCATGGCTGCCCTGATGGTGGTGGGTTTTATCGCCAATCTTCTCGTGCGTCCAGTGGCGCAGAAGTATTGGCTGGAGAGCGCTAGCAGCAAAGTTGGAGCAGCACATTAAGAAGAGCTGAAGCCGGAGGAACATTCATCCATGGTTACAAATGAGAACAACACGACATCACCTATCCTGATCCTGGCTGCGTGGACCGTGGTTTCGATACCCGCCGCATGGGGTGTTTACTACACTCTGCTGAACGCGCTCAAGCTCTTTCAGTAGGAGCCGCCACCAAGGGTCTGCTCGTTCACAGACAGAGGACGGGGCTCCAGGTCTCGCTCATGTCTCCCTCAAATTTCTCAACTCATCGACACACTTAGCGGTCAACATCGGCGGAATCCCATATCTCGCGAAAAACGAGCGAGATGTTGGGCACCCGTCCTTCGTCTGGGACGAGGAGTTGAACCCGCGGTTTTCACTCAGGCTATTTTGCCCTCAGGGTACTTCCAAGATCTGATTGAAATCGAGTTTTACCGGGTCGCGTATTTGAGGTGACCTTCGCGCCAAGGGACCGCGCTACGCGCGTTGAGATCGAAGAGAATGCGGCCTGCGCGGATGGTCATTTCAGCCGAAATGCGCTCGCTGCCGTTGACCTTCCCTCCGACAAGATCGGCGTAGCCAAAGTTGCCGTGCTCGACGCGGAGGACGGCAATGTCTGCGACCGAGCCGACAGCGATCTGCCCGAGTTCGGGGTGGCCGATTTCCGTAGCTGGGTTTGTGGTGGTTTCCCGAATGACCTCGGATAGGGGAATGCCAAGCGCCAGCATCTTACTCATTACGTTAGGCAGGTTGAGCATGACGCCAGTGGCGGAGTCGACGTGGAGATCGGTTGAAATGGAGTCAGGGAAGAAACCGCTCTTCACCATGGGCTCTGCGAGCGCGAAGGTGAAGGAACCCCCACCATGGCCAACATCGAACTTGATTCCGCGCTTGCGGGCTTCGAGCATGAAAGGGGCAGGTTTGCCCTCAGGAGTCAGTAGCGGCGCGGGCATGCGAAAGACGTGGGTGCTAATGTCTCCGGGGCGCAGGATGCTCGCGATCATCTGCTCGTAGGATTTATTGTCGAACCAGCCGAAATCGACCATCACAGGCAAGTGGTTGCGCTTGCCTGCCTCGACGGCCTTCTCCACGGAGACGAAATTGGGTTGTTCCCAATGCGCAGTCTTAATGCCGACGATGATGTCGCGGTTCTGGTCGATCATCTTTGAAAGCGCATCAATGTCCATGTCGTGCTCGTTCTGCTCGGCGACATCGTCAATATTGACCATGCCCGAACCGACAATGTTGAGGAAGGCGAAGATACGGGTCCTGGAATAGTCAATGATGCGGCGACGGAACTCGGGAAAGTCGCGCCACCCGGAGGAGCCGGCGTCGGCGACCGTGGTAACGCCGTTCGGGATGGCCATGACGTCGGCGGGAACGGAGAGGTCGCCGTTGCCCCATGCATTGTGGCGAAGTCCGGTGAAGACGTGCACGTGGATATCGACGAGCCCGGGCGTGAGATAGAGACCGGTGATGTCTACGGATTGTTTGGCGGCGTTGAGAGGGATCGTTGGTTCGATGGCGGCAATCTTACCGTCGCGGACGGCTACGTCGCGTTTCGCGGCAACGTTGTTTTTCGGATCGAGGACCTGGCCATTGCGAAGAACAAGATCGTACTGCTGAGCGTGCACAGTGACAGCACAAGCGACAAGAGCGGCGGCCAGAATGCGAACCATTGGTTTGGAGTATACCCGAGAAACTATTGCTGGGCGGCGTCTTGCGCGTCCGCAGCCCGGTCTCCGGAGGGGTCTTGCTGCAGACGATCGTTGAAGGATTTCAGCAGCCTGGCTGAGGTATTGAATTCCTCCTCCGCCTTCGCCTTTTGGCCGAGCTTCGCCAGCACCTGCCCGCGCAGGTAATGGACACTGGCACTTTCGGGCGCCAACGCCACGGCACGATCCAACATCTCGAGCGAGTCGCTGTAACGGCCGGCCTGGCGATCGAGTTTCCCCAGGCCGACGTAGGAATTCACCAGCGTCTGGTCTAGGTCAATTGCCCTACGAAAAGCGCCCTCAGCCCTGTCCGTCTGGTTCAGCTGCATATATAAAAGGCCCAGGTCTTCGTAGTTGTAAGGAAAGCTGGGCTCGATCGCGACGTCCTTCAGCAGTTCCGCTTCGGCTTGTGGATAGGCATGTTGTTCAAGGTAGGCGCGGCCAAGAAAGTAATGCACCAGCGGCAGGTTCGGCCGCGCCGCGGCAGCAACATTGAACTCCTCCATAGCCTTTTCCGTATTGCCTTTTGCTAACCACGCTTTACCGATATACAAATGGAATTCCGGCGTGTTCTGACCGATGGCAAGCATCCGGTCGGCGGCCTGTTTTTCCAGCGTCACGTTGGATGATTTACCCGCCGCAATGGTGAGTACATAAAGATAGTTCGGGTTATTCGACTCCTTCTCCCAAAGCGGCGCAAGGGTGTCGACGGCTTGCTGGTATTGATTGGTGAAAAAATAGCAAAGCCCAAGAAGATACCGCGCCTGGAGCGATTGCGGCGCAAGCCGCAGGCTTGCGGAAAAGGGTTCGATCGCTGCGGCGAAATCGTTCTTCCGGTAGTGCGCAAGTCCTATATTCAACGGAATGCCGGGCTTCATGGGGAGACAGCGATTGCGCCGTGCGCAATTCGACCAGTGCATCATCCCATCGCTTTTCGCGCATGTAGGCGACGCCCAGGTTGACGTGGGCCGCCCCCGAACGCGGATCGAGAGCAATGACGGTTCGAAAATCCTCTTCGGCGATTGTCAGTTGGCCGTTCTGCATGGCCTGCACACCCTGGCGGAAGATCGTGGCGGGCTGGAGCGCGGGGTCTTGGGGAGCCAGGCAAAGAATCAGAGGCAAGCTCAGGAATCTTTTTCTTGACAGTGAATTAAAACGATTTACTATTAAGCCTTCTCACTGCTGTATCCGATCTTCCCATCACAAACGTCGAAAAAGTAAGAGCAAGCCGAAAGACCACTGGAGGCATTATCACCATGTTCTTCTCAAAACACCAAGGCTTTCCGCTAGCGTTTGCGTTGGCGTGCCTGCTCTTATTCATGCCGTGCGTGCTTCTCGCCCAGCAATCCGGCTCCATCAACGGCGCAGTGACCGATGAGAGCGGCGGCGCGATCCCGAACGCGCAAGTGATACTCACCAATGCGGCGCAGGGCACCACGTACAACGCCACTTCGAACAATTCCGGCGAGTACACTTTTCCCGCCCTTGAAGCGGCACCTACAATCTGCAGGTAACGGCGCCCGGCTACAAGCAATATCAGGCCTCTGGTATTGTGCTGCGCGTATCCCGCAACGAGAGAGTCGACGCCAAATTAAGCATCGGTGCGGTCACCACCCAGGTGCAGGTGGTTGGCAACGATCTGGGCACGGTGCAGACCGAGTCGCCGGAAGTTTCGTTCACCATTACCGGAAAACAGATCACGCAGCTGGTGTTGAATGGCCGCAACTTTACCCAGCTGGTGACGCTCACCCCCGGTGTGATCAACCAGACCGGGCAGGACGAAGGCGAGACCGGCGTGAACGGCAGCGTGGCCTACAGCATGAATGGCGGCCGCACCGAGTACAACAACTGGGAAGTCGACGGCTCGAGCCTGATGGATAACGGCAGCAACTCCACGCTCAACGTTTATCCCAACGTCGATGCCATTGCGGAGACAGAGGTGCTTACCTCCAATTACGGCGCGCAATATGGCCGCAACGCTTCCGGTACCGTGCTGTCGCAGACCAAGTCAGGCACCGAGCATTTTCACGGAGATCTGTTTGAGTTTCTCCGCAATGACGACTTCAACGCCCGCAACTATTTCGAAACATCGAGACCGACCTACAAGAAACATGACTATGGATTCACGGTAGGCGGCCCGGTCTTCATTCCCAAGCTCTATAAGCCGGCCTCGATGAAGACGTTCTTCTTTTACTCGCAGGAGTGGCGTCATGAAAACGTTCCCGCCACGGTCTTCAACCAGTTGGTGCCCTCAACTGCGGAACGCACCGGCGACTTTTCAGACCAGTGTCCCGCGCCCGGCAGCGCGGTCGATGCGGCGGACTTTCCTAACTGCCCGGTCGACCCCACGACGGGAGCATATTTCTTAAATAACCAGGTCCCTGTAGACGCCAATGGCCAGGCGATGCTGGTTCTTATTCCCGCGGCGAATTCCGGCTCCGGCACCTCGTCGCTCTATCAGTCCTCTCCTTCCCAATTGACCACCAACCGGGAAGAACTCTTCCGCATCGACCACGTCTTCAATGAAAAGTTCCGCGGATACTATCGCTTTATCTACGATTCGTGGAAGCAGACGACTTCAGAGCCAACCTTTCAATCCAATTCCTTTCCCACGGTGACCAACTCCTTCACGGGTCCGGGCGTCGATATGGTGGCCAACCTGACCTATGCGGCCTCTCCCAGCCTGGTCAATGAGTTTGTCGCCGACTACACCACCGACCACATCACTTTGATCAACACCACTCCCGACTATTGCCCGCACCAACTTTACCGGAAATGGATTTTTCGACAACGGCTATGGCGGTGTTCTGCCTTCTACCGTTCACCGGCGGTACCGCCTATGGAGGCGGCTTTTCCGTGAACACCGGGATACTTCCCCTGGCAGAACTCGAACCCTACCTACAGCTACCGCGATACGCATCACCAAAACGCTGCGCAACCATACTCTGATCTTCGGCGCGAGTTCGATTTTTGCCCAGAAAAACGAGCCCAGCGTGGGAGACAACCAGGGCACGGTCACCTTCAACACCTCTTCTACGGTCACCACAGGCAATGCGTTTGCCGACCTGTTGACGGCGAGGATCGCGACAGTTTTCGCAGACCTCGGCGCAGCCGAAGTACTATAACCGTTACAAAATTGTGGAACCCTTCTTCCAGGACAACTGGAGAGCCACTCCGAAGCTGACCGTGAATCTTGGTCTTCGGTTCAGCCTTTTCGGAACCTACAAGGACATCAGCGATCAATCGGGCAACTTTGAGCCCGGCGTGTGGAGTGCGGCCAATGCGCCCGCTATCGACGTCGACGGATCCATCACCGGGCAGGCGGGAGCGATCATTCCCGGCAGCGGAAATGAGTTCAACGGCCTGGTTCGTTGCGGCATCAACGGTGTCTCTCCTGGTTGTATGTCAGGCCACCTTTTCAACCCGGCGCCCCGCGTAGGGTTCGCCTATGACGTCTTTGGCAATGGCAAGCTGGCTGTGCGCGGCGGCTACGGCATCTTCTTCGAGCACACCAACGGCAACGAGAGCAACTCCGAGTTCCTGGAGGGCACCGCGCCGGTGGTGCAGACTCCGAACAAGTACAACTACATCGGATACCAAAACTCGGGCGGCGCAGGGCTCAGTTTTCCCCTGAGCGTGATTGCTATCCCAACCCATGCAGTCTGGCCCTACGTGCAGCAATACAATCTCTCGGTTCAGGGGGAGCTGCCAAGTCACGTTGTGATGCAAGTGAGTTATGTCGGCAGCCTGGGAGTGCATCTGCCGGTTCGGCATGAGCTGAACCAGCTTATGCCGCTGGCTCCCTCAGAGAATCCTTATCAGCCTGGACAGGCGATCTCGCGATCGACTGACTGCGCTGTACCTTGGCCCCAACAACATACCCCAGGCGACCGTAAACGGTCAGCCAATCAATAGCGACGCGGCAACCCGCCTCTACATTGCATGCGGCAACTCTGCGGATCCCTTCCGGCCGTACATTGGTACTTCCGGCATCAACAACGTCACCAACAGCGCCCAGTCGGCCTACAGCGCGATGCAGATCGGTGTTACCCGCTACTTCGGCAGATTGAACGGCAGCCTGGCTTACACCTACGGCCACTCGCTCGACGATGCTTCTGACGGCTCTGCCAATATCGAGATGGTGAATGGCCTGGACCAACACGTGAGCTATGCGAGCTCAAACTTTGACGAACGGCATGTGCTGGAAGCAAGCCTCGTCTATGACCTGCCTTTCTTCACCCAGCCGGGATTGTTGCATTCCCTGCTCGGCGGTTGGCAAATCTCAGATCTGACCGGGTTCCAGACGGGCACTCCCTTCAGCATCAACAACAACTTCGCGTTTGCGGATAATGCGGGCACTGGCAACACGATCAGCAATAATGGCAGCGGTACCCTCCAGAACCCTGGATCGATACAATCGTATCCCGACCTCGTTGGTCCTCTCCACGGTCCCGTGGCGGTGAAACACCCAGCCGGTGTGCAAGGGCCGCGGCTGTGGAACAGCGACGCGTTCGCTGCCCCGCAGGGCCTCACCTACGGCACCGCGGGGCGAAATATTCTCAACTTGCCGGCACGCACCAACTTCGATATGGGCTTGTTCAAATCGTTTGCCGTGCACGAGGACATGCACTTCGAGTTCCGCGCCGAGGCATTCAACATCTTTAACCATACGCAGTGGAGCCAGGTGAATAACAACTCCTGCTACGGGGATTGTTCCGCGTCGCCCTTCCTTACCGTAACCGGCGCGCACAACGCGCGTATTCTGCAGCTTGCCGGTAAGTTTGTGTTCTAGGGAAAGGCCATCGGCCAATAGGCCCTGGACGCAGCTGTCCGCATTTGCTGCTGCTATTGTTGTGAGTCCGCCCGCACGTAGCGCGAGACGCGGAGAGATACATGCCGAACCCTACACGACGTGACTTTCTTTTGACAGCGGGACTATGCACAGCAGCACTCATGGTCCCGCGTTGGGGTCGTGCCGCGCCCAGGCCCAGCGATAAATTGACGGTCGCCTTTATCGGCGTGGGCTCGCAAGGACTGCGGGTCATGATGGACCTGCTGCGCATGCCTGAGGTGCAGGTGGTGGCCGTATGCGACGTGAACCGGCAGACCAGTGATTATCTCGACTGGGGGCCGAACGAGCTGCGTAATAAGGTTCGCCTCCTGTTGCAGCAACCTGGGTGGGGCGCATCGTTGTCTGGCCCTACGGCCGGGCGAGATGTTGCGCAATCCATCGTGAATGCCTTCTACGCTCGTAGCACAGGCAAATCGAGTTACGACGGCTGTGCCTCCTATGAGGATTTTCGCGAGCTGCTAAGCAAGGAAAAAGATCTTGACGCAGTGGTCGTGAGCACCCCCGATCACTGGCACGCGCTGATTGCCATCGCCGCCATGCGGGCGGGCAAGCATGTCTACAGCCAGAAGCCGATGGCCCATTCAGTATGGGAGGCCCGTCAGATGGCCAGCGTTGCCAAAGAGACCGGCCGCGCCACTGCGGTATCGATCTTCAACGCGCAAACGCCAGAGTCGCGCCGCATCATCGACATAATACAAAGCGGTACGATCGGCGCCGTGGACCGGGTCGACATCTGGACCACGCGCGCCTCGTCTTTCTGGAAACAAGGCCTGCGCACCCCTACCAGCGCGGATCCCATTCCGGCTGGATTGAATTGGGATATGTGGCTTGGTCCTGCGCCCCTCCGGCCCTACAACCACGTGTATCTCCCCTTTGTCTGGCGGGCTTGGTATGACTACGGCTGTGGTGCCATTGGTGACATGGGTGAATACGGTTTTGACACCATCGTACGGACTCTCGAGCTAGGGACGGCGGAGGAGGTGTATGCCAGCTCTACCGAGCTGTTTCCTGACTGCTACCCCGTGGCATCCACCTTGCATTATCGCTTTCCTGAAAGGCCGGGCAAGCCTGCTGTAGAGGTCAACTGGTACGACGGTGGAATCAAGCCCGAGCGGCCAGCCGGCATGTCGCCTGATGTGGACATGAGCGTAGGGGGTGAAGGCGTTATGTACAGCGGCGAGCGGGGACGGCTGCTGACAGCCTTTATGGGGCAGGCGCCGCCGCGCCTGTTGTCACCCAAAGGAGATCTCGCCCGTTCATGGCAGCCGCTAGCGCCCGCCAACCAGCCCTTCGAGCCATCACGCCCTGAACTGGGTCCAAGCGCGACGGCAGCCGATAACGCTCACTATCTGGAGTGGATCAAGGCCTGCCACGGAGGTCCGCCGGCGAGCACGAACTATGAATTCGAGAGGCCCATCGTGGAGAGCCTGATGCTCGGCAACGTCGCTATCCGCACCCAGGAACTGTTGCGGTGGGATGCAACCGGCTTTCGCCTGACCCGCGGCTCGGACCGGGCTTCAGCCCTGCTGAAGCCTCTCTTTCGCCAACCTTGGTCCGCGAGCTGATGTCCTGGCTCAAGCTCGTTTAGGGCTTGTCAGGGCCCGGGTCCGCTTTGATGGTTGTGATCTCGACGTAGGGCTGAACTCCGGTTTCCACGCCGTGACGGTAAACTACCTTCCCGGCAATCTTCACGCGCTTGTTCTCCAGCTCCTCAAGCTGCTTGGGCTTTCGGGTATCGCTCACCTCAATCGAGCTGATGGGCTTACCGTCGATGATGGTTTCGGAATCGACCTGCACCATCCAACCAGTGGACTCTGCCCCGATCGCCATCGCGCGATGGACCGTCCCTACCAGGGTTACCTTTTGCGGATCGCTCTCGTTAGCATGTAAACAGACGCAACACAGCGTCAGAATCAACCCAATACTTGCTCGTGCGATGCGCATCGCAAATCTCCTCCTTCCCCCTGAGAAGATTCTACCTACTTACGCCTTAGGTGGAAAAGAATGGTCCGCCATGGGAAGCAGCATCTATTTCCGATCACGCCAAATAGGATTGGTGAACGCTCCGTCACCGGCCACGTCCCACACCGCAAACCGCGCCCACGTCCACCGGGGCGTGCCCACCAGCCACGAATACTCGTGATCGTCGAAGGCCGGCGCTGATTGCAGATCGATGACCTCGCGGTGGGTGTTCACACCGTCACCCCAAACGACTTCAGCGATCCTCAAGGGAAATGTCGAGGATATTCTTCCTTTCACCCGTATGCTCCCATCACCCTCCGCGGACATGGAGATAGTCGGGAGAAGGATCTCGCCGGTGGTGATAAAACCGTCCCCCTTCTCGATCGAGTGGAGGACGCGATCATAGTGATCGAACGATGGCAATGCAGGCAATCGAAGGTAGTTGATGTTCATATGCCCGTAGAGCTCATCCGCCGAACTAATCTGAAATACATCCACCTCGCCAATCATGTGCTTGTGCAAGCCAAAGTTGTTCAAGTCATCGAGCGTCTTGAAGGCTCTCTCCCCCAGCCTTGGCGAAGACAGATCCGACGGCATTGCTTTCCAACCGGTGCCCAGGTAGCTGCTGTCGCGAAAGTAAGCAGTGTTCAAGATCTTATCGGGGTATCCCGTCGAACCCTTGGTGCGCGGATGCGTCTGATAAGCGAACCCGTCTTCCGCCTTGATCATCTTCCACATCTCTTCGGCATCATGAATGCGATAGATCTTGCCATATTTGTCGTCCGTGCTTTCGAAGCTCTCGCCAGGTTTGCGATCCTGCTGCCAATACACCGGATGAGGGAATACCAGCCCCCAGTGGCCGCCGAGGTAGATATCCGCCTCTTCTGAAGGGATCAGTAGAAAGTTCCGGTCAGACTGCGCCCGGCAGGCCTTGTAGTACTCGTCCAGTTCGTGGAGCCTGAGGTCCGTCAGATCGGCCGGGTGTCCGTCACCGTGAAAGTCCATGATCATGGCGGAGTCGATCCCGATGCCCTCCATCACCGGCTTGAAAGGGGGCTCCCAGTCGAGTCCCTTTTCCATGGCTTGCACGGTGTAGGCGAGGTGCCAATGCGGGGCGAAGGTGACGAAACCATCCAAATGCTCAAAGTGATCGTTGTGCGTGTAAGCAAGAACGTCCTTCAGCGCCACGCTCGAGTCCTTCGCGCTAGGCAACAGAAACAGGCTCATTTCCTGAACGGAATCCGGCGGCGCGTTCATCCATGGATCGATGGTCGTATCGTCGTCTGGGTACTGCTGCACTCCGAGTCCGACCCTACCCCGCCAGGAGCTGTACCAGAGGTATCCCTGGTTGGTCGTGTAATCGCGGGCAAAAAAATAGCGATGCGGAGGCGGAAAAACCGCAATGCTTCCCGCGCCCATCTTCGCCGCGACCGTGCGATAGTGGGCTGCCAGTGAATGACGTTCAGAACCGTAAGGCGGCGTGATCTCCTGTAGCTTCCCCTTTACATCGTAGTAAGAGAAGTGCGACTCCATATTGAGACCGGCCCGGCGATCCTGCTCCGCTGTCATCTCCAGTCCAGCGTCGTAGTAGAAGGCTGTGTCCGGTTCATGAGTGCTGACCAGCGCGGCCTGCTGAATGAGCGGGGTACCTGGGTAGAACGTATAGCGAAGCGACCCGGTGAAGATTCCGAGCCCCACCCCGTCAAAGGTTACTTCTACTCGATCCCCCACGGTTTGGGCGGTCACTGCGGCCGGATGGAACTCGAGCAAAAATTGCCGCGTTCCCTGCGGAGCAGCCGGTGGGAAGTCGAAGAAGGCGTCCCATCCGCCACGGCGCTTTCCCGTGGAACATCGATAGTATGGTTTCGCCAGCTCAACGATATTGTGTCCATTCACTGAGATCGCCGTGATCAAGGGTTTTGTCGAGTCAAGCGAAAAGATCGTTTGCCAGTGTTGATTTGAGCTGTCATCCCAGGTGACGGTGAGCGACTGTGACGAGGCCACTACCGCAATGGGCCCGTTCTTGACGGCGGACACGTTAGCGGTGATCGGTGTTCCGAAGGCAAGGGCCGATGAGCAGCCAAGCAGGAACAAAGTGGCAAGTCGTTTCATCTGAACTCCATTTCAGCGATTCTTGGGCACGCCGGGATCATCTTATAGAAAACCGCCTCACTCGGTCTGATTTCACCGGAGGTGGGCTGGACATCAGTCTTGTGCAAGTCGCATTTTCCTTGCCCATTCACGTGCGGTTCAGGTTCACCCAGGACTGACGTCCTGGGCATTCTCAGCCGTCCCCTTCGACGAGCTCAGGGCAGGCTCTTCGGGAATGATCGGGGTGCACGCTGTTGGCAGGACTGCTTCCAGTGAGCGCTGTCCAAATCGGCCGATCGAAAAAAGTCAGGAAAACTTAATGAGCTCCGCCCGTATGAAAGAGGCAGCAAAATAAATGCCCTGCCAGTGTTACCTGGCAGGGCTAAGGTAATGCATCGTTAGAGTGATTCAGTGTGCGGATAACAAGATCGGAAAGCGTAAACAAGAGTAACGTGGCAGACTGCAATTGTTCATTTGTTGCAAACCGCAATTAAGCTAACTCTTCTACTTCAGCGATTCTCCTTGTTCCCTCCTCGAGCCCATCCCCCGAAGGGACCGGTGAGGGTTAGGAGAATCGCTGCTTGAAAAGAGCATATCGTTTCTGTGGGAATCCGCCATGCGCCTTGGGTAGCAACGGCGGAGAGTGTAGTTGTAGCCCAGTGCCTCACTGGTGTACCCGTCACGTTACCGAAAAAACCCCCTGTGCATAGGACTTTCGTCACCGAACGGGTGTCTTGATAAACGGCACGAATGCCGGCACGTGTTGCTGGTACTCCACGAACTCCGCTCCGAACTGCGCCTCCAATAAGCGATCCTCGATTCTCATCCGGATGAAAGTACCGACGCTAAACGCTGCGATGGCTACCAACATCAGCTTGAGCGGAGAAATGACTATACCTGTTGCCAGCAGGACACAGAACATCGATGTGTAAATCGGATGGCGGACGTAGCGATACGGCCCGGAGCGCGCCAACATGTGCGCCGAATCGATTGCGGCGTCGAACCTGAATTGGCGTCCTAATGATCTAGCCGCCGTCCATGAAATTAGGCACGCAAGAACAAAAAGGCAAACCGCAATGGCGGTTCGCCAATGTTCCGTCGGCCTCTCCCAGAAATGACTTTGCCACAGGATCGAATAGCCAAGGCACTGCAGCAGTACGCCCCCTCGAGCGCGTTTCTCAATCTTTACCAGAACCTGGCCTTTGGTTCGAGTGAAGAAGAATGGAGTCACCCAGAAAGCGGTTCCTAGCGCGAGCAGAACGTAAGAGTATGGCTTCATTCTTACTCATTCACGCGACGACCGAACCCACCTGGGACGTGGCGATAGACCCGCTGGTCTCTCTTTCATCCGCTTGGTGCCGGCCGGCGACAAATTCGGCGAATATCCAGCACACTCCGATTGCTGTCAGGTTGTACACCGCGCCACCCCACGCCTCCTGACTGTGCGGTCGGACAAAAACCGGAGGTATCTCCACAGCAGCCTCAAACAGCAACAGCATGAGCGCAAGCAGGCGCGCTGCCAGGACGTCTCGAATTCCCGAAACCATTGCAAGCCCAGCCAGCAAAAAAGCCATGCCTGTGACCACGGCCCAAAAGGTTCCAAACGGCACCCAGTGCGGGACGATGGGTACGTAAGCACGAAGATTGATGAGGTGCCCTAAACCGAAGAGGATTGGTGGCACCCCTAACATCCAGCGGCCGGCTGCAGTTGCGCGCTCTCGCCATGCCGGATGAGGTTCTGCAGTAGCCGCGTAAACAATCGCAGCCGGTGCAGCCAGAAGCACCTGCGCACCGATCCCGCCCAAGCCAAAAATAATTACACCGATGCCAAAGCCAAAAACATGAGCGATGGCGTGGATCCGGGGAAGCCAAAAGAGGGCAAAGACCAGGTAGATGATGGCTGACCCCGCTGCTCCCAACCGTTCGGTGCGTCGCCACAAGATCGCCGCGCCGGCCGCGACCAGCCAGGCACCGGCGATATATGCGAGTACATGTTCGCCAGGAACATGCGGCCCCAGGGCTCTTAGGGGTTGATGGGAGGCCTCAAATGCTCCCCAGACAAGATCCAGGATCCCGGTAACAACCGTTGCCAAGCCATAGAACCAGATGCCGGCCCTCATTTGTTCAACCTCGCGTACCTCGACTCGATTTTCCGGAAACACGACTGATCGTACGAGCCGGATTGGTACACTGAACAGAGCCATTTTCCGCAAATATCATTGGACCAAGAGGAAACGAGTGCCGAAAACCATCAGCTCGTTCGAACTCACTCTCAATAGCCGTCCGCAGAATCAGACGCTCACCACCTGGCTGTACGCAGAGCTGCGACGTGCCATTCTGGAAGGCCGGCTTGGCCCTGGCGTCCGGCTGCCGGCCTCCAGAGACTTCGCCAGCCAGTACGGGCTGTCGCGGGGAACCGTGGTTAGCGTGCTTGAACGCTTGCAATCGGAAGGCTACGTATCCTGCCGCGTTGGATTGGGTACGTGGGTGAATCGTATTGCGTCGCCCGCGCCAACCCGGCGGATGGCGTCGGCTCCTCCTGCTTACATGCGTCGTGTCATTTCGGAAACCGTACGGCCAAAGCCCTTCGTCGACTTGCCCTTTACATCGGGTGTCCGGCCATTTCGAGTGGGAAATCCAGCCGTCGCTGAATTCCCGTCCGAGGTCTGGGGGCGTCTTGCGGCAGACCGCGCACGCCACTTCAGGTCATGGTTGAAGACAGAGGCGGATGGCCGTGGATACCGGCCCTTGCGCGATGCGATTGCGGGGTATTTACGCGCCTCCCGAGGCGTGCGATGCACTTCGGAACAGATCGTGATTGTTTCTGGAATACAACAGGCGCTTGACCTGTTGGCACGCTTTCTGCTGAAACCGCGCGATCCGGTATGGATGGAGGACCCTGGATATTTCGGGGCCAGCATCGCATTTGGCAATGCCGGGGCCAGGATCATCGGTGTGCCTGTAGACGAAGAAGGTCTGTCCGTCTCCGCCGGAACAAAAATCTGTCCGCACGCCAAGGGAGTCTATCTGACCCCATCTCACCAGTTTCCGCTAGGTGTCACCATGTCCCTGGAACGCCGGATGGCCATACTCAGCTGGGCTTCGCGCGCCGGTGCTTTTGTGATTGAAGATGACTACGATAGCGAGTACCGGTTCGAAGGACAGCCTGTGCCCGCCCTGCAAAGTCTTGACAATCATTCAAACGTCATCGTCATCGGATCATTCAGCAAGACGTTGTTCCCATCCTTGCGCGTGGGCTACGTGGTCTTGCCTCAGTCATTAGCGGATCAGTTTTTAGCCTTCCGCTATCAAACAGATTTTCGCAATTCGACATTCGATCAGGCGGTGCTCCGCGACTTCATCGTGGATGGCCATTTGGCGCGCCATCTCCGCCGCATGCGTAATCTCTACGCCGGCCGCCTCACAGCCTTGATCGAAGGCAGCAAGCGACATCTAGCCGGCCTGCTCGAACTCTCCGACGTCAGGGCCGGCCTCTACACCATCGGGTTCCTCAAGAATGGAATGACTTCACGTCGAGCCGAAAGGCTGGCGGCGGACCAGGGCATCGAAGTTCTCGCCGTTGACCGGTTTACCCTGAGACGTGCTGACCCAAAAGCATTGCTCATCGGCTTTGCCGGATACGATGAGACTGCTATTCAGGAAGGACTCGTTCGACTGGCAAAGGCGTTGAGCGGGCAGGAGCCTGCCACTCTGAAGAAAAGTGCTCGGTGAGAAGAAGACAATCCAGCGGGATACGCAGATGTTGAGGGCTAAGTGCGTCGGAGATGCATTGAGAGTCAGTGGGGGAGAGCGGTGGTATCCCACATCTCATGAAAAACGAGCGAGATGTGGGGCACCCGTCACTTATTAACAAAGAGACGGCTGCGGACGAAAGATCCCCGTCATTTACTGGACTGCAGCAAGAACACTCGTCCGGGTAACTTGCCTGGCAAGATGTTGCGCTTTCTGGTGCTTCTGCAGTGTTGCTGTGCGAACCACTACATCGGAGTGATTGTCGTTCGCGGCAAGTTCCATGGAATCGGACGGCATAGGAGGAAGCCCTGCGAGATACGTAAGCAGGTCGTTGCTTTCGCGGAAAATGTTAGCCCCTTCATGTCTGCCCTCAGTGGCTGCGACAAATATGCCGATGTGGCTTTTGGGATTGAGCGCGATATAAGTGGTGTAGCCGGCGCCGCCTCCCGTCTTCTCAATGATCGTGGCCGGATCATCCGCTTGGCTGAGGTGCACCCACCCCAGGCCGATGCCGTTGGGAATACCGGCGTGGGAAAGGCCCTGCGTCCAGCGGAGTTCTGAGGCCTGGATATACGTGGCGGTTGCCGCCGGATCCTGATGGACGGGGACGCCGGGCAGATCGAGAAGGTATTCAAGCCAACGCGTCATGTCATTCGCCGTCGAGTACATACCCCCTGACCCGCCGGCGGCCGTCGTATCGCTACAAGGGCCCTCATTCTTGGCCCCGATGAGAAGGCGAGCGCACTCCGCGGCGGTGGGGTTCAGTGTCGTATCCCGCAGCCCAAGTGGCTTTGCGATCCGGTCCGCAAAGAGTTGCGCATAAGGTTTACCGGCGGCGGCTGACAAGGCGTCCGCGAGCAGGTCGAACCCGATGTTGGAATAGTGTGCGGCGGTTCCAGGAACAAAGCGCAGGCGATAACCAGGGAGCCATTGCCAGCGAAAACTGTAGTCCGGAAACGTGAAATGGCCGGCAGAGCCCTCCGGATAGGCGATCTCGCGGGGCAGGCCAGACGTGTGCGTGGCCAGGTCGCGAAGGGTGATAGGGCGTCCGATCAGACCACGAACCGTGCGATCAGGAACGGTCACATTGCGGGGAGCAAACTTCTGCAGGGGGTCGGAGAGGGATACGCGCTTGTCGGCGACCAGCTTCACGAGCAGATCCGTCGTCATAATCTTTGACAACGAGCACAGGCGAACGAGGGAGTCGGCATTGGGCTTCTGGTGGGAGCCTGGATAGGTCTGACCATAGCTCTGCATCCACTTCTCGTTGTCTCGGACCACAACGACCACCATTCCTGTGGAACCGCTGCGGCGGAATAGGTCAGCGAGGACAGGGTCAGCGGATTGGAGTTGAGGCAAGGCTGGGGTCTGGGCCTGCGCCTGCGCCCTATGCACCAACAAGGGCATCAAGAGAACGAGGGCTGCGAGCAGGCGCCCACACATGGTCCGCGCAGAAGCGGATGCGGGCAAGTCCCTATACGTCTGTCCCGCCATTGGTGAAATCACAAAAGTCTCCAAAACAACCCCTGCTATATGAAAAACACGGCGTCCGCCGCAAGTCCAGAAGATTCCACCAGAAAGCCACGGCGATGGTTATCCCCCTTAGCCCAATATAGGTTACGAGAACGGCGAATACAGGTGACCGAACTCTATAATCTCGTTCAAGCTCCCATGTCGCTTTGCCTGGATACGGTCATAGAGGTTCGAGGTGTCAACCCTTTTGTCGGGGTTAGTTCGTCGCAGGCAAACGCCCTAAAACCGGGCTGGCGCAGACCTCTCCCGGTTCTGGTCCGCATCAACGGCGATTCCGCGACTGCATGGCGAACCAATATGATGCCGGACGGGGAGGGAAACTTCTATCTCTACCTTCACGGCGGCATGCGAACGGCATCCGATACCAAAGTTGGTAATCGCGTGCATGTGGAGATAGAGTTCGACGCGACCTATCGAAACGGTCCTCAGCACCCCATGCCCAAATGGTTCAGGCAAGCACTGGATGGCAATCCGCAGGCAAAGAGGAATTGGAGCGCACTCATCCCAAGCCGTAAGAAAGAAATACTTCGCTACTTATCGAGATTGGTCTCCGCAGAGGCGCGCCTTCGCAACCAAGCCCAAGCCTTGCACGTTCTTTCAGGTCAGGAGGGCCGATTCATGGGGCGCGCCTGGAAAAACGGGTCATAGACTTCCTACCAGTTGGGTCCGGGGGGCGGTCTAAAACAGAACAATCTGGCGGATCGCCTCAGCTCGCGCCAGCCGGTCGAAGCCGGTGTTCATCTCGTCCGGTCGCAGGCGGTGCGTGAGCAGGCGATCTACCGGCAAACGACCGGCGCGATAGAGGGCAATGAAACGAGGCACATCTCGTGACGGAACGGACGAACCCATAAACGATCCTTTGATGGTGCGCTCTTCGACGACCAGGTTAAAAGCGGGCACTGTCAACATGCGATCGGTGGCAGGCAGTCCGACGGTGACCGTGGTTCCCCCGCGGCGCGTGGCCGCATATGCTTGGGCGAGCACTTGCTCACTGCCAACGGATTCGATCGCGTATTGCACCCCGCCGTGAGAGAGTTCGCGCACAGAGTCGATGGCATTGGCGTCGCGGGCGTCGACGCAATGAGTGGCGCCTAGTTCACAGGCCAGTTCGAACTTATGCGTAGCCACGTCGACGGCAATCAGTGGATGAGCCCCGGCAGCCCGGGCTCCGAGCACAGCAGCCAATCCCACACCTCCGAGTCCGAAGATAGCGACGCTCTCGCCGGGGGCGACCTTGGCCGTATTGACTACAGCGCCTACCCCGGTCATGACAGCACATCCGAATAAAGCCGCGGCCTCAGGAGCCAGGTCGCGATCGATGCGAACCGCCGAGTGCGCGGATACCACTGTGTATTCGGCAAATCCCGACACGCCGAGATGATGTTGCAGCGTCACGCCCTGGGCATCGAGCCAACGCCTTCCGCCGCCCAGCAACGTGCCTGCGGCATTGGCCGCGGCTCCTGGCTCGCAAAGCGATGCACGGCCGCTGGCACAGGGCGAGCAACGGCCGCAGTTGGGCACGAAGGAGAAGACGACGCGATCCCCAACAGCAAAGCCTTTTACCTCGGTGCCGACCTCGACGATCTCGCCCGTGGCTTCGTGGCCCAGCACAATGGGCATAGGCCGGGGACGAGATCCATTAATGACCGACAGATCGGAGTGGCACAAACCCGCCGCGAGCACTCGTACACAAAGCTCTCCGGTGCCCGGCGGCGCCAGTTCCACCGTTTCAATAGCCAGTGGCTGTGAGACCGCATAGGGAGCTGGTTGTCCTACTTGGCGAAGAACCGCTGCTTTGACCTTCATGGCTTAACCTCGCTCAGAGGGCGCCCAGGCCCCGAAAGAAACATTATTGCTGGACGAAATCATTATCTGCCCAAGTTGCTTGCGCCGCCTGCTCGGACAGACTTAATCTAGTCAGGCGATCAACGTTGAATTGGAGCGTGGACCCGCTTGTATCGAGCTCTCACTGTCGCTACTCGTCTTGCTCTTGCAGCCCTGATTCCCGTCGCCGCGGCACAGACACGGGGCGTTTTCGTTACCCCGATTCCCAACGTCCCGTTACTCGCCGTAGTGAATACGCAGAGCAGCGAAATCCTCCCGGACGGAACCACGTTGAACCGCAAGACGCTGAGTGCGATTGCGCGAGACGGGCACGGACGAATTTTCAATGAACGCCGTTCGCTCATCCCGGTGTCGGAAACGGCGACGCCTCCGATCCTCTCCATCCATGTCTACGACCCGCAGACCAGGACGAGCACGTTCATGGATCCGCAGAGCCATGTCGCGTGGCAAAGTACGCTCAACAGGCCGCCGTCGGCTGTGCCACCTGAGGTGGGCTCGATCCCAGTGGCCGGTAGCACGCCCGCCAGCCCATATATCAAAGGAGGAGGACCTGGGCACGCGTCGAATGGAGGGCGTGGATGTTCACGGTGTCCGCGACACGCAAACCATCCCCGCGGAGACGAACGGCGGCAAGGAAATTACGGTGGTCGACGAATATTGGTACTCAGAAGATCTGCGACTCAACATGCTCGCCGTTCACAAAGACCCGCGCACCGGAGAACAAACGACGACTGTAACTCAGCTCAACCGTAGTGAACCGGATCCCACCATCTTCGAGATCCCGTCGGGCTATAAGGTCATCCACCGGGGGCGCAGTAAATCGATTGGACCAAGCCATTCCATCGCGCACCGCACTCCGTGTCGCCTTGCGCCGCGCGGCTCACCAGCTTCACGACTCGCCCGTGGTATTTGACGATCCGATGGCGGTTCCGCTCCTGGGCGAGACCTACGCTGAAGAACTGCGGCGAACTCCGCTGCGGGAAGATCGGCCTTTCTCGATCGCGCTTCGCGCCTTTCTCGTCGCCCGCAGCCGCTATGCCGAAGACAACCTGAGCAGGGCGGTCGAGCGTGGTGTTAAACAATACGTTTTGCTGGGCGCTGGACTTGATACCTTCGCCTACCGAAACTCCTATGAACAACTTCGCGTCTTCGAGGTAGACCACCCTGCTACCCAGCAGTGGAAACGCGAGCTGCTGCAACGCAACCGCATCGCTGTGCCGGAGAGCGTCACCTACACGCCGGTCGATTTCGAACGCCAGTCACTCTCGGCACAGCTTAGCGATAGCGGCTTCAACCAGCGCGCGCCCACCTTCTTCGCGTGGCTGGGTGTCGTTCCATACCTTACTCTGGAAGCCTTCCGCGGAACTCTCAGCTTTGTCTCCGCTCAGCCCGCTGGAAGCGGTTGACGTTGGACTACGGACAACCGCGCGAGGTACTTCCGCTGCTCGAACGGCTGGCGCACGACTCGCTTGCCTCGCGGGTTGAAAAAGCAGGCGAGCCCTTCCGGCTTTTCTTTACGCCGGCCGAGATTGCTGCCGAGTTCTCGCGTTTCCAGAGCATTGAGGACCTTGGCGCCGCGGGATTAATGCGCGCTATTTCACTGGTCGGACCGATCAACTTGCGGTCCGCGGAAGCGCCGGTCGTCTATTCAGCGCGTGGCTATAGAATCGTCGCGAGAAGCACCCGCGACTACTCATATTTGAGGGACTCGACGGGATCCAGTTGTGCGGCGCGCGTGGCAGGTAGAGTGCCGAAAACGACGCCCACGATGGTAGCCGCTGCCAGCGCGATAATCGCGGACAGCCCTGAGATCGGAATTCGGTAGGAAGTGAAGAGCCGGACAGAATAGGGAACCGCCAGGCCCAGAAGCGTCCCGATGATGCCGCCGCTCAGCGAAATGAAGACGGCCTCAATCAGAAACTGCAGCTTGATTTCGCGATACGTCGCGCCCAGCGCCTTACGGATGCCGATCTCCCGGATCCTGGACGCGCACATTCGCCAGCATGATGTTCATGATGCCGATACCGCCGACCGCGAGCGTGACCGAAGACACCAGCATCAGGACGATAGTCAGGGCATTTGCGATCGAGGCCGCCGTACTCAGCAATTCGGTCAACGTCTGTGTCGTATAGACGGAGGTGCGTTGGTGGCGGGACTGGATGACGCTGAGATTTGTTTGCTGGCCAGCTCGACATCGCCCGAGTCCCGAATGGAAAAGAAAATCATCTTTATGTCGTCGGTACCGGTGAAGTAGCGCGCGACGGAGTAAGGGATCAGGATGGTCTGGTCGGCAACCTCGGTTTCTCCCAGGGTATCCACGGCCTCTTTGAAAGTACCGATCACGGTGAATGGGATACCCTTGATCTCAAACGAACGATTGACAGCGGCCGCGGTGCCGAATCTTTGCCGGGCGAAGGCCTCGGTCACCACGGCGACCTTGGCATGGCTGGCATCGTCCTCCTCGTCGAAGAAACGCCCGGCGATCACAACCAGGTTGCGTACCTGCCTGTATTGGGGTGAGACACCCAGCACGAGAATGTCTTTCACCACGCCATTGCCAAAGCTGATGCGGTCATGCGTCTGCAGCATGGGTGAGGAATAGGCGACGGCAGGCACTTGCTCAAGCACGGCGGTTTGATCTTCGAGTTTCAGGTAGTCGTTGCGGAAATCGTGTTGTGCGTTCGATCCCGGTCCTCCGCCGGAATACTCCACTTCCACCATGTTGGTCCCGATGGCCTGGATCAGGCGGAGAATGTACTGTTTGCCGGTCAAGCCAATGGTAAAGACCATGATCAGTGAGGCCGAGCCGATGACCATGCCCAGCGAAGTAAGCATGACGCGCACCTTGTTGGTCCGGAAGCTGTCGACAGCCAGGCTCACAATCTCGCTCAGCACCATGGTTCGCTTGGCGCTGGCGAGCGTGCGTTCAAAGGACCTTCGGCTGGAGGTGCGGGCGGCTGTCATCAGGCTAGAACGATGCTAGACCCTTCTCACGAAAGACGTGTGGCTGGACGCGCGGCCCAACAGGTAGACGACAGGCTCGACCGCTGCCCCGGGCTCGTTTCTAATGGTAAATGGCGTCCGGGTGGCCTGCCGGCGCGCTTGATGCTCCAAATCGCCGGCCAATCAAGTCTTCCTTCCCTGCATTAGGCAGATCCTGGTCGCTTGACGGAGTTCTACGACTACCCAGCGGTCACCGTATACCGCCCCTGATACCCGGAAGAGTGGGGGCCTAGCCGACGCGGTTACAGGACGGATGCGCGGCTAACGTCGTATCATTAGAAGCGCTGCTGCTCTCGCGGAGGGATGTGTGAGCGGTTGAAACAGGCGGTCTTGAAAACCGCTTTACCCGAAAGGGTAACGGGGGTTCGAATCCCTCTCCCTCCGCCATCAACTTGGCTTCCGCTTAAAGTTCCTGTCTTCTGAAGTCTCAGAGATGCTTTGTTACGTCATCGGCAGCGCGCATGGCCAGATGTATGATGGTCAGAGTTGGATTCGCGCGTTCTGACGAAGAAAAACGGAAGCAGTTGCGATACGCAACGATTTTCTCAATCGTCACGCTGAACGCCTTTTCGTCCACATCCTTTTTTTCATTCAAGTCTTAGCTTGGGGAACTGCAGGGCGTCTTTTCTGATCGGAAAGGCAAACGTGGTTGTGCCATTGGGGCAGCTGCTCGGTCCGGATAAATACGTGGAGATCGGCAGTAACACGCTTTCCGAAAGCAGTTTGGTTCCGCGGCGAAAAAGTCGAGGATTTTAGCAAGAGGTGACAACGCGCAGCAAGATTGTGCTATCGCGGCATCCATACGGCGGCTAGCAATGAGATAGGAAAAACAAACGAGAGCTATGACCCGCAGCACATCAGGTCTAGCTCGCGAGGAGCACCAGAATGACCGCAGCCACACCCACCATCTCTCGCCCTCCCGGCAAGCTCTTCACCGAAGATCTTGATCTGGTGCCCACAATGATCCATGCGGCCGGCACCACAGCCATCAATGTTTACCCGCTACGGCGGAATATTGCCGTTCTCGAGGGCTCAGGAGGCAACATCACGGTTCTCACAGGCGAAGACGGAAAGCTCCTCGTCGATGCCGGTTTCTCGGTGTCCCAGCCGAGAATATCCGCTGCGCTTGATGCCATCAGCCCGGAGCCTATCCGGCACTTGATCAACAGCCATTGGCACACCGATCACACAGATGGCAACCAATGGCTGCACTCCGCCGGCGCTACCATCACCGCGCAGGAGAACACCAGGAAGCACCTTTCGGTGATGACTCGGGTAGCAGGTTGGAACTGGAACTTTCCCGCTCGCCCAGCCGGTGCTTTGCCTACAAGCACCTTCGATGCCCGGCACGAGATGCGTCTCAACCAGACAAACATCATCCTGAAGAAATATGAGCCCGGGCACACCGACAGCGACATCTCTGTGAACTTTGTGGAAGCCGACATTTTGCTGGTGGCCGATACCTGGTGGAATGGCGTCTACCCATTCATTGATTACTCCACAGGCGGCAGTATCGACGGACAGATTCGCGCCGCCCAGGAAAATGTTGACGCGGTTACTGCTGACACCATCGTAGTTCCCGGTCACGGTCCGATAGGAAACAGGGCAGGCCTGATCGAATTCCGCGACATGCTCGTGGCCATTCGTGATAAGGTCGCCGGCCTGAAGAGACAGGGGATGAATGTTTTCGAAGTAATTGCCGCCAAGCCGACCGCCCCCTTCGATGCCAAGTGGGGGCAGTTCCTCATCACCCCGTCCGCTTTCACTGGGCTGGTCTACCAGGGCGTTTGATTGGCAAAACGTGATGAGCTGAGTGGAGACGATCGATTACCGGCAAACGTAGATCCCGCTTGAGCGCCTTAAACCCGAACCGCGTCTGTTTCAAGGTACTTAATTCATCAAGGGCTAAAGCGCATGAAGGTGTTAGGACCTATAGGGTTTACGATTGCCGGTGCGATCACCGGGGCTGTGATCGCGACCGGGTTCCATGGCTTTGAACGAACCACGGTGGTTCATGCGGACGATCAGTTCACAACATTCGCCGGGTGCGTCAGCGGCGTTCCCAAGTCCTGGGGAA
Source organism: uncultured Acidobacteriaceae bacterium (assembly GCA_963775365.1). Taxonomy (GTDB): domain Bacteria; phylum Acidobacteriota; class Terriglobia; order Terriglobales; family Acidobacteriaceae; genus PALSA-350. Next base: position 36,645 of record CAVZJL010000001.1, on the reverse strand, counting down.
ACTTCATGGGAGCTTCGTCCTATGGCCTCGCATTTCAGGACGACAAGGGCACAGTGAGATTCGTGCAGCATCCGGTTTGCGGTAGTGCTCTAAACGAGAATAGCGCCCCGGTTCCAAGCCTGGGCCTGGAGATTCTGCGAAGGTGATTTAGCCGGGAGTGGCCGCTACATGGCCAGCCAACCGTCCCGCGGAGGCAGAAATAGGTTGCAAAGGGAGTCGCGACTGTGATGGGGTAAAGTGATCGGTATTTACCCTACTTATGGCTGCTGAGGGCTTTGCCACTCCGTCGCCCGGCGACCGGCGATGTAGCGACTGGATATGGCGCCGGCTATGGCGGCAGATGCTGCTTCTCTTGCTGGCGTTGAGCGCTTGCCTGCCTGCAGTTTCGGCCACCGTTCCCCTCTCGGAATATCAAAAGCAGGAGTGGCAGGTAGAGGACGGCCTGCCGCAGAGCGAGTTGCGGGCCATCACCCAGGTGCCCGGCGGCCGGCTGTTGATCGCCACCTACGGCGGAGTGGCGTCCTTTGATGGTCTGCGTTTTAGCCCAATCCATGTGGATGCAACCGACCCCGCCGCCAGCGAGGCCGTGAACTCATTGCTGGTAACCCGCCACGGCGACCTTTGGATCGGTACAGACGACCGTGGAATCATCCGCCAGACCGCCGGCACCGCAATCAACGTAAGCGAACACGCAGGGTTCCATCAGGAACGGATTCGCGGTCTGTTCGAGGACTCGACGGGCACGATCTGGGCGGCGACGCACGATGGAATAGAGCGAATCACTGTCCACGGCGGAACGCAATCCGTCGAGCTGCTCGATCGGCTCGGCCCGGTCTCCGGCGACATCACTACTCCATTTGCCGAAGACGGGCATGGTGGCATTTTTGTGCTCACGTCTGACGGGGTTTTTCACCTCACCGCGCGGGGCGCCCATATCCATGTTGTGGAGCACCATGAGCTGCACCACAAGGTAACCGGGGATGCGGTTGCGATCTACTACGACCGCAATGGTGTGCTGTGGATCGGCCTGCGCGACGGGCTGGTGCGCCTGAAACCCTCCGTGGGAAAGGCGAGCCGCAAGGCGGGTGACGAATATACGCAGGAAGTGGTGGCGGGATTCAAGAGCGAGGTCACCGCACTGGTCGGCGACTCCCAGGGAAATATGTGGGTCGGTACCAACAACGATGGGCTTTGCCGCGTCTCAGGTTCGCGTCTTTCCTGCTGGACAACCAAGGATGGCCTAGCCGGCAACAGCGTGCGCTCGCTCTATGAAGACGATGAGCACAACCTCTGGGTTGGCCTCAACAGCGGCGGGCTGGCTCGGTGGCGCGTATCGGCTCTGATTCCTTTACGAGATGAGCCGCGAGCGCTGCGCGAAGTGCAGCCCGCTGCCCTCCTTGAGGACCACAGCGGAAATCTATGGATGGGAACCTGGGGCAACGGATTGTTCCGGCTTAAGCAGGGGAAATTCTTACACGAGCCTCTACCAGGAAACTCCGCTGCGATTCGCACCCTGGAAGAAGATGCTTCCGGGAATGTGTGGATAGGTACCTGGTTCAACGGGTTGTTCCGCTACAACGGGGCCGGCTTTCAGCACATCCTCCTGGGGCGTGAGTCGCTCACTGACGCCGTGAGCGCTCTGCTCAGCGACAAATCCGGTGGCTTCTGGGTTGGCACTTACACCGGATTGCTGCACTACGCGGACGGGGTTCCGGCAAAGGACAAAGGCGTACTCCTGCTAAAAGACAAGCTCATCACCTGTCTGGCGCTGAGTGACGATGGGACTATTTTGGTGGGAACATCGGCGGGGCTCTATCGTGTGCGCGGCGATGACGTCCGCCTGGTGGAAGGGCTTTCTCATCCTTACGTGTTGTCCATCTCCATCGACAACGCGAGGAACGTGTGGGTGGGCACCAAAGGTGGAGGGCTCGACTGGGTAAAGGGCAATCATGCCTTTCACCTGAACACGCTTAACAGCATGGTGGACTACACCATTACTTCTGTGCTCGATGATGGCCAGGGATTTCTGTGGATGGGCACTTCGCGCGGGATCGTCCGCGTGGAACGGCAACAGCTGGTAGAACTGGCGCAGCAGAAGCGGACCAGGTTGGATTACGTGCTGCTGGGCAAGGCGGACGGCATGCCCAGCAGCGAGTGTCTTGGGGTAGCTCAACCACACTCCACCCGAACCAGGGATGGCAGACTGTGGTTTTCTACCGCTAAGGGGCTGGTTCATACCAATCCTGAAGGGGTCGTGCTTCCGGCGGCTCACCCAGCCCAATTAACCGGCGTTCTATTGGGCAATAACAGCGTGGATGCGACCGACCAACTGGAGCTGTCACCGGGCCTTGAGGACCTCGTCTTTCAGTTCAATTCGCAAAATCTGGCGAATCCCGCGCACACTGAATTTCGCTACAAGCTGGATGGATACGACCGCGATTGGACGGTCACCCGCTCCCGGGCTGCGCATTATCGCAAGCTTCCTCCCGGCCACTACCAGTTCCTGGTGGACGCGCGCAATGCCGGCTCGGCATGGAATGACAAGATAGCCAGCACAGCTGTTCATCAGCAGCCGTATTTTTATCAAGCGTGGTGGTTTTACGCGCTCTTGTGTTTCCTCGCGGCGGCTGCTGCTGTGCGCTTGTTTCGTTGGAGATTGGCCCGTGCCAAAGGAGAGCTCGGCGTGGTGCTCGAGGAGCGCAATCGCATCGCACGCGAATGGCACGACACGTTGATGGCCGGGTTTGCCGCCATCTCTTGGCAGATGGAGACAACAGCGCGTCTGCTCGGCAATGAGACGAGTCCCGCGGCGAAAGCGTGCGAGCTGGCCAGGAACATGGTTCGGCACTGCCAGACCGAGGCCCGTCGCATCCTGTGGGACCTACGGGAGAACCAAGGAGGCGACGGGGCCGCTTTCCAGCGCGTTGTCAAACGCATTGACGCAATTGAGCGCCAAAGAGGGCGTCGACATGCAGTTGCAGGTGGAAGGCCAGGAGGTAGCACTGGCTCCGGGCTGCGTCCATCACCTGGTCTGCATCGGGCAGGAGGCGGTGACCAACGCCCTGCGTCATGCACTGCCGAATATCATCTCCGTCCACCTGCAATACCATGCGGACTGGCTGAGTCTGTCCGTCAAGGACGATGGATGCGGCTTTCGCGCATCGGACAAACTCGCCGCTCTCCACGGCCACTTTGGCATTCCCGTCATGGAGGAACGCGCTCGCAAGCTGGGTGGAAGCCTGCGCGTAGAGACATCGGCCGGCAATGGTACCGAGATACTGGTCCATGTGCCCTTTCAAATGCAGCTGCAGGGAGGATGACGCGAATGGCTATCCGGGTGCTTCTGATCGAAGATCACTTCCTTGCGCGGATGGCATTGCGGTCCGTCCTGAGCGGGCACAGTGACATTGTGATTGTGGGTGAGGCCAGCGACGGAGCCAGCGGCCTCGAGCTCTACCGGAAATGCACGCCTGATGTCACGGTCATGGATCTCCGCTTGCCGGGCATGAACGGATTCGATGCCATCGCAGCCATTCGTAAGTTATCGAAGACGGCGAAGATAGTCGTTCTCAGCAACTACGAGGGCAGCGAGGATATCTATCGCGCTATTCGTAACGGCGCTATGGCCTATTTGACGAAGAACACCAGTGGGGAGGAGTTAGTCGAGGCGATCGTTGCTGCGCACCGCGGCATGCGCTATTTGCCTCCTACAGCGCGCGACCGCCTCGCGGAGCGGACCTCGCTGGTCGAGTTAACTCCGCGCGAGCACGAAGTACTTACCTGCATTACCCGCGGGCAAAGCAATCGTGACATCGCGGAGGAGTTGCATATCGCCGAGAAAACCGTGCGCATCCACGTGAGCAGCGTTCTGGACAAAATGTGCGTCCGCGACCGCACGCAGGCGGCAATCTACGCTATCCAGCGTGGGCTGGTGCATCTGCAGTAGATCCCCAATACCCACTGCTGCGATCAGATCTGCCAACAGCGGCCACGCTAGGCCGCCCGTATATCGTGAGCCCAACCAGGGAAAGGTCTGGGTGAGAACGCGTTTGCTGACTTAGTCCCGCAGGGGTCTGCCCCTTGTTCCGTGACGAATGACGGGTGGGCCCCCCACGTCTCGCTCGTATTTCGCGAGAAGTGGGAATCCACTGAAGTTGACCCCAAGCGCGTCGGACGAATCGAGAGTCAGAGGGAAAGAGCCGTGGCATCCCACATCTCGTCGAAATACGAGCGAGATGTGGGGCACCCGTCCTTGGTTAGGGAACAGGTCCATGTAGGACATTTGTCCTATATGAGCACACGGCAACAGCCTGATGACAGCTTCTCGTTCATGTAGTCAGATACTTCCTAATCCTTGTTTCAAAAAGTGTGGTAGGCCAGCTGTCTAGTCATACTCGCAGCGCCAAAGGTGCGCAAGCGCTGCATAGATCATAGTTTCCCACCGGCCGCATGTTTCTTTGCGTCCCAACCTGAAGGGAGCTCAAGAGAATGAAACGTCTATTTGTACTCCGTACAGTGCTGATTTCAATTGCCGGTATCCTGGCGGCTGCTTCGGTGCCTGCCCAAGTGGCAAATAATACCGCAGTTGTGGGAACGGTGCTCGATTCAAGCGGAAGCGCAGTGACAGGGGCCAAGGTGACGGCAGTTGAGCAATCGACGGGAGTGTCTTACCCAGGCACCACCAACGAGCAGGGCTACTACTCGATCAAGTTCATTCCTCCGGGCACATACGACATCACTGTCGACCAGACAGGCTTTACCAAGTTGACCAAGACGGGCACAATCGTGCCCATCGATCAGGCGGTCCGCACGGACTTCACGCTCAAGGTGGGGTCTGAGACTCAGTCGGTTAGCGTTTCGGCATCCACACCGCCGATTCCAACCGATGACGCGACGCTGGGCGAAACCTTCGATACCAAGGCGGTGCAGGATTTGCCGCTGATGGGGCACAATGCGCTGGAGGTTGCTGCCACCGCGTCGAACGTCACCATCGGACCTTCGTCAGGCTATAACAACGTGCCTCCGGGAGAAGATTTCATCGGCGCCGGCCAACGTGAAATTCAAAGCAGCATGACGCTCGACGGTGTTTCGATCATGAACAACCTGATCACCACCGCCCCGGCCCGGCCAAGCTCGGACATGATCTCGGAAGTGCAAATGCAAAGCGGGAATTACCCGGCGCAGTATGGCTCTTATCTTGGACTGCACGTCAACCTCGTCAGCAAATCGGGAAGCAATGATCTGCATGGGGCGGTCTACGACTACATTCAGAACACAGCCCTGAACGCACACGATTTCTTCGATGCGCCCGGCAGTCCCAAGCTTATCAACCACTACAACCAATATGGGTTCGATCTGGGCGGCCCCGTTTTTATTCCGAAACTGTACAACGGCCGGAACAAGACCTTCTTCTTCGGGTCCTGGGAAAAGCTCAACCAGGTATCGCAGGCAACCGGAATTGCTTCGACGTTGACCGCGGCAGAGAGAGCAGGGGATTTCTCCGCGATCGGGGTACCGATCACCGACCCTTTTACCGGCCTTGCCTATCCTAACAACCAGATTCCAGCTGCCGAATTGAACAGTCCGTCGGCGATGATCTCGCAGAAGCTGGAGGCATATATGACGCTGCCAAATCTCAGCGGCGTGCAAAATAATCTGCAAAACAGCTTTCCCAACAACATTGTGATTACCCAGACGCTGGACCGGGTTGACGAAAACATAGGGGACAAGGACCGGCTCTATTTTCGTTATCACTGGCAGGACATTACTGTTGTCAACGGCTCGAACTTCGCCGTCAACAACTCTTACGGACCGACGAACTCGCGAAACTATGCGATTGGTTATACGCATATCATCAAGCCCAACCTGGTGAACGACTTCCGTATCGGCCTCAATACCGTTCTCTCCAACAGCCTGGACTATTTCGCCGTGAACGGGCCAAAGGGCGCGGGGACCGCCCTCGGGATCCCTGGCTTTAATTCCGACACCGTGTACGGCAACCCGGGGATACCGTCGTTCTATGTCGACGTCCTGGGCAATAACAACGGCCCAACGCTAGGAAACACCAGCGCCAACTGGTATCAGGACGATCGAACGATCGACGGTTACGACGAGGTGAGCTACACGCGGGGCCGCCACAATATCATGGCCGGCGCCGAGCTGCGAAAGCTCACCATCGGCCGCGAAGCAGCAAACGACGCGCGCGGCCTGTTTAACTTCAATGGAACCCCTGGCAGCGCAGACACAGGCTATACAAGCACGGGCTATGGCGCCGCTGATTTTGTTTTGGGTCTGGCTCAGTCGTCCACTACGCCGGTTTTTCCCACCAAGGGATCGATCGGCGAATGGCGGGACGGATTCTTCGTACTGGACAATTGGCAGGTATTCCCTAAGCTCACGTTGAATTATGGCCTGCGCTACGAACTGCCCACCGTACCCTACAGTTTGAACGGCTACACCCGGATTTTGAATGCGGACGATACCGCCCTGATTCCGGCATCCACAGCAACTACGCCTGCGACGTTTAAACCGACCCCGGGCTTCAAGTTCATAGACCCAACGCATAACAATTGGGCGCCCCGGCTGGGCTTCGCCTATCGGGCCACGGAGACGACCGTATTACGGGGAGGGTTCGGCATCTACTGGAACGCTAATCAGCTGAATACCTACACGCTGACCACGCAGAACTATCCCCTCTCTGCTTCCGTCGCTTACAACGGTGAGTCGACCAATCTTTTGACTCTCGCCAATCCCACTCCGGGCGCCGGCGCAGGTTCCCCGGTGGCGGGCGTTCCCGGGACTTACGTGAGTGCGGTCACCATGGGCCCGCATCTGCCGACCCAGGAACTCTATCAGTGGAACCTTTCCTGGGGACAGGAACTGTGGAGAGGATCTGGTATGGAGTTGCAGTACCTCGGATCGCATGCCATCCATCTTGACCGCGACTTCTACAACAACTCGCCCCAGCCCGGTGGTCCTGTTGGAGACATCAATGACCGCCGCCCAAATCAGCTCTTCGGCAGGATCCGCACCATCCAGAATGACGAATATTCTCACTACAACGGTTTCACTGCGATTCTTCGTCAGCGGACGACCCATGGATTGTCCGGCCAAGCCAGTTACACCTGGTCGCATGACCTGGACATCTCAGATAACTCAAACAACGGCGGCACGACGATGGATCAGTACAACATAAACCTCGATTACGCGAGTTCTAACTGGGACATACGCAACCGCTTTGTCGCGATTGCCAACTATGAGCTGCCCAAGTTGGCGGGCTCCAGCTACCTGATGAGAAACACGCTGGGCGGCTGGCAGCTAAACGCGATCGTGACCCTCCAGACCGGCCTACCCTATAACGTCTACCTGGACAACGATCAGGCCAACGTCAGCCAGCCGAACGGAAACGTGCAACGTCCTGATTGGTTGCATCTGCCCTCAGCCACCTGCGGCACCAAGTTTTACATCAACAACCCGACTGGCTCCTGCATCGATGGTTCGGCATTTACCTATCCTGCACAGTTCACCTACGGCACTGGAAGACGAAATCCACTCTACGGTCCTGGCTTTGAAAATGTGAATGCATCGCTCTTCAAAGACTTCGGGATTTGGGAAAGATTAAGGTTCCAGTTCCGTGCTGAGGCGCAGAACGTCTTCAATCATCCCAACCTGTCCAACCCGAATTCGGACATGCAGGGTGGTTGGGATCCGAGTGATCCTACGACATGGGGAGATTTTGGAACCGTGACGAGTACCCAAAAGAACAGCTCCGGCAGCAGCGGGCGGCTGCTTCAGCTTGCTGGGAAAATAGTTTTTTAGCACGCATCGCCAATTGCGTTTCAAACAGCCGCTGTGAAACACAGCGCTGTGTGGCCAGCCTGTGCCATAGTCCAAGGGATACCCTATCGTGAATTTCTTTTCTGCCGTTCGTAAACATGCTGTGTATGCGCGGCCCTGGTGTTTGCCGAAGGTTCTCTTGTTGATTGCCCTTCTGTCGTCGTCAGCAAGCTATGCTCAACAGTCCTATGATCTTGTGCTCAAGGGGGGCCACGTAATCGACCCCAGGAATGGGATCGACGCAGTACGTGACGTGGCGATCAGGGACCATAAGATCGCCGCGGTCGCCGAGCATGTTCAGCCCGGCCCTGGAGCGAAGGTGGTGGATGTCACCGGTCTCTATGTGACGCCCGGGCTCATCGACATTCACGTACACGTATATGCGGGCACGGGCGAGCGCCACTCCTACGTCGGAGATCACGGCTTATACCCCGACGGGTTTACTCTGCGCAACGGCGTCACTACAGCCGTGGACGCGGGTAGCTCCGGCTGGAAGAATTTCCCCGACCTCAAAGATAAAGTGATCGATCGCTCTATCACGCGCATCCTTGCTTTCATCAACATTGTTGGTAGCGGGATGCGGCCGAAGTATGAACAGAACCTGGACGAAATGGATGCTCGGGCAGCGGCAGCGCAGGCGCTCAAGTATCCGCAGGTCATCGTGGGCATTAAGACGGCTCACTACGACGGTCCGGAATGGACTCCGGTGGAGCGTGCGGTGCAGGCGGGGACGATCGCCAACATCCCGGTGATGGTCGACTTCGGAAGCTTTCGTCCGCAGCGGCCTTATGAAGAGTTGGTGTCGAGCAAGTTGCGCCCCGGCGATATTTCTACCCACATGTACCTCGAGGATGTGCCGATGCTGGATGCCAATGGTAAGGTCCGGCCGTATCTCTTCGCGGCCAGACGGCGCGGCGTTATCTTTGACGTGGGTCACGGCGGCGGCAGCTTTCTATTCCGCCAGGCCGAGCCCGCCATACGGCAAGGCTTTATCCCGGACTCAATCTCCACCGATCTGCATAACGACAGCATGAATTCGGGCATGAAAGACATGCTGAATGTGATGTCGAAGTTTCTCAACCTGGGGGTCTCGCTCGATGACGTGATCCGCATGTCCACCTCAAACCCGGCGCATGAGATCAAACACGACGAGCTGGGCAATCTTTCCGTGGGATCCGACGCGGATGTGGCGGTGCTGCATCTGGAGAAGGGACATTTTGGGTTTGTGGACACCAACGGCGCACGCCTGGCAGGCAATGAGAAGCTGACTTGCGAGCTGACGGTCCGTGACGGGCGGGTTGTATGGGACCTGAACGGGATTTCGCGCGAAGACTGGACTGGACTGGGACACTATGCCCGGCAGGGGTCCCCAGTCTGGGACGGCACGATCATCGATCCATAACTGAAAGAGTTCAGTCCCAGCCACATTCGAGGCCAATTTGGCCTTCCGGCCAGGAAGTCGAATCCCGCAGATGGCATAATCTTGACAGGGTTTCAGGGCCTCATCCCTTGTCAAGGCGCCACCGTGCTGTGGTTAGCACCGGCCGATGCCCGCAGCTTGGAGGGTCATTTGCCGGCGGAGGCGCGGATGCATCGTTTTGTATGGGCAGCAGTGATCTGCTGTTTGGTATGTACATGCAGTCGCGCACAACAGACGCAAAGCGGGACTTTGCCGGATGCGCCTGCGGGCGGACAAACGCAAACGGTCCCACCCCCGAGTAATCCGATACAGAGTAGCGTCGCCCTCTTTCAAGTGCTGCAGAAAAAATCGAGGGTTTTTCCGGACCTTGCGACGAATGTGGAGCCGTTCGGTACGTGGGAGAAGTTCAAGCTGGCGGCCAACAACAGTGTTTCGTTGTCCACAGTCGGCCAGGCACTGGTGGCCGCCGGGTTCAGCCAGGCGATCAATAGTGTTTCAGGATATGGGCAAGGGGCGGACGGCTACGCCAAGCGCTTTGGGGCCAACATGGCTCGCAGCGCTTCGGATAATCTATTCGGAACTTTCCTGATCGCGTCCGTCATGCACGAAGATCCGCGCTTTTATGTCAGGAAGGGGCTTTCGCTCAAGGAAACACTGAAGTATGCTGCGCAAAGATTGGTGTACACGCGCAGTGACTCGGGCGATAGAGTGGTTAACTATGACGGCCTGCTGGGGCCCTTGGCGAGCGAAGGCCTGGCCAACACCTACTATCCCAAGACTGACCAGGGCGTCGGAAGTACGTTTGCCCGCTATGGGTCCGACCAGGGTTGGAAGTTCTGTGGGAACGTTGTTCGCCAATATTGGCCGCGCATCAATAGGAAGCTGCGAATATTGCCTGACGCCCAGCCGTAGGGATCTCTTTTCTCCCACGCAGGATGGGGGCCACCCGTCCTTCGTGAGGGGAAAAGAGGCGGACCAACTGAGTCATGAGTTCAAGCAAGACCAGCCTCGCTGGGCCAGGGTCGTGAAATGAATCGCAAGATGGCGATCGTTTTAGACAATCCTTTCTTTCGTGCGCTGGATAGGCTCCGCTGTGGCTCAGCACTCGGCGTTGATTTGCTGAGCAGCACCTAAATCGCGACTGGCCGCTTGCATGACCTTCCAGCGGCCGCCGGTGCAGGCTTCGGCGAGCAACCATTCTGAGATTCAAGAATCAGAAGATCAGCGTCGTTTATCGACAGCTTCAGCAAAGAGGAACACTTATGGCAACGGCGAGAATAGCGGACATTATCGTCGATACGCTTGCATCCATCGGTGTGAAGCGTATATATGGGGTCCCGGGCGACTCATTGAACGCGATCACGGATGCGATTCGCGTACACGAGTCGGTCGCTTGGATACATACACGCAATGAAGAAGCCGCGGCGTTTGCAGCCGGGGCTGAGGCGCACCTGACAGGCAATCTGGCGGTTTGTGCCGGCAGTTGCGGGCCAGGCAACACCCACCTCATCAATGGCCTATACGATTGCCAGCGGAATCGTGTGCCCGTACTGGCGATCGCCGCGCAGATCCCCAGCAGCGAGATCGGCAGTGAGTATTTCCAGGAGACTAAGCCCGACCATATTTTCAGGGATTGCAGTCACTACTGCGAAGTCATTTCCCATCCGAGCCAGATGCCTCGGGTACTCGAGATTGCAATCAGGACTGCGATCGCTAAGCGGGGAGTATCGGTGATCGTAATCTCCGGCGACACGGCTCTCAAGGACGCGACGTTGCGACGCATTAACCTCACGGTTGATTCGATGCAGCCTACCATCTGTCCCGAGCCTGCCTTGCTGGAGCGGGCAGCCGTGCTGCTGAATGCCGCGACCAAGGTCACCATTCTCGGAGGCGCCGGATGCGCTGGCTCCCATGCGGAATTGCTTCAGGTTGCGGAGATACTAAAGGCCCCCATTGTCCACGCCCTCCGGGGGAAGGAATTCATTGAGTACGACAACCCTTACACCGTAGGAATGACGGGATTGTTGGGATTCACATCGGGATACTACGCAGTGGATCAGTGCGACCTGTTGCTGATGTTGGGCACGGACTTTCCTTATCAGCAGTTCTATCCGAGCAAGGCGAAGGTGATCCAGGTAGATTTGCGCGGTGAGCAGATAGGCCGCAGAACCCCTGTCGACCTCGGCCTGGTTGGATCGGTGCAGGATACACTGCGCAGCCTTTTACCACTGTTGAAGCAAAAGACAAACAGCGTTCATCTCAAAGAGTCGCAGGACCAATACAAAGAGGCTCGCGAAGGACTGGACTCCCTGGCAACCGGCAAACCCGGTGAGATGCCGATCCATCCGCAATACCTTACCGCGGTATTGGATCGGCTGGCTGCGGAGGATGCGATTTTTACCTGCGATGTGGGAACGCCTACTGTATGGGCCGCGCGATACCTCACCATGAATGGTAAGCGCCGTCTTATGGGCTCCTTTAGCCATGGCTCAATGGCGAATGCATTGCCACAAGCGATCGGGGCGCAGCTCACCTTCCCGGGGCGCCAGGTAGTCAGCCTTTCGGGCGACGGAGGGCTGGCGATGTTGATGGGGGAACTGCTGACGTTGCAGCAGCTCAAAACGCCGGTCAAGGTCATTGTGTACCAGAATGACTCGCTTAGTTTCGTGGAACTGGAGATGAAGGCTGCGGGCGTCATCAGCTTCGGTACCGACCTCGTGAATCCGGACTTTGCCAAGCTCGCCGATGCTTGCGGCATCTTCTCTCAGAATGTAGAGGATTCCGGAAAGCTTGAGGAAGCCCTGCGCGCTGCGCTAGCCTATCCCGGTCCGGCATTGTTGAGCGTCAAAGTGGCCAGGCATGAACTCTCATTCCCACCGACGATTGACTTTCAGCAGGCAAAGGGCTTCGGCATTTACCTGGTTAAGGCGATGCTCAACGGAAAAGGTGACGAGATTCTGGATCTCGCAAAGACTAACCTCAGAGCGCTGGTTTAAGGCTTTGGGCGGGCCTCGTGGAAAGGCTCGTGTCCAGGTGCTAGTCGCAGCGGAGTGTCTTTAGAGGGTTTACATTTGCCGCCTGTCTGGCGGGTAGAAGGCAGGCGAGGGCCGCGGAAATCAGAAGAAGGAGCGTCACCCCGGCGAGGATCCACGGAGCGGAGACGCTTCCAGGGCTCCAGTGCTGAAACACTTTTTCCAAGGAGAGATTCAGCAGAAGGCCAACGGCGATACCAACGGCCACAGTTCCCAGCATAGCCCTGACGACGATCCACACGATGTGCGATCGTCGTGCACCGAGCGCCATGCGAATACCGAGTTCATTCATACGTCGCCCGATGGCGAAGCTGACCGTGCTGGCGAGGCCGACTAAAAAAAGGGCGACGGCGAGGCAAGCAAAGAAGCTGAAGAGGATGGAGAAGAGGCGTTGTTGCATCCATATCGGTTGGCCTTGAAGTCTCTCTTCGAGATCGTTGGTCTCCGTTTCCGTGCGCTGTTCCGAGTCGACGGAATGCAAAGCGATCCGTACAGCCTTGAGCGATGCGAGCGGTGAATTTGCTGTGCGGATGAACAGTGCAGTGTGATCCCACATAAACGTTGTGTAAGGAACGAAGATGGCGGGAGCAGTAGGCTGATCGAGCCCATTATTCTTGGAGTCGGCGACGACACCGACTATCTGACGCCAATCACCGCTTTGAGGAGAGGCCGCGGAGAGAGGTGCTCCATCGTCTTTGAGCGAGGGAACTCGGATTTGATGGCCGATCGCGTCTCCCCTTGGCCAGTCGCGCTGGGCAAGCGTTTCATTGATGACGGCAACGAAATCTCCGCGTTGATTTTCTGCGTGGTTCCATACTCTGCCGTTGAGCATAGGAATCTTGAGCGTAGCGAAGTACTCGGAACCGACCAGGGAGAAGACTGCCTGCTGCTCCTGCTGTGGCTGCCCGCCAAGGATTTCAAACGGGGTGTATATTCCCCCCTTGCTGAACGGCAGAGAGGGCGGAATTCCACTCGACGTTACTGCGACAGAGACTACACCGGGGATGGCAGCAACACGTTCGCGAAGCTGGTCGATGTAAGTTGCACGTTCCACCTGGTTTTTCCTGGTATCTCGCTTAAGCGGGATACCAACGGCAAGCACGTTGTGGGGATCATACCCTAGCCTGGTCGAAGTAAGTCTCATGAAGCCTGCAATTGCGGCTCCCGCAGCACCGAGCAGGACAAACGTCAGAGCGATTTGGCCACCGATGAGGATGTTGAGCGTCCGCTTCTGGGTACTGCCGCGGGCGTTCCGAGCAGTGTTCTGGATGACTTGCGATAGGTTCGGCCGCGCAAGGTGCAAAGCTGGTGAGAGACCGAAAAGTATGCCTGTAAGCAGTGCAAGCCCAACCGAAAAGGCCAGGAGGGGGAGATTTATGGTGATGGCGGCTTCCTGAGGAAACGCATTCGGCATAAGCCGGATAGGAAGCTTCGCAAGCCAGAGGGAGGTAACAACGCCGATCGCGGCCCCGGCAAAAGAGATAGCGAGCGATTCGATCAGTAACTGCCGCACGATGCGGAACCTGCTGGCTCCGATGGCGCTACGAATCGCGAACTCGTGCTGACGAGATTCTCCACGCGCAAAAAGCAGGATGGAGCAGTTGGCGCAACCGATGAGAAGCAGAAAGATAACGGCGACAAAAAGCAATACCAGGGTGCGTCCCGAGCGATGCACATACGGCTCGATAATCGGCTGAACGCTGACATGAAAGGAGGAGGGAAAGTGCTTTGGCGTTTCCCGTTTGAACTGATTGAGAAAAGACTGGAACTCTTCGTTTGCGGCGGAGAGACTTACACCGGGTTTGAGCTTGATCAACGGAAACAGGAAAGAAATTCGGGTTGCAGTCCAGGGTACGTAGACGTCTGCAGTGCCCACAGTGTTGGTAAAGCTGAACCGTCGAGGCATGATTCCGACGATGGTGTAATTCTGATGATTCAGCTGTAGAACGTGCCCGACAATCTTTGGATCGCTATTGTATTTACGCTGCCAGAATTCATAGTTGAGGACAACCACATTGGACGGAGGCACGCCATTCGTCACGTCAAAAGGCTGAATGCCCCGGCCAAGCTTTGCCGGCACACCGAAGAAGCTGGATGCATTGCTGGTTATGTAAGCCACGCGGACATCTTCAGGAAGATCGTCGCCTGTCGCTGTAAGTCCACCGAGCATGAAGCCGAGGACACTGTCGATGCAGCTAGCACGGCGAAAGCTGTCAAATTGAGATGGGTCGAGGGCGAACCAGGTTGGAACCTCAGGATGTTCTTCGTTAATCACCGCAGGGTTCACAATACGATCGGCGCTGGCGTATGGAAATGGGTGAAAGAGTGCGCTGTAGATGAGACTAAAGATGGCCGTAGTAGCGCCTATGCCAAGAGCGAGCGAAATAACCGCAACCAGTGAGACCACTGGCTTCTTGTACAGGGAGCGAAGACCGTAGCGGATATCACCGCCGATTTCGTGCAGTGGTTGCAAACCGATGGCGGTCCGGTACTTCTCCTTCTGTACGTCCACATGACCGAACTCTATCCGCGCTCTTCGCGCAGCCTCTGGTGCCGAGATGCCGGTTTCCATGAGGTGTTCGGTGTGGGCGTCGATATGGAACTGTAGCTCAGACTCAATTTCGCTGTCGGTGCGCCTGTGATGAACAAGAGCGCTCCACCAGGATTGAAGTTGGGATCGAAGCTGAGCGAAAAATGTCATATTTGCTCAGGCGTTGCGCATAGGACGGTATTGACGACGTCGGTCATCTGCGACCATTTGTCCGTCTCAGACTTAAGCCGGCGCGTGCCTGCTGGGGTAAGCCGGTAGAACTTCGCGCGGCGCTTGTTTTCGGATTCTCCCCACTCGCCTTTTATCCAACCTTTGTGCTCGATTCGATAAAGAGCGATATAGAAGGAACCCTGGGGAATTTCCAGCCGTTCACCGGAGATCTGCTGGATGCGCAGCAACATGCCGTAGCCGTGAAGAGGTCCTAACGAAATAGCCTTGAGAATCAATATTTCGAGTGTTCCCTGCAAGAGGTCGACTTGCCTACCCATCTTGGTGGTACTCTCCTAGTAACGATAGGAGAGTACTCTTTGCACTTCTGACTCGTCAAGAAATCCTGAGCAGGTTTCTCGAAAGCCGACGGTGCACGCGGGGGGCGCTATATGGGGCGGAGGAGAGCGGGGACCTACCTCGGTATTCTTATCATTGCCGGCTCGCTCACCTCGTTGGTTGCGGAATACTTGTTGTGCCAATGGCATGCCGCTCACACGCTCTCGCTCGCATCGGCCTTCCTAAGGGCCCTTACGTATGTTTCTGCTGCTGTCATTTCAGGCTTGGCGGTCACCTGGCTTTTCTGGGGCCCGTTCCGGATGAGAGCTTCGTCTTCCTTGAGCCTTTTTGCGCTCAGCAGCGCAGTTGGTTGGATTTGGATACCTTCCGTCGTGCTGCTGTCGAGGCAGCGATCAATCGGCGCTGCTCTGGTAGGGGCGATGGGCGCCGCGCTCATGGCGGTTGGTCTGCGAAAAGTCCTGGCGCCGGCTGCTCGTCAAAATTTGCCAGGCTGGGCAACAGAGGGCCGGGAGCTGTTCACTCAGTCCCTGCTAGCGCCTTCCCGCGAGGGACATGCCTTCTTCATTGCACTCTGTATTTATGGCGGGTTCTACGCACTGCACAAACACTTTTTCCTTGTCGCCAGCATCCTGCTGGCTTCATCCACGTTCTTATTGGCCTGGAAATCAACCCTTGCGAGTAACGGGCTGCCGGGAAAAAGCGGGAGTCATTCGCATCAGGCGCTGCGACTGGCTAGAGAAGGATTGACAGCCATCCTGCTGACGACGGCGGTGCTCCTTCTGAGCTTTCAGCGAGGAATTTATTCGAACGCCATGAACGCCGCGTCAGCTCCAGACCGTAGCTCTGTGAGCAGATTTCTGCAAGCGAAAAACCGGCCTGGGAATTCCGCCGCGCTCGCAGGATATGAAAGCATCATCCTCTGGCCAGTTCCCGAAAAGAAGAAGTTGTTTGCTCCGACGTCGTCCGGAACTTCGCCTCAAGCCGTTCGCATGACCAAGCCGCTGGTGATTCGTTTCGATGGACCTTACTGGTATTTCCGGCCGCCGCGCAAAAGCCCCGGGTTGAGAGCGCACGTGGTCCACGGGACGCCGTTGGGAGTTAATATTCGTTCCACCGATTTCGTCCCGCTGCTCATGGAGGCACGTCAGAGCCTGGGCGCCGCCATCCCGTTGACTTGTTGTAGAGAAATTCACGTGACGATCGAGAACCACGACAATATCCCAGGCAGGATTGCTATTGGGGTCTTGCTGACCGACTCGACCTCTATCGGAAAACCGACTCTCTACCTGGATCAGCAGCCTGTGATGTCGACTGAACCAACCCAGTTTTCTGTGAAGTCCTCGCCCGTACAGGAGGTACTCCGGTTTGCGGTCCCGAATCATCCAAGGATCGACAGGTTTGATGAGATTACCGTCATTTTCTTTCCTGATACGGAACGCGCGAAGGCGGCAGCCAAGATCGCCATCCAGGAGTTTGAACTGGTTCCCCGCTGATCCAGGCCGGTCGCGCCCAGATCGATATCCTCGCAAGGCGGTCTTGAGGCTGTGTGAGAACTGAACCCAGTACCCTCGGGCGGGCATGGCGAGCCGAAAGTGGCAGATCGAGAGCCACTATCCCACTCAAGCCCAAAGAGGCTTGCCCCCCAATTTCTGCCACGCTGTGCTAGAGAGGTCCGCGTGTGCGCCTTTCATTAAGGAAAGGCGCATAGAGTTTGTCAACGCCACAAACCTGTGCAGAAAATCGGGGCAAATGGGGCACCCAGCGCTTGTTTCCGGTGCGGCTCATCGGACTCGATTCTGTTCCGAGGGTTTTCACCGCAGGGGCCCTTGAGCCGGCAGTTGCTTCCTCGCTTGATGGTGATTGCCCTTGTTACTATCGGCAGAGAGTGTTCGAGGAGAGCTGCGCGGCCTGAACCAGGATGCTTTGCCGCGGAGCCCGGTTGCGAAGACAATGGTCGTGAGGGGTGGTAGGCATGGGGAAACATGATCTTTCGGAGCGCGCGAACCGGTTTTGGCTACGCGTGACCGAGGGCATGCAACTCAATCAGCTGTGGTCGCAGTTTCGGACAGATGCTCATTCCAGCTACCGCCTATATTCGCTGGAGGTCGATTCCACGCGAGTGGAAGGCGTGGACCGCACCCAGCACTTCTTGAGTCTGGGCAGCCAATTCTTCTGGGCGATTGTCGAGAAGCTCACACCGGCCCGGCGGGTGTTATTGCTGGTCGCGTTAGTGCTGGTGTTTGTTCCGGGTGGTGAATGGACGTGGCATACAAGATCAGGAACAGTAGAAGTATTTGGTCTCGATTTTCACTTCTACGGCGGCATTCTGATGTTCGTTCTTTTAGTGCTAGAAGTTGCTGACCGTGTGGTGATGAAGCGCGATTTGCAGATTGCGAAGGAGATTCAAACATGGCTACTTCCGGAGAGCCCTCCCCACGTGCCAGGGCTCGAAATCGCATTCACCACCCGTCCGGCCAATACTGTTGCTGGAGACTACTATGACGTTTTTGCCCGTCCAAGCGATGGTTCAGGAAGCGGCACTTTTCTGATAGCGATTGCGGACGTCGCGGGTAAAAGCATTCCGGCCGCAATGCTGATGGCAACATTCCAGGCAAGTTTAAAAACTCTTAGCGGCACGCACGGTTCGCTCCCGGAATTAGTTAGCCGGATGAATGGTTATGCCTGCAGCAATAGCCAGAATGGCCGCCGCTTTACCACCGCTTTTATTGCCGAATTCGACCCTGCATCGCGTCGATTGACCTATGTGAACGCCGGACACAACGATCCCATACTGCGTCGTCGATCGGGGGTCATCGAGCGTCTGGGGATTGGTGGCTTGCCGCTCGGGATCATGAAAGATGCCGTCTACCTATCAGGGGAAACAGTGATGCAGACTGGTGATTGGCTTGCGGCTTTCACCGATGGCGTCATCGAAGCTGAGAACAACTCCGAGCAGGAGTACGGCGAATACCGCTTCGTTACCATGCTGAACGCGGGCGTGTTGCTCACTCCGGCTATGCTGCTGAGTAGCATCATGGTTGACCTTGATCGCTTCGTAGGGGATGCGCCTCAGCACGATGACATTACCTGCATACTCTTGCGCGCGAGTTAGTGCACTGATCCGAGGTTCATTGGATCGGCCTTGCATCAGGGCACTGCCTCACATGTTGCGGAAAAACCTATGTTTTGTGTCAGGGCACGACTTTAGTCGGGCCGTAAGCAGTTGAGAGGATGATGGGCTTAAGCCCCTGAGGTATTGCTTTCTGCGTGGCGCACCAGCTCTCGTAGCCGAGGTACGCTTTTCAAGGCGCCTAGATCGAAACCGCCCTGTTTTTGGTAGCAGCGGCAGCGTTGAAAAGCCGTACCTCAGGGGCTAAAGCCCTCACCAGGGCGCTTCTACGGCCCGACTAAAGTCGTGCCCTGACACAAAGCATGAGTTTCTCTCAGGCCTGTGAGCCAGTGTCCTTCATAGAGAGTTTGTCTCCGGCCTGCCCGTGTCCTTCATAGAGAGTTTTTCCGCGGGCTGTCAGCAGGTGCCTTTCGTAGAACTTTTCCGAAGCCTGTTCAGCCGTGCCGTAACAGCTTAAAGACCAGAGGCAAAGTGTCTGTTCCAGCAGTTCCTACTGCGTTCTGCTAGAGGTTCTCGTGAGAGAGCGCGGCACGCAGTCTGTGGTTCCAGTGGTACTCTTGGCTCTGCCGTCAGCGTCCTGACCGGCCGTCGATAAAAATCGTGGACAAAATCATGCTCAAAGCGGTCTCATTTGGTGGAATGGAACGCAACTTGAAGTCGAGATGCCGGCTTTCAGCAGCATTGTTCCTGGTCGGAGCAATAGCCGCCATGGCCCAATCACCCACGCCTGCCAAGGTGAATGACAGCTTCCGTCCGCGCGGCCGCCACCTGATCTATGTCGCGCTACCGGGTTCGCTCGAGCGGCCGGGCTGGCTCAACGGGGTGGGCATCGTCGTGCTCGACGCCAACGACAATTATCGCTTCGTCAAGCGCATTCCGACCTGGGAGTATGCGGGCAGCATGAGCCCGGAGCAGGTATCCGGCGTCGCCGCCAGCCCGGTCACCAACCTGATCTATGTCGCGGCGCGCGGGCGCCTGGGTGCGATCGACATGGGCACCGACAAGATGGTCTGGTCGGTGACGCTGGACGGCAAATGCTGCGAGCGTCCCCAGGTCACGCCCGACGGCAAGATCGTGGTGGTCGGCGGCGACCTGCAGGACTATTGGTACGAAGTGGACGCCAGGACCGGCAAGCTCATCGGCAAGCTCGACGCGCCCGGCAGCCCCAATTCGCACAATCTGAATCTGAGCGCCGACGGCAAGACCGCCTTCATGTCGCCGAACGACAAGGTGATGACGATCTCCGATGTCAAGTCGCGCAAGATCATCAAGACCATCCGCTTTCCGGACAATGTCCGGGTGTTTGTGCTGAACAAGGATTCGAGCAAGATCTACGCCAACAACAACAATTTCCTGGGCTTCCTGATCGCCGACGTCGCCACCGGCCAGGTCATCAAGACGGTCGAGGTGACCAGCGTGGACTGGAAATCGAAATGGAACGTGACCCCGCGGCCGCGCATTCCGCATGGCTGCCCCAGCCACGGCATCGCGCTGACCCCCGACGAAAAGGAAATCTGGCTGGCCGATGGCATATTCAACAAGATCCACATCTTCTCCAATACCGACGACCCGAAGGAAATCGACACCATCGACACGCCGGCGGGCACCTTCTGGATGACCTTCGGTCTGGACGGCAAGTATGCCTATGCCTCCTCGGGCGACATCATCGACGTCAGCACCCACAAGATCGTCGGCCAGATGAAGGACGAATACGGACACACCATGTACAGCGAGAAGCTGCTGGACATGACCTTCGACAATGGCCACGCGCAGCGCGTCTCCAATCAGTTCGCCAATAGCTTCGGCGACTACCTGACGGCCGAAAAACTGGGCGTGGGTCCGCATGTCACGCCGATGCCGGGCAGCGCGCCGATCACTCTGACCGGTGTGACCCCCGTCCACGCGGTTCCCACAAAGTAATCGTTCAAAACATGGCACTCGCCTCGAACCCGGTCCTGCCTACGTGCATCAGCGGAGTGCTGCTTGTGGCAGTCCTGCTCGCCGCGGCCCAGGCTGCTGCCGCTGCGCCTCCGAATCCTCGACTGGCGCGGGAAAGCCAATCGCTCAAAGCGGTCTGCGCCAAGTGCCACAATCTGCAACTCGTCATGGACACGCCCAAGAGCTTTGACGACTGGCACGACACCGTGCAGCAGATGGTGGATCGAGGCGCCAGCGGCACCGACGAGCAGTTCGATGACATCATGGACTATCTTCACCGCACCCTGACCACGATCAACGTAAACACGGCGGTTGCGGACGAACTGGAGATCGTGCTGAGTGTGCCGGAAACAACCGCGCAGGCAATCATGGCGCGGCGGAGCACGCAGAAATTCACTAGCTTGGCAGACCTGAAATCTGTTCCCGGCGTGGAGGCTTCTGCGGTGGATGCGAAGACCCGGCTGATCTTCTTCAAGTGACTCGGATAGGGGGAATCATGACGTGGATTTCCGGTTTGGATCGCAGGCAATTTCTCGGGGCCCTCTCGCTAGGAGTGGCTGCGTTAGCGATTCCGCCTGCCGTGCGGGCACAGACGGCGCCCCGGCGACTGGCAGGCGTTTTCCCAATTGGCTTCACTCCAGTGAACGCGCAGAACCAGGTTGATTTCGATGGCCTCTCGGCACAGGTGCAGTTCTGCCGGCGCGGCAGTGTGCATGGTTTGGCGTGGCCGCAGATTGCCAGCGGATGGACAACGCTGACTGAAGAGGAGAGGATGCACGGCGCGGAGACTATCATCTCCGCTGCCCGCGGTGGCAACACGGCGATCGTGATCGGCGTGCAGAGCCGCACGGCAGACTTTAAGGAAACCGAACGCTATGCCAGGCAAGCGGAGAAGCTGGGTGCGGACGCCATTATCTGTATTGCTCCACCCGGCGTGACCGATCCCTCCGAATTGTTGGTCTTCTACCAGCGGCTAGGCAAGGTGACGTCACTGCCATTGTTTGCGCAGACCGGTGGCGACTTTAGTGTCGATCTGCTAGTCGAGATGTTCAACGCCATCCCAACATTTCGCTATGTGAAAGATGAGGCTGGCGATCCACTGGTGCGGGTAACGGAAATAAGAAGACGCACCAGCGACCAGCTCAATTGCTTCTCCGGCAAGGGAGTCACCACCATGATCACAGAAATGGAACGGGGATTCGTTGGCCACTGCCCGTTCGTGAGCCTTGCGGACCTCTACGCCTCCGCCTACGACTCCTATCACGCAGGGAAGGTCCGGGAGGCGTTCGATCAATTCGGGCGTATCGAGGCAGCTAGCTCAATGTTCCCCCAAAGCGACCTGGACGTTTTGATTGCCCGGGGTGTCTTCCGTCCAGGCACGACGACCCGGCTGGCGCCTGCGGCGGTCGGTGCGAACCAACACCGCAAGGTCACAAGCCCCGATGAAATCAGGCGCGACTTGGACACTTACCTGAAGCCATACCTTCGCTCATAGTCCGACCGAGAGATCAGCGGCAGCTAGCGGCCGCCAATTTCGGAATTACAAGAGAAAAGACCGTGCCGCGGTGACCGGGATTTCTGCTGCTGCGAACACGGATCTTCCAGCCGTTCTTCTTAACGATTTCTGATGTGACCCAGAGGCCGAGGCCAGTGCCAGTTTCGCCCTTGGTGGTGACGAACGGTTCAAAGATGGTTGGCAGCACATCGGGCGGGATACCGGTTCCATTGTCGGCAATGGTGAGGCGGACGCAGCCGCCGCTGGGTTGAGATTGCCTTCGATTCGCAATCCGGATTCTCAAGCATCCACCCTGGCGCATAGCATCTGTGGCATTTCCAATGATATTGGCGAGGATCTGGCGAAGTTCCCCGGGGGTCGAAAGCACCGTGGCTGTTTCAGATGGGACTTCGCGGTTTACACAAACCCCGGCAGCCCTGAGGCGCGAGCTGTGAAGCCGCAGAACGGAATCCAACACCGTCGAGACATCGGTCGCCGTTGGCTGTGAAGGCTCGCGATAGAAACGTAGCGTCTGCTTAGTAATCTCTGTGACGCGCGCCAATTCCTGCTCGGCGTCTGCAAGATATTGTTGGCGTTGCTCGGGCGAGAGATTACCGCGCATAAGGTAGAGGATATTAGTGACGGCCTCGAGCGGGTTATTGATCTCGTGCGCGATGCTGGCGGCAAGACGCCCTGTAACTGCCAACTTTTCTGATCGTAGCAAGGCCGCCTGGGCCAGCGAGTACTGTTGAATTTGATCGCGGATCTGGTATTGTCTCTGCCTGCCCCGGAGGGCGATCTCCAGCGTACTGAGCAAAGTCTCGGGGCGAATCGGCCGCTCAAGCAGGAAGATATTCCCCAAAGGCCTGCGCAACTCCCGTAGGCGCTCACTCTCGAGCGTGACCCGTCCACTGACCGTGAGCAGGATAACCGGAAAGTCCGACCACGGGGGTTGATGCCGTAGGACTTCCAGAAGAGGATGGATGGAGTTTCCGACAAAGGCCTCTTCCGAGATAATGGCCGCGCCGGCTCCTTGAAGAATAGCTTCGCAGCCCGCGCTAACGCTGCTTGCGATATGACAGGCAATGGTTTGCCGCTCGAGCAGATTCGCGATGAGGCGCCCATCCTTGCCGGTCGGCGCGACGATGACGGTGCGCAGGTCTTGCCCCGAAACAACAATTTCAGGAAGCAGGGGAGTTCTCCGCTTGCCTAGCGTCGCCGATGTAGCTGGGCACGCCGGTGAGTACTCCCTCGAAGTCCTTGAGCGGCTCGCCCACGTGGATTGCACCCTTACCAAAGACAAGTTCACGGATGGCTCGTTCGTGAGGGCCGCTTCGCTTCTTGATCACAGAAAGAGCCTGACGGATCTCTCCCGCATATTCGAAGTAGCGGAAGAGCAGCACCGTATCGGCGAGATAGCTTACGTCAACAGGGGTTTGCATGGTGCCGATAAAGCCGTGCTGCGCTAGCGTGAGAACAGTAGCGACGCCCTGCTGGCCCAGATAGGCAAGCAGCTCATGAAGTTGCATGGCAAGAAACTGCTCATGAGGCATAGCATTGAGAAAGCCGTTCATGCTGTCAACCACCACTAAGCGCAAGTTCTCGTCGTCGACCAATCGGCGGACTTGGGCAACAAATTCTCCCGGCGACAGCTCTGCGGGGTCAATTTGCTGGATCTCCAGAGTACCTTCTGCCAGGAGTACCGGCACGTCCATTCCGAGACCCTTGGCCCGTTCGATCAGAGTGGCCAAAGCCTCGTCAAAGGTGAAGATGACGGCCTTCTCGCCCCGTTGGGCCGAGGATACGGCATAGCGCAATGCCACGGTAGATTTACCGCAACCCGCCGGGCCGATAAATAGCGTACTGGTGCCGGTATCGATGCCTCCGCCAAACAGCTTGTCCAACTCCTCTATTCCACTAGCCACGGGCTTGCGCTCGAAACCCGGCTTATGTTCAGCAGCAATTAGCCGCGGGTAGATAAAGATTCCTCCAGTTTCGATGGTGTAGTCATGGAAACCCTCACGATATGGGGACCCGCGAAGTTTGCGCACCTCTACACGCCGTCGCTTTATGCCGAAATCGCGCTCCAGGCTCTGCATCATCACCACACCGTGGGCGATGCTTTGCAACTGCAGATCGTGACTCCCTTCCGCGGTACGGTCGTCTAAAAGCAGAACGGTACAGTTTCTTCCCGAAAAGTGTCTCTTGAGGGCAAGAATCTGACGACGGTATTTCAGGGGATCCCGCGCCAGCATGCGAAGTTCAGAGAGGGAGTCGAAAACCACTCGTTGAGGCTTGGTGGCATCCACCTGCTCGAGAATGGCTGTGATAGTGTCGGCTAGTTCGACCTCCGAAGGATGAAATACCGTGTACTGAGCTTCGGGATTCAGGTCGTCTTCAGGAGGAACCATTTCGTAAATCTGCAACGAGTCTGCAGACCATCCATGCGAGCGAACGACCTGTTCGAGCTCCCTACGGGACTCGGAAAGGGTTACGTAGATGACGCTTTCCCCGCGCCGCACACCTTCCAGCAGGAACTGCAGCGCGAGTGTTGTTTTCCCCGTTCCCGGATCGCCTTCGACGAGAAACAAATGTCCCTGCGGCAGGCCGCCGTTCAAAATGTCATCCAGGCCTGCTATCCCGGTCTGAACGCGCTCCAATTTCTGCTCAGCCGTGGTAGCAGTGATTGACCTTGAGCCGTCAGCGTTGCCTCTCGGCGGCTCTCTGCGTTTTTCCATGTTGTCCCCCGAACTAGCCCGCAAGGGTTGCGACCACGCCGACAAGGGAATTTGATTCTCCAGTATTTAGCCGGGTTGCATGGTCTGCCGGGGGTAACCGGGGTTTGCCGGCGGCCTTGCCCGGGAGGGTCACAACCCTTAGTGAACCTTGAGGCCGTTGCGGCGGATGAGGGTTATGATGGGTCCATCCTCATACCCAAATGGATCAAGATGCTGACATCGATCGAAGGGCGCTCGGTCATTGTGACCGGGGCAAGCAAGGGAATCGGAAAGGGCATAGCGCGGGTCTTTGCCGGGAAGGGAGCACGCGTTCTCATTGCGTCACGGGACCTTCCCCACGCCGAAGCCGCTGCCGCTGAAATGAGAGCCGGCGGGGGGATCGTCGAGGCCATCAGCGCCGACGTTTCCAAGGCGGAAGACAACGTCCGGATGGCGCAAACTGCGATCGAGCGGCATGGCGGCATTGACATCCTCTGCTGCAACGCCGGAATCTACCCATCCGCAAGCCTCTCGGATATAGCTGCCGCCGATTGGGATCAGGTCATGGATATCAATCTCAAGGGAACCTTTCTTGCCGTCCAGGCCTGCCTGCCGGGGTTCAAGGCTCGGGGCAAGGGGCGCATCGTGGTTACTTCTTCCATCACCGGTCCTATCACCGGCTTTGCCGGCTGGAGCCATTACGCAGCCAGCAAGGCGGGGCAGCTCGGCTTCATACGCACCGCGGCCGTTGAGCTCGCTCCCTTCAACATCACGGTCAATGCCGTGCTTCCGGGAAACATTCTCACCGAAGGCCTCCAGGACCTTGGCCCGGAATACATTGCCAGCATGACGTCGGCGATACCCGCGCGCAGGCTCGGATCCGTCGAGGATATCGCCTATGCTGCGCTCTTTCTTGCCAGCGATGAAGCAGCGTATATCACCGGGCAAACGATCGTGGTCGATGGGGGACAAGTGCTCCCTGAGTCTCAAAAGGCGATTGAAGATCTCTACGAGCAGGTGAGGAACGGATGACGCGGTTTAGTTTGACAATGCGAATTGCCCTCAGTGCCGGACTTCTCGCGGCTTTAGGCTCGAGCGCTGCATGGGCTCAAAGTGCTTCTGACGCCAAGCCGGATAGCTACCGCGACAACAACCGGCCGGCCGACCCGCGCTTTAAAGCCGACATACTGCTGGTGGTTGCTCATCCGGACGATGAAGTGATGGCCACGGCTTACCTGGCGCGTGAAATATACGACAATCACAAGCGCGTGGCGGTGGTATACCAAACCGCCGGTGACGAAGGAAACAACGATGTGGGACCGGAGCAGGCCGCGGCCCTGGGCGACATTCGGCAGATCGAAGGCCGCCGCGCCGTGGGTTCTCTGGGCATCACAAATGTCTGGTTTCTAGGTGGTCACGATACGGTGAGCCAGAACGTACTCACTTCCCTGGAACACTGCGGCCATGGGCGCTGCCTGGACGAGTTGGTCCGCATTGTTCGCATCACCCAACCATCAGTGATTCTTACCTGGCTCCCGGATTTCGCTACGGGTGAGAACCATGCCGACCATCAGGCGTCGGGCGTGCTCGCAACCGAGGCCTTCGACCTCGCCGGAGATCCGACAGTACTCTCGGAGCAGGTCTCTCCCGCCTCGAACCCGGACAAGAATGCGAATCTGACGGAGGGTCTTCGACCCGTGGCAGCCGCAGAAGATCTACTATTTTTATAACTCGACCCACGACATTTCGAGCGGACAAGGCCCGGCGTACTCATCGCAAGAGATCTCTCCCTCACACCATGTGAGCTACGGGAGGCTGGCTGCCGAGGTATTTACCCAACACCTGTCGCAAGGCGGCACGAAGGTTGCGAACGAGATAGCTGGCAACACTCTAGGTTCTTCGTCAGATGAGATAGCGAAAATCGCAACCGGACCAGTGCAACTGATTTTCGGAAAATCTCTCGTGCCTTCCGCGGTTACCGATGATGTGTTCACAGGCGTAGTGCCGGAGGGATTGCTTATCAGCGTGCTCCCGGCTACACCGCAGCCGCGCATTCGGAGCCAACCCTGGAAATTGGTGACCCATGGAGCTACTACCGTAAGTTTTGGCAGGCGCATGGACTCGATCATTTGGCGAATATCGTGCCTGTAGAAGTTTCAGTTCATGTGGACGGGACCCTGGTCATTCCGCTAGTCGTCCAAAATCCCCTGGATTCAGCGATCGACGCAACTTTCTCTGCGAAGGCGCCAGACGGATGGAAGGTCACACCCGTTGCTCCCGCCACCATCGCGCCACACAGTCAGTACTATCTTCGGGTTCTGGCCTCGGCGCCTGCCACCAAGCTAGCCGGTTGGCAGCAATTTACGGTCTCAGCTGAGACCGGTAATAAGAACATTGGAACCGTACCGATTCGCGCGGAACTCTCCAATGGCTGGGTCGCACCTCAGTAAGGCTCTCTGGCTACAGATACCAGGGAATATTCACCACTACGATGCGCTGATTACCCTTCACCAGCAGCAATATTTTCAGCAACTGGACCCGTTGATTGTGCAGCAGGTTTTCCCACCAGTGCCGCACCACCAGTTCCGGCAGCAAGACCGCCACTTTCCTCCCGGGGTTTTCTGACTTCCAAGTCAGGATGTAATCCATCAGGGGCGCGATGACAAAGCGAAAGTTTGACGGAATGCACACTAACTCCGGATCCGGCATGCCTTGCTCGCGAATGGGGGAAAGTATTTTGTCATCCCATTCCTGGTCAATTCCGTGGGACTCGTCCTCGGAGTGAACATGCACGACCTTGATTTCTTTTGAAAGCAGCAGGCCGAATCTCAAGGCCTTTTCTGATATGCGGTTCCATCCTGCCATGGGAATGACAACCAAGGGCTCCTGAAGATTCGCCAGGTTGAGCCGGTTCATGTCCCTCATCTCGTCCTGAATGCGCTGTGTAGTGCTTCTTAACGGAATACATCAGCAGAATCAATGTGGGAACCAGCAGCGCGGTTACCCATGCTCCCGCTCTGAACTTCGAGGCCAACACCACGCACGTTGTGATCCCTGTTGCGACCGCGCCGGTGCCGTTCACCAGCATGTGCCATGTGCGGCCCTTGTGCTCGCCTTCCTGCTTCTTCCAGTGCACGACCATGCCCGCCTGCGAGAGGGTGAATGCCAAAAATGCTCCGATGGCATACAACGGAATCAATCTGTCCGTTACGCCCTTGAAGAGGATCAAAATCACCGCCGTCAGGCCGGTCAGTGCGTAGATACCGTGCGAGAACAGCAGGCGCCGACCTCTCAGGATGAAGACATGCGGCAGGTAGTCGTGCAAGGCGATCGCCCGCGTCAGGCGGGGGAAATCGGCAAAGGCTGTGTTCGCGCTCAGAGCCAGGGCCAACAGCACGCTTCCCATGGTCAGGAAATAGAACCATCCGCGGCCAAAAACAGCCGTCACCAGCAGGCTCAGAAGGCTCTGGTAGCCCACCTGATCGGGGTCCATGGCCATAATTTGATAGTGTTTGGTCAGCCAGGCCGTGCCATACAGCAGCACGATCAAAATGCCGATGATGACTGTGAGCGCGTACTGTGCATTCCTGGACCGGGGCTCCCGGAACGCCATCACGCCATTGGAGACCGCCTCCACACCGGTCATGGCCGCGCAACCGCCGGAGAACGCCTTCAGCAACATCCACAGGCCCAGGTACTGGACCGTCTGCGGCAACGGGGTGGGCATTGCGGTCACCGGCAGTGGGTGGCCCCCCGCTGCAAATGTCTTGTAGACACCCACCGCGATCAAGGTCATCAATGTGCCGATAAACAGAAATGTGGGCACGATGAAAGCGGTGCCGGTGTCCTTAACTCCGCGCAGATTGACGACCGCCAGGATAGCCAGAATCAGCAGGCAAAGTGCCAGCGTGTGGGGCTGTAACTTGGGCAGCGCAGAAGTCAATGCAGTCACGCCGGCCGAAATCCCGACCGCCGCGGTAAGAATGTAATCGATCATCAGCGCCGCGGCGGCGAGCAACCCTGCTCGTTCGCCCAGATTTTCTGTTGCCACGGTATAGCTGCCACCACCGTGGGGATAGGCAGCGATGGTCTGTCGATAGCTGAAAAAGACGATTACCAGCAGGATCAGGATGGAGGTGATGATCGGCAGCAGGTACTGTGTCCCGAAAATGCCTAAGGGGATCAACAGCGCCAGAGCGGCTTCCGGGCCATACGCCGCGCTGGTTAAGGCATCGAGCCCGAAGATGGGGATGCCGGCTCCAACTCCAATCTGCTCGGCGCGTTCTTCGCTGGTCGCCAGCGGTTTGCCAAAAATCCTGTCCTGAATCGGCATGTCGATGTAGATACTACACCTGTCAAGTCTTATTCCTGGCGGCTGTGTGTCCGTATCCTGTAACAATGTGGAGTCGTCCACGACGTGGGATCGACGTGATCAAATCGGATGCCAGGCAAGGAGGGATTCGTGCGGCGTCGGGAATTTCTGGAGATCGCGGCGGCAACTTTGGCGGCCAGCGGCCGGGGAGAAGCTCTTAGCGGAGCCGCGGACCAGGTGGTCACCGAGCGGCACAACGCCGGCCAGCCTCATCGGGGAAAGGTCCTGGCGCTTGTTACTCCTCATCTGGATGATGGCCCGATCTTTGCCGGCGGCACGCTGGCGAAGCTATTGAGCGAAGGCTACACCGGCTACTTTATTCGCACCAGCAACGACGAAAAGGATTCTTACCACCTGTCGCTGGGTGAGACAGTGCTGGCCAACGAGCGTGATACGGCGCAATTGGTCAAGACCATGGGCTTCAAGAAGGCCTACGACCTGAGCTATCGCAATCATCGCCTCGACGACGTATCGAGAACAGAACTTCGTGGCCGGTTGATCTTCCTGTTCCGCTTGCTGAAAGTGGATACGGTTCTCAGTTACGACCCCTGGGGCCACTACGAGGAAAATCCGGACCATTACGTGACGGCGCAAGCGGTGGAGGCGGCATGCTGGATGTCCAGCGGCCTGCTCGATTTTCCCGAACAGTTTGATGCCGGCTTGAAACCGCACTCGGTCTCAGAGAAGTACTACTTCGCGCGCGGACCGCAGCTGGTTAACCGCGTGGTGGATATCGGAGACTTCCTGCCGCAGAAGATCGCAGCCATTGCATCCTGCGAGACCATGATCGTGCACATGGTGAAGGACCTTATAGACAGTCTTGCGGAGCGGGGTCTGCGCGTTCCAGCTTTAAGCGGGAATCTCGATACAGCGACAAAGGAGTTCATCCAGGCGGCGTTTGTCACCCGCGATCACACTACTGGAGGAAAGTACGGGCTGCAATATGCCGAGGAGTTCCACTACATCGGCCCGGATGCCTCGCTGGACGAATATATCGCGCGTAATGCACAACGCATCTCCTAGCCCCCGAACCCTACAGAAATCAATAAAAAGAATAGTGCTCACGCGAATCAATTTCCTGATGCGCGCACTCTAACGAATGAGTTTGGCGTAGCGCATAGGAATCCGCAGCGCCCAAATCAGCTTTCACCGGAGATTAATGATGACGACGTCCGCGCTGTTTTTACCGCTGAATATCGGACCGCTTACGCTGAAACACCGTGTGGTGATGGCGCCCCTAACGCGCTCGCGCTCGGAACAGCCCGGGGATATCCCTGGAGATCTCATGCGCGAGTACTACACGCAGCGCGCTTCCGATGGCGGTTTGATTATCTCGGAAGCGACCACTATCTCTCGCACAGCACGCGGCTGGTTCGGAGCGCCGGGCATCTACACCGATGAGCAGGTGGAAGGGTGGAAGAAGATCGTGGAATCTGTCCATGCCAAGGGCGGACTCATGTTCTTACAGCTCTGGCACACTGGACGCGCGTCGCACGTTGAGGTGACGGAAGGGCCGACGCCGGTTTCGGCATCCGTCAATCCGTCCTACTGGGAGGTGGGTGAGCGCCTCACTTCCACGCCCCATGGCTGGGTTAAACCCTCTCCCCATCGAGCCCTGGAAATTTCAGAAATTCGCGGTATCGTCGAGGACTATCGCAAGGCCGCAGAGCGTGCCAAGGTTGCTGGTTTTGATGGTGTCGAACTGCATGGGGCCAACGGCTATTTGCCAGACCAGTTTCTTCAGGATGGAAGCAACAAGCGCACCGACGCCTATGGTGGTTCCATTGCCAACCGCGCGCGCTTTCTATTGGAAGTAGTGCAGGCATTGGTAAGCGTGTGGGGAGGTGATCGCGTGGGCGTGCGCATAGCCCCGAGCGGCAGCTTTAACGGGATGTCGGATAGTAATCCCAATGCGCTCTTCGCCTATGTGACCGAACAGTTGAATCAATTTGGACTTGCTTATCTCCACGTGGTCGAGCCGCGCGTCAAGGGCAACATCGTTATCGCAGAAGGGCAGGGACCGGTGGCTGCAGAACAACTACGAAAGATCTTTAATGGCAAGATCATTGCGGCAGGCGGCTTCGAACCTGGCACAGCAGAGGCGATCGTCGATAAGGGCGATGCTGATGCGGTTGCTTTTGGACGCCTCTTCTTATCGAACCCCGATCTACCCGAGCGCATCAGGATGGGGCTTGCGCTCAACGAGTACGATCGCAATACCTTCTACACCTTCGACGCCAAAGGCTACACGGATTATCCGTTTTATGGCGACGGAGTGAGCGATGTGAAGCTGGATCAGGTCACGACCTCGGCTTAGCGCTTAATAAAGACGGCGAGGTTTCCTGCGTTTCAAATGCTAAGGCCCAGCACCCGGGAAACCTCTCCGTCCTCCTGCGTAACCATTCGACTTACCCGTCTCCCTTCGTATTCGCCACTGAACGTAGCGCAATGCGAAGTGCGCTGCGATGATGACCAGTGCCGTGACGACCAAGTGGGCGGCACTTACCTCGATCCACCATTCGTAGTTCACGGTTGCGACTACCAGAACAGGAAAAAAGACAATGTAGCGCAGAAGGATGAAACCCAGGTCTGTGTTGTGGGGGACTCGCGCTTCGGTAAATGGGATGGTTGCTGTCTGGAGCAAAAAAGCATCGGTCAGCAAGAGGCAAATACCCGCCGATACCAGGAATTGGGTAACGACTTCCCTCGGTGCGCGCAGTTCGGGAGAGGAGATGAGTTGCAAAACGGCAACTGCGCCGAGGGTCGTGACCATCGCCCATAGCAACACCCAAAGTTTGGTAGCGGCCAGGTGCTCCGATGAGGCCTTACCGTGAATCAGCCGGAAGACCCAGCTTCCTGCCGGATCGGCGGGAGAGAGGAGCGAGGTGCACAGCCCAGCGACGATCCAGAAGGCAAGTGCCGGGACTGCCAGGCGTACTCCGCTCGGGGAGATGGCGATCCTGATATGGCCGCCCTCCACTCGGAGGACGACGATCCACACACATGACAGCGCGATGCCTATTCCCGCATACATCGCAAGGTAAAGACGGTGGCGTTGTGACCGAAACAATGTCTGGCTTATGAAGTGATAGACAGCGCGGCGCGGTGGAGTCCGAACCAGCATCGCATGCAGGACGCGGATGGCAGGCTGCACGAGCCGGCTCCTGGTATTGGGAGCGATGGAGCCTTCTACGGCTTGACGCGTGCTGCGCGCGTACGCAAGCGGATAAGTGATGATTGCGAGCATCATCAGCAGAGCTGTTGCCTGGTAGCCGGTGTGGGCGAGCTGGGTGAATGCCGGCAAGGCGGACGGGCCCCCGACTATAGATTCGTAGACGCCCAGGAACCAGAACGGAGGAAAGCAGCGCACGGCTGTGCTTCCTGATTGGATCAACGCCTCAAGAGACCGCGCAAAAACCGGGAACAGAAATAAGACGGTCGAGAGCACCATCATGACAAGACTTTGCAGAAACGAAGAGATTGCGCGAAAGAGCCGTGCACCCAGGAGGCTGATGAGCAATCCCTGCAAAGCCAAGACCATGGAAGCAGAGCAAAGGCCGGCGGTCGTCACGGCAACGAAGTGAGCGGCGTAAGCTCGCGGCACATCGGACGGCTCCGTAGCCAGGGGAAAGAAAATGGTGCCCAGTGAGCTTGTGCCGATCAGAAAAAGCCCCAGGAAAGTAAGGATGGCCGCGACTCTTGCCAGAAGAAGTCTTCGCTCCGCAATCGGCAAGACCGAAAGGACGAAGACATCCAATACATTGGGAACCAGAAGATCCCATTCAAAGGCGGTGATTGCGCCCATGACCACCCAGGAATACATCACGAAGCCATAATGGTCGGCGACTCGGCCCCAGAAGGGCGGAATGGGAGGCCTCGGCTTGAAGGCGTGATAGGCGGGGAAGAGAAAGATCGTGGCCACCAGGGTCGGAAGTGCGATGGCCCAGGCGACCGTCATGATGAGCGGCAAGGTCTCCCCATCGACGGAAACGATCTCGTTGTTGAAGAATCGGTCAAGGAGATGTCGAACCAGAAGCTTGAATTGCTTCTGTCCTGCCGACGAGAGTAAGGAGCGATCGGGAGCCCGGGGAGCACGCGGGATTGGCTATGCATCGCCCACCCTCATGACGTCGACGAGCTGGCGGGCCAATACTCGCGTGTCTTCCTGCTGAACCAGCTGCGCAAAGACATCCTGCAAATTGGCCAACTGCATGACTTTCGCCAGCTCGGCGGGTGCTGCGTCGGCCAATATCTTGCCTTTCGCAATCACGATCACCCGGTCGCAGACCTGCTCTACCACTTCGAGAACATGTGAGATGTAGAGAATTGCCTTGCCCTGTGCGGCAAGTTCCTGCAGCAGGTCCTTGAAGAGCCGCGCGGAGACGACATCCAGTCCGGAGAGAGGCTCGTCGAATACCAGCAACTTAGGATTGTGCATCAGGGCGGCAGCAATCAAAACACGCTGCTTCATGCCTTTTGAATAGAAGGAGATGGGCGAGTATCGCCAGGATTCCAGCCCCAGGAGCTTCAACATCTGGGTGGCTTTATGCTCGATGTCGCTCTCATCCATGCCGCGCAGCCTGCCCACCAGCTGCAGGTATTCCAAGCCGGATAGATAGGTGTAGACGTGCGCTTCTTCGGGAACATAGCCGAGGATGCTGCGAAAAGCGACCATATCCTCACGGATATCCTTGCCTTCGAAGAGGACGCTTCCCTCGTTGGGTTGCAGCAGGCCGGTAATGATCTTGACGGTTGTGGACTTTCCCGATCCGTTGGGTCCGAGGTAACCGACGATCTCACCTGCCCGGACACGAAAGTTGATGTCCTCGATCGACGGGATTCCCCGATATCGCTTGCAAAGGTGGTTCACCTCGAGCATGGAGCCCTCCGAACCGATCCCACACCTACCTATGTAGCAATCTACTTAGAGAATTGTCAAGTAGTTTGCTACATAGATATAATGCGGGCATGGCAGGGGAACCTAAACTCTCGCATACGGCGGCGATGATTCTGCAAGCGATCCATGCCGGCCATATTTATGGCTTTAGCGTGATGGAAGTCACGGGCCTGCCCAGCGGAACCGTATACCCGGCGATGCGCCGGCTGGAGCGGGACGGCTTGATTGTCTCTCGCTGGGAGCGCCAGGCGATTGCGGACGCAGAGCAAAGACCGTTGCGCAAGTACTACAAGCTCACCCGCAATGGCCGAACGATCCTCGACACGGCATCCAAGCGTTACCCGCTCATCACCAAGCTGATCCCATCTCCTGAGGTCGAGAACGCATGAAGGTGCGAGGGCTGGCCCATTCACTCTTCGTCTGCACCGGCATGCTGAAGATGGCAGCATTCCTCGTGCCTCGGGCAGCCCGTGCGGAGTGGCTGGAAGAATGGCGCGCAGAACTCTGGCATGTTTGGCACATCTGCAATCAGAACGATGGGCCCGCGGCGTTGCACCAGAAAGAGGAAATAACCGCGTTCAGTCTGGGTGCTTTCAAAGACGCGCTCTGGCTGAGGCGAAACCATGCCTCGTGCGGGCCGCGCCGGTGGTTCAGGCAGGGGATGCCTTCGCGTTGCATCCTGACTTTTGCGGTCCTGGCAGTGGCAAGCGTGCTGATCGCACTTGACTGTCCCCGCGTTTGGAAGGTGGTTCAACCGAACCCGTATCGGGATGCGAGCGACCTGGTGATGGTCTCACGCGGTGGCTTCGAGAGCGCATCCTACCCAACTGTCGAATTCTCAGAGTATGAAGCGTGGAGCGCGAAATTCGCATCGCCTATTCACCGGTCTTGCCTTCTATCGATTGGCGGCGAAGCGACTCACCATCGGGACAGATTCTTCAGCCGAGCTGCCGATCGCTCGGGCAAGCGCAAATCTCTTCGAGCTGCTGGGAGTTCCCATCTCATTTGAAGTTCGAGGCATGGCTGACCACCCCACAAGACTCGTCCTCAGCCGAAGTGCATGGCTCAAGTACTTCCACGCGGATGCCCATGTCTTCGGCCACATGCTGCAGGTAGATGGGCAGCAGGCGATGATTGCGGGGGTAGTCCAGGACGAAGATTGGCGGCTTCCAGGCCAGACGGATCTCTGGCTACTGGAGGATGCCCGGCATCTGTCCACTTTGCAGCCTGACACTGTGGGATATGTACTCGGCCACGCTTCGCGGTCGATATTCCCTGTTGGGCGGGACGGCCGGCGCCAAATGTATGTTGCTAAAAAAGAGGGCGGCTATGACTGGTTCGTGTGCAGGTCACTCGCCGAACGCATTCGGGAGCCATTGTCGATCTTTTCCTTTGCGCTGCTTCTTGGCCTGCCTGGCATTGCCTGCGACCACGTCTCTGCCGCTCGGAGAATACCCGTCCCATAGCAGCCACGTCCCTTGGACGACAAGAGTTCGCCGCTGGGCTTTTCTATCCGCTAAGTTCCTCCTGATCGTCCCTATCGTTTACTTTGGGTCGCTCGACCTGGCGTATTCGAGTAGCTCCATGTCTGTTGGCACGTCCGAACTCCTTGAGGTGTTCAGCTCATTCTGGGCGTTGCTGCTCGCGTTCCGGTGGGCTTTGCGCGATCAACGAAGGCGGTGTCCTGTCTGCCTGTGCACCTTGACCAATCCAGCGCGAGTGGGGCAATTCTCACGAAACTTCCTCGCCTGGAACGGGACCGAGCTTGTCTGTTTGAGCGGCCACGGCTTGCTGCACGTGCCGGATATACCGACAAGCTGGTTCGGCAGCCAAAGGTGGCTCTACCTGGATCCTTCCTGGAGCGCTTTGTTTCCGGTAGGCACCTGACGGTTAACTATGCCTTGCGGGTGAGCGCCTCGCGGATGCGGCGGCCCACGATCGCATCTTCGCCCGGCTGCAGCATCCAGACCCCGACGACGAGTGTGTTTGCGTTCGACGGAATACCCTGGTTAGCTGGTTGTCCGCTATTGGGGTTCAGCTCGATGGAGGGCTTGCCTTCGCGCAGGGCGGTCAAAACCTCTTCTGTCGTTATGCCTCGCACGGATGGGTCGAAGCGTATGAGCACATGCGGGACGTGGTTCGCGATCTTGGGAACGACCGTCTCGGTGGTAACGGAGGGTATCCCCTTGACCGCCGCGATGATCAGGTCAGCGCGTTTTTGATAGTCCCCCTGCATGGATTCCTCTGTATGCGAGAGAACCCAGTCGACAGCTGCCACCATGCCAACGATCTGTTCCTTGGCCACCTTCATGCCGCGGCCCACACCCTCCCCGGGGTTGTTGTTCTGCTGTGCCAGATCGGTGAGATGTTTCTTGCCCAGCAGCAGTCCTGCGTTCTGCGGACCGCGCATGCCCTTGCCTCCGGAAAAGGAAACCAGGTCGTAGCCCATCCCGGTGTACTTCCATAGATTGGAAATGGGAGGCATATCCGCGGCTGCGTCGATGTGGCATGGGATATTGTGCTCGTGCGCAACGCGGAGCCATTCCTCGCGGCCGATCTGCGCGGTGCCGGCCTCGCCGTCTTCCTCTTCCGCCGCGTTGAAGAAATTGGTCATGATGGCATTGCCGGCGGCGCAGGCGCGCTTGTAGTCGTCAAGAGTGACCACCTCCGTCACCCGGGCCCCGCAGAGAAACATTGCGTGATCGTAACCGTAGCGGTGCGCGCGCTGCACGATCACCTGGTTCTTCAGG